>NZ_FQZE01000005.1 GCF_900141875.1 Tangfeifania diversioriginum | reverse complement strand
GGTGTGAATGCATACTCTGCTAAAAATCGAAACCATGTCAATGAACTTATATATTATGGCACTATTGCCGCTTAATTATTTAACGAAGTATTGATGAATATTTTGTATCAATAAAAAAAACAAAATATTCATCAAATCCGGTGTAATATCCTGTTGGTTTTTGGCACCGCCCTGAAGGACGGTGTTAGTTTTTCAAAAATCGATTTATCACCGCTTTGCCCAATTCAATAAATCTTTCTTTTTCAGTCACCCTGGCTTTTTCCCCATTTAACCACCCCATCATACCGCGAGCGATGTAGTACTGGTGGGCGGCGATAATGGCAGCACCTTCGTAGTTTATTTGTTTTAATTCATCATCCAGATCCACACCACCGCGGCAGGTCACTTTCAACGGATCGAGCTGCGGGGTGTTGTGTTCGGTGCCAAACGTAACGATGAAGTCGTTTTTATGGAAGAAACTCACAAAGTCTTTCAGAATTTCAAAGTTGTTGCGGCCCGGAATTAATTCAATGGCCCAGATATCTTTTTCCCTGAAGGTTTGCAGCAGCTTTTCCTTGTCGGCTTCAAAATCGGTAAAGTTTCCTTTTGCATCGTCGAGCAGAACAGGATAGCAGGGAATTCCGCCGGCATCGGTAATAATATCCATTACTTGTTCAAGCGACAGGAATTCATCCGGATTTTCCTTCACAAAAGCGGGGCCGCCGGCTTTGAGCAGGTTGCTACGGATTTCATTTTCTACCATAGCCATTTTCCCGATTGGTACTTTCAGTTCTTTTCCTGAAAATATTTTCTCGAACAATCGCTTTCTGCCATCCTGGGTATTCTTTTTTTCAAAAATGGTTGTGCGAATAGCCTGGGCAATATGCCGCTCGCGGAACAGTTCCTTTGCCAGCTTCTTGTGCAGTTCGGCCGCATCAAAATGCAGCTCGATTTGATTTTCAACAAAAAAGGCATTCAGTTTCTCAACCATTTGATAAGCCTGTTGGTTGCTGTTTTGCTGAAGTTTTTTGATTGCTGCTTCTGATTCGCTGCTCATTTGTACCGGATAGCGCAGCCCTTTTCCGCTGAAGTAAGTACGACCGGGATTGTTCGGGTCGTTCACGCGGATTCCGGCCTGCTGCAAATCCTGCTGCAACGCAATAAACTCAATATTAAACAGTGGGAAAACTTTAAATTTTTCAGCCAGTTGGGCAAACTCTTCATACCCGGCGGTAGTGAAAAAATCGTTGACTCCCAGCACGCTGATCCCCTCGGTTTTGGCCATCTGAAAAGCCAGCTCTATATCGGAAAAAGCACTGAAGGAGTGAGGTGTGTGGATATGCCCGTTGATGTCGGGAACAATTTTGGATTCTTCCGGCTGGTTTCGGTACCAACTCAACAATTCCTTTTCATTTGGAAGTGATGTAAAAATACTCTCTTTTTGTTCCATATTTAAACGGATTTATTTATCCTGCAAATTAATAAAAGCTGCTCAAAAAGCCTGTCCTTTGGTGTCCTGTTTTTGTTTTTCCCGGTTTTCTGAAATCACAAGAACTTCAGATGGACCTGTTTGTTAGAATAGTTCGGAAATTAAAATTTCAGAAAAATGAGTAAAACAATTTTGATGACTGCCTCGGTGCTACTGGCATTGGCAGTTGCGCTGGGAGCATTTGGTGCACACGGATTAAAATCTCAACTATCGTCGGACATGATGCAAACATTTAAAACCGGGGTTGAATACCATTTTTATCATGCGCTGGGTTTGCTGTTAATCGGAATTCTTGCTGTCTCATTTCCTTCTGAATTACTGAAATGGTCGGCCATTCTGCTAACGGCCGGGATCATTTTATTTTCCGGAAGTTTGTATGTTCTTGCCGTGTCGGGCATAAAATGGCTGGGGGCAATTACTCCCATTGGCGGTCTGAGTTTTATTGCCGGCTGGATACTTTTGTTCCTGGCAGTTTGGAAAAAATTTTAATCAGATCTTGCAGGAAAGCGACAAATAAACAATTCAAAATTCAAAAAAGTCATCCGATGAATCATTTTACCAAATCCTGCAAGATTTTACCCTGCACACCTGCCAACTACTTATTCATCGGATGACTATATTTACAATTCGTAATAATACAATCCTGCAAGTGCCTGGTGCAACTCGTTATTGGTGGAAAGAATATTGTCGATGGTATCGTAATATAGCGATAGTTCCATCATGTATTCAATCAACGATATTTCGCCGGCATCGAGCGCTTTTTTCAGCAAAAGGGTTGAATTGACCGATTCCAGCACTTCCGTGTAATCAGCCAGCGTTTCCTGCAGCCGTTTGGCCTTTTCGTAATGGGTTTTCAGCCGGTTGTAACTTTGCACCCGCGCATCGGCAGCCACTTCTTGGGCAACTTTTTGCTGCAACCGGGCCAGTTTTAACGTGTTTTTATTTTCCCACAGCGGAATGCTGACTCCCAGTGCAATTCCTTTAAACGCTTCCCCTTCAACCGATTCCGACATGTAGCCGGTCGAGAATTTCGGCAGGTTCAGCGCTTTGGTCAACTTGATCTGTTTTTCACGCATCTCCACTTTCTGCGAAACTTGTTGCAGCAGCGTATTTTGCTTTTCGTTTTCGGCAAACCAGTTATCAAAATCAAGCGGTAGCTGAACTTCAGAAAATTCGCTTACATTAAAATTAACGGAAGTCCCTCCGTTCAAACGTTTCAGTTCTGCAAGTAAAGTTTCCCGTTCGGTTTCATTTTCCTGCAAAGCTTTTCGGGCATTCAGTAAGTTCAGCTGCGCCTTGTTTTTTTCTATTATATTGGTTTCGCCGTTCTCGAATTTTGCATTGTACGCCTCCGAAATTTGCCGGGCGTGTTGCACCCGTTTTTCCAGTTCGCTGTTCATTGCGTTCAGATAAATCAATTCGGTGCAAATAGTTTTTGCCTGAAACAGAATGTTTTTTCGTTTCATCTGAAAATCCAAATCAGCCTGCTTGTTTTGCACGTTGGCAATTTGCTTTCTAAAGCCGTAAGAAGTTGGAAAATCGAACGACTGCGACACCACAAAATCCTGTCGGGTTCCCATTGCTGCCGGGTCGCCCCACAAATAGTGAAACTCCACTTCCGGATTTTCCAGGTAAATGCCGGTTTTGTTTTCCACCTTCTGTGCCTCATTCAAATTGCGGAATGCATTCAGCGTGGTGTTGTTTTGCTCAATTTCAGAAAGGACCTGTTTGATATCTGGCTGTGCCATAATTCCAAACGGCAACAGCAGCAGTAAGCTATTTATGAGTATCCGGTTCATTTTTTTTATTTTTTTGAATTAAACTGTACACAATTGGAACAACGTAAATATTAAGCAGCGTGGAGGTCAGCAGACCGCCAAGAATCACCTTTGCCATGGGACTTTGAATTTCGTTGCCGGTAGCATTGCCGTTCATAGCCAGCGGAATGAGTGCCAGCGCTGCTGTTAAAGCGGTCATTAATATAGGATTTAACCTGTCAACTGACCCTTTGATGATGGTTTCATGAAGCGAGGTTCCTTTCGATTGCAGGTGCTTGTAATTGGAAACCAGCAGAATTCCGTTGCGGGTGGCGATGCCAAATAATGTGATAAACCCTATAATTACCGGAATGCTGATAATTCCCGTGGTAAAATAGATGGTGAAAACTCCGCCAATAAGTGCCAGCGGCAGGTTCAGCAGAATAATCCCGGAGAGTTTTGCATTTCGAAATTCCTGAAAAAGAATAAGAAAAATCAACAAAATTGACACCAGCGAAGCAAACAGCAACGTCCGCGATGCACGGGCCTCGCTTTCAAACTGGCCTCCGTATTCAATGCGATAGCCTTCGGGCAAAACAATGTTGGTGTTTATCTGCTCTTTTATCTCGTTCACCACGCTTAACAAATCGCGGCCGGCAACATTGGCCGAAACCACAATTTTGCGCTGTACGTTTTCGCGGCTGATGGAACTGGGCCCGGATGCTGAAACGATATTGGCCACCTGATTCAGCGGTACTTTTTTCCCGTCGCCTGTTTCAATCAGCGCATTTTCAATTCCTTCCCTGCTTTCGGTGTAATCTTCGTTCAACCTGACAATGAGGTCGAAACTTTTTTGTCCCTCATAAATATCGCCTACTTTTTCGCCGGCAAAAGCGGCATCCACAAAATGATTAAAGCGGTTCAGCGAAATTCCGTAACTGGCCAGCATATCGCGTTTTGCACGAATCTGAATTTGTGGGATTTCAATTTGTTGCTCCACGTTCACATCTACCAGCCCTTCAATTCCGGTTAACGAATTTTGAATTTGATTCCCGAGTTGAAACATTCGGTTAAGATCGGTGCCAAACAATTTGATGGCAATATTTGCGCGGGTTCCGGAAAGCATGTGGTCGATGCGGTGGCCCAGCGGCTGCCCCACTGTGGAAGCAATTCCGGGAATGCCAGCCAGCGTTTGCCGCACATCGGCCAGAAATTCTTCATTGTCCCGCTCGTCAAGTTCGTAGTTTACATCCACCTCGGCACTGTTGGTGGTTTGCGAATGTTCATCCAGTTCGCCGCGCCCTGTGCGCCGCGCGGTACTGGTAACTTCAGGGAGTTTCAGCAGTTCTTCCTCAATCAGGTTGCCAAGTTCATTGGATTCTTCCAGCGAAATGCCGGGTTTGCTTACTGCCGAAATGGTTAAAGCTCCTTCGTTAAACTCGGGCAAAAAGCTGCGGCCCATTGATGTCATGGTGAGCAGTGCAGCAATAAAGAAAACAACTGTGGTTCCCAAAACTATTGTCTTGTGGCGCATCGTCCAGGTAAGCGATTTACTGTAACCTGCAAAAAGGTTTCGGGTAAACCATCCGTCTTTTTGCTTCCGTTCGAGGTACCTTTCTTTCGAGAGCAGCATTTTACACAATTGCGGAGTAACGGTCAAAGCCACAATCAGGGAGGCAAATAGCGAAACGATGTACGCAATTCCAAGCGGTTTCAGCATCCGGCCTTCCATTCCGGAGAGGAAAAACAGCGGCATAAAAGCAACGATAATAATCAGGGTGGCATTCAGAATGGAAGCCCGGATTTCTTTTGAAGCTTCAAAAACAACTTTGAATGCCGAACGCCGCTTTTCTTTTGGTTTTTTATGATTTTGCCGCAGCCGCTTATAGACATTCTCCACATCGATAATGGCATCGTCAACCAGCGAACCAATGGCGATTGTCATTCCCCCCAGGCTCATGGTGTTGATGGTAATTCCCATAACTTTAAAAACCAGCACGGCCACCAGCAGCGACAGCGGAATGGAGATGACAGAAATAATAGTGGTACGGAAGCTACCCAAAAAGAGGAACAAAATAATAATTACAAAAACGGCCCCTTCAATAAGTGCACGCTGAACATTCCCTACCGATTCTTCGATAAAATCGGCCTGACGGAAAATTTTGGTGTCGAGCCGGACATCCGAAGGCAGTGTTTTTTGCAGATCTGCCAGATTGGCTTCAATGTTTTCCGTGAGTTTAAGCGTGTTAACGTTTGGCTGTTTCGACACGGAGACGATAACAGCGGGGGTGGCATTTTGCGAGGCGTGGCCTTGTTTTACTGCCGCACCGATTACCACCTCAGCCACATCGTTTACCCGCACCGGGTGCCCGTTTATTTGTTTGATATACGAATTTCCGAGTTCCTCCAGGTTCGAAGTACGGGCTACGCCGCGGATAGTATATTCATTTCCATATTGTCGCACCACCCCTCCGGCCGAGTTTTGTGAAATCCCCCGGCAGGTTTCGGCCAGTTCATCGAGCGAAACATCATAATATTTCATTTTCTGCGGCTCAGCCAGTACTTTGTACTGTTTGTAATCGCCGCCAATAATTGTAACCTGCGAGACACCGCCCGTAGCAAGCAACACCGGTTTCACGTTCCAGTCGGCAATGGTCCGGAGTTCCATCATGCTAGTAGAATCGGCCTGCATTCCAATGAACAGCACCTCGCCCATTACCGATGATTGCGGGGCCAGTTCTGGCGGATTAACACCAATGGGCATTTCGTTTGACACGGTTACCAGTTTTTCACTCACAATCTGGCGCGCCTGGTAAATATCGGTCCCCCAGTCGAATTCAACCCAAACAAAAGAAAAGCCCAGCGATGAATTGGAGCGGACCCGCCGTACGTCGGTGGCGCCATTAACCGCAGTTTCAATGGGAAAAGTAACCAAACGTTCTACCTCTTCCGCTGCCATCCCGTGTGCATCGGTCATTACCACAACTGTTGGTGCCGTCAGGTCGGGGAATACATCGATATCCATGTCGGATGCACTGTAAATCCCCCCGAGCATAATAACCACTGCCATTACAATAACCAGCAGTTTATTTTTTAGTGAAAACTTTATAAACTTATCTAACATAGTTGGTTTCTTTTTAGTGAACATGTCCGGCGTGAGGATCGAGCGTATTGGAATCGCCAGCCAGTTTTACCAGCACACTGCCGCGGGTAACAATTCGCTCATGAGGTGCCAGTCCGCTTAAAATTTCGGTTCTGATTCCATCTGTTTTCCCGGTTTTCACTTCCCGCTTTTCAAATTCTTCGGGCGTAATCTGTACCAAAACAGAGAAATTCTCCTGTTCTTCTATTAATGCTGAATTGGGCACTGTTAAAGCTTCGGAATTGGATTGAGCTTTCAGAAAAACATCCACAAAACTGCCGGGTACAAAACCCTGCCTGTTTTCAATCTGAAGGGTAAAAGGAACCAGGTAATTTTCATCGGCCACACTTTTCCCGAACGAAACAACTTTGCCGTTCAGCTGTTCAAGAGAATAAACAGAATTGTTCAGTGAACGGACAGTTGCCGTTTTGATGAATGGCAATTCACTGGCATGTTGCTGCTGAATTTCGGCTTTCAGAAAAAGGGTTTTATTTTGGGAAATGCTCACAAGCGGACTGCCTGCTTCCACATACTGTCCGTTTGAAACGTAGAGCTGTTTTACAAAACCGGTTTCCGGACTTCTGATTACTTCGCCGGTTTCGCTAAAATTTTGCTGAAAGTTTTCATAAACCAGCCGGGCATTGTCAAATGTATTTTTCGCATTCAGCAGTTCTTTCTGCGAAACTATGTCGTCTTCTGCCAGTTTGGCCATTCGATTATAATTGGCCCGGGCGGTTTCAAAATTAATTTTCGCCTCGTTGAACCGAACCTGCATGTTGTTATCTGCCAGCCGGGCGCCCGATAAATTTAACAGTGAATTTCCGGCAATAACTTCTGTACCTTCGGTGAGCGAGTTGTTGCTGAAGCTTACCACGCCATTCGTTTGAGCCGTCAGAATTACCTCATCGCCCTGAGCTGGCTGAATGTGTGCAGTGGTTTTTATCACCTTGCCAAAAGCCCCGACATCCGGCAGTCCGGTGGCAAAATCAATTTTCCACGATTGCTCTTTGGTAAAAATGATGGCATTGGGATGGCCGGTGGCCGCCTCTTCCGCTTCGTGAATGGCATCGTGTTCATCGGCAAAAACTTCCACATCCTCAATAGTAACAGAGAAGGTGGAATCTGCCGTTTCAATTTCGAAGTGGAGCATTCCTTTTCCGGAAGTCTTTGGTTTCAGACTGAACAGGTAAATGCCCTCGCGGGTAGGCGTTTCCAGTGTTTGCCGAATGGATTCCGAACCAACCATCAGGCTGGCGGTTATTTTTCCTTCGGCAAGTGGTTTGAAATTGTCAAGTTTTGAAACATGGGTAAGAATGCCAGCGGATTCCCCGGTTACAAGAGGTTCGGTTTCAATAAAAAGTTCCAGCCCCGACTGGTACGAGGTGTACTGAAAACTCACAGTCTCACCACTATGGTCATGCGCATCCTCATTTTCATGTCCTTCGTTTTCTTCATTATGCTCATTCTCGTGATCATGCGCTTCGTTTTCATGATTTTGACAGGCTCCAAAAACAAGCACAAACAAAACAAAAAAATAATTTATTGCTTTCATAATTAATAAGTTACATCATCTTGAAAAGTATTCTCTCTGCAAATATTGTAATGGGAATTAACAGGTTTGGAATTTTGTCTCCGAAATATTACAGATAGCCCGTCACTTTCTTAAAACTGAAAAAACTATGTGATTTCAGCTTTTTTTAAAAAGTTGGGAATTCAATTTCAGGAAGGCAAAAAATTATGCAATTACGGGAGGTCCTCTGAGTTGAATGTGGTGCGGGTGCCGATCGGACAATTGAATGGGAATATACAGGTCGGCAAACGATATTTTTACCGGTTTAGAAAAAACAATACCAATAATCTTCGCCGGAAAATATAACGGTGAAAGATTATCCGACTTTGTTAAAATTATTTTTTCGTTGAAATTGCACGAGTTATGCGAATGACTGTCATGCTCGTTATCCTGAACCGAGAAATCGTTACAACACTGATTTTGTTCCTTTTCTATCTGGCAAGTTGTTTCCGAATTGGAAGCCAGTTCATAATGATGATGGTGCGGGATGAAATTATGTGCCAGAACGATTGAATAAACCGTTAGCAACAACAGGGATATGATATTTTTTAATTTCATCAGGTGCAAAAATAACATTATATGAAACACATAAAAATTGTGCGCTCAATCTATTAAGGAAAAAAGTCACAATTTTGTTTACCATGCAGCCCGATTTTCCGGTATTTGTGTTGCACATTACTTTTCGTACTTTTGCAGGCTGATTAATAAAATTCAATGGTAGAAACTGAATTTCTGACACATACACTTCAGAATGGTATCCGGCTTATTCACAAGCCCACCGATTCGCCGGTTGGCCATCTGGGCATTCTCATAAATACCGGCTCACGTGATGAGGAGCCGGAAGAGCATGGCCTGGCTCATTTTATAGAGCACTCTGTTTTTAAGGGCACTCAAAAACGCAGGGCATTTCATATTTTAAGCCGCATTGAGGATGTTGGCGGCGAGCTGAACGCCTACACCACCAAAGAAGAAACAACGTTGTTTTCCACATTTTTGGCTGAATTTTACGATCGCACTGCCGAATTGCTGAGCGACATTCTTTTTAACAGTACGTATCCAGAAAAGGAGCTGAACCGTGAAAAGGAAGTAATTTTTGAGGAAATCAATTCGTATAAAGATTCGCCATCGGAATTAATTTTTGATGAATTTGAAGAGCTGGTTTACAACGGCCATCCCATTGCGCGAAATATTCTGGGAACCCCCGAAAACTTAAATCGACTGAACCGTCGGTCCATTCTTCGTTTTATTCAGAATAATTACCACACCGACCAAATGGTTATCAGTTCGGTGGGGAAAATTGATTTTGGCAAACTGGTAAAACTGATTGAAAAGTATTTTGGAGTTGCTCCGGCAAACACCCGCCAAAACGGGAGGGAACGCTTTCAAAATTACATTCCCGGAATCCGGATTATGGAAAAAGACACTTTTCAGTCGCATTGTGTTATAGGAAATGTAGCTTACGATATTTTGCATCCCAAACGGATCACCATGGTTTTGCTGAATAATATTATTGGCGGGCAAGCAATGAATTCGCGGCTGAACATGGCACTGCGCGAGCGAAAGGGAATGGCTTACAACATCGAATCGGGCTACACCGCCTATTCTGACACCGGCCTGTTTAATGTGTATTTTGGCACCGACCGCGAAAACCTGGGAAAAGCCACCGACCTGGTACTGAAAGAATTTAAACTGTTGCGCGAGAAAAAACTTGGTACCGTTCAGCTGCGAAAAGCCCAAAAGCAGATAATCGGGCAAATTGCCATTTCAACCGAAAACCGCGAGGATTTGATGCTGACTATTGGTAAAAGCTACCTGCTTTTTAACAAGGTGGAACCGATGCGAACCATTTTCAAAAAAATTGAAGCAATTACTCCTGCTGATTTGATGGAGGCCGCCAATGAAGTCCTGCAACCCGATCAGATGAGCCGGCTGGTTTACAGGTAAAGCCCCTCTTTATCTCCCCGGAGGGGAGAAAAGATATTGGATTTGCACTGAAAATGATAAAACAAATTACTCAATATTAGAAATCTGGTTTTATACCATTTCGAAAATGAAAGATTTAGATAACTATATTTTAGAGCACATTGATGAAGAAGATCCGGTTTTGCAGGAGCTCGACCGTGAAACCCACCTGAAAGTACTGGGAGCCCGAATGCTCTCCGGGAATTTGCAAGGGCAGGTGCTCACCATGCTGTCGAAAATGATTCAACCTGAAAAAATTCTGGAGGTGGGGACTTTTACGGGATACTCCGCAATTTGTCTGGCCAAAGGATTAACGGAAACCGGTAAACTGATTACCATTGAAGTGGACGATGAACTGGAATATCTTTCAGCAAGATATTTTGAAAAAGCCGGGCTGGCCGGTAAAATAGAGCAGCGGATTGGCCCCGCGCTGCAAATTATTCCCGAAATCGATGAGACATTCGACCTCGTTTTCCTCGATGCCAACAAGCGTGAATATATTGATTATTACAACCTGATTTTTGAGAAAGTACGCTCCGGCGGTTACATCATAGCCGACAACACTTTGTGGAGCAATAAAGTGCTGCAAAAACCTTCGCCGGACGATACGCAAACCAAAGGAATCATCGCCTTCAACAATACGGTTAAAACGGATTCGCGGGTGGAAAAAGTCATTCTGCCGCTGCGCGATGGGATGACTATCATACGGAAGAAGTAAAATTGTCCTTCTTCGGAGAGTAAATTTTTCAAAAACCAAAACTCAAATAAATTTCAATTATTCAATTCTCCAAAATTCAAAAAACTCATCCATGCATTGTCTGGAACTTTGAATTTGGTTTTGTTTGATTTTTGATTCTTGATATTTGGAATTTTATATACTTTATTTCATTGCAGCCTTCAGTCCTTCGGTTGTAGTATAGTATTTTACAATCATGTTCGGAACCTCCCATTCGGGTAATTCCCCGTCAACCAGATACTGCAGAAATTTTTCGGTTACCTGACCGAAATGGGCTTCGTGGCCAACTTTTAATACGTCGGGAATATTCAGTTTCCATGTTGTTTCGTTCAGTTTTTCCAGTTCAATTTCCGGGTATTTTGAAGTTAATCCCTGAACGCCATTATAAAGGCTTCCGGCAAATTCTTTAATATCGATACCGGTATTTGCTTCAATATACAGTTGTGGTTTGTATCCTTCCTCTTCGCCCTGCCTGATGATGAGGTTGCATTTGGAGCCGCGCATAATTGAGTAGTGTGTGTCGCCGGCGCCTTCGGGTGCCTGAAAATTCCAGATAACAGAAACTTTGGCGTGCACACCTTTCAGTGTGTAATTGATTTCCCCGTTGCTGAACACTTTTAAAACACCGTCTTCCACATCTTTCTGCAGATAGTCGGGGAACTCATCAAGCTTGGTCACTTTTTCGAACATTTCGGGTGTGAGATTGGTAGCCCACCGTTTTGCCGACAGCATGTTTACGTCTGATTTGCTCAGAATTTCTTCCGGGAAAACTTCCCATTGAATTAAATCAACCAGGTGTGTACCTACGTCAACTACTCCCTCGCCCTGCTGTTCTGTATCGAAAAACCATGCCGGGCGTTTCAGGGCGCTTCCGGAGACATATTTAAAAAAGTGGTGCACGCTTTCTTTGGTAATGGCCGGTTCTTCGAGGGTTCCATTTACAAGTTCTCCAAAAACTTCGGGAAGTTGCGAAAGCTCCCGCTGAAGAATAGTTGTGATTTCGTAGCGTTCAGTCATGATGTCGTAAAGCAGTACATTATTTTCCGCTGCTGTTTCAAACGCATCTTCGAGCAAAGGGAATTTTTCAGGCGTAATAACCATTGGTTTATCGGCCAGCACATTTATCCCTGCTTCAACTGTTTTGAAAATGTAATCCGTTTTTTTCGCATTGTTACCGGCAGTAACCATCACGTTGCCGGGTTTTTCCTCCAGCATTTTTTCCAGAAAGTCTGGACCGGTATATACTTTTTCTTCCCACGACGTCGGATTTTCAGCACGTGTATTGTAGCTGTTAATTAAATTGAGGTGCCCCTGCACGTCAGGTCCCTCGGGCGCATACACATGAACAGTGGGGGCAACCTGTTCGTACATATTTTTTTGAACCAGTGCCGCATGAAAATGACCGGGGTCGAGCGTCATGATTTTTACTTCATTTTTTGCACCTGTAAACATGGGTTCTGTTTTTTCTGTTTGTGATGAATTAGTGCCTCCTGAACAAGCTGCCAAAACAACGGCAACAAGAACGACTATTGAAATTTTGTTCATTATTTATTGATTTTTTAATTTTCCGTGTACGTACACACAAAAATATAATTTTAAATTTAATAACAGTAATGATCAGCTAATAACCTGAAATCTAAAATCTAAACATTTATTGCCTCCTATTCAAAATGTAGCTTTATTCCGCTTGATTTTGAGGCAGGCATCAACATGTTCTGTGCCCGTCAATATCTTTAAAATCAACTGTATATTTTTCACCGTTATTAAGTGTGATAATTGCTCCCAGTGGCGAAAGGCCCGGCATTATATCCAGGATTTCAATATTTTTTACCGGTGACAATTCTTCTTTTGTCCATTCACTGTTGTCTGTTTTGTGTAGCAGGGCAGTAATCATCAGCTCCATTGGCGGATTTTGTGCCATTCGCTTTTTATACGCATAAACCACAGTGCTGTCATCGGCTTCGGCATTCCGGTTATTATGGACTAAACTGTCAAGTTTGTCCCAGCCATGATACGCAATCAATGCCACTTGCCGCCCAGGAACCGATGCAGTTATTGTTTTTTTCGTTTTATCATCAAACTGATTTACCTGTGCCTCAACTCCGTTTAAATGAGGCAATCCGAAGTTGCCAAGTGTCAATTCATGTTCAAATGCAAGACGTGTACGGTCAATTCGGATTACTCCGCCGGGGATGGTAATTTCGGCCAGATCAATAATGTATCCAACACCGTTGTTTGGCGGTTTACGCATGATGGCCTGACGATATAAAACGCCGTCTCTCACACCGTTAAAAAGCATGCTTTGCGAAATAGTGAATTTTCGGTTTCTGAACGCATCGTTATCCACAGTTTTACCAGTGAGGTAGAAGTTAATGTCATCGCCCCTGACATCCCTGGGATCCTGGCTCCTGAAACTATATTCCATTGCTGTTCCGCCGTCCGGATTATGATCTTCCCATGGGAAATGAGTATTATACGTCAGCTTTGAATAGTTCGGGTCATCGTAATATACTTTTCCGGGAACGATTTCAGAGGTGCCCGTTTTACCATGGTTAACAAGTACTAATCCCGGGCTTTCCAAGACTGTCCTTTTTGATTTGTTTCCCAGTTCTTCCCACATCCCATCGTTTTCTTTAGCAGTCCAGAACGGGGAGTCGTCGGGAAGTGCAAGGCAAATAAACGGCAGAAACATGATAAACGGACTGCCGGCGCAGCTGTAGTTTTGAAGCATATATTCCTTTTGAACATAAAAACCAAGGCTGGGAATATCGTTGTGGTAAAATCCTTCTTTTGTTACAAACTGAAGCAGTGACCCCGAACAAAGCCTGCGGGCCCATCCCGGATCAAGAAGTGATTTGTCTTTCAGCATAAAAGCAATGGGGAAAGCACCTGAAACCCACGTCCGGTAGGTTATACTTCTCGCCCACATGTTAATGTATCCGTCGCGTCCGAAAAAGCTGGTGAGCGACTCCATCAGTTTCTGGGCCGATTTTTCAATTATTTCTGCGATTTCGGGATAATGCTCGTCACCGAAAGTCCTGTTCCAGATGGTAGTGTAAACAATAAACAGGCTGATTGAATAGTAGTTGTAAGTTTGCTCGAGGTACCAGCCGTCGCCCGAATGATATGAAGCAACCCATAACAAGTGGCTTTTCAGCAAATCATCGTCAATTTCGTAACCCTGTTTTTTCAGAAATGAAAGCGTAACAATATTGAAAATCCGCCAGTTGTTTTGAGTTGTCCGGTGATGCCCCCATTTAGATATACATTCCATCATGTCGTCTTTTTCCTGTTCAGAATAAAGCTCCCAAATAGTTTCAGGCATGAGAAGCAATGTTTTGAACAACCCGCCGAATTCGCAGGTAAACTGATAATTTGAGTCGGGTAAATCTTCAGGCAAAGGAATGGAATTGGGATGCCCCGGAGTAAAAGCATTGTAGATTTGCAGTTTGTAATAATCCCTGAGTTTGATGTTGTTGATTTCCACCTCCGGGTCCACATGAATAAGGGGACCAGCCAGGGTAAATGTTCGTTCCAACGCTTCAAATTCGGCAGATCGGTATCTCCAATCGGGCGCGTTGGGCTGGGGATAAGTTTTTCCCGGAACCTTTGGGAAAGTCAGCGGGGTGTCAATGGAGTGAATATTTTTAAATGCACGTTCCAGAAGGTACTTTGCCAAATCAATGTAATGTTTTTTGCCCATTCCTGTATGAGGGCTTAACTTCCAGTCGGGATTTGTTATTTCAAATGCGTTTTTCATTAATAATTACCTAATTTTTATTTTTTCTAATGCTTCAAAACTGATAATCAAATTTAGTATTTCACAAAAAATAGCAATACTATTAGTTTGATAACTTCGAATTTTTGATTATTGTTAATATAATATCTAATAATTTTGAATTCCTCAAATCAAATTTTTTAATGCGTTACCCTGAATAAAGCAGGGTAACGCATACTAAATAAGCTAACTAAACATTAACTATAAGCTGGATTAATATCCATTGTTTTGCGGATATTCATTTGTTGTTCTGGTTCGCTGGTTCGCTGGTATAGGACGTAGCAAGTGATAATCCTGAATATTGGGAGCGCCATCAAGATTATACTTTTTTACTCTTTCAATCAATTTACCAGTTCTTTTGAGATCGAACCATCTTTTCATTTCCCCGAATAATTCCCGGGAACGTTCATCGAGAATGAAGTCGATATCAACATCGGTAGCTGAGATTTCCATCTGGCTTTCCAAACCAGGAAATGCAGCTCTGGATCTTATGGCATTTATATATTGTACAGCTTCATTGTTATTGTTGGACTTGTGTAAAGCCTCAGCTGCCAGTAAATATGTTTCAGGCAATGAATAGATGATTTGATCTCGCGATCCTTCCTGATAATTGACTGACGGACGTTTGTTGTCTTCTACTTTCCATGGGCAAGGAAAAATGTTGATGCTGTTGTTATCCGTTCCGTCTTCAGTGAACCAACTCCACAGTTTCCCTTTGGCATTTTCGTGCCAGCTATAGAGGTTTTTCCCTGCAATAACGCCGGGAAGCCTGGCTTCAATAGCATCCACATCGGATTGTGTAAGATCATTTCCTGTGAGGAATATTGCGGTATCACCAACGCTTGCACCAGCAGGAATTCCAGAAGCTGTATTGTAATACCAAACGGTTTGAAATGATTTAACAAAGCGCGAGTCAATATCGTAAGGTCGGAAATTTTGAAGCAACCAACTGGTGGGTCGAAAACGAATCCATGGACGTCCAAAACCATGTCCTAAAGCCCGGTTTAACCCATCATTATATACCTCGTACCAAGGTCGGAAATACAGGTGTGTTTCATTTCCCTCTGGTGTAAGCAATGGGTCTTCATGAAACTGAACCGACCATAAAATCTCGGGATGTTGTTCATTGTCGTGGTTATAACGAGCAACCGGGTCAGTGTCAAGCGAAAGTCCGTAGTCATCAATAACCGATTTTGCCAGGTTGGCGGCAGTTGTAAAATCGTTTGCACTTCCGAAACTTTTGTATCCTTTGGTAAGATAAACAAGTGCTAGCATATGTTGTGCCGCAGGCTTTGTTGGTCTGCCAAATTCGTCCTGAGTAACCGGCAGATTATTTACTGCAAAATCCAAATCTTCAATAATAGCTTGATATACGGTTTCCTCAGGCACCCTGTCGGCTTCGGTTTCAACCCCAACGGTTTCTTCCAAAGTGAGATGGATAGGGCCAAATGACTCTACCAGAATAAAATAATAATGGGCTCTTAAAAAACGAACCTCGGCTACTTTTGAATTTTTTTCTTCGGCAGATATATCAACATCGTCGGCACGGTTAATAACTGCATTGCAAGTATTAATGGCGGTGTAAAAATTGGACCATAAAGTCCAGAACGGGCTTGCTTCAGAGTTCAATCCCGATTCATATTTGTTCATATAGTGGTAACCACCATGTCCGCCATTAGTATATTCATCCGTACCAAAAACTGTCATATTGCAGCCTTCTTCCTGTCCGTAAAAGTTGCGCAGATTTTCGTATGCAGCGTTTACTCCGGCCTGCAACCCGTCAGGTGTATTCAGATATTCACTAGTTACACCCGATACAATTTCTTCATCTAACACATCACATGATACCAGGGCAATTGATGAAAAAATGAAAATGATTATGAAATATTTTATTTTTCTCATTGTTACAGTATTTAAAGTTTAAAAATCAACATTTATACCCAGTGAAAACATACGGGTACTGGGAGTTTCGCTGCTAATAACACCATCGTATGATTCCGGATCAAGATTGCTTGACAGTCTGGAAAAAATAAATGGAGTTTCAGCATTGAGGTATATTTTCATCGATTTGATGCCAATGTCTGAAAGAATCTGTTTAGGTAAATTGTAACCTAATTGCATATTTCTTATTTTTAGGAAATCCCCCGAACTATATCCTCTGGATTCACTGTAAAGCGGATATTCCCTACTCCCATCAGGTTTTGGATGGTCATTTGTAGGATTGTCCTCTGTCCAGAAGTCGACATCCAGGTTATTGTATCTGCCTTGCAAAGTGGCATGATTAACCTCGAATTCGTTATAAATGGTTTGCCCGAAAATTCCCAGCAACAAAAAACTGAATTCAAAATCCTTGTACATCAGTCTTGACCCTAAACCAAGAGTTGCTTTAGGAATATTTGTTCCAAGAATCACACGGTCTTCTTCGTTGATTTTATCGTCGGGCACTACATCCCGAATTTTTATTTCACCTGGATTTGCCTGATAAACATCGGCTTGTGAGGCCTCATCGAGTTGCCAAATTCCAATCTTATCATAGTCGTACCAAACGGTCAAGGGTTCCCCGATAAACCACTCATTCCCAATATCATCTGTTTTGTTCCCATACAAATCAACTATTTCTTCTTTATTTCCAAACAGATTCAGGTTGGCAGACCATGTTAAATCCCGTGTGGAAATAATTCTTCCATTTAGGGTAAGTTCCCAACCTCTGTTTCGGGTTTCTCCAATGTTTTCCATTACGTTATCGAATCCTGACGTTATCGGTATTTTTCGTTCAAGCAATAAGTCAGTTGTATTCGTTTGATAAACTTCAAAACTTCCGGCAATATTATCTCCAATGCCAAAATCCAATCCAATATTGGTGGTTGCAGATGACTCCCATTTTAAATCCGGATTGGCAATGGTCCCCGGGCGATAACCATATCCAGAACCATCTCCAAAAGAATATATAGTGCGGGTAAGACCACCACGGGTTTGGTATGGAGTAATTCCCGTATTTCCTGTTACACCGTAACTCACCCTGAACCTAAGATCGGAAAAAAGCGTTTGACTGGACATAAAATTTTCGTTACTTATTCTCCAGAGGAAGGCTGCTGATGGAAAAAATCCCCATTTTTTTCCTTCTGACAGCCTTGACGAGCCATCATAACGCCCTGTAACTGTGAACAAATACCTATCAAAAAGTTCGTAATTCACGCGGCCCATGAATGACATAATTCCCCATTCTTGCAGATCTGAATCATAATCGAGCACAGTTTCGGCAGTCTCAAGGTTGTGGAAAAGCTGATGTTCATAAGGAAGTCCTTCCACATCGATGATTGTCATCTCATAATCCGATTCTTGTACACTAAATAAGCCGGTAGCCTTAAGTGTATTGTTTTCATTTATTACTTTTGTATAATTCAGGATGTTTTCAAAGGTGTAAGTAAAATTTTCTTCATGATTTTTTAACGCTCTTGGTGTACTGAATTGTCTTTCTGATGATAAACTTCCCTGGAACAGCCCTCTCGTGTATTTCTGATAATCATTACCATAATTCATCCTATAACTCAGGCTATTTGTGATGTCGATTTCTGCATATAGGTTACTGAAAACTCTTAGTCTTGTTCGGTCATCAGCAATAGCATCTTCAACAAAATCAGCCAAAGGATTCCACAATAACGGATCAGCGCCTGGCTGATAAACCATCTCCCCATCTTCATACGGTTCGGCTAAGGGAGAAATATTCACTGCACCGCCATAAACATTAGATCCATAATTTTGAATCTGATCGGAAAGTTGGGTTGAAGTGCCCACTCTTATTCTGTCCGAGATGTTGTGATCTAAGTTTATCCTTAATGTTTTCCGGGTAAATTTTTGAGTTTCAATTACTGCCTGTTCATCGAACAGGTTTGAGGCGATAGAAAATGCTGTTTTCTCATTGCCTCCTCTAACGCCCAGTTGATGACTTTGCTGATACCCATTTCCAACTACCAAATCTAACCAATCGGTAGATACGCCCCTTTCAATAGCATCTTCTTCGGCCGATGTAAATGGCCTGCCTCCCACCTCTTTTAATCGGGTATATTGTTCTCCATTCATTAGGTCGGGTTTTCCCAAAGGTGAGGTGACACCGTAATATCCGTTGTACGATACAGTAGTCGGATAATTACCTCCACGGGTAGTAGTAACAAGAATTACACCGTTTGCACCTCTTGATCCATAAATAGCAGTAGCAGAAGCGTCTTTCAGAATTTCCATTGACTTGATGTCTCTTGGGTTTATGTCGTTAATGTTTCCTTCATAGGGAATACCATCAATAACATAAAGCGGATCATTTGTGGCCGTTAACGATCTTCTTCCTCTAATACGAATAGTCACTCCGTCACCTGGGCGATTGCCTGATGCGAGTGCCATTACCCCTGCAGCCCTTCCCTGCAAGGCAGAGCCTGCATCTATTATGGGCATTTCCTGGATGTCCTGGGTAGTAACTGAAGAAATGGCACCTGTGATATTGCCTCTTCGTTCAGTACCGTATCCAATAGCAACAACCTCCTCTAATCCAATAACATCAGAAAGCATAGTTACATTAATTGCGGACTGATTACCAATAGAAATTTCTTGAGTTTTCATTCCAATAAATGAAAAAACAAGAACATCGTTTTCTTCCGGAACTTCAACAGAATACTGTCCCATTTCGTTGGTTATAGTACCAATTGTTGTCCCTTTTACAACAACAGTTACACCAGGCATAACCATTCCATCCTCTGATGAAACTACACCTGTAACTGTTTTTTGACTCATTGCATAATTTATGCACACAATGTTCAATACAATTAGAATCAATAGTTTACGCATAGATTTAAAAATTATTAGTTAATAAGAATAAATTGAGAAATACCTGACTTAAAAAATGATTATTAAATTATTTAAATCATTTTTACTAATCAGTAATAAAAAATAGAAGTGAATTATATTTTCATAGTTTTGCGTTTAATAATTTAACAAGTGGTTAATTTATTTTTAATGAAGGGGGAATGTGGCTGCATTTCCCCTTTTAAACATCCAGATATTAATCTGGTAATGGCTGGTTGTTTACCGTTTCACGTAATCAGTACCATAGGGATACCGCTGCGGCCGACTCAGCATGGAATTGGCCAGATCATTATTCACAAACCTTTCATTTTGAGGATCCCATTTCAAAATTCCGGGCGCTTTCATGGCAATGTGGCTGATCAAACAAACGGTGCAGGCACGGTGCCCAATTTCTACCGGTGAGATCGGTTGTTTGCGCGACTGCACACAGTCGAGCCAGTTGCCGTGTTGCTCTTCACTCACATATAAATGGATTTCATTTTCACCGATTTCTGAACGCAATATATCTTCACTACTGGCATCGAGTGCTTTTGTACTGCCTTCGGGAATCGGGTCACTGGCTGTTGCCCGGTATGCACCGCGGGTTACAAAAATCCAACCGTCGGTTCCTTCGTAGCGGATCCCGTTGGGGAAACCGCCGCTGGTATAAACCGTTATGCCGTTTTCGTATTCCTGTTTTACCATAAAATCGCCGTGTACGTTCCAGTCGCCAAATTTGGGAAACTGAGCCACTGCCTCCACTGAAACAGGACCTGTGTACTCGGTGTCCATTCCCCAGGCAGCTGAGTCGTAATGATGTTGCCCCCATCCTGTAATCATTCCGGCGCCGTAGTTTTCATGGCGCAGCCAACCCGGGCGACTATAGTCATTTTGCGGATGAACCAGTTTTTCTTTGTATTCTATTTCGGGAGTGGAACCCAGCCACATGTCAAAATTCAGGTTGGAAGGCACCGGGCCGGTTTCAAAGACAGGGCCGGAAGGATCACCCGGCAAACCAACTTTCACAGTGTGAACCTTACCAATTCTCCCGTTTCTTACCAATTCTGCAGCTCTTCTGAATTGTGGCGACGAACGTTGCTGGGTACCCACCTGCAGAATAGAGCCCTCCCGGTGAACGATGTCGCTTAGCAACCGGCCTTCGGTAACGGTGAGAGAAGTTGGTTTTTGCAGGTAGATGTCTTTCCCGGCCAGTGCAGCTTCAATCGCGGGTTGCGAATGCCAGTGGTCGGGGGTGCTGATTACAACTGCATCGATGTCCTGATTCAACAGCATCTCTTTGTAATCACCGTACATTTTTACGTCCACACTGTTTCCTTTTTCGTTGTAAAAATCTTCCACCAACTTTTTACCGTCGGCCATGCGTTTGCTGTCCACATCCGAAACGGCTACCATGCGGGCAACATCGTATTGCATCACTCCCGGCATATCATGGCTGCGGGCAATTCGTCCGCATCCAATTTGTCCAATATTAATTTTGTTGCTTGGCGCATTCTTGCCAAAAACAGAGGATGGTACAATGGTGGGAATTACCATAGCGCCTGCAGTTGTTGCGGCAGTGTTTTTTAGAAAATTTCTTCTTTTCATGATAATATT
This sequence comes from Tangfeifania diversioriginum, assembly GCF_900141875.1. Lineage (GTDB taxonomy): Bacteria > Bacteroidota > Bacteroidia > Bacteroidales > Prolixibacteraceae > Tangfeifania > Tangfeifania diversioriginum. The sequence continues at coordinate 171,529 of NZ_FQZE01000005.1, read as the reverse complement.
GTTTAAAGTTTAAAGTTCAAGGTTCAAAGTGTGGGTTTTATTTCCCCGTAAAATACTAATTAAATATCGCTCCACTTTTTTCATTCATTTGAATATTTTACAAATTCCTGTGCAATTTTAGCTTCTTCGTGATCTCCTGTATGCACTATTACACGGTACCGCAAGTTAATTTGTTCTCCTTTTTTCAGTATAATGTTTTTATCATTTTCCGGCCAGTACATGGGAGTGGGCGAGAAAAATCCGTAATCGCGGGTAAACCAGGGAGCCGGATACCAATCGTTCGACGGATGTTGCAAAATGGCCATTCCTTCGGTTTTACCCATTCGCTCTCCGTGATAATCCATCCAGGGCGAACGTTTGCCAAATGTTCCATCCTCGCTAATTTCACCTCTGGCGTTTATCACCGTTCCGCCGTTTACAACAGCCAAATCCATATCCATTCTTCCGCTGAAAAGGGAGTGGTTGGTTTTTTCGATCGTCACATCCATCAGCATCTCCATCGAAATTTCAAAATCGATTTGATATTTTTCGGATGATGGAACTGAAACACTGATTTTGCGTTTGTCTTTGATGGGCGCATCGGCACCGGGCCGTTTCCAGATGCATTCATTTTCAACTATGGCTTTTTCTCCGCCCGTTTCGAGAATATCGGCCCGCAGCGAAACAATCTGTCCGCGTTCCAAACCTTCCTGCCAGTAATTGCCGCCATTCACCTTGTCGCACCCAAAAAACAGCGAGCTGTGATGCGGATATAGCGAATTTCGCATGGAAGTAACATTGGCTTTCGAAGGGCCATTGACAGGAAAGAAAAACGGATATTTTTCATATTCTGAAATAATATAACTCGTAATCAAATTGCCATTTGCCCTAAACTCAATTTTATCGCCCACTTTTTCGGCGGTAACCTTCGGTTGTGCTGATGCTAAAGAAATTGTGGAAATAAGAACCAGGCAGAGTAAGATGAATTTTTTCATTTTATTTTTTGTTTTAAGTTTTTAATCTGTGAATCTGTGGCAAAAACAGGAGATGTTGCCACAGATTCACAGATTGTATTTCTTTTATGCAATGTCACAGATTATAAGATAACTCGTTTTGTTATTAATGAATCTTCTCCAAAATTTACAATTAAACCCAATTTACATTTCGATGCTGCAAGATAATTAATAACCCATTTGTAATGATTTTCAACAATTCCCTGTTGCGCTTTTACTTCAAGAATAATTTTGTTATAAACTACAAAATCGGCATAAAAATGATGAGGCAGAATAATGTCTTTGTACTCAATTTCATATTTCTTTTCACGCTCGTAAGGAATTCCTTTTTTTGTGAATTCATATTCCAATGCATCTTTATAAACAATTTCCAGAAATCCTTTTCCTAAAATCCGATGTACCTCCATGCAAATTCCGATTATTTCGTAACTCTCCTTTTGCAGCGGGTATTTTTTATCATCGTAGTTTCGGCTCATTTTTTTTTAATTCAATAACAATCAGACGATATTGCAATTAGTTATTAATCTGTGAATCGGTGGCTGTGATTTTTCTTTCGCCACAGATTCACAGATTTTTTTTATTCATCAATTGTAACTTGTGGCACAGTTGCAAAACTGTTCCAGTACATTTCGGCTGTCTCGGAATCCATTTTACCGTCGAAAACAACCATCCGGTATTTTAATGTGTAGTTTTGATTTGAGTTCAGTTTCCAGTCATCGTGCCTGATGGGTACAAATTCGAAATACATATCACCACGTCCGCCGTTGGCATCTAACGGCCAAACGCGCATGGGTTCGGGGTGCATCCGGTTTGACGGGTGACTCAGAAACAGGATTCCCGAGCGGCCTTCTTCGGTTTCCGATTCACCCTCAACAATACACCAGCGGGCGTACGAACCATCGGCATCTGCCCTGGTTTTTCCGTCGGAAGTCAGCACAGTACAATTGTCTTTGTGCCATTTTTCGGTGGCGCGGAAACCAATGCCCCCGCCGTAACGGTAAGCATCGAGCATAATTCCGTTTTCGAGCGGACTGTTCAGGGTGGTGGTGTAGTCGATTACTCGAATATCGTCTGAAATATTCCACACCCGCACGTCCAGGATTTCGTTCATGGCCACCTGGTCAGGCCCGTGTCCGCCAAAATCGATGTGTTGCTGCAACGCCTGAAATCCACTGAAAATTTCACCTTCCGATTCTGATAAAAAACCGGCAAACTTAACCGTGCCCTGTCCTTTCGCCAGGTTCCAGAAATCCACTTCCCGATCGCCAATGTGAGTTTTTGTCCACGGTCCCCAAATTCCGTAATGGTGGTAGTGGTCGGGTGGTTGAATGCGCGAAAGCACTTCGCCGCCGGGCGACCAAAGCGGATGAATAAAACCGGAACGCTTGAAAAGCGGATTCACTCCCTCGGGCGGGAAGGTGGTTTCAAAACGGTAATTTAAAATTGGTTTATCGTTTTGCAGTAAACTCAAATCTTTTTGATTTCTTTTTACTAAAACTTGTGATTCTGCGTTAATTGCTTTGTCCTCCTGCTTCAATATAAATTCGCGGGAAGATCCTTTTTTTGATTCCCCTTTTAAAAAAAACCAGAGTTTTGCCGAATGGCCGGGTTCAAGCTGACTGGCGATCAGTTTTTCTCCGCCGGGCGTTACTTCATAAAGCGTTAACTTGCCTTCATCGGTATTGTAGTTCAGTCCGTCGAGCGACAACGAAACCGGTGCATCGATACGCTCCTCATCAATATGAACTGAAAATTTTGTCAGCTTCTGTGCATTTAACTGCAAGCTAAAAACTACGAAAATCAAACAGAATATTTTTTCCATACTTTTACTTTTATGTCAATGATTCATTTAAAAGCCAATCATATTTTAACCACATAGGCACAATAGAGCACATAGGATGATTTTAAATTTCTAATGTGTCCTATGTGCCTATGTGGTTTTCTCTTATTCATTTTATTTCTTCATCAATTGTTTCCTTAAACGCTTTGATATTTTCGGTTGAAACACCGGGTGGCATTCCGCCGCCACACGACCAGATTACCCGGTTTTTGTCGCCGAAATCATGCACCATTTTACGGGTTTCTTCTCTCACATGCTCCGGAGTTCCGGCAGCCAGTACATCGCGGGGTGGCAGGTTTCCAATCAGCGCTACTTCAGGGCCGGCCAGCTCACGGATTTCTTTCATAGAATGTTCAAAACTGAAATTGAATAAATCAACACCCATTTCTTTCAGGTAAGGCGATGATACCAGTCCCTGCGCATCGTTATGGAAAAAGTTCAGTTTGGAATCGAAGGCATTGAAAATACGCTTGATATAGGGCACTGCAAATTCTTTGCACTCCTCTTCTCCAATAAAACCCACTATATCGTCAAGTACCAGAACTCCTTCTATTGACGGGAACATATCTTTCTGGTAATCAATCCACTGAACACTGAACCTGGTAATGGTTTCCAGCAGCTTATGGCTGTTTTCCGGATCCATCATAAATCCCATCATCAATTCAGTAGAACCGAGCAGAAATGAAGCAATATTCAGCGGGCCGCGGACCACGGCGAATTTTACTTCATGCCCCATTTCCTGTATCGGTTTGTGGTAATTCAACAGTCGCTGAATAATAAAAGGCAGCAAACCGTCGGTTTTCGGATTGGGAACTTTCAAATTTCCAGCCGCTGTAATTTCACTGATAATTTTGTTGGCATGGGGCAGGTTAAACTCGTTCCACACCAGTTTGGCACCAAATGCTGACGGTTCGGTACACATGCCAAACTCCGACCAAAATCCGGGGAGAAAAATGATGTCGGAAAAGATTTCAATGGCTTTTTTATTGGTTTCAAACCAAATTTTCTCGGAAGAATAAAACTGAAGTGTGGTCACTCCCGCCCATCCGGGCAGCCACGGACTGTCGATGATAAAACCGGTGACCGGTTTGTCCGGTGTTTTACCATTAACTGTTTCCAGCAGCAACTGCCATTGTTGGTTTGTCATAATTTCAGATTAGTTTTATTACCCAAATTTAGTTTTTTTGCCGTTGAAATGACAGTATTTTTTTAGCAGGTATTTGTACTGTTTTAACATTTTCAGTAATTTTATTTGATGAAAGTGATGCAGGAGCATATTGATTTCCCGCTTCGTTCGGCTGTTAAAGTGAAATGGCGGAAAATGCCGCATTTTACTTATCCCTGGCATTTTCACAGCGAATATGAGATTTTGTACGTGATTGAAGGTACAGGAACCAGTTTTGTTGCCGATAATGCCGAACAATTTGAGTCAGGCGATTTGGCCATGCTGGGCAGCAATCTGCCGCACTTTTGGCGAAGCGATGAAAAATACCACGCACCCGACAGCAATGAACTTATAAATTATATAGTCATTCAATTCCCCGGTGATCTGTTTCGCGCATCGCTTTTCGATTACCCGGAATTCCATGTCATCCAGGAGTTATTTAGTCGTTCGTCGCGGGGAATACGCTTCTTACCAAAGGTTGCTGAGGAAGCCGGCAAACAGGTGATTAAGATTGCCCAAAGCTCAGGGTTCGACCGTGTGATTCAGTTGCTGAAATTACTGCACGAACTGGCAAAAACCGAAGAATACAGGTTGCTGGCCGGCGAATTATACCATCAACAGAACCATGATTTTACAGATAACAGGCTGACTAAAGTGTTGCACCTGCTTACAACCCAATATCAGCAAAAAATTAAACTGGAGAAAGTGGCCGAAATTGCACATCTGCATCCGTCTGCCTTTTGCCGGTTTTTTAAAGAAAAAACAGGAAAATCGTTATCGGAATACGTAACCGATTTACGTATCAGCTATGCCTGCAAACTTATAATAGAAGGAAAACTCTCGGTTACCCAGGTATGCTTCGAAAGTGGTTTCAACAATTTGTCTAACTTTAACCGCACCTTCAAACGCCACACCCAAATGACCCCAACGGAGTATTTTCAGCGGTTTCATGAATAAAAAATTGTAAAACTGTGAAATTGTAAAATTGCTGAATGGCGGGTGAACTATAATCACTAATTTTATAGCTTTACTATCTAATATTAAACCTGATGTTATGAACCGTAATCTTTTTCTCACCCTGATTTTTTTATTTCTGAACGGAGTTGTTGTCCATTCCCAGGAAATTGAATTTCTTCCCGATGACTGGCAAAATCCTGCTGTTTTTGAAAAAGGGCAAACCGCACCACACGCTTTTCATGTGCCTTTTGCTTCAAAAGAAGCAGCGCTTGAGGACGATCCTTCGAAGTGTAAAAATCTTCAGTTGCTGAACGGCACCTGGAAATTCAAATGGGTAGAAACGCCCGGTGAAGTTCCCGAAGGATTTTGGAAACCGGATTTCAGTGTGAGCGAATGGGATGAAATTAAGGTTCCGTCCAACTGGCAAATGGAAGGCTACGGCCATCCGAAATTCCGAAATGTAGCGCTAACTTTTGAAAGTCAGCCTCCCAACATTCCCGATTATTACAACCCGGTTGGCTGCTATAAACATTCATTTAACTTGCCGCGCGATTGGGATGAAAAGGAAGTGATGCTTCGGTTCGAAGGAATAAAATCGGCCTCCTACATTTGGGTGAATGGCAAACGCGTGGGGTACAACCAGGGCGGTTTTGAGCCGGCAGAATTTAACATTACTCCGTTTATTAAAACCGGAAAAAACGATTTGTCGGTGCAGGTTATTCGCTTCTCCGACGGATCGTATCTCGAGAACCAGGACATGTGGCGGCTGTCGGGTATCTACCGCGATGTAAAACTGTATGCTCAGCCCAAAACGTTTACTCACGATTTTTATGTAACCACCGATTTGGATGAAAATTACGAGGATGCAAAGCTTGCTGTTGATTTGGATATTCTAAGCAAGGTCGAAGAAAATTCTGCCTTTTCAGTTGAAGTGGATGTGCTGGATGTTAATAATCGATCGATTTTAAACAACGGCATTCAGTCCATGAATTTTAAAATTGCCGAAAATGCATCACAAAAAGTAACCCTTTCATCTTTGGTTGAAAACCCTAAAAAATGGTCGGCGGAATTTCCGAATTTATATACACTGCTCATTCAGTTAAAAGATGAAAAAGGAGAAACCATCGAAGCCTTCACAAAAAAAATCGGCTTTCGCGAAGTGGAATACAAAAACCACATTTTAACAGTGAATGGCGTTCCGGTAAAACTGAATGGAGTGAATAGCCACATGCATCATCCTGACCAAGGGCAGGCGGTTCCGCTGGAAACCCTGAAAAAAGATTTGCTGATTATGAAGCAATTCAATATTAACAATGTCCGCACATGTCACTACCCGCCAACACCGGAATATTTGGAGCTGGCCAACGAACTGGGAATATATATTTTTGATGAAGTGGGCGATGAAGCGCATGCAAATACGCAACTATCGGAAAACCCGGCGTGGACAGAAATGTACAAAGACCGCAGTCGCAAACTAATTTACCGCGACCGGAATCACCCATCGGTGATTGTGTGGAGCGCCGGAAACGAATCAGGAAGTGGCGATAATATTAAAGCGGTGATTGAAACCGGCAAGGAAATCGATCCGAGCAGGCCCGCCTGGATGTATGGCGGCAACCAGTTTTTTATTCCTTTCGAAGATTTGGTGGGGCCGCGCTACTGGGTGCCCATCGATTATAAAAACCTGGCCGAAGGGAAAATTTTGCCCGAAGACGACAACCGGCAATCATACATGGATGAGTACCTGGCAGCTACCGGAAACGGTTTGGGCGGAATGGATGAATACTGGGAACTAATCCGAAAACACCCGCGATTGACAGGCGGCGCTATCTGGGATTGGATTAGCCCGGGGTTGACAACTCCCCGCTGGATTCTGCCCGATGCTTCGCCCGCAAAAAATGATGGCCAGATTATGGGTCGTCCAACATTTACCATTGGCAAAAATGGTCGGGGGCTCGAATTCTCGGGACATGACGACTGGGTGGAGTTTTACCGCGATCCCAGTCTCGATATTACCGACAACGAACTTTCAATCGGTTTTTGGGTGAAACCGTTTGAAATCCCCCAACCCAATGAGTTTCTGATGAAAGGAAAATATCAGTACGGAATCCGAATGGAAAATCCGGAAACGCTCGAGTTTTATATCCATTCCGGGAAGCGAATTTCAGCAAAAACAAAAGTAGGCGATGATTTTTACGGAAACTGGCACCACATTGCCGGAATTTACAACGGCGAAGAATTGAAACTTTTTATTGATGAAGAATTAGTTACTGAAACTGAATTCAGCGGAAATATCAGTTCCACACCTTTCCCGCTTTGTATTGGCCGCGAAGCTGAAACACAGGATCAGGGCGAACATTCTGGCCGAATGTCGAAAATGATAATCGACGAAGTGAAGGTTTTTAACAAGGTAGTTTCGGTTGGAGAATTTCAGATGGGGCACAACGATGCCGTGCTTGTGCTCGATTTTGAACAGGATGAAAAGGAGGGTGAATTTTACTCCGTTGGACTTGGAGGAAGAACCTACGGAATTATCTGGCCCGACCGCAAAATTCAACCCGAAATTCACCAGATAAAAAAATCGGGGCAGCCGGTTGGTTTTGAAATGGTTGATGCAAAAAAAGGATTGGTAAAAATTACCAACTACCATCATTTTAAAAACCTGAGTGAACTTGATGGAAGCTGGCAACTTCAGGTAGATGGTGAAGTTGTTCAGCAGGGAAAGTTGTTTATTGAACTGCCGGCACAGCAATCGGGCAAATTTGAAATTCCTTTCAATCCAACCAATTCGGAAAGCGAGAAAATATTGCTGGTGTCGTTTAAGCTGAAAGAAGATGAAAGCTGGGCAGATGCCGGACATGAAATTGCGTGGGAGCAGTTTGTTTTGCCATCGTCCGGTAAAACTGAAGAAAATGCAACCAAAACAGGTGAGGTTCAGGTAGAGGAAACGGAATTTGAAATCCTTTTGAGAGGAGATAATTTCAATTATACGATTGATAAAAATTCAGGAAGTTTCACATCAATTCAATTTGATGGAAATGAGTACATTGAGCAGGGACCTGAATTTATGGTGTGGCGCGCACCCATTGCCAACGATATTGACCCGTGGGGAAGCTACATGTTTGAAGAGGGTAAAATGACTCCCGGTTTTGGCCGAAGCATCGACAATCAACTCAGGACATTGGGTATGCGCGATTTGAAAGTGCAGGCAGATGATATTCAAATTAAAAAAGCGGAAAGTAATGTGGTGATTGGAATCAAAGCCTGGTCCAACTCATCGCTTCCGGCCAACCGCAGGTTAAACTGGGGAGGCAATTTTTCGGCATTCGAACGGAATGAAATCTGGACCATTTCGGCTGACGGAACCATTCACCTGGAACAGAAAATCATTCCACACGGCCCGATGCCCGACATGTTGCAAAAGGCCGGGCTGCAATTTCAGTTGCCAAAAGAATTTAGCAATGTGGAGTGGTATGGCCGCGGCCCGTTTGAAACCTACCCAGACCGCAAAACTGGTGCAAAAGTTGGCGTTTACAATTCGGATGTCGATGAAATGTTTGTGCCGTACATTATTCCGCAGGAATACGGCAACCGCACTGATGTTCGCTGGCTGAAAGTGGAGAATGAAAACGGAAATGGTTTGCTGATAAAAGGCGGTGAACTGCTAAATTTCAGTCTGCATAAATACTCAACCGACAACCTTTCGCGGGCAATGTACCAGTATCAGTTGGAAGAGGCGCCCAACACCATTTTAAATGTGGATTATGAAGTTTCGGGAGTGGGCGGAACAGCCATTCGGCAACTGCAACAATACCGGGTGATGCCGGGGGTGCGCAATTACAGGTTAACGATTAAACCGTTTTAGCTTTAATAAAATGTAAAATTTCCTGTAACCAGAGATATCTCATCATTTTTTATGGGGATGACAATTATACTTGCTGTAGGTTTTACCTACCTATTCAAAGAACCAATTATAAACCATAAAAAGTAAAGATGATGATTAGCAGAAGAAAATTTATTACTGCCGGGGCAGTGGGCCTTGGCGGTTTAGTTGTTACAGAAAGAGCCTTTGATTTTTTTTCAGAGAGCAAGGTTAAAGCGAAAATTGTAATTGTAGGAGGCGGTGCTGCAGGAATAACCATGGCCGCCTATCTTAGTGACCAACTCAGGTATGATGACATCACCATCATCGAACCCAACGAAATTCATCATTATCAGCCGGGTTACACTTTAATTGCTTCCGGAACTTTTACGCCGGATGAAATTTTAAAACCCACGAAGGAATTAATTCCCAGGGGAGTGACGTGGATGAAAGACAGGGTAACGGAATTGAACCCGGACAATAATTCAGTAATTACTGCCCAAAACGGAAAAGTTGATTACGACTTTTTGGTGCTTGTACCTGGTTGTGTTACAGATTATGAGCAAATCGAAGGATTGTCGAAAGAAATGCTTGGCGAGAGCGATGTTCATTCCATTTACGATTACAATGGAGCGAAAAAGTGTTATGAAGCGTTGCAAAAACTTACTTCAAAAAAAGAAGGAAGGCTCGTTTTCACGGATACCTACACCAAGTTGAAATGCGGCGGTGCTCCCAAAAAAATTACCCTTTTAACAGAGGATTTCCTCAAAAAGAAGGAGAGCAGGCAAGGTTTTCAGTTTGATTACTACTGCAATTCAACCAATTTAATGACACCTGCCATTTTTGGCGACCGGCTTCAGCATTTGTACGATGAACGCAAAATAGATGTGCACTACAAACGCCGGTTGGTTTCTGTGGACAGTGCAGCCCAAAAAGCAGTTTTTCAGGTATTGGAAGAACCCACCCAGGCAAAGTTGCCAATAAGTGCAGAAACCGAATTAGTTACAGTAGATTACGATTTTCTGCATGTTACCCCGCCTATGGGAACGCCGGATTTTGTGCGCAACTCACCGCTTCCGATTACCGAGGGCGAACTCCGCCACGGTGGCTGGGTAAAAGTTGACCAGGAAACACTGGTTCATCCCGATTATAAAAACATAATGGTTTTGGGCGATGCGGCAGGACTTGCAACCAGTAAAACCGGAGCAGCCATCCGCATGCAGGCCCCCATCGCTGCTGCAAACCTGGTTTCGATAATGGAAGGAAAAGAACCAACAGAAAAATACGATGGTTATACAGCCTGTCCCATTGTGACGGAATACGGCAAGGTGCTGATGTGTGAATTTGGCTACGGGAAAGAGCTGAATCCTACAATTCCGTTTATCGATCCCGGAGTGGAACGTGGCATGTGGTGGGTACTCAAGGCTCACGGCCTGAAACCAATGTATTACCAGGGAATGTTAAAAGGATTGATGTAACCGAAAGAATGCGCTGAGAACGATGAAGGATTATAGTGATTTTCAGGGTTCGCCCCCGCCAATCGCTATAATCCTTTTTCTTTCAGCAATAGTTCCATTTCCTGCTGAACCGCTTTGGCTGCTTCCCCCGCTTTTTTAGCAAAGTCTTTCTCGCCGGAAGCATAAATAATTCCGCGCGAGGAATTTACGAGCAAACCACAGTGGCTGTTCATGCCGTTTTTGGCTACCTCCTGCAAGCTTCCTCCCTGTGCACCCACTCCGGGAACCAAGAGGAAATGGTCAGGAACAATTTGCCGGATCTCTTTCAGCTTCTCGGCTTTTGTAGCGCCAACTACGTACATCATGTTTTCAGGCGTGCCCCAATTTTGGGATGTTTTCAGCACTGATTCAAAGAGCTGGTCACCAGATTCTTCATTTTTTAAATATTGAAAATCGGCAGCGCCTTCGTTGGAGGTGAGCGCCAGCAGAACCACCCACTTTTCAGTGTAGTTCATGAATGGTTTTACCGAATCCTCGCCCATATAAGGAGCCACGGTAACGGCATCGAAATCGAGCTTTTCGAAAAATGCGCGGGCGTATAAATCCGAGGTGTTTCCAATATCGCCGCGTTTGGCATCGGCGATCAGGAAAATTTCAGGATATTTCGATTTTAAATACTCCACTGTTTTTTCGAGCGTATGCCAGCCTTTCCAGCCCAAACTTTCGTAGAAAGCGATGTTGGGTTTATAGGCGACTGTATAATCCGCAGTGGCATCAATAATTTTTCTGTTGAATGCCAAAACCGGATCAGCCGCATTCAGTAAATTTTTCGGTACTCTTTGAATATCGGTATCGAGACCTACACAAAGGAAACTACGTTTTTTTTGGATTTGTTGGAAGAGTAGTTCGTTATTCATTTTTATGAAATTTAAGTCAAAGATTCAATTCTATCGTGGAATACGTTAATGAGTTTATGATTATCCAACTCTCCTAAAATTGTAGGCCAAACCCGATTCAGAAAAGCATGTAATTCTTTCATTTTCATGTTCCCAATCTTCAGGTGAACGACTTTGGGTGGCGGAGTTTTATAAAGAATTTTATTTGAAAAGTCGCCATCTTTTGTGACAATCACCAAATTTTCTTCTTTCGAATACTGCCAAATATCTTCATCAGTAGAAATTCCAGGTAAATCATGCACATGGATGCAACTCTTGTTATTCCAAAGTTCAAAATAGTAAGGAAGATTTGCATCAATAAGAAATTTGAACATCAGGCAACTGGTTTTATAGAATAGCTTTTCCCCAGCAAAGTTGCTGCAAATTTTAGTGACGCCTGAATGTCTTCCAACTCAATAGAAGGATATTGCTTTAAAATATCTTCAATAGTGTCACCTGCCGAAAGAAATTCCAGTAAAGTTTGAACTGTAATTCTAGACCCACGAATGGTCGGTTTCCCATTACAAATTTTTTCGTCAATTGTTATTCTTTCTGAAATATATTCCATTTTCCTCTTTTTAACAAAGCTAATGAATCATCACTCCAATTGCAATTTATTTTAATACCCTCCAATTGGGTCCAGTTTGCAATTTCAGATTAAATCTCCGCTTCCTTCAGTTTCTGGGCGTTCTCTTCAATCATCAGTTTTTCGATGATTTCGTCGATGTCACCATTAATAATTGCCTGCAGGTTGTACATGGTCAGGTTAATGCGGTGATCGGTAACGCGTCCCTGCGGCCAGTTGTAGGTGCGGATTTTTGCCGAGCGGTCGCCGGTAGAAACCATGGTTTTCCGCTTCGATGAAATTTCGTCGATATACTTTTGGTACTCCATGTTGTAAATACGCGTACGCAATTCGTTCATTGCCTTGGCCAGGTTCTTTAACTGCGACTTTTCATCCTGGCAGGTTACTACAATACCAGTGGGAATGTGCGTTAACCGGATGGCCGAGTAGGTGGTGTTTACCGACTGTCCGCCTGGCCCGGAAGAACAGTACGTATCTTTTTTAATGTCGGATTCTTTCAGTTCCACATCGAACTCTTCGGCTTCGGGCAAAACAGCCACCGTGGCAGCCGATGTGTGCACACGTCCCTGGGTTTCGGTTTGCGGAACGCGCTGAACCCGGTGCACACCCGATTCGTATTTCAGAATTCCGTAAACTCCGCTTCCGCTCACCTTGGTAACAATTTCTTTGTAGCCACCGGCTGTTCCCTCGTTTATATTTGTGACTTCCATTTTCCAGCCTTTTTTCTCGCAGAATTTGGAGTACATGCGGAACAGGTCGCCGGCAAAAATGCTGGCTTCGTCGCCGCCGGTACCGGCACGGATTTCCAGAATGGCGTTTTTATCGTCTTCAGGATCCGAAGGCACCAGTAACATTTTTATCTCCTGCTCTTTTTCCGGTATTTTTTCTTCGGCTATTTCCATTTCCTCGCGTGCCATCTCGCGCAGTTCTTCGTCCGATTCTTCGGCGAGCATCTCTTTTCCTGACTCAAGGTTGTCAATCAGGTTTTTATATTCTTTAAAAACTGCAAGTAATTTTTCCAGGCTTTTATATTCCTGGTTCAGTTTTACATAGCGCTTCATGTCAGCAATAATTTCCGGATCGGTAATCATTTGCTGCACCTCTTCGAAGCGGTGTTTTATCGATTCATGTTTTTCTAATAATGCGTATTCTGCCATAATTCACTCCTTTTCCTCATTCCCGCGAATGCGGGAATCTCTTGTTTAAAACCATTCTGCTGATAAATCAATCCAATCCGGATTTTCTTTTTCTATTAATTGAATTTTCCAGTCACGGTTCCACTTTTTCAATCTTCGCTCTCTTAAAAATGCTTCTTCATAAGTATCAAATTCTTCAAAATAAACTAATTTATCAACATTGTATTTATAGGTAAATCCTTTTAATATTTTGTTTTTATGTTCTCCCAAACGTCTTTCCAGTTCATTTGTTACACCTATGTATAAAACTCCGTTTGGTTTGTTTGCCAATATGTAAACATAGAAATTTGCCATGTTTGTTAATATCCGCTTTTTTAAGATTCCCACTTTCGTGGGAATGCATTCTTAGTTACTTTGTGCTGGTCATTCTCCGGCCTCATTCCCGCGCAGGCGGGATTCTCTCGCTATTGAGCAGAGATTCCCATTTTCGAGGGAACGCACTAATAATCAAACTTTCCCATTTTATTTTCAATCGTCAATTTTTTACCTTCGAAAGGTTCAACTCTGCCCACAATTTGTGCTTCAATGTTGAACGATTTAGAAATAGAAATAATTTCTTCAGCCACATCCGGACTGGTATAAATTTCGAACCGGTGGCCCATGTTAAACACCTTGTACATTTCCTGCCAGCTTGTTCCCGACTGCTCCTGAATAATTCTGAAAAGCGGCGGAACCGGAAACATATTATCCTTCACCACATGCACATTCTCCACAAAATGCAGCACTTTGGTTTGCGCGCCTCCTGAGCAGTGGATCATCCCTGAAATATTTTTTCTGAATTTTTCCAGTACTTTTTTAATCACAGGAGCATAAGTCCTTGTTGGCGATAAAACCAGTTGGCCGGCATCTAAACCTATTCTTTCAATTTTGTCTATCAATTTGTATTTTCCGGAATAAACCAGTTCCCCGGGAACTTCCGGGTCGAAACTTTCGGGATATTTTTCGGCGAGGTAGTTGGCAAAAACATCGTGGCGTGCCGATGTGAGCCCGTTGCTGCCCATACCGCCATTATAGCTGTTTTCGTAAGTTGCCTGCCCCGAAGAGGAAAGCCCGATGATGACATCACCTGCCGAAATTTTATCAGCAGAAATTACATCATCGCGTTTCATCCGGGCAACTACCGTGGAATCCACAATAATGGACCGGACTAAGTCGCCCACATCGGCTGTTTCGCCTCCGGTTGACCAGGCTGAAATTCCCAGTTCCCGCAAATTCGCGAGCAGTTCTTCGGTTCCGTTAATAATGGCGGAAATCACTTCGCCGGGAATTTTGTTTTTGTTCCGGCCAATGGTTGACGAAACGAGAATATTGTCGGTTGCGCCCACGCACAGCAAGTCGTCGATGTTCATTATCAGCGCATCCTGGGCAATTCCTTTCCACACCGAAAGGTCGCCGGTTTCTTTCCAGTACATATAAGCCAGTGCCGATTTAGTGCCGGCACCATCGGCATGCATGATGTTGCACCAGACCGGATCACCACCCAAAATATCGGGCACAATCTTACAGAAGGCATTGGGAAACAATCCTTTGTCGATGTTTTTTATGGCGTTGTGTACATCTTCTTTCGATGCTGAAACTCCCCTGTTGCTGTATCTCGATTCTATAACCATTTCTTTATTCGGTTTTTGCGGGTACAAAATTAACAAAATCTGCTCATCTAAAATAAAAAAGGAAAGCCGCATCGTGACTTTCCTTTTTTTCTTTAGCGCTAAGCGTATAAAAACCGTTTAATTTTTTGCGTTGGCGTTTTTTCAAACGGGCTGGGCTGAAGAACAACACGTTGAAGCCTTGAGAATTTATTCACCTCTGCATTTACTTTATTGTGAATTTCTTCCAGGACATCATCATATTTGTCAGAAAAATATTGTTGTGCATCGGCTCTGAGATTTTTAAAATGCTGCTCAACTTCGTCGGCATTCAGGTGAACCATTGCTACCAGTTTTCCCTTCTTTTCGATAACCAGCGACTCGAGCACAAATCGCATTTTATTTATTACTGACTCAATTTCTTCAGGATAAATATTTTCCCCACTGGCACCCACAATCATGGTTTTAATGCGCCCTTTAATATAGAGGAAATTATTTTTGTCGAATTTCCCTTTGTCACCGGTCTTAAACCAGCCATCTTCAGTAAACACTTCTTTTGTAATTTCCGGTGCTTTGTAATACCCTTCCATTACGTTGTTGCCTTTGGCCTGAATTTCGCCTTCACCGGTTGCCGGGTCAACATCGCCCAGGCGGAGCTGAACACCATCCATAGCAATTCCGGTTGAGCCTAATTTCCTGTTTTTGCCAACAGCTCCAGCAAGCAGCGGTGATGTTTCGGTAAGACCGTACCCAATGGCGTATGGGAACTTTCCTTCGTATAAAAACCGTTCAACCGTACCGTCCAGCTTTGCCCCGCCAATTCCAAAAAAGCGAAGTTGGCCGCCAAAAGTCTGGTATAGTTTCCGGGCTGCCACACGGTGTAAAACCTTCCGGATTGCCGGAATGGAATAGAGCGTGCGCATGGCTTTCGATTTCTGGAACTTAGGATTTATTTTTGCTTTGAATACTTTTTCGATAATCAGCGGGACCACCAGCATAATTGTGGGTTGAACTTTTTTGAGCGCCGGCAATAACACCGATGCAACCGGAGGTTTTCTCAGGTAGTGTACCGAAGCTCCAAACCTCACAGGAAAAAGAAAGCCAAGTGTATTTTCAAAGGTGTGCGACAGCGGCAATACTGAAAGGAAACGGTCGGTTTCACTAATATCCTGCAGGGTGTAACTTTTTTCGGAGGTCCACATCAGGTTTTTATGAGTGAGCATTACACCTTTTGAGTTTCCGGTAGTTCCGGAGGTATAGATTATGGAAGCCAGATCTTCTTCGTTTACTTCTGCCGGCAATAACTCAGCTGTTTCGGGTAATTCAGTTTCAAATGATTTTAATTTTTCTTTGGGAGTTCCTTTCGGTATTAAAGCAAAACAATCGACCAAAATAATTTTTCCGAGTTTGTTAATGGTGTTTTCATTCAAGCTGCTGTACAATGATTCTGAAACGAAAAGCGTTTTTGTTTCTGAATGCTCGATTATCGATTCAATTTCGTTTGAATGAAAATCGGGCAAAATAGGCACTGCCGTAGCACCAATCCATGATATCGAGAAAAAAGCAATTCCCCAGTTGGGCATATTGGGGCTTAAAATGGCAACCTTGTCGCCCGGTTGAACACCATGTTTTTTTAGCAAAGCGGCAACCCGTTTCACATCTTCTCCCAGCTCCTGGTAAGTATATTTGCTTTCACCTGCATAAACCAGTGAAATTTTATCAGCGAATTTACTTACCGATTCCTGCAGCATTGCGGGGATAGTATATTTTGTTGTATTATTCATCTTTTTACGGGTATTTAAATTCCTGCGTATTAATAAAATAACGCCGTCCCTCTATTGTTGTTTCCGGTCAAAAGTAACAATAAACCTGCCTGAAAGTTCTTTTACGGGAATTTTAAACTATTTTTAACATCTTGCAAAGAAATATTTTTTATTTGATGAAATAACAATCAAAGTTCAATAATTTTATATCCGGACTGATTTTGTTAATTTGGTAAATCATTAATTAACCTAAATATGAAAATAGACCATATTGCAATCTGGACATTTAACCTTGAATCGTTGCGCAATTTTTATGCGCATTATTTCGATGCTTCTTCCTCTGAAATTTATTACAACCACTCCAAAGAATTCAGGTCCTATTTTCTCACATTCGGTGGCGACTGCCGGCTTGAAATTATGGAAATGCCCAATATTCCAAAATCGAAAAACGACCCGGCAAAACAATATACAGGCCTGGCTCATTTTGCAATCAGTGTGGGCTCAAGACAAGCAGTTAACCAATTAACTGAAGAACTGCGAAGCGATGGGGTCAGAATTGTTGGCGAACCCCGCATCACCGGTGATGGCTATTACGAAAGTGCTGTGCTCGACCCGGACGGGAACCACGTGGAAATTATCGAATAGCAGGGATGAATTAATACCCCCGCTATTCGATAATTTTATATCAGGGAGTATAATATATCGGCCCTTCAATTCCCAGAGGAAGTTTGGCCCAAATCCACACCAGTAACATTGGTATTCTGACTAAAGCAAACGCTATGGCATAAGGCAACATCATGGAAATGAGTGTGCCAATGCCCACCTTTTTTACATATTTCTGTGCAAAAACAATGACCAGCGGAAAGTAGGGTAACAACGGTGTCAGAATGTTGGAGTACGAGTCGCCTATACGGTAGGCTGCCTGTGTTGTTTCAGGGGAGTAACCCATAAGCATGAGCATGGGCACAAATATGGGGGCCAGCAGGGCCCATTTTGCAGAGGCACTTCCCATTACAAGATTTACCAGCGACGACACAATTATAAAAGCGACAAGCAGCGGCCCTCCGGTAAAACCAATAGCCTTGAGACCATCGGAACCTTTAACGGCCAGCACGCTTCCCAGGTTCGACCAGTTGAAATAAGCTACAAACTGAGCTGCCACAAAAGCAATAACAATGTACATTCCCATGGTTGACATGCTTTTAGCGGTCATGTCGGCCACATCTTTATCGGTTTTAATGGTTTTGGCAACAATACCATAAACCAAACCGGCCACAAAAAACACAATAAACATTATGGGTACCAGCGAGTCGTAAAAAGGTTGGAAACTCCTGGAGCCGGTTTCAGGGTCAACTTCCCCCCGCAACAATCCATCGGCGGGAATGATTGTAAGCATGAACAGTGCAAGCACTGCAAGGGTAGCTGCAAATGACCATTTCAGTGCTTTAACTTCTTGCCGGGTGATGGGAGTTTCTTCATCAATTTCCAGGTCGGAAGAAGGTTTGTACGGCCCAAGCCGCGGCACCAGTATTTTTTCGGTAACCCACGTTCCAATAAGCCCGATAAACGGAACTGATGCAGCCATAAGATAGTAGTTGGAAAGCGGGTTCACGGTATATTCCGGATCGATAATTTGGGCCGCCGGCTCGGTAAAAGCGGCAATCATTGGGTCGAGCCCGGTGGGGAGAAAATTGGCTCCGAAAACTCCCGAAAACTCCGGCGAAAGCGGCTCCTATACCTGCCAGCGGATGTCGCCCCATTCCCAGAAAAATGGCTCCACCGAGCGGAATCAGCACAACATAACCTGCGTCGGCTGCCACAGAGCTAACCATTCCTGCAACCACAATAGAGAAAGTAATAATTGTTTTGGGCACTTTTGAAACAAAAAGGCGCAACCCCACCGATATCATTCCGGTATGTTCAGCAACACCAATGCCCAACATTACTACAAGCACTAACCCAAGGGGCGGGAAGTTGGCAAATGTTTCAACCATTCGGGTAAAAATCATTTGTACTCCATCGCGCGACAGCAGGTTTACAACATCTATTTTATCCACGGGGTCGCCATCGGGGCCAATCATTCCAGCTTCTTTGCCCGGGTGATCGACCGAAACGCCTCCAAAAACAAATGAAAGCAGAAGGGTTATTATCATCAGCAGGGCAAACAAAGTCACAGGCTGTGGCAGCTTATTGCCCACAACTTCAACTTTATCTAATATACGCTTGAAAAAATCATTTTTTTTCTTCTCGCTCTTTGCCATAAAGTCTGTGTTTTAACAATTTGTTACTCGCTCATTTTAGTAAAAAAGTGATTTATAGAAAACCACTTTTATCAGGTAATTTAATTGCATCAAATCACAAAAACAATAAATTTTTGTTCTGGCAAAACAAAAGTATTCGATTCATGAATATTTAAGTGCAGAAAGTCCTTTAAAAATCCATTTTACATCATTTCATGTATTAATTTTTTGGTTTCTTCCCAATTCGTTAATTTTGAATTCATTTCAACTAAATCAATTTGCAGCATGAAAACTAAAAGCCTGACCTTTGGTTTCCTTTTTTTCATTGTACTAATATCGGCTCAATTTTCAACCGGTTGTGGGGAAAAAGTACCTGAAGAACTACCCAACATTTTGTGGCTGACCAGCGAAGACAACAGTCCGTTTTTAGGCTGCTACGGCGATGAGTTTGCCACCACCCCCAACCTCGACAAACTAGCTTCTGAGGGATTTTTATACACACACGCCTACGCCAATGCGCCTGTTTGCGCCCCGGCCCGAAACACCATCATTACCGGTGTATATGCCAATTCGGGCGGAAATCAGCATATGCGCAGTTATTACCCCATTTCTGAAGCCATAAAAACCTATCCTGATTTTTTACGCGAAGCCGGCTATTACTGCACCAACAATTCAAAAACCGATTACAATACCAACAGTATCGATCCGGATGAAATATGGGACGAAAGCAGCCGCGATGCACACTACAAAAACCGGGAGCCGGGGCAACCTTTTTTTGCTGTTTTCAATACTACTATTTCGCATGAAAGTTCGCTGCACGATTCCATTCCCAACGAACAACTAAGGCACAACCCCGAAGAAGCACCAATCCCGCCACATCATCCGACCACACCGGCCATGAAACACGACTGGGCACAGTACTACGACAAAGTGGAAGATATGGATTCCCAAATTGGGAAATGGCTGCAGGAGCTGGAAGAGGCCGGACT
Organism: Tangfeifania diversioriginum; assembly: GCF_900141875.1. Classification (GTDB taxonomy): domain Bacteria; phylum Bacteroidota; class Bacteroidia; order Bacteroidales; family Prolixibacteraceae; genus Tangfeifania; species Tangfeifania diversioriginum. The sequence continues at coordinate 151,961 of NZ_FQZE01000005.1, read as the reverse complement.
TGCTGAAAACACCATCGTTTTTTACTACGGCGACCACGGTGGCGTTGTTGCCCGCAGCAAACGCTATGTTTACGAAACCGGAACGCGTGTGCCGTTTATTGTTCGCATTCCCGAAAAATACAAACACCTGTTTTCTGAAAAAAAACCTGGTTCAAAAGTGGACCGGCTCATCAGTTTTGTTGACCTTGCGCCAACTTTGTTGAGCATTGCCGGAATTAAAATTGCCGACTGGATGCAGGGCAATGCATTTTTGGGCAACCAAAAAACAGAAGATCCAGAGTATGCCTATATGTTTCGTGGACGCATGGACGAACGTTACGACATGAGCCGCGCAGTGCGTGACCAAAAATTTCGCTACATCAGGAATTATATGCCCTACCGGATTTACGGCCAGCACTTGGAATACTTGTGGAGAGCACCTTCCATCAGGTCGTGGGAGGAGGCATATAAAAATGGCGAATGCAACGAAACACAAAGCCGTTTTTGGGAGCCGAAACCTGCTGAAGAATTATACGATACGGAAAACGATCCGTGGGAAATCAATAATCTGGCCGGAAATCCGGAATATGAAAAGGTGCTGGAAAGAATGCGCAGCGCCAACAAAGAGTGGATGACCCGCATTTACGACACCGGTTTTATCCCCGAAGCTGACCGCGTGGAACGCGCCGGCGACCTTTCGATGTACGACTACATGCGCTCCGGGAAAATTGAACTCGAACCAATAATTGAAGCTGCGGAAACAGCCACCCTCGGCAAACCGGAAAATCTGGAGGTGCTGAAATCTTATTTAAAAAACAAAGAACCGGCTATCCGGTACTGGGGAGCAACCGGACTTTTAATTTTAAAAGAGGATGCCCGGCCTGCACTTCCTGAATTAAAAGAGGCGTTGAACGATGAATCGGCCAGCGTAGTTAATGTGGCCGCTGAAACGCTTTATAATCTGGGAGAAAATGAGGCTGCGAAAAAGGCATTGCTTTCAGTTCTGAAAAATCCCAATGAATTTGCACGGTGTCATGCATTGAACGTGATTGACTGCATCGGGGACAAAAGCCCTGAAATTGTGGAAGGGGTTGTACAAATGATTCACAAAGCAGAATCGAATACCCGCAACAAATACGATATGCGTTCAGCAAAATGGCTAATTGAAAAATGGGGACTGGATCCAGATGAATTTGATGTTGAATTTGCCTGGTAACTGCGACTGCCAAGGCAAACGAAAAATGACAGTTTATAGCTGACTCCTCTCTCAATCGTCATAAACGGTAAACACAACACGTGTTTCAAATTGCCGGGCCCCCATAGTAAGAGATGCACCACTCAATTTTAAATTCAGTGGGATGTTTAAAACACCATAACGCCCTCGAAAAAAAAAGCTGGGATTGTTAGTTATAGTTTGATAGTTTGTTCCACTGGTTACTACCGGATTAGGGCCCAATATAGAAGCTCTGCTTCCATTTCCATCTCTCAGGATTTGCAGGTCAAGATTGTTGTTCCATTCAAGATCTGATTTATGTATAAAAATCTGCCATGGGATATCACGCCCAAAAATACCATCCCAAATACTTCTGTAATTGAGAGAAAGATATATTGATGAACTACTGGTAATCGACGACGGGAAATCTTCGCCGGCCTCGGTAACAACATATTGGGCATTTTCGAAATTGGCGTCCCCTGAAACTTCAATTCTCAAATCCTGCCCCAAAATATAATTTGCCGTAAAAATAAACGCTACTAAAAGAATTGTCCTTTTCATTATGATGAGCTGTTTCATTAAAATAATCAATTATCGGTAATCGTGTACAATACAACAAAGCTGGATTCGTCAACTGAATAAACCCTTGAATAATCTGAAACGTCGATGGAAAATGAAAGCCGGTGCCCGTTATTTATCCCATCACCTGTGTAACAATTTCCGATATTCGTAATAATTGGCCGTGGCTGGCTGTTCAGTTCAATTCTCCCGGAAGGCTGCCCAACCTGGCCTGAACCTCCGGCACCGGAAAAGGTTGACGCTTCCAAATAAAATCGTATTCCTTCGGGAATATCGCCCTGCGAAATTTCAGCCACAATGGAGCGCGAATTTTGGGCAGTTGTCAGCGAGGAAGAATAATTTATCCACAAATCATTGTTTGCCGGCAATTCCAAAAAAGGAGACTCGCCCGATTCGGCCGATGTATTTACGCTGAAATGTATGCTGTTGTCCAAGTCTGGTTCAATATCAACGAGCGCAACCTGAGGGAGTTCAAAGTAAACATTAGCCTCTGCTTCTTCCACTTGCGCAGATGCTTTGGCACTCAGCAACAGTAAAAAATATGCGAACCAAATAAAAAATGACACTTTCTTCATTTTATCAGATTTATTCATTCCCATCCCAGGGAACAACTTTATTGTTTTCTATAATAACTATAAATGGATTCCTAAAGAATTTCTCCAGCCTTTTTCTTTCTTTTTCAGCCTCTTCAACTGAGTTGAACTTCCCCTTAAAATATTTATGAAAGTTATCAATTTGTTTCACGAAATCAAATTGTTCTTCTTCGAAATAACCTGAATCATCCGGCACTTTTCGGCTAAAAGCAGCAATTTGTACAGAATAAAACCTCGATTCTTTCTTTTCCCGAAGCTGATGGTCACTTTCATTTTTCGCTGAAGGAGAAGTTTCTTTACCTGGAGTAAGCGGGGTAAGCGTACTATCAGTCGATTTAAATATTATATTTCTCTTTTTTGATTTCAATTTTATTGGCAATTCCATTTTTTCTCCGGGTTGAAAATCCAGCTGATAGACTGATTTCTCAATTTCATATCCTCCCGGAATTGAAGTGGTGTAAATTTTGAAAGTCCATTCCCCGGGCCTGACGATGGGGAACGAAAAACGACCATCGTTGTTGGTTGTAATTCGGTATTCTTCAAAATCGTTTTTCAATTCTACAATAATATTTCCTGTTTCCACCTCTTCGTTTTTTAATACCGAAATACTACTTTTTTGTACCTCAAAAGAACCAGTTAGCTTTGCACCTTCAGTAATTTTAAAGTTCAGGCTAATAATTTCGTCCTCAATAATATCCACTTCAATCGGCAGAGGAATATTGGTAATCTCATTAATTTTCATTTTATCCCGATTGATTGAAAGCAGGGCACGTCCGGGTTGAATGGTTCGGAACCAGAATTCTCCATTTTCGTCGGTAATGGTTGTTTTATTACGCAAATTCAAAATAACTCCTTCTGCCGGTTCGCCGTTTTCGTATGTAATCCGGCCTTTAAGGTCGCCTGCCCTAATTATCTGTTTTAAGGGCACACCCAGGTTGAAAGCATAATTCAGAGAAAATGTAAAATCAGGATTTTCAGTTTGTTGTCTGAAAAGTGTATAAAAACTGCGCAACGAAAGTGTATGTTTCCTCAGAAAAGTATAATCCAGATTCAGTTGCATTAAATTCCGGTTTCTGAAATAATCGTCAATATTATAGGCATTTTGAAGGTAAAAGTTGGCATTGAAATTTTTCCCAATCTGGCTCGTAACCGAAAGACCGGCAGTCAGATTGCGTTGCTCCCCGGTAATAAAACTGTTTACATTCGACCAGCTTCCAAAAGCCCTCACTGAATGAGAAGGATTAAACTGGTAAGCAAAATTAGCTGAAGCCCGGTAAGTTTCCTGCCGGTTTTCGCCATCTCCCTGCAACAAGTTGGTGGTTTCACCAAATTCGCCAAGCAAGCTGTAATTTATTTTTCTGAAACGATGACTAAAACGGGTGTTTAAAGAACGTGTTCTGTAATGAAATTTATCCTGTACCAAGCGGTCCTTCCTTTCATACTCGCGCAGATAAAATTTTAAATGTGCACGGGTTGCAACATTGTAATTTAAAAAAGTTTGAAACGATTTCGAATAGGGTGCAGTAACAAAAAAAGTATCGAGGGCCGCATTTCTGAAATCTTCTTTGGTGTAAACACCCAGACTCAGCTTATCAGTGAGGTTGGCCGACAAATTTCCTGAATAAAAAGTGGAATTCGAATAATAACCGGGATAATTTTTACCAGTATAAAAATAGTTCCCCGACAAACTAAAAATTGAAAAATGGGAATTCACATTGGCACGGAATGCATCATCTGAGTTTTCCGGAGAAATCCCCTTTGAATATTCCAGATCGAAGCTCACGCTTTCAAAAGGTTTTAAGGCAGCTGAAATACTTGCCAACTGAACCGATTCGGGGCTGTCCTCCATCTTTTTCGAAATGTAATATCCCCTGAATTCATTGTCATCATTTATTTTATACCCAGTATAACCGGCAATTTCACTTTCAATTTTTTCGTAGTAACGAGGCTTCACCCATAAAAAGCCGAAAAACAAGCCGTTATTGAAAATTATTTTATTTTCGGCACCCATCCCAAATCGGGACGACTCAGTAAGCGGTGTAAACGAGTAGGCTCTTTCGCCCACAAAAAACTCCAGATTTTTATTTGAATAACCAATATAATACTGGTCATACAATCCCAAAAAACTGAGGTTTGTATTATTGGGGCCGCGCGCCAAAAACTCAAGGTGGTGGTTCCCTTCAGGATCGAGTGCACCTTCTCCCTGAAGCTCGAACTGCCAGGCCTTTTCATACTTTTCATTTCGATTAGAAGCCAGGTAAGTAGCAGAGGCAGTTACAGGATATCGGAAAAATAAATCTTTCCTTGTTGTTTTTGAAGGAAAAACTTTAAACGATCGGAAAACACTTTCTGCAATCTCTCCTGATAGTAAAGCCCGAACAGTGTAATTTATTTCTCGGGGCTCCAAAAGCTCTTCGGAAGTTAAATTGTAAACAGTAAACGGAACCGACTGCCCGGGTTCTACCTGAATTTCTGCGGAACCTTTCACGTCACAATTATAAGTATCGATGTACACCTTTTTAGAAGTATTGCCATTGTTTTGCAGGAGGTAAGTTGCTTCAAGCTGTTCCCCTGCAACAATTATCTCAGGTGCCTTTACAAAATGCAGCGACACGCTTTCTATCTCATTTACCTTCAATACATTTCGCCTGACAGAAAGCGTATCGTCACTACCTTTTTCAATAGCATATAAATCAATGGGGTGCTCTCCTACGGGGAATCCAGATGGAACCTGGATGGAAAAAATCACCAGCTTTTTTGCTGATGGTTTTAATGAAATCTGCTGAATCTTTTGTATTACTTTCCATTCGTCGGGAACCTGCAATGAAATTGCTAAATCCTTTTCAGCTTCTCCGTTATTGGCAATAAAGTAGGTTTGATTAAAAATCTCTTCCGGCTGTAAATGGACATCATCTTTTAACGACTCAATTGCAATAATTTCGGTTTGCTGAGCATTTAATGAATGCATCCCCAGCAAAACAAAAAAAAATATACTAAAAAACTTATTCAACATTTACATTAGCTCAAACGAAACGTTTGTACCAAAAACATGATCCTCATCGCAATCTGCAACAAGTACCCCAGTGTATTTCCCTGGTTTAATCCCCTCTAAATCAATTGAAATTTCAACTGAAGTGCCGGGATAAACTTTTCGTGCATCAGCTTTAACAATGCCTGCCGAGTTTCCCGCTTCATCGAATAATTCCAGTGCCAATTCAGGTCGTAATAACCGTTCGCCTGTATTTTCAATAAAAACATCCAGTATATTATTTTCGTTTTGGCGGGCAACATCCAATCCAAGGAATTGAATATCGCGGGTTCCTGAATTACCGATATTTGTAATAATCTGAACTGCATACCTGATGGCTGTGTTTATTGTAACGCCTGTTTTCCGCGTAGTATCAGGCTTTGTTATTCCTTCTACCATTATCACGCTCCAGTATGTCCCAGTTAAAGAATCATTCTCAGGCACCTGCACCTCAAAATCAATTGTTGCTTTTTCTCCGGCTCCAAGATTTAGCAATTCAGGATTGTAATTGATCCAATTGGCATTCGACCGTTCAAGCGTACCTCCCGGGTCGTGTCTGCTTTCTCCCGAATAAGAAAACCAGTAGTCCCGTATGTAAACTCTTACTCCCTTTTCAGCATTGCCGGTATTTTGCACTTCAATTACCCCCCGGTAAGTTTCCCCGGGCTGAACCTGATTCTCGTGGGTTAACCCATTTAAAACAACTATAGTTGCATTGAGCATTGCAACGGGAGCAAATAAAAAGATAGCGATAAAAATAAACCTCTTAACGATATTTTCGTCCATTTTAAAGATTTTACGGGATTTTACCAATTAATAAATTATTGCTAAAATATTAATCTTTAGCATTAATACAACAATAATTCAATAACTAATTATGATCGGTTAGGGTATAGATCACATTAAAAGTGGTCGGTTCTGTACTTAATCCGGCATAAGTTGGAGAGTCCTGGTCGTATTCCAATTCATAGGTAAGTACATGGCCATTATTGACACCTTTACCGGTGTAGCAACTTCCAATACCGGAAATGATTTCGGCGGGTTTATCCGAAAGGAGGATTTCCCCGGCAGGATGCCCCAGTTTACCTTTACCAGAACCTTCTGCTTCTGAGGCTTTCACTTTTAAATGCATACCTTTGGGCATTTCCCCCTGCACAAATGCAACAATTTTCCGGCGATGGGTTGAATTATTAATAACAGATGAATAGTTCAACCAGATATGATTGTTTTGATTCTTATTATTGTGAAAATCAATCGCATTTCCGGCTTCGGTTGGCGAGGAAGCAGAAAAACTAATATCGGAAGCGTTCTCTGAAACCAATCCAAGAAGAGCAACTTCAGGCACCTCGATATTCAGCTTATGACTGGATACATTGTCTTGTGCCACCAAAACACCTGTATAACAAACCATTAAAAATAAGACCAATATGCGCTGCACGATTTTCATATCCAAATTTAAGCAATTGAACATATAATCGCAAAATATATTGTGCCTAAATCAGGGGTATAAAATTCTGATATCGTGCCTGCTAAAATACTGATAGGTTCGTCAGAAAAACAGAAAACCCCTGCAGCTACGCAGGATTAAAGCACAAAAAAGGCTGCCCGGTGCGGACAGCCTTAATTATGTTGTTATTTTTTGCTTACTCCTGAGTTGGTACATTTGCTGCATCGCCAGTAATTGTGTATGTAACTGTTACAGTTGAAGAGGCAGCTTCCAAAGTTGAATACTTACTGTCATTAACTTTCAGGTTGTACGTTAAAGGATGCCCTTTTTTATTACCTATTCCAGTGTAAACACTTCCAATTCCGGTAACAATGCTTTTACTCTCCTCCGAAGCTGCCAACTCGATTGTCCGTCCTGTTCCAGGATTGCCAACAGCACCACTAAATATACCTCCTGCTGTTATTTCCAGACTTAAACCCGTTGGAAGATTATTGCTAATTCCTACTGTAATATCGCGGGTTTCACCGTCTTCTACAATTGAAGTATAATTTAATGCTAAATCCGAATTGGTGGCTCCTGAAAAATCGACAGCTGCTCCTGCCTCCATTTTGGTAAGACTGGGAGTTAAGGTAATCGAATTTGCTTCGCCATTAGAACCTTCAATATCTACAAGGGCAACCTTTGGGATATTTAATGTTACCTGATGTGACGCTTCGTTTGTGTCATTATTATCAACCTGTGCGTTCACTACGTTTCCTACTCCAAAAATAAATACTACTGCGAAAATTAATGATAACTTTTTCATGATTTTGTGTTTTTTAATTGTTTATAAAAAATTTTAGTTTGTAATTTCAATCTTCAAGCGTACCGACAACATTACAACGCCAATGCCAAAAACACAAACCACTGATTACTATCTACTTACCTGCATGCCAAAAATAGCTCGCTGTTTCATTTCGGGACAACCAATCCAAAATTTGGAACCACAGCCAATAAGAGACCGCCCTCTCTTTTTTTACCCCCGGCTATTTTGATTAAAAATTTAAAAAGAGAACGTTATTCTTATCCGGACTCAATAAAAACAAAACCAAAGTTCATGATTTTTTGAAATTTTTAACAAAACCCCGGCCGGATGCAATCTCCCTAATGTTAAAAAGCTGATTGCAAATTAATTTAGCATTGGTCAGTTTTAGTTCACCTGGACAAACAGCTGGTTATTTTGGAAATTTTAAAGCGTAATTCTATTTGTGTAATTTGAAGGAACACTGAATATCCTTATATTTAACGGATTTTTGTAAATTAGTTTTAGGAATAAATAGTACCTATCCAATTAAAACTTTTATTTGTTATGGAAAAGAATTCAAAAAAGAGTGCAGTATCGAGGAGAGCTTTCCTTGGTACCACAGCTGCAGCTGCAGCAGGATTGACAATTGTTCCGAGCCATGTAGTTGGCGGACTGGGACACAAAGCACCGAGTGACAAACTCAACATTGTTGGTGTTGGCGTTGGCGGAATGGGTTTTGCTAACCTCAAAAACCTCGAGTCGGAAAACATTGTCGGACTGTGCGATGTTGACTGGGGATACACTGCAGGCAATGGCGTTTTCGATCGTTATCCGAATGCCAAAAAATACAAAGACTGGCGCCGGATGTTTGACGAAATGGGAGATGATTTTGATGCAGTAGTAGTAGCTACCGCTGACCATACCCACGCTATTATTGCGTCCCACGCTATTACTATGGGTAAACATGTGTACGTTCAAAAACCATTGACCCACTCGGTTTATGAATCGCGTTTGCTTACCAAACTAGCCGATAAGTACAAAGTGGCTACCTCAATGGGTAACCAGGGATCATCAGGTGAAGGTGTAAACCTTACAACCGAATGGATTGCCAACGGCGAAATTGGTGAAGTAACCAAAGTAGAAGCATTCACTGACCGCCCGATTTGGCCACAAGGACTCAATACTCCTGAAAATGGAGACTGGGTTCCTGAAACACTTGATTGGGATCTGTTTACCGGCCCTGCAGAAATGAAACCATTCAACCACATTTACCACCCATGGAACTGGCGTGGCTGGTGGGACTATGGAACAGGTGCTCTTGGTGATATGGCCTGCCATATTTTGCACCCTGTATTTGTTGGTCTGCAACTGGGGTACCCGACTAAAGCTCAGGCGAGTTCAACATTGTTACTCGAAGAATGTGCGCCAAATGCGCAGTCGGTTAAACTGACTTACCCGAAAAGAAGAGCTAAAGGACCATGGAAAGTCGATCTTCCTGAAGTAGATGTTCACTGGTACGATGGTGGTATCAAATGGGATCTGCCCGAAGGCTGGCCTGCTGGTAAAAATCCGAATGACAGCGGCGGCGGCGTTATTTTCCACGGCACAAAAGACAAACTCATTTGCGGTTGTTACGGAGTAAATCCATGGCTGCTTTCAGGACGTGAACCCAACGCGCCAAAATTCCGTCGCAGGGTAGAAACCAGCCACGAAATGGACTGGGTACGTGCATGTAAAGAAAGTGCAGGGGACCGTGTTCCTACCGCTTCCGATTTCAGCGAAGCAGGACCATTCAACGAAATGGTTGTAATGGGTGTACTCGCTGTTCGTCTGCAGGCACTGAACAAAGCACTCGAATGGGATGGTGAAAACATGGAATTCACTAACCTGAAAGATGACGAAACAATCCGTACAGTTATCAAAGATGGTTTTGAAATTCATGATGGTCACCCAACGTTCAAGAAAACATGGACCGACCCGGTTTCAGCAAAAGAATTTGCAGCCGAACTGGTTAAGCATACTTACCGCAAACCATGGAGTTTGCCTAATATGCCTTAATCCACGGTATAAGAATATTATTAAAAAGGGTGTCCCCTGCGGGCACCCTTTTTTCATTGAATAGCATTCATGCTCTATATTCCAATAAACTACCTGTTCTGAAATTTTGTTAAAAATCTTTCAAAAGAATAAAATTATAGGTTTAACCTGATATTTTTTCTAATTTGCACGCAACCTTTAATCCTCCATTTTAAACTATTGAATGAATGAGCAAAACGAATAATTTAACACGACGTTCATTTTTGGGTGCTGCCTCTTCGGCGGCAGCCGGATTTATAATATTGCCTTCGAATGTAGTAGCCGGGTTGGGACACAAATCACCAGCCGACAAATTAAATATTGCCGGAATTGGTGTTGGCGGACAAGGCTACAGCAACCTCAGGAACATGGAGTCGGAGAATATTGTGGCACTTTGCGATGTGGACTGGGATTATGCAGATAATACATTTAAACGCTGGCCGAAAGCAACTACCTACAAAGATTACCGCGTAATGTTTGAAAAGCAGAAGGATATTGATGCGGTGATGATTGCAACCCCCGATCATTCGCATGCACTGCCTGCTGTGATGGCCATGCGCGAAGGAAAACACATTTATCTTGAAGCGCCGCAGACCCATTCGATTTATGAATCGAGAATGTTAAGCGATCTTTCAAAAAGATACGGCGAGGCCACGCAAATGGGAAACCAGGGAAACTCCGATGAGGGAATTCGGCGCATTTGTGAATGGATTTGGGCCGGTACAATTGGTGAAATAACCCACGTGGATGCATGGACCAGCAGGCCTTTCCGGCCGCAGGCGCTCGAACGCCCCAACAGGGGAAGAAGAGTGCCCCGCTACCTCGACTGGGACTTGTTTGTGGGGCCTGCCCCGTGGCGCGATTATCATACGGAATATCATCCATGGAAATGGCGCAGCTGGTGGGATTTCGGAACCGGTGTCCCCGGCGATATGGGATGCCACGTGCTCGACCCGGCATTCAAGGCCTTAAAATTAACCCACCCCAAAACGGTTCAGGCCAGTTCTTCTGTGTTCAATACTGAATCGCCACCAAATTCGGAGTTTATAAAATATGAATTCCCACGCCGCGATAATTTACCCAAAGTGGCCATGCCCGAAGTTACGGTGCATTGGTACGACGGCGGACTGATGCCTCCCCGGCCCGACGAACTGAAAGACGGCGAACCAATGGGCGACGAAAACGGCGGGTGTATTTTCCATGGCACCCGGGGCAAAATAATGTGCGGCGCTTATGCCCAAAATCCAACTCTGCTGCCCACCAGCGAAATGGATAATTTCCAGGAGCCTGAAAAATCCATCCGGCGTGTTTTCAATGCACTGGAAGGTGGGCATGAACAAGACTGGATACGTGCCTGCAAAGAATCTTCAGAAAACAGACTGGAAGCATCATCAAATTTTGATTATGCCGGTCCGCTTACTGAAATGAACTTGTTGGGTGTGCTTGCAGTGAGAATGCAAAGCCTTAACCGGAAGCTCATTTGGGACGGCCCCAATATGCGGTTTACCAATATTGATCCTACTGATTTACTGCGCATTCTTTCTACTGAAAACTTCGAGGTGGAATATGGTAACCCACGTGTAAACAGGGAATATGTTTCCTTACCTGCAATTGAAACGGTTGAGGAGTGGATCAGACACACTTATCGCCAGGGATGGGAACAGTTTTAAAAGGAAAATCCGATTATGGAAAACTTTACCAACTCCATTGTTTTACCCGGGAACCTTCCCGAAGTTGATCCGGTTAAATTCACCGGATTAAACCGGAAATACCTGACGGTTTTATATGCCCGGATCCTGATTGTATTTCTGATTTTAGCAGGCGGGCTGATTGCTTTTGTTTCCCTCGCTGATGAAACCGTTCCCGAAAAATTTATTTACCTGATTGCCGGAGCAATACTGCTCATCATTGCATATTCTGCAATAATCACCACGTTGGGATTTCCTAAAAAAGGGTACCTCATTCGCGAAAAGGATGTCTCTTTTCAACGCGGACTGATTACCTACAAAGTTACTTCTGTTCCGTTAAACCGCATTCAGCATGTGGAAGTCAACCAGGGAGTGCTGGGCAAAATGCTGCAACTTTCTTCCGTGAAAATTTACACTGCCGGCGGCACTTCCAGCGATTTAACCATTCCGGGACTTTCAAAACCGGAAGCCCGAAAAATGAAAGCTTTTCTGTCCGGAAAAATCAGTGAGCATGAATAGCATTGATTTAACAACGCCCACACGGCAGTCGGCACGCGGATTGGTCCTGATTTTCCTGTTCAGTTTTCAAAAATTTGTCCGCGCTTTCTGGCCGTTATTTCTGGTTCTTGTTTTTCAAAACAATATTTTTCAAAACCAGCGGGTTATTTATATTTCCATTTTAGTTTTTGTTGTTTTACTCGCTGCTCATACCATATTATATTACCTCAATTTTTATTTTTATGTGGTCGGCGATGAATTTATCCTGAAAAAAGGATACCTGCGCAAGCAAACCCTTTCTGTTCCGCTCGAACGCATCCAAAGTGTAAACACCAAGCAAAACCTCATTCAGCAGGTACTCGATGTGGTTACGCTCGAAATTGATACTGCCGGAACCGTTGGCAAGGAATTGAAAATTCATGCACTCAGCAAGGCCTATTCCAATGCACTTCAGGAGAAACTGCAAACTGAAAAAAGCACGAAAAAATGGGCAGAAGAAACCACTGCCGAAGAAACAGAAAAAGCAAAGGAGGAAACTCTTCTGCACCTAAGTCCGACAGATTTGCTGCGAATCGGAATCAGCCAGAATCACATCCGTGCCGGACTGATTATTATTGCTTTCGGGATGCAATTATTCAACCAGGCACAGGATGTTTTTCAGGAACAGGCCGATAAATATTCGAACGAGTTTATTGAATTCATGTCACACTCGAATTGGGCGCTTATTACTTTTCTGGTAATTTTCTTCCTGTTGGTTTCCATCCTCTTCTCACTGCTTCGGACAGTACTCAAATACTTTGATTTTAAACTTTTTAAAAGAGCTGAAACCTATCGGATTGAATCGGGTCTTTTGAATAAACGAAACGTAATTATCCCACATCAAAAAGTGCAGGAACTGAACTGGGAAACGGGCCCGTTAAAAAAAATTTTTGGTATCTACCACCTGGTTTTCAAGCAGGCAGTAAGCGGCCAAAACCGGCGCCAGCAACAACAACTGGTGGATGCCCCCGGATGTTTGAAACACCATTTGGAAAGGCTAAAAAGTGATTTATTTGGAGAAGACAAACTGAATGAAGCTCCCCGCATTTACACCAATAATTTTTATTTCAGAAGACTCTGGTTGTTGTTTGGCTGGATTCCCGCGATCCTTGCCTCTCCGTTTTTTTATTCTGATTGGATTTTCTGGGGGGCTGCCCTGGTGTGGTTGCTGGCTGCCGCCGGCTACTGTTACCTGATAATCAAAAAACGATACTTCCGGGTGAAAAATAATCAAATACGAATTTCAAAAGGCGCCATTTCGCACAAATGGGAGCAAATGGAGTTACATAAAATTCAGGCTGTGGAATTCAAGCAATCCATATTTCAGAAAAGAAGATCGCTGGCCAGCCTCGATTTAATGAACGCTTCAGGAACAATTACTATCCCTTTTATCGATGAAAAAATTGCCAAACAGCTCTACAACTACCTGTTGTATCACACCGAAATCTCAAAAAGAAGCTGGATGTGATAAGTTGAAATTAATTTTCAAAATAGGCCGGAAATCGTATATTTGTGTTCAAACCTTTTAAAATGAGAACAATGCATAAAACAACAATTTTTCTTTTTGTGGTTTTGGCCCTGGCATCCGGCTGCAGCAATAACAAAAAGTCATCGGAAAAATCGGCCGAAACTGCTGATACCACAGTTACTGAATCGAAGTTTCTGAATGAACCACTGGTGGAACATATATTTACTGCCGACCCGTCGGCGCATGTTTTTGAAGGGAAAATTTTCATTTTCCCGTCGCATGATATTGATGCAGGAATTCCTGACAATGATTTGGGCGACCAATACGCCATGCGCGATTACCATGTTTTTTCGATGGAGCAACCCGGCGGCGAAGTTACCGACCACGGCGAAGTGCTGTCGGTTGACGAAATTCCGTGGGCAGGCCGCCAGCTTTGGGCTCCCGATGCGGCACATGCCAACGGAAAATACTACCTCTATTTTCCGATGAAAGACAAAAATGATGTATTCAAAATTGGCGTAGCAGTGAGCGATAATCCAGAAGGGCCGTTCACTCCTGAGCCCGAACCCATTGCCGGAAGTTTCAGCATGGATCCGGCAGTTTTCGAAGACGAAGACGGTTCATATTACATGTATTTTGGCGGAATTTGGGGTGGTCAGCTGCAACGCTGGAATGGCGGTGAATATGCCCCGGATGGAGAAGAACCCGCTGCCGACCAGCCAGCGCTGAATCCGCAAATTGCCAAAATGGACGATGACATGCTCAGCTTTGCAGAAACGCCAAAAGACGTGCAGATTCTGGATGAAAACGGCGACCCGCTGCTTGCAGGCGACAACGAACGCCGGTTTTTCGAAGCCGCGTGGGTACACAAATACAACGGAACTTATTATTTCTCGTATTCAACCGGAGATACACACAAAATTGTGTATGCCACGAGCGACAATCCATACGGGCCGTTTACCTACCAGGGCGTTATTTTAAAACCGGTGCAGGGATGGACCAATCATCACTCGATTGTGGAATTCAACGGAAAATGGTACCTGTTTTATCATGATACACAACTCTCAGGAAAAAACCATTTGCGCAATATTAAAATGACAGAACTGACACACAATGCAGATGGCTCGATACAAACAATCGACCCGATGAATAATTAAATTTTCAATTCAACAGAATAAAAACAACAGGCCGGTTAAAACAACCGGCCTGTTTTACGAATACATAAAACTGAAAGTCAATTGTTTCTGCTGTTAAGTCTGTTTCTGTTTAATTGTTTTCCTGGCTGTTTTCTGTTTCTAATTCTTTTACTTCCACTTCAGTTTTATTCTCGTTTTCTTCATTTTTCTCCCTGATGATGACGATCTTTTCGCGCCCTCCGCTTTTATCTTTCTTTTTATAGGAAATGATTGCCGGGTCGCTCAGGTCAATAATGTTTTCACCTGAGTTGCTTTCGAAACGAAAAACATGAGGAACGTTGGGTGGTTCTGGTGCATCGGGCGGCCAGAAAAATGGCGTATCAAAATCAAAATTTTCGTCTTTTAAAAAAACGGTGATTTCTTCTTTCAATGAATCCAGGTTGGGAAGTTCGGGCATTGCAAACTGAAAATCTTCAACTGTGCCAATCGTGTCGCCGTTCCACACAAAAATGTTATTGCCTTTAATTATGGTGTCGAGAACGGTTTTTTTGCCGTCTTCCACTTTTATCAGTTTTATGTGGCGTTCTGACTTTTCGCCAAGTGGCGGATCCTGCGGATGTTGGCGTAACGAAAAAGAAGATAACAACAGGAAACCAGCTAAAAATACTCCCAGAATAAAAAACATGTTCTTCATGACTTTACTATTTTAATGATTTAATTTCTGAAACAAATATACTCTACCTTCACACTTTCAATGAGTTAAGGTGTGGTTAAAAACAGTTAAGGAAAAGTTAAAATTTAAAACAAAGGCATCGAAATCCTTATATTTGAAGCATGAACCGAAAAATTTTTACCGGATTGGTTGTACTGATGGGGATTTCCATACTCGGAATTATTGCCGTTCAACTGGTTTGGATGAACAATGCCATTCGCGTAAAAAATGAATTGTTCAGCCGAAGTGTGAACGAAGCACTGAACAGCACCGCCGAAAAACTGGAAGAACGCCACAACCTGGGGATTGTCAACCAGATGATTTTCAGCAGCGATTCTGCTTTTCGGTTTGAAGATATAAACGAATTTGAGTATCATTTTCAAGTTCCGGAACCTCCGCCTCCGCTACCGAAAAACATGCCCGATTCGTTGAAAATAAAAAGATTGCCGCGTGTAAAAGTTCCGCCTGTAACTATTTCCCGAAAAAAGAGATCGAATGATGGCAGCAAAAATATAAGGATTGAATTGGAAACAAGTTCCGATTCCGGAGAAACAACCACGCGTTTTGGATTGAATGGCGAGGCGCAGGTTTTTTCGGATGAGTTTACATTTCGTCACGGAAAAGACACTACAAAACAACAAATTTTCATCCCCGATGCAGAATCTGTCAGCACAAACCTCGATTCTTTATTTTCAGCAAGCGAAATTAAAATGGACTCTTTGTTTCAAAACATTAATTTCGAACATCTCGATTCTTTGTATTCAATAAGTGCTGTCAAAATCGATTCGATGATGGAAAACCTCGACTCGGCATGGCATGTTTCTCCCGATTTCTCGAAAAGGGTAAAAAATAAAGCCGGAAACCTGAAACGTACGGCACGTCAGTTTGTTACCGAGATTGTGTCGTGGGATGCCAGCGAAATTGATACTTCGCAGCTCCAAACCATATTAACCGGCGAACTGAAAAACCGCGATATTCCCATCAATTTTCAGTTTGGAATTTATTCTGATACAATTTTGTATGCCCATTCTGAGGCTGCTGATTCCTTCAAATTAGCAAATTCCGAATACAAAGTGGAACTTTACCCGAATGCCATATTTGACCGAAACCTGCAGTTGTCGGTGCTTTTCCCTGAGCGCGGAAGCTTTATTTTCCAATCGCTCAACTGGCTGTTGGTGGCATCACTCATTTTTTCTTTGTTTATTTTAACCGCCTTTTCGCTGAGTATTTTTTATATACTCCGGCAGAAAAAGATTTCTGAAATGAAATCGGATTTCATCAACAATATGACGCATGAATTTAAAACGCCCATCGCCACCATTTCGGTGGCCACCGATTCAATAACCAACGATAAAGTGATACACAAACCGGAGCGCATAAAATATTTTGCCGGAATGATTAAAAAAGAGAACGCCCGTATGAACCTTCAGGTGGAAGATATTCTCACCATCGCCCGGCTCGATCGGAAAGATTTCGAGTTTAACTGGGAAGCCCTCGATGTGCATGAACTGATTCAGGATGCCATCGAGGGAATCAGGATTCAGGTTGAAAAACGAAAAGGTAATATTGAAACACAACTCGATGTAAAAAATCCAATCATCACAACCGATAAGAAACACTGCACCAATTTAATTTACAACTTGCTGGACAATGCCATGAAATATTCTGCCGACTCACCTGAAATAAAAGTGGCAACACAGAACAAGGCAAACGGTGTTGTTATTTCGGTGCAGGATACTGGCATTGGAATGAGTAAAAGCGTACAGGCAAAAATATTCGAGAAATTTTACCGGCAAAGCAGCGGGAATATTCATAATGTAAAAGGATTTGGGCTCGGATTGAGTTATGTAAAAGCTGTGCTCGAAGCCAATCGCGGAAATATCTCGGTTCAAAGTGAACCCGGCAAAGGAAGTAAATTTGATGTATTTTTACCGTTTGTGAGGGAGTGAAAATGAAATTAGTTTGTCATTTCGACGAAGAATGAGGAGAAATCTTTCTCAAAAAAGCAGATTTCTCACCTGAATACAGGTTCGAAATGACATTTAAAATGAGGCTTTGATGAACGAGAAACAACATATTTTTCTTCTGGAAGACGACCTCAGTTTCGGGGCGGTTTTGAAATCGTACCTGGAGTTGAACGACTATGAAGTTACCTGGGTTGACGACGGTAAATTTGCAGCAGACAAATTCCGAAACGGGATTTACCATATTTGCATCCTCGATGTGATGCTGCCCCATGTGAACGGCTTTTCCATTGCCCGTGAAATCCGTAAGCTAAACCAGGAAATCCCGTTGGTTTTTCTTACAGCCAAAACGCTGAAGGAAGACATTCTGAAAGGTTACAATGTGGGAGCCGACGATTACATTACCAAACCGTTCGATACAGAAGTGCTGCTGTGTAAAATAAAAGCAATCCTCAACCGGAAAGGGGAAGGAATCTTTTCAGAAAAAGAAGTTTATGAAATTGGAACTTACCGGTTTTATCCGAAAAAGCGGACAATAATTCTTGAGCATCATCAGCAAAACCTGTCGCCCAAAGAGGCTGAATTATTAAAACTCCTTTGTCAGAACCAAAATGAACTGCTGCCCCGCGAAACCGCGTTGCGGAAAATCTGGGGCGAAGATGGCTATTTCACCGCCCGAAGTATGGACGTGTTTATCACAAAGTTGAGAAAATACCTCTCTTCCGACCCCAATATAGAAATCAAAAATATCCATGGGAGCGGATTCATTCTGGAGGTAAGCAGCGAATAAACAATTTGCAGTCTAATTCCTTAAAAGAAAATACAATCCTTTTTACAATTGTATCCCGAAAATAATTGGAATGAAAAATCTTTTGCACGAAATAGCAAACTGCAGGGTATGCGAATCGTTTCTGGAATTCGGTCCGCGCCCCATTGTAACGGCGAGTGAAAAGAGCCGGATTGTAATTGTGGGGCAGGCACCTGGTCTTGCAGTGCATCAATCCGGTATTCCCTGGGACGACCCCAGTGGCGACAACTTGCGTAAATGGATGCAGGTAGACAAAACGACCTTCTACAACCCCGAAAAAATAGCCTTAATTCCTATGGGTTTTTGTTATCCGGGAAAAGGAAAATCGGGCGATTTGCCCCCAAGAAAAGAATGCGCCCCGTTGTGGCATAAAAAACTTTTCGACAAAATGCCCCATGTAAAACTCACTATTCTGGTTGGGAAATATGCACAGGCCTGGTATCTGGATGGCAAACACAAAAAGAACCTGACTGAAACCGTTAAAAACTTCAACGATTACCTTCCCCGTTATTTCGTTTTGCCCCACTCCTCTCCGCGGAACAACATCTGGCAGGCAAAAAATGAATGGTTTGGGAAAGTGGTGCTTCCCGAGCTTCAGAAAAAGGTTCAGGAAGCATTGAAATAAAATACTTCAAACAACTTTCCGGTAACCGGCATCGCTTCAAACGGTTATCCGGCAGTCGGCATTTGCAGGGCATTTCTTTTTCTCCCGTATATCAAACCGAATCCCGTTTCCAGTGTTGAAAAAGAAACAACAAATTAATAATTTCAAAGCATAACAGCATGGACGAATTTTTGGCCGCCCGGATGCAGATGGGCGTTTCGTTGGGATTTCATATTGTTTTTGCATGTATTGGCATGGTGATGCCGTGGTTTATGTTTGTGGCCGAATGGAAGTGGTTAAAAACAAACAACCCGGTTTACCTCGATCTGGCCAAAGCATGGGCAAAAGGAGTAGCCATATTTTTTGCGGTGGGCGCTGTTTCGGGCACGGTGCTTTCGTTTGAACTGGGTATGCTCTGGCCTACCTTTATGGAGCATGCCGGGCCTATTTTTGGGTTGCCGTTTTCGTGGGAAGGAACTGCCTTTTTCCTGGAAGCCATTGCATTGGGACTGTTCCTGTACGGCTGGAACAGGCTCAACAAATGGGTTCACCTTTACACCGGACTGGTGGTGGGAATTGCCGGAGTGCTTTCCGGCATTTTTGTAGTTTCAGCCAACGCCTGGATGAATGCGCCCGCCGGATTTGACTGGGTAAACGGGCAGGCTGAAAACATTGACCCGGTGAAAGCGATGTTTAACAAAGCCTGGCTTGCACAGGCACACCACATGACCATTGCTGCCTTTTCGGCCACTGGCTTTGCGGTAGCCGGCGTTCATGCCCTACTCTTTCTGAAAAACAAACTGGAAATTCATGCCAAAGCCATAACCATTGCTCTTTCGTTTGCCGCTGTGGCCGCTTTGCTGCAACCCATCAGCGGAGACCTTGCAGCCAAAAATGTGGCCAAACTGCAACCGGCAAAACTGGCTGCTTTCGAATCGCATTTTAAAACAACCAACCGGGCGCCGCTAATCATTGGTGGTATTCCCGATGTTGAAAATGAGGATGTGAAACATGCCATTAAACTGCCCGGATTCTTAAGTTTTCTCGCACACGGTGATTTTAATGCCGAAGTAAAAGGCCTGGAGGAATTTCCCCGCGAGGAATGGCCGCCAATCCCCATTGTCCACTACTCTTTTCAGTTGATGGTTGCTATTGGAATGTTCCTGGCGTTGCTCGGTGTAATTTTTCTGGCCGGAAGTTTCAAATGGAAACACTGGCTGGGCAAAAAATGGTGGATGAAGCTGCTGACAATAGCTACACCGTTGGGTTTTATTGCGGTGGAAGCCGGTTGGATTGTTACCGAAGTGGGCCGGCAACCCTGGATAATCTACGGCATCATGAAAACCCGCGATTCGTTAACACCAATGCCGGGAATTCAATATACATTTTACACCATAACCGCTGTGTATCTGCTGCTGAGCTTTATTGTTATCTGGCTGCTGAGCCGGCAGATTAAAGTGTTACAATCAAAATATTTGTCCCATGACTGAAATAATTTTTACGATACTTACCATTAGCCTGCTGCTTTATGTTTTGCTTGGTGGAGCTGATTTTGGTGGTGGAATCCTGGAACTGCTCACCCATGGAAAAGCCTCGGGCATTGTAACCAGGGCTATCGCACCGGTTTGGGAAGCCAATCACATGTGGCTTATCCTGGTAGTTGTCATTTTGTTTGTAGGTTTTCCAACTGTTTACTCTACTGTATTAACTGCTTTGCATATTCCGGTTTTGCTGGTATTGATCGGCATAATTTTTCGGGGTTCGGCATTTACTTTCCGCCATTACGATATTGAAGAAGTAACACCAAAAGCAATTTATTCGGCCATTTTCAGGTATTCCAGTCTTTTCACCACCTTCTTTTTGGGTGTAACCCTGGGGGGAATCATACTGGGAGAAATTTCACTCGATCACAACAATGGATTCTACGCCATTTACATTCACCCGTGGCTGAATCTTTTTTCTTTCAGCCTCGGGATTTTCCTGGTCGTCTTATTTGCTTTTCTGGCCAATATTTACACCCTGGGTGAGATTAAGGAAGAAGTTCACCTGAGGCGATTTACAAGACTTGCAAAAAGAATGATCCTGGTATTGGTTTTTGCCGGCGCTTTGGTTTTTGTAGCCGCAGAACTCGACGGGCATCCGCTGTTTTACGAATTTTACCATTCCCCTGTAAGTACTGTAAGTGTGGTGCTTGCAACTATTGCCCTGCCGTTTTTATGGATCAACCTGAACAGAAACAACCGTACATGGGTTCGTATCACTGCCGCGTTTCAAACCATAATGATTGTGGCCGGTTGGTTTGCCATCCAATTTCCGGTAGTTGTGAAAATGAAAGAAGGGCCAGATCTAACTATTCAAAATGCAGGCGCCCCTCCTGAAACGCAATTTTATTTGCTGATTGCACTGGTTGTTGGCGTATTGATTGTTTTCCCGGCAATGGGCTACTTGTATAAAACATTTAAGTTCAAAAAAGGAATTTCATCAGAAATCTGATTTGCCAAACTCAATCTGCATATTTTTTGAGACCTCTCTTTGTATTTATTCGCGGGATGATTAGATTTAGATTTTCTGTTTCATAATCAAATTTGAATAAGAGATGCAGAAAAGCAACAATAAACAGGCATATCATGATTAAAAGAACAGCTATTATCACAGGCGCATCAAAAGGAATAGGAAAAGCCATTGCTATTGGTTTGGGAAAAATGAACTACCAGACGGTTTTGATTGGAAGAAACCAGGATGATTTAAAAAAAGTTTCTGATGAAATTGCAAACACTGGTGGTTCGCTGCCTTCGCGGTTTTCAGTGGATATTACCGATTCAAAAAAAGTAAAAAAAACAGTAAATGAAGTGATAAAACAGTATGGCCGGATTGATATCCTTGTGAACAATGCAGGCACTCATTTTGGCGGCTCACTCGATTTGCCGGAGCAGGATTTTAAATCGATGCTGGAAACCAACCTGGTGGCGCAACTTATTTTTACGCAGGAAGTAGTTCCGGCTATGAAAAAACAGCAATCGGGCTACATTTTTAATGTGGCATCACGCTCAGGCAAAGTTGGTTTTGCAGGAAACGGAGGATATGCAGCTTCAAAATTTGGGTTGATTGGATTGAGCGAATCGTTGTACCGCGAACTCACGCCACAGGGAATAAAAGTTACGGCGCTTTGCCCGGCGTGGGTAAATACCAACATGGCGCAGGAAGCCGGGACTCCTTTGGAAACCGAAGAGATGATCCAGCCCGAAGATTTGTTTGAAACCATCCGCTGGCTGATCAATTTGTCGGCTGGTGCCTGCGTAAAAGAGGTGGTAATTACCAATCCGAAGAGTTTGTAAAAAAATCGCAATCACGCTTTTATAATCATATTATATGTGATGATGAAGAATTTCAGCGAAAAAAAAATATTTCCAACAATCCTTCCAGTTGGAAGGATGATAAATTTTCCGGATAAAAAAAGAAAAGCATGGAATCAATTCGCGTACATTTTGAGGAAATGAAAACCACATTCAGCCAAATTCTGCTCAAGCATAATTTCACGGAAATAAATGCCGGAAAATGTGCGGAGGTTTTCGCCGGCAACAGTTTAGAGGGCGTTTATTCGCACGGTGTTTACCGCTTTCCACGGTTTGTGGATTACCTGCAAAAAGGTTACGTAAAACCGGATGCCGAACCTGAACTGGTTCACTCTGCCGGAGCCCTCGAGCAGTGGAATGGAAACCTCGGTCCCGGAATTTTAAATGCCGGATTTTGCACCGACCGTGCTATGAAAATTGCGGCAGAAAATGGAATTGGCTGTGTTTCCATTGCCAACACCAACCATTGGATGCGTGGCGGGACATACGGCTGGCAGGCGGCTAAAAACGATTTTGTTTTTATTGGCTGGACCAACACCGAAGCAAACATGCCGGCATGGGGCGCCAAAAACAGCCGGTTGGGAAACAACCCGCTGGTTTTTGCGGTGCCTTACAAAAATGAAGCAATCGTGCTCGATTTTGCCATGACCCAGTTTTCGTATGGAAAAATGGAAGCGACCGAACTGGGAAACAGCGAACTGCCTTTCCCGGGTGGATTCGACAAAGATGGCAAACTCACCTCCAGTCCTTCGGAAATTCTGGAAACAAGACGGGCGCTTCCCATCGGCTACTGGAAAGGTGCCGGACTTTCACTTTTGTTGGATATTTTGGCAACCATTTTATCGGCAGGGCGTTCAACAAAAGAGCTCAGTGAACTGGAAGCTGAATATGGAGTTTCGCAGGTCTTTATTGCCATCGATACAAAAAAACTCAGCAATTTCCCGGCAATTCAAAGTACCATTTCAGCAATCATCGAAGATTTAAAAAATTCAGTTCCCGATGAAACCCACTCAGAAATCCGATATCCCGGCGAAAGAGTACTTCAAACCCGAAAAGAAAACCTGGAACTTGGAATTCCGGTAATTCATAAAATTTGGAAAGAAATTTTAGTTCTGACGCAACCCAACCTGGATTGACAACATCTTAACCCGAAAGATTAAAAATAATCGGATCCGGAAAAGAGTTTCCTGGTTCTATTGAACTTTTCTTTTTACTAATTTTGAAAACTAAAATTGAAGTTAAATAATCAAAGCAATTAAAATGAGAACAACACGATTAGGTAAAATTTTATTGATGGCATTTGCCCTGCCATTTGTTTTTTGGGCATGCGACGATGATGATGCCCCCCTGGAGTTTGAGGTTTATGCCGACGCTTTTGTGATGAAAAAAGTAATTGACAACGAAGTTAAATACGGAGTTTCTTACTTTGCTTACGGCAACAAAAGCATTTCGTCGGCAACAGTAACACCACCTGCAGGCGAGCCATTTGAACTGGTGGTATCGGAAGAATCCGCCTTCACGTTCCTGAAAGAAACTTCGGAAGAAGAGTTTGTAAGCAGTTTACCTCAGAATGGCAGCTACTTGTTTGACGTGGAAAGCAAAGATGGCGAAACTGTCCAGGTAACTGAAGTGGTTGAGAACGGCACTCTCGAAATTCCTGTAATTACAGAAACTACCTACCACAGCGAAGATGCAACAATGACTGTTGAGTGGGAAGAATCAGAAAATGCCGATGGTTTTGTGGTCAGGTTATTAGATGATGAGGGCAAAGTTAAATTTTTAAGCTATGCACTTAACCCAACAGTCGATGAGTTTAATATTAATTCAAGTTCAGGAAGCTGGGCAAATCAGGCCTACTCCGGTGATGAATTGACGCTGCAACTCCAGGCTTTTACTTACGAAGCGGACGTGCCGCAGGAAGAGCTCGTTTACAGCATTAAAGAAATTTCGGTTGCAGAAACCCAGGTTACCTGGGGACAATAAATAATTTCTACAAAAATTAAAATACCATAATGCCATGACTGTCAGGTTGTGGCATTTATTTTCCTGCGCCCTACTAAAAAAATAGTAATAATTTTATAAAAATAGTTTTACTTCTAAATAATTAGTACTATATTTGTAGTAGAAAAAAATACTATCAATGAAAACACTTACAAAAGCTGAAGAGCAAATCATGCAAATCCTCTGGAATTTAAAAGAGGGGGTTGTAAAAGATGTGGTGGAGCGGTTTGAAGAGCCACGGCCCGCCTACACAACGGTTGCCACAGTATTGAAAGTGCTCGAAAACAAGGAATTTGTTTCGTGCCGGAAGATCGGTAATACCAATCTTTTTTCTCCGGCAATCAGTAAAAAGGAGTATGCGCGTAACCGGTTCAGTTTATTTCTGCAGGATTATTTCGGTGGTTCTTTTCCGAAACTGGCCACTTTTTTTGCCAAAGAAAATAACCTGAGTATGGAAGAATTGGAGGAGATGATGCGTATAACGGAAAAAGAGCTTAAAAAAGACAACGAAAAAGAGTAAGCCATGGAAACACTTTTTGAATTTCTGCTAAAAGCTTCGGCCGGAATCGCACTTTTTTACCTTGTTTACTGGGTATTTCTGCGACACGAAACATTTCACGCAGCCAATCGCTGGTTTTTGTTATCGGCTTTGTTGCTGTCTGTTTTGTTGCCGTTGTTCCCTGTGCATTATGCGGTAATGATTGAAGCACCTGAACGAACAACTGTTTTTCAGGCCATGGGGGAAACTTTTAAAAATGCCCGGTCAGTTTCCGGCAGTTCAGCACAAAATTCCGTATCGCTAACCTGGCAACAAATAGTTTTGGCCATTTATTTAACCGGCACCTTTTTGTTTTTCGTGCGGCTTTTGGGGCAAACCATTTTGCTGGTGCGGCTACTTCTGAAGCACAAAATCAAATCCATGAATGGAATCCGTATTGTGGAGAACGAAAAATACGGATTGCCTTTCTCTTTTTTTAACATCGTTTTCATCAATCCGAAATTTCATAAACAGGAAGAACTGCCGGAAATTCTGACTCACGAAAAAGTGCACATTCGTGAAAATCACTGGTTCGACCTGCTGATTACAGAACTGTTAACAGTCATCTTTTGGTTCAATCCATTTATATGGTTTTTTGAACATTCCATTAAACAAAACCATGAGTACCTCGCCGACAAAGGTGTTCTTGCGCAGGGACACAGCACCGGCCGGTACCAGGCATTATTAGTAAACCAGTTGATGGGCTTTCAGGTGTTTGGTGTTACCAACAACCTGAATTTTGCACTCAACAAAAACCGATTAAAAATGATGACAAAAAAGAGAACACCCCGGGTACTCGGGATCAAATTTGTGTGGGCGTTGCCTGCACTTGCACTGCTGCTTTTTGCCTTTGCCGAACCACGATACAAAGTGGTGTCAACTGAAACTGAAAATCCAACTTCTACGAAACAAATAAGTGACAATGAACATGTAATCAGAGGAAAGGTTATCAGACAAAAAAACGAAAAACCACTTCAAAATGCCACAGTAATTATAAAAGGAACGACTGTGGGTACAATTACCGATGAAAAGGGTGAATTTTTACTAACCAATCCAAATCCTGAGACAGAGCCTGAATCCGGAGAATTAATTACCGAACTTGAAATTTCAAATGTGGGATATGAAACGATAGTGGGGCAAGTCGGGTTAACTGCCAAAGGTTCTGTGGAGGAAACGTATTCCATAACAGGATTCACCGGCAAAAATAACTCAGTTTATCCTTCGGTAGAAAACAGCAGTTATGTTTTTAGAGTCCGGGAGGGCGATGTTACTCAGAAGAAAAATCAGATTAAAGGGAAAGTTGTGAATGAAAACGGAGAACCGATTCACGGGGTTTCAATTGTTATTAGAGGAACCACAAACGGTACAGTCAGCAATGAAGATGGTGAATTTGAACTTTCAGCTTCAGAAGATCAACAGGTTATTTTTTCATTTGTGGGAAAAGAGACGGTTGAGGTGGAAGTTTCTTCGTTTAATCCTGCTACGAAACAGGAAATTACGCTGAATGAAGGCGTTTTTCAAATCATTCCGAAAAAACACTTTAAGGAAGAAATGCCGCCGCCACCTCCACCTCCACCGTTGCCATTAAAGGATAACGATGAGGAAGTGTTTTTTGTGGTGGAAGATATTCCCAAATACCCCGGTGGGTTTTACGCACTCGGCCAATATGTAGAGGAAATGCAGAAAAAATTTGCGAAATCTGATAACATAAGTGGAAAGGCAGTGGTTGGTTTCACTGTTTCAGCAACCGGGAAAGTGACTGATATTAAAATTGTGGAACAGGATAACGAGGATGTTGGATGGGCAGCTGCCGCCATTGCAACCAACATGAAAGACTGGAAACCCGGCATGCAGCGCGGAAAACCTGTTCCGGTGAAAATGACCTTGCCGGTAGAATTCTGAAGATTACACAAAAAAGGTGCGCAAAATATTGTTGCTATTTTATGCACCTTTTTTGGTCGTTTAACATCTGCCAAAAAATGGAATTATGAGACCATGTCAAAAAACAACTTCTTTTGCTCTTTCATTGCACTGATTCTGTCTTCTGGAGATGTTCTCGCTTCGAGCAATATCCAGCCCTCATAATTCATATCTGAAAACAGGTTCATGAGTTTTTGGTAAGGATAATCCCCGACATTCAGTTCGCGGATATGAACAGTGTCGCCAAACCATTTTTTCACTGAATTAAAGTTGGCTTCCAGGCCCGGAGGCAGTAAATCCTGATCATTGCAGTTCCAGCAAATTTTCACACTGTCTTCTGTTACCTGATCAAAAATCGCCTTCATATTTGGCAATTGCTGGGTTAATTTACCGTGTACTTCAACACGAATAAGCTGGCCCATATCGCTGGCGGCTTTTCCGCATTCGT
This sequence comes from Tangfeifania diversioriginum, assembly GCF_900141875.1. Classification (GTDB taxonomy): domain Bacteria; phylum Bacteroidota; class Bacteroidia; order Bacteroidales; family Prolixibacteraceae; genus Tangfeifania; species Tangfeifania diversioriginum. The sequence continues at coordinate 125,085 of NZ_FQZE01000005.1, read as the reverse complement.
TTAACGAGGCTGCAATCTGGGCAATTGTTTTTTCTTTGGGAACCTCAGGCGGCAATCCATTTGGTTTTACCTTGATCCCTGTTGCCCCGATATCCTTGCAAAGTTTCAGGTATTCAATTGTGCCTTTAATGTTCTCTTTAACTTTACTTTGATCAACATTGTGATACTCGAAGTTCGATCCGTATCCCACGCAGGTAACCGGGCTGTCGGCAAACCGTTTTTTAACCTCTGAGCGTTCACTTTTACTGAGCGAAGTCTCCACTCCATGCGCATGCTGGGTGCGCAATTCAACGCCAAGCAACCCGGTTTTTTCACAGTTGGTAATCAGAGTAGGTAAATCCCAGTCTCTTCCCCACTGGTAGGTTACCAGCCCCAGCTGCATTTTTGATTTCTTTTGCATTGAAAATGCAGACAAAGGATTAAGCAATGTTAAACCTGTGCCGGCCACCAGGCTTTTTTGTATAAAACTTCTTCTTGAATGATCCATTTTACTGATTTTAAATTCTTTAAATCTCACATTGAAGCATATTCATCGGCCAGTTCATTGATTTTTTCATCAGAGAGCTCGCCGGAAGCAACTACAAATCTGTATTTAAAAGTTGTAGTTTCCCCCTCGGTTAAACTGAAATTCAGTTCATTTTCGCCATCAGAAAATATTTTCTGACCGAGCGTATTAGCTGCGAATAATCCATAGCCACGAGCATGCCAGTAGGTTGGATACCCCACATTTGACGGGTGATCGATAATAACAAGTGCCACTTTCTCGCCGTTAATTTCGCTCGAAAGCTTCATCCACCTGGCCCTGGTTCCCCAAACTTCAGCTCCCTCAATTCCTTCAGAGCTTCTGTAATCTCCTTTTACTTTGGAATTATCCATCTCCTTCACTTCCGTAATATTGCCATGCGAGTCCATAAGTTTTGTGGGACTATCCGAGGGAAGCTCTAGTTCGCGTGCCACGCGGATGGCAAACATTCCTTCTTTGTTATCGGTAAATTTTACTTCATCTATTACAGCTTCCAATGTAGTAGTTCTGTCGATAATACGAATATTTTCATCTTTCTGGCTGAATGTAAAATTGGTCTCTTCATCCAGCATTTTTGTACCATCCGGAGCCTTCCATTCGTTTTCAACAACCAGTTCGGCTTTGTTTTTGCCACTTTCCGCTTTTTCAACCGATGTGTGATAAATCCGCCCGTAATCACTTTTCCTCTCTTCCGGGATTGCTTCGGAATTGTTCCAGAAATCAAGTCCGTTCACATCTCCATAGTTCAACCAAACGCCCACATGATGCGGATGATCGGTTCGGTCGCCCGCTTTATTTTCCATTGGGTAACTCCGGGTAAGAATGTTCCCGGCAGGTGAAACTACCGGCCAAAGCACCGGTTTCATAATATTGTCGGGGTAGATATAAGAAGTAAAAAGTTGTCCATCAAATAAAACATCCACTTTTTTATCCGACTCGCTTACTTTTAATTCAATTTGCTGATTATTTCCACACTGGCAAAACAGGATTGTTGTGAAAATCATTGCGATAGTAATAAGTCTATTTCTGAAATTCATTCTTTTATACATTATTTGTGGTAAAAAAAGTTTGGAAAAGAAGCATTTGACACAACCGCTCAGCCATCATATAAATGCTTCTTTTATAATTAAAAGCATTCCCAGGTTACACTTTATTGGGAACAACATAGTTGGCGCGGTAGTTCCTGGTAAGCATTTGATCAGCTTCCGGATCATTGACAAATTTTTCCGCTTTGGGATCGAAGTTTAAGACTTTACCCAACCGGTAAGCAATATTGCCGAGATGCGCCAATCCGGAAGAAAGGTGTGCTGTTTCAGCCGGGGCATTCAAAATACTCGCATCGTGCTTGCGCACAGCTTCAATAAAGTTGGCAAAATGTCCGTCGGTTCCTCCGGCGCCTCTTTCCATTCCGGTGGCTTCTTGTTCTCCGTCGTCACCCGAAATTCCAGGCTCCCGGTCTCTTCCCAAATAGGTTTTAAACTTGCTGTATCCATCAACTACAAGGATGCCTTTTTCGCCGTAAAAAATATTGCCCACGGTAACACCCTGCTCAGTGTTTGTTGCCCACGGCCTCACTTCAAACTGGATAATTTTGTTCTCTTCAGGATAATTGTAAACAGATGTAAGCACTTCAGGTACTTCCTTTGCATCGTCCCAAAGGAATTTACCTCCCATGGATGTAATTTCAGTGGGCAATCCCACATCCAGTCCCCACATACATAAATCAGTTTCATGAATTCCCTGGTTCCCCACATCGCCGTTTCCGTAATCCCAGTGCCAGTGCCAGTTATAATGAACCAGGTTTTCAGTGAACGGACGTTTGGGTGCTGGTCCGGTCCATAAATCATAATCCAGGCCTTCCGGGACCGGTGAAAACCCCTTGTCGCCAATACTGGGACGCCAGCGAAATACTAATCCGCGTGCCATGTAAACCCTGCCAATATAACCTTCGCGAAGGAGCTGAATGGCCTGATTAACTGCCGGAGAGCTTCTTAGCTGAACTCCATGCTGCACAATTCTGTCATATTTCTGGGCAGCTTCCACCATTTTTCGTCCTTCCCAAATGTTATGCGAACCGGGTTTTTCGACGTAGGCATCTTTTCCAGTCTGGCAGGCCCAGATAACTGACAATGAATGCCAGTGGTTTGGTGATGCAATACTCACCACATCAATGTCTTTGTCGTCCATAACTCGTCGAAGATCTTGCTCCAGATTTACATCCTGGTCGTAAGTCTCTTTGAAGTCATCTTTTCGTGTTTTTAAAATATTCATGTCCGGATCGCAAAGTGTTGTGACCTGAACATTATTCTGCTTCATTAAACCTGAAACATGACTTTTCCCGCGGCCATTGAGGCCTAATACCGCGGCATTAATCCGATCGTTTGCACCAAATACTTTTGCAGAGATGAAAGTTGGAGCAACAATTGCTCCCGTACCTGCAACAGCAGATTTTTTGATAAATTTTCTTCTTGTTTCTTTCATTTTTTATTGGTTTTATATTGTTAAATTTAATAAGCTACACAATTAAGTAAGCCAGGTACTATTTCTTGATACATATAATCCAGGTATTCATTATCCATAATTATAAATTTTATTAGGCTATTTCTTTTACGTGGTTTTATCCAGTATTAATTTCTAAAAATTTTAATGACTGAATTTAAAAATATATAGATCTTTTCGATTGCCGTGTACGTTACCGGAAAAATACAACATTAATAATTGTAATAAAAATAAAAATTCATGTTATAAATCAGATTTGTGTTTAAAGTGGGGTTATAGCGATTTAGACAAAAAAGAAAAGGCTGTCTTTTGACAGCCTTTTTGTCCCTTTCGGGACTTAACCTAAACCAACTAAACCTAATAAACCACAAACTTGCAAAGATGCAAGCGAGATGATTTTTCTTAAATATTTTCGTTCTGTTTTTTGAACTTAGGGATACTTCCCTCTTGTTTTATCAGATGCAAAGATATCAATTTTTTTAACCTGAATAATTTTCCTTTGTTAAAGGAGGGTTATTTTTTCTTTTTCCCAATCGCTTCCAAAACATTATTTACCGATCCATGTATAAGTAGCAATCTGCGGGCTTTCTTTTCATTGTAACCCAGTTCTTCCATAATCATCCGGGTTCCACGCTCCACCAGTTTTTGGTTGGTTAACTGCATGTTAACCATCCGGTTGCCTTTCACACGGCCCATTTGTATCATCAGGGTGGTGGTAATCATGTTCAGGATTAATTTTTGTGCTGTTCCCGATTTCATGCGCGTGCTGCCTGTAACAAATTCAGGCCCCACAACCGCTTCAATGGGGATATCAACATTTTGTGAGAGCCCCGACCCCGGATTGCTGGTAATGCATCCCGTAAGGATTCCGTGTTTACGGGCATTTTTAACGGCACCTATCACAAATGGAGTTCGTCCCGAAGCTGCAATTCCAACAACCGTGTCCAATTCACCAATATTGTATTTTTTCAATTCTTCCCACGACAGGTTTTCATCATCTTCAGCCGCCTCAATGGCTTTCCGGATGGCTTGGTCGCCGCCGGCAATCAGCCCGATTACAATGTCGTAGCCAACGCCGAAAGTTGGTGGTATTTCCGAGGCATCCAAAATCCCCAGCCGCCCGCTGGTGCCCGCACCAACATAAAACAAGCGGCCACCTTTTTTCATCTTGGGTACTATTTGGGTGACCAGTTTTTCGATTTGCGGAATGTTTTTTTCAACAGCAGGAAGCACTTTTTTGTCTTCGTTATGAATACCTTCCAGCAACTCGCGAACACTCATTTTTTCGAGGTTGTCATATGGCGAACTCGATTCAGTTATGCTATTCATCTTTAGAATTTTGTAAATGGTAGTGCAGCAAATTTAGCAAGGGTTCTTTAATTATGGTTCCGGGGGTGATATTTTTTTCATCAAGCACCTCCAGCAGTTGTTCCTGGAAATGAAAGGCAATTGAACCCACAAAGCAAACCGAAAGTTGCTGGTAGCCTTTGTACTTAGCTACATTTCGGGTGATAAAATCATCAAATGCATTCCTGACAATTTCGTCGCAGTATTCTTCTTCGATATTTTCTTTCAGAAAAGGTACAAACCCGGCAAGGAAACGGTTGGGCTTTTCTTCTTTGTAAACACTTTTCAGAAAATTGGCATATTGAAGTGGAAATTTTTCTTTGAATTTTGCCGAGAGATTCCGGGGCATGATTCCTTTTAAATAGTCGCCTACCAACTTGCGGCCTAAAACGGCACCACTTCCTTCGTCGCCCAAAATAAATCCCAAAGGAGGAACGTGTGCCACAATTGCTTTTCCGTTGTAAAGGCAAGAGTTGGAGCCGGTTCCTAAAATGCAGGCAATTCCGCTTTTGGCACCAAGCGTCGAACGGGCAGCAGCCAGCAAATCGCTTTCCACTTCAAGTGCGGCACCGGGAAAGAGTTGGGAGAGCGCATTTTTTATCACGTCGGCTTTCTCCTCATTTACCACTCCGGCACCGTAAAAATACACGGTGCTAATTTCCTTTTTTAATTTTGGCAGGAGATCTTTTCTGAGCTCGGCTACAATGTCTTCCGTTGTCCTGAAAAAAGGATTAATTCCATTTGTTGAATAGAATTTTCCAGTGTTATCTGAATCAGAAACACACCAGCTTGTTTTGGTGGAACCGCTGTCTGCAATTAATAGCATTTGTCTATTCTTTTGTCTCGAACAAAATTCTGAGATTATTGGGGTTTTGCCTCGTGTCAAAAATTCTCACAATCTCAACCCTCTCATTTTTCACCCTGTAATAAATGGTGTTTTGCTTTGTTAAAACGCATCTTCGTATTCTTTTTTTGAAAGAAAAAATTGGGTATTGTTTCGGATTTATTGCTATTTGGGTTACCATTTTTTCCGTATGAAAAAGAAACCTGGAAGTAATCGCAATCCCCCAACGAAACATCAGATAGTCTAAAATATTTTCCAGATCTTCTTTTGCTTCCGGCGACCAGATTATCTTCTTTTTAAATTCCATACTTTTTTTTCAGTTCTTCCATAACCATATCATGGTCGAGGCCTTTGTTCTGGTCTAACTGGTTGATTCCCAATTCAATTCCGGCTTTTTGGATTTCAGTAAGATTATCCCAATTTTCTGACTCCACTTTTCCATTGATGAAATTCATTACTATGCCGTATAATTCTTTAACATTTTTGTTGTCAAGAGAATCTATTTCTTTAATTAGCTTTATTTTAATGTTTGTTGTGTCCATAACTGTATATTTTACTCAAAAATAGAACTTAATGAGCAATACTCAAAGTAGATTTCTGAATTTTTCAATGGCTGCTTTAAGCTGTATTTTAAAATAAATATCTTTGTTTGAACCAAAAGAAAAACTCGAAATGAAGTATATTCTGTCGCTGATTGTTGTTTTTGTTTTATGCTTATCAGTTTATTCGCAGCCGTTTTATCCAAAACACGAATTCCGTGCAGTTTGGGTGGCCACGGTGGTAAACATCGACTGGCCATCGGAACCCGGACTTTCAACCGAAGGACAGAAACGTGAGGCAATTGAAATTTTGAATATGCACCAGCGCTTGGGCATGAATGCCGTTATTTTGCAGGTACGTCCGGCAGCCGATGCTTTTTACCCGTCGGAACTGGAGCCGTGGACACGTTACCTGACCGGCGTGCCCGGAAAAGCACCCGACCCATTTTACGATCCGCTGCAATTCTGGATTGAGGAGAGCCACAAACGCGGCATGGAACTGCACGCCTGGCTGAACCCGTTCCGGGTGGCTCAGAATGCTGATCAGCCGCTGGCTGCTAACCACATCGCGTTCGATCACCCGGAGTGGATTTTGAAGTATGGCAATTTATTGTACTTCGACCCGGGATTGCCCGAAACCCGCGAATTTGTGGCCGAAGTGGTAAAAGATATTGTGGCCCGCTACGATGTGGATGCCATCCATTTCGACGATTATTTCTATCCGTATCCGTTGGAAGAAGAATTTCCCGACACCGCTTCGTTTGCCCGCTACAACCGCGGATTTTTCCCGGAAAACAAAGCCGACTGGCGCCGCGAAAATGTGGACATCATCATAAAAAAACTGAACGAAACCATTAAAGCCACCAAGCCGTGGGTCAAATTTGGCATCAGCCCGTTTGGTGTTTGGCGAAACAAATCCGACGACCCACTGGGATCCGATACCCGCGCGGGAGCTACTAACTACGACGATTTGTATGCCAATATTATTAAATGGCAGGAAATGGGGTGGATTGATTACACCCTGCCACAACTTTACTGGCAGATTGGGCATCCGCTGGTCGATTTTAAATTACTCTGCCGCTGGTGGAGGAACCATGCCTATGGCCGTGCTATGTACATTGGCCATGGCGTTTATAAGAGCAATGTGAACTCAAATGTACCAGAATGGACCCAGCCCGGTGAACTCCCGGCTCAAGTCAGGTATTTGCGTACCATTCCCGAAATTGGCGGATCTGCTTTTTACAGCAGCAAGCATTTCAAACGTAACCTGCAGGGATTTCAGGATAGCCTGACCTTCGATTTGTACCAGCGTCCGGCAATTGTGCCACCAATGCGGTGGATCGACAATCAACCGCCGGCTCCTGTGGCAAAATTCAAAAAACGCTGGTGGAAAGGGATAAAATGGGAAACTGCGGAAGCTCAAAATGAAATGGATAAACCGTGGCGTTATGTAATTTATATAAATGAAAAAGAAACCCGCTTCGATTCCTCCAATCCGGATTTTATCTATACCATTATTCCCGCCAAAGACGACAAATTTAAATTCGGGCGGATCAATGAAGATAAAAAGGAATATGAGGTGCGTATGTCGGTGCTCGACCGGCTGAACAACGAAAGTGAGCTGAGTGAACCGGTGATTTTAAAACTCTAATAAGATTGAAAACGAAATGCATTTAAAAAATTGATTTCTAAAACCAATCAGCTAAATTTGCAGCTTTTGCGGCTTGTAGCTCAGTTGGCAGAGCAGCTGACTCTTAATCAGCGGGTCCAGGGTTCGAGCCCCTGCAAGCCGACAACAAAAAAGGCAACAACCGGATGGCTGGCTGCTGCCTTTTTTTAAAATGCAATTCACTTGCAGTTTATGACTTCACTGATTTTTACAAATTCAACCTTAGTTTATCCAGTTCTTCAGTAATAAATACCAGTTCCTGTTCTGTTAAATCAATATCCATTGCTTTGGCATTCTGAACCGCCTGCTTTGGATTGCGTGCCCCGGCCAGAGCAATGGTAATTCCCGGCTGCTCAACTGTCCAGCGAAGCACTAACTGCGCCAGCGTAGCATTTTTATCGTTGGCCAGCACTTTTATTTTTTCCAGGAATTCATTCGTTTTTTCAATGTTTTCGTCGGTAAAATATGGAAGGCCTGCCCGGTGGTCACCTTCTCCAAATTGATACCCCGGTTTCATTTTGCCGGTAAGCAAGCCACGCTCGAGCGGGCTGTAAGCCAGTATCGACTGGTTGTTTTCAATAGCATGCGGAACAACTTCTTTCTCAATATCGCGTTTCACCATGCTGTAGGGTACCTGGTTGGAAACAAGGTCAACATATCTTGACGCTTCTTCCATCTGTGCGGCATTATAATTACAGACGCCGGCATACCTCACTTTTCCCTCTTTTATCAGTTTATTCACTGCTTCCATCGTTTCCTGGATTGGCGTAGTGGAATCGGGCCAGTGAACCTGATACAAATCGATGTAATCGGTACCCAGTCGTCGCAAACTGTCTTCGCACTCTTTCACAACGCTCTCTTTGCCGGCATACTTGTAAATTTCAATATCTTTTCCACTATTATTTTTACTGTGAAAGGCAAAATCGCCTTTCTTTACATCCCAGCGCATTCCGTATTTGGTGAGAATCTGAACTTTGTCGCGCGAAATATCTTTAATGGCTTCACCTACAATTTCTTCGCTGGTGCCTTGTCCGTAAATCGGGGCAGTATCGATGGATGTCACGCCCAATTCGTATGCTGCTTTAATGGCGTTCACCGAATCGTTCTGTTCGGTACCACCCCACATCCAGCCACCGGCAGCCCATGCGCCAAATGTAATGGTTGATAATTCCAAATCTGATTTTCCAATTTTTCTGTAATCCATGTTTTGTAACTTTAAGTTAATTTTTGGTATGAATTCGTTTTCTTGTTAATTTGGACAAATGTGCCGCAAAAATGTTTTAAGTTCCCGGCGTTTTTTGGTTCTTTTTTGCCATATCAAATTTATACCTTTGTTAGGGATTTCACAAGATTGTTGGCCATTTTCAATCAGTATTAAAAACTCAATTTTTCAAAAATGAAAGAAAAAATAAATTGCTTTATTGCTTATACAAACAGCACGGAAACGCTTAATACTGTCAATCAACTGCTCAATTCGGGATTAACCAACCAGGTGTTTGTGTTATCGCCCGATGAAGTTAAAATTGAGAATGTACAAACACTGATTTGTGAACAACCGCTGTCAACCGCAGCCATGAAAATAATTGCTGAAAAAAGTTCAACAACCTATTCATTGATTGCCCTGCAGAATACACGCCTGGGAGTTGGCCCGTTTGCCCTGGAGCGGATGGTACAGGTGGCAGAAAATACCGGCTCGCCAATGGTTTATTCCGATTATTTTGAAATAACAAACGGGGCACTGTCGGCCCATCCGGTTATCGATTATCAGTCGGGCAGTTTGCGTGACGATTTTAATTTCGGTCCGGTGCAACTGTTTCGCAGCGATGTGTTGAAATCGTTCGAAGAAGACAGTTTTCAACAGGCTGGCTATTATGCACTGCGGTTGCATGCCTCGCGACTGGGAGAACTCACCCGGATTCCCGAATTTCTTTTCACGATGGAAGAAACCGACACGCGGAAAACGGGCAAAAAACAGTTCGATTACGTAAGCGGAAATGCCCGCGACAAACAAATTGAAATGGAAAAAGCCTGCACGGCACATCTCAAAAAAATTGGCGGTTTGCTGCGGCCACCGTTTAAGGAAATCGATTTTTCGAAAACAGATTTTCCCGTAGAAGCGTCGGTGGTAATTCCGGTAAGGAACCGCGTAAAAACCATTAAAGATGCTGTGGAGTCAGTGCTCATTCAAAAAACAAATTTCAACTTTAATATAATTGTTGTGGATAACCACTCCACCGACGGCACAACGGAAATTCTTCACGATTTTGCCCGTGGCGGAAAACTGATTCATGTTGTTCCCGGGCGGATTGACCTGGGAATTGGCGGTTGCTGGAACGAAGCTGTGTTTCATGAAAAGTGCGGAAAATTTGCCGTTCAGTTAGACAGCGACGATTTGTATGCATCAGAAAACACCCTTCAAAAAATTGTGGATAAGTTCCATGAAGAAAAATGTGCCATGGTGATTGGCAGTTATCAAATGACCAATTTTGATTTGGAAGAGCTGCCTCCCGGAATAATTGACCACAACGAATGGACCGACGACAATGGCCCCAACAATGCTTTGCGGATTAACGGACTGGGCGCACCACGTGCATTTTATACACCGGTACTGAGAACTATCAGAGTTCCGAACGTGAGTTACGGGGAAGATTACGCGGTTGGACTGGCCATTTCGCGGGAATACAAAATAGGGCGGATTTACGAACCGGGTTACCTGTGCCGCCGCTGGGAGGACAATACCGATGCATCGCTCGATATTGAAAAGCAGAATACGCACAACTTGTATAAAGATCGTATTCGTACTTTTGAACTAAAAGCAAGGTTGAAAAAGTAAAGCAGATAATTAAACCCGGAGCTTTCAATACAAATGAACTTGGTAAATCAAAAAATAATAACTGCTCAAGAACTTTCCGGTTTCGGCCTGGTTGAAAACCTGAACGATCAGGCCATTGCACTGGTTAAACAGCAGCAAAAAAAATGGGATTTGGCCCGAAAAAATTACCAGGCACTTACTGGCATGCAAACCAAAAAATTCAATTTTGGCCATTTTAAAATTGTTGTACAGCACAATCCCGGACGCATCCGGTCGTCGGCCGCCAAAACCGATGCAAAAAGTATTGCCGAAAGGCCATGTTTCCTGTGTTATGAGAATTTACCGGCTGTGCAAAAAGGAATTTCTTTCCAGGAAAACTACCTGATTTTGGTCAACCCCTTTCCCATTTTTCCGGTGCACCTCACCATTCCTCATCGGAGCCACACTCCCCAGCGAATTCAGAACTTTTTCCCGGATATGTTGAAACTGAACCGCGACCTGTCCGGATTTACACTTTTTTACAATGGACCGAAATGTGGCGCCTCGGCACCCGACCATTTTCATTTTCAGGCCGGGAACACCGGATTTCTACCTATTGAGGAGGAGTTTGAACTGCTCGAAAACCAATTTGCGGATATTATTTTCAGAAATAGCAAAATTACTGTAGTTGCAGTTGAAAACTATTTACGCAGATTTGTTTCACTTCGCTCATCAGACCTTGAGGAGCTGACAGCTGTTTTCAATGTTATTTTTGAATTGTTGCCGGCAAAGGGCGAACCGGAACCAATGCTGAACATTCTCTGTAATTACCAACAAAATGAATGGCGGGTTGTAATTTTCCCGCGCGAAAAGCAGCGGCCTTCCCATTTTTTCGAAACCGGTGAGAAGCAAATTGTGGTTAGTCCCGCATCGGTTGAGCTATGCGGTGTGCTCATTCTCCCCCGCAACGAGGATTTCAGGAAGATAACCCAAAATACACTGAATGAAATCTTTGACGAAGTTACCCTCTCCAAATATGATTTTAAACACTGGACAGAAAATGTGAAAGATAATCTAAAAAGTAATATGTATTATTAAAACAGCCATATTATTTACTGATTTTCAACGAACTTAGCGACTTTCACCCCGAAATCTCAAAATAATTTTATATTTGCAGCGAGCATTTGAAAAACAATTTACAAACCCGGGAAACAATTTTTGAAGATGAGAGCAGAAAATATACTGGAGGCACTCCCCTTGCATTTTTATGTCATTGATTTAAAACAAAAGAAAATTCTCCAAACCAACGATCCTAACGTTCAGCCCGAAAACGGAACCTGTTTCACACAGCTTTTCAACAAGGAATTGCCATGCCAGGTTATCAACGGACAGTGCTTATGCGAGCAGGTGATTGCGAATGGTGCCCAAAACAGGTTTCTTATGGAGATGGGGGAAAAGAACAATAAAAAGTTTTTCAGGGCCGATGTGAAAAATATTGGAGAGGATCGGGTGGTGGCCACCTATTCTGATATTACCGCCGAAACAATTGCTGCCAAAGAGATGAAAATAAACAATCGGCGGCTACAGCGGGCAGAAAAACTGACTTTTCTGGGATCATGGGAAATTGATTTGGATACAAAAATGATTTACGGAACGGAAGGTGCCCGTACTATTTATGGCGTAAAAAACAGAACTATTTCATTGGATGGATTAATTGAAATTCTGCTTCCGGAATACCGCAAGCCTATACTAAATGAACTTTCCAAACTGGTTGAAGGGAAAGGAAATTTCAATGTAAATTTCAAAATTAAAAGGCCCGACAATGGAGAAATAAGAAATATTCATGCCATTGCAGAATACCGCGAAAGCAAGAATATGGTTTTTGGGGTAAGCCACGATATTACCGAGCAGTTGAAAACTGAAAAAGAGGTGAATGAAATGAACCTGCTGTTCAGCACGCTAATTGATAATATTCCGGATGCGATTTACATGAAAGACACAAATTACCGTAAAATTATTGCCAACAAGGCCGATGTAATAAACTGCGGAGCCCGAAGTGTTGATGATATAATAGGAAAAACGGACGATGAGTTGTACCCCAAAGAAATTGCTGAAAAATACAACGAAGACGACAGGCAGGTTATTGAGCATGGAAAGGCGGTTGTCAACCGTGAAGAGATGCTTCCGGGAAATCCTAACCGCTGGATTTTAACCACCAAGGTGCCGCTGAAAAAAAGCGATGGAGAGGTTACCGGTTTAGTGGGAATAGGACATGACATTACCCTCCGTAAAAAAATGGTTGAAGAACTGGAGGAAGCCAGGAAAAAAGCAGAGGAGAGCGACAGGCTTAAATCACTGTTCCTGGCAAACATGAGCCACGAAATTCGCACCCCGTTAAATGCCATTCTTGGTTTCTCTAATATAATTTGTTCCGGCAACATTGAGCCAAATGACTTAAACTACTTCGGGAAAATCATCGAAAACTCAGGACAGCGCCTCACTGCTGTTATCGATGATATTATCGATATTTCGTTAATCCAGTCGAACCAGCTCAAAATCGACTATTCAACTTTCGACATTAATGAACTGTTGCAGGAATTGCACGTGGTTTACAAAACGCAGAAGGCTGATAAATTGTCAAAAATCGATTTAAAACTAAAATTGTGCCTGAATGAAGAATCCTGCATGGTAAGATCAGATAAAAACAGGTTATACCAGATTTTTAAAAACCTGCTCGACAATGCCTTTAAATTTACCGAAGAGGGTTTTATCGAATTGGGATGTTTGGTTTCCAACGGTGAAATTGTATTATTCGTTAAAGATTCGGGTGTAGGAATTGACCCGAAAAAAGCAACTATTATTTTTGAACCTTTCCGCCAGGTGGAAGAAGGCATTTCAAGGAAACACGAAGGCTCAGGACTTGGCCTTGCCATAATCTCGGGAATAACCGAGCGGCTTGGCGGCAAGGCGTGGGTGAACTCTGAACCCGGCAAAGGTTCAGCCTTTTATGTGTCTGTCCCGCGAAATTTTAAAGATGAAAAAACTTCGGCAGAAAATGGTAAACTTTCGAACAAAGCTGCAGGGGAAAATGGCAAAGAAAAAATCAGTACTTCTGCTAAAACTATTGTTTCATTTGAAGACGACCCCGCAAGTATTGAATACCTGAAAAGTGTAATAAAAATCCTGGGCTTCAAACATGTTAACTTTATGGATGCCAATGAAGGCATCGGGTACCTGAAAAATAACATTGCTGATTTAGTCCTCATGGATGTTCAGTTGCCCGGCATGAATGGCTACGATGCAACCCGGATTATTAAAACAGAGTTTCCAAACCTTCCGGTAATTATTCAAACAGCCTATGCCATGAAAGGCGACAGGGATAAAGCATTCCAGGCAGGTTGCGACGATTATCTTGCAAAGCCGGTTTTGCTGAAAGATTTTAAGGAAAAAATCAACAAATTTATCGACCAAAGCATAAATTGAAGGGCTTGCTCTTGATTATATAACTTGAGAAATCCCAGTTATTGCTTCTGGATTTTTGCTTTTGGCCGGTAATTCTTTCTTTTATTCCGCCTTTTTTTCCTTTTGTTTTTCCCTTTTTTCTCAAAACGATCAATACGTCCGGTGTTTACAGGTTCCCAGCCGGGCTCTTTTGCCTGTGTTGAACCCTGAGGTAAAATTTCGGGTTTTTCCCCTTTTTTGTTTTTCTGGATAATATCCTTCACCTCTTTCAGTGTCAGCTTAAAATTGCCGGATGGTGTGTTACCGCCTGTGGTGTACCAAATCTCTTTTTTCAGATAATCAGTATTTATGGGTTTGGCAACACCGGCAGCGGTTTCCAGCTCAAGCAGTTGTTTTGGGAACTCTTTTCGTGCTTCAATGTAAACATCCAGCTCGTAAAGCAGGCAGCATTTTAGTTTTCCGCAGGCTCCGGCCATTTTTTGTGCCGATGGCGAAAGACCCTGTGTTTGTGCGGCTTCAGAGGTAATACTGGAAAAGTCAGTACGCCAGCTCGAGCAGCAAAGTTCACGTCCGCACGAGCCAATTCCCCCAACCAGTCCGGCCTCCTGCCGGGCACCAATCTGCTTCATTTCCACTTTAATATTGAACTCACGTGCGTAGTCCTTTATCAGCTCCCTGAAATCGACCCGTCCATCGGCAATGTAGTAGAAAATGGCTTTTTTGCCATCGCCCCTAAATTCCACATCGCCCACTTTCATGTCCAATCCATGGTCACCTGCAACCTGGCGTGCACGAATCAAAGTAGGTTTTTCCCTGCTTCGGGCGGCTTCCAGCATTTCGAGGTCGTTTTCGCTGGCTCTCCTGTAAATGGGATTCAGTGTGAAACGTTTCGGGTTTTTTATTTTGCGGTGAAACTGTTTTTCTGCAAGGTAGCCGGTCAGGGTAACTTCGCCGGTATCGTGCCCCGGCGAGGTGGCCACCACCACTTTATCACCTCTTTTTAATGCCAGTTTATCAGTATTTTTATAAAAATCTCTTCGTGTCGATTTAAACTTTACTTCAACAATATCCGTTTCAGATGCCGTGTCGGGCAAATCATTCAGCCAGTCGTATGCATCGCCGGGCCTGTCGGAAATTGAATTATTAAATGAACATCCTGAACAACTCATAATCTTCCCTTCTTAAATAATTCCGTGCGCAAAGATCAAAAAAAAGATTGAAATGTCCTTAAATAAATAAGTTTTTTCTGAATTGATTGGCTTTGAAGGTTAAAATGGCAATACTGTGTTCAATTTTTATCGCCTTCCTTAAAATACACCGGCTCAATTGTTTTCCAGTCCGATTCATTAAAACTTTCCAGGCAAGTGGCAATTACTTCGCGAATACGTTGTTCATGCGTTTTGGTCACATTCAGGGCGGGTTTTTCAACAAACGCCTCGGACTCGTACAGTCTTCCCACACTTCCGTCTTTTTCCCTCAGAAATTCCAATTTGATATCTGCTGTTCCTGTTATTGGCACTCCCATAGTTTCTGAAACATGCAAATAGTTAACATACATTACAACCGGAACACCTGAAAAATCCTGCCTGAAATTTTCTTTCAAAAAATTGTAAATAGCGGGTTCGAGGCCATCTTTAAACCGGGCCGGCACTTTATCTTTTTTGAATACGCCCTTTTGGGCAAACCCAATGCTGTCTTTATTTGAACGGCTATCTGTCACCCGCTTTATATAGAATCCATCCGCCTCAAATTCAATGGGTTCATCATTCAACTCAATTAATTCTTCCTGAGCCAGGAGCATGCTGTGCAATCCGAAAAGAAGTAGAAAAAAAAGAGTAATTCTCATAATAATTTTGAATTTAATTCATTGCTAAAAATATTCAGAATAAAAACTTCTGCTGAGTTAAAACGTGAAATTTTCGTTTTTATTTACCACGCCTCAGGTTGAATACTCCGGCCTGGCCGAGTGTCATTACCAAAACTCCGGCAACTGTTATCAATCCGCCCACAAACTGGTGTGGAAGCGGAAACGAACCGAAAACAAGGTAAGCGCCCAGCAATACAAAAATACCTTTCAGGCTTTGCACCACCGACGACCGCGAAGCATTTATGTAGCTAAATGAGTAATACACTGTAAGAACAGCCAAAAATGGCCCGAGCGCAGCACCCACTGCAATGTTTTTCAATGCCGAAACGGGAATGACAAACGATTTTCCATAAACAAAAATCATTATAAACGAAAATACCAGCAGCCAAACAGAGCGGTTCAGGCCCAGCAATTCGGGACTCAGTTTCCGCACATTCGTCTTTACAACGAGTGAGGCTGTGGTAGCAAAAAAAGCGTTCAGCACAACAATTCCGGTGCCGGGAATGAAAAGTTTTTCAAGTGAAGTTTCACCGGTGTAGCTAATTACGAATGCGCCAACCAGGGCCAAAACTGCCCCGCCGGTTTCAACCGGCCCGAACTTTTCGCCCAAAACCACTACCCCGCCAACTGCCAGCATCACCGGGAAAAGGTTTCCCAAAAACGAGGTTACTGCCGGATCGGGGATTATATTGATGGAGAGAAAAAAGGTTGTGGTAGTGAAAATTTCGAGAAACCCGAGCGTGATTAAAATATGCACCTGGCGTTTGGTGAGGCTATAAAGTTGTTTTAATTTATTGTTCCAAAATGCATACCCCAAACTTAAAACCGTGCTGATAAAAAACCAGTAAACCCCAAACTGTGCAAGGTGAACTTCATTTAAGGCCGCTTTGCTGAAAATGTAAACATTCGAAAATGCAATTGTTGCCAGAATGGCGAAAAAATACCCCTTAAATGCGTCTGACCTCTTTACCATTTTTAATTTACTAATTGTGGACAAAAGTATAAAAAAACGGCTTGCCTGTTATTAAGCAATAATTAAGGATTCCTGCTCAAATGCTGTGATTTTTATTAAAGCATTATCTTTGTCTTATAACTATTAAGCAGTTGGTTCATTTAAACGAAACCTCCTGCTTTTAAAAATTTCAAAAACTATGTTACCAAAAATAAATCCGACTACTACCGGCGCATGGAAAAAGCTGGAAGAATATTATGAAACCTTCAGCGAAACACACATTAAAAATCTTTTTGAAAACGACAGCAACCGCTTTGAAAAGTATTCACTGAAATTCGAAGATATTTTGGTGGATTACTCAAAAAACTGTTTGGACGATACGGCTAAAGCGGCTTTGATTGAGTTAGCCGGCGAGTGTGGACTGAAAAATGCCATCGAAAGCATGTTTTCGGGTGAAAAAATAAATGCCACTGAAAACCGTGCAGTGTTGCACGTAGCCCTGCGCAACCGCAGCAATTCACCAATAATAGTTGATGGCGAGGATGTAATGCCCGAGGTGAATGCAGTGCTCGATCAAATGAAAGATTTTTCTGAAAAAGTGATTTCGGGTGAATGGAAAGGTTACACCGGAAAACCGATTACCGACGTGGTAAATATTGGCATTGGCGGTTCCGACCTTGGCCCTCTGATGGTAACCGAGGCATTGAAGCCCTACAAAAACCATCTCAACCTGCATTTTGTGTCGAACGTGGACGGAACACACATTGCCGAAACACTTAAAGAAGTGAATCCGGAAACCACCCTGTTTATCGTGGCTTCCAAAACGTTTACCACCCAGGAAACCATGACCAACGCCAACTCGGCACGCAGCTGGTTTTTAGATTCAGCAAAAAATGAAAATTTCATTAAAAGCCATTTTGTAGCCGTTTCGACCAATAAAGAAGAAGTGGCAAAATTTGGCATCGACACCAAAAACATGTTCCGTTTTTGGAACTGGGTGGGCGGCCGTTATTCGCTCTGGTCGGCCATCGGGCTTTCCATTGTTTTGGGTATTGGATTTGAAAACTACATTCAGCTTTTGGAAGGCGCTCATGCCATGGATAATCATTTCCGCAATACGGAATTCGACAAAAATATCCCGGTCATTTTGGCATTAATTGGCATTTGGTACAACAATTTTTACGGCGCCGAAACCGAGGCCATTTTGCCTTACGACCAGTACATGCACCGTTTTGCTGCCTATTTCCAGCAGGGAAACATGGAAAGTAACGGAAAATATGTGGACCGAAACGGAAAACAGGTGGATTACCAGACCGGCCCAATCATCTGGGGCGAACCGGGAACCAACGGACAACACGCTTTTTATCAGCTGATTCACCAGGGAACCAAACTGATTCCTTGTGATTTTATTGCACCGGCTGTGAGCCACAACCCAATTAGCGACCACCATCCGAAACTACTGGCCAACTTTTTTGCCCAAACCGAAGCCATGATGGTAGGCAAAACTAAAGAACAGGTGAAAGCCGAGCTTAAAGCAGCAGGAAAAACGGACGAGGAAATTGAATCACTGCTGCCTTTTAAAGTTTTCCAGGGAAATATTCCTACCAATTCTATTCTTGTGAAAAAATTGACGCCCCGCACGTTGGGTTCGCTTATTGCCATGTACGAACACAAAATTTTTGTTCAGGGAGTAATCTGGAACATTTACAGTTTCGACCAGTGGGGCGTTGAGCTGGGCAAACAACTGGCCAAAACGATTCTTCCCGAGCTGGAAGGCAGCGAACCGGTTACCGGACACGATGACTCCACGAATGGATTGATAAATGCATATAAAGAAATGCGGAAATAAAAACACAGAAGTTCCCTATTGACAGATTATTCTGAGTGTTCTCTCAAAATTTTTATTGGGTGAACACTCAGAATGGTGCCAACGCGATCAATTTAAACATACACTTGATTCCTTTGAAGGAAATTTTACACATTTCAATCCCCCTAAAACCTACAAATTGATAAAAAATTATCATTTTGATAGTTCATAATGTCAGCCTATTCATCTTTGCCATTAAACCCAAAAATTAACAAAACAAATACAACAAAATGACATTCAAAAAATTACATTATTGAGCATTTGACAGAAAGCAGACAACTGCTTTTTCAACACGATTTTTGGAATCCTTTTTGAACTTTAGACGTTAACATTCCAGGATTTCATAGTTATTGGTTAGAAATTATGAAATCTGGAATTAGTAATGACGTAAAAAAACAAATACATTAATTAATTATGCAAAAGCTCAGACTTAGTTTAGTGATGATGTTTAGCGCTGCCTTGATTTTTGGCGGTTGTGCTTCGTGGAATAAAACGCAAAAAGGTGCGGCAGTTGGCACTGCAGCCGGTGGCGCTGCCGGTGCAATTGTTGGTAAAGCATCAGGAAATACAGCCCTTGGGGCAATTATCGGAGCCGCAGCCGGTGGTGCAACCGGTGCAGTTATTGGCCGGCAAATGGATAAACAGGCCGAAGAAATAAAAAACACAGTACCCGATGCACAGGTAGAACGCGTGGGAGAAGGAATTGTAGTTGAATTCAACAGCAAAATCCTGTTTGGTTTCGACCAATCAAATCTTTCGGCTGACGCAAGAAACAATCTCGACAAACTGGTAGTTGTATTGAACAATTACCCGGACACCAACATTGAAATTCAGGGACATACTGACAGCACCGGTTCAGAATCCTACAACCAAAGATTATCAGAACAACGCGCCGGTTCAGTTTCCGACTATTTGGTTCAAAACGGAATTTCAAATCGGCGAATTACCGAGATTGGCATGGGGGAATTGTATCCGAAATATACCAACGATACAGAGGAAGGACGAGCCCAAAACCGCAGGGTTGACTTTTTAATTACTGCCAACGAAAAAATGAAAGCTGAGGCAGAACAAGAAGCTGGCAGCTAATAGTATTCCTTCTTATTTTAACACCCTGACATTCAGTTTTAAATCAAAGTAGAATCAAATTAAAAATTCAAAAAAATGAAAACAAAATTTTTAACCATTACCATACTTATCGTATTTACGGCAATGTCTGCAGTTGCCCAATTCAATAATAATTCCTCAAAAACTTCATTTGCCGTGCTTGGCGGAGTGAATTTTCAAAATTTAAACGGGAAAGATGCCGACGGCGACCAGCTCGAATACGATCTTCTGCTGGGATACCATGGTGGAGTGAATGCCCAGATTCCGGTAGCACCCGAGTTTTATTTTCAACCCGGGCTTATGCTGTCAACAAAAGGAGCCCAAAACCCTGAAGGTTTAGAAATGGCACTGGCCTCCAAAATCAGGCTTTCCTATTTGGAAATGCCGTTGAATTTTGTCTATAAAGCACAGCTGGGCAATGGCCATTTTATGTTGGGATTTGGCCCCTATTTAGCTTATGGAGTTGGCGGAAAAGTCATCTGGGAATCCGACTCGGGCTCAATGGAATATGATGTTAAATTTAAAGAAGGCAGCAACTCAGACAGTTCAGATATTTTTTATGTACGGCCTTTTGATGCAGGCGGTAACATTTTTGCCGGTTACGAACTTCCCGGCGGTTTATTTTTTCAGTTCAACACACAATTGGGCATGTTGAATATTAACTGGGAAAATGAATTTATCCCTGACGATCAATCGGTGTTAAAAAATACAGGTTTTGGACTTTCTGCCGGATACCGGTTTTAAAAGTAAGTGCATAAAAATTCAATACCCTTCGTGTTGAATTTTAAAATAACTTCCATTAATTTGCCAATTATCTAAAAATAACTACTTTTGCAGTCCAAATTTTGAATCGTTCAGGCTTAAAAAAGAGGAATCAAAAGTGATTCACGCCTGGCGGTGTAAACATTAAAATTGAAATTATGTACGCGATTGTAGAGATTGCAGGGCACCAGTTTAAGGTGGAAAAAGACAAAAAACTGTATGTCCACCAGTTGGATGCCCAGGAAGGCGACTCGGTAGATTTTGACAAAGTGTTGTTGGTTGACAACGACGGTAAAATTGCCGTAGGAACGCCCACCGTAAAAGGTGCAAAAGTGTCAGCCAAAGTGCTGGCACATGTAAAAGGTGACAAAGTGCTTGTCTTCAAAAAGAAAAGAAGAAAAGGCTACAAAAAACTAAACGGTCACCGTCAGCGGTTCACACAAGTGCAAATTGAAAACATTGTTGGATAACTAAAAAACATTTACCATGGCTCATAAGAAAGGTGTAGGTAGTTCGAAGAACGGACGCGAATCGGAAAGCAAACGACTGGGAGTAAAAATTTACGGAGGTCAGTTTGCCAAAGCTGGTAATATTTTAGTACGCCAGCGTGGAACACAACATTACCCGGGCGAAAATGTGGGAATGGGAAAAGATCATACCCTGTTTTCATTGATCGACGGCACTGTTGTTTTTAAAAGAAAAAGAAAAGACCGCTCTTTTGTATCGGTTGAGCCGCTTGCAGAAGTAGAAACTGCAGTGGCAGAAGCTCCGGCCCCAAAAGCGCCGAAAGCTGAAAAACCAAAAACAGAAGCCAAACCGGCAACTGAAACAAAAGACGAAGCGCCAAAAGCAGAAGCGCCGAAGGCACAGGCTAAAAATGCGGTTGAAAAAGACGACCTCAAAAAACTCGATGGCGTAGGTCCGAAATTAGAAGAAGTTTTCAACACGGCAGGAATTGCAACATTTGAAAATTTTGCTGCAACATCGGTTGAAAAACTCCATGAGATCCTCGAAGAAGCCGGAAGCCGTTACGCTTCAAAAGACCCGGCACCGTGGATTGAACAAGCCAAAGAACTGGCAAAAGAGAAGTAAAAAAAATTCCGGGATGCATTTCCCGAAAAAGAGATAAAATCTCCTGTCGGTTTCGGCAGGAGATTTTTTTTGTAAATTTGTGTAGAAATGAATGCTTCAATCCTGACTTCGAATTGGAACAAAACATTAGCAAAAAGATAACAGATAAAAGTTGAAATTATGAACCTGCAATATATTTCGGACAGCAAAGGAAAAACAACCGGCGTTTTTATTCCTATTAATGATTGGAACGAACTTAAAAGTAAATACAAGGATATTGAAAGCGAAGACATCGATATCCCGGAATGGCAAAAAAGGTTGGTGTTAAAACGCCTTGAAAACCACAAAAAGAATCCTGATTCTGCTTTGGATTTCGACTCTGCCATGGACGATATCGAAAATGATTTGTAATGTATAAATCTGTGATCCTGCCTCTTGCGAAGGAAGATATCCGCGAAGCTGCCAAATGGTATAATAAACAACAAAACGGGCTTGGTAAAAGGTTCACTACAGAAGTCCGTGAAAAGGTCAACTTTATTAGAAAAAATCCTAGAGCTTCAAATGTACGTTACAACGATGTGAGAACTGCTGTTTTAAATGTGTTCCCGTTTTTGGTGCATTATTCAATTGACGAAATCAATAAAACCATAATTGTTTCTGCTGTTCTGCATACAAGCAGAGATCCTGAGATTTGGAAGAACAGATAACAAAAAAAGCCAGATACTTCCGAAGAAGAGATGAAAATCTTCTGTCGGTTTCGGCAGGAGATTTTTTTTTTAGTCCAATTTACTTTTTCTACACAACGGTTGTGCCGTATCATTTATTAAATTTGTACCTTATTTAAACAGGAAGTCATGCTCAACCTTAAATTCATTCAGGATAACCCGGAACTGGTGGTCGAAAAACTGAATCGCAAAAATTTCGATGCCAGTGAAATTGTAGGTCAAATCATCGATTTATACCGGCAAAAAAACAAGTTGCAGAACCAGGCCGACGAGGCCAAAGCTGAGATGAATAAAATCTCGAAGGAGATTGGTCAGTTGTTCCGTGAAGGAAAGACAGAAGAAGCCAACACTGCCAAAGAGCGCACCTCGCAACTGAAGGAAAACATCAGAAAGGTTGACGAACAATTTGGCGGTATCGAAACCCGGGTGAATGAATTGCTGGTTCAGTTGCCCAACCTGCCACACGAATCGGTGCCTGAAGGAAAAGGTGAAGAAGATAACGAAGTAGTTACTTCCAAAGGCGAACTGCCCAAAATGGCCGACGATGTTTTGCCTCACTGGGAACTGGCACAAAAATACAATCTCATCGATTTTGAGCTGGGCGTGAAACTCACCGGCGCAGGTTTCCCGGTGTACCGCGGAAAAGGATCGCAGTTGCAGCGGGCGCTTATTAATTTCTTTTTGGATGAAGCACGAAAAGCAGGCTACGAAGAGGTGCAACCGCCGCTGGTAGTAAACGAAGCCTCCGGTTTTGGCACGGGACAGTTGCCCGACAAAGAGGGCCAAATGTATCATATTACCGGCGATAATCTCTACCTTATTCCCACCGCCGAAGTACCTGTGACTAACATTTACCGCGATGTAATTCTGGATGCCAAAAATCTGCCCTACAAAAACACGGCGTACAGTGCCTGTTTCCGTCGTGAAGCGGGGTCGTACGGAAAAGATGTACGCGGTTTGAACCGCCTGCACCAGTTCGACAAAGTGGAAGTTGTACAAATTGCCCACCCCGACAAATCGTATGAAGTACTGGACGAGATGGTGAAACACGTGGCTTCGCTCGTTGAGAAACTTGAACTTCCCTACCGCGTGTTACGACTTTGCGGCGGCGACATCAGTTTTACCGCTGCACTGACTTACGATTTCGAGGTTTATTCTGCCGCTCAGAAAAAGTGGCTCGAGGTGAGTTCGGTTTCCAATTTTGAATCGTTCCAGGCCAACAGGCTTAAACTGCGTTTTCGCGAAGAAGGTGTGAGAAAGCCGCAACTGGCCCACACTTTGAACGGAAGTGCACTGGCACTGCCCCGGATTGTTGCCGCACTGCTCGAAAATAATCAGACCCCGGAAGGAATAAAAATTCCGAAGGTGCTGGTGCCGTATTGCGGATTTGAAAGAATAGACTAATCGAAAATTACAAATTCCAATTACCAGATCTCAAATAAACACCAAAAATAAAATATCCTGAAATCCAAACATTTTGCACACATTTGGATTTTTTAAAATTTGTGATTTGGAATTCATTTGAGATTTGTTATTTCAAGCGATTCATTATCAAAGTCATTTCAAAAAACCGGACTTTGACCTCTTTGGTTTTATTGCTAACTTTGTAATTCCTGTAAAATTAGTTTTTTATGACACAGAACGCAGGAAACAAGCTGGCACATACTATTCTTCGCCAAACCGAAAGGGCTGAGTATTTTTGTAGTGTTGAAAATATTTCGCCAAACATTACCGTGCATGAACTGCGCAAAATATTTAAACGGTTACGGTCATTAATCCGCTTTTATGAACAGGTGCCCGGGAGCGAAGCCAAAAGCATTCGCAAGGAAATAAAACAACTCGGGAAAATACTTTCTCCGCTGCGCGAATCGTATGTGAATGTCGAGCTCTTTGAAAAAGAACTGACGGGGAAAAAACTTATTCCTGAACGAAAAATAAAAGACGCAGAAGCAAAACTGCACGGGAAGAACAAAAAAGCAATTGATCAAGGTTTCAAAGGAAAAGAAATCTGCAAATCAATCGGCAGTTTCTTTTCAAAACTTGAGTCATCCATTACCGGTTCAGAAAACAGCAAAGTATCAAAAGTTCACCTGGTACGGGAAATCAACAACTCGTACCTCACAGGCTATATTTTTTTCTCTGAACTGCCTGACGCTCCTACTCCCGAAGCGATCCATTCACTGCGAAAAAAGTTGAAGCGCTTATTTTACCAGCTCGATTTTATACGGTTGATGCACCCGAAATATTTTAAAGCCCGAAGCGAACAACTCAATATTATTAACGACCACCTGGGAGACGATCACGATTTGCATATTCTGGCAGTTGAGTTACGCCTTTCGGATTACCAATTCAATTCAGAGGAACAGCAGATCCTGGAAAATCAGATTGAGCACCTCCGCGAAATGAACCAGCTGAAACTTTGGCCCCGGCTGAAACAATTTTTCAGCGAACTGCCCGAAGAATTTGAAGAGAAAGCTGAAAAAGCGTTCAAACTGGATTGAAACTTTTTGAATTCAAACAAAGCATCTTTTTCCCTTTTCCCCTTTATCACTGATAATTTTTTCAATTCTGCCAGCAATCGGTTCTTCGATGTCGCCTTTTTCAATTGGGATGGAATCCAGTACATCTCCTAAATCGTTTATTGCTTTTGACAGAAAGGCTGTTTTTTCTTTCAAATGCCTCAGAAGTTTAATCCGTCATAAGGAAGATTCAATTCTTCAATTACCAACGTATTTTTTCATGTTATATCGTCGCCAGATTCAATTTACCTGATGAAAAAGATGCAGGAAATATCGGATAAAATCGTAGTTTGTAGATTTCCGTATCCGGAGTCTTTACAGCACAAATTACCAGTTGAGCTTGACCTGAAATCTTCCAGTCCCTACCAAAATTTTAAAGTGTAACAACACCATGCTTGTTTGGAGAAAATCATTACGGAAATGGCTGTCAGATAGCCTTGTGTGAACAAACTATTTTGTGGTGTGTTTTTTATTCGGACATAAAATAATAACTCATTGGCCTATGAATAAAGCGTTTGCTATTTTAATGATCTGTATTATCACATAGGGGATCAATGGACATTCAATCGGACAAGAATTCAATAAAAAACAAGAAAAACCCGTTGGACGCCCCAAAGATGTTGGCAATTTGGAATCAGGAAAAACTTTTTGACAATGCCACAAAAGAAGAAATGAAAAACTATTGGCACAGAAAAATGACTGTAATAGAAAATGCATTAACGATTGGAAAAAGAGAAACGAAAACCTACAAAACTTTAAAACCCAGTCGGGAATTCCATTGTTCAAGGGAAAACACAAATGAAGCAGAAGGAGAACATAAAAAAAAGAGCAACAAATCTGTGGAAATTGGACGACATCCAAATTTCGCATAATATTATTGACTATCATTCTTTTGAGACAACCAAATTTGCGGATGATACAAATTTTGTACGGCTCCATATTGGTCTGGGGGGCAGCTATGATTTTAATTTTAAGCAAATAAACAGGTCTTTTTTGCTTTCAGGATATCATAACAATATAATGTATTCTGATGGTTTGGATATTGAGGTCCATAACAATACCAAAAGAATAGAAACACTTGGAATAAACTTCAGCACCAACACATTTATTGAAATAGGTCAAAATGGAAATGAGCCTTTAAAAAGATTTACGGATAAAGTAATTAATCGAAAAAACTGCATCCTTTCGGACGAATGGAAAACCAATAACTTTAAAATCCGGCAGGTATTAAGGGAAATTATCGATTGCACGTACAATGACCAATTAAGAAACCTTTTCCTTCTGTCAAAGAGTATAGAATTATTGGTTTTACAGGCCGAGCTACATGAACACCAAAACTCAAATAAAACTATCAAGTCAGGCCGGGACAAACAAAAATTGATTGAGGCCAGAGAGTTCCTGTCGTACAGAATTGATAATCCCCCAACCATTGTGGAACTTTCCAAACAGGTTGGGGTAAACGAATACAAACTAAAGAAAGGATTTAAAGAGCTTTTTGGCACAACTGTTTTTGGGTATATTCATAAAACCCGGATGTTTATGGCAAAACAACTATTGCTGGAAACCGGAAAGCCTTCAAAAGAGATTGCATACGAAACCGGATATAGTTCCCCTCAGCATTTTTCAAACGCCTTCAAAAAAGAATTTGGGATTTCTCCCAATTGTGTTAGAAATAATCCCGATTCTGTAACAAAAGCATTAAAAAACTCCTCAAATTTGGATTTTAACCAAATGAAAAAGCTATGAAACAGTCACTTATTGTCAGAGAAGAACTTACATTCAAAGCTAATGCTGAAAAGGTTTGGGATTTATTAATAAACCCTGAAATGACGAAACAATACATGTTTGGTTGTGAAGTGCTGTCCGATTGGAAAGTTGGAACGCCAATTGTCTGGCAGGGAAAAAACGAAGCCAACCGGGATGTCGTTTATGTCAAAGGAGAAATAATGGAGGTTGTTCCCCAAAGAAAGGTTACTTTCACAATGTTTGATCCCAATTTGGGATTGGATGACATCCCCGAAAACTACGTGGACTTAACTTACGACATTCTCCCCCAAAAAACTGGTTGTAAATTGATAATCACGCAAGGAGATTTTCAAGGTGCCGAAAACGCTGAAAAGAGGTTTGAAGAATCTTTGCGGGGATGGAAAATGGTTATTCCGAAAATGAAGGAAGTATTGCATGAAGCACCCCCCGGGGAATAAAGGCAATTATAATTCCTTCATCTGCCTTGTCGCCCCCACCTGGCGGCAGGCATTAGCCATTAAAAATCAAGTTTTGTTCTGATGAAACGAACATGATAATTTATAAGCATAAATTTCACAAAATACAATGTTGTAACTAATCAGTCTGGTTTTTGTTCTCTTGATAATGGATGGAAGAAGCCACCCAAAATAGTCCCGACCTTCAGGTTGGGGTATTGTGTGCTGGAAGAGGATTGAGATTTTTATATCAAATAATTACAAAATTTTAACGAATAATTAAGCAGAAGAAATTTATTCATTCTTTGTGTTGGGGTGTATGTGGGAACCAAGTCTTAAAATCAATTCTTCAAAAAACACTCAGTATTTTTGATACACATTCCCGGTTGCAGCCAGCACATCATTTTTGATAAAACACTTTAGTTCAATTAATCCTAGGCAAACTATCACTTTTCGGTAAACTTTTTTTTATTCTCAAACAAAAAAGATAAATTTGTCTTAATATACTTAATGTGTAAAAAAACGAAAAGAGTGGTTGTCTTACTGCTAAAGCACGTTAATATTTCCGTGTTAAACTAAATACTTGAAACGATGAAAAATAAAATCTTATTTGCTGCCAGCCTCCTTTTCGGACTGGCATTCATTAACTCGGGGCTCAACAAATTTTTCTATTACATGCCCGTCCCGGAGGATCTCCCTGAACAGGTGGTGAAAACGATGGAAGCTTTCAACAGTATTGGGTGGGTGCAGCCCCTGGTTGCTGTAGCCGAAATCATCGGGGGGCTCCTTTTTATCCCAAAGAAAAGCAGAGCATTGGGAGCAATTGTCATTTTCCCGGTTATGATCGGGATCCTTGTTCATCATATAACGGTTGCACCTTCGGGGCTCCTTATGCCGCTTCTATTATTTGCGATTTTGCTTTGGGTGATTGTTGACAATTATGAGAAATACCTTCCAATGCTACAATGAAGGTGATGATTGGGCGTAACGCTTTTCAACAAAATTAAAAAAGGATAAGTCACTAAAAAATTAACCACGAATGGCAAACACTTAAAAACACAAAAAAAATACTGTAATCTGGTTGTTAATTTTAAACTAATAAAATATGAAAGAAGCACTAATTGTTATTGATGTGCAGGAAGGATTTTTCGTGGATCCTGATGATTCTGTATATAATGAAACCAGTTTGATAAATAATATCAACCAACTTATTGATTGGTTCAGAAAACATGATAAGCCAATTATCTTCGTCCGGCATATTGACGAAGATTTAGTAAAGGGGACAAAACTCTGGGAAGTATATTCAAAAATCCATTCAGAACCTACTGATTTTTATATTGACAAGCACACTCCCGATGCATTCTTTAAAACCAAGTTATCAAATATTTTGACTTCGAATAATATCAATTCTATTGTGATAGCAGGTCTCCAAACTGAGTACTGTATCGATACAACCTGCAAAAGTGCATTTGGGAAAGGCATTCCAACAACTTTGATAAGTGATGGTCACAGTACTTATGACAACTCATTTATGAAAGCAGATAAAATTATTGAATATCATAATAAAATAATTAAACGATGGTTTGCTCAATTAATAACCACAAATCAAATGATAACAAACTCACGTTAATCCTGACTTTCCCTGCAAAGGACAATAAACTAATAACAGAATAACGAATTGGCAGTTACACACTATTGACTAATGGAAACAGTTTTAATAAACTATAAACGAAAGGATAATGGACAATAAGAAATTAGAAACCCTACACTCTGATTTATTAAAAGCCTGGAACAACCAGGATGCGACCAAAATGGCATCACTATTTACCGATAATGGGGAATCGATTGGTTTTGATGGCAGCTTGTATAAAGGCAGAGATGAAATTGAAGCTGAAATATCAAAAATATTTAACCATCATCAAACAGCCATTTATGTATGGAAAGTTAAAGATATGCGCTTTTTGAAACCAGAGGTCGCCATCCTGCGAGCCATTGTCGGCATGATACCCCCCGGACAAAAAGCGATCAATCCGGCAGCAAATGCAATTCAAACTATAACCGCAGTAAAGCAAAACGACGTTTGGAAAGTTGACCTATTTCAGAACACGCCTGCACAATTTCACGGCAGACCTGAAATGGCTGATGAGTTCACAAAAGAATTAAGCGCACTGGTAAAATAAATCAACGTTTTATATTTATTGCCCCATGAAACCGGAATTTTTTAAAACCTACAACGACTTTGGGGATTTCCTTGCTGAAAATCACAATAAGCTGAATGAGCTTTGGGTCGGCTTTTACAAGAAGTCTTCGGGCAAGGAAAGCATCACATGGGACGAATCAGTGAAAGTGGCTATCAGCTTCGGCTGGATTGACGGCCTCAGAAAATCCATTGATGAAGAAAGCTATAAAATTCGCTTCACCCCCCGAAAGCCGGGAAGCAACTGGAGCGACAAAAACATCAAAACCGCTCGAATACTAATCGGGAAAAACCGGATGCACCCCTCCGGAAGAAAAGCATTTGATCAGCGAAAAGAAAAAAAATCCAGGGTGTATTCATTTGAACAACCCCAGGTGACTTTCAGTAAAGAGTTTGAATCTACCTTCAAAGAAAACAAAAAAGCCTGGGCATTTTTTACTTCTCAGGCACCTTATTACCAGAGAACTGCCATTCATTGGGTAATGAGCGCCAAACAAGAAAAGACACGGCAGAAACGGCTTAATGAACTGATTAATGATTCTGAAAATCGACGAAAAGTGAAACCCCTAAGACGAAAAGGTGAATAAAATCAAATGCATTCCGGAATTACGAAACAATTCCGGAATCCGGTTCTCCGGGCAGGTGCATGTCGCTATTACCCCTTCATATTGTCGTAATCACACAACCTTCTTTCCAAAAAACGATTTCATCTTTGTTTAAGTAATTGTGATGCATAGAAATCAATATATTAATCTTAACGGCATTTGCAAAAATCGAGACATAGCAATGTCCCCGGTTCTGGAAGAAGTGACAACATATCGCGCTAAGGTCATTATTGTATGAAGCATTCAGTGGCCGAGGAATTATAGCTTAAAGGAGGTTCTATGGTAGAAGTTTTCAAAACCAACGTTGACAACCCGGAGCAGGCTGAATCGCTGGTCAGGCGAATTCACCGGCAGTTTCCGGCATACAGAGCCAACTTCGACCTGGAGGACTGCGATAAAATTTTACGAGTAGAGTGTCCGGATCAGATAAATGCTGAGAGAATCATTCGGCTATTAGCACATACTGGCCGACATGCCACCGTTCTGGAAGAATAAACCAGCTATCAATTTTACGCTGACAAACTGCTTTAGCAGCAGAGTTTTCTCTTTTACACACATCAAATTAGTGAAGCCTGTAAACAGGAAACAAAGTTGAGAATTATTGCAAAATATAACATTCCAAAAAAAACAATTTAAAACAGTGAAAAGAAATGGACTACAAAAATGGGTTGATACTTTCATCAAAGTTGATGCGAAAACAATCACCAAGCTTTATGACGACAATACAACTAATCACCAAATCGCAAATGAGCCAATTACCGGACTGTATCCTCCGGCAGAAAACTTTTGGCAGGGTATGATGTTTATTTTTAAGGCAATGCTGAGCTTTTAAATCATTGATATGCCTGTCTTACTAATATTTCAGGTTGTTTTGAAATTTTCACAGAATAGGGTATCTACTAATTTAAAAAAATGAATAATTATGGATAATGATAATCTGCAAATCAAGAAAATAATTACCGAAAGAGTGTCAGCAATTAAAAAAAGAGATGTGGAAAAAGCTACGGCCGGTTATCATACGGATGTAATTTCCTATGATGTGGTTGGCCCTCTTCAACTGGTTGGGATTGATACTTTAAAAAAAAGATTGGATGAATGGCTCTCAACCCTTTCAAAAATAATTGACTATGAAATAGCGGATATTGAAATTAGGGCTACCGGCGACTTAGCCTATTGCAGCGGCCTAAACCACATCGACGCAGTAAAACCCGATGGAGAAAAACTGGACATGTGGTGGCGGGAAACAACTTGTTACATAAAAACGAATGGGAACTGGCAGATTATCCATGCACACAGCTCAGTTCCGTTTAACGCTGAAAACGGCCAGGCCTCGGTTGGTCTGAAACCTGAATAATCAGAATAAAACATGATTCTGAATGAAATTAAAAGCTAAAGATAACCTTGCTCCCATCAAAAATCAAATAATGGATTTGATTGAACCAAATTCCAGCGTAATCGAATTTGGATGCGGAAACGGAGACCTGCTTTTTAAGCTTTCATCACAAATAAAATACGGATTGGGAATCGACAAATCAAAGCCGCTGATTGATTATGCGGTTCAACAAAAGCGAATAATGAATCTTAGTAATGTTGATTTTAGGTGTGAGAAACTCGACAGCAGTTACCAGCACTCAGAAAATTACGATTATGCAATAGCAAGTCTGTTTTTTCATGTGATACCCTGGTCAGATTCGATTTATCTGATAAAAAAAATGCAGGAAATTTCGGATAAAATCGTGGTTTGCGGATTCTCGCAGCCCGTTACTCTACAGCAAAAAACGCTTTTGTGGCTTGACCAAAAAGCTACAAGCCATTACAAAAATTTTAATGCGTATCAAAAGAATGGATATTTGGATGGAATCTTCAGACATATACACTATTCAAATATCATTGATTATGAGACCCCTATCCCATTCACAAAAATCTACAGTATTTGCTGACAAACAAAAAAAGATTTCTATGGACAACAAAAACAAGAAAATTTCATCTGGCTTAAATTTCTCTCAAATTGCGTGGGTAGTGAAAGATGTTGAAAGAACAAAAACATTTTTTCATGAAATGCTCGGAGTACACAATTTTAGCGAAACGGTAACTTCGCGCTTAAAGGAGTACGATGCAACCTATTACGGAAAGCCTTCAGATGCAGAAAATCTGGTAACTATGGCTTATTCGGGGGGTATCTTTGTTGAACTCATTCAGCCACTTTCAGGTCAAAGTATTTTTAAAGATTACATCGACAGTAACCCCGCAGGTGGTTTTCAGCATATTGCATACAGTACACCGGTTACCAATCTTGATAAAGTTATTTCGGAATTTGAAAACAAAGGTTATTCTATTGTAAGCAGCTTTGATACACCAATAGCTAAAATCGTATTCTTCGATACACGAAAAGAGATTGGGGTATTTACAGAAATAATGGGTATTACGGAAGCTGGTGAAAAGGCTGTGCAGGAAATGAAAAACGGGGGCAGGTAAGTTTCCCGGAGACTCGAATTATTGCATAAACAAAGTTGAAAAACAAAAGACAAATGCGAAAATTATCAGTTTTTATAGCAACAAGTTTAGACGGTTATATTGCAAAACCTAATGACGACCTCAGTTTCTTAAAATTGGTAGAAAAAGAAGGCGAAGATTATGGTTATGCAGAATTTACTGATACAATTGACACTTTGATTATTGGCAGAAAAACCTATGATTATGTGCTTAAAGAAATAGGCTCATCTCACTATGATAACGGCGAAAGAGATGTGTATGTCATTACAAGAACCGAAAGACCTAATGTTGGTAAAATAAAGTTCTATACCGGAAATCTAACAGAATTAGTATTAAAACTGAAGAACGAAAACGGAAAAAATATTTACTGTGACGGTGGAGCGGAAATAATAAATGAACTATTAAAAAATGACTTCATTGATGAGTTTATTATTTCAGTCGTTCCTGTATTGTTAGGGAATGGAACAAGATTATTTAAAGACGAAAGGCCTGAACAAACGCTTGAGTTCATATCTGCAAAAACATTTGATACAGGATTAATTCAGTTACATTACAAACGAAAAAAATAAACAACAAACCACCAACACATACGATGATGCATTTTAAAATTACTCTGCAAGTTAAAATGACAAACGAAAAGCTTGACATAAAACTTAGACAAACAGAAATTGAAGACTTGCCCGTTTTCTTTCAATTTCAACTTGACGAAGCAAGTTATTTAGCCGCATTCATACCTGAGGACCCAACAGACAAATCAGCATATTTAACCAAACATACGAAGTTGTTGAGCGCCCCAACCATAAATTATATGACAATCTCGTTTAATAATAGTATTGTTGGAAGTATTGTGAAGTTTGAAATGGAAAGAGAAGCGGAAATTACTTATTGGATTGACAAAAAATTTTGGGGACAAGGAGTTGCCACAAAAGCCCTGGCTGATTTTCTTAATATCGAAACTAAAAGACCAATATATGCACGAGTTGCGTTTGACAATTATGCCTCACAAAAAGTTTTAGAAAAATCTGGTTTTGTCAAAATCGCCAGGGAAGTAAGTTTTGCAAATGCACGACAAACAGAGATAGCAGAATTTATTTATAAACTGACTATCGTTTGAACATCAGGCTTAACAACAATGAATGCAGAGCAGAGCCAAGTATCTAACATTCTAATTTTTGAAAAATTATGGTGAAAAACTATTTCTATTTAATCGTCGGATTTTTATGCGTACTCTTTGCAGTTACTCACACGCTGAATGGGGTCGAAAAAAGTTTGCAAATATTAGAAAATTCTAAAATTGAGAATAATACAATTGTTACACTCACTTATGTGTGGCATATAATAGGTATCGAAAATCTTATTTTCGGAATTGCCTTACTGGTAATGGCTTTTCGAAAGAATCAATCAAACTTAAAGTTTGCTTCATGGCTAATAATTGTGATTTTAGCGATGCGTTGGATTGTTATTACATTTTTTACTCTACTGAATGACAGCAGTAATATAAAGCAATTAATACCTGATACGCTTGCAATTTTTGTTGTAATCGTATTGTTGTTGATTGGAACAAAAGTAAAAAACAAATGAGAAAAGTTTTAACGGTAATACTTGCATTTTTGGCTACCCTCTCTTTTGGACAAACTGACTTTCAAAAATATTATGACAGTTTGAGTTTGAAAGAATGATAAAAACAACGAACCGCCAACAGCTAATTTAGCGGAGCGGTGTAGTTGGGATAGTACTCAGCTCTTTCCTCCTTTTTTTTATTAGCTTTTTCGTTGGATGATGAGTTTATCACAAAAATACAACATTTATCCAGCAGGCTATAACCAACAATTAAACAGAGACTCATATATTAATTTTGAAAAAAAATCAGATAAAAACTTGCGAAACCAAATAGTTGCACATATATTTGCAACCAAATAGTTGCATTAATTAATTTTGAATAAGATGAAACGAGATGTTTTTAAAGCAATAGCAGACCCAACAAGGCGGGCAGTAATAACACTCATTGCGATGCAATCAATGACACCCAATGCAATTGCTGAACATTTCGACACAACACGACAAGCCGTTTCGAAACATTTACGCGTTCTGACAGAATGTGAACTGGTAACTCAAAAACAACAGGGCAGAGAAATTTATTACCAACTTCAGGTTAACAAAATGAAAGAAATTGACCAATGGCTCGAGCCATTCAGGAAGATGTGGGAAGACCGGTACAAGCAACTTGACGAAGTTTTATTAACCATTAAAAAAGAGAAAGATGAAACGTAATTTATTATTTGACTTTAGAGTAAACAAAGAAAGCAATTCCTTAAATATAACACGGGAATTTGCCGCAAACCTTGAATTAGTATGGGAAGCCTGGACAAAACCTGAAATCCTTGATCAATGGTGGGCTCCCAAACCTTATCACATTAAAACCAAATCTTTGGATTTCAGAGAAGGCGGAATGTGGTTATACGCAATGATTAGTCCCGAAAATGATATGCAATGGTGCAAAGCTAATTACAAGAAAATAGAACTGAAAAATTCACTTTCGTGGCTGGATGCATTTTGCGATGAAAATGGCAAGGAAAACTCAGATGCGCCACGTTCTTTCTGGATAATTAAATTCACCGAACAAAATGGAATAACCACAGTAGATGTCACGTTAAAACTCGAGAGTCTCAAAGAAATGGAAAGCCTAATTGAAATGGGCTTCAAAGAAGGCTTTACAATGGCATTAGAAAACTTAGACGAACTTCTGGAAAGCAAATAAACAACATCCCGAGATGCTATAAAAAACTAAACTTTCACAAAAAAAGAGCTGCAAATTTCAACCTCTGCAACTCTTTAATTTCTTGTGGGGAGTACTGGATTCTCCCGTAGGGATCTCTTCGAGGGAACCAGCGACCCCGGATGAATCTTATTTCTTTCCACAAAAAAAGAGCTGCAACTTTCAACCTTTGCAACTCTTTAATTTCTTGTGGGGAGTACTGGATTCTCCCGAAGGGATCTCTTCGAGGGAACCAGCGACCCCGGATGAATCTTATTTCTTTCCACAAAAAAAGAGCTGCAACTTTCAACCTTTGCAACTCTTTAATTTCTTGTGGGGAGTACTGGATTCTCCCGAAGGGATCTCTTCGAGGGAACCAGCGACCCCGGATGAATCTTATTTCTTTCCACAAAAAAAGAGCTGCAACTTTCAACCTTTGCAACTCTTTAATTTCTTGTGGGGAGTACTGGATTCGAACCAGTGACCCCCTGGGTGTAAACCAGGTGCTCTGAACCAACTGAGCTAACCCCCCAATAATGTTTCTCTGAACGCGCCCCCTTTCCTCAAAGGCGCTGCAAATATAAAACGTATTTTCAGTTCTGCAAAAATAATTCACAAAATTTCTGCAACAATAAATGTACTCCCGCCCACAAAAATAAAATCATCTTTTCCGGCACTCTTTTTTGCCTCGTTGTAAGCATCATTAACATCCGAAAAAGCCTGTCCTTTCAACCCAAATCCAGCAGCATATTTTGCCAGAACATTTTCATCGAGGGCACGCGGAATATTCGCTTTAGTGAAATAGTACGCTGCATTTTGTGGCAGCAGTTTCAGAATTTTCTCCGGCTCCTTGTCGTTCACCATCCCAAAAACAACATGCAATTTTTTATATGGAGTTTGTTCCAGCTGCTTCACAATCTCAGTTAGTCCGTCGGCATTGTGGGCAGTGTCGCAAACGATGCGCGGATTGACATCTAAAACCTGCCAACGTCCCAGCAATCCGGTAAGTTTGCTGACCTCAGCCAACCCCGTTTCAATATTTTCCTGTGAAATACCCCAGCCTTTGGTTTTCAGGAACTCCAGCGTTTTTAAAACCGCCGGCAAATTCTTTTGCTGATAAGCACCTTTCAAATCGAGTTTCAAGTGCCGGTAAATCTGCTTCCCGTTTTTCTCAACTGCCAAAAGCTGATTTCCGTCAAAATCATTCATGGCATAACGAACTGAATATTCTCTATCGGCAAAATACAGTGGAGCATATAGTTCGCCAGCTTTTTCCGTAAAAACCTGTTGTGTTTCATTCTGGGTAGTTCCGATAACAACCGGGATTTTGTTTTTAATGATGCCGGCCTTCTCTTTTGCAATCGCTTCAAGCGAATCACCGAGCAAGGCGGTGTGATCCAACCCGATATTTGTAATAATGCTAACTTCCGGGGTGATGATATTTGTGGAGTCGAGCCGGCCCCCCAACCCAACTTCCACAATGGCAATATCCACTTTTTCGTTTGCAAAATAATCGAAAGCCATGGCCACGGTAAGCTCAAAAAACGAAGGTTCAATTTTCTGCAACTCATCGTTAACTTTGTAATTCTCAACCCAGTTAACCACTTCGTTTTCAGGAATCATTTTCCCGTCAATCCGAATTCTTTCCCTGAAATCTTTTAAATGGGGCGAGGTGTAAAGTCCGGTTTTATAACCTGCCGACTGTAAAATAGCCGCCAGCATGTGCGAAACCGATCCTTTTCCGTTGGTTCCCGCAACATGAATTGTTTTAAAATGCCGGTGCGGGTTCCCGTAAAAATTATCGAGCTGCAAAGTATTATCGAGATTGTTTTTGTATGCCGCCGGCCCTACCCGCTGATACATGGGCAAACGGGAAAACAAATAATCAAGTGTTTCAGAATAATTCAAAATCAGAAATATTTATTAACCGCTGCAAGTTTATTAAAAAATGAAATGTGCCTCAACAAATATTTTGAATTTATCTACATTTAGAAAATTCAAATCTACAACTATGTTGAGCAAAACCAGTAAAAGTAAAATTTTCATTCTCGACACGAATGTCATTTTACACGATCACACTTGTATTTACCAGTTTCAGGATAACGACATTATCCTTCCGATAACCGTACTGGAGGAACTGGATAAATTCAAAAGAGGAAACGACCTGATTAATTACCAGGCACGGGAATTTGTGCGCGTCCTTGACGAGATTGTGGGCGACGAACTTTTTAACGGCGGTAAATCGCTGGGAAAAGGAAAGGGCAAACTGCGCATTGAAACCGGCAAACCGTTTTCGGAGGCCATGAAAACGTCGTTCCGCGAAGATATTCCGGACCACCGCATTCTGGCTATTGCCGACTACACCTCGAAAGCGTACCAAAACCGGAAAACAATCTTGGTGAGCAAGGACATCAACCTGCGCATGAAAGCCAAATCGCTCGGAATTAAAGCTGAGGATTACAAAACCGACCAGGTGACCGATGAAAATGTGCTGGATAAAACCATCACCACATTCGAAAATTTCGACGATAGTTTAATTGAAAAGTTGTACGAACAAACGTCGGTGGCCGTTGAAGAATTCAAAGAAATTAAGCCCGAAGCCAATGAATGTTTCATTTTTAAAGGCAACAATTCAAGTGTGCTGGCCAGGTACGACTCCAAAGACAAACGCATCAAGCGGGTGGAAAAGAAACCGGCTTACGGCATAAAACCACGAAATGCGGAGCAAACTTTCAGCCTGAATGTTTTAATGGATCCGGACATCCAGCTGGTAGCGCTTACCGGAAAAGCAGGTACCGGAAAAACACTGCTGGCACTGGCAGCAGCAATCGAGATGCATAAATCGTTCGATCAGATTTTACTGGCGCGCCCAATTGTGGCACTCAGTAACCGCGATCTGGGTTTTTTACCCGGCGATGCCTCCGAAAAAATCAATCCGTACATGCAACCGCTGTTCGACAATCTTTCGGTAATAAAACATGCGTTTAATCCGCGCAGCCAGGAGTACCAGAAAATTGAAGAGCTGCAAAAAAATGAAAAGCTTGTAATTACCCCGCTGGCTTATATTCGCGGACGCAGTTTGTCCAATTCATTTTTTATTATCGATGAAGCCCAAAACCTGACGCCACATGAAATTAAAACCATAATTACACGCGCCGGCGAGGGTACGAAAATGATTTTCACAGGCGACTTGCAGCAAATCGATTCACCTTATCTCGACATGAAATCGAACGGCCTTTCCTACATGGTCGATCACTTGAAGAACCAGGAACTTTTTGCCCACATCAACCTGGTAAAGGGCGAACGGAGTTACCTTGCAGAGCTTGCAAGCAACTTGCTTTAAATTACAATTTGCCAAAAGCAGCTTTTTTCTAACTTTGCATTTTTATTTAGACTGAATTTAAATGCGATATAAAGGGAAAAAAGCTGCTTTTTATACACTGGGATGCAAACTCAATTTCAGCGAAACATCCTCAATAGCAGGAACTTTCACCGAGAAAGGTTTTGAGCGTGTTGACTTTGATGAAGAAGCTGATGTTTATGTAATCAACACCTGCTCGGTAACCAATCAGGGCGACAAATCGAGCCGGAATATCATTCGACAGGCCACAAAGAAAAACCCGAATGCGATGGTGATTGTGGTTGGCTGCTACTCGCAGCTAAAACCTCAGGAAATTGGCCAGATAAAAGGTGTTGACCTCGTATTGGGCACACAGGAAAAATTTA
Source organism: Tangfeifania diversioriginum (assembly GCF_900141875.1). Lineage (GTDB taxonomy): Bacteria > Bacteroidota > Bacteroidia > Bacteroidales > Prolixibacteraceae > Tangfeifania > Tangfeifania diversioriginum. The sequence continues at coordinate 86,567 of NZ_FQZE01000005.1, read as the reverse complement.
AAATACCTGAATATCTCGGCAATCTGCAAAAGAAAAAAACAACCGAAATACGGACCACCCGCCTGCCTGACATTAAAAGCTACCATCAGGCATTCTCGTGGGGCGACCGTACCCGTAGTTTCCTGAAAGTTCAGGATGGATGCGACTACTATTGCTCGTTCTGCACTATTCCATACGCCCGTGGCCGCAGCCGGAACGACTCCATTAAAAACACGGTAAAAGAGGCGCAAAAAGCCGTAGCAAAAGGTTTTAAAGAAATTGTTTTAACCGGTGTTAATATTGGCGACTTCGGAAAATCGACTGACGAAAATTTCCTCGATTTGTTAAAAGCACTGGAGCAAACCGATGGCCTCGAACGTTTGAGGCTGGGCTCCATCGAACCCAACCTGCTGAAAGATGATATTATTGAATTAGTAGCGGGTTCAAATGTATTGATGCCACATTTCCATATTCCGCTGCAATCGGGTTCCGACGAAGTTTTATCGCTGATGAAACGCAGGTACTCTACAAAATTATTCAATCACAGGATTGAACTCATTCGCCAACTGGTGCCCCACGCTTTTATTGGCGTTGATGTGATTGCCGGCACCAACGGCGAAACGGAGACACTTTTCCAGGAATCGTACGATTTTATTAACGGGCTCGAAATTTCCCAGCTGCACGCATTCACCTACTCTGAACGAAGCGGAACCCAGGCACTCAAAATCCCATGGAAAGTGGATGTGGAAGACCGCAAACGCCGCACGCAGATGTACATCAACTTATCGGAGAAAAAACTGCGCAGTTTCTACCAAAAATATTTAGGAAGCGAGCAAACCGTTTTGTTCGAAGCACAGAAAAACGGAGATACCATGAGCGGATTCACTGAAAATTACATTAAGGTGGAAACTCCTTTCAACAAAAAATTAATCAACCAGTTAGAAAGGGTGAAACTGAAATCCATTATTCCGAACGGTCATGTGGAAATTGAAATGACTTGAAATTTTTGAAAACACCTGTAAAAATCTAAATAAAATTCTCCCGCTGATTGCGCTGATTTTCGCAGAAATCAAAAAAATCTGCGAGAAGTCAGAAAACTAATCAATGTCTGAGTACACAAACGTATAGTAATTTCATTTTTACAAGTCCTGATTTATTACTATATTTGTACATAATTATGTACAAATTTTGCAAACATGATTACAACAACACTTTCCGATTTTAGAAAAGAAATTAAACGATACCTCGATAGCGTAACCGAAAACTTTGAAACACTGATTATTAACCGCGGCAAAGATTCAGGGGTTGTCATTATGTCGTTAAACGAATACAACTCTCTGCGTGCAACTCAACATGAACTTTCTTCCCGGAGGAATGAACAACGACTGGATGCTGCCATCGAAAAATACAGAAATGGGAATTCCGTTCAAAAAGATTTGATTGAACCTTAAAAACCTCTCCCATGAGATATGTTTTTGTTGATGAGTCGTGGGAAGATTACCTCTACTGGCAAAAGAACGACAAACGTATTTTAAAACGAATCAATCAGTTACTTAAAGATATTGCTAGAAATCCTTTTTATGGTCTGGGAAAACCCGAACCATTGAAACATAAATACAAAGGTTTCTGGTCGAGAAGAATTGATAACGAACACCGCTTAATTTATCAGGTAAAAGACAATGAGATATTCATTGCCAAATGCCGGTTTCATTACGACTAAAATCAATAATTATGACAGACATAACCGATTACAAAACATTGTGTGAACAAGTTCAGCAAATTGCCCGCGAAACAGGAAATTTTATCCGCGGTGAACGAGCAAAAATCTCAGAGAAAGATGTGGAATTGAAAAGTGCAGCCAGCCTGGTCACTTATGTTGACAAAACCGCCGAATCGCGCATTGTTTCAGCACTAAAAGAGATCATTCCCGAAAGTGGTTTTGTGGCAGAAGAAGGCACTGCTTCGGAGGCCGGCGAAAAATTTTTGTGGGTTGTAGATCCGCTGGACGGAACCACCAATTACATCCACGGAATTTCGCCGCACTCGGTAAGCATCGCCTTAAAGGAAGGCGACGAGCTGGTGCTGGGAGTGGTTTATGAAATCGGCCTCGATGAAATGTTCTGCGCATGGAAGGACAGTCCGGCTTATTTAAACGGGAAAAAAATCTGGGTTAACACCACTTCGGAACCGGAAGACACATTAATTGGCACCGGGTTTCCCTACTATGATTTTGACCGGGTGGACGACTACATCGAGGCCATGAAAAACCTCATGAAAAACACTCGCGGGCTGCGGCGACTGGGTTCTGCCGCCGTCGATCTTTGTTATGTGGCAGCAGGTCGGTTCGATGCATTTTTTGAACATGCCCTGCACGCCTGGGATGTGGCAGCCGGAGTTTTTATTTTGCAGCAGGCCGGAGGAAAAGTTTCCGATTTCAACGGCGGCGGCAAATGGCTGTTTGGCGGTGAAATTGTGGCTGCAAGCGAAAATTTCTATCCTGCATTCTATAAAATCATTCATAAACAGTTGGGAGAAAAGCAGAATTCGTAAATTGCAGCACAAATAAATCGCAACTTATGGCCGAAAAAGAAATTACCTTGCTGAAAGAACAGATCGCCCGGCTCGACGACAAAAAGTTTGACCTGGAGGCATGGAAAAACCGCACCATCATTTTTTTGGAACGCATTTTTGGCAAAGAGAATTCCAAAATAAAAATGATTCAAAACCTTCATTACGATTACTCGAGCTGGAGCCTGCGCGATACTTTTGCTGGCGGTTCGGCCAAAGACAAAGACCCGGTGAGAATTCAGGCCAAAGAAATTCTGGATGCAGTTATTTCGGAACTCGAAAGCCTGGGGCTCCCGCAGCAAAAACACGAAAAATTAAAAATTAAAGAATTGCTTGAAGATGAACTAACCGGCAAACAGGTAAAAGAACTGGAAACCATTTTAAATTCAGGAGAACAGGAAAAAGAAGAAAAAATACAGGAAATCCTGGAAAGCCTCGAGAAGGAAAATCTCGCATCCATTATTTCAAAACTGCTCACTTCCTAACGCAAAAAACTATGCCCGACGACAAAAAGGTTGCTATTGTAATCCTTAACTGGAATGGTGAAAAATTATTCGACACTTTCCTGCCATCGGTTATTCTGAATTCAAAATCTCCCAACATCGAGGTTTATGTGGCTGACAACGCGTCAACCGACAACTCCGTCAACCATTTAAAAACCAATTTTCCATCCGTTAAAATTATTGTTCTCGATAAAAATTACGGTTTTGCCGAGGGCTATAACCAGGCGTTAAAACAGGTAAATGCCGATTATTATATTTTGCTCAACTCCGATGTGGAAGTAACACCCAACTGGCTAAAAGCAGGAATTGAACTGTTTGAAAAAGACGAGCACACTGCAGTTGTTCAACCCAAAATATTAAGCTACAAAAAACCGCACAAATTTGAATATGCCGGTGCAGCCGGCGGGTTTATCGACATCTTCGGCTATCCGTTTTGCCGTGGCCGAATTCTGAACCGGACAGAACCCGATTTGGGCCAGTTTAACAAACCGGCACCAATATTTTGGGCCAGCGGAGCATGCATGTTTATAAAATCAGAAGCTTTCAGGAAAGCTGGTGGTTTCGATGGTGAATTCTGGGCACACATGGAAGAGATTGATTTGTGCTGGCGATTGAAAAACCAGGGCTTCAAAATATTGTACCAGCCTGCAAGCGTGGTTTTTCATTTGGGGGGAGGCACTTTGTCGTATGACAGCCCCCAAAAGGTTTACCTCAATTTTCGCAACAACTTATTCATGCTGTACAAAAACCTTCCTCCAACATGGTTTCATCGCATTTTACTTACCCGGATGGTGCTGGATGGCGTGGCTGCTGTTAAATTCATTTTTGGATTCTATTTCCAAAGTTTTTGGGCAGTTGTTAAAGCGCATGCCTCTTTTTACCGGAACCTGGGAAAGCTCATCAGAAAAAGAAAAAAACTCCTGCAGCTCGCAACCGTTGAAAAACACCCGGAAATTTTCCCCAAAAGTATTATGTGGAAATTTTTTATTCAGAAAAAAAGGAAGTTCTCCGAGTTGAATTTTAATCCGGAAAAATGAACCAAAAAGGTAACCATTGAATGAAAAAAACGAAAATACCATTAAAATTTACCAGTACATATACACCTGATCGTTACCAACCATAAAATCAAGCTACACACGAAGAAAAAAAATAAAATTATAGTTCCATGTATTGTGAAACTTTCATTTACATTTGTCGTTGTAAAATATACAACTTGGAATTACTAAGAAAACAGAAATTATAGAAACACGACCTGATGCAGATTGTGTACACAGCGATGGTTTTTACTTTTTTGATATAAATATTCATCGTACAATGATTTTGATAGTCTTTGAAGACAATGAAGCAACGGTTGTATGGACTGGTTCGCATGATGAATATGACAAGACTTTTAAAGGAAATAAAAGCACGATTGAAAAATGGTTACGTAAACAAAATTTGATTTAAAATGGATAGATTTTCAATACAAAACATACAAAGATTAGATTCATTAGAGAGTGAATTGGATTTCGAAAAAGCATCATCACTATTTCTAAAATTACGAGTGCTTGAAAAAGAGGATGAATCATATAAACCAATCCGCAAACATCTTCGCAATCTGATAAAAGACTATGAAGAAAAAAATTGGAATGATGAAAATTCCATAACAGATAATCAAATTAAAGATAGCGATTTAGCAGAAACATTAGTGCAAGCCGAAAATGACTTCTACGAAAAGAGAAAAGAACGTATTAAAGCAAAATTAAAAGAGGCAGGGTTAACTCAAAATGATTTAGCAAAGATTTTAGGTCATCGAAAAAGCTATATGTCGGAGTTGATTAATGGATTAAGACCTTTTTCAAAAGAGGATTTAATCGTTATAAACAGACTCTTTAAAATAAAATTGGAGGATTTAATTCCAACGTTTATACAACAAGACAGAGCATCACATATCAAAAGGACTTTAGAATCATTGTCTCATAATAAGATAAGACTAACTAAAAAAGATTTTGATTTACAAATGGTTTGATGATGAAAATTTAAACTTAAATCTGTTAAGTGCCTAATTCAATAATCCTTTTTCCACCGGAACCCGTTGAAAGCAGCCCGCAAAAAAAAAGGCAGCGCCCCTAATCGCTGCCTTTTTTTTGTATAAATGGATAACAATATCGTTGCTGCTCTTCATTTTGGATATTAAACATTGCATATTCAGCGCCCATTCCCCGCCATTCAATACAGGGGAATTCCCCCACGCCTCCCTTTTCGTCCGGCGACGGTTAGGAGATGTCTCCCACGCCTCCTTTTTTGTCCGGGGAAGCTTTTATTAAATAATAATGGCCCCCTTTTTTATTTGAAAATAAATTTATGCTTACTTTTAAGCCACTAAAAACCAAAGTATTGATTATACCGGGCAACATAAGGAGAAAAGGAAGATTCCATAGCAACGAAACCGACGCTTTCGCGGAAGGATTCATTTGCTCGCCGTTTGCCCGGAGAGGGAAGCCCTTGGAGCAGGAAAGGCAGGGATGTACGGAAATTTTAAAGAACATCCAAAACCCTGAAATGATTCCAATCTGTGAAACAAAACCTAAATATATCCGACAAATATTATTCAGTGGATTCGGAAAATATGAACGGATCGCTAGGTTTCATGCTAAAAACCACATAGGATGAGATAAATAAAGTATTAAGATTATATAAAAGGCTCCTATAAATTTGTTTTTCACATTATATAGACTTAATTTGTAAAATATTTACAAATACAACATCAAAATGATACTTGAAATACGTTTAAGTAACTTCTTCTCCATAAAAGAAGAAATTGTATTGGATTTGAGAGCTGCAAATATTAAATCAAAAAACGCTAAAGCACTCAAAAATAACATTACAAAGTTTGAGAAAACATCTGTACTTAAAACCGTTGCGTTGTATGGGGCAAATGCTTCAGGGAAAAGCAACATAATTAAAGCAATCCGTTTTTGCAGCATGATGGTTTTAAACTCCCACAACCACAACGAGAATATAACATTCAACTTCAAAAAATTCAAATTTGGAAATTCAAGCAAAAAACCAAGCAATTACTTCATTCGTTTTGTCAATAATGAAATTGAATACGAATACTCTTTCTCTCTAATGCAAAACAGCGTAGTAACTGAAAGTTTATTCTACTATCCCAAAGGACGAATAACAAAGATATTCACTCGTGATGAACGATTAGGAAAAACAAAAAAGGAAAAATATTCGTTCGGTTCTGTTCTAAAAAGACCTTTGGATGTAGCAGACAACACATCAAATAAAACATTATATATTTCCCGAGCAAGCCAAATGGACAGAGAAATAGCTAAAGATATTTTTAACTATTTCAACAATACTTTTATCCTTGGATATCTAGGACATAATGCTCCTCAGATAGAAAACCTATTTAACGTTTATAAACAACAATTATTAGAAGCATTAAGGATTGCAGATAGCGATATCGTTGATATAAAAATTAGAAAAGTAAAACAGCAAGGGAAAAATTTTAATGCTAATCTACAAGACTTAACATTATCAGTTGAAGATGTAATACAGGACGCATTGCAAATAAAAACATATCATAAGGCAGACCCGAGTGTAGGTTTTGACTTAATTACCGAAGAGTCTGAAGGAACAAAAAAACTTTTTGTGATAATGTTAAACATTTTAGACATAGTTTCTAATAATAAAATATTATTGATTGATGAAATTGGAGAAAGTCTGCATACTGATATTATAGAATACATTTTCAATCTATTCCGTGCAGGAAAAAGGGCGCAATTAATATGCACAACTCACAATACTCGATTTTTGAATCTTACCAAGTTTCGTAAAGACCAAATTTTCTTTGTAAATAAAAATGAAGATGCTTCTACGGATTTATATTCACTATACGACTACAGTGACTTTAGAGATACAATGGATTTAGAAAAAGCATATTTACAAGGACGTTTCGATGCCGTTCCATTTGTAAATGACTCTATCGAGAACCTCAAATCAATACTTCATAATGAGTAGGAAAAGACAAGCATCAAAAGGGAAAAAGATAAAACCCCATTTTTGGGTTTTTTGTGAAGGAAAAACCGAGGAAACATACGTTTGTTACCTTCGTTCAAAATACCGAGTTCCTATTGAAATTGTCCCTAAAGTTATAGGCAGTAATATCGATGAAAAGTTAATCAAAAGGCATAAGAAAGGAAAACCAACTCACGAAAAGGATATTGACTTTTTAATGTATGATGCAGATATAGACGCAGTACTTGAACGGTTGCAAAAGATAGATTCTGCTAAATTATTAACATCCAATCCCTCAATTGAACTTTGGTTTTTATTGCATTACAAAAATCAAAATGCACATATTACAACTGCCAATTGCATTAGAGAATTATGTAATAGAAATCATAATACTTACAAAAAAGGAGTATTAGACCAAAAGTTACGAGAGAAATTAAACGAAAAATGCTTTGATGCTTGTAAAAGAGCTAAACAAAAAGAATTATTCAACAATCCATCAACAAATATTTATGAACTCATTGAGATTCTTGAGGAGATAAAGAATGGCTAAAAACAAAGCACGAAAACCTAATCGAGTAGATGGCCGGGTGCAGCGGAGTGCCTTGTCTCCGCTCCTTTCCTGACCGTCACCGCCAATAATAAAAAACAAATGAATAAACAACCAATAAACAAAACCATATTTTTCCCATTCCAAAAAACCTTTTTAACTTTGTCCTGATATTACGCAATGGGGGTGCCTTAATTAATTAAGGGCTGAGATTATACCCACTGAACCTGATCCGGATAATGCCGGCGAAGGGAGGGCAAACGGGCTCCGGCCCACTCCATTGGTTAGTTTGATAACCAAAAAATTCTAAAAATGAAATGTTTAAGCATTTGGCTGCTGATGCAGTTAATGGTTGTTGCCGCAACAGGGCAACACAATTTGAGAGGAACAGTTACCGGCAATGGCGAACCGCTTCCCGGCGCAAGCGTAGTGGTAAAAAACACGTTCTATGGAGTATCTGCCGGCAGTGACGGCAGCTTCGAATTTAAAAACCTCAAACGGGGCGAATATGTCATCAAAGCCTCGTTTGTAGGTTACGAAACCAAAGAAGTTCCGGTTCAAATTCCGGAAGATGAAGAACTCATCCTAAATTTAGAGCCGGCATCTTTTATGACCGGCGAAGTGCTTGTATCAGCCACACGCGCCAAAGACAAAACGCCGATGGCCTACACCAACCTTACCGGTGAAGAAATTTCGTCGCGGAACATGGGGCAGGATATTCCTTACTTGCTGCAGTTGTCACCCTCATTTGTTGCAACCTCCGATGCAGGTGCAGGCGTGGGATATACCAATTTTCGTATCCGCGGCACCGATCTGAACCGCATCAATGTAACGGTAAATGGTATCCCGCTGAATGATGCCGAATCGCACGGAACGTGGTTTGTCGATCAGCCGGATTTGGCATCATCGCTCGAAAACGTCCAGATTCAGCGTGGCGTGGGCACTTCAACCAACGGAGCAGCAGCGTTTGGCGCCACCATTAACCTGCAAACCAACATGCTCCGTAAAGATGCCTATGCGGAGTACAAAACAGCAGCCGGTTCGTTTAACACCTTTAAAAATACCGTCTCCGCCGGCACCGGGTTACTCAATGATAAATTTACACTCGATGCCAGGCTCTCAAAAGTAACGTCCGACGGGTTCATCGACCGTGCCTTTTCCGACCTGAAATCGTTTTTTGTTTCAGGTGGCTATTATGCTGAAAATACAGTACTGAAAGCCAATGTATTTTCGGGGCTTGAAAGGACATACCAGGCGTGGAACGGGGTTCCTTCCGTTCGGCTGAACGATGATCTGGAAGGGATGCAGCGCTACGAAGAACACTGGCTCTATTCACCGCAGGAAACACAGGCGATGATTAACTCCGACAGCCGCACATACAACCTTTATACGTATGAAAACCAGGTGGACAACTTCCAGCAGGATCATTACCAGTTGCATTTTTCGCACAAATTCAGCCCGGACTTTAATCTGAATGCCTCCGGCTTTTATACCCGCGGCAAAGGCTACTACGAAAATTACCGGGCCGATGAAGACCTTGAAGATTATCAAATCCCGGATTTAATTATTGGTAATGACACGGTGACATCGTCCGACGTAATCGACCGCAAGTGGCTCGACAACCATTTTTACGGGCTCACCTTCTCGCTGAATTACCAAAAAGGAAAAAGCGATTTGACTTTGGGCGGGGGATGGAATACGTATGACGGCGACCACTACGGAAATGTAATCTGGGGGCAATACCTCGGCGAGATAGACTACAACCACGAATGGTACCGCGGAAACGGACTGAAAAAAGATTTTAATGTGTACGTCAAATATTACTACCAGGTAGCTGAAAAACTGAACCTGTTTGCCGACTTGCAATACCGCCGGATTGATTACCGTATCACGGGGATTGACGATGATTTACGCGACATTTCACAGGAACATGTATTCAACTTTTTCAACCCGAAGCTTGGGATTTTTTACGAACCTGCCGAAAACCAGAAGTTGTACCTCTCGTTTGCCAGGGCCAACCGCGAGCCCAACCGAACAGCTTATGTGGACATTGACCCCTCGCAGGAAAAACCGGTGAACGAAACACTGAACGATTGGGAGGCCGGCTACCGGTTTCATTCGCGCACCTTCTCCGGAAGCGCCAATTTTTACTACATGAAATATAAAAATCAACTGGTACAAACGGGCGAAATAAACAACGTGGGGTCGCCCATAATGGTGAATGTGGACAACAGTTACCGGGCCGGTGTTGAATTGCAGGCCGGGATAAAAATCTCCCGAAATTTTGAATGGCAGGGGAATGCCACATTCAGCCAAAATAAAATAAAAAACTTCATTGAATATGTGGATAACTGGGATACCGGCGGGCAGGAAACAGTTGAGTTGGGAACCACTAACATTGCTTTTTCACCCAACGTAATTGCCAACAGCCAGCTGCTTTTTAACCCGGCAAAAAACCTGAACCTGGCACTGGTTTCATCTTATGTAGGCAAACAATTCATCGACAATACCTCAAGCGACACCCGCAGTCTGGATGCCTATTTTGTAAATAACCTGAAAATAGATTATTCATTTAAAACGGAATTGTTTGACGAAATGGCCCTTCACCTGATGGTGAACAACCTTTTTAATGAAATGTATGAAACCAACGCCTGGGTGTATTCCTACATCTTTGGCGGCGAGCGTTATGAAATGGATGGCTATTTTCCACAGGCCGGCAGGCATTTTATGGTGGGCGTGGATTTTAGTTTTTAAAAGGAAACTGTTCTTAACCATTGGTGTCGCTCGGAGCGAAACTGATGATGGAGTATTCGTGGCACGACCTCAAAGTCGTGCCACGAATTTTAACAATGAATATTATTCCAGCACCACTTTCCCTTCAATCTCCACCAGCAAATCATCGCGGCAGATATCTGCCAGAATATATACTGCCGGCAAATTTCCGAAATAACGTTCCACGGTGTTTTTTATGGCTTTAAAATCTTTGCGGTGTTTCACATAAACACGAGTATGGCCGTATTGTGGCCGAATACCGTTGCCCGGGATTTGTGATAAAACCTCATCGGAATATAAACGCCGGATATTTTCGATGGTGACCTCGGTCTGTTTCGCTGCATCACCCAAACCTATTGTTTTCTCTCCGCGTATGGAGGCAGTTCCTGAAATAAAAATCATTTTCTTTCCGAAAACTCCGAGGTAACGTGCCCGCTCAAATTTGGGAGTGGACTTAACGGCAAACTTTCCCCCAATCAAAACTTTATCGCTGTAAACATGTGCGGCAACCTGGCCGGGATTGTCAAGTGGCATCGTAAGTGCAGCTTCCGACTTCAGGGCAACAAATTCAATCAACACGCCGCCCCGGTTCATGCCAATTCCGGTGGCTGCCGGATAGCCCGTTTCTTTAAAATAATCGGCATAAAAACCAGAACGCACATTGTTAAATTCCTGGTAACGTTGCTTGTCGTCATCAAAACCCAAAATATCCTCCAGGTAGTTCCACTGGCGAATTATGGAGTTTACTGGAAAACCGGCATGCCCAAGCAACCCGCCAAAATCTTCAAAAGTGCTGGCTGCATTTTCATGGCAGCTTTTGCTTTTATTTGCCTGCACATTCCCGATCAAAATTTCGGTTCCTTCGCGTTCAAAAAGCATGGCGGCTCCATTTTCTTTTTGAATATATTCCGAATTCCAAAGTGTGGCATCAAAATAAAAAACCTCGGCCAGAATTTTACAGGTCAATGGCGGTTGAGCAATAATATTTACGACCATGGGCGTTGTAAACCGTTCAGAAATCAGCTCATGCGCTTTCTCCTGTAAATTATTATATGAGTTGTTATTGGAAGTATCGGCAAAAAAATTAACCTTAAAAACTTTCTTCCCTGAATTAATCTGGTTCAACTGGCCAACACAGCTCAACAATTGGTTGTGCAGCGATTCAGCGCCATTATCGGGTTTTATATAGATTCGGTCTCCGTTTAAAAAATACATTCTGGTTCTTTTTTCATCAAGAACTACAAATATGCCTTATTTTTTGGTGAAAAAAAATTAATAATCACCAGTGGCTTTTGCGCCGTTCAAAACGGCTTCGGTTGAGCCAATCCCAAGCCTGTCGGCCCCCTGTTCGAGAAAAGCGACAGCATCGTCCCAGGTGCGAATTCCGCCCGAGGCTTTTATTTTCATTTTATCGCCCACGGTTTTTACCATCACATCGATGTACTCCGGTTTTGCGCCCCCGGGACCAAAACCAGTGGAGGTTTTCACAAAATCGGCACCTGCCATAAACGACAATTCGCACGCTTTGGTAATTTGCTCGGGCGAAAGAAATCCGCTTTCCTGAATCACTTTTACAGGCACATCGTGTTTGTGGGCCACCTCCACCACAGCTTTGATATCTTCTACCACGTAATGATAATCATCGCCCAGGAAACGTCCAATATTCATCACCATATCGATTTCGTCCACGCCATCTTCAATCGCCTGTTTGGCCTGAAATGCTTTTACCGGAGTGGCGTCAGCCCCGTGCGGAAAACTTAACACACACGAAACTTTCACTCCTGAATCTTTTAGCAGTTCTTTGGCAGCTGAAATGTCGCAGGGTTTCACACACATGCTGAAAACGCCGTTATCCATGCACATGCGGGCGTGTTTTTGTAAATCTGCTTCGGTGAATTCCGGTTTTAACACCGCATGATCTATTGTTTTTGCAACTTCTTCTTTTGTCATATTTCTTTTTTACAAAGGTACGAATTTGAAAATATTCCTATTCTTCCATTTCTTTTAAAATTTGCTCCACCTGTTCGTTGGTTTTCAGCAACTTGTCTTTACATATTTTTAGCAGTGAGGAAACCCGCTTCACTTTTTCGGCCAGCTCGTCCACATCCAGCTCTTCATTTTCAATTTTCCCGAGAATGTCTTCAATCTCCAGAATTGCCTCATTGTAAGATACTTTTTTCGTTGCCATTTTATTCTTTTTTTGTGATTTTACTTTTAACCTTTCCATCAGCAAAACGGGTTTCCACCTCATCGTCAACCGCAAGCTGTTTTACCGATTTAACTACCCGGTCATTTTTCATGGTTAGCGTGTAACCCCGTTTCAACACATTTTCCGGATTCAGCAACCGCACTGCATTTTCGTTTAAATGCAGCCGTTCCTTTTCTTTTGAAATCAGGCCCCGGGTGGCTGACTTTAACCGCCCAATTAACCTGCTGTTTTCTGTCTGCTGTTTGAAAAACACTTCGCCTGCCAGCGTTTTTAGTAACTGCCGGTTGCGTTCCAGGTCAATCTTTTTTCTATTGTTCCAGGCCGTAACAGCTGATTGCAAATCGTGCTGAATGGTGTTCAGTTCATACTTTTTATTGAATGAAAACCGGCTCACCTGCTGCTGAAACCTGTTTCCTTTTGCCGTGAGCTGAATCTTTTTTTCATTAATAAACCGGGAGACCAGCTGGTGAAAATCAGATGCAAAATTTTCGAGCTGATGATGTTTTTCCTGCACATTTTCGCGGACTGCGTCAACCACTTCCTCCTCCAGGGCAAGCAGCCTGTCGTAAAAACTTTCTGTGCCGTTTATAAAAAATTCGGCCACTGCAGTGGGAGTTTTCAGGCGGGTATGTGCCACCATGTCAGTAATTGTATCATCTTTTTCGTGGCCAATGCCGGTGACAACAGGTAACGGAAACTGGGTGACATTAAAAGCCAGTTCGTAGTTATCAAAACAACTTAAATCGGCCGAAGCTCCCCCACCCCTGATAATTGCCACGGCATCGAAAAAATCTTCGTACTGAAAAATTCGTTCCAGTGCATTTATAATTGAAGGAACAGCTCCTGTTCCCTGCATTGTTGCCTCAAAAATGTGTGTATAAAAACGAAAACCGGCAGGATTATTTTCCAGTTGGTTCATAAAATCCTGGTAACCGGCAGCGGTTTTGGAAGAAATCACGGCAATTTTTTGCGGGACCAATGGCAATTCCAGCTCTTTGTTCATCCCGAAAACTCCCTCGCGCTGCAACCGTTCCATGATTTCTTTACGCTGCAGGGCCAAATCACCCACGGTGTAAGCCGGGTCAATATCTTTAACGTTCAAACTCAATCCGTAGGCAGGATGATATTCCACTGAAACCTGAACCAAAATTTTCAACCCGTGCGTAAACAGTTGCCCGGTAGTGGTTTCAAAATAAGGTTTGAGCATCCGGTAGGTGTACGACCAGATAGTAGCCCGCGCCCGCGCAATAATGTCATTCTCCTCTTTTTCAACCAACTCGAGGTAGCAATGCCCGCTGCGGTTTTCCTTCAATTCACTAATTTCGGCAACCACCCAAACGGTGCCGGGAATGGCTTCGCTGAGTGCATTTTTGATCCATTTGTTTAACTCGAAAAGTGTTAATTTTTGCTCCATCGGGTTACGGACTTTTATAAATTTTCACGGTTTCAGCAGCTTCTTCTGTAACTATCTGCAAAAGTAACAACCCTGAGGGCAAAAACTGAAGTTCATTCATCATAATTTTGGAAGCTTCCGGTTTAACCACTTTGTAAACCAAGCGGCCGTCAGTGGTATAGAAGTAAATTTTTAGTTCGGAAGAAACACTTTTCGATTTTTTTTGCAAGACAAGGTAATCAGCCATCGGGTTAGGATAAACCAACCAGTCGCCAAGAGTTTCAAGCTGCTCAATAACAGAAGTTTTAAGAATCTGGTCGGCCAATTTCATATCCGGGATACCGAATCCCAGCAACGGATCGGGCTCGTCAAACAGGTGGGCACTTTGCTCGATGGCACTTTTCACCTGGAAAGCAGTGGTATTCGGATTCGCCTGCCACAAACAGGCTGCAGCTCCTGCAATAACCGGCGAAGAATAGGAAGTACCATTGCCGGTGCCAATTGTTCCGTTGCTTTTTTGCAAAGTGGTATTCCAGCCCACTGCCGACACGTTGGGTTTCACATCGCCATCGGATGCGGGGCCATACGAAGTGAAAGGTGCCGGCGCCCCGTCGCAGTTGGCAGCTCCCACACCAATTACACTATCGCCATCTGACGGAGCAATAATGTATTTCCACGGATTATTTACGCTGCCTTCATTCCCGGCGCTAGAAAACACGAGCATTCCGCGCGAAGCAGCAATATTGGCACCACGGGTAACGCGGGTGGTATTCCCGTCCATATCGGCGTAGGTGTGATCCATGGCTGAATCGTTGAAAAGGGAATACCCCAACGATGAATTGATAATATCAACGCCCAGGCTGTCGGCATACTCGGCAGCAGCTACCCAGTTGTCTTCTTCAATAATATTCTCGGAATAGGTATCCTCGGAACGAAAAAGCCAGTACGAGGCCCTGGGGGCAGTTCCGATTAGTTCACCGGGTTGATTGCCACCCATAATAGAAAGCACACTCATGCCGTGATAATGCATTTCGAAAATATTGAAGTTACTGTCTCGTGACACAAAATCACGGGTTCCCAAAATCTGGTTGTTGGCCCACAAACTGTCGAAAGCTGAATACTGGTTGGCTTTATAAAAACCGGCATCGAGCACGGCAATTTGCATTCCCTGCCCCCTGAAATCCTGGTTATGCAGAAACTGCCCGTTTAACTGCCCCACCTGGTAAACTGAACTGCCGTAAAAAGAGGTGTCGATGTCCAGTTGGTTTTCAGGCACAACCGGTTCGGCAAATTTATTTACTGCACTTTTAATTTGCGAAACTTTTTTAGTGAGCTGTACTTCTGTTACAAATGTCAGTTCCCGCACTTTTTCTTCAAAATCGCCAGACTCTGCAGATACAGTAATTCCGTTTAACCATTTTGAGGAATGGATAGGCACAGCACCGAGTTGCAAAACCTGGTTAATATATGCAGGATCAACCGGCAAATCGAGCGAGTCGATGGGAATATCTTGCTTTTCGCGGCGTTCCAGGGCACGTTCAGAAAGATATTCTTCGGGGAAAGCAGTGGAATAAGGGGTGTTCATCTTGTCAGAAAAGCCAACCCAGTAATACATTTGGCCCCATGATGTTGCAGTGGTCAAAATTAAAACTGCCAATAATATAAAAGCCTTCACTTTGTTCATGCCGGTGCCAACTATTCAGTTTTCTTACCTGATTAACTTAAGTGGCACAAATTAACGAAAACAAGCGACTTTTTAATTACAGATTCCAGAGAAATTTAGCCCTGTCAACTTTGAAATGTCATTTCCCGCGATGCCCACGAAGTGATGCCTACGGCAGATCCCTTTGGAAGACGACGCAGGAGGAGAAATCTCTTTTTGTATTACTACTCAGCAGAACAAGGAAAATATAAACTGTTAGTTTTCAACCCGTTTTGTCCTGATTTTTGTTCAAGAAAAACAAAAATCCAGCCAAAACTACCGGTTAGTTGCAATACCCCACCCCAAGCTAAAGCATGGGGATATTGAAAATCAACATATTACACTTACTGAGCAGTAACCTTTTTGTAGGAGCAGATTTCCTGCCCGGCGAAGTCATTCAGGCGGGCTCAGATTCTGCCATAGGCATCACTTCGTGAAAAATGACAAAACATGATTGACACAACACTACCTGCCCATTTGCATTTGCCGCATGTATTCGGAGGGATCCTGCATGAATTTTTCCGGATCCGGAATGTTTTGCCTCCCTTGCTCCAGGTTTTTTATTTCCTGATTGCCAATACTGTCGCGCACTTCAGGATTCAGCAAAACGCCTTCGTCATATTTTAAGGTGTAAAGCAATTCGCCGGAATCACTGTAAAATTTCCAGTCGTCGTGCCGCAGATTGTTTTTGTAATGCGCTTCCATTTCCAGTCTTCCGTTTTTGAAATACGACAAACAAAGGCCATTTCGTTTCCCGTTGCTGAATTTGCATTGCATGTAGGGTTTGCCATTTTTAAAAAAGACCTGGTACTTTCCTTCCTGACGGCCGTTTTCCCACTCGGCCTCTTCCATCACTTCGCCTGAAGGGTAAAATTTCCGGGAAGTTCCGTGTTTTTTATCGTTGACATATTGTTCTTCCGAAAATTTCACATTATCAGAAAAGAACGTCCATTTGCCTTCCTTCTTTTCATCGATGTAAGTCCCCTGAGCTACTTTTTTGCCCCGGTTATCGAACAGTTGCACAAATGCCGAGTCGGATTTTTCATCGTACTCAATTTTTGCTTTTACCTGTCCACCGGTGTGGTAACGTGTCCAGTTTCCTACCGGTTCCCCGTCTTTAAATTCGCCCTCGTACATTAATCTGCCGTTGGGGTATTTTTTTTGCCATTTGCCCTGGCGCAAACCGTTGGCATCGGTTTGGTTGATTTGTGAAGAGGCCAAAAACGGAATACATAAAAGCAGGCTGAAAAATAACAATCGCATAAATCATTCTTTTGTGTGGGAACAAAAATAGCTTAAAGATTTGAACCGGTGTAATAACGCATAAAATTGGATTTTATTGAATGGGGATTTTTCCTTTCACCTGCTATCCGCCGGCTGGTGGAGCAGCTGGTGAATAGGTTTTGCTTTACAGCCATTTTATGAGCAGGCGACCGGGAGTGCCCAGCTCAACAAGTGCTGCCTGCATCTCAATAACCGCTAACCGCATTACAATAAGTGCTGAACGCGTTGCAAAAACCATGAACGGCCAGCCACGGGCCTACAAAATTGCCTCGGTGCAGGCCACCAAAGAGCTGGAACAACTTTTTACCGATGCCACTCAAATTCTGGAGAATAAACTGGATAACGTGATGAAAATTTTTAAACGGCGCGATGCCAATTTTTACAACGGATACATAGCCGCCCGCGAGGTGGTGGATAACTAATGTTTGTTTGAGTTTGTTCATTTTAATTGGCGGGAGTCCCGGAAACGGGGCTCCTGCTTTTTTTTGCTTGGCTGTGTGGGGTTGGCTAATCGTCCACATGGTTAAAAACTGTGTAAAAACAAGCGACCTGAATCATCTTTATCATTTAATTCCAGACAAATTTCTTTATCGTCGAATTGGTATTTTGATCCATCACTCAAAACAGGAATGTCAGAATCAATTAAAGATAAAATATATTGAATATCATATTCCTCGCAAATTGATTTGACCTTGTTCAATAATCTTACTTTAACCCTGTCATCAAGCCCCTCCAGAATCCCATCATGATAAACAAACCGAAAGAATGATTTATCTGAATAATGTATTAAAAGTGCTATATCAAATGCCATGCAGAGGATTTTCTTGTATGTGGTACCCTGAGCTTCGGATGTTGAAAGTAAATCTTCAGGATTTTGATAGTTAGCATCAAATTCTACATTACCTTGTTTATTCTGAGTAATCGAAATAAGTGCATTAGTATCAAGAATATCATAAATAATAGAATTGAAGGTTCGGTTTATATTTGCATGGTTTCTTTGTGCAATTGCATCATTGATATTATCTATGGCATTCTCAATATTATTATTTATATTTTTTATCTGTTGTTCAATTTTAACAGACTTGTCAATTGCCTTTACTTTATCTTGCAAACGCTCAATTTCTGCTTCAAGCTTTGCCAATGATTTCTGATATCCTTTGAACTTATAATAGCTATCCCTTTCAGTCAAATAGGAGAGCTTTTCACTTTTATCAAGCTCTAATATTTTGATTTGTCTTGCAATTTCCTTGTATTCATCCTTTAGTAAAGAAAGATTCTCTTTTAAAAACTTGTTTCTTTCGGTTGTAATTGATTTGTTAAATTTTATAAGGTCATCAAATTGTTTTTCAATGTTTTCAGGAAAATACAGTTCTACTTCCTGATATAAAATCCTTAGCTTTTCAATGTTAATATCATTATTACTCTCACTTAATGATTCTTCAATTTTCGTGATCTCATATCCAATTCGATATCTTTCTGTATTAAATGTCTGAATTTGAAAATCTAAATCATCAATTATCTCCTGGTTAATGCTGCTATCTTTTTCAAAAAAATCAAACTTATCAATTGTAGCTTCGGTCTTATTTTTTTCTTGTTCTTTTATATCAATTAATCCGAGTAATTTATCTTTTTCACCGATATCAACATTGGCTTCTTGTTTTAGAATAACAATTTTCTTTTTTTGTTCTTCAGCCAATTCTTCAAGTTCAAGCTTTTTTGTTATAAGACTACCATCAAACCCCAATAATTCAAAAACAAAAGGTTTCCATGTGATGTGTTTGCCCTGGAATTTATTCAGTTTATAAACATCCAAATAATCCTGCTGAGTGCGGAGAAAATAGGTAATAGATTTTCTATAACTATAATTCTTCAAAACATCAAAGCCTAAGTAGGCATCCATTGTTTTCTGGGCTTTTTCAAACCCTATATCTTCATAATCCCAACTTTCAGGTACATTGAAATCATTTTGTTTATTCTCATTTAGTTTAAATGATATTTTAGTTGGAAAATCAACCTGTCTTCGAAGTATTAAAAATTTACCAGAATTTAACTCAATTTCACCGTAAAATATCTGGCCATTGAACAATTCATTTTCAAAGAAATTCTTATTGAATTTTCCAAGTAAAAGAAAATTAATAACATGTACTAAAGAAGTTTTACCAAGATTATGAGCATCATCTTTGCTTTCCATATCTGAAATCCGAGCAAGGACAACATTAAAATGGTGATCCATTTTAATGTTTATAAAATTCTTATTTGAATATACCCTAACTAATTTCATTATTCAGTAGTTGTAATTGAATCAAGTTTTTGATTATACAGAATCTTGTTATTCAGATATAAAAACGACAGAGCAAATTGAAAAACATCCTTTGCTTGATTCCCGGTTTGTTTAATTGTTGTATTTAGCAACTCATCATATCTGATAATTCCATTATTCTGAACTGTTTTAAGCACAATACCAGAAACGTAAATTAAGGAATACTTTATATTTGTATGTTTATCAGGTGCTAGCATTATTCTTTTTTTCCTATGTCACAGTTACAATACATATAATGCAAAAATACACGAACAAGTCGTTTTTTCCCTTTTAAATCTTTGTTATTTGTCACCACATAATCGAAAAAATCTTCCAGTAAAGATTCGAAACAAGCATAGTCCTCTCTATTCAAATTAATTTTTGCATTAATCTCATCTGCAGTATCGTAATATAGCTCTTTGTATTCTTCGTTAATTGTATCACTCAAGAAAGTCTTTATTGATTCAAAGTAATGAAAACTGTTTTTTAACACATTATTAAAATATTCTTCACCTAAATCATTCAGTTCATTTTTCTTATCTAAGTTCAAATATTTAATTTCCTTGTAATTTTTTTCTAATTCTTCTTTGCCTGGAATATTTTCATGAACTTTAATTACAATATCTTTCAAGTCCTCTTCATCGAATTGTAATGGACGAAGCAATAGATTTAAATTTTCAGACCTTACAATATCAGGATAAGACCTCAAAAACTGTTGAATATGCTCATCTCCAATTATTATATTTCTAACTCCAGTTTCTTCATCTATATAGTCTTCAATTTTCTCATCTTGCTTACCTGTCAGTTTCCTATTTGTAAATAAAAGGTAATAGTCAACTTTGTTGTTTTCAAGATTTCTCTTTATCGCAGGAACAACTTCGTTTTTGAGTCTTTTCTTAAACTCATAATCTGAACAACTAGCATTTTCTTTGCTAGTGTGTTTTGCTTCAATAACAAACTTACCATCCCAAGGTTGTTGTTCACTTGGAAAACTGGTTGCTTTACCTTTAAAACTTCCATCTCTCCCTCCATCACTACCTTTAGCAAAGGGCTTTACTCCTTCACCTAGTATTTTTGAGCAAATTGATATTGTAAGTTGCTCAAAATCATATTCGTTCATATAGTGTAATGGATATTTTCTCATAATCTTTTAAAAACAATAAATATAGAAAAACAACTTGAGTTTAAGGAAGAAAGCAGCACTCTTTTGCAAATTTCGAATTGTAAGGCTGCCTGTGCGATTTGCAAATCCCGAAAATACTGTAAAAGTTGTGTGCAATGTACTAGGGCTTCTCTGACTTTGTTCCGCCAATTGGTGGACAGGAGCGGGCGGGCAAAAACTAATTTTTTCTTGCACCAACCTTCAATCAGTGAGACAATATTTTCAATCCGTTTTTTCAAATTTATAATCCATTTATTAGTGTACCGCTGTCTTTTTAGCCTTGCATTCAACGGTTGGCACATGTGGTCGGGGCGGATTCCGGAGAGCCTGCCCGTCCGGTCAGGCGGGCGTTCCTGTCCGGCAGCTGCCTGACACGGAACTGCGATGCGACCCCGAGCACTCGAGGGCAATTGGCGTACCACCAAACCCCGTCCTGCAATATGTACTGTGTGGCATAGTTTTTTAATAAAAAGTGTAACTATGAAAATTTTTATTATTCCATCCCCATAGGGAAATACCTTTCCCTTGATTTTGTGGAATACGTTCTAAAGTATATGCTCTAAGTAATTCACCTGCTTTTTCATAATCAGATTCGTCTTCATATTTTAATATGGCTGTAAAATGATTTGGTTCATTACTTGTATAATACGGAAAGGGGATTTTACCTTCACCAATAAACTCATATTCAACCAGTGATATCTCATTTTTAAGAACATTTAAAAAATCAATACATAAGTTTTCGTCGGTTGAATCAGTCCAACAAGTAAAATCAAATGTATTCTCAGGATATCTGAATATTTTGTCATTTATAACATCGGTAAAATTTTTTACTATTGAATCAATCTCAACTTTTTCTTTGGAAATAGAAACATCATATTTATCCACAAAATGTCCATTAATTAATGAAATTTTATTGATATTTTCAGGCAAGCTAACATAGGCTGTTGCTGACCTTGGCTCCAATGATGCTGTCATTGTTGTTTGAATACTGTCAAACCTTATTATTAATTCATTTTTCTCAATGAATTTTGAATAAAAAAGAACACCTCCCCAATAGGTATCTGTTGTCATAAAATGTAGATTCAATTCAGGTATAGCAATCGTATTATAATTTTCATAGTTTTCAGCAGGATAGAAAATTATTTCTGATGTAATAGAATTATTACTTAGATAATCCGAATAGTCAATATCCGTAATAAGGATATCCTTTTTGCAGGAACTAATAATCAAAAGTATGATGCAACAGTAAAATAAATTTTTCATGGTAATCTTTTTTATGATGATGCATCTCATTTAAAATAGGTTGCTTTAAAATGAATGCCAACCGGTTCGTACATGTTGTCGGGGCGGGTTGCGTGCGATTTCCTGTCCGGAGGATACGGGAAATCGGGCATGAACCTGCCGACCGCACAAAACCAGGCGCAGCCCTGAAATTTGCACAATGTTGACCACCGTGTTTTATCATTTTTTATTCGGTAATAATACAAATCCGAGTAGTGTCATTGATTCCCAAACTTGCTCCATCAGAACCTCGATTAAGTATCAGTCCAACTGTGTCCTTACCTGTAAAATTATCTAAAGGAGAATATTGATAGAAAATTGAACTACTAGATAGTTCTCGTAATATTTTACTCACCTTTGCATTTTGAGGTTCTTCAAAAATCCATGCACCTTCCTCGTCTCCGAAGTTTCCCAGATTTATTTTTAGTATATCTCCGTTTTTAATTTTAATTTCCTGTTGAACTGAAAAATTTATTATTTTCTCACTGGTCAAATCATCTTTCTTTGAACAAGAAATAATCATTACAATAGAGATGAGAAATGTTAATTTTGTCTTCATAGTCTTTATTTTTAGATTCTATCATTGAGATGAAGAATAACTTCAATTGGTTGCTTAATAAAATTATATCAAGAGCTGTCCTATATATTTCAACATGGTGGCTAACGTACGTGCACGTTGCAATGCAACATATATCTTATTATCCTTCAAAACAGTAATTCCCTGTTATTCTGCCGGTTGCTATCAAAAAGGAACAACTATGTGTTTATCCAATTTGCAAGAGCCGGCTTTTGGTTTCAGTAGTTAAAAATAAAAATAATTGTTGGGAATCAGGCATTTAATGAGATTTTTGTTTTTAACCTAAGTGGTTCTCATCTGCAATGTTTTGGATTAGTTCCATTATAATTTCTGTAGCTTCCTCTTCTGAACCATAAGGCAAAGCACTTTCTATACCTTCTGTTAATCCATCATTTTTCAACAGATTGGCACATTCTTCATTTAAATATGTTTTTACACTCTCATTTGCATTGGTTATACTTTCGAGTAGTTCTGAACAATTATCCAGCATATAAATGATATCCTCAAAATCGTGACTCTGGCGTAAATCATTTCCACCTCGACCTTTGTGCGCTTCAAATTTTGCAGCTAAATAATATTCCGGTGGAAATACAAATACCTCAGTTCCATCGGGAAGTATTTTTGATATTTTAATTTCAATTCCTTCCTCGTACCACCGGTTACTGAATCCAAGAACACTTGAATCTGTTGGCATCACATCTACTTTAATGTCTTTATAAATCCATCTGCATATCGGTGCTCCTTCTGATGTATCGTTTGTAAATCCTCTGGCTCTAAGATTTTCTTCCATTCGTGCAAATTGAAGCCTTGAACTAATCTCAATTACACAATCTACATCAATAGTCGGTCTGATTTCCGAAGCTGCCGGATTATCGGCATAAAGTTCAGCAACTGCACCACCGACAAAAACCATTTCGTCTCTCAATTCTCCCAAACCGCTGGCTACAGTTTGCAGCATTAGAATATTATTACCAGGCATTTTTTAAGCGTTTGTTTAATTCTTCGATTGCAATTTGTATTTCCCTAACGCGACCAACCCGAATGGTATCAAGAATGGTTAATAGCTCGTAGAATAATTTATCCTCCTGAACTATCTGGGGAAGCGTTTTATACAATGGTTCAATGGCTTGACCTCTGTGAGTCCCTTTTGCATTAGCCCATACATAAACATCAGCATCTGATGAAATATGTTCTTTTATTGGCGATGCAGAATGAGCAGTTGGAGTTCCTTTTACAATAGCTCCGGGTTCAGTAGGGAAAACATATTTTAATCCGTAAACCAAAAACTCGGTAAAAGAATTGATATTAACTTTTCTTTTTTTACTATCAATTAGTTTTGCAATCTTACATCTGTTTAACGCTTCAGAAACTTCGGAAGGACTAATTCCAATAGCATTTGCAATATCAATATTTCGCCACTTACCATCACTTATTGAAATAATCTTCAACAGAACTACAATATCTTGTGGACGCATTCCATTATGCTTCTTCATAATCAATATCATTAATTCGCGATTCGCGAATCGCAAATATATCTATAATATCAATTCAAACAAAAAGTATTCTTTGATTATTACAATCATATGCAGTTAGTCTTCCAAAACCTTCTTTATCATTATATACACAGCCAGTATCAATATTAATTACATCAAGTTTAGAGAGAACTCTATCTTCACATTTTGAAATACTTATAAGATTATGACCATGAATAATAGTCTTATTTGCTAACAAAGGATTTGCGTAGGATTCTTTACATTTCCATAGCATTGAATAATAATCTGTAAAAGGATTAAGTACATTGTCATTAAAACCCGCATGCACAAAAAGAAAATTTTCAAATGCGAAATAGCACCTCAAACCTTTAAAAAAATCAATGTATTTGGATTCAACATCTTTCAAAGAATTGATTTCAAAACTTTTCAATGTTTTATCTCCACCGTTTTGAATCCATTTTGAGATATCTTTCTCGGCTTCTAAAGCATCGAGTAGCATGGCTTCATGATTGCCCATAAGTGGAATAATATTGAACCCCTTTTTTTGTAATTCCATTATAAAATCAATAACCTCTTTGCTTTTATCTCCTCTGTCAATGTAGTCACCGAGCAGAATGAGGTTGTCACTTTTTTGAAGTTGTATTTTGTTTTCAACCAACTCCTTTAATGAATCAAAACATCCGTGAATATCTCCAATTGCAAAAAGTCGTTTATTCATAAATTAAATGTTTGAATGGAGCTTGAAGGTAAGAGAATTGCACTCATTTGCTACCGAAAACCTTTTTTTTAGTGCAATCACCTTCATACTTCTTCCTCTTATTGTCCTAAAAATACATGTATGTGTATATCCAATTTGCAAGAGCCGGCTTTTGGTTTCAGTAGTTAAAAATAAAAATAATTGTTGGGAATCAGGCATTTGATGAGATTTTTCAGGGGCAAGGCGGTAAATAATTTTTGGGTTATGCTTTTTTTTATTGAGCTGGTGACTCTCAGTCACCTGCTCAATTTTGGAGAATAAAAAAAGCCCCGCAGCAAACTGCGAGGCCATTCACTCTTCTTATTATTTGTCATTAGCCGAGCCACGATTTCAGCATCCAGATGCGTTTTTCGGTGGCTCCGATTAAATCACCGAGCAAAGCTGAAGTTCCTTCATCGCCGTCGGCGGTTTCAAGTACTTCGTACAATTTTTTCAGCAATGCCTGGCTGTTGTCGAGAACAATCTTTACGCCTTCGCTACCATCTGTAACGGTTCCGGCTTCTTTCAAATCGGAAACTTTCACATAGTCGGCAAACGTGTGCAATGGCTGTCCTTCAACCATTAAAATACGTTCAGCAATTTCGTCCACAACATCGGCTGTTTCGTTGTACAGCTCTTCGTACTTTTCGTGCAGTGAAAAAAACTGGGCCCCTTTTACATTCCAGTGCAATCCTCTTAAATTCTGATAAAAAATTTGATAATCAGCCAGCAGGCCGTTTAATTCGTCAACTAATTTTTGATTTTTTGTACTCATAATTATTGATTTTTTTGTTTTGTTATTCAATACTTCAAAGATACTATTAATTATATTTTCTATCTTTATATAACTATAAAGTTTACTTATGCTTAATATTAATCAGCTGGAATATTTAAAAACATTGGTTCAATTTGGCAGTTTTTCTGTTGCAGCAAAAAAACTACAAATCACACAACCCGCATTAAGTTTGCAAATCGCAAAGCTGGAAAAGGAAATTGGATTCCGGCTGCTCGACCGCCGGAAACGCCCGCTTGAGTTAACATCTGAAGGTGAGGTGTTTTACCAGAAAACGGTGGACATTTTACTGAAATTTCAGGAGCTGAACAAAGTAACTACCGACATGGGGGAACAAATCTCTGGCAATTTGAAAATTGGAATTATTCCCACTTTGGCGCCTTATCTTGTTCCGATGTTCATTAACGATTTGAATAAAAACTACCCGCAGCTACAGGTTGAAATCAGCGAACTTAAAACAGAAGAAATTATTCATGAATTAAAAATGGGCAATCTCGATTGCGGCATTCTTTCCACTCCGTTAAGTGCTATCGGAATCGATTTCAAACCGCTTTTTTACGAACGGTTTTATGCCTACATTTCACCCAATCACCCGCTTTGCCACACAAATGAACTCAAAATAGCCGATTTGAATGAGGAAGAAATCTGGTACCTTGAAGAAGGAAACTGCTTCCAAAACCAGGTGAACTCCATTTGCAAAATCAACTACCAGGAGCAGGCCAATCAAAATCTGGTTTACCGCAGCAACTCAATAGAATCGCTGCGCCGGATTGTGGAAAATAAGGGCGGTATCACTTTTATTCCGGAACTGGCCACCATTAATGTTTCGGCAGAGCAGGAAGATTTAATCAAAGCGTTTTCAGAAGATCAGCCGACCCGCGAAATCAGTGTGGTTACCCTGAAAAATTATGCGGGTGAGCGACGGATAAAAGTGCTGCAGGATTCGATTTTAAAAAACATTCCGCAGCGCATGAAAAAACAGCCCACCAACTGGATTGTGGATACGAACATCAGGATATAAAAAAGCTTTAATTTTATTGAGCAGGTCAACTGTAATGATCAGCTCAACCGGCCTCATTTTCACCTGCTGACTTCGGGTCAGCTGGTGAATAAATTGGAGTGCCTCTGCTTTTTCTATTGAGCAGGTGACTGAGAGTCACCAGCTCAACCCAAAAAAAAAGCCCCGCCAAAACTGGCAGGGCTTCATTTAATCTTGCAATTACCCGGGGTAGATTTCCTCAGGTTATATCTGCTTCTTATTTCACTTCTTCAAAATCAACGTCGGTTACTTCACCGTCGTCTTTATCATTGCCGCCACCTTGCTGGCCGCCTTGCTGCTGACCACCCTGTGGTCCTGCCTGTCCGCCCTGCGGACCTGCCTGCTGGCCACCCTCGGCTTGCTGCGCATTGTACATTTCCTGAGAAGCAGCAGAGAATACTTTGTTCAGTTCTTCCATTGATGAATCAATAGCTGCTATATCCTGGTTTTTATGCGCTTCTTTCAGTTTGGCCAATGCATCTTCAATTGGCTTTTTCTTATCAGCCGGAATTTTGTCGCCGTAATCTTTCAGCTGTTTTTCAGTCTGGAAAATCAAACTGTCGGCCTGGTTCATTTTATCCACTTTTTCTTTGGCCTGTTTATCGGCTTCGGCATTGGCTTCAGCTTCTTCTTTCATCCGCTTAATTTCGTCTTCCGACAAGCCGGAAGAAGCTTCGATACGAATTGACTGCGATTTTCCTGTTGCCTTGTCTTTAGCGTGAACATGCAAAATACCGTTGGCATCGATATCGAACGACACTTCAACTTGTGGTACTCCACGCGGGGCTGGCGGAATTCCATCGAGGTGGAACCGTCCGATGGTTTTATTCCCCGATGCCATTGGGCGCTCGCCCTGCAACACGTGAATTTCAACTGAAGGCTGGTTATCAGCGGCAGTAGTAAATGTTTCCGATTTTTTGGTTGGAATGGTGGTATTGGCCTCAATTAATTTGGTCATTACACCGCCCATGGTTTCAATACCCAGTGAAAGCGGGGTAACATCCAGCAGCAGTACATCTTTTACTTCACCGGTTAAAACACCGCCCTGAATAGCTGCACCAACGGCAACCACTTCGTCAGGATTTACTCCTTTCGATGGATTTTTGCCGAAGAAACTTTTTACTTTTTCCTGTACGGCCGGGATACGGGTTGAACCACCTACCAGGATAACCTCATCAATTTCGCTGGCAGAAATTCCAGCACCTTTCAGTGCCTTGCGGCATGGTTCGATGGTGGCATTCACCAACGTATCAGAAAGTTGTTCGAATTTAGAGCGTGATAACGTTTTCACCAGGTGTTTTGGCACACCGTCAACCGGCATAATGTAGGGCAGGTTAATTTCGGTAGATGTTGAGCTCGACAGCTCGATTTTGGCTTTTTCGGCAGCTTCTTTCAAACGCTGCAGTGCCATTGCGTCGCGTTTTAGGTCAACGCCTTCGTCTTTTTTAAACTCTTCGGCCAGCCAGTCAATAATCACCTGGTCAAAATCGTCGCCCCCAAGGTGCGTGTCACCGTCGGTCGATTTTACTTCGAAAACGCCGTCGCCCAACTCAAGGATGGAAATATCGAAAGTACCTCCACCAAGGTCGAAAACGGCAATTTTCATGTCTTTGTCTTGCTTATCCAAACCGTAAGCAAGTGATGCGGCAGTTGGTTCGTTGATAATACGTTTAACTGTGAGGCCGGAAATTTCGCCTGCTTCTTTTGTTGCCTGACGTTGTGAGTCGCTAAAATAGGCAGGCACAGTAATTACGGCTTCACTCACTTCCTGTCCCAGGTAATCTTCGGCAGTTTTCTTCATTTTCTGAAGCACCATTGCCGAAATTTCCTGCGGTGAATAGTTACGGTCATCAATCTGAACCCTTGGCGTATTATTATCTCCCTTAATTACTTTGTACGGAACCCTGCTTACCTCTTTTGATACTCTGTCGTAGGTTTCTCCCATGAAGCGTTTGATTGAAGAAACGGTCTTCTCGGGATTGGTAATAGCCTGACGTTTGGCGGGGTCGCCAATTTTGCGTTCCCCATTTTCAATAAAAGCCACAATTGAAGGAGTTGTTCGTTTTCCTTCGCTGTTGGGGATTACAACAGGCTCATTACCTTCCATTACCGATACGCATGAGTTGGTAGTTCCTAAGTCTATTCCAATTATTTTTCCCATTAGTATATTTTTTTAATGAATTATTTCTAAAATTTCGATGCATACTATTCAATCATTGTGCCACCTGAAAAGATGATGGTTTTAACGAAAATCTGACACAAAATGGCCTGAAATCGGATTTCAGCTTGTCAAATCCGGTGACAAAAAGGCAGGAAACAGCTAACTAAACAAAAGTAATATCAAAAGATAGCATAGTTTATTATTAGTTGATTGGAAAGAAAGGTTTGTTTATTAGTAGAAATATCAGGATTATCATTCCAATTAAGGGTCAAAACCGAGTTTACCGAAGCTTTTAACCGTGGAGAAAAATAATAGTGCAAGGCTCCATTAAAAGAACCAAAGACTCTGTTATGGTCTTTATTATACTCATCTCCTTCATTATAATCATATCTATAATAACGGCCAACTACCCCAAATGATGCATGAGTACGTGTATTTAAAAACCAATCATACCCATAAGAAATTGTGGCAGCTAAAGTATTATAATCATTCAATAATCTATTATCTGTATCATCAATAAAAAAGTGATTAAAATATAACTTTGAAGAAAAATGGCGTTGCCATTTTAACCTTATAGGTTTATAAGAATCAACCGTAACAGATCCACCAACTGCTTTATCTTTGAAATCATTTTTATCAGATGTGACTGTCTTTTCAAGTTGAAAATCATAATCTTCCGTCCTGGTTTTACTGAAATGATAATCGATCCTTCCTAACAGGTCAAACTGAATACGTGTCCCTGAATATCTCATCTCGTTTCCATAACTCCACATGTCGTATAAAGAGGTGAAATAAGTTGCATCCGTCTTATCAACCAGCCCCAATTGTGTAAGTGTTGAGTCGAGGCTTTTTATCTCAAAAATTCTTCGCAAACGGGAATCAAAAAAGCGCTGATTTCGAAGTTCTGCAACTTTATCTGCCAGTTGGTAAATCACATTTTCACCGGGGATTTTTTCCAATCTGTCATTTTTTCCCAAGTCTTCCAGAATATAAATCGCTCTTCTTAAATCCCCAACCTGTTCAATTCTACCATAACCTCCACCAAATTCAAGCTTCGGAGCAAAATACAAATCCTGTGAATACGTTTTGTCACTCAAACTTTCATCATAATTTGATAAGTTCTTGTTGTAATAAACAAACCTGTTAACATTAATTTCCGGAGACAAGGATAAGAACCATTTATTATGACGAGGATAAACACGTCTAATACAACCAACTCTTAACGAATGGTAATATCTGTCGTCCTTATCAAATTTCAAATTTTTCGTTTTTCCCCAGTCCAACTGAAGATCTGAAGTTAGGTTCATCCATCTTTCCACTTGAAATTTATCGGTATTCAAAAAATATGAATAATCTGCATTCAATTCGTTATTCAAATCAAAAAAATAAAACTTGCGATCATCCTGATAAGAATCAGTAGTAAAATCTGCATTGTTTTTAAAATTAAAATCCAATTGATGCCGCTCAATTTCAGGTAATTTATATTCCGACAAATCGATATTTTCGAACTGGGCTTTTGAAGAAAAAATAACAGCAACGAATAAAAATGTAAGGAAAATAAACCGTTTCATGATTTTGATTTTTTGGTTTTCTTTTATAAAACAAACTTCATTCCAACTAACCAATAACAATCATCAAAAATACTTAACAAATGCTAAATCCAAGATTACGAGCCACTTGTTAAATTTCTTATCTTTCGGAAAAAGATTATTAATTTTGGGGCTCAATTTAAACCGAATAAAAATGACGACTAAATCATTGCGGACCGAACCCCAAAAACGCCTTTACTCGCTCGATGTATTGCGTGGTTTCGATATGTTCTGGATTACCGGCGGCGGGGCACTGGCCATTGCCATTGCTCAACTTTCAGGTGCCGGATGGCTCGAAAACCAGATGCACCACGTTGAGTGGGAAGGTTTCAAATTCTACGATCTGATATTCCCGTTGTTTATGTTTATTGCGGGAGTGGCCATCCCCTTTTCGGTAAAATCGAAACTGGAAAAGAATTTCCCGAAACGAAAACTTTTTCTGAAGGCTTTAAAAAGATTGGTTATTCTTATCCTGCTGGGAATTTTATATAACGGCACGTTCCGCAGCGGTTTCAGCGACGGCCGCATTGCCAGTGTGCTCGGGCAAATTGGCATAGGCTACTTTTTTGCCGCGCTCATCGTCATCTATTTTAAATCGTTTCGGAGCCGCATAATCTGGCTCGTCAGCATCCTGACCGGATTTGGAATTATTCAGCTGTTAATTCCAGTCCCCGGATTTGGAGCTGGTGTACTCACACCCGAAGGTTGCATTAACGGATATATTGACAGTTTGCTCCTGCCCGGAAGAATGTATGGCGGAACTTTCGATCCCGAAGGAATTTTATGCAGCCTCTCGGCCACCGGAATTACACTGATGGGAACCATTGCAGGAAATATCCTGCGCAAAAAAGATTCAACCGACTGGCAAAAAATCGGCTACCTGGCAGTGTGGGGAGCAGGTTCAATTATTCTGGCGCTGGGGCTTTCCACATTCTACCCCATCATAAAAAGTTGCTGGACTTCCACATTCAATCTGCTCACAGGTGGCATCAGCTTCCTGCTAATGGCACTGTTTTACCTAATTGTTGACCACTGGGGAATTCACAAAATATTCTTCTACTTCAGAGTAATCGGGATGAATTCAATTTTTGTGTACCTGTTTACCCGAATTATAAACGTACAACGTATTTCGGAATTCTTTTTCGGCTGGCTGGCCCAACCACTGGGTGATAACAGCCACCTGGTAATTTTGCCCGGCAGCCTTTTAATTATCTGGCTGGTGCTTTATTACATGTACAAGAAAAAAATATTCCTGCGGGTGTAAATCGATGTTTCTTACTATTTTTACTGAAAACAGATTGAAGTGAATAAAAAACAAACCGAAAGGAAGATTACCAATTTTTTGAAAAAAGCAATTCCTGGGTTGCTGGGGATATACATTTTCGGAAGTTTTGCTGAAAACAGGCTAACACCTGACAGTGACATTGACATTGCGTTTTTGACATGGGAAAAAATTTCAACCGTTGAGAAGTGGAAAATTCAGGAAGAGTTAGCTTCTCTGCTCGATATCGACATCGACCTGGTTGATTTAAAAGATGCATCGGTTGTGTTGCGCGCCGAAGTTGTTGAGAACGGAGAGCGCATTTACACTGAAAATGAGTATGAATGTGACAATTTTGAAGTTACTACGTATTCAATGTATGCTGATTTGAATGAAACAAGGAAGGATATTCTAAATGAATACAAAGAAAAATTTGGACGAAATTCTGATAAATAAACAAGCCACAATTAACCGGTGCATAAAAAGAATAAAGGAAGAATACCAGGATGATTTCAGAGAAAATTTCACCCGGCAGGATTCCGTGATTTTAAATATTGAAAGGGCTTGCCAGACCGCCATTGACATAGGGAATAGAATAATTAAGCTTAATAAATTAGGACTTCCCCAAAGCAACAGGGATACATTTACTAAACTTGAAAAGAACAAAATAATAACACCGGAGTTAAGCAGCAAAATGCAGGCAATGGCAGGGTTTCGCAATCTTGCTGTGCATGATTATGGTTCCATAAATCTGGATATCGTTGTTAACATCGTGGAAAATAACCTCGATGATTTGAAAAGTTTTGCGGAAACAGTGATTATGAAAACTCAAAGTTAATACCTGCTTCTATAAAACGAAACCGAAACTTCCGGCCCGGGCAACACAAATGTATCGTTTTCAGCAATCCGCCACGAAAAAGCCAAATCCATCCGGTAATTGGAATTTAGCTGCGAGTAGTAATTCACGTAAGGAATGAAATTGTGGCGGACAGCGCCAAAATCGTCCATGTCATTCACAATTACACCCGGGATATATTTCAGTCCAAAATCGAAACTGGATTTCAGGTTGGGATAAAAACTCCAGCCCAGTTCTGTTTCCAGTAAAATCCAGTCGCGCTGTTTATATCTGTTGTAGCTCAGTGAAGCACTCAGGTTTCGGTTCCATTTTAAACTACAATATTTGGCATCTTCAAACTTAAGGTACCCACCGTAAATAAAATCGGGCTCGCGATTGAAATAATTGAAAAACGGTCCCAGTTCCATCCGGGTTCCTTCAAAACGGGGTAAAAATTCACCCATTCCCCAGTCGGATAAAACAGCTCCGGGGGATTCCAGCATCAACTCCCGGTTCATAAAAGCGGTTAACTGCCCGGCTTCCGTTTCGGGGTCGTGCCCCGTTCTGGCGTCTCTTGCATGTTTTATCCGGCCAATTTCGCGGGCCAGCAGCACAACCTCCCGGTCAGAAAAGTTCCTTCTTTCATAATTTTTTTCAAGAAGATATTGTGCAATCATGAAATGATTCATTGGATTTAACCTTCCGCGTCCCCAGCCTGCTTTTGCCTCAAAACCATACCTCAGTTTCGAAAGATCCGATTTTTGGGAGTAAGAAGATTCCAGCCCAACAGAATCGGTATGCGTGCCGGTGGCATCTCTGCGCAGCAAGCCGTAGCTTCCCCAAGCATCCACTTTAACAATGGTGTAATTTTTAAGATCGTAATAAAAACGGCTGCTGTAACGGGCTGCTGCTTTTGCGCGTACTCCCGTCATTTTTTGTTCCGCATCAATTATTCGGGTTGCCGAACTGTCGAGCATTGTACCATTCCCGTAAAACGGGCCAATTTCAAAATTGTAATCCCATACCTCCTGTTTAAACAACGCTAAATTCCAGTTGCGGTTGGCCCACCGGAACCGCAGATAATTTTCTGTTATTTCTTCAAAATCGTTTGTATTTTCAGTACGAATTTGTTCGCGTTCTTGTTGTAAACTGTAAACAACCCCGGTGTTCAGTTCCTTTTTAAAATAGTTGAAATACGACAAGCTGTCAGTTAAAATTTCATCTGAAGCGTAGCTGTGCGAATGGCTAAAAATCAGCACAATTATAAGTAGCATTCCTGAAAATCCGATTCTTTTCATTTCCTGAACATTTCGTTAACATTACAAAGTAACTAAACTTCATTAAACCCCGAATATCAGACCGGTTAATAAAAGTTAAGCATATATGATTTTTCATTTCGGAAACCGCTGCTGTTGCGGAGGTAAAAACCTTTGGTTACTTTTGTATAGAAATTAAATATCAATAAAAATGTCGGTACACAACGAAATAAAAAAAGTGACCACTCACCGGTTATCGGAAATGAAACTGAGGGGTGAAAAAATTGCCATGCTCACTGCTTACGATTTCAGTATGGCCAGCCTCGTTGATGAAGCGGGCCTCGATGTGGTTCTGGTAGGCGATTCGGCTTCCAATGTAATGGCTGGCCATGAAACCACGCTGCCCATCACCCTCGACCAAATGATTTATCACGGGGCATCGGTAGTAAGAGCCGTTAATCGCGCACTGGTGGTTGTGGATTTACCATTTGGAACGTACCAGGGTAATTCGCGCGAAGCTTTAATTTCGGCCATCCGCATAATGAAAGAAACGGCTGCCGACGCTGTAAAACTCGAGGGCGGTTCGGAAGTTATCGAATCGGTAAACCGGATAATATCGGCCGGAATTCCGGTGATGGGACATTTAGGTTTGATGCCGCAATCTATCCATAAATTCGGGACCTACACAGTACGTGCAAAAGAGGAAGAAGAAGCTGAAAAACTGATCAACGATGCCAAACTGCTGGAAGAGGCGGGATGTTTCTCGGTTGTGCTGGAAAAAATCCCGGCGAAACTGGGCGGGAAAGTGGCTGAAAAGCTAAAAATTCCTGTTATTGGAATTGGCGCCGGCAACCAGGTGGACGGTCAGGTACTCGTTATTCACGACATGCTTGGCATTACCCAACAATTTTCGCCCCGGTTTTTACGCCGTTACCACAACCTGGCAGCCGAAATAAAAGGAGCTGTGGGTTCATACATAAAAGATGTGAAATCGCAAGATTTCCCGAGTGAGAAAGAGCAGTATTGAGGAAGTTTAAAATTCGGGGTTTAAAGTGGAAGTACTTTACGAAGACAATCATATTATTGCGATAAACAAAGCCTGTGGTGAGTTGGTGCAATCGGATATCACAAATGAGCGTACCCTGGTGGACGACATGAAGGAATATCTGAAAAAAAAGTACAACAAGCCCGGGAATGTTTTTGTGGGACTGCCACACCGGCTCGATCGACCTACCAGCGGAGTAATGGTTCTGGCCAAAACCGGCAAAGCACTCGAACGGCTGAACAAATTGTTTAAAGAGCGTGGCCAGATAAAAAAAACCTATTGGGCCGTTGTGAATAAACGCCCGCCCAAATTTGCCGATACGCTGGAACATTACCTCAAAAAAAACACCACCAAAAACAAAAGTTTTGCTTACCCCAAACCAATCCCGGGAGCCAAGCTTGCAAAGTTAAATTACCGCCATGTGGCAAGTTTGCAACGCTACCATTTGCTCGAAGTAGAATTACTGACCGGAAGGCATCATCAAATACGTGTTCAGCTGGGCACGCTTAATATGCGCATTAAAGGCGATTTGAAATATGGCTTCCCGCGTTCCAATAAAAATAAAGGCATCCACCTGCATGCCCGCAAACTTGAATTTATCCACCCGGTGAAGAAAACGCAGGTTACCATTGTTGCCGACCCCCCGGATGACCCGGTATGGAACGAATTATTAAAACTATTCAGGGAAAACAAATTCAGTCCAGTGATTCCGGTTTAAACGCAAATGGCAGCAAATCTTCAACTCCCGCCAAAACATGGATTTTTTTCTTTCCGTCGAGAATGATTCGTATGGGTTTACCAAAACGAAACTCGGCTTCTGCCAGTGCCTGGCGACAGGAGCCGCAGGGCTTTACCGGCCCGTCAACAATATTTGCCCCATTAATGGCGGTTACGGCCAGTGTTTTCACGGCCACATCAGGATAGGTGGCATTGGCATAAAAAAGGGTCACCCGCTCAGCACAAAGTCCTGCCGGATAAGCCGCGTTTTCCTGGTTATTTCCGCTGAAAATTTCATCGTTTTCCAAAAGTAACGCAGCCCCTACATAAAAGGTTGAATAAGGTGCGTAGGCATTTTTGGCAGCTTCGCGGGCAATCTTCACTAATTTTTGATCTTCGGCAGGCAATTCGTCCACCGATTTATATTCATATACGAAAATCCGTAATTCTTTCGTTTCCATACCAGTGATTTTGCTCAAATGTACAATTTTTCAAAAAAATGAACGCATGTAAAATTGTTGAAAAGAAGCGACAAACGAAATTCACGTTGAACTGTTCATAAAAAAATGCAATTATCATAAAAAAAGCAACAGAAGAAATTATTTTTAACGCAAAATAAGAAATCAACAAAGGATGAAATATATTCTTCTAATCATATTCATTTTCTTTACCGGGTTAATTGCCCGTCCGCAATCAACCCGCCAGCAGTATATAACTAAATACCAACTGCTTGCCATTGAAGAAATGGGCCGAAGCGGAATACCGGCAAGTATAAAAATGGCCCAGGCTGTGCTGGAATCGGGAAACGGAAACAGCGAACTTTCGCGAAAATCGAACAACCATTTTGGCATCAAATGCAAGCGAAACTGGAAAGGCGGGAAAGTTTACTACGACGACGATGCAAAAAACGAATGTTTCCGGAAATACAAATCGGTGGAAGATTCGTACATCGACCACTCCAACTTTTTGATGTCGAACCCACGCTATGCCTTTCTTTTTCAGCTGGCACCCGACGATTATGTGGGCTGGGCCAAAGGCCTTAAACAGGCCGGCTACGCCACGGCGCGCGACTATGACAAACGCCTGATTAAAATTATTGAAGACAACAAACTGTACCGCCTCGATTACAAAGAGAGTTTCAGCCCGCTTTTGGCCTACAACGAAAACAGGCCACTCAACGAAGGAATGAACTCCGGTGTTACCATTAATCCTTTTCAGGCGCACGAAATAGTTGAAATAAACGGGCTGGAAGCCGTAATTGCAAAAAAAGGCGATACCTACGAAATTATTGCCCAGGAACTGGACATGAAACCCTGGCAGCTTTACAAATTTAACGACTCCGCCGAAGGTTACCGCCCGCAACCACGCGAGGTGGTTTACATTGAACGAAAAGACCGGAGAACATCAAAAGACCAGCTCACCCACACGGTTTCGGCAGGCGAAACCATGCACTTTATTTCACAAAGGTATGGCATCAGGCTGAAACCACTTTATCGCCGCAATCGGATGGATTTTGGCGACCAGCCTTCCACAGGGGAAATAATTAATTTACGTAAAAGAAAACGGAACTAATCGGTTGAAGGTTCTACTCCATTCTTTTTATCTTTAAAACATGGTGTGGAATAGCAGAAATATCAAAAAATGGGTCAAGCCATTGAAAAATGGATTGGCTTTGCTGATTGGTTTACCAGTGCTTTACTTTGCCGCAGCCCTGCTGCTTTCGGTTCTGCCCACGCACCCGTCAGAAAAAAACTGCCGCCCCGAGCATAAAATTTTTGTTTCAACCAACGGCGTTCACCTCGACATCATTTTGCCCGTTGAAAATGTTGACCCTGATTTGCGTTCACAGTTACAGTTAGCTGCAGGCACCCGGTTTGTTGCGTTTGGCTGGGGCGACAAGGAATTTTATATAAAAACCCCCGAGTGGTCGGATCTGACTTTTCCGGTTGCATTCAGGGCACTGTTCCTGAAAACGGAAACGGCCATGCATGTTACCTCACTGGGCCGCTCGTTTAACAACTGGAAGGAAGTGGAAATCTGCGACGGGCAACTCCACGCTTTAAACAACTACATCGATTCCTCCTTTAAAAAAAATGCAACCGGTGAATTACAGAAACTCGATTTCCCGGGTTACACATGCCAGGATGATTTTTATGAAGCCAACGGAAAGTTTACGATTTTTTTTACCTGCAACGTTTGGGCTAATAATGCTTTGAAAAAAACCGGAATTAAAACAGCTGTATGGTCACCATTCGATTTTGGAGTACTACATCATTTGCCCTGATTTTTTAAATCCCCAAATTTCATTTTAATACGTAGGAAATTGAATCAGAATTTTAAAATATGCATCCAATTTCATAAATTTACTATATGCGAGTTGCTGTAATCGATTTGGGAACCAACACTTGTAACCTGCTGGTGGCAGAAATTAAAAATCGTGCATTCACCATTCTTCACCAGAGCAAGCAACTGGTTCAGCTGGGCGACGGCAAAATTCAACAAAATGAAATCAGCAGTGAAGCAACCAACCGGGTACTGGAGTGCCTCAGGGTTTTCAAAAAAATAATTTCAGAATTACATGCCGAAAAGGTGCGATTTGTGGCCACTTCGGGCATCCGCGATGCAAAAAATAAAATTGAACTGCTTGAAAATATCAGTTCTCAAACCGGCTGGGTGACCAAAATTGTTACAGGCGAAAATGAGGCGCAGCTAATTTTTGAAGGTGTATTGCTGGCATTTGAAAAAATAAATGCCCCAACTGTTGTGCTCGATATCGGGGGTGGAAGCAACGAAATGATTATGGCCGAGAAAAACCAGCTCATCTGGAAAGACAGCCAACCAACCGGCATGGCGCGGGTAATCAACCAGTTTTCGCTCTCAAATCCATTAAAATCAGAAGAAATTAAAACACTTGAAAATTACTTTACCTCCCGGCACGCAGCTGCAATTGAAAACTGCAAAAAACGCAGCGTGCAATGGTTAATTGGCTGTGCCGGTGCTTTTGACACCATTGCCGACCTCATCGAT
This sequence comes from Tangfeifania diversioriginum, assembly GCF_900141875.1. GTDB lineage: Bacteria > Bacteroidota > Bacteroidia > Bacteroidales > Prolixibacteraceae > Tangfeifania > Tangfeifania diversioriginum. The sequence continues at coordinate 48,331 of NZ_FQZE01000005.1, read as the reverse complement.
AAAGTAAACCCCGGCGAAAAACAGCGGATACGGCAGGAAATTTCACTTCCTGATTTCAATCGGGTGTATGACAGCTTAATAGCATCGACCCGCGAAGAACGCCTGAAAATGAAGGGGATGGACAATGTGCGAATCGACTTGATTGTTCCCGCCATGATACTTATCCGGAAACTTATTTCAGCCATTGGAATCAGGCGAATCATTCAAACCGATTATGCACTGCGTGAAGGCGTATTGTTCGAATTGATAAATACCCAAAAGGCTTAATAAAATTTATTGGTGTGTATTTTGCGTCAGCGCAACAAACCTTCTGCAATTAAAAACAGCATCATAAAAAGGTAAAGAAAGTTGAGCTGGTAGAATGCCTGAAGCACCTTAAAATTCTCCCTGAATATAACCGAGCGGCTGAGTGAAATCATCAGAAACAGCACATAGGCAAGTAAAATAAATAACAAAATGCGACTGGTAAAAACAAAGAAAAGAACCAAGAAAGCTGATGCAATTGTGGTAAGCACCCAGGCATAAGTAACACGTTTTAGCTGCACTTCAGAAAAGATATCGGTCAGGCTGGGAAGACCTGCCAGTTTATACTGGTCGCCAAAAAGCATTAAAAGCAGCCAGAAATGTGGAATCTGACCGATAAAAAAGAAAGTGGCGACAATGAGTATCGTTTCTGAAAAAATCTGCCCACCGGCAGCCGTCCAGCCAATGAGTGGCGGAAGCGCCCCCACCAGCGAACCCGGAATTACTGCAAAAGCAGTTACCTTTTTGAGCGGGGTATAAATAAGGTTGTAGGATGCCAGGGTGGCCCAGCTCAAAACCAGGGCAGTTAATGGATTCGAAAATAGTAAAATGAATGAACCGGCAGCTGCATAACCCAAAGCTACCATAAATCCCTGCAGTGAAGTAATTCTGCCCGAAGGAAGTGGCCTCAACTGTGTGCGGGGCATTTTAGCGTCGGTTTTTCGTTCCTGCCAGTGATTTAATGTTCCCGAGGCGCAGGCCATTAAAAATACGCCCAAAGCCATCAGCAAGGCCTGACTGTTTATTTCGCCCTTGTACAAAACAAAACCCGCAAGTGCAGACAAAGCAACGGGCAAAGCGATTCGCACTTTGCCCAGTTCAACAATAATTTTCAGGAAGTGTTTCAAAATGTTCAATTCACTGTTTTGAGGTATTCAATAATATTGTTGACATCTTCTTCGGAAAGCTGGCCTTCGTAGGAAAGCATCAGTCCTTTGTTGAACCCGTCAACCACATCGGCATTGGGTTCGTAAATCGAACGGCGGACATATTCCTCATCAACAACTACCTGCCGTTCTTCGCCGTCTGTCACCACGGTAATTTCTTCTCCCCATATTCCTTTAAAAGAGGGACCTACCAAACGGGAACCATCCAGTGAATGGCAGGCAAAGCAGCCAATATTTTGCATTATCCGCTTACCGGTGGCTGTGGGCGAATCGATATTTTCAGCCAATACCTGTGTGGTATCGGCAATCCACGACTGGAAAGCAGTGTCTTCCATCACATTCACATAAGAATACATATAGGAGTGTTGCAGCCCGCAATATTCAGCACAAAACAATTCATAAGTACCTTCTTTTTGCGGTTCAAACCACATAAAATTATTTTCTTTCCCGGGAACCATGTCCTGTTTTACCCTGAAAGCCGGAATATAAAGGCTGTGCAACACGTCCATTGCCACAAGGTTCAGTTTCACCGGCTTGTCTTTGGGTAGGAAAAGTGTATCGGTACGTTTACCGTTTTCGTACTCAAAAGAAAAGTTCCACATTCGCCCGTAAACGGTAACTTCCATGGCATCGTCAGGCACTTTTGTCATGGGCTTGTAGCCCGCCCAGCCGAAATAAAACATCAGCAAGGTTAAAAGAAGGGGGATTACGGTCCATATTATTTCCAATTTTGTACTTCCTTCAATTTGTTTTGCAACCGGATGCCTCTTGCGGTTGTACTTGTAAATAAAAACTATCATTAAAACAGTAAGGGAAATCAGAAAGAAAAATGAAATTCCCAGTATTACCAGAAAAGTAAGATCGACACCCTTCACAAAATTAGACGCCTGTGTAATTTCAGAACTGTACATGGTTTTATCGGTATAAATAATCTAAAAATGTGACAACTATGGTTACTACAAGAATTGCAAAGACAAAACCTACCATTATTTTAATGTATGGCTTATCGTACTTGAGGTGCATAAAATAGGTGAGCACTAAAAAAGATTTCACTACTGCAAAAATCAATGCACCTGCAACAGTATATTTACCCAGGTCGTAACCGGTTATGGCAATTGATAAAAAAGTTAAAACCACCAATGCTACAAGTACGAAAGCATAAACGCGGTAGGGCACAATATGGGTTTTTTCGTCTGACATAAAAAATAGGTTTAAACAATTAGATAAAACAACGGAAAAAGGAAAATCCAGATAATATCGACCAGGTGCCAGTAGAGCCCGGAGTTTTCGAGCAGAGCTGATCTCCCGGCATGAACCTTTCCTCTGGCTACTTTCCACATTACCACGGCAATAAAAACAAGGCCGATAATAATGTGCAGTGCATGCAGCCCGGTCATAATAAAATAGAGGCCAAAAAATAAAATCTCACCCTGGCTCAATGTTTCGGCCAGGGTAGCAGAGCCCGGAAAAATACCGTGGTCAAATTTAGCCCCCCACTCAAAGTATTTATTCACCAGGAAAACCACACCGATAACAAAAGTAATTCCGTTGAGCAACAGCGTCAGCGGTTTATTATTTTTCTGAAGTGCAGTTACCGACATGGCAATAGTCATACTGCTAACAAGCAAAATGAGTGTATTAACAGCACCTGTAAACGTGTCGAGCTCCGCGGCTGCCAAATGGAACGCATCGTGGTTCAGGTAGCGGTAAACGGAATAAATGACGAAGAGAATGCCAAAAAGCAAAAGCTCGGTAAAAATAAACAGCCACATTCCTATTTTTGATGCTTCTGCATCGTAATGGTCGTGAGGTGCGTGTGTAACCTTTTCCATTATTGATTCAGTTTTTAATAGTTGTACGGTCCGTCATCTTCAGCTATTTCCGGAATTTCATCAAAATTTTCAACCGGCGGCGGCGAAGGAACAGTCCACTCCAGGGTCTTTCCTTTCCAGGGATTCATTTCCGCTTTTTCACCCCTTCGCGCAGATCGCACAAGATTTACTATAATAATGATAAAACCCGTTGCAAGTATCCATGATCCGAAAGTACTTAAAATATTTCCGCCATGAAATTCTTCCAGGTAATCGTAATAACGTCTTGGCATGCCCATCATACCCAAATAAAACATGGGTGAATAGAGTGTTAAAAAGCCAATAGTAAAAACTATCCAGCCGATATTGGCCCAGGCTTTGTCGTACATGCGGCCAAATATTTTCGGAAACCAATAATGGATGGCGGCAAAAAAGGCAAAGCCAGTACCGCCAAAAACAATGTAGTGAAAGTGGCCCACCACAAAAGCTGTATCGTGCACATAAATATTGGCAGCGAGCGCCCCCAAAACGAGTCCGCTTAACCCGCCAATCATAAATACAAAAATAAAAGAAATCGCCCAGTAAAAAGGAGTTTGAATATTTATCGACCCTTTATACATGGTAGAAATCCAGTTGAATACTTTTATTGCACTGGGTATTGCAACCAGAAAAGTAAGCAATGAAAAATAGTATTGGGCTGTTCCGCTCATTCCGGCGGTAAACATGTGATGCCCCCAAACAAGGTAACCCACAAAAGCAATAGCCATAGTTGAAGCAATAATTGCTTTGTATCCAAAAATATGCTTCTGCGAAAATGTGGGTATAATTTCGGAAATAGCTCCCATGGCCGGAAGAATCATTATATAAACAGCCGGATGGGAATAAATCCAGAACAGGTGCTGGTAAAGAATCGGGTCGCCGCCAAGTGCCGGATCGAATATTCCAACTCCGAAAAGGCGTTCGAGCGCAACCAAAACTAGCGTAATACCAACAACCGGAGTGGCAAGCAGCTGAATCCAGGCCGTTCCGTAAAGCGTCCATACAAACAAAGAAAGTTTACTCCACTTCAACCCCGGGCAACGCATCCGGTGGATGGTAACCAAAAAATTCAGTCCCGTCAATATGGAAGAAAAACCGAGAATGAAAGCCCCGAAAATAGCCGGCAGCATATTAGTTCCGGTTTTAAAACTGTAGGGTGCATAAAACGTCCAGCCGGTATCCGGAGTTCCGGGGCCAAACAGCAAAGCAGCCAAAACCAAAAATACACCTGCCACATAAAACCACCACGAGAGCAGGTTAAGTTTTGGAAAGGCCACGTCTTTGGCACCAATCATTATGGGCAGCAGGAAGTTCCCGAACACAGCCGGTAGCCCCGGAACCACTACCATAAAAATCATAATAACACCGTGAACCGTGAATGTGGCATTGTAATCCTGGGCATCCATAATGGTTTTGCCGGGGGCCAGCAGTTCAAGTTTCATGGCTAACCCCAGCAACACCCCTACCGAAAACATAACAGCCATTGAGTAGAGGTAAAGTAATCCGATACGCTTGTGGTCGGTTGAAAAAATCCATCCGAACAAACCTTTGAACCGCCCGCGGTATTCCAAATAGTTTGCCTGATTTACAGCATTTGTAGATTGCATATTCAGTTTAGTTTAAATATTTAGCTTTTTTCTTCGGTTTCAATACCAAATATAGTAATAATACCACTGCGAAAAACATTATTACCGCTCCGCCAACCTTTGTAAAGTTCAACACATAAGACTGACCGGCAGGATCGTAGGTAAAACAAAACCGTAAAACTTTATTCATTGTAGGTCCCGACTGCCCTTTTGACGCTTCCACAATAGCCATTTTCCATTCAAACGGCAAAAATTGCATCCCGTTCAGGTAGCGGGTGATTTTTCCTTTGGGACTGACTACCGTAAGTGATGCCGCGTGCAAGTAATCGTTGCCGGTTTTCCGGTACCTGAAACCTGTTGCTTCGGTAGCACGCTTAATACTTGCGCTGTCGCTCACATAAAAAAGCCAGCCTTTTTCAGCTTCAGCAGCTTTCTCATCCGACATTAACCCGAGGTAATTATTTTTCTTTCGGATGCCCAAATCAATCGTCTCCACCGGATCAAAACTGATGGTTAATACCTGGTAATCTTCACCGGCCACCAGTTCCGATTTATTCATTACCCCGGCTACTGCTTCCATTAGCGGGCTGCAAATTCCGGGACAACGATAATAAACGAAGTTGATTACAGTGGGCTTATCAATTACATCGGACAACCAAACCTGCTCACCATTTTCATTAATTAACGAAATGCTGTCGGGCAAAAATTCATCGAGGTGCTCAACTACCCCAATTTCAACGTCTTCGGAGTTTACAGCCGGATTTACAGCTGCCTGCCCAAAAATAAAAAAAGGAATTAACAAAAATGTGAAGAGCGCCCCGGTGCGATTAATCTTCTTCAAAAAAATATCTCTCATAAAAAACATACCCCTTTCAAAAAATAACCAAACTCATTCAAATTCTAACTCAAATATTGTAACCCGAATAATTCATGAAAAGTTCAGGCAAATAAGATGTGTTTCACAATAAACCATTTTATAGAATGAAAGTTTAAGGGAGATGTAATTTTTATAGAATGTTGCAGCGGTTTTTTATTTTTACTTCAACTCCGGGAAGCACTACTTCCGGGTACTGAAAAACCAGCTTTACTGTTCATAGCCAAAACAAACAGGAAGTTGTATTCGAATTTCCAGCCAACAGAAAAAATCGTTTGGGCTTTATTGACTGTTGTTATGCTGAGTCTGGTCACCCGTTGAGTGTTGCAATGCCAGAATACATTCTTCAACCTCACGCATAGAAAATCCATAAATCCTGCGGATACGGCCCAAACGCTCATTTGATGAAACATCTGACGGAATATTTAAGGTGTTCTTTAATTTGGCTGCTGAAACATTATAATTTTTGGCAAGTGTGCCAATTGTGTGGTAGCCTTTTATTTCGAGCATTCGAGCCTCTCCATGTCTTCGATTTTGGTTTTGGTGTATTGCTTGTGTTTGTGGCAATTCATTTAATACTTCTGATGAAAGCGGTGTTCTGTCTTCGGATTCGGAAGGTAAATACGCACCAGAAGTCCGGGAAACATTCCGGCCACCCCTTTCGCCTTGTCCGCGGATAGATTCGCCCAATTCAACCTTCAGGAAGAAAGGAGAAATGAGAATCAGCAAGCTCACAACTGTTATAGCCGAAACCAATGCATACCTTTGAGGTCGCAGGGGAGTTAACCGTCTGAAAAGGCAAATTATTTGCTTCCAGTGAAACACAATATGCAATACAAGAAGCACTGCTAACATTACCCCCAATACAAGGTGGATGAAACCCCATTGATGACGGTCTAAGCCAAACAGGGTCATTTCAATATTACTGCCGAATTTTTCCCACCGCGCTTCACCTGAAATTAATGTGTAACGAATAAGAAAACCGATAACAGCCAATGCTGCCATCACCACAAACATTAAAATGTCTATTACAATATTAACTTTTTGACGTGTTACCGGTTTCATTTTTAACATACTCAGGTAGATGAAAAATTTATTATTTTCTTGCTGTAAACATAATTTTTGATGCGGCATTTTCGGCTGCTTTCACCAGCGGATATCCTGCAGGTGAGGCTGTAAGCAACGGATGTGTGCCAAATTGAGCAGTAAGCAGTGAATTCAGCGTCATTTTATTCTGAACGATGATTCCCAGTGTATTGGTTAATTCACCCGCCGAAAGGCCGCCATACACTTCGCCGCCTAAAATTACCCCGGCTTCCTTTCCAACCACAAGTTTTACAAACTGTTTATGCGTATCTTCCAAAGCACCGGGATGCCGGTCGATGCCTTCGAAAGTGCCTGTTATAAAATCGAAATTCTCTGCTGCTGCCTGGGTCTCGGTAATTCCAGCAACGCCAAATCCTGTTTCGCCAATGGCAGTAGAGAAAATTGAAATGGTGCCGATAAACGTTTTAATAGCCGACAGTTTAAACAGGTTCATTCCGGCAATACGAGCCTCGGCACATGCTGTTGATGCCAGCATTACCGGCGAAGGTTTGCGGGTAAAAAAGTCACGTTTTTCAGCACAATCGCCCACGGCAAAAACGCTGGAATCTTCCGTGCGCATGTAATCATCAACTTTTATAAAACCTTTGTTACTAACAGGAAGACCAGCTTCTCCGGCCAGTTTGGAGTTGGGCTGGTAGCCCATTGCCAAAATCACTGCATCAGCTTCAATCTTTTGCCCATCATCGAGCAGTACACCATCGGCTTTTCCATTTCCTGTTATCTCCGAGACAAGTGTTCCGGTTAAAATTTTCACTCCCCTTTCAGTGAGTAAACTTTCAGCTCTTTCCGAAATATCTTTATCGAAAGCCATGCCCAAAATGTTTGGCAATTTTTCTACCATCGTAACATTTTTACCGGCTTTTCGGAGTTCATCTGAAATTTCGATACCAATAAATCCGGCTCCAATGGTTACAATATTTTTGGCATCCGTCAGTTTCGTGTGCATTTCATCGAGGTAAGTTTTATTTTTGGGAACCTTGAAAACATTTTCCAGGTCTGCACCTTTCAACCAGCCAGGGTGTATTGGAGTAGAGCCGGTGCCAATAACCAGTTTATCGTAAGCAATTACGCTTCCCGATTTAAACCGCACATTTTTTTCTTTCAAGTTAATCTCCTCGGCTATATCCACGACCATTTCTATATCATTGGCCTCAAACATTTTATCGGCCGGAAGAATATCATTATCAGAACTTCCCACCGACCCAAAAATATAAGGAATTCCGCACGGGATGAGTGTTTTGGGATTTTGTGTTGTGACCGTAAATTTTTTATCCGGATAAACTCTTTTTCCGGTTAGTGCCGCAACCAAACCTGCCGCACTGCTTCCAATTACCAAAACATCGGTTTGTGTTTTATTGTTGTCCATTTCAATTAGCTTTAGATTTAAACAAACTTAATTTCATTTCAACAACAAATTTAACGAACAAATGATTAATTATGAAACTTGTGACCAAATATTTTTCAAGCCAGAACAGGTAGAATATATAACTTTAAATATCTTGGAAAGAAGCGTCATATGAGAGTTATATCCGCTATCTGAATATCAAAATTGCCAATATTGCTGTAAAACATATTTCTGGTTTGATACTGACAACTAATTTAGTGATTAATGAAAGTACTGTTTTCAGTTTTCAATATTTTATTTAATTTCAAACTTTTAAATATCGAACTACCATCAACTGCTGAAAATATAAATTCAAAAAGTTATTTAGTACGGATGGACAATAAAAATGAGAATATTTTGCTGCGTGTCTGGAGATTCTATTTAAGCGGGTTTAAAAATATGAGCAACTGGGGCAGGCAGGTTTGGATAATCATCTTAATCAAACTGTTTATCATGTTTGCCATTCTGAAAATTTTCTTTTTCCCTGATTTTCTGAACACAAATTTTAAAACGGACCAGGAAAGAAGTGACTATGTACTCGAAATATTAACAAAACCAAAATAATTGAAATGGTTGAAATTGCAGATTTATCATTAGTAAACTGGTCGAGGGCACAATTTGCACTCACGGCCATGTACCACTGGTTATTTGTGCCGCTCACCCTGGGTATAACTTTTATTATCGCGTTTATGGAAACGCTGTATGTAAAAACAGGCAATGAGGAGTGGAAACGAATAACCAAATTCTGGATGACCCTGTTCGGCATTAACTTCGCCATTGGGGTGGCCACCGGTATTATTCTTGAGTTTGAATTTGGCACCAACTGGTCGAATTACTCCTGGTTTGTGGGCGACATTTTTGGTGCGCCGCTGGCTATCGAAGGCATTTTTGCCTTTTTCATGGAATCCACTTTCATCGCCATTATGTTTTTTGGCTGGAACAAAGTGAGCAAAAAAACGCACCTGCTGGCCACCTGGTTAACCGCCATCGGGGCCAACATGTCGGCCTTGTGGATACTGGTTGCCAACGGCTGGATGCAAAAACCGGTAGGCATGGTTTTCAACCCTGAAACGGCCCGTAACGAAATGGAAAGTTTCTGGGATATCCTGTTCTCGCAGGTTGCAGTTGATAAATGGCTGCACGCCACATCATCGGGGTTTGTGTTGGCTTCAATTTTTGTGATTGGCGTTTCGGCATGGTTTATTCTTAAAAAGCGCGAAATTGTTCTGGCAAAAAAGAGTATTCTTATTGCAGCGGTTTTCGGCCTCATTTCGTCGGTTTACCTGGTACTTACCGGCGACAACTCCACCCGCACCATTGCCAACGACCAACCCATGAAATTTGCGGCAATCGAGGGATTGTACAATGGTTCCGAAGGAGCCGGGCTGGTGGCAGTAGGGTTGTTTTCATCGACCGAAACCGACCCGGACAATGAAAACCTGAAGGATTTCTCCATGAAAATTGAAATCCCGAATTTTCTTTCTTACATGGCTTTTCTCGACTGGAACGCCTTTGTTCCCGGGGTTCATGATTTAATCGACGGCAACGAAAAGTACGGTTACATGCCCGCAAATGAAAAAATTGAACGCGGGAAAGTGGCCATTGCAAAACTGTCAGAGTTTAAAGAGGCTAAAAAAGCGAAGAACGAAGAACTGGCCAATTCACTAAAAGCTGAACTCACCAGCGACGACTTCCAGAAGAATTACTTTAAATATTTCGGATATGGCTATTTTGAAGATGTGAACGATTTAATACCCAATGTACCACTCACTTTCTACAGTTTTCACCTGATGGTTGGCCTCGGATTTATGTTTGTACTGCTGTTTGCATTGTCGCTGTTTTACCTCATAAAAGGACAATTAACTGAAAAACGGTGGTTTTTGCGGCTCGCTGTCATTGCCATTCCGCTGGCATACCTTGCCAGCCAGGCCGGATGGATTGTTGCAGAAGTTGGACGCCAGCCCTGGGTAGTACAGGATTTAATGCCAACCATGGCCGGTGTAACCCGGATTAGTGCAGGCTCGGTGCAGGTAACTTTCTGGCTGTTTGCTGCCCTGTTTACAGTTTTGCTTATTGCCGAGCTGAAAATCATGTTCCGTCAAATTAAAATTGGTCCGAAACACTAAAAAAGGAGGAAACAAATTATGTTCGAAAATTTATCATACTTAGCATTGCAACAATACTGGTGGGTAATCATTTCAGTACTGGGTGCGCTTTTTGTTTTCCTCACTTTTGTTCAGGGAGGACAAACATTGATTTACCGAATAGGAAAAAACGAAAACGAAAAGTCTATTTTACTCAACACCCTGGGCCGGAAATGGGAATTTACTTTTACCACGCTGGTTACATTTGGCGGCGCTTTCTTTGCTTCTTTTCCACTGTTTTATGCTACCAGTTTTGGCGGGGCCTACTGGGTTTGGCTGCTCATTCTTGCAGCTTTTATTATTCAGGCAGTAGCTTACGAATTCCGTAAAAAACCAGCCAATTTCCTGGGCGCAAAAACCTACGAAATATTCCTGGTTATTAACGGTTTGCTGGGCACCATCTTAATAGGAACAGCGGTGGGCACCTTTTTTAACGGCGCACAGTTTTCACTGAACGATATGAACCAGGTAATCTGGCAAACTCCCTATCGTGGTTTGGAAGCCGTTTTCACATTTCACAATGTGGCACTTGGATTGTCGGTGTTCTTTTTGGCACGGGTACTTGGCCTGTTGTATTTTATTTTCACAGTTGACCATGATCTTATTGTTGCCCGTTCGCAAAAACAACTTTTTTTATCGGGCTCTACATTCCTGATCTTCTTCCTGTACTTCCTGGTATGGCTGCTGCTGAAAGAAGGGTTTGCCGTAAATCCGGAAACGGGCGAGGTTTTTATGGAAAAATACAAATACATGCACAACCTGCTTCAAATGCCGGTAATTGCGGGTATTTTACTCGTTGGGATCGCAGGTGTACTCTGGGGAATCATCTCCACTATGTTTAAGCACAGCACCAAAGGTTTTTGGTTTGCCGGCTCGGGAACTGTGCTCACTGTTTTTGCCCTGTTTATTATGGCCGGATTCAACAACACCGCATTTTACCCATCGGCTTACGATTTGCAGTCGTCGTTAACAATACAAAATGCGTCGTCAAGCAAATTTACATTAACGGCCATGAGTTACGTTTCGCTAATGATTCCGTTTGTGCTGGCCTACATTATCTACTTTTGGCGCGCCATGAACCGGGAAAAAATTACAGAACAGGAAATTAAAGAAGAATCGCATGTTTATTAATAGAAATTCCAAAAGTCAAAATCCAAATTACATTGGCTGAATGTTTGGAGTTTGAACATTGTTTATTGGAATCTAATTGTATTTTGCTATTTGAATATTGAAAATTTAAAAAATATGTACACGACACCTATATTATGGATGCTGAGCTGGCCTGTTATCATAGTAATTTCCTACTATGCAGTTAAATGGGCCGTGAAAAAATACGGCGCGAAACTGGAAAATGAAGAGGAGCAACAGGAATAAAATCTAATTTTTTTGCCTCTTCTTATTTAGAAGTAATAAAAATTACATATATTGCCGGCAATATGATGAACACCTTGTGTAATATTATTTGTTACTGTTTCCGAAAAACCGGGAAGGTGTTGATTGTATAATAAATTGAAATTCAATTATTAATTATATAAACGAAGGCCTTCCCAGAAAATGGGAAGGCCTTTTTGTTTTAACCGTTTAAAAAGAAAATTATGAAGGCAAACAACATTTTAGAAACCATTGGCAACACGCCTCATGTAAAAATGACCCGTCTTTTTCCTGCCGATTTTGAAGTGTGGGTAAAAGTTGAAAAGTTCAATCCCGGCGGGAGCATAAAAGACAGAATTGCCCTGTCGATGATTGAAGATGCCGAAAAGAAGGGACTGTTAAAACCCGGTTCGGTAATTATTGAGCCAACATCGGGAAACACAGGAATTGGCCTGGCACTGGTGGCAGCAGTGAAAGGTTACCGTCTCATCCTTACCATGCCTGAGTCGATGACAATAGAACGTCGCCAGGTATTGATGGCGCTGGGAGCCGAACTGAAACTCACCCCGAAAGAAAAAGGGATGAAAGGTTCGATTGCCAAAGCTGAAGAACTGGCCACTGAAATCAAAGATTCCTGGATCCCTTCGCAATTTACGAATCCGGCAAACATCGACGCTCACCGTAAAAAAACAGCCAAAGAAATTATTGATGATTTCCCGGAAGGAATCGATTATTTGATTACCGGCGTAGGAACAGGAGGCCATATCAGCGGGGTGGCTGAAGTGCTGAAAAAGGAGTTCCCAAAGCTAAAAGTACTGGCTGTTGAGCCCTCCGACAGCCCGGTGATTGGAGGTGGAGATCCCGGTCCGCATCAAATCCAGGGCATTGGTCCCGGTTTTATGCCTGACACACTGATTAAAGACCTGCTTGATGGCACGGTGGAAGTATCAAAGGAAGAAGCTTTTGAATATTCCAGGAAAGCAGCCCGGGAGGAAGGCCTGTTTGTAGGTATTTCCTCAGGGGCATCATTGGCTGCAGTGGCAAAAAAAATTAAGGAATTGCCGGCAGGTTCACGAATACTCACATTTAGTTATGACGTGGGAGAAAGATACCTCTCCGTTGATGGATTGTACTAACCAAAAGAGGGAGTTCAAAAAATGAACTCCCTCTTTTACTATTCTCTTAAAATTATGCCTGTGCCGTAGGCCCGCCAAAGTTCATTGGCGGCATGGATGGGTCGGATCCGGGCTTTATATTTTTTATAGGCCCGTGCTGCGCTTCAAACTTTTTAACGTTATCCTGCAGCGCCAGCAGCAACCGCTTGGCATGCTCCGGGGTAAGTATTACCCGCGATTTCACATTTGCCTTGGGAACGCCCGGCATTATCCGTACAAAGTCAACCACAAATTCTGAACTGGAGTGTGTGATAACTGCAAGGTTAGAGTAAATCCCCTGTGCAACTTCTTCACTCAGTTCAATATTCAATTGCTGTTGTTTTTGTTTTTTCTCATCCATAATAATTGTACTTAATCATTTTTTCTTGTATCCACCAACCTGTCGTATTCTTCTTTTGAGCCTACAATCAGGTTTTTGTATTCTTTCAGTCCGGTTCCAGCCGGAATGAGGTGGCCACAAATCACGTTTTCTTTCAACCCGTCGAGATAATCGGTTTTACCGTTAATAGCTGCTTCGTTCAGTACTTTTGTAGTTTCCTGGAACGATGCGGCCGATAACCAGCTGCGCGTTTGCAACGCTGCTTTGGTAATTCCCTGAAGATTCTGACTTGATGTTGCAGGGATGGCATCCCTTGCTTCAACCAGTTTTTTATCTTTTCTCCTGAGTTGCGAATTTTCATCTCTGAGCCTGCGGGCCGAAATAATCTGACCTGCTTTTAATCCTTCAGCATTACCGGGTTCCACAATGACCTTCTTATTCCATATCCAGTCGTTTTCCGAAACAAATTCGTTTTTGTCAACAACCTGTTTTTCAAGGAATCGTGTATCACCCGGGTCTTCGATGGTTACTTTCCGCATCATCTGGCGGATAATCACTTCAAAATGCTTATCGTTAATTTTTACCCCCTGCATGCGGTACACATCCTGAACTTCGTTAAGAATGTATTCCTGAACAGCAGTTGGACCTTTAATACCGAGAATATCGGAAGGAGTTGTAGCACCGTCGGATAACTTGGTACCAGCCCTGATGTAGTCGTTTTCCTGTACCAGTATCTGCTTTGAAAGCGGCACGAGGTATTTCTTGACATCACCGCCTTTTGAGGTAATGATAATTTCGCGGTTACCACGCTTGATTTTACCCAGTGAAACCTCTCCGTCGATTTCGGAAACCACGGCGGGGTTGGATGGGTTACGTGCTTCAAAAAGCTCGGTTACACGTGGCAGACCACCAGTGATATCGCCTGCTTTACCGGCAGCACGTGGTATTTTCACGAGAACTTCACCAGCATTCACTGCTTGTCCCTGCGACACAGCAATATGGCCACCTACAGGTAAGTTGTAAGAGCGGATCATCGATCCCTCTTTGTCCATAATTTTGAGTGTCGGGTTCTTTGTTTTATCTTTTGTTTCGATAATTACTTTTTCACTGTAACCGGTTTGTTCGTCCGATTCTTCGCGGTAAGTAATTCCATCGATTAAGTTCTCAAACTCAATTTTACCATCAAATTCGGTAATAATTACACCATTGAACGGGTCCCACTCACAAATAAGTTTCCCTTTCCTTATCTCCTCGCCATTTTTCACATACAATTTTGAACCGTAGGGAATGGTATGGGTTGACAACGGAATTTTGGTATTCTTATCAATAATTTTGAGTTCGGCCAAACGGCTCACTACAATATCAAGGGTTTTGCCATCTTCAGATTTCTGTTCTACTGCCCGCAGCTCTTCAATTTCTGCATATCCGTCGTAACGGGCTTCTACAGTAGATTGTGCTGAAATGTTACCTGCAATACCACCAACGTGGAACGTACGGAGTGTAAGCTGTGTTCCGGGCTCACCAATTGACTGTGCAGCAATTACACCAACAGATTCTCCCTTCTGAACCAAGTCGCCGGTAGCCAGGTTTCTTCCGTAACATTTCGAGCAAACCCCTACTTTTGATTCGCAGGTAAGTACTGAACGAATTTCCACGCTCTCAATCGGCGATTCATCAATAGCAGCAGCTACTTCTTCAGTAATGGTATCGCCCGATTTTACAATTAAATCGCCATTCAACGGATGGAAAATATCGTGAACAGAAGTCCTTCCAACAATACGTTCGTAGAGCGATGCAACAACTTCTTCGTTGTTTTTAATGGCAGTAGCAACCAATCCGCGCAGTGTTCCGCAGTCTTCTTCTGAAATAATTACATCTTGCGAAACATCAACCAAACGACGGGTAAGATAACCGGCATCAGCAGTTTTCAGTGCGGTATCAGCAAGTCCTTTACGGGCACCGTGTGTTGAAATAAAGTATTCAAGTACGGACAACCCTTCTTTAAAGTTTGCCAGAATCGGGTTTTCAATAATTTGCGAACCCGTTGAGCCGGATTTTTGTGGCTTGGCCATCAATCCCCTCATTCCGCACAGCTGCCTGATCTGTTCTTTCGAACCACGGGCACCTGAGTCGAGCATCATATAAATAGAGTTGAAACCCTGTTTGTCAGTACTAATGGTTTTCATTACCGAGTTGGTAAGTTTCGAGTTGGCATGTGTCCAGATATCAATTACCTGGTTATAGCGCTCGTTGTTGGTAATAAATCCCATGTTGTAATTGCTGATAATTTCTTCAACTTCCTGATAACCAGTGCCAACAATTGTTTCTTTATCTTCGGGAATAATAACATCGTCGAGGTTAAACGACAAGCCACCTCTGTAAGCCATGTTGTATCCCAGGTCCTTAATTGCATCGAGGAAAGTTACGGTTTCAGCATTTCCGCATTTCTTGAAAACATCGGCAATAATAGTCCTCAACGACTTTTTGGTAAGCAGCTGATTAATGTATCCTGCTTTGATCGGAACGTATTCATTAAAAATAACACGTCCTACCGAAGTTTCAATAATGTGTTTAAAAATCTCACCGTTTTCATCGATGTCTTTCACTTTCACTTTGATGATAGCATGCAGGTCGATAGCTCTTTCTGAATAAGCAATCATCACCTCTTCAGGCGAATAAAAAGTCATTCCTTCCCCTTTCGAACCTTTACGTGGTTTGGTCATGTAGTACAAACCAAGAACCATATCCTGCGACGGAACCTGAATAGGTGCTCCGTTTGCAGGGTTCATCAGGTTATGCGAAGCAAGCATCAGCAGCTGTGTTTCCAGTATGGCAGCATTGCCCAATGGAAGGTGAACAGCCATTTGGTCGCCGTCGAAGTCGGCATTAAACCCGGTACAAACCAGCGGGTGCAACTGAATTGCCTTACCCTCAATCAAAACAGGCTGGAATGCCTGGATTGACAACCGGTGCAATGTAGGTGCACGGTTTAGCATTACCGGATGACCTTTCAACACATTTTCCAGAATTTCCCAAACTACGGGATCTTTCCGGTCAACTATTTTTTTAGCTGATTTAACGGTTTTCACGATGCCTCTTTCAATTAATTTCCGGATAATGAAAGGCTTGTACAACTCAGCGGCCATGTCTTTTGGCAACCCACATTCGTGTACTTTCAATTTTGGCCCCACCACAATTACTGAACGTGCAGAATAGTCAACACGTTTACCCAGCAGGTTTTGGCGGAAGCGGCCTTGTTTCCCTTTCAAACTATCGGAGAGTGATTTCAGGGCACGGTTATTTTCCGTTTTTACAGCATTCGATTTTCTTGAATTATCGAATAACGAATCAACAGCTTCCTGGAGCATTCGTTTTTCGTTTCTCAGGATTACCTCGGGTGCTTTAATCTCGATCAACCTTTTCAAACGGTTATTACGTATAATTACCCGGCGATAAAGGTCATTCAAGTCAGATGTGGCAAACCTCCCGCCATCGAGCGGAACCAGTGGCCTCAAATCGGGAGGAATAACAGGAACAACTCTTACAATCATCCATTCCGGGCGATTGAGGTTTTTACTTGCCCTGAATGCTTCAACAACCTGAAGACGTTTCAATGCTTCGTTTTTACGTTGCTGAGAAGTTTCGGTATTGGCTTTGTGCCTCAATGTGAATGACAAATCATCCAAATCGATTCTGCTCAAAATCTCGTAAAGCGCCTCAGCTCCCATTTTGGCGATGAATTTATTCGGGTCTTCATCGTCGAGCATGTGATTGTCTTTCGGGAGGGTATCCACAATATCGAGGTACTCTTCTTCGGTTAAAAAGTCGAGCTGTTTCACGCCGTCTTCTGCTTTTACCCCCGCATTTATTACCACGTAACGTTCGTAATAAATAATTGAATCGAGCTTTTTGGTTGGGAGGCCAAGTAAATAGCCTATTTTATTCGGTAACGAACGGAAGTACCAGATATGAGCCACCGGCACAACCAGTGCAATGTGGCCCATGCGTTCGCGACGAACTTTTTTCTCTGTAACTTCAACACCACAGCGGTCGCAAACGATTCCTTTGTACCGGATACGTTTGTATTTCCCGCAATGACATTCGTAATCTTTGACAGGGCCAAAAATACGCTCGCAAAACAAGCCGTCCCGTTCGGGTTTGTAAGTTCTGTAATTTATTGTTTCGGGTTTCAAAACTTCGCCGAATGACCGTTCCAGAATTTCTTCCGGTGAAGCCAGACTGATCGAAATTTTCGAGAAACCACCTTTTGCTTTGTTATCTTTTCTGAATGCCATAATTTGAATTAAAAATCATTATAACAGAACCAATAAAATGAAGATGAAATTTTATTCCATCTTAATACTGAGACCCAGGCCTCTCAATTCGTGCAACAGTACGTTGAGCGATTCAGGAATTCCAGGTTGGGGCATCGGTTCTCCTTTAACAATTGTTTCGTAAGCTTTTGCCCTTCCCATAACATCATCCGACTTAACGGTAAGGATTTCCTGAAGAATATGAGAAGCACCAAATGCTTCGAGTGCCCATACCTCCATTTCACCAAAACGCTGGCCACCAAACTGCGCTTTACCACCCAAAGGTTGCTGGGTAATAAGTGAGTAGGGACCAATAGAACGGGCATGCATTTTATCTTCCACCATGTGCCCCAGTTTCATCATGTAAATTACACCAACTGTAGCATGCTGGTCGAACGGCTCACCGGATTCACCATCATAAAGCACTGTTTTCCCGAAACTGGGAACTTTGGCTTTATCGGTATATTCTGTAATTTCTTCCAGTGTGGCACCATCAAAAACCGGGGTTGCAAATTTAACGCCCAATTCTTTTCCGGCCCATCCCAGAACAGTTTCATAAATCTGACCGAGGTTCATCCTTGAAGGTACACCAAGTGGGTTGAGTACGATATCAACAGGAGTACCATCCGCAAGGAATGGCATATCTTCCTGGCGCACCAGGCGTGATACAATACCTTTGTTCCCGTGGCGTCCGGCCATTTTATCACCAATTTGAAGTTTGCGTTTTTTGGCAATAAATATTTTGGCAAGCTGAATGATTCCTGCAGGAAGCTCATCACCAATGGTGACATTATATCTTTCGCGGCGTGCGATTGCTTCTGCTTCCTTGTGCTTCATGATGTAGTTATTGATCACCCTGAAAATCAATTCGTTTTTCTGCTTGTCAGTTGTCCATTTTGATGGATTAACCGACAGGTAATCAATTTCCTGAAGCTGTTTCAGGGTAAACTTAACCCCTTTGGGAATTATCTCGGTGCCGAAATAATCTTTAACACCCTGCGAAGTTTTCCCGCTTACGAGTGTAAATAATTTATCTTCGAGGCGGCCACGCAAAGCGGCAATTTCGTTGTCAAATTTTTCGTCAATCTGATCAAGAAGTGCTTTGGTAGCCGTTTTGCCTTTTTTATCTTTTGCAACTCTCGAGAACAGTTTTTTGTCGATAACAACACCTGAAAGTGAAGGAGAAGCTTTAAGTGATGCATCTTTCACATCGCCGGCTTTATCGCCAAAAATTGCGCGCAACAGTTTTTCCTCGGGTGAAGGATCCGATTCTCCTTTGGGAGTAATTTTACCGATGAGAATATCACCCGGTTTCACATTTGCCCCCACGCGAATAAGACCGTTTTCATCGAGGTTTTTAGTTGCTTCTTCGCTTACGTTCGGAATGTCAGAAGTAAATTCTTCCAACCCTCGTTTTGTATCGCGAACCTCAAGGCTGTACTCATCAACATGAACGGATGTAAAAACATCTTCGCGGACAATGCGTTCTGAAATTACAATCGCATCCTCGAAGTTGTATCCCTGCCAGGGCATAAATGCCACCATCAGGTTACGGCCCAGCGCCAGTTCACCTTTTTCAGTGGCATAACCTTCGGATAAAATCTGACCTTTTGTAATCCTTTCGCCTTTTTCTACAATCGGTTTTAAATCGACAGTAGTTCCCTGGTTTGTTTTGGAATATTTCTGCAATTCGTAAGTTACAACCTCTGGGTCGAAACTAACAAAACGATCATCGTCAGTTACATCGTAACGAACAATAATCTGTGTGGCATCAACAAACTCAATCACCCCGTCGAACTCGGCTTTTATAAGCACCTGTGAGTCGGCTGCAGCCCTTCCTTCCAACCCTGTTCCCACAATAGGAGATTCAGGTCTCAGGAGCGGTACTGCCTGACGCATCATGTTCGATCCCATTAATGCACGGTTGGCATCATCGTGCTCCAGGAAGGTAATTAACGAAGCTGCAACCGAAGCAATCTGATTCGGTCCAACATCCATCAGGTTAACTTCTTCCTTGTCAATTAATGGGTAGTCACCGTCGAGTCTGGATTTTACTTTCTGGTTCAGGAAATAACCATCTGCATCGATAGGCGCATTTGCCTGTGCAATTATCCGGCCTTCTTCCTCTTCTGCTGTTAAATAAACAGCTCCTTCATCCGAAAGGTCAACTTTACCGTCTTCGACTTTACGGTAGGGAGTGGAAATAAAACCAAGGTCTGTAATTTTTGCAAACACGCATAATGAAGAAATCAAACCAATGTTTGGTCCTTCAGGTGTTTCAATCGGACACAGTCTTCCGTAGTGTGTATAGTGCACATCGCGCACCTCGAAACCTGCCCTCTCGCGGGACAAACCGCCTGGTCCAAGTGCCGACATACGACGCTTGTGCGTCATCTCTGCCAACGGGTTGGTTTGATCCATAAACTGAGACAATGCGTTGGTCCCAAAAAATGAATTAATAACCGAGGAAAGCGTTTTTGAGTTGATCAAATCAATTGGAGTAAAAACCTCGTTATCGCGAACATTCATTCGCTCACGAATTGTGCGTGCCATGCGTGCCAACCCAATGCCAAACTGGTTGTACATTTGTTCGCCCACAGTACGCACACGGCGGTTACTCAGGTGGTCGATATCATCTACATCGGTTTTTGAATTCACCAATTGAATCAGATACCTGATAATTTCAATGATATCCTGTTTGGTCAAAACCCGGTTTTCAGCCTCCACTTCGAGGCCTAATTTTTTATTAATCCGGTAACGGCCAACTTCTCCGAGATCGTATCTTTTATCGGAGAAAAAGAGTTTATCAATGACATCCCTGGCAGTGGCTTCATCAGGCGGTTCTGCGTTTCGCAGCTGCCTGTAGATGTGAAGCACCGCTTCTTTTTCAGAGTTACAGGGGTCTTTTTGCAATGTATTGTAAATAATTGCATAATCCTGTTGCCTCTGATCATCTTTATGAAGCAAGATTGTTTTTACACCTGATTCGAGAATATCTTCAATATGATCTTCTTCAAGGATTGTTTCCCGGTCGATAATTACCTCGTTACGTTCAATTGAAACTACCTCGCCGGTGTCTTCGTCCACAAAGTCTTCAACCCACGATTTAAGCACGCGGGCAGCAAGTTTGCGGCCAATAACTTTTTTCAAACCGGTTTTCGAAACTTTTACTTCGTCGGCAAGATTGAATATTTCAAGAATATCCTTATCGCTTTCGTAGCCGATTGCACGTAAAAGTGTAGTAACAGGCAATTTCTTTTTACGATCGATGTATGCAAACATGACACTGTTAATGTCGGTTGCAAACTCAATCCACGAACCTTTAAACGGGATAATACGTGCCGAGTACAGTTTTGTACCGTTGGCGTGTAAACTCTGACCAAAGAATACACCCGGTGAGCGGTGCAACTGCGACACAATAACCCTTTCGGCACCATTAACAATAAAGGTACCTCTTTCGGTCATGTATGGCACTGTTCCCAGATAAACATCCTGCACTACCGTATCGAAATCTTCGTGTTCCGGGTCGGTACAGTACAGTTTCAGCTTTGCCTTTACCGGCACGCTGAAGGTTAAACCACGTTCAATACACTCGTTAATAGAGTATCGCGGCGGATCGACCTGGTAGTCGAGAAACTCGAGTACAAAATTATTACGTGTATCAGTAATCGGGAAATTTTCCTCGAATACACGTGACAATCCTTCCTCCTTCCGCTTTTCGGGCGTGGTGTTTAACTGGAAGAAATCCTTAAATGATTTAATTTGTACTTCTAAAAAGTCAGGGTAATCAAACCTGGTTTGCGTTGAGGAAAAATTAATCCTCTCGTTTTTTGTATTTACTGACATGTATTTATACAGGTTAATTATATAAAATATAAATACACAAAAAGGTTTAGAATCCTGCTGCGCAAGATTCTAAACCATACAACCTCTTTTAAAAGGTCTGATTGCGAATTATTTAACTTCAACTTCGGCTCCTGCTTCTTCCAACTGACTCTTAAGGGCTTCTGCCTCATCTTTGGAAACTTTTTCTTTAATTGCTTTTGGAGCTTCATCAACAACTGCTTTGGCTTCTTTGAGGCCAAGACCAGTTAATTCTTTCACGAGCTTAACTACTGCTAATTTTGACTGACCAGCTGCTTTCAATACAACATCAAATTCGGTTTGTTCTTCAGCGGCTTCGCCTTCTCCACCACCTGCTGCCGGGCCTGCAACTGCAACTGCTGCTGCGGCTGGCTCAATTCCGTACTCCTCTTTAAGGATATCAGCTAATTCGTTAACCTCTTTAACAGTCAAGTTTACTAACTCTTCTGCAAGTTGTTTTAAATCTGCCATTTTTATTTACTTTATAAAATTTATTTCTAAAAAACTATTCTTTTTCTTTCAGTGTTTCAAGAACACCGTGTATTGTATCACCACCTGATTGCAGTTGCGAAAGCACTGTTTTCATTGGTGACTGTAATAAGGAAACCACATCGGCAATAAGTTCGTCTTTCGACTTCACAGAAACGAGAGCGTCGAGTTGATTTTCGCCGAGATAAATTGACTCCTCGACAAATGCTGCTTTGAGCAGTGGCTTGTCGTGCTTTTTTCTGAAATCTTTAATCAGTTTTGCAGGAGCATTCCCGGTTTCAGTGAACATTACTGTGGTGTTTCCACTAAGCGCGTCGTAAAGCTCTTCTGCGTTTTTCTCAGAATTTTCGAGTGCTTTACGAAGTAGTGTGTTTTTTGCAACAACCAGTTTTACTTCTTGTTTAAAACATAGTCTCCTCAAATTACTGGTATCTTCAGCATTCAGACCACTAATGTCAGTTAAGTAAAAATGGCTGTACGTGTTGATCTGCTCTTGCAGGTCATTGATAATTACTTCTTTTTCTGTACGTTTCATTTTTACTCCGCTTTTATAGTCACAACTGACTTGGGTTCAACTTTAATACCAGGGCTCATAGTACTGGAGAGAAAAATACTTCTGATATAAGTACCTTTTGCTGCTGTTGGTTTTAATTTGTTAATGGTACTGATGAACTCAATGGCGTTTTCTTTAATCTTTTCCGGAGAAAAGGAAACTTTACCAATTGTAGTGTGCACAATACCAAATTTATCGACTTTAAAATCAATTTTTCCCTGTTTAACTTCTGACACAGCTTTACCAATATCCATTGTTACTGTACCACTTTTGGGGTTAGGCATTAAACCGCGTGGGCCTAATACACGTCCCAGCTGGCCAACTTTCCCCATAACCGGGGGCATGGTAATTACCACGTCAACATCCGTCCAGCCTTCTTTGATTTTATCGATATAATCATCTAAACCAACATAATCAGCACCTGCTTGTTTGGCTTCCTCCTCTTTATCGGGGGTCACCAAAGCCAGCACTTTAATCTCTTTTCCAGTTCCATGGGGTAACGAAACTACGCCTCTAACCATCTGGTTAGCTTTTCTTGGGTCAACTCCCAACCGAATGTCCAAATCAACTGAAGCATCGAATTTGGTAAATGTAATTTCCTTTACCAGTTTAGACGCTTCGTCAATCGCGTAAGTTTTCGATCTGTCGAGTTTATCAAGAGAAGCTTTTTTATTCTTCGTAATTCTGCCCATCTTAAAAAGATTTAATTTAATTTTTGAATGGGGCTTTACCTTTTACGGTAATTCCCATACTTCTGGCAGTTCCAGCTACCATTTTCATTGCCGATTCAACAGTAAAACAATTCAAGTCAGCCATTTTTCCTTCTGCTACATCGCGAACCTGTTCCCAGGTTACGGCAGCTACTTTGTTGACATGAGGTTCCGGAGAACCTTTTTTGATTTTTGCTGATTCGAGCAATTGTACAGCTACGGGAGGTTGTTTTATAATGAAATCAAATGATTTATCGCTGTAAACAGTGATAATTACCGGAAGTAATTTACCGGCCTGGTCTTGTGTACGACCATTAAACTGTTTACAAAACTGCATTATATTAACTCCCTTGGCACCTAATGCTGGTCCCACCGGTGGTGACGGGTTTGCCGCTCCACCTTTAATCTGTAATTTAATTAATCCAGCAACTTCTTTCGCCATAATAAAATTAATAATGCGTTACTATTCCTTCTCCACTTGCATAAAGCTAAGTTCCAAAGGCGTTTTACGTCCAAAAATCTTCACCATTACCTGCAGCTTTTTCTTCTCTTCATTGATTTCTTCAATGGTTCCGTTAAAGCCGTTGAATGGTCCGTCGATAACTTTTACGGTTTCTCCAACAACAAAAGGAATATTCAGCTCCTCACCCGTTTCGGCAAGTTCATCAACTCGTCCGAGAATTCTGTTCACTTCGTTTTGCCTCATAGGAACCGGATCTCCACCTTTGGTGTCACCAAGAAATCCAATTACATTGGGAATATTTCTAAGCAGGTGTGTAACTTCACCCACTAACGAAGCTTCGATGAGAACGTATCCCGGGAAAAAGTTTCGCTCTTTGCTGACTTTTTTCCCATTCCGGATTTGATAAACCTTTTCAGTTGGTATTAAAACCTGTTCAACAAAACCCTTCAGATCTCCATTAGCGATTTCGTTATCGATATATTCTTTTACTTTTTTCTCCTTACCACCAATAGCTCGAAGAACATACCATTTTTTTGTATTCTCGCTCATTTTGACCTACAGGTTTCTATTAATAAAATAATCCATAAATAAAATCCATTATGTTTCTGAATGACAGATCCATAACGAATATCAAGAGTGATATAATAAAGGAAGCAACCATTACAACCAATGCGCTGTTTTGCAGCTCTTTCCAAGTAGGCCATGTAACTTTATGAATGAGTTCATTGTAGGCCTCTTGCAAGTATATTTTTAGTTTCATATTATACTCTTCGTCTTTTGTACGGAAGGTAAGACTCGAACTTACAACATTTTTCACTCCCAACAGAATGAGTTTCTTCCGTGAACAATCCCGGGCTATAACTGCCCGGGACTATTATTTTTTATCTCTGCGATTGTAACAGATTATTCCAATATTTCGGTAACCTGACCAGCACCAACTGTGCGGCCACCTTCGCGGATTGCAAAACGCAAACCAATGTTCAGTGCTACCGGGTAAATCAGATCCACCTCAATTGAAACGTTATCACCAGGCATAACCATTTCACGCCCCTCGGGCAAGTGAATTTCGCCGGTTACGTCAAGTGTACGCAGGTAGAACTGTGGGCGGTATTTGTTATGGAATGGAGTATGACGTCCACCTTCTTCTTTTTTCAATACATACACCTCAGCTTTGAATTTGGTATGAGGAGTGATTGAACCAGGTTTTGCCAAAATCTGTCCACGTTTGATTTCTTTTTTATCAACACCACGCAACAACAAACCTACATTGTCACCAGCCTGTCCGTCGTCAAGAATTTTGCGGAACATTTCAACACCAGTACATACTGTTTTGCGTCCTTCTGCTCCAAGGCCAATCAACTGAAGTTCGTCACCTGTGTGAACAACTCCTGTTTCGATACGACCTGTGGCAACTGTTCCTCGGCCTGTGATTGAGAATACATCTTCAACAGGCATCAGGAACGGTTTATCAATTTCACGCTCAGGAAGTGGAATCCAGTTATCAACTGCATCCATCAGTTCCATAATTTTGTCTTCCCATTCTGCTTCACCGTTGAGTGCACCAAGTGCTGAGCCCTTAATAACCGGAGTATTGTCTCCATCGTATTCGTAAAATTCGAGCAATTCACGAATTTCCATTTCAACAAGTTCCAGCAGTTCTTCGTCGTCAACCATGTCCACTTTGTTCATGAAAACAACTACTTTCGGTACGTTTACCTGGCGTGCCAAAAGGATATGCTCACGTGTTTGCGGCATAGGTCCGTCGGTAGCAGCCACAACTATAATTGCACCGTCCATCTGGGCAGCACCAGTTACCATGTTTTTCACATAGTCGGCGTGACCGGGACAGTCAACGTGAGCGTAGTGACGTTTTTCAGTTTGATACTCTACGTGAGCTGTGTTAATTGTAATACCCCTTTCTTTTTCTTCGGGTGCATTATCAATTGAATCAAATGATTTGATTTCGGAAAGGCCTTTTTTGGCCAATACCATTGTAATAGCAGCAGTAAGGGTAGTTTTACCATGGTCAACGTGACCTACAGTCCCTATATTGACATGATCTTTGTCCCTTTTAAATGTTTCTTTAGCCATAACTCCAAAATTTTAATTATTATCTAAATTAATTGAGCCGAAGACGAGAATTGAACTCGTGACCTCATCCTTACCAAGGATGCGCTCTACCCCTGAGCTACTCCGGCTTAAATACACAAAGAGAAAGAAGTTAAAAGTACTCTACTTAAAACTTCAATCTCATATTTTTGAGCGGGAGACGGGATTCAAACCCGCGACCCTTAGCTTGGAAGGCTAATGCTCTATCAACTGAGCTACTCCCGCAAATTGCATCCCGGTAAAAACGCGGTGCAAAAGTACAAAATTTTACAAAAACAGAATGACAAAATTTTGTCTTACTGAATCTCAATGTATTTTTTGTTCAGATTTTTTAAAATATTTCAACCTGAAATATTGCCAAAACCATCAAACTACTTTAAATTCAGCTGTTTCTGGAACGCCCCTAAAATGGGTGTGCAAATGTAAAAATATTATTTTAAAAATCTAAAAAACGACAACCAAAAAATTAAATATTATTGGTTTTTAAGTTTTTCTTTATATTTAGTCAATTGTTTCCGAATTGCATCAACAGCCAAATCGGTTGCTTCTTCAAATGTATCTGCCTGTTTCTTTGCAAATAAGTAACCATTGGCCGGGATTGAGAGTTTTATCTCAGAAATTTTATTCCCGGCGGCTTCGGGTTTAAGGACTTTTAATGTTACCTCAGCGTTAATAATACCATCGAAGAAGGTGTCGAGTTTTCCAACTTTTTTATTAACGAACTCATCCAACTTTTTATCAGTTGTAAAATGTACTGAATTAATAATTATTTCCATAGTAACACTTTTTTAGCCCCTTGGATGGGCTTGTTTGTAAATATCATGCAATTTCTCAAATGTAGTATGCGTATAAATCTGAGTGGCAGCCAAACTTGAATGCCCCAAAAGTTCTTTAACGGCATTCAGGTCGGCACCTTTGTTTAACAGGTGCGTTGCATACGAATGACGTATAACATGAGGGCTTTTTTGCTCAAATGATGTCACATATTCCAAACTTTTTTTCACCACTCTGTAAATTAGTTTTTCGTAAACGGGCTTTCCTTTTTCAGTAACCAATAAAATATCCGGGAAATAACCAATTTCCCTGTTTCTTATTTCAAGGTATTCGAACAGCAAATTGTTCATTTCTCTTGGGTAGGGAATTATTCTTTCTTTTTGTCTTTTTCCCAGCACCTTTATAAGATAATTCTTCGTATCAAAGCTGGAACCTTTGAGTTGCATTAATTCTGCCAGTCGAATTCCAGTTGCATAAAGCAGGGCTACTATCAGTTTATCGCGCACGCCCCTGAAGTCGCCCGGGAAAAACCCATCGTCAAGCAAATGATGCAGGCTTTCTTCTTCAACAAAACCGGGTAATTTTTTTCTAACCTTTGGCAGCGGGAGATTAACTGCGGGATTGGTTTCAACTATTTTTTCTTTCATCAGGAAGCGAAAGAAAGCCTTAACGGTGGAAACTTTTCTGTTAACCGAACGGGGTGACAATTGTTTCTCCATCAAGCTCACTATCCACGTGCGGACAAGTTTTGAATCGACCTTATTAACATCAAATTCCCCGACCATTTCGGTGATAAAACACACAAATTGATCGAGGTCTTTTTTGTAAGCCACCACGGTATGAGGGGATGTCCTCTTCTCATACCTCAAATAGTTGATAAACGATTCCTGATACTCCATTAATCTTCTGCACTAATATCAGGAACCACTACTATTTTAGTCTTCCTGACGTTGCAAATTCTCTATATAAGCAGCTTTCTTTAACTCTTCCCTTCTTCTTTCCGAAGGTTTTGTATACTTCTGACGGTCACGTAGTTCTTTTACGACTCCCGTCTTTTCAAATTTGCGCTTAAATCTTTTTAAGGCCCTTTCAATGTTTTCGCCTTCTTTTACCGGAATAACAATCATTTTTCTACTCCTTTTTTTAAAAATTGAGGCGCAAATTTAGAAATTATTCCTACTAATTCAAATTTAATGGAAAAAAATAATAAAACCTAAATGGTTTATTGATTTAATCTTTTTTAACGACAGCTGATGTAAACTTTTACCGCATCGAAAACAACGGAGTCACCTGGCAAACTTTGAATTAGCTGGTCAAATGATCTAAAAGGGCCATTTTTTTCACGATAATCGAGCAATGCTTCAACATGTTCATTCTCAAAATATGGATGCCGCAATAAATCAGAATATTCTGCAAAGTTCACACGTATTTTTTTAATCCTGGACGAATCGGCCACAATATTATCAGCAATATTGCTGTAGGTTTCCTCCGGAAAGTTATAAACTTCAAGCAGTTGTTCTTTTTTGTAAAAGCCACCAAGCAAATCACGGTATTTCAAAATCCGTTCGGCAAACACTTCCCCTACTCCGGGTAACTGCATCAGTTCGGCTTTACCGGCAGAATTCAATTCAACTTTTATGACGCGAACTGTTTTTTCTTCATTTTTAGTAAAATCATTTTTGGGGACAGTTTTAATCTGTATATTTTCCTTAATGATGTTGAAGAAAGCGGAGTCAACTCCATAAATTTTCAAGACATCCTCAGACGTAGAAAAAAAGCCGCCGCTTTTGCGGTAACTTATCAGGTTGGAGGCCTGAAAGTTGTTGAACCCAAATTCGGACAAAGTGATTGAGTCGGCTGAATTGGGGTCGAATGTTCCGGTATAAGACTTTGGTAATTCCCGGGTATCGGCTGGTTTAGGTTGCTCCTCACGGGGAACACTTTCCGGGATTACTATAAATTTTTCTATGAGCTTGAAAATGCTGTCATTCATTCCATATATTTTGGCCAAATCTGTTGGGGATTCAAATTTTCCGCCGGCCGATCGGTAGCTCAGCAAATTATTTTTCACAAATTCAGGAATGGAAAGTGAGTCGAGCTGTTCTTTCGTTATAGTATTGGGATTAAATGTAAAAAGTCTTTTTGAATCCAATTCACGTTTTTTCGTGCGTTCCCATTCTTCAAGGGCTTCTTTAAATTCGGAAAAATCATAGTCAGCCTTCAGGTTAAAATTACTGACAATAATTATTCCCGAAATCAACAACAAAATAATAACCACCAAAACTATAATTCCGCTTCTGTCGCTTTTTGAAAAACGAAAATATTCTTTTACCAATTGCCGAAAGGGTTTCTCCATTTTTGCATTAATGGGATGAAAAAATTAACAAGCCTACTCAAGTTATAACTTTTGTAGCTTAAATGCAAAAACGGTTATAAAAAAACAGGTTCAAAAAGAAAATCCAAACCTTAAAAATTGATTAGCCCAACCCCCTGTAAAAAGATGAATGCAATGGCCAACGGTGCAATAAATTTAATGATGAACATGAACAGGGGAATGTATCCTGCTTTTAATGAGCCATTATTCGACAATTCGATTTTGACTTTATCGCGTCCCAGGAACCAGGCTACAAACAGAACTATAAACAAACCTCCTAAAGGCAACAGGATATTTGCCGAAGCAAAGTCCATCAGCCCGAAAACGGTAAACCCGAAAATAGTAAAATCTGACATCGAACTTGAAGAAAGCACACACATTATTCCCAGCACAGAAACCGAAGATGTGGCCAGCCATGTTGCTGCTTTTCGTTTCAAGTTAAGTTCTTCAACAAAAAAGGCAACAATAACCTCCAAAACCGAAATTGTTGATGTGAGTGCAGCAACCCCGAGAAGAACAAAGAACATGAGAGAAAAGAAATATCCGCCCGGCATCTGCTGAAAAATATTAGGCAGGGTAATATAAACAAGTCCTTCGCCTGACCCGGGCTCAATACCAAATGCAAATACAGCAGGGAAAATGGCCAGGCCGGCCATTATGGCAATAAAAGTATCGGCAAAAGCAACAGAAAAAGCTGTTGTACCCAAATTGTCATTCTTTTGAATATAAGAACTATAAGTTATTAAAGTTCCCATCCCAATGCTTAGGGAGAAAAAAGCCTGCCCTAAAGCTTCGAGCACAGTAGAAGGCGTTATTTTACTAAAATCGGGCTGGAATAAAAAGGCAATACCTTTTTCGGCTCCCGGCAGAGTCACTGAACGAATTACCAGCGCCAGCAGCAGTATCAACAAAACAGGCATTAAAATCTTGGTGTATTTTTCAATCCCTTTCTGTACGCCTGCCATTATTATTGCTGCAGTTAATCCCATAAAAACAAAAAACCACAGTAAAGGCCGCCATGTTCCTCCGATAAATGAATCGTACATTCCGCTGAGTTGCTCGGGCGATTTGCTGGCAAAACCATTAATTACAGACTGGTAAATATATTCGAGCGTCCAACCTGCAACGGCGGTGTAGAATGCTAAAATCATAAACGCAGCAACCACTCCCATTAAACCGATGAGATACCACGGCCGGCGGGGAGCCAGTTTTCGGAATGAGCCAAAAGCATTTTTCTGTGCACTGCGCCCAATGGTAAATTCAGAAAGCATCACCGGAATACCGATGGCTACAATAAACCCCAGGTACATAATTATAAAGGCAGCTCCGCCATTCTCACCTGCAACGTACGGGAATCGCCAAATATTTCCCAGTCCTATTGCCGAACCGGCAGTGGCTGCAATAACGCCAAACTTTGAACCAAATGAATCACGATTAGAAGGAAGATCTGCCATTTTACCCTGGAATTAATTAAATAATTTCTACTCTGTTTACTTACATTCAATAAGCAAAGCGGGGCTAAAAATGCAAAAAAATAATTCATTGCAAAAGCAGAAAATAAAAAAGTAATTCTTTTTTTTCAGAATGGATAACCTATTGCAAATGCGAGATTAAAATCGTCGCTGGTGTATCTTCTGTGTCCTATAATCCAGCCATTGCCTGTGGGTTGGGAAGGATCACGAAGTTTCATTCCCACATCGACGCGAAAAATAAAATAGTTAAAATCGAAACGAAACCCGGTGCCGGTTCCCAAAGCCAGCTGCCTGTAAAAACTGTTCAGTTTAAACAGTGCGCCGGGTCGATTATCCTTACTGTTTATAGCCCAGATATTTCCGGCATCTAAAAACAGTGCCCCTTCTAAAAATCCTATGAGGTTATACCTGTACTCCAGATTCACTTCCAGCTTAATATCAGCCGACTGGTTAGGGTAAGCATCTTCAGGAGCATTATAAGTGCCCGGCCCCAGGGAACGCACCTGCCAGGCTCTGATACCATTGGCACCACCGGTAAAATATTTCTTTTCGAAAGGCAAAACATCAAAATTACCGTACGGCAGGGCAGCCCCTAAAAACGCACGGCCAACCACTGTGTTGTATTTATCAATTGTATAACCATACCTGAATTCAACATCAGATTTTACGTATTGGGCAAAACGGGTGCTCAGCAACCTGTAATAACTTGATGAAACTACCCCCAAACTGTCAATTTCCTGATTTTTGGTCCTGTTGGTGACAGATGAATACAATCCGAGTAAATTTCCTGCCGACTCCACATTGAACCGAAAATAAGTGTAGCTTTTCTTTGTCCCCAATTGTTGGGTATTGTAAACCAGCGAATAGTTCATTGCCATAATCAGATGGTCGGTAAAACTACTTTTAATGTACAGGTCTTTAATGAAATTGATAAAGCCCGGATCGAACTGGTAAAGATTTACAAGGTTAAAGTCAACAAGGTTCCAGGTATGATCCAGGTATTCCGATGTTTTCCAGTTGTACCCAAATTTCACATTCGAAATTGTTCGGGTATATTCCGGCCTTCGTTGAAAATTATAACCAAGTGTTACAACGGTTTGAGGCAATACATCACGAAACGCATTAATTGCCTGTCCTGGCCCGATTAGTTTAGGAAAAGTCAACTTCGATTCTACCCCCAGCTCGCGGGTGTTAAAATATTCAGACACCTCATCCACCACTCGCTGCTGACGTTCGATTGCCCCCTTAAAATTCAGCTGAAAAAGTTCGGCACCCCTGAACAGGTTTCTGTGCCGGTAATTAATATTTCCGGCCACTCCCAGGTTGCCCGAAGTGTTTGTTCCTTCAATATCGAACGAAACTGCCTGTTTGCTCAAAGGGGCCAACCGTATGTTGCAATTTAACAAATTGGTGTCCTGCAAATGAACAGGTTTGTTAAACTGAACATCAATAAAACGAAACCGACGCAAACGGTTAAAAGCATTAAAAGTACTCCTTGCATCATCCAAACGATACAAAGAGCCGCTTTCCATTTGCAAAAGGTTTTCAAATAAAGAAGGACGGTAAAAAAGCTCAGAATTTTGGTATAACGTGAGATTGTCGAGCCTTGTGGTATCCGAAAAATTACTTTCCGAACCCACTCCCGAAGTTACCGGCCCTGACCCCGGCAATACTGAAATGGTAAAATCATTAAGATACTGCGGTTGATAACTTTTCGATGAATCCTGCCCAATAAACAAATCGAGAACAATCTCTTTTTCAAACCTGCTGCTGTCAGCAATATAACTCACATCATCTTTATTAAAATAGAAATAGCCTTTGTTCCGGTAAAAATCCACAATGTCTTCCCGCTGTTCTTCAAGCCTGTTAAAATCAAACGGGGTTCCCGGCGTAATCAATATTTCTGATGAATCTTTATAAAAATGTGCTTTTAACGTGGAGTCGGAAATGTGGTAATTCAGAGCCTTAATCTTGTACTGATCGCCGGTTTTAATTTTATATTTTACATTGGCTTTCCGTTTGTTTTCTTTAAACTCAACTTCGGTGTCAACACTGGCCCTAAAATACCCCTTGTTTCCTAAATACTGCTTCAGTCGCTCCTGTGAGGCAAGTACCAGGGCCTCGTCGTAAACAACCGGTGGCTCGCCAATACGCTTCAACCAATCTTCCTCTTTTTTCTTTGAAGATAAATTATAGAGCCACAGGTGAAACTTGGCAAACCCAAGGATTTTGTAATTCTCCTTTTGCCGGATATGCGATTTGGCTTCTTCTTTATTGATGTTTGATTTTTCAACTTCAATATTTACTTTATTTAAAAGATATTCATCCTGCGGAACAAATTTCACAGGAGTGCAAGAGAACAAAAAAATTGCAATTACAAATGCAATTATTTTTCCCACAAATGCACTATTTGACAGATTTCTCTTATTCAAAATACCGAGTTAAATTTACCATGTCTGTTTCTCACAAAAATAATGAAGTGTTTTAGATGGAAACAGTAACTTTAAAACATTTATTTTGCAAGGAATAATTAAAAAAATGATTAGCAAAAATACAATAAAACTCATTAAATCGCTTGCCCATAAAAAATACAGGCAAAAGCATCAGCTGTTTTTAGTTGAAGGCGAAAAAAATGTACTGGAAGTGCTCGATTCTTCGCTTCATGTAACCCAGCTTTTCGGAACCGCACAGTTTCTGGAAAACAATTCAGGACGAATCAATAAAGCTGATATTGTTGGTGAAGCCTCAATCGACGAAATAAAAAAAGCAAGCCATTTAAAAAGTCCGCAGGAATGTTTGGCTCTTTGCGCTTTGCCAAAAGATAATATTATTCCTGCCCAATTGGGTACTTTCACTTTTTATTTGGACGGCATTCAGGACCCGGGAAACTTAGGCACAATCATGCGCACATGCGACTGGTTTGGAGCAAAAACAATTTATTGCTCACCCGACACTGCCGACATATTCAACCCCAAAGTAATCCAGGCATCAATGGGATCTTTCGTCAGGGTGAAAGCCATTTACACTCCCTTTGCTCAACTGGCTGAAATTGCGACGCAATCGCAAGCTGAGGTAATGGGCACTTTTATTGACGGTGAAAACATTTACAATACACAACTTCCCGAAAAAGCAGTAGTTATTTTGGGAAATGAAGGGAAAGGAATAAGCCCTGAATTGGCAGCAAAAGTTAAGCGAAAATTGAGTATTCCCCGATTTCACAATGAAAACGATGGCCCTGAGTCGTTGAATGTTGGCGCAACAGCAGCCATTATTTGTTCAGAGTTTAAAAGGCGGAAAACGTTTTGATAAACTTATTCAAAATGGAAACAAAGGGTGAAAATATTGGAACGCAAACTTTCAAACGCATGCGTGTAATATTTTCTCTGATTATCGCCTTGAGGCGGATCTCCCAACTG
Source organism: Tangfeifania diversioriginum (assembly GCF_900141875.1). Classification (GTDB taxonomy): domain Bacteria; phylum Bacteroidota; class Bacteroidia; order Bacteroidales; family Prolixibacteraceae; genus Tangfeifania; species Tangfeifania diversioriginum. Next base: position 14,794 of record NZ_FQZE01000005.1, on the reverse strand, counting down.
ATTATTGAGCCCTAAACTCACTTTCGCTTCAACTGAAAACCGGAAAAATGTGAAATAATGATCCCATCCTGCACCAATTTCAGCATAAAAACCTCCGTTTGTTAACCTGACCAAGTCCTCTCCGCCAGTGCGCGAAATGTCCTGCCGGTATGCTCCGCCAAATATAACATAAGGCCTGTCGTTATTGATTCGCCGGGCTTTGTACTTTATCAGCAAAGGGAAATCGAGAAAAGTGGATTTTACGGAGTAATCGTAAGTTCGGTTTGAAAATCCGCTTGTGGTGTAATCAACAACCAACTGGTTATAGGTAAGAATCCGTTCTCCAAACGATAACCCGGGCAAAAAGCGCAGGTTCAAATCGCGGGTAAGCCGCAAACTGGAAACGATTCCAACGGTAAAACCTGGAATAACTTCTTCAATATCAGCTCTTACAAAATGATTCCCTGTTATTCGTTCTTCATCAGGATACCAGGTGTTGGCCGGAGGTGTAGTAAAATCGGGATTACTGCCAATTGGGTTGTAATGCACAATCCCAAAATCGAGCGTGTTCATTCCAAGGGTAAATCCAAAATGAAGCAACTTGTCGTCGAAAGTTGTCATGTGGTTCACTTTCTGCTTTTGGGCAAGTAGGTTCCCGGCAATGAGCACTAAAAATATGACAGTAAAAATTTTTCTCACCTGGCTAAAATCAATCCATTTTATTCAGAAACAAATAAAGTGATTTTTTATTGTATTTTAATTCAATTTTCGGGTTTTTGAGCTTTATATATCGAGGCAATGCCAAAAGTTTGAGGGTGCCAGCTGCATTTGTGGTATCCGGTTTTTTCCAGGATGGAAACAAAATCGTCACCATCCGGAAATTCGCGCACCGATTCCGGCAAATAAGTGTAAGCACTGTTGTCTTTTGATACCAGCCGGCCAAGCATTGGTAAAATATTATTGAAATAAAAAAAGTACAGCTGTTTGAAAAATGCCTTACGCGGCCGCGAAAATTCAAGGACGATGAAAACTCCGCCGGGCTTCAGTACCCTCTGAATTTCTGACAGCCCTTTTTCAAGGTTTTCAAAATTACGCACGCCAAAGCCAACAACTGCGGCATCGAAAGTGGCATCATCAAAAGGAAGTGCTTCTGAATCGGCTTTCAATAATTCAATACTTCCTGTCAATCCTTTTTTTTCAATTTTCTGCCGGCCTATTTTCAGCATGCCTTCGGACAGGTCGATCCCTGTAATTTTTTTGGGGTTCAGCCGGGTTGCAGCAAGTGCAAAATCGGCAGTGCCCGTGGCAATATCAAGAATTTTCTCGGGATGATGCGGAGCAAGCAATTTAATTGCTTTTTTGCGCCACAATTTGTCAATATTCACCGACAGCAAATGGTTCAGCAAATCGTAACGGTGCGAAATGCTGTCGAACATTTCTTCCACCTGTCCTTTTTTGCTTAGCGCTGAATTTTTGTAAGGAACTGCTGACATTAATTTTTGATAAATTCTTTCAACTACACTTCTCTGAAAAAGAATTTCAAAAGATGATAATTTTCGAATTCCTATAAACCAGATGTCATTTTATCGATATATCCCAATGATTCATCGTCAATGCGGATTTCGCCTTTTGTGACATGGCCGAGTGTGAAAAACGGGATATTCTGTTCGGACATGATATCCACAAACTCATCTTCCTTATCAGATTCAATCTCCACACAAATTCTCCCCATAGCTTCGCCAAATAAAAAGGAATCCAAACGTGTTTCGGCAGCAGTGGTAATATCAAAACCCAGTCCGTTTGGAATCGCGGCCCTCAACAGGGTAAAAAATAAACCTCCTTTACCAATCGGGCTTGCGCTTTGAAGTAAGTTTAACTGATGAAGCTCTTTCAGGGCTTTATGTATCTGAATTTCATTATTTATGTTGAAAGCAGGCAAGGGTGAATCTGCAATTCCATGGTAGAATTCCAGGTATTCCGAAGAACCGATATCATCCACAGAGTGCCCAATCAAAAAAATGTTACTGCCCTTTTTCTTAAGCGCGTGAGTGGTAATTGTTTCCCTGTTTTCAACTGTACCAATCATGCTGATAATAATTGTTGCCGGAACGGGGCCGTGACCTGAAAAATGGTCGAACCTGATTTTTCGATCCGAAATTTTCAGGTTGAATTTTTGTGCTGCGTTTTCCAGGCCTTTTTTGGCGCCGGAAGCAACATTTTGCCCATTAGGATCGGCAAAGTTAATATGGTACAAAAAAGCACTGATTGCCACTGGTTTAACACCCATACATAACATTTTGCGGGTAGCCCGCGAAATTAAGATTTCAGTAGCTTTTTGCGGGTTGTTTTGCAGGTGGTGATGAAAGGCATGAGTACTCATTGCCAGTGCCGACCCATTGGAATCGAGATCAAAAAGGCCGATTTCATCGTTATCCCCTGCGCCAATGGCATCAGGAGAAATTGGCACCTCACTAAAGTCGTTGAAATAATTAATGCTCGACAGGTTTGGATTCACCATCAGCGAAAATATTACATTTTCAATGTCTTTAGGTTCAGGAACAGAATCAATTGAAAACGCTGTTTCTTGATTTAAAACTTCACTCATAATGCCTGATTTTTCTGGTAAAAATAGTGTCAGCAAAGGTAATTAAGAACATGATTTATCCATACGTTTTAATGTTTTTTTTAACTTCGGGTAAAATTTTCACTACCAGTTAAAATCGTGTATTTTTCTAAATATCAACAAAATGAAAAAAATAGCATTAATTACAGGCGCAACATCGGGAATTGGTGAGGCAACAGCTAACCTGCTGGCTGAAAACAATTTTAACCTCATTCTAACAGGAAGAAGGGAGGATCGACTTTCGGACCTGAAGGAAAAAATTCAGCATGAATCCGGTTCAGAAGTGTTGACATTAAAATTTGATATTAGAAATTCGGCTGAAACAGAACAAGCCATTAACAGCCTTCCGGACAACTGGAAAAACATTGATGTTTTAATAAACAATGCCGGACTTGCGGTGGGTTTCTCTTCCATTGCTGACGGGGCAACTGACGACTGGGGACGAATGATAGACACCAATATTAAAGGTTTGTTGTACATTACACGGCTTGTTTCGCAACAAATGGTTAAAAGAGGCGAAGGCCATATTGTGAACATTTCATCCATTGCCGGAAGAGAAACGTACCCCATGGGAAATGTTTACTGTGCCACCAAACATGCCGTGCAATCGCTTACCAAAGGATTGCGGCTCGATTTTTTGAAACACGGCCTTAAAGTTTCCTCGGTTTGTCCGGGTGCGGTCGATACCGAGTTTGCCCTTGTCAGGTATAAAGGCAACGAGGAACGCGCACGAGAGGTTTACAAAGGTTATACGCCATTGAATGCCGAAGATGTGGCGGAAACCATTCTGTTCGTTGTAACGCGCCCTAAACATGTTAATATCGACGATATACTTGTGATGCCAACCGACCAGGCCTACTCGCGCGATTTTAACAGAAACGAAACATAGCCAGTTTTATTCATGCGTTTAGTTTGATGTAGATAAGACGTCGGAACCCATTGATATAGTTGTCTATTTCAAGGGTTTCGCAACGAAGCAGATGCATTAAAATAAACGCACTTGAGAAAAATATTTTTTTTTGTATTTTTTATGCATCCGCTTAACCAAGTAGACTTTAATAATGTAAAATATTTTTCATGAATTAAACGGGATAGATGTTATTTTTGAAGAATTAAGCAGAAATTCCGTTTCACGGCCTAACTTTGCAGCTATTAACGATATAAAATGTCAGAAGCAATTGTAATAACGCCGGTAAAAAATTCGCCCGAAACAACCTTAAAAACAATTGAGGCCATTTGCCAGTCGGGTTGTGAAAACAACTACTATGTTTTTAATGATTTTAGCGAAAGGGCAACCAAAGATCTGCTCGAAAAAACAAGGAAGAAACTAAACTTCAACCTGATTCATCTTGAAGAAGTTACAACAAACCCGTCGCCCAATTACAAACTAGTGTTGGAAATGGCACAGGAAAAGGCGTTGAAAAAAAACCTGCCACTAATCATCATCGAGTCGGATGTAATTATTAAACCTGACACGATTACCGAGCTGCTGAAGATAAACGAAACAGCTGAAAATCCGGGTCTGGTTGGAGCCATCACAACCGATAAAAAAGGCAACTACAACTTCCCTTACAATTTTGAAAAAAAGAAAAGCGACAAAATTGTGAATACCTCTCACAGCCTGAGTTTCTGTTGCACGTTGCTGTCGGTTCCATTTCTCAGTGCATTTAATTTTACTGAATTATCGCAAAAAAAGGATTGGTTTGACGTGTCGATTAGCCGTCAATCCAAAAAAATGGGGTTCAATAATTACCTGGCAAAGGGCGTGAGGGTTTTGCACCTTCCCCACTCCAGCCGGCCCTGGAAAAATTTAAAATACAGCAATCCGTTTTTATACTATTTCAAAAAAATCACCCAAAAACGTGACCGGATTTAATATTACAATGGTGAAATTTAGTGGTGGTTAAGAAATGAGCACGGAAGGTAACATTTTGAAAAAATTTGTAGCTTTATATGTTACAAAATTTTTCAAAATATACTCATAGAATTAACTACTCTTTTTAACCGCCCTAAAAGGACGGTGCAATTTTTTAAAAACGCAGGCCAAAGTAAAACTGAATGGAAAAAACAAAATTATATCATCGGCTGAAAATTGCAGGGCACATTCTGTTTTGGTTGGTTAGCATCGGTATAATGTTGTTTTTTTTCTATTTCAACGAAAAGCGCGTCCACTTCGATGTTGCTATAATTGCCAAAGCATTAATCGCAAATTTTGGATTTGCAATGGGCGTTTATGTCAACCTTTACGTGCTGATTCCCCGGTTTCTGAAAAAGAAAAATTATGTTTTTTATATTTTCTGGCTCATTATATTATTAACCGTTTCCAGCTTAACCATCCAGTTTTTATTTATTTTGCCGCTCAGGAATATTCTCGATTTTGGCGAACGTTTCACTTCCTATGACTCGAACCTTCACTCGGCTTACTTTTTCGCCACACTCATTTATGTAGCTTTTACATCGTTTTTGAAATTTATAAAAGAATGGATTGCATTGCAGGATTTAAATTTAAAACTTGCCCGCATTGAGCAACAGAAACTGGAAGCGGAACTTAAAACGCTAAAAGGCCAGCTAAATCCTCACTTTCTTTTTAACTCGCTGAATAATATCTATTCGCTGGCGCTTGTGAAATCCGACAAAGTGCCCGGGCTGATTTTGCGTTTATCCGATTTAATGCGGCATATTATTTATGAATCGAGAGGAAATTACATTGCCCTTGAAAAAGAAATAGAATTTGTAAACAACTTTATTGAGCTGCAAAAAATCCGCGCACCTGAGGAAGTGAAAATTTCGTATGAGATTAAAGGAGAAATACCTTCGGCCAAAATCGCCCCGTTGCTTTTCGAGCCATTCATCGATAATGCGTTTAAACACGGGTTGCCTGGAAACAATGAAGATTTTATCCGTATATTTTTTGATTTCAGTAAATCCGGGGCCCTTCATTTTTATATTGAAAACAATTTTGATCCACCTGAAACCCAAATCAAAAAAACAGGTGGCATTGGTGTAAAAAATGTAAAACGCAGATTGAAGCATTTATACAGCCCGAATGATTATGCATTGGAAATTTCGGGCGAAAACAATATCTATTCAGTAAACCTACAGCTAAAACTTATTGAAAATGGAAATTAAAGCATTGATTATTGATGACGAACCGCTGGCACAAAATGTAATTGAGCAATATGCCTTAAAAATACCGCAACTGAAAATTGCAGGCAAATGCCACGATGCCATTTGTGCAAATGGGGTTTTACAGGAAAATGAAGTGGATTTAATCTTTCTTGATATTAATATGCCAAAACTGTCAGGGATTTCATTCCTAAAAAACTTAAAACAGCCCCCCATGGTAATTTTCACCACCGCCTATTCCGATTATGCACTCGAAGGTTTTGAACTGGATGCCATTGATTACCTGAAAAAACCATTCTCTTTTGAACGATTCAGCAAAGCTTTTTTTAAAGCGCATGAAATGTTCCTGTTGAAGAATAAACCCGGAAAAGATTTTCAGGAATCACCGCCGGAAAATGCTTTTGTATTTATTAAATCGAACAAAAAAACGTACAAAGTAAAATTCACTGAAATTGAATACATTGAAGGTTTGGGTGATTACATACAGGTACACCTGCAAAACCGAAAAATAATCACCAACCTTTCCATGAAAAAAATGCTGGAACTTTTACCTCCCAACCAGTTTTACCGCATTCATAAATCTTACATCATTTCAATCGATAAGATTGAATTGCTTGAAGGAAATATGGTGCAAATCAATGGGAAAAAGCTACCTGTAGGAAACAGCTACCGTCAGGATTTTCTGAAATTTATAAATGAAAAATTGGCTGACTAAAATTTCAGTCATTCAAAAATCCCTGATCACGTAATACCTGTAACATTTTTTCGGAAAAAAACAGGTTATCTTCCTCTTTGTACCTCACATCGGTAAAAACCTGAGCCAGCGTCTCCTTTTGATTTTCTTTAACAAACTGCTGCATTTCTGTCAGACTCTCCTTATAAGCATAAAACTCACGAATATTCTTCTCGGAATAATCACTGTATTTCTCGTGATGAACAACAGCTTCCAAAGGCAACCGGTCAGTCAAATCCGGTTTTTCATCCGGATAGCCAAGCGCAACAGTAGTTACCGGAAAAGTTAGTTTGGGCAGGTTTAAAACATCAATAATTTCCTTAGCATTATAAGTTGTGGTGCCCAGATAACAAATTCCCAGTCCATTGTTTTCAGCAGCCACACTTACATTTTGTGCCACCAGCAGTGCATCGATGGCTGCAGTGAAAAAGGAGATGAAATTGGCGTAACCAGGTTTTGCTTTATTCATTGTGCACCATTGGGAAAAACGGTTAAAATCTGCCACAAAAGTTAACAATACGGGGGCATTAACGGCCACCGGCTGATTAAAATGTAGTGGCGCAAGTTTTTGTTTTCGATCTTCTTCCTGAGTAACCAAAACACTGTAAACCTGCATATTTCCGGTTGTTGAGGCCCGTGTTCCTGAGTATAAAATACTTTCCAGCAATTTGGGATCAACAGGTTTGTTTTTAAACTTTCGTATGGTAACGTGATTATTTAAAACTTCCATTTGAATTATTTCTAATGATATTTTAACAAAAATAAAAAAACCTTCAAGGATTAAGAATACCTTGAAGGTTTAAAGGCAATAAAAAAGGGGAAGCAACGCTTCCCCCTTTTTAATCAATCAATTCGGTATTACCTTTTAACAATCCTCTCTGTTTTGGCGAGTCCGTCTTCAGTAAACATACTTACAACGTACACACCGCTAACCAGATTTGCAGTACGGATTTCCTGACTTGGATATTCAACATCCATTACTCTTTGACCAGCAATGTTGGTAATAACAACTCTTGTGAGTTTATCGCTATTCTCAATTTTGATGTGGCCATCGAATGGGTTCGGATAAACGTTGAACTCAATATTTTTAGTAATCATGTCGGCCGGAGTTGCAGTTAAGTCAACAATATCAGCCTCCATTCTTGGTTCTACTTTAAATGCATCGAGTCTTCCGTTTACAACACCGGTAACATCGTAGAAATTACCTTCTTCTGGTGCGTAAACATATAACCAGTCATTCACAACAACATCGTTGTCAGTTTCAGTGAAAATAGTCCATTCACCGTTACCTTCGTCAGCAGCAGTTGCACGTGCACCCTCAACAGTAACGAGGACACTTTCGTACATTTCATTTTCTGCTTCCATAGGTTCAACAACAAGTGGTTCAACTTCCAGCTGTGCATCAACTGCAGTAACTTCTGTTGCCTGAATAGTAGTTACGTCTGCTACTTCGGCAACAACACCAACAACTTCAGCACCATCGCCAATGGCAAGGTCAGCTGCATCAACATAAGCTACCCAGATTCCGCTCCAGGCTGCATTGGCATCCTGCATAAAGAATCCTTCGCCTTCAGCAATACCAGTAACAGTACCAGTTACACCCACAACGTCATCTAAAACCGGTGAATCATCTCCTTCACCCTGAACTTCGGCAATTGTCAATGATGTGAAACCTACAGATTCTAAAGTATCAGTTGTCCAGCACCAGTTGTTATCACGCACATAAACAACCCATGTATTAAATGAATCAACTGTCATAATGTTGTCATCCATCCATGTCAAATCACCTTCGAAACCGGCAGGTGCTATTGCGTATTGATAATCACTGGAGGTAACAACTGTACCACCAATTGCTGAAGCGGTAATCATATTATCGTCAACTTCCGTTGTTAGTATAATCTGAGTTTGGACAGGATCGAATGTGAATACCCCCATTTCAGATTTACAACCGAAATTGTCTTCTACTGTAATTTCATAGTGAACATCATCTATATTTTCACCATCAAATACAAAATTGTTAATATTGATCTCTGCTGTGAACCATTCAGTGGTATCTGTCTCAACTGGAATATCACTCTCAGTTACAGTATAAATAACACGGAACTCACGATCACTTTCACCCTGAACTTCTATTCTTGCAGAACCGAACTCATCACCGTAGCAACTTGTGTTAATTACATCGAATGTTATAGGTTCCGGACTTTCGATGTATTTTTCCACTTCAGCTATACATTCATTTTCATCCTTAGCAACAACTTTATAAGTGTGCCCAGCTTCAACAACATGGGAAGCATTAGATGTCCAGTTTCTAACCAATGCTCCATCTCTGTAAACCTGATATTCAGGAACTCCTGTTCCACCGCTTACAGTGATGATGTCAACTATACCAGCCAGGTCGTTTGCACAAATAAAGGCATCTTCATCAACAACAAGGTCAATAATAAACTCTTCTGGGTGGGTAATATAAGTAGAATCAACAAGTTGCCTGCAACCACTGGCATCAATTGCATAGATAAAATACATATCTTCCGGTCCAACATAGTTGGAAGTATCGTCCATGCTTGCATACAAGCCTGTTAACTCATCAGTAACTCCGTCATATTCTGCGTCGTCAAATACATAAGTTGTATCTGTACCATCGTAAATAGTACCTGTAACTTCATAAGTAAATGGAGCTCCATTTCCTCCAGTCACACTATTCAGCACGATTGAACCATTGGCCTCTCCGTAGCACGTTGCATTTGTTACTACTGTATCTGCACTGACAATCATTTCAGGTTCAGCAATAACAACACGGTGGTTATCAATAGTCTGTCCGTTCGGACGAATTTCTCCACCAATCCAGCAACCATTAGCATCAACTACCCAGGCAATAAATGTTCCGGCTTCAACTCCTGTAAATACGGGTTCTTCCGGCTGCCATAGGCTTTCATCTTCAAGGTCGGGCATATTCTGGTATGGATGTTCTGGTGAAACCACCTGTGATTCGGTGTAAGCATATTTATAAGGTGGGGTTCCACCTTCTACAATTATCTCAAATCTCCCATCGCTTCCACCATTACATGTAACATCGTTTATCCACATGGTTTCAACGATCTCAAGACTATCGGGTTGACGAATATGCCATGATTCAGCAGCCTGACATTTTGAAAGTGTATAACCTGCATCATCTCTGATGTAAAGTGTATGGTGACCATAAGTTAAAGTGTCGAATGTGAACTCAGTAACCCATACAGGATCGCCTTCTTCATCAAGTGGCAACCACATGTCTTCATCAACAGTCGGATTCTCGGAATTTACAAGTTGGAATTGGTAACCTTCAGTTCCCTGTCCTCCGGTAACGTTGGTAATGATAAATTGCCCGTCAGCACCGCCATGACAAGATACGTTCTTAACCTCCACATCATAGTCAAACGGAGAAGCTTCGCTGATAACTACTGTTTCAGAGTAAATACAACGTGTTTCGTTTATGGCAGGATCAACTGCCCCTTCGATAGCTGCTGTGTCATTTTGAACGTAAATAGTATGTGTGCCAAAACCTACATTGTCGAATGTATATTCTCCTTCATTGACAACGTCAGTCCATTCACCGTCATTCAGTTTAAACTGGTATCCCATGCCTAAATCTACCCAGCCACCGTCATTTACGGTAACTGAAACTGAACCGTCTTCCTCGCCACAATCACTTGGGAATGCAAAATCAGTAGTAACATCCCATGCTTCGGGTTCTTCAATAGAGATAATTGTAGGACCAAACATACAATCATTAGCATCGTAAACGATAACTTCATATTCACCTGCTGCTACTTGGAATATTTTTGAATCCACATCATCAGCAAATGCATATTCGCCATAACTAATGCCTTCAGAGTCGGTATTATTAATTACAACACGGTATTTATTTCCATCAGTACTGTATTCATCGTCTGTTTCCTGACCACCAAGTCCGTAGGTTCCACCTGTGCCGCCAGAAATGTCAATAAAAATCTCACCATCTTCTGCGCCGTTACAGCTAACATAGAGGCTGTCGAACTGAACATCTAAAGGAGCAGGTGAAAGTACATTGTAAGTTTCTGTAGCAGCTGGGCAACCATTTGCATCAGTTACACTAATCATATAAGTACCAGCTACAAGTTCATCAAATACCGGACTTTCCTGGTCTTCAACGATCAAAGAAGTTCCTTCTCCTACCTGAGATAAAGAATAAAGGTAACCCTCTGCTTCATTGCCACCTGTAACCGAACCGGTTAAATCAATATAACCGTCATCGTCACCATAACATGTAACAGGACCAACTTCAGCTTCGGCAATTTCAATTGCATCAAACCCTTCAATTTGGAAGGCCTCTGCTACCATATCACATGAATCTTTAACAGCTATCCAGTAGGATCCTTTTTGAAGCATCACAGTTAATGTACTGTCATTCTCAACGTCATCGTTATAGAATGGCAACCATTCATTATCAGGGTTGCTTAATGCAGCGTAGTTGTTTTTAATAATATACTTGTAACGGTCTCCTGTCAAAAACGGACTTCCGCCTGTCATTTTAATGGTAATGGAACCGTCCCAGTAGCCAAAACAGGTTGCATCTTCAGGAACCATTTCGAGTACTTCAAGCTCTTCCCCTTCTTCGATTTCCAATTCATAAGGAGCAGAAACACAACCATTGGGGTCTTCTGCTGTAAAATACCAGGTTCCGGCAGACAAGAAAGTCATATCTGTACCACTCAGTACTAAAGTCTGAGCATCAGACATATCAGATGATGCGGAATATTTATAGGTGTATTCTTCATCATCAAAGTCGTTTGCTTCGGAAATAAAAGAAACCAAAACATTAGTTGACCCGTCAAAACAGTAAATCTCAGGATCTGTTTCCGGAGTAGTTACTTCAATCTCAATAGGTTGAACATCATCCACAACAAATTCAACCGGAACTTCGCATCCCATGGAGTCCCTGACTGTCAATGTATGTGAACCTTCGGTTACCGCAAAAGTAGGATTACCTACCCAGTAAGGAGAACCATCAAGTGAATATTCATAATAAGGGTTATCATTCGCATCGTAGAATGGCCAGCCACCTTGAGCGAATGCTGTGGCATTTCCATCGTTCCCACCATCGCAGGTCGGAGCGTAAATGTTGTCAACTGAAAGATCAAGTGCTACTTCTGGCTCCTCAATTGTTACATCCTGCGAAATAACACAAGCATCCAAATTATCAGCATCCCTAACTTGTACAGTATAAACTCCGGCAGTCAGGTCTTCAAATATAAGTTCTTCCTGCCAGTTGGTACCATCAGTACTGAGTTCATAATTAACAGCTCCTGAAAGGCTGGTTACCGTAATTTTTCCGGTTGCACTTCCCTGACATACAACATGCTCCGGAATTACATCAAAATCTATCAATTCAGGAGACATAACAGGTACTTTGTTTCCACTACCGTCAGGATTACTGTATTCGTAAACACAGCCATTCGGGTCGCTTACAAACACACTGTAATTATTGGGAGCCAATCCGTCAACAATACCTCCGTCAACATCGGCTGTTCCTTCGCTTACAGCACCAGGCCCGAAAACTTCAAAAGTCCATCCTGTTAAGTCGGTGAGCGTATCATTCCCTGCCGGGTCGAGCCACCAAACTTCTTCAATCCAGATTTGTCCATTCGGACTATCAACACAAGCAACATCTTCATAATCCAAAGAAAATGCAGCGTCCAAAGGTTCTTGTATTTCTACGGTAATTGTTTCCGTGCAATACATATCCATTACGGCCACTGTGTGCGTACCACCTGGCAGTTCATCAAAAACTGTTGTAGCACCTGAGGCAACCTCTAAAGGAATACCACCGTTCAATGAAACTTTATAGTAGTCTCCTGCTCCATCATTCCATGGAGTTCCACCGGTACCCATTGTTGCAGTAATTTCACCATCTTCTTGGCCAAAACAGGAAACATCTGCAGTAGCAACGGCAGTAGCTCCGATAGATTCAGGTTGATCAATATAAACTTGTTCCCATCTGTTTGTCAAACTTTCGTTTACATCAAATAATTTGACGCAATTATTTACATCCTGCACAGCAATCCAATAAGAACCAGATTTTCTAAGTAACTGATTGGTTGAATAAGCAAAATTGTCCAACATCGTTTTGTCCCCGTAAAACCAGTCATACCTTACATCATCAATGTCTTCATCGGGAATAACATAATAGGTATAATCAGGTGTACCACCCGTAACGTTGTAAAACTGTATTTCGCCATTTCCTTCAAAACATTTTGCATCTTCCACTAACCATTCGAAAGTAACCGGTTCGGGTGCATTAATGGTAAAAGTAGTTAAAAGTGAAATACAACCATTTTCGTCTCTCACCTGAACTGTGTTCTCTCCGGGTGAAGAGTTTCCAACATTATTGTCAGTATATGACTGTCCGTTAAACGAATACTCAAAACCATCCGGTTCAACTGTTACATCTACAGTACTGTTATAACAAACAGCAGGATCAGGTGTTACGGTAATAACCTGCAAATCTTCAGCAACTGTAACAGTAAGGCTACCGTTGGTAAATTCACCTGTAAGAACCTGTTCATCACCGGAATCTTCATACAGATATTCACTTTTATCGGCATCCCATGTCAATGCAGTAGGATATTCAAATGCCGTATTTAACGGGAAATTGTCAATACTAAACTGAAGTTTCCCTATAACTGCCCTTTCAGGATCGTTGGCAATATCGACAGGTGTCGTAGAAGACCACTGAAAAAGCAATGTGTCTCCGGGTAATTCAGTAACCGAAATCCCTGAAAGCTCGGTAGCTTCCGGCACAAAATCTTCAAAATTGAAAATATCCCCGTCATAAGCCAGGTACAATTCCAATTCCTTAATTTTCTGAAAATCGCGTACTGAGATCTCCACTTCATAAGAGTTGGATTCATTATAACAGGCGCTGGCCTCTTCCGCAAAAGTCTCCAGCGTGGTTTGGGCTTCATCCTGAGCCCGTAATCCGTAAGGTGTCAGTAATACCAACATACCAAACAGCATTGTACTAATAAGCTGAGTAAATGTTTTTCTCATAGCATTTCTTTTTAAATTGAACTTAATTGATTGATTGATTTTAAAATATTTAATCTTTTAATCATAATTTCAGACAAAACTGTCTTTCCTAAATTGCAAAACATTACAAACGTATAAAATTTATCCGCAATGTACAAACTAAATGTGGAATAAAATAACTCGCTCTACACCTTTATTTTCAACAGGGGAGTATTGATAACCCGCGATGGTTGCTAAAATCTTTTTGTGCTTTTCTCATAGGCTTGCTTTTTATTAAAGTTTATGCAATTTTAAATTTATTTTTTCAAATAGCTATAATAATTGGTCATTTTTTTCGCTTTTGAAAAAAGGAAGGACAACATTTGACGAAGTAAAATATTATGGGAAATGCATTCATTTTGACGTTTTTTCAATCTTGGTTAATTCGAATTAATCAGAATAAATACCGGCACCATGTAAAAAACCCTGCTGCCCCAACACATTTTTTGCTGAAAAAAAATTTGGCAGGAGTAGTGCTTGTCATTTTTGTGCTGTCAACCACCTCGTGCAAAACCTGCAAATGTCCGGCCTACTCGCAAAACGTAACTAATCAGTCAGGTTTTTGTTTTCTTGATAATGGTGGGAAGAAGCCACAAAAAATAGCCCCGACCTTCAAAGGCTGTCTGAAAACAGGATGAAAAGAAAGTAATTTTTGCACCGGGTTTTAACCCGGTGACTTCATGATGAATGAAATTCGGCTTTAGCCTTTAACGTTCAGAAGTTTAACGGCTAAAGCCTCAAGTTTTCTAATGTTTTTTAATCACCGGGCTGAAGCCACGGTGTAAAAAATTATATTTTCACACAGCCTGTTTAAGCCATGGGTTATCCGAAATAAATTTTTTACACATCAAATCAATTAAACGAACAGGGTTGTCTGGTAAAACCATCATGTCATAGGAAAACATCATCAGTTCCTGCCTATTTTCGCCCGTTTTTATATGCATTGCCATCCGTTTTTAAATGAAACAATGGTTACAAATGAAGTTTGAATGAAGCCCCCTCATTCGCTGTTTCTCCAGATGATGCCTCCTCGAACATTCTTAAAAAACCCGTAAAAAACTGACAAAAAATGAATTAGTTGATTTTTACCCCGCTGAGAATTGAATATTTCAAAAGAATTCCACCCCATGCCCGGGATTTTTCAAAATATTAGCGCTAACCTACCTTATACACAATCATGCAACGTTGTTTAATTGTGCGAGTTGATTCTCAAGAAATTTAATACGCTTTTCTTTAAATGCTGCTTGGTT
>NZ_FQZE01000063.1 GCF_900141875.1 Tangfeifania diversioriginum | reverse complement strand
TAACAGATTTGTGGCAAAATCCATCAATACACTGACTGTCAGGGGGTTTGATTAAATATTTTGATGACTTGGTTTGCTCATTTTCAAATAGTTATTAACATTTTTAACGGAGTGTTGGGTATTAAATAAATACAAAAAACCGGGACTTTCATCCCGGTTCGTTTACCTTTTTACTTAAAAGTGGTTTCAGAAAAGCAGTCCCAGTTTAAAGGATGCTGTTTTGTTTCGCCAGTCGCAGTTATCATCCTGAACTACTTTTTTTAATCCCATTTCGTAGCTCAATGAGGTTCGGATGGCATTCTTTTTAAGAAAGGGAAATTCAGCCCCCAGTTCAAATGACCAGCCAAAATCCAAATCGTCTGTATAGTTTTCAATTTCAATTTTCTCATCATTCAGTTCATAATCGCTTTCTATAAGAAATCCCAAGTAAGGGCCGGTTGAAAAAAACAGGTGTTTTGTATCTCTTTTGGCTGAAGAAAATTCTGCTTGTAATGGAAGCACGGCGTAATGCAATGTTCCTGTTACTTCTGTTTCATCATTTCCTGTTAATCCAAGATTCAGCTCCGAAAGTTCTGTTTTCTTACCTTTTCCCTGGTATGAAACACCCGTTTTGATAGTAACCCAGTCATTCAGGTTGTGCAATGCAAAAATCCCCGCATTAACTCCCGCTTTAATATCGTTGTTATCGCAAATATTGCCGATGTCGGAGAGTGTAGAGGCATTTATACCGGCTTCAACAACCCAATCTGTTTGGGCGTTTGCATTCAAATTGCCAGATAACGTGAAAAACAGCATTGCAGCTAGTGCAATTAAGTGTCTGTTAAATTGATGTTTAAAAGTGTTCTGTTTCATTTTTTTAAATTATTGATTATTTATTTTTTTCTTTTTTGAGTTCGTTTGGGTGAAAGGCAATATAAACTGCAGGCACAAACAACAATGTAATGAGTGTTGAAACTAGCAGCCCGCCAATTATGGTAATTCCCAGTGGAGAGAACATTTCCTTTCCCATTCCGGTGCTGGCAGCCATTGGAATCATTGCACACACGGTGGTTAATGTGGTCATTAATACCGGCCGCAAACGCGAACTTCCTGATTCAAGCACTGCATCAGTAAGTTTTGCTCCTTTGCGTCGCAGCTGGTTGATGTAATCCACCAGCACAATTCCGTTGTTAACCACAATTCCAATGAGCATGATAATTCCAATGAAGGTGGTAACACTCAGTGTTAACCCGGTTATTGCAAAAGCCCATATTACACCAATTGCCGTGAATGGAACTGAAAGCATTATAATCAGTGGATGTTTAAACGATTCGAACTGGGCAGCCATTACCATATAAACCAGCAAAATGCCCAGTATGAAAATCAGATATAAATCGCCGAATGATTCATCCTTGTTTTCTACCTGGCCTGCAATTTCTGCTGTAACTCCTTCCGGGAGATCAAAGTCTGCAAGGAACTGATTTACATTCGCGGCTGCTTCTCCGAGTGAAATTTGATCGAGATTTGCTTTTACAACTACATAACGTTGCTGTGATTTTCTGCGAATCTCAAGTTTTCCTTTTCCCATGCGAATATCAGCTACCGATGACAAAGTAATTTTTTCGCCCCTTAAATTGGTAAGTTGAATATTTCCAATATCTGTAATATCTTTTTTAAAGTCTTCGCCATACATCAGGGTGATATCATAATCTTCGCCTTCATCAGATAATGTGCCGGCATCCGTACCGTAAATACCCTGGCGAACTTGCATTCCTACCATGGCCACATTTAAACCGAGCGCCGACGCTTTTTTACGGTCAATGTGAATTTCAATCTGGTTTTTTCCATTATCGATGGTTGATTCAACGTCTGTCAGATACCCGCAATTTTCAAAATATTCTTCAACCGATCGGGCAGTACTGTTCAGTTCTTCAAAGTGTTTTCCGGAGAGAAAAACTTCAATTGGTTTATTGTTACCGAGCAGGGCAGCCGACAAAATACTTCCGGCCGATACATGGAATCGTTCAATTTCAGGAATTTCCTCTAATCGGGCTCTCAAAACTTCACCAATCTCTTTTGCTGAGCGCTCTCTTTCATCGGGTAATTCAAGATGGCACATCACGGTTCCAACATTTTTGCCCTCCGAAAAACCAACCGAAGACAGGATCCCATCCTGGGTTTGTCCTGCAATAACTGCAATTGAGCCCGGAACGCGCTCCGGTATTTCATCCTGCATAATGGAGGCAATCTTTTCTCCTATTTTACCGGTTGCATCAGCTCGTGTTCCAACCTCGGTTTCAAAGACCACTGTCACATCGCCGGCATCGAATTCAGGGATATAGTCGCTCCCGATTTTTTTCCCGGTATAAATTGACAACACCAAAATGGCCAAAACAAACAGGATGGTAACCGATTTATGAAAAATAACCCATGCCAGCAGCTTTTTATAGGCAGACTCGATAGCAACGAATATATTTTCAGACCATTTGAAAAAACTAAATTTACGCTCAGCCTTTTCATTTTTCTTTTTTAGCAGGCGTGAGCTAATCATTGGGGTTAAACTGAGCGAGGTTATCAATGAAGCAATCATGGTAACCGACGTCAAGATTGCAAGCTGTTTAAACATGATTCCAACAATACCGCCCATAAAAATCAGCGGGATAAAAACCATAAGGGTAGTAGCCGTTGAAGCCGAAATAGCCATTCCCATCTCTTTGGCACCTTCAATTGCCGCTTTATAAGGAGGCAGTCCTTCTTCTATTTTTTTTGTAATATTCTCGAGAATAACAATGGCATTGTCAACTACCATCCCGATGGCAATTATCAGCGAAATCAAAGAAAATATGTTAATGGTGTAATCGAGCACATACATCGTAATGAATGCCACAATCAGCGAGAATGGAATGGTAAGTGAAACGATAATACTGCTTCGCCATTCGCGCAAAAAAATGAAAACCACAAGAATTACGATAATAAAGGCATAAAGCAGCGATTCAGAAAGGTTGCCAATCGACTGGGTAATCACTTCGTCGGTTGAAATTATTTCAAATACTTCAACATCGTCCGGAAGGTCCTGCCTGATTTCGTCCATCTGCGAGCGAACGGCATTCACAACTTCCAGTGTGTTGGCGCCACTCTGTTTTTGAATCATGAAAGCTACGCCGGGTCCTTTTTCCGTGCGAATGTATTCATCGGTTTCCTTAAAGCCATCTTCAATTTTAGCAATGTCTTTTAGCTTGATAATCTTGTGATTGAAGTTGACAATCGGAATTTCCGCCAAATCCGTGGTTTTGTTGATTTCGCCCGGGATGTCAATGGAAAAATCAAAATCGCCGGTTTTAATATTTCCCCCCGGAATTTTTATGTTTTCAGCTTTAAGTACCGTAGCAATTTGTGTTGGAGAAATATTGTATGCCCTGATTTTTGCAGGGTTTAATGTTACTTTTATCTCTCTTTGTGGTTGTCCGAGGTAGATAACCGTACCAACTCCCTCAATTTTTCTGATGGGACTTGCAATGTTGTCTTCAATAATATTCTCAATGCCCTGGAAATTTTCATCGGCATTAATTCCGTACACCAAAACCGGTAACATTGAACTGTTTACTTTAAAAATGACCGGATTGTGAGCCTCCTCAGGCAAATGGCGTTTGGAAAGTTCAATCAGGTCGCGAACATTGTTGGCCGCCTCGGTGATGTCGGTTTTCCACCTGTATTGCAAGGATATAAACGATACATTTTCCTTTGATGATGACTCTATCTCTTTCATGTTTTCTGCTCCGGCGAGCAAAGCTTCGAGTGGTTTGGTTACCTGCTTTTCCACTTCGCCGGCCGATGCGCCCGGATAGGCTGTAATGACGGTCAGCGTTGGTAGTTCCATTTTTGGCATAATATCGAGCGGAAGTTTTTGCCACGATACGATGCCAAACAACAGTACAGCCAAAAATGCCATAGCGGTGGCTACCGGTCGTTTTACCGAAATATCTGTAATTTTCATCTTGTTTAATTTTTAATTGCAAGTTCCTGCCCTTCCTGAACTTTGTTTTTGCCTGTTACAATGATTTCTGTTCCTTCAGCAAGGCCATCAATAATTGCTTCTTCCCCAATTATTTTAACCAGGTTCACATTGTGTCTTTCAGCCGTATTGTTTTTTACAGCAAATACATAATTATTTCCTGTTCCCGGCTGTTGCACAACAGCCTGTTGTGGAACAAAACGGGCTGAATCTTCGGGCAACTTGAGCTGAGCTTTTCCAAACATGCCCGGCTTTAAAATTTGATTTCCGTTGTTTACCGATAGCTCGATGGTTGCGCTATGCGTAAGCATATTAAGCGCAGGTTCAATAAACGAAACAGTCGCTTCAAATTTTTTCCCCGGATAAACGTCGGTATAAATGGTGGCATGCATCCCTCTTTTTATTTTTTTCAAATCTTTTTCGTTGATATCGGCTTTAAAAATCAGACGATTGATTTGCATCAGGCTTACAATACCAGAAGTGAATGAATAACCGGCCTCCAGGTTAGGAGAGAAGAGGTAATTTTCACCCTCCTGAACGAGGTAGTCAGCGATTACGCCACTAAAAGGTGCTCTGATTTCTGTGTTTTTGCGCAGCATCTTTACTTTTGCCTCCGAAGCATCCAGTTTTGCTTTAAGGTGATCGTAATCTTGTTCGGTAACACTCCCTTTTTCTTTTAAACGCGCTATTTTTTCAAAGTCAGTTTGAATCGCATCGTGTTCAATTTGCGCCTGAATGAGCATCTCTTCAGAAAGCTGGACAAGCAGTTCGCCTTTATTAACGCGGGCGCCTTTGGGGTAAAATATTTTTTCGACTTTCCCCGGCAGGGCCGTTCCCAGGTTTGCTTCTTTGAAGGCGCAAAACGTGCCGGTTAAACTAAGTTCCGGTGCATAATTCTTTTTCACTACATGAGTGGTTTTTACGGCCACCGGTTTGTTTTCAACAGTTTTTACTTCTTCCTTTTGCTGACATCCTGCCAGAAGTAAAATTGTGATTGCTGCAAAATTTGTTAATCTGTTCATTGCTGAATTAATTTAATTGTCCTGTTACTTTTTTTACTAATGTTTTATTCAAAATGAATGCGGTTTGGGCCTCAATTTTGGCCGCTTTTGCTTTTTGCCAAAGCGCCTGGGCTTCAAGAATATCGGTAGTTTTTACCATTCCTTCTTCAAAATTGGTTTGCGTAACCTGGAGGTTTTCCTCAGCCTGAACCATGTTTGACCGCGCCATTTTTAAGTTTTTAACTGATTCGTTTAATTGAAAAAATGCCTGCTGAACTTCCAGTGCGAGCAGTTCATCGGTTTCTTCCATTTTTAATTCTGAAGCTTTTAATTCGGCTTTTGCTGCGTGTAGTGTATGCTTTTTATCGCCCCAGTGAAACAGGGGGATTTGGGCAACAACACCTACTGATAAACTGCCTCCAAATTCATTTTTTAACCCATTGTACGGATTTGGATTTGTCATGAGGTAACCTGCTGTTAGTCCAATGTTTGGCAAAAAGCGCGACCGCATCATATTTACACCTGATTGAGCCATATTTACAGATTGTTCCAAAATTTCCAGCTCTGGCCGGGCTTCGTATGTCTTTGCAATTTGATTTTGGTATTCCGCGTCAATGTTTTCCAGCTCAGAGTCATCAAGCGTCAATTCCTGACTGTTTGTAATCCCAATTAACTGGGCGAGAGCCATTTTTGCTAACGTTTCTCCGTTTTGTGCCTTCAGAAGGTTCAGGTTGGCTTCGTTTCGTTTTACCTTTGCTTTCAGAAGTTCATTTTGCGTTATTAAACCTTCGTCATAATAATCTTCAAGGTTGCTAACCAATTTGTTGAGCAGCTCAGCGTATTTTTGGGCCAGTTCAACTTTCTGGGTTAAAGAAATTACCTGCCAGTAGTAGCGCTCTACTTTATAGAGCACTTCAGAAGTTGTCATCTTTTTTTTGGAAGATGCAATATCTTCGGCATAACCAGCTATTTTATACGTTTCCCTGATTTTTCCTCCGGCATAAATCGGCTGGATGAAGCCTGCATTTAACAGGTAATAGGACTGGGTATTAACCGATAGTTCGTCCGCAGGAATCCAACCATAGTTTTTAAAAACAGCATTTCCTTCGGCATCAGTTACAGGCATGCCTGTTGCCGGGTTGATAACCAGGGTGGATTGGTCGAACAGTGAAGGATCTACTTTCCCCGCCTCATCAATTGATGAAGAGGAGACAACCGGGAAAAGCAAATCCTCGTTAAGGAGTTCAAACTGGTTGTTTAAATAAGTGTAGGTGCCTTCAATGTTGAAATTGGGTAAAAACTGCGTGAATGCAGCTTTTTTCAACGAAGTTGCAGCCTGTTTATTAAATTCCGCTGCCTTAATTTTCTGGTTGTGTTCCATTGCCATTTGCCGACATTCCTGCAGAGTAATTTTCTGCTGTGAAAAGCCTGCAAAAGGC
>NZ_FQZE01000002.1 GCF_900141875.1 Tangfeifania diversioriginum | reverse complement strand
TCGGCCTGGGTGATGAAGTAAGTGGATGTGTAATTTTCTGTGGCTCCGGGAAGCATATTCGAAATATTTTCATTCAACCCTGTCAGCGGGTCGGTTACCGAAACACTGGTCAGTTCAACATTGCCGGTATTTTCTACTTCAATGGTGTATATGATTTCTTCCCCTGCTGAGTTGAATGTGGCCGGCGAGGCGGTTTTGGTGATTGACAAGGCTGGCTGCTGGCTGCCGGTTACCGTTTCACTATCGCTATCACTCATGCTCTGCAAATCGCCGTTCCCGTCGGTGTAGTTGCCGGTTACATTCGCAGTATTGGTGTAAAAACCGGCATCAACATCAGCCTGTATAACTTCATAGCTCGATGAGTAAATCCATGCCTCTCCTACCTCGAGTGTATCGTTAGCGTTGGCATCTCCACTCTGATAGGTAGGGCCATTAGTGGCTCCGGCATCGGCTACCGAAAGAGTATAAATATCATCTGTACCTGAGTTTTCAATTGTAATTTCATACGTTATCTCATCACCAACATCGGTAAAAGCGAAAGGATCAGGCACAGTACTGTTGATCATTGTAGCTGTTTTTGTTACTGTAAGTTGCGCCACCTGAGCGTCATAGTTCAAAACCAGTTCTTTTTTGATGCCTCCCCGGGCTGGTAAAAGAAAGGTAAATAGAAAAATTACCATTAACCACATATTAAATGAGTTGATGGTAATATTGAATCTAAAAAAAACAAATTTGAGAAAACCCAAACCGGATTGAAGATATGCATTAACCCCCGAAGTGCATTTTCCTGTTGAGTGTGTTTCCATACTACATATATTAATCTTATTTTAAAGCAGTTAAAGAAGTAAAACAAAAATTAAATGATGATAATTTATTATCATAAAGTCGCTACAAAAAATAGTTTCGACAATAATCATCACTTTCAGTATGTAAATTACAAAGAAAAATTCAAAAGGCCAATCAAAAGTTGGAAGACATTCATACCTGTTAGTCCGAATCAGATAGATTGGCAGTCCTGATTAAATAGATATTGTCTTATTGCCAAAGTAAAAATCGGCTCGAAAAAATCAATTTGGGTTTTTAAATGCAAAAACTTATTTTCGAAAACAATGTGAAAGTGAACATAAATTGGCATCGTCCGGAAGTACACTTCAAAAATGAAACTTCACATAATAAATTTGTATTGACACTGAAATAATATACCTGGTAATCAGGCTAATTGCTCACACCAGAAAAAATTCTAAAACTCCGGCAATCCCTCTTTCCACTCTTCAAAAAGATACTCCAGTTCTTCTACTTTTCCCGGATATTTTTCTACCAGGTTGTTGGTTTCTGTAGGATCGTTTTCGAGGTTGTACAAATCCCAGGAATTTCCCCGGCCTTCTTTTACAATCTTCCAGGAATTGAAATAAGCCGCCTGGCCGTCGCTCCATTCCCAGAAAATGGGATTTTTTCTTTCGGTTTCTTTTCCTCTGAATACTGGCAACAAGCTTTGCCCCTGCATAGGCGTAATCTGCTGTCCATTAAACACCTGCGGGTATTCAGCACCAGTAAGATCGACAAAAGTAGCCATGAAATCGATGAAATGTCCGGGAAAATCCGAAAACGAATTTGGCTCTATTTTTCCTGGCCAGTAAGCGATAAACGGTGTATTGGTGCCACCTTCGTAGCTGTAATTTTTGTAATACCTGAAAGGCGTATTACTTACGTTAGCCCAATCCGGTCCGAGTGATGTCCATCGTGTCATTGAACCAATTTCGCCGGAATCGTCGGGCAGCAGCACTACCTCAGCCGAGGCACCGTTATCGGAAACAAAGAGTATAAGCGTGTTTTCATCTTCTCCGGTTTCACGCAATTTTTTCAGTACTTTTCCTATGTTCTGGTCCATCCGATCAATCATGGCAGCATAAACTTCCATTTTACGGATTTCATCCTCCCTGACGGAATCGCTTAAATTCCCCCATTCATCATAACTTGATTCAGAGAGGCGATAATTTTCGTCAATCAATCCCATTTCAATTTGTTTTTGATATCGTTTTTGCCGGATCGCTTTGTAACCTTCGTCATATTTATCTTCATATTTGGCGATATCTTCGGGCCAGGCCATCAAAGGATCGTGCGGTGCGGTGTAGGCAAGG
This sequence comes from Tangfeifania diversioriginum, assembly GCF_900141875.1. Lineage (GTDB taxonomy): Bacteria > Bacteroidota > Bacteroidia > Bacteroidales > Prolixibacteraceae > Tangfeifania > Tangfeifania diversioriginum. The sequence goes on along the minus strand of NZ_FQZE01000002.1, from coordinate 256,405 downwards.
TACAGGAAAAAAGGATTTTCATCGTTTTTATATTCATCGAGCCAGTCGAGCGCATAATTGGTAAAATAGTCGGTGGTATAAAAATCCTCTGCATCGGGAGTGTAGGGATGAAACATCACACTGTCGATACACCACCAGCGCTTTCTTTTATTGCCGGGCGTTCCTTTCCGCGCCGGGGCACCTTCGCCGGGTAGCTGATTGCCGGGATTGAAATAGTTGCATGCGCCATCTTTCAATCCATAATACCGATCGAATCCGCGGGAAACAGGATTTTCCAGTCCATGATGTTTTCCCGACCAGAGGGTACGGTAACCGGCAGTTTGCAACACCTCACCCAAAGTTACCGCATTGGTTATCGGATTGCGGTGATGTTGATGGTAATTGCTCTGCTGTGCGTAAACGCCGGTTAATAGACATGCCCGTGATGGGAAGCACTTCGACGTGTTGTGAAAACGGGTAAAACGCATTCCACCCTCTCCCAGTTTATCGAGATTTGGTGTTTGCACCTCGCTGCCGTAACAGCCAATATCGCTCCAGCCCAAATCATCTGCACTAATGAGAATTATGTTTGGTTTCCCGGCAGTTTCAGGCTTTTTTTCACAGGCGTAAAACAGGATTGTTAAAAATAAAAACAAGGCAAAGATTGAAAATGGTTTCATTTAGTTTTGTTTTAGTTTCAAGTGAAAAATAGTTTTCCCAGGCAATGGTCTATGCTTTATAGTTTTGTAGAATAACCTGGTTAATCAGGCATCAATTCCCTCATCTTCTCCTCTTGTTCTGTTGTCCAGTAGCCGCAGTTCAGGTTGATGAAAACTGAAGAGTACGGAATTAAAAAATTGGTTTTCAACACCAACACCTGATAAAGTTCGGCAGCCTCATCAATTTGGGCAATCATTTTTTCGTGCAGCACTTTTTCCACTTTTTTGTCCCGGAGCATTTGCTGCAGTTGGCTTCTGAACCGCTCCATTCCGGGTGCTTCTTCCCCGGGAACATAATCAATTTCCGTGTCGAGATAAATTTCAGGCGTAACATGCGGGGCCTTTTCGGCTGCTGCCAGAACTTCGGCTATAACTTCGAGATGATCCGCTCCGGTAACCACAGTTTTAACTGCCGGATTACTTTGTAACGGATAGGCTGCATCCACTACCAGGATCCAGTTTCGGTGCCCGAATAACTGAAGTTGTTCTTTTAACTCACTTTTCCAGTTGGAATCAACGGCCTGAGCCAGGACAGGATGACTTAAAGCAGTAAAAATAATGAAGACTAAAAGCAGTTGTACATTTTTTGAATAGTTCATAACTAAAGCTTGAATTGGTAAACTGGTTTGATAAGTTATAAAAATAATACAATGCAGCTTTCAAAAAAAATAAATTAGCGCTCTTCTTCATTAAAATGCTGACTTTATCTGGCATTCTAAATATAAATTTACATTTTTGAAGCCAACCAATTAATTGCTGTTTTTGAAAACGATTCAGAATATATTATCTGATTTCCCGGCGGTGTCGTTAGAGGAGGCACAAGAAGTTAAACTGATGAACCGGATAGACCGGAAATACTGGTTTCATCTTTCACTTTTGCCACAGCTTTTAAAAGAGCTGAAACCCTTTTGCGATGTTTTGGAGGTGGAGGGGAAGAGAGTTGTTCAGTACCAAACCACATATCTCGATACCGACAATAATGAAATGTACATTAATCACCACAATGGGAAACTGGCACGTTTCAAAGTCAGACGGCGAAAATATGAAACGTCGGAAACAGGTTTTTTCGAGATAAAAAGGAAAACCAACAAAAAAGTCACAAAAAAGAGAAGAATAGAGACCGAATTCAGCCGGAACGGGTTAATGCCTGAAGAATGTGAATTTATTGAAAAGAACTCACCGTATGGAAATTTAAACCTGCACCCCGCCCTCTCCAATAAATTTTACCGGATTACCCTCATCACAAAATGCAGAAAAGATCGTTGTACTATAGATTTTTATCCACGTTTTTGGAACAAAAATGGCGAGGTTGAATTCAGAAATCTCGTAATTTTTGAACTGAAGCGCGGTTCAAGGTTAAACGATTCGCCTGTTGTTTCTGTAGTAAAAAAACTGGGCATCAGACAAAGAGGTTTATCGAAATACTGTACCGGAAGGGCTTTATTAACTCCCGGATTAAAAAAGAACGCTTTTAAATCCAGGCTTCGTTTTCTGGAAAATAAACTTAATAACATAAAAACCATTTAAATGCTACAATTTCTATCCATTGAACCTGATCAAATTGACCTTTTAACCAAGCTTGCGTTACGGTTTGCCTTTAACCTGGCTTCAACGTTTATTATTGTGGTGCTGCTTTATGCACGCATCAGCAAACGAAAAGAGTTTTATTTCAGCTATTTTGCCATAAGCATTGCTGTTTTTCTGCTTGTATTTTTACTCGAAAGCGTAAAAGTTGAGCTGGGATTCGCCCTTGGTCTTTTCGCTATTTTTGGCATCATCCGCTACCGCACCGATGCCATACCCCCAAAAGAGATGACGTACCTTTTTATTATCATCGCAGTTTCGGTAATCAACGCACTCTCAAAAGATTACTTCAGTTACATAGAACTCACTTTTGTAAACCTGCTGCTTGTTGGAGCTTTGTGGGCACTGGAAAAAATCCTGATGATGCGCCAGGAGAACTCGATGTTGGTGGTGTACGAAAAAATTGAAAACCTGCACAGCGACAGGGAAAATGAATTAATAGCCGATTTGGAAGAACGGACAGGCGTTAAAGTAAAACGCTATCAAATAGAAAACATAGACTTTTTGCGCGACACAGCCCGAATTACATTATTTTTTGAAAACAACGGCCGTTCAAAAAGAGAAATTAATTAACCATATAAAATGAAAAAAGTTCTGATTTTGGTTGTACTGGCCACATTGCTCAGCAACCTGAAACTTACAGCCCAAACCGAAAATTTTAACACCTGGATTGAAGTAGAATTTGCCAAAGAATTTCTGGACAAACTCGAAATCAGCATCTCACCAGAATTAAGACTGGAAGACCAATACAAAGTGGACGAATATATGGTGCAAGGAAAACTCAGCTACGAACCGTTTTCATTTCTTGATTTGGCCGGGGCATACCGCATCAACACAGAGGTAAAAAACAAAGGCAACGAAACCTATTACCGCTGGGCATTCGATGCTCAGTTGAAAAGAGATTTCAACCGGTTTGAAGGTTCGGTGAGAGGCCGCCTGACCAACTACACCGACTCGAGCGAAGAAGACCCCGGCACCTATTTCAGGCCACGTGCAAAAGTGGAATACGATATTAAAAACAATAAAATTGAACCGTTTGTCAGTTACGAGCTTTACAGAAATACAACTGAAGCCGAGTGGCATAAATCAAGGTTCGACGTGGGTTTTACACGCGACATCGGCGACCTGCACCGCATTGGGCTATTTTACCGGCTGCACAATTATTTCAGTGACAAAACTTCAGTGCATATTCTTGGAATTGAATACCGGTTGAAATTCTGATTTCAGCCAATCAGGTTTTGTTGATTTTTACTCCGTTTTTTATCTTCTTTCAATTCACACTGTTTTTCATGAGTGAATTCAGAATATCAGCCTGGAAAATATCGGAATAATCGATTGAAAGTTCCTCGTTATTAACAAAATCATAAAGCGTCATTTCCCTGATTTCATAGTAATACTCCCAGTATTCTTCCAGCTCTTCAAAATAATCTTCGCGTGCTGAATTTTTCCGGTTCTGTGCTGAATTCAGTTTAATAATATCGATCTCACCATCCATGTAACGCTGCTGGGTCACATCGTACATCATTTGGGCAAGCGTATCGGCCTTGGCTGCTCGTTCCACGAGTTTTTTCTGCATGTTAAACTCTTCCACAGTTCTTCTCACATTCTCGTCAAAATCAATTTCTTCCTGCTCCATTCTGGCCATCACTACCTCCTGATTGCTTTGAGCCAGTTTGTACCGTTTTTTCGACAGTCCCCAGTCAATAATCGGAATATTCATGCTCACCCGCACCCGCTGCTGATTCTCCAAATCCTGGTAAACACTACGGATGCGGTTATCATCTGAGGTTTGGTTCAGTCCCATGCTGACGCTTAAATCGGCACTGTAGCGCGATTTTTTGGCTTCTTCCACACTCCGTTCAGCATAAAGCCGGTTGAGCCTGATATTCAGAATATGGGGGTTGTTTTTTCGGGCCATTTCAATGGCAAGTTGATCATCGATATCAATCTCGTAAATTTCGTCAGGTGGAATAAGTTCCACATCCAGACTTTTATCCATCCGTAAAAAAGAGAGCAAACGGGTTTGTGATCGCCTGAAGCGCGATTCAGCTCTTTCGAGGGCGCTGCTTGCATCCATTAAACTAAGTTCAAGCGAATAGATATCTTCAAGCGAAATTGAATCTTTCTCCTTGCGCCTCAATCCATCGTTGTATAAAGTTTCTGCATTTGTAAAATCGTTTTGAGCTATCCTCAGTTCTATCTGGGCAAACAACATTTCAAAGAAGTAATAAATTGTGTTATCCGCAATTTCCTGCGATGACTGGAAAAATTCCTTTTTCGAACGTTCAAATTCAACAGGCTCGGTTTTTTTCTCCCATTTAAACCAGTTGAAATCAAATAAGTCTTGCCGCAGCCCAATGCGTATTGGGGTTGAAGAATACTCGATTTTTCCGCCAATATTGTGTATCCTGCCTAAATCGGAATCGATATAAATTCGTCCGCCTGTAAATGGTATATTTTGGGTTAAGGATAAATTAGCATACGAATTCAACGATTCATTCTGAATAAACTGGTACTCCTCCTCCTGCGAATTGTACTCCTCACGAACAGCCCTTTCGTAATTAAAAGGTGTGGCCTCTAAACGAAGCGTGGGCAAATAGTCGGCCTGGTAGGTACGAAAGTCCCAGTAATCAGATAAGTATTCATTTTTTTCAATAAATGCCCGTAACGAGCTATCCTGTGCAACAGCAATAGCTTCGTTTAAAGTAAGTTCTATTTCCCGGGTGTTTTGCTGGGCTGAAGCAATCTGAAAAATAAACAAAAACAAAAAGCTGGTAATAATAATTTTAAAACTTCTCATCTGATTAAAATTTTATATTCTATTGTTAAACTAACACTTCTGTTTCTAAAGATTGAGAATAAAAACCAACCTTTAACTTGCTTTAAATACCTTTCTCAAACAGAAATTTTTTGCATACAAAGCAAAATATAGAAATTTTTAATCGTGAGGGGAAATTTTTTGATAAAAACCCCGGGAATTTAACAGATTTATTAGATCTCAAAACCTTATCAGTAAATTCCTTATCATATGCTATGGAAATACATTAAAAATTGAATTTAAGGGAAAACTCGCAGAGCTGAAGGTTACGGTAAGGAAGTACTATAAATCCGTCCAGCGGTTTGGAACCGCTTGACGGATCAAAAAAACCGGCCACTTTTCAGCAACCGGTTTCTGTCTCTTTATCTAATGCCGGACTTGGCCCCGAAGGGATCGCTATGCGAAAAATCCGGCTCCCATTCTCTCCCCTTGCCTGTCCGGCTGAACAGACGGAGGGAGGTTAGGAGGGGCTTTATAGTTTCTCTTTCACCAAACCAGGAATTTCATTTGGCTCTTTAGCCACCGGAACATCGGCTTCGTTGAATGCTTTTACTTTTTCTTCGGCAGTTCCCGAACCGCTGGAAATAATGGCTCCGGCATGCCCCATCCGTTTTCCTGGAGGCGCTGACTGTCCGGCAATAAAGGCCACCACCGGTTTGGTCATTTTTTCCTTGATGAACTTAGCAGCCTGTTCTTCAGCATCGCCGCCGATTTCACCAATTAAAACTACGGCATCGGTTTCCGGGTCGTTTTCGTACATCTCGAGCAGGTCGATGAAATACAATCCTGAAACTGCATCTCCGCCAATTCCCACGCAGGTGGATTGTCCCAAACCTTCTTCGGTGAGCATATTTACCACTTCGTAGGTCAGGGTTCCCGAACGTGAAATCAGGCCCACATTCCCTCTTTTGAAAATCATTCCCGGCAGAATACCGATGAGGCACTCATCAGGAGTAATCAGCCCAGGGCAGTTGGCGCCTACCAGTTTGGTACCGTTGCGTTTCAGCACAGGTGTTACTTTCATCATGTCCTGAACCGGCACGTGCTCGGTGATACATACCACCAGTTCAACGCCGGCATAACTGGCTTCCAGGATTGCATCGCCGGCAAAAGGAGCCGGAACAAAAATCACAGAAGCGTTGGCGCCTGTTTCTTTCACCGCTTCTTCCACGGTATTGAATACCGGCACACCATCCACATCGGTTCCGCCTTTGCCTGGAGAAATACCGCCTACAATGTTGGTTCCGTAGGCTTTCATTTTGCTGGTGTGGAATCCACCGTCACGACCGGTGATTCCCTGTACAATTAACTTTGTATCTTTATTTATCAGTATACTCATTCCTAATAACTTTGAACTTTAAACTCGAAACTCCGAACTACTTCTTACTTAACTCAATGGCTTTTTTGGCCGCTTCACTCATGGTTTTCACCGTTGGCAAACCGTATTCGGTAATAATTGCCTGTCCCTCTTTGGCGTTGGTGCCCGACAAACGAATCACAATCGGGATGTCGGTTTTAATCTCGTCGAGCGCGGTTACCAAACCCTTGGCTACATCATCGCAACGGGTAATGCCGCCAAAAATATTGATCATCACTGCTTTTACGTTTTTATCGCTCAGCAGGATATTCATGGCATCCACCACTTTTTGCGGGTTGGACGAACCGCCGATATCGAGGAAGTTGGCCGGATCGCCGCCATACAGTTTAATCATATCCATGGTAGCCATTGCCAGTCCGGCGCCGTTTACCATGCAACCAATGCTGCCGTCGAGTTTTATGTAGGACAATCCTTTTTCGTTGGCATCGATTTCCTTTTTCTCGTCTTCGTTTACCTCGCGCATTTCAAGAATTTCGGGTTGACGATAGAGTGCATTGTCGTCGAAATTCATTTTCCCGTCGATAGCCAGCACCTTTTTATCCGGTGTAAGCACCAGCGGATTGATTTCAGCCAGCGAAGAATCGGTAGCCACATACAGCTTGTACAATTTTACAAGAATAGCAGCTGCCTGGCGCATCTGTTTCGGATCGTCGAACAGTTGCAGGGCTACTTTCCGTGCCTGCCAGTCCATCAGTCCCATGGTAGGATCAATGCTCAGTTTGATGATTTTCTCGGGCGAGGTTTTTGCCACCTCTTCAATTTCCACGCCGCCTTCGGCACTGGCCATCAGCGTAACCGACTTGGTATTGCGGTCGTTGACCAGGCCAACGTAAAATTCCTTTTCAATATCGACAGCATCGGCCACCATCACTTTTTCAACGGTGAGACCTTTGATGTCCATACCAAGAATTTCTTTGGCTTTTTCAACGGCTTCGGCCCTGGATTTTGCCAGTTTCACACCACCGGCTTTTCCGCGGCCACCAGCATGAACCTGCGCTTTTACTACCCGCAACTTGTCATCGTTGGGTACATTTTTCTCAACTTCTTCTACCGAATGGCAGACAACTCCATCCGGCACAGGAATCCCGTACTTCCTGAATAAATTTCGGGCTTGATATTCGTGAATCTTCATTTTAAATAATTAGTTGTATTGAAGTGAATTTTCGGCCAAAAGTACCAAATATTTAATAATCCAGAACTATCTATATGTCTCTTTTTTTTATGAGATTTTACAGGTGGCCCTTTTGTTCCCGCTTCAATATTTCGTTTCTTATAAATATTATATTAATGGTAACCTATCAACATAAAAATTGTTGACCTCTCCGCTTTTTCATGTAAATTTGCACAAAAATTTAAAAGAATGGAAGAAATTATCCGGAAGGTTATTGAGCACGAAGCCCGTGCCATCCAAAATATACCGGTAACCAAATCATACGAAAAAGCAGCCGAACTTATTTTTGAACAGGTGCATGAGAACAATGGAAAACTGGTAGCGAGCGGAATGGGAAAAGCTGGCCAGATTGCCCAGAACATTGCCACCACGTTCAGTTCAACCGGAACTCCTGCTGTTTTTCTGCACCCCAGCGATTCGCAGCATGGCGATTTGGGTGTGGTGCAGGCCAACGATGTGTTGCTGCTGATTTCCAATTCAGGGAAAACCCGCGAAATTCTGGAGCTGGTGGAGCTGGCTGAAAACCTGCATCCGGGACTGCCACTCATTGTTATTTCGGGAAACCCCGACAGTGTGCTGGCAAAAAATGCCGATTCGTTTATTTCTACCGGCAACCCGGATGAAGTCTGCCCGCTGGGACTAACTCCCACTACTTCCACCACTGCCATGACTGTAATTGGCGATGCACTGGTGGTATCCCTGATGACAAAAATAAAATTCACCAGCCAGGATTACGCCAAACGCCACCATGGTGGCTACCTGGGCGACAAATCAAGATTACAGGCACGGATGAAGAAGTGAACAGTGATCAGTCACAGTTGGCAGTTGCAGCAGGTGGTTTCGATTTGAAAAATGAATTCGTTCCCCCAGGCCCTAAAGGAAGCAAATTCATTTTGAATTGCAGAAATAGGATTTTTTCTTCACCTTTTAGGGACGGGGTAAAAGAAAAAATCCAAATATTAAAAATATAAAACACTTTTACAATGCGAATCACAAAAGAAAACACAACAGGACTGATTATCGATATCCAGGAGAGACTGTTCCCGGTGATGTGGAAAAAAGAAAAGTTGCTGAAAAACACCACAATGCTTGTTAGCGGACTGAATGAACTCGGGATTCCGCTGGTGGCAACCCAGCAGTACACCAAAGGTTTAGGAGAAACACTACAGGAAATAAAAACAGCGGTGCCGGAATTTGAATACATCGAAAAACGGGATTTCAGCTGTTGCGACGAGCCTTCGGTTCTTGAAAAGCTGAATTTGTCTGGCACCCAACATGTCATTATCTGCGGCATCGAGTCACACGTTTGTGTATTGCAAACCGCCATTGACTTGAAAGAGGCCGGAATGAACCCGGTGGTTGTAATGGATTGCGTTTCGTCGCGCTCGCCGGAAAGCATTAAACTCGCCAAAGAACGCTTCCGCTTCGAGGGAATTATGATGACTTCTGCCGAATCCATCCTTTTTGAACTCACCCGTTCATCGGCAGCGCCTGAATTCAGGGCCATTTCAAAACTGGTGAAATAGAGCTGCCGGTTAATTGTTTGTAGTTTGTTAAAAAAGATTCAGCCCGTTATAGCCGATTCGCTTATAAAAGCCATAATTTGCGGGCCTGAAATCAATCTGAAAAATCAAAATCAAAATGAGCGGATTCTTTGGCAACATTGCAAAAACCGACGTAGTATTTCCGGTATTTTACGGAACCGATTACCATTCTCACCTCGGCACAAAACGGGCCGGAATGGCTTTTTACAATAAGAAAACAGGATTCCAGCGGGCAATTCACAGCCTGGAAGACGGCTATTTCAGGACCAAATTCGAAGACGATCTCAAACATTTCGAAGGGAACAGCGGAGTTGGTGTCATCAGCGATACTGAGGCGCAACCGCTTGTAACCAACTCGCACCTGGGAAAATTTGCCATTGCTACTGTGAGCAAAATTGTAAATGCCGAAGAACTCGAAAAGGAGTTCCTCGACGGCCACCGCACATTTTCAGAAACCAGCCAGGGAAGCGTTAACCCCACGGAGTTAATCGCTATGCTCATTGCCGAAGGCCACGATTTTGTTTCGGGAATTGAAAACGTCTTCAGCAAAATAAAAGGTTCCTGTTCCATTCTGATCCTTACAGAAAATGAAATTATTGCCGCACGCGACAAGCTGGGACGCACGCCGGTTGTCATTGGCAAAAATGGTAACGGAATTGCCGTGGCATCAGAAAGCTGCTCATTTGCCAACCTCGATTATGAGATAGACAAATACATTGGCCCCGGCGAAATTGTGCGCATCACTGCCGACGGAGTTGTTCAGCTACGTGCCCCCGAAAAAGAGATGCAGGTTTGTGCGTTCCTGTGGGTATATTACGGTTATCCGCCCTCGTATTACGAAGGCATTAACGTGGACGAAGTGCGCTACCGCTGCGGTGCGGCGCTGGCAAACAACGACGATGTGGAAGCCGACTTTGTGGCCGGAATCCCGGACTCGGGCGTCGGTCATGCCATGGGTTACAGCAACGAACGGCAAATTCCGCTCACCCGCCCGTATGCAAAATATACCCCTACCTGGCCGCGGAGTTTTATGCCGCAAACCCAGGACAAACGCGATTTGGTAGCCAAAATGAAACTGATTCCAAATCCGGCACTGATTAAAAATAAAAGCGGCGTTTTTCTCGACGATTCCATTGTTCGGGGTACGCAACTGAAAGACAACACCCGCGATTTGCACGCCGAAGGAATCAAAGAAGTACACATGCGAATAGCTTGTCCGCCACTCACCTACCCTTGCGAATTCCTCAATTTTTCACGTTCGCGAAAATCAATTGAGCTGGCCACCCACACAGCCATCAACCAGCTAAAAGGAACCGAGGAAGTGGATTTGAAAAAATATTCAGATCCCGAATCGGAAGAGTACAAAGAAATGGTGGAAAGAATCCGGAAAAACCTGGGACTGACGAGCCTGAAATTTCAGAAGCTGAATGATTTGGTGAACGCCATCGGGCTTCCAAAAGAAAAATTATGCACCCACTGCTGGGATAAAAGCAGCCACTTTAAAAAATAATTATGCTTGATATTTGTGCCATCGCCTCGGGGAGCAACGGAAACTGCTACTACATTGGCAATGAAAAAGATGCCATTTTGATTGATGCGGGTATTTCGTGCAAACAGATTTTATTGCGGATGGAATCGAAAGGCCTCAATCCCAAAAAATTGAAAGCTGTTATTATTTCGCACGAGCACAGCGACCACATGCGGGGAGCGCGTGTGCTGGCCAAACGCCTGAACATTCCGGTATGGATGACTGCCAAAACCTACTATGCAACCTACAAAAACATGCAGCCTGCTTATCCGCAGTTTTTTGCTCCGGGAAGCGAACTGAAAATCGGGAAATTTACCATTCATCCATTTCTGAAAAACCACGATGCCGCCGAGCCGTGTTCATTCAGAGTGGAATATTCCGGGAAAAATATCGGGGTATTTACCGATATTGGCGAACCGTGCGAAAATGTAATTTCCCATCTCGGGCAGTGCGATGTGTTGTTCCTCGAAACCAACTACGACGAGCAAATGCTGACTAACGGTCCCTACCCTTTCTTTCTGAAACAGCGCATTTCCTCATCCGTAGGTCATTTGTCGAATATCCAGGCAGTGGGATTACTGGAAACACATGGTGGAGCAAATCTGAAATGTGTTTTTTTGAGTCATCTTTCAGCCGAAAACAACACACCTGAACTGGCACTTTCATCGTTTGAAAAACTGGGAACAAAATATGATATCCGGCTGACTTCGAGACATGAGGCAGGGGAAGTATTTGTAATCTGAAAACTCAACCTGCGAAAGACCAACTATTCCACCAGCCATTCGTAATAATTATCAGAAGAAATCACTTGAAACTCTGCTTCCGGATAATTCTTTTTCCAGGCTACCGGGATTTTAGCATTTCTTTTTAACCATTTAAATTCATAAGCAAACAAATTCCCCCCTCGTTCTTCAATTAAATCTATTTCCTGTTGATCGTATGTGCGCCAAAAATAATTGTTAACTAACACCGACTCCTGGGACTGATATTTAAGTCTTTCAGCAATCATGTAGTTTTCCCAAAGCATTCCTGAATCATTTCTTAAATTTAGTGGATTCAGGTTGGCGATAATTGTATTTCGTATCCCATTATCGTAAAAATACCATTTTGAACTTTTAGTAACCTCTTTTCTTAAATTCCGGCTAAATCCTTCCATTTTAAAAAGGATAAAAACCTTGCTCAACAAATCGAGGTATCTTTCTACCGTATTTTTGCTCATTGAGAGTTGTTTGCCTAGTTCCTGTAATGAAACCTGACTTCCCACCTGAAATGCAATCAGACGCAAAAGGTTTATTATTTTAGATGCGTTTTTAATGTTTTCGAATACAAGAATATCCTTCAGCAGATAGGAGTTAATGATTTCTTTCAGGTATCCTTGTTTTTGAGAGATATCTTTTAAATGGATCAATTCAGGGTAATTACCAAAAATCAAACGTTGTTTAAGCCGATCTCTTCTGCTGGTGAGATTTTCCTCAGTTTGTCTGAATTCTTTTTCGCTAAAAGGGAAAAGTGTATAAGTGATTTTACGGCCGGTTAGTGGCTCGCCTGTTGTATTATTGAGATCGAACGCGGAAGAACCGGTTACAATAATTTTTATATCAGAAATCGAATCTACAATCAGTTTTAATTTATTACCAATTTGAGGAACTTTTTGTGCTTCATCAATAATTAATAGTTTATGATTACCAAGAATCTGACGATAATACTCTGCTGTCTGAGGTTCAAATAATCGGTGTGTTTCAAAATCTTCCCCATTAAAAAAAAGATAAGGTTCTTTCAACTTCTTTATCAGTTGATTCAACAAATATGTTTTGCCTACTCTTCTGGCTCCAACTATCACAATTACCTTATTTGGTGCAATGTGACGTTCCAGATTTTTTTGTAATTCGCGTATAATTTTCATAAAACAGCTGCCTTATTGACGCAATTTAGCAAAAATTGGTCAATTACAAAACTGTTTTTGCATTTATTTGATAGTTTAGATTTATTAATTTGATTTCACTAATTCCGCAAAAAGAGGTCAAAATATCAAATAAAAAAAGGATTCCCTCTTCTAACCTGTTTAATTCATGCGTTTAGTTTGATGTAGATGCGAGGCGTCGGAACCCGCAGACATAGTTATCTATTTCAAGGGTTTCGCAACGAAGCAGATGCATTGAAATAAACGCACTTGTGAAAAATATTTTTTATCCTTTTGTGTTCAACTGTTTGATTTAATGAACTTTAATAATGAAAAAAAATATTTTTCATGAATTAAACAGGCTAAAAAAGAAAGAATCCCTCTCTGTCAAAAATGACTGGAGTCTGTCAATTTTCTAATCTCTGCCTGCAAGTTTGGCGAGCAATCGTAAAATCTCCAAATAAAGCCAAACGAGTGTCACCATCAAACCAAAGGCGCCGTACCATTCCATATATTTTGGAGCGCCGGACTGCGAAGCACGGTCAATAAAGGAAAAATCGAGCACGAGATTGAGTGCGGCAACACCCACAACCACCAGGCTAAAACCAATGCTAAAAGTACCGCTGCCATGCAGGAAACTTAAATTGGCGCCAAACATACCGGCAATGAAACTAACAAAGTAAACCAGTGCAATTCCGCCTGTGGCAGCAACCACCCCGAGCATAAATTTGCGGTTTACCTTAATAATTCCGGAACGGTAAACAAACAGCATAATGGCAAAAACCGCCAGTGTTAATGCCACTGCCCGCACCACAATACCGGAATACATCGATTCAAACACGGCAGATAAACCTCCGAGTAACAACCCTTCGAAAACCGCATAAATGGGGGCAGAAATGCCGGAACTTTTGGGTCGAAAAATAGTAACCAGTGCGGTAATGAATCCGCCGATTCCACCTGCAAAAACCCATGGCATAACAGCTGAGGATGCTGCTTCGGGGTTGGTCACACCAAAAAACTTATTCCAGGTAAACATAGCCGCAGCCACTACCAGCAGCAACATTAAAGCAGTTTTATTAATGGTTCCGTTAACCGTCATTGCTTCTGAGGATGCAATGCTTTCACGTCCAAATCGTTTCTCGGTCAGAACCGGATTTGATGTTTTTGACAAATTTATCATAGCCGTAAAAAAATTTTCAAATTTATAATTTTGGTCAAATGCCTGAACAAAATATTTGCCAACAAGTTTGTTCCTGACAAGATTTCCGAAGTTAAAACCGCTTAATCGAATTGTTCACTAAAAATGGGATCAGAAAGTTCCTCAAACAACGATTCGCCAAAACGGATAGCCGTTTCGGAATCGGACAACTGCAGGTTTTTGGAAAGCTCGATGGTTTGCCGGTACAACATTTCTGACCGGTTGCCAAGGGCAATAATGGTGCGACGTAGTACCGTGTGTAATTTTGCATCTTTAGCCAGGGTGAGAAATTCCTCAAAAAATGGCTCAAACATTTCATCGATGGCATTTTTATCAGTTAGCGCCAGCCGGCCCGCCAAATGTATTCCCGTAAACCGCACCAAATGTTTTTTACCACGGCACCATTCCAGTGCTTTCACAAATGCAAACCGGGTTTTCCACCACAGATTGGCTGAGGCCTGCTCTACCATTTCAACGCTTTCAACGCTTTTGGTCCAAAAATCCATTTGCTCCTCGGTCACCTCATCCGGCTCGTCGAGTAACGTGGCCAGAATCATGGTTTCGCGCCACTGTTTGTTCCACAGTTTCAGTGCCAGCAGATGACTGGGGTTAAAAGAACGGGCAATTTCACGTAATTCGACAACCGACACCCCCCAGTTTAATTTATATTGAATGCCATGCGCTTTCATTGTGCGTGAAACATCGCCGTTTTTACGCAATTTTATCCGTTTTAGAATTTGTTGAAATTCATTCTCAGTATCACCATTATCGAGTAAAAAGTCCATATCGTAAAATCTATTTGTGCAAAATTAGTATAAATGCAGCTTTTGAGAAATCTGACTTAAAAGATTAAATTTGCCGAAACCGAATCGTAACTAAAAATTGTTTTTAAAAAAATACATCAATAATATTTCGGGGCTTCAGGTATTCCAACTGATTCGTTTTGGCACGTTACTGTTAATCAGCATTGTATTTGCAAAAAGTCATCTCACAACAGAATCAATAGGAAACTATGAGTTTTTTCTATTTATTACAGCTCTTTTCTGCTCGTTCTGGATAAATGGACTCATTCAGTCTTTTTTGCCTTTATATCGAAAAAATAAAACTTTTGACTCGTCTGCCACTAAATCGCCCGAGATTTTTAATGCGTTTATCCTGATTAGTTTTCTCAGCATCCTCACTATTCTGATTTTACTCATCTTCAAAGCACCAATTTCAGGAATCCTCGGCAGTTCGGGTTCAATTCCATACTTCAATCTTATTTTAGTTTATATTTTTTTTAGCAGTCCTTCTTTTTTGATAGAATACATTTATCTGCTAAAAAATCGGCCCGGTGAAATTTTGAGATATGGAATTATCACATTTACTGCACAATTCATATTCGTTTCGTTACCAGTATTTTTAGAATTTGACATTAAAACAGCGCTATCAGGATTAATAATTATTTCAATTATCAGGTACGTTTGGCTTATTATTCTTTTAAAAAAATACACCCTTTTTGCAATTTCATTTAACTTTATAAAAGAGCATATTCATTTTGCATGGCCATTAATTATCAGCACACTCGTGGGCAGTTCTGCCAGCTATGTTGACGGATTTCTTGTTCTAAATAAATTTGATGAAGCTACTTTCGCCATTTTCCGTTATGGGGCTAAAGAATTTCCGCTTGTTCTGTTAATGGCAAATGCCCTGAGCACGGCAATGATTTCAGAGTTTTCACAAAAAGAAAAACTGACCGGAGTATTGGTTAATCTGCGGAAAAGATCCGCCAATCTTATGCATTTGCTTTTCCCGGTAACTATATTTTTTTTAGTGTTCAGTCATTGGCTTTATCCAAAAATATTCAATCCGGATTTTGCTGAAAGCGCTGTGATTTTTAATATTTACCTGCTTTTAATAATTAGCAGACTGGTATTTCCACACACTATATTAATTGGCATGAAAAAAACAAATATTATAATGCATGCCTCTTTTTTAGAACTTGCTGTAAATGTACTACTTAGCATTATTTTTATCAATCTCTGGGGAATAAAAGGTGTTGCTTTTGCAACGGTAATTGCATTTGCTTTTCAAAAAATAGTTTGGTTGACGTATAACAAAAAAGTACTGGGTATATCCCCTAAAAATTATATCCCGTTAAAATCTCTTACAATATATTCTTTAATAACTATTGTGGTTTTCTGTTTAATGTACTAAAGCTTTTACCTGAGAAAATGAAAAACAAGAATTTTCCGAAAATATTAAAATGTATTTATTGTGAAAACAATTATCTGAAATTCAATGAAGAAAGGAATAGTTTGTTTTGTACAAATTGCAATCATGTATTTGTTGTCACTGACAATGTTCCGGTACTTTTACCTGAAAAAGAACTTACCGGCCAGTCCAAATCTGAAATACATGAAAAATTGGGAACTGACTTTAAATACATCGACCATTACCAGAAAGATGCTTACACCTCAGATTATTTTGCTGAACGAGACAGTGGAACTGAACATAGTGAAAGAAGAGTCAGGGAATATATTGCTTCTCACATTTCAGGAAAAAAAGGGCGAATACTGGATGTTGGTTGTGGAAAAGCCTGGGTGGCGGAATTGTTTTGCCCGCTGGGATTTGAAGTTATTTCCATGGATATTTCGTTAAGAAACACTTCTAAAGCTTTAAAAAAACATCCTTTTGAAAATCACCATGCAGTTGTTGCCGATGTTTTTTCACTGCCTTTTTTAAATAATACATTTGATTATATTATTGCTTCCGAAATTATAGAACATGTACAAAACCCTGCCACTTTTATTGAAAAACTGTTCAGTGTGCTAAAGCCCGGAGGAAACCTGATAATTACTACACCTTACAAGGAAAAACTTCAGTATTCACTTTGCATCCATTGCAATAATCCAACACCACTTCATGCCCACCTCCATTCTTTCGACGAAAAAGTTTTAACATCACTTTATATAAACAACGATTTAGAACAATGCAACTACCAGACATTCAGCAACAAAATACTCATTCACCTTCGCCTGCATAAAATTTTAAAGTATATGAACTTCAAAGTTTGGAAGGCCGTTGACATGTTGATGAATAGAATTTATTACGTCCCTGTTAGAATTTTAGTGAAATGGAAAAAAAAATTGTAGGTTTTTTATTTCAACAATATTACCTGTTTTAATTAAACAGGTTAAAACTGTTTTGGAAAAGTACGACCATTAAAAAATAATCACTTCAAATTTTTACATAATAATTTACATTATAAGTATTCACATTTTTCATTTATATTTGTTAAAAACCTAGGCTAAAATGATTCAACTCAAAGGAAGAACAAGGTACATACTCCTCATTCTCGGCGGATTATTTTTAATCTTCCTCATCTGGTATTTCAGCGCAATAGTTACTTACATTTTAATTTCTGTGGTCCTTTCGTTTTTAGGCAGGCCGCTTGTTCGCTGGATTAGTTTAGTCAGATACAAAAACCACAAAATGCCCAAAGGGGTATCGGCACTCATTGCACTCATTGCACTCTGGGTGGTTTTCTTTTCATTTTTCCGGTTCATTATTCCCTTGTTGATGAAAGAGCTTGAAACTTTTTCGAAAATTGATTTTGAAGCCGTTTTACAATCGATTGAAGAACCACTGACAAGGGTTATGAAATTTTCGGGAAACGCCCCACTAGTTGTTGATGACCGGACTTTTCTCGATGTGCTGGCCGAGCAACTCGGGGCACAAATAGACTTCTCGAGGCTGCCCAATATTTTTGCCATTATTGCCGGAACGATTGGTGAGCTGTTCATAGGCATTTTTTCCGTTTCGTTCATTACCTTTTTCTTTCTGAAAGAAAAGGATATGTTCCGCGACGGCATTTTGCTTATTGTCCCCTCCGAGCTGGAAGAAAAAGTGGCGCATATCCTCAACTCCATTTCTTACTTATTGCGGCGTTATTTTGTAGGATTAATACTGGAAGTATTCATGGTGATGCTACTCGATACCGTTGGCCTTTCACTGGTGGGGCTTGATTTTAACCATGCCGTGATTATCGGACTTTTTTGCGGACTTTTCAACGTTATTCCATATCTCGGCCCCTGGATGGGTGCCGCACTGGGCTTGCTCATTGGTGCCGCCCTGAATATAAATGCAGATTTTATGAGCTACACACTTCCTCTGCTTGCGTTAATGACCGCAGTATTTCTTTCGGTACAGATTATCGATAATATTTTGTTTCAGCCGCTCATTTATTCCAGCAGCGTTAAGGCACACCCGCTCGAGATTTTCCTGGTAATATTAGCGGCAGGCAGCATGGCCGGAATTGTCGGCATGTTTCTGGCCATTCCCACATACACCATAATTCGCGTGGTGGCAAAAGAATTTTTTGAAAATATGAAACTGGTACGCAAACTAACTGAAAATCTGGAACAATAAACAAATGTTATAGAACCGATATCAATTAACTTCTCTGTTTTTTTATTTATATTTAAAACCTTTAAACTTTTATGTTGTTAATTTTTTGAAGAAAAAAATCAGGCCATTGATTTTAAAACTAAACTGAGCAGAATGAGCACTATTTACTACTTGAAAAAAAGTTGGGTAAAATTACCGTTCAAAATTTTTATATTTTCTTTCCTTATCTCTTTTCTGGTTTCTCCTTTTGCCTATTCAGAAACCGGTGGTTCTGTAATCGACGGTGGTTTCTCTGATGATGAAGTAAAAAGGGGAAAACGTTTTTTCATGGGGCTCCTTCCATTCGAAAGGGAACATGAATCCTGCGTATCGTGCCATTACCTCACCACTCCCGATACCATGAACTGGAATCCCTCGGCCATGGACATTGCCCTGAAATATGCCCAACTGGATTCGGCAGCTTTCAGAAATAGTGTAATGGCCCCAACAGGTGCCGTAATGTCAGCTTCTCACCAAAATTTCGATATCGGTGACGAAGACCTTCAAATGGTAAAAGTCTATCTCGATCATTTGGCAGTGAATGGTCCCGCCCCCGAAAAACCGAGCATCAACCGGTTGATTATATTTTTATTATTGGGAATTGTACTTACCTGGGCACTGCTCGATTTGATAATCTTCAAGAAAGTAAAACTCAAATTTATTCCCATACTGATTTTCATAGGTGCATTTGGCTACCAGCTGGTAATGATTTACGAAGAAACGGTAAAACTTGGAAGAAGCCAGGACTACCAGCCCGACCAGCCCATAAAATTTTCGCACCAGGTACACGTTACAGAAAACCAAATCGACTGCATGTACTGCCACCACACGGCTACCGAATCGAAAACAGCCAATATCCCTTCCACCAACCTTTGCATGAACTGCCATATTGTGGTCAGGGAAGGATCGCGTTCAGGACGCTTTGAAATAGATAAACTGGTGCAGGCACATGAGGAAGAACGTTCCATTGAATGGGTTCGAATCCACCAACTGCCCGACCATGTTTTCTTTTCGCATGCCCAGCATGTGGGTGCCGGCAAGCTCGATTGCGCCCAGTGCCACGGAGAGGTGGAACAAATGCATATTGTAAGGCAGGAAGCTGATCTTTCAATGGGTTGGTGCCTCGACTGCCACCGCGAAACCAACGTCGATTTCCTTGGAAACGATTACTACAAAACATACGAAAAATTTCATAAAGAGATAAAGGCCGGAATCCGTGATTCGGTAACGGCTGCCGACATTGGCGCCAACGATTGTGCCAAATGTCACTACTAAATAAAAACGTTAATTCTGTCACGGTTCAAAATACAATCTGATGAGTGAAGAAAACAAATACTGGCATATCCTGGAAGAATTTGAGCCAATTAAGGATGAGCGGCTTCCCAAAGGCCGAGAGGAAGTAACCTCACCAACATCGCGAAGAAATTTTCTAAAAGTACTGGGACTGGGAACCGCATCAGCAGCATTTATTGCATCGTGCAAACGCCCTGCTGAAAAGGCCATTCCTTATTTTATAAAACCTGAAGAAATTACACCGGGGAAAGCCGCCTACTATGCATCGTCATATTTTAACCAAAACGAGTTTTGCAATGTGCTGGTCAAAGTTCGCGATAACCGGCCCATAAAGCTGGAACCCAACCCAAAATCGGTAGTAACACCCCAAGGAACCAGCGGACGCGTGCAGGCTTCGGTGCTCGACGTTTATAATGTCAACCGCTACCAGCACCCGCAAAAAAGCGGGGAATCCATCGATTGGGAAACTGCCGACGGTGAAATTGTTTCGCAACTGCGGCAACTCGCAAATGAAGGACAACCGGTTATCCTGTTAACACCGACCATCATCAGCCCGACAACAAAAAAACTGATTGGCGATTTCGCAGAAACTTTTGGCGCCGAATGGCAGCAATACGATGCCATTCCCATGGACGGTTTCCGCGAAGCCAACCAAAGGACTTTCGGTGTAAATGCATTACCCGAATACCGTTTCGATAAAGCCGACTGCATTGTTTCTGTCGGTTGTGATTTTCTCGGAACCTGGCTCTCGCCGGTGGAATTTTCGGGGCAATATGCCAAACGACGCGATTTATTCAACGGCGACGGAAACCTGAACAAACACTACCAGATTGAAGCGGGTATGTCGCTTACAGGTTCCAATGCCGACGTGCGAATCCGGGCCGAACGTTCCGATTATGGTCGCATTCTGGCCTACCTGTATAACCAATTGGCCACGCAAAAAGGAGCACCTGCGATTGATGTTCCCACGCCGCCACAGGAAATTACAACAAAGCTCGATGAAGTTGTGGCCGATTTGGCAGCCAGCGAGGGAAAATCACTGGTGGTGTGCGGCGACAACAATCCCGATTACCAGGTGATTGTAAATGGAATTAACCAGCTACTCGGAAACATTGAAAACACCATTCAATTTGAACGGACATACAACCATTTCCGGGGGTCTGAAAAAAGCCTGGAAACACTGGTGAACTCCAATCCGGGAGCAGTAATTATCTGGGATGTGAACCCGGTTTACAACCATCCCAAATCAGAAAAAATAAAAGCAGCAATAGAAAAAGCACCGCTGTCGGTTGCCATCAGTGCTTTACCCGATGAAACAACCGAATTGTGCCAGTATGTCCTACCATCGCCAGGTTACCTGGAATGCTGGGACGATGCAGAATATAAAACTGGTGTTGTTTCGATTTTACAGCCTACGTTGCATAAACTTTTCGATGCCCGACAAGCACAGGAATCGCTACTGGCCTGGATGGGCGACGAATCCAGCTGGCTTGACACCATCAAAAACAACTGGGCTTCCACTTATTTCCCGCAGCAAAACGAACAATCCGACACGGAACGCTTTTGGGTGGAAACCCTGAAAAAAGGAGAACTGGTGCTTGAAACAACTCCTGAAAGTATCACATTTAACCCAGATGAAATTGGGAATTCACTCAATACAATTAATACTGAAAACCAGGTAGAAGGATTTACCATAGAACTTGTTGAAAACGTCAATATTGGAACCGGTCACGGGCCGCTGAATCCCTGGTTGCAGGAAGTTCCCGACCCGGTAACACGTATTGCCTGGGACAATTACGCATCCATTTCCCCCGCTGTTGCAAGGCAGGAAGACATTAAAAACGGCGATGTTATTCAACTCGGAAACCTCACCATCCCAGCTTTTGTGCAACCCGGCCAGGCAGATAAAACCATCAGCATTGCCGTGGGTTACGGACGCGTGAATGGAATTCCGGAAAAACTGATAACCGGCGTAAATGCTTATCCGTTGGCAAAAGTCGAAAACGGATCCAGGCAGTTTGCCGTTCCCGGTTTCACCATTACCAAAACCGGAGATTTCGAACAAATGGCTTTGGTGCAGGGGCATCAATCAATGGAAGGCCGCCCCATTGTTCGTGAATCTACCTACGACAAATGGAAAGAAGATCCCGCCTCAGGAAACGAAATGCATGAAGAGATCAAACACCACCACACCACTTTATACAAGAAACATGAGTACAAAGGCCACAAATGGGGAATGGCCATTGATCTGAACAAGTGCACGGGATGCAGTGCCTGTGTGCTGGCCTGTAACACCGAAAATAATATTCCTGTTGTTGGCAAAAAAGAGGTCAGGCGGGCGCATGAGATGCAATGGATTAGAATAGACCGCTATTACAATGGCGATGTGGAAAACCCGGAAGTGGCACGGCAACCCGTGATGTGCCAGCACTGCGACAATGCGCCTTGCGAAAATGTTTGTCCGGTGGCAGCCACCAACCATTCCAGCGAGGGGCTGAACCAGATGGCCTACAACCGTTGCATTGGTACGCGCTACTGCAACAATAACTGCCCGTATAAAGTGCGCCGTTTCAACTGGATGGACTATACCGGGGCGGATGCTATTCCAAATAACCGGTACGACCCCGCGAATTTGACAATGGATTTGAGTAGAATGCGCCACAACCCTGATGTAACCGTCAGGGCCAAAGGTGTTATCGAGAAATGCTCATTCTGCGTTCAGCGCATTCAGGAAAAGAAGCTTACGGCAAAAAATGAAGGTCGCCAGTTGGAGGACGGAGAATTGCAACCGGCATGCCAGCAGGCTTGTCCGTCGGATGCCATCGTCTTTGGCGATATGAACGATCCCAACAGCAAGGTGTCAAAAATGATGAAAGACCCGAGAAACTACCACTTGCTGGAAGAATTGCACACCTTACCAAGTGTGGGGTATTTAACTAAAATCAGAAATAAAAGCTAAACTAACCACAATATTATGCAAGTATCACAGGTAAGAGAGCCGCTGATAAACGGTGAAAAAAGCTACGAAAATATTACCTCCGATGTGATGGCCCCTGTCCGGGCCAAACCGGGCAAGCTATGGTTTTTGGGCTTTGGCATTTCTGCACTGGTTATGCTGGCCGGGTTTGCCGCCATTGCTTATACAGTATGGTTTGGAATTGGAACCTGGGGGGTAAACCGCACCATCGGCTGGGGGTGGAGTATTACCAACTTTGTGTGGTGGGTAGGTATCGGCCATGCCGGTACATTTATATCGGCTATCCTATTGCTGTTCAGGCAAAAATGGCGTACCAGCATCAACCGCGCTGCCGAAGCCATGACGCTGTTTGCCGTGATGTGCGCCGGACTCTTCCCGCTTATCCACATGGGGCGTTTGCCACTGGCTTTCTTTATATTTCCATATCCCAACACCCGTGAATTGTGGGTGAACTTTAATTCCCCGCTTCTGTGGGACGTGTTTGCCATTACCACTTACCTGCTTGTTTCGCTGCTTTTCTGGTACATGGGTTTGATACCCGATTTAGGCACAATTCGCGACCGGATGAAAACCCTCTGGAAGAAAAAAGCATATAACTTTTTAAGTTTTGGCTGGAAAGGATCGGCACGCCACTGGCAGCGTCACGAATCGATGAGCCTTGTTCTGGCCGGATTGGCTGCTCCGCTGGTTTTGTCGGTACATACCATTGTGAGTTTCGACTTTGCCACCTCGGTAATTCCCGGCTGGCACACCACTATTTTTCCGCCCTACTTCGTTTCAGGGGCTGTATTTTCCGGTTTTGCCATGGTGCTCACACTAATGATTGTAACCCGGCGGGCACTCAACCTTCAGGAGTACATCACCGTAGGGCACGTGGAATCGATGAACAAAGTGATTATTGCCACCGGTTCCATTGTGGGAATCGCCTACATTACCGAACTTTTTATGGCCTGGTACAGCGGCGTGGAATACGAACGGTACGCGTTTATAAACCGGGCAATGGGCCCGTATGCCTGGGCTTACTGGATAATGATGACCTGTAATGTGATTTCCCCGCAATTGCTCTGGATAAAAAAACTGCGCCGGAACCTGACATTCACTTTTATTCTTTCCATTTTCATCAATATTGGAATGTGGTTCGAGCGCTTTGTTATTGTAGTCACTTCGCTTCACCGCGATTACCTGCCTTCAAGCTGGTCGATGTATAAACCTACCTGGGTTGAAGTTGCCATTTTCCTGGGAACATTCGGGCTGTTCTTTACCCTTTTCTTCCTTTTTATCAGGATTTTCCCTGTAATTGCACTGGCCGAGGTGAAATCGGTAGCCAAGTCATCGGCCCGGAAGTTTATTCGCAAGTCGTCAAAAAAATCAAAACCTGAAAACGAGTAGTTATGAAAAATATAATCTACGGACATTTTACCGATGATCATGATTTGCTGGAAGCGGTAAAAGCACTTCAGGAGAAAGGCATTCACATAGCTGATGTGCGGACACCTTTCCCCGTTCATGGTTTGGATACGGTGCTGAAACTGCGGCGCTCGCATTTACCCAAAGTTGCATTTATTGCCGGTGTAATTGGCGCTGTTCTCATGTTCTCATTTCAATACTGGGTATTTACCGAAGGATGGCCGCTTAACTTTGGCGGCAAACCTTACAGCTCCATACTTTCGTTTATTCCCGCAACCTTTGAAATAACTGTACTGTTTGCTGCCTTTGCCATGGGAATTGCTTTTTTGCTTCGCTCCAACCTGGGGCCCGGCTCCATTCCTGATATTCTGGACGAAGAAGTGACCAATGATCATTTTCAAATTATTCTTTCAGAAAAAGACAATACGCTATCAGAAACTGAACTTGCAGAGGCCCTGGAAGCAACAGGAGCGCTCGATGTGAAACAAGTTAACACAAAAAAATGATGGAAAAACAAAATATACCTGAACCGGTTCCATTCAAATTTGGAAAAAAACTGAAAACGTATCTCGGAATTGCGGCAGGAATCGGACTGCTCGCCCTTCTAATTGCCGTTTTTGTGCAACAATTGCCATCAGAACGTATTTGGGCCAATTTATGGATGAATGCCCTGATGTTTTTATTTCTGGGCCTGGGGGCGCTCTTCTTTTGGACAGTGAATACGTTGGGTGAGTCCACCTGGCAAATCAATTTCCAGCGTGTTATGGAATCCATGGGCCTTACCATACCGTTTGCCGCTATTTTCTTTGTACTGGCCTTTCCCGGGCTGAAAGACCTTTTTGAATGGACACATACCGAACACCTCGATCGCATTCTCCAGGAAAAAACGCCATACCTGAACATGCCATTCTGGATGGTACGGTTTGCTGTGTATTTTATTTTGTGGAGCTTTTTTGCCTGGTATCTGCGAAAAATTTCAGTGAAAAATGATTTTGAACCTCACGATAAATATCTTGGCAGGTTGCGCGCCACCTCGGGCTGGTTTATTGTTTTCTTTGCCATCAGCAGTTCAACTGCTGCATGGGACTGGCTCATGTCAATCGATGCCCACTGGTTCAGCACGCTTTACGGTTGGTATATTTTTTCAGGAATGTTTGTGGCGGCCATTGCGGTTATCATTTTGATTACTATCGCATTTAAAAAATTCAATATCCTTCCCAATGTGAACAAGGAGCACCTGCACGATTTGGGCAAATACCTGTTCGGGTTCAGTATCTTCTGGGCTTATTTGTGGCTCAGCCAGTACCTGCTCATTTGGTACAGCAACATTCCCGAAGAAACGGTGTATTACGTGGAAAGGGTCAACAATTATAAAACCCTTTTTTACATGAACCTGATTATAAATTTCGTGGTCCCGTTTTTTGCGCTGATGACAAGAGGCTCGAAAAGGCAGCCACTTTACCTGGCCATTGTTTCGCTGGTAGTGCTGCTGGGTCATTACCTCGATTTGTACCTCGCCATAATGCCGGGCGCAGTGGGACACGAAAATGCATCCATCGGGTTGCTGGAAATTGGCCTGCCGTTTTTCTACCTCGCCGTTTTTCTGACCCTGTTTTTTATCTCTTTTGGAAAAGCGAAACCTGTACCTGAAAATCATCCTTATGCAATTGAAAGTTCGAGCTATGAAAATATTTAATTCTAAAAAATGGATGGGCGTTGTTGTTGCGATGACATTTTTAATGTCATGTGACGAGGACCGCAATGAACCGGGGTGGAGTTATTTTAACGACATGGAGCACTCGCAGGCTTATGAAACCTGGAGCGAAAATCCGAACATGCCCGAGGGGAAAACAATGACGGGCCCCGTGGAAGGCACAGTGGCCACGCATGAATATGCCTTTAATTTTGAAAAAACGCCCGAAGATGAACTCAAAGCCGCCACGCTGGCGAACCCGCTGGCCGATGATTTTGATATGGATAGGGCCAAACAAAAATACGACCAGTACTGCCTTATGTGCCACGGCGAAAACGGCGACGGACAGGGTCACCTTTTCACCAGCAAGAAGTATCCTATTCCACCATCAAACTACCACGACGAACGCGCGATGAATAAAACCGACGGACAATTATTCCACAACATCCGCGCAGGATTTGGTGTGATGGGCGCACACGGACCGCAGCTTTCGGTGGAAGATACCTGGCAGCTGGTGAATTATATCCGGCATTTGCAGGAAGAGGGAGTGCCGGAATCCGAGACCCCGGAGCCGGAAGAAGAAAGTGAAAGTGCGGAATAGAATATCTTTACTTTATCACATCATTTTTAGGATAACGCTGTTTTGCCGGAATAACACCACGAACTCCTCCTTCAGGTATTTCAACATCGCCTGAGTAGCGGGGAATCAAATGAATATGAACGTGGTCAATCGTTTGTCCGGCCACTCGGTTAACATTTATTCCCACATTAAACCCATCTGGGTTAAACTTCGCAGTAATTATTTCTTTGACTTTATTTAATACAAACCAACAGGCAGACTGCTCCTTAAACGAAAGTTGAAAATAATCGGAGCAGTGTTTTTTGGGAATGATTAAGGCATGTCCGTTATTCACCGGAAATTTATCGTAAATGGCATAAGCCGTTGCGGATTCAAGAATCAATTCTCTATCCGAATCAGGATTGCAAAACGGACAGGTTACATTTTTTCTTTTTATTTGATTAAAATGCCTGTATTCATAAATTTCAACATTTTCATTTCTGAAAATCGATTTGTAACCAAGTTTAACAATACACTGATAAGTTGGCTTCTGGTGAATTTTGTGTGTTCTGAATCCTTCATATTTAATATCTCTCCTAACTGCAAAATAGGCTTTCCCAGTTGGTTTCAAAAGCCTCGAAATTTCAATCAAAACATTGGTTTGTTCTTCAGGAAGCAAAACATTTAAAACATAAAAACACAAAATTGTGTCAAACTTCCCAACCGGATATTCAGGAAAATAATGCTTGTCGAAACCAGTGATTTCAATTTCTTTTGATTTTAATACCTCAACATCTTTCCCAAGTCCACAGCCAAAATCAAGTACTCTGCCTTTAATTTTGTTTTGGTTTAATAAAATTCTGGCAGGGTAGCTAAGCTTGTCGCGTTCTTTGGCTGTCAGATGATTATATGGGTTCGTATTTTTCATTCCATAAATTCAAATCCGTTGTTAGAAGCAATGGTAATTAATGGCTGAAAAGCTTCCTTAAATCTTACCTCAGTAAAGCTGTTTTCAATATCTGGTAATATAACAAGATAATCCTGTAGAAATATATTT
The DNA here is from genome assembly GCF_900141875.1 of Tangfeifania diversioriginum. Lineage (GTDB taxonomy): Bacteria > Bacteroidota > Bacteroidia > Bacteroidales > Prolixibacteraceae > Tangfeifania > Tangfeifania diversioriginum. The sequence continues at coordinate 229,172 of NZ_FQZE01000002.1, read as the reverse complement.
CGGGGGTCTTTCTTATTAATAATCTCAACAGCAGTTTTCTGTATTTCAAAAAATGGCACAAAGTACCGTTCAAGCGAAGGAAGTTTATTGCTTTTGGTACTGTTAAATGATGGATCTGCAGGCAACAGATTCCAGATTAAATTGTGCGAAACGAAGCTGTGCGGAATAAAATGTTCAACCTCATAATTTTCAGAAGTAAGGTCTTTTCCTGTATAAATACATTTTATTGTGCCTAATTCTTGAAAGACGATATTCCAGTAATTATTTCTTTGTTTTGAAAGTTGTCTGTTTGAAGGTGGTTTGATTAATTTATTGGGAATATCCGGAACACTGGGGTTTCTGGCCTGCAAGAACAATGATAAATTCCAGTAACAGAAATCTTTCAAAATTTTTGAATTGGTAATTAGATAATCCTTCCATTTCTCATTGATTTCAATGTAATCTTCATGCAATGCATACAAACACTTATTATTGAATGATTGCGACGCGGCATAAATATATTTTTCATTCTTTCCAATAAACCAGGGACTTAAAAATCGGTGAGGTACATATTTGTTAAAATGCCAGAGCAATTTTTTCGTTTGAGGATTTTGAGAGTTAATAATTTGGCTGTAAACAAACTGCTGAGGTTTATCAACAGGAATATTTTCCATTTCCTTTATCAAACGAGTGTTCGCTTGAATTAAATCCTGCTTGCCAAATGACACGTTAAAATAATTAACCGTGTACCAGGCGGTTGAAATCATTCGGGCAAAAATATTTATTTTGAGAATTTTTACATTTCCATACTCTAATTCCTGCAAAACAGATAATAACCAATAAAATTTGTAGGTTGCTGAAGTACTATTAAAACAAGCTGCCAGCTTTTCGATTGGTAATTCTTTAGAAATTGGTAGGTTCATTTTTATTTGGCTTACATTCAGATTATTCAAACTCTATTCTTCCAAAATTATCAATTTTATTTTTATGACTGATTTTCTTTTCAGTAAAAAAACATTGCAAACAGAAATTGCTGAATAATTTCAGTACTAATAAACCGTCGGCGTCGCTCCGAGCGACACCGACGGTGAATAGAACGTTATCGGATGAGTTCTGGGTAAAAGTACATCAGTTGAAAGTAATCAACCTTCGTCAATCAACGCTCATCCGATGACTAAAAACACAACTAAACTCCAATGCATAGGATAGATTTGGTTCTTTCAGATTGATAAACCAAAATAATTGAGCAGGTGAACTTAAAGCCACCAGCTCAGATTCTTAAAAATAAATCTTACAATTATGCAGCGGGGAAATTCCCGGTTGACAAACCGTTTCAATCTATTCGGGATGAAGGCATGATTGAGCCGAATTTTTTATGGAGGATTAAAAAAAAGCATGTAATTTCACCGTTCGATTTTATACCCATTTAAAAAATTCAGAATGGAATTATTCAGCGCGAACAATGTTACCAAAGTTTTTGCCGATACCCGGGCACTTACCGATGTGAGCATTTCAGTAAACGAACAAAGTATATTTGGCTTGCTGGGACCCAACGGGGCGGGAAAAACCACTCTCATCAGAATAATCAACCAGATTACAGCTCCCGACACCGGCGAGGTTCGTTTGCAGGGAAGGCGCATGCGGACATCCGACGTGGCGCATATTGGCTACCTTCCCGAGGAACGCGGCCTCTACCCAAAAATGAAAATTGGCGAACAGGCCATTTACCTGGCGCAGCTGAAAGGACTCAGCCGGAAAGAGGCCGTGGCCAACCTGAAAAAATGGTTTGAGAAGTTTGAAATCATGGACTGGTGGAACAAAAAGATTGAAGAGCTCTCGAAAGGAATGCAACAAAAAGTGCAGTTTATTACCACTGTGGTGCACGAGCCAAAGCTGCTTATTTTCGACGAACCTTTCAGCGGTTTCGACCCCATAAATGCCAATCTGCTAAAAAGGGAAATCCTGCAATTGCGCGACGAAGGGGCAACTATCATTTTCTCTACCCACAACATGGGATCGGTGGAAGAACTTTGCGACCACATCGCACTCATTAACAAATCAATAAAAATTGTGGACGGCCCAACCCATGAAATTCGCGAAAAATACAAATCGAACATTTTTGAAGTGAAATACAAAGGCGATTTCAAAAAAGTGGACCAAACGCTGGGGTTCCAGGTCAAAATTCTGGAACACACCGAAAATGAAAAAGCCAACCGGATACGCATTCAGCATTTAAACGGCGGAACCAGCAACGAGTTGTTGCAGGCGTTAATTCCGGTTGCCGAAATTGTGGCTTTCGAAGAAATAATTCCAAGCATGAATGATGTTTTCATTAAAGCAGTTGAGGAAGACAAATAATAAACCAAAAAAAAATGAACAAAACAATTCTGATACTAAAACAAGAATATTTCAAACGGGTTAAGAAAAAATCGTTTATTATACTCACACTGCTGGTGCCGTTACTTTTTGTGGGGATGTTTGCCCTCATCATCCTGTTATCGGTAAACAACGATAAACAGGAACGCACCATTGCTGTTTTCGACGAATCGGCCCTTTTCCTCGGAGAACTGGAACAGGATGAGTACACCAAATTTCATTTTATTCCGAAAGAAGAATATTCGGAACTGAAATCGGATCTGAAAAACAGCGAGTTTTATGCATTGTTGTATATTCCTGAAAATATTTATTCGGCCGGAACAGCGCAACTTATTTCTGCAAAGCAGGTGCCCATTGAACTGACCGAAAAAATTCAACGCCGGCTGAGCCAGTTCATCGAAAAAGACAAACGTCAGAAAGTTATTGACGAAGCAGGCATCCCCGATTTGGACGATCGCCTGGCAGCAACCCAAACTTCGGTAAAATTAAATACCCTGAAAATATCGGAAACCGGCGAGGCCACACAAAGTTCTTCTGAAGTGGCATTCATTGCCAGTTACGCCATGGGATTCATCATCTACTTCTTTGTTTTCATGTACGGTTCCATGGTTATGCGCAGCGTAATGGAAGAAAAGAAAAACCGCATTGTGGAAGTGATTATTTCGTCGGTGAAACCGTTTCAGCTGATGGCCGGGAAAATAATAGGCACCGCACTGGTTGGCCTCACCCAGGTAGCCATTTGGGTTGTAGTTGGAATGATTGTTTTAACCGCCATGCAAAGCTTTTTTACGCCCGAAAGTGCTCAGCAAATGGGACAAAGCCTGATGGAAAGCCGGCAATCGATGGGCCCGGCCATGAATCAGGATGCTGCCCAAAGCCAGGTTACCGCAGCACTCGAGATGGTTGGCAACCTGAACCTCGGCCTGATACTTTTTACTTTTGTTTTCTATTTCCTGGCCGGTTACCTCATGTACAGTTCACTGCTGGGAGCTGTTGGTGCAGCTGTTGATAACGACGAAGATTCGCAGCAAATGGTACTTCCCATCACCTTCCCGCTTATTATTTCCATCATGCTGCTATTCCCCATTGCACGCAATCCGGAGGGACCGGTGGCGTTCTGGGGCTCAATGATACCGTTTACTTCGCCGGTGGCCATGCTGGCCCGCATCCCCTACGGAATACCAACCTGGGAGCTGCTGCTCTCCATGTTTTTGCTACTACTGGCTACGCTGGGTGCAATTTGGGTAGCTGCAAAAATTTACAAAACCGGCTTGCTGATGTACGGCAAAAAGGTAAATATCAAAGAGTTAATAAAGTGGCTGCGTTACAAAAGCTGAAAGGACAATTCAGGAAGTCCGGCATCTGCTATTTTCTTGTTACTTTTACACGCAAAAACCAAATCGGAGATGGTTAAAAACAAAAAGGTAATCGTTGTTCTTCCTGCATATAACGCCTCAAAAACGCTGGAAAAAACCTACAACGAAATTGATTTTTCGATAGTGGACGATGTCATTCTTGTGGATGACCTGAGCAACGACAACACCATTGAGGTCGGGAAAAAACTGGGCATTAAACACATTGTGGAGCACAAACAAAACAAAGGCTACGGAGGCAACCAGAAATCGTGCTACAACAAAGCGCTCGAGCTGGGTGCCGACATTGTGATTATGCTCCATCCCGATTACCAGTACACGCCAAAGCTGATTCCTGCAATGACAAATTTGCTGGCCAGCGGATTGTATCACGTGGTGTTGGGCTCCCGGATTCTGGGAAAAGGCGCACTGAAAGGCGGCATGCCGCTGATAAAATACATTGCCAACCGCGGGCTTACTTTTATTCAAAACATTCTGATGAATGCCAAACTTTCGGAGTACCACACCGGCTACCGGGCATTTACCCGCGAAGTTTTGGAAGCTGTTAATTACAATGCCAACTCCGACAACTTTGTGTTCGATAACCAGATGCTGGCGCAAATATGCTACGCCGGCTACGAAATTGCCGAAATTACCTGTCCCACCAAATATTTCGACGACGCCTCGAGCATCAGCCTGAAAAGCAGTAGCATATACGGCATTGGAGTATTGAGAACTTCGGTGCAGTTCAGGTTGCAGAAGTGGGGAATTGCAAAATACAACTATCTGAAATACAACAAATAATCCTGATTAATTGGGTTGTTGATTTTCCGGTTTTATATTACGGATATCATACACAGAAACATTCTCAAATTCGCCAATTTTGTTTTTAATAAATGGTTGCAAAACTTCAGAAGACAAAATGGTTGAGTCATTTACAATCAGATATTTTGCTCCCTGTTCAATCCGCCTGTAAAAAGTTTCCTTCTTTGAAAAATCGCTGCCAAAAGTTGTATAACCTTTTCTGTTCATATAATACAAAGTTGAATTGATGGAAGTGTCAGGCAACGAAATGACTTTATCATCCTTACTTATTCCCAACCTTTTAAACAAGGGTTCAAGTTCCAGCAGCGCTTTGTGGTATTTTGTGAACGGTGCATTCATCCAGCCCCGGTAACGAATTTGCAAATGATCCCGGCAGGTTATCACATTCCAAACAAAAAACAACGTAAAAAATCCGTAAACTGCATATTTCACGTATCGGTTCAAATTAAATGTTCTGAACTGAACGATGAAAATTGTCCAGATAGCTACAAGCACAACTACAAGGTTAATCAGGTAATAATCGTGGTAATCGAGAATTTGAAACCAGAACAGCACCTGCATAATAAATCCGGCCGGCAAAATAAGGATAAAATAGCGGTAAACCGGTTTCATTTTCTTGATGGTAATCAGCAAAAACAACCAGATACCAACTGTTAAATATTGAGTAACAGGCCAAAACAACTGCTTGAAATAAATTTTTCGTTGAACGTCAATTACTCTTAAAAAATTCTCCTCGGTAATATTCCATATTGGCCATATCCCATGTACCGAGAAATGACCCTTGTGGACCGAATTGTAATAATCGGCATAAAAATACCAGGCAATAACAGGTAAGAGGAAAAGTATAAATGGCAAAAAATGCTTTATCTTAAAATTAAATATGCGCTGCTGATTTTGCTGAAAGATTAACTCGAAAACAACCCATCCGCCAAGTGCAATAAACGAAATGGCTGAAGTCACTTTTAACAGCATCGCAAGGCAGAAAAACAAAGCAGACCACCAAAGATTGTGCTGCCGTCGTTTTCTTGTAAAGCGAATCACGAAATACCAGGCAATAAATACCAGCGAAAGAGCCGGCACATCGGGTAAAAAGTTGGGCCCGTAAAAAACAATCATGGGCGAAGTAAACACAAGTAAACTGACAAAAATTGCCCAAAAATAATTCTTAAACAGGTATTTTAATGTGGAGAATAAAGCCAGCATCCCCGTAAAAAAAATAAGAATTTGAACCAGTTTAAATACCCATTCATGATTTCCGAAAAAATCCCAAAGCTGGGCAACCAAATAATATATGATCGGGAATTCCCCCACGGCTTTACCGGAAGTTCCGCCGTTTCCAAACTGGTTATGCATTTCTGGTTGCAGAAATGGAAGGTCGTGCTGATAATAATTTTGAGTTAACGAAAGACAATTTGTTTGCCGCCAAACATGAACAGACTGAGGTGGATAAAACATTGATTCATGCAATCCGTAGTAAAAAAACATAGCCACAAAAACCAACAGAAACAGAAGATTCCCGAACCATTTTGATTTAAAAATATTTGTTTTCATAAAAACATTTTGATTTAGCTATAATTTTGCAGTTGAAAAAGAAACCAACTGAAAATAAAAAATTGTTTATGAGAGTGAAAGGCTGAACTGTACATTCCCAAAAATTTGGTTCAAATATAAATATTAAAGAGATTATCCACACATTTTTTTAGATTCGAAAACGGGAAGAAAAAATTAGCATTTTTGATTGATTAAACACAAGTGCTGATTGCAGTTTCAGGTTTCTGCTAAAAAATAGTAATTTTACTCCTTTAAAATCATCATAAAAAAGATTTCCTTTAAAATCAGGAAAGACCAGTGAAACGAACAATTGAAAATTCTGAACAAAAACTCTGAATGTATAAACAAAAAAAAATAGGCCTTGTAATACCGGCTTTTAATGAAGAAGAGAACATACAAGACGTTCTGATCCGCATTCCGGAGTATATCGACAAGTTGGTGGTGGTGGATGACGGTTCGGCTGACGACACTGCAGAAATTGCCGCAAAAAACGGGGCAACTGTCATCAACCATAAAAAAAATCGGGGTGTGGGGGCCACCTTCAATACAGGTGTAAAATACATGCTCACGGCCGGTATCGACATCATGGTAAACATGGATGCCGACGGGCAGTTTAACCCCGAAGATATATCGAAACTGCTGGACCCGATTGTGGAAAACAAAGCCGATTTTGTAACGGCGTCGCGGTTTAAAGACAAAGATTTGGTGCCGGCGATGTCGCCCGTAAAATTATGGGGGAACCGGCAAATGTCGCGGTTTGTGGGGTGGCTCACCGGCGAAAAATTCCATGATGTTTCCTGCGGATTCCGGGCCTACTCCTCCGAAACACTTCACCGGATGAACCTTTTCGGAACTTTCACCTACACCCAGGAAACATTTATTGACCTGGTTTTCAAAGATATGATTATCATGGAAGTTCCGGTAAAAGTGCTGGGGAAACGAAGCAAAGGAAAATCGCGCGTGGCCTCCAACCTGTTTAAATACGCGTTCCAAACCCTGAAAATTATTTTGCGCACTTTCCGCGATTACAAACCCTTTAAATTGTTTGGTTTTGTTTCGCTATTTTTTGCACTGGCAGGTTTGGTATTTTTAATCGTGCTGTTCTACTTCAAATTCACCACGGGTTCTTTTACACCGTATAAATGGAGCGGACTGGCAGCGGGAGTGCTGTTCCTCTCCTCGTTTATCTTTTTGCTTTTGGGATTCATTCTCGACATGTTTGCCCGGATGCGCCACAACCAGGAAGAAATTTTATTTCAGTTAAAGAATCAGAATGGAAGACATTAAAAAAATTCCAGTCACCTTTATATTGTCCACCGGGCGGACAGGCACCCAGTTTTTTGCCAAATACCTCACGCAAACCTGCAACAATGTACTTTGTTTACACGAGCCACACCCCACCCGCCGGTTTAAATGGTACTCCAACTATTACCTTACCCACCGGCTTTCATCTCAATTTGTGGCCGGCGAATTTTTAAAAACCCGCCGGAAAATTTTAACAAACTTCAGCGGAAAAGAATATGTAGAATCGAGTAACATGATTTTTGGCTGCATGAAACCCATTGCTTCCGAAATGGAAACAGTGAAGGTAATCCATATCATCCGGCACCCATTAACGTACATTAAATCGCATCTGAATAAAGGATTTTGGAACGGGATTAAAGGATTTACTGCACGCAACATTCCGGGGTGGGTTGAATTTGTAGATAAAGACATCCGCAAAAGCAACGATCCGGTAATGATTTTGGCGGCCCGCTGGATGTATGTAAACCGGGTAATTGAAGATTATCAAAACGATTTTGCATATCTCAACTTCCGGTTCGAGGATCTGTTTGTAAAGCCGGGTGAAAAATCATTGCAGTCGCTCAACCAAATCCGGAATTTTGTGGGTTGTGAAAATATGGAAGATGAAGAAAATTTGCATTGGCTGGCCAAACCTTCGAATCAGTCGAAGACAAACATTGCCGAAAAATGGCCGGTTCAGCAAAAACATTTGGACTATTTAAAACAAGAAGGAAATGATTTGCTGGTGAAATACCAGTACGATTTGTAGAATATGAAAAAGTGGACTAAATATTTCGTTTACATTTCGGTGCTGTTCCTGATTTATGCGTTGTGGAAGGCGGATTACCTGATTGTTCCTGAAATTAACAACTATTTACTCATGGCAGGTTCCGTCGTTTTTTTAATCGCCGGCTACCTGACCAAAAGTTGGGTGTGGACACAAACCCTGAAATTTAAAAACCTGCCGGTGACGTTTCACGGTGGGGTAACATCGGTTGGGCTGGCCGAACTGGGAAAATACATCCCCGGAAAACTCTGGATAATATTGGGCCGCGCCGGCTACATTTCCGAAAACTATTCCTGGAAACTGAAAGACACTTCGTACGTTTCGTTTTACACTCAAATACTTACCATCTGGACCGGCCTGCTCATTGGCGCCGCCGGATTTTTGTTTATTCCGATACCCGCAAAATGGGCCATCGTTTTTATTGCAGGTTTTGCGTTACTCACCCTGATATTATTTGTGCCCTCACTGCAGGACTACTTATTGAAAATCAGCAATAAACTCTTTAAAAAAAACATTGAGTTGCCGGTCATCCGGGTTGGAGAACTCATTCGACTATTGCCCTTTTTTCTGTTCGACTGGCTTATCCGGATTACCGGTTTTGCGTTGCTGCTTGGTGCCTTGTCGCCCGATTTTTTGCAACTGCTTTACCTGCCCGGATATCCGCTGTCGGTTACACTTGGGATTCTGGCCGTATTCTCGCCGGGCGGTCTTGGGATTCGTGAAGGTGTGCTGGTATTCTGGTTGCATCAGGGAGGTTTGCCTATTGAAACGGCAACCACCATTTCATTGGTCACCCGGTTGTGGATGTTATTTGGAGAAATCGCTATATTCGTTCTGGCATTGATTCTAAAAAGAATTTCAACAAAAACCGACAATGCAAAAAATTAAAAACAGCTTTTCACGAATAGTTATCTGGTTCATTTTGGCCGCGGTGATGCTGGTAAATTTCAGTCATCATAAATGGCAAAGCGGAACCGTAATCGAGCACGATGTAAAGGCCTACTACTCCTACCTGCCGGCCGCAATAATATACAACGATCTCACCTTGAAATTTCTGGACGATGATCCGCAGATTTTTGATGAAATGTGGCCGGTGACACTTCCGAACGGTAATAAAATGATTGTTACTTCCTACGGAATGTCGCTGTTGTACTCGCCTTTTTTCTTGCTGGCTCATGGTTACAGTCTGCTCGACAATAATTTTGAAGCGGATGGATATTCTCTTCCCTACAGTATGGCGCTTAACTTCAGTGCGGCGTTTTATCTTCTGTTGGGATTATTTTTCTTACGAAAGCTGCTTAAACGCTATTTTAAAGAATGGATTGTGGCACTCGTTTTACTGGCAGTTGCGGCAGGTACCAACCTGGCTTATTATGCTACTTATGAAGCGGCCATGACGCATTGTTACAATTTTGCACTGATTACTGTTTTTACCTGGCTGGTAATCAAATGGTACGAATCGCCATCACGAAAAAATGCCATAGCAGTTGGGGCATTATTCGGACTGATTGCATTGGTGCGACCTTCCAACATCCTGGTATTTTTTATTTTACTCCTTTGGGACGTGAAATCCTGGAGCGATTTTACCGCCCGGCTTTGGTTTTACATTAAACGATTCGACTTTGTGCTGATTATGATTATCCTTTTCTTTCTGGTTTGGACACCGCAGTTTTTTTACTGGAAAACAATAACCGGACAATGGATATTTTACTCCTACAGCACCAAGGATGCCTCCTTTTTCTGGGGAAATCCCCAAATAATCGATATTCTTTTTAGCTATAAAAAAGGATGGTTTGTCTATACGCCAATCATGCTCATTGCTTTTTTGGGGATTTTCCTGTTGCGTAAAAGAATGAAAGAAGCATTTTGGCCCATACTGATTTTTACAATTCTAAACATTTATGTCCAGTCGAGCTGGTGGAGCTGGTGGTTTGGCGGCGCATTCGGCCTCCGGGCGTTTATCGATTCCTACGGAATTATGGCACTACCGCTGGCAATGGTTTTGGATGCAGCTTCACAAAAAAAATTCCTGAAATATGCAGCCCCGGCTGTTTTGATCGTACTTATTTGGTACAACACTTTTCAAATGAGGCAGTACACCAAAGGAGCCATTCATTTTTGGTGGAATAACAAAGAGGCTTATTGGGAAAACTTCCTTCGGCTTCACCCTACCAGCGAATATTGGGATATGGTACGAGTTCCGGATTATTATTTGGCAAGAAAAGGAATCTATGAAGCGGTAACACCAGTTGAAAAAAGAAGGCGCGACTTATGGAGAGGCTACCGTGACAACTACATCAACACGCTTAAACAAAATCCGCAGGTAATTGACAGCCTGAAATTATTTACCACAGGAGTGGAAAAAACAATGGATGAAGCCCTGAAAGAACTGGCTTCGAAACGTATTGGAATTGAACTTCAGCAAAAAGAGGAAGAGATCAAAAACAGAATTACCAGCGACAAGGAGTGGAATAAGTTTGTGAACAAACTGGCATTGAAAAATGAAATTCCTTATGATTCTGCTTTAAATATTGAGTTCAAAAGAATCATAAACACCTTATACCTTAAGTAGTTTTTAATGAAAGATATAAGTATAAAAAATAGGATTGTCTGATATCACTAATCTTTTCACAGGCATTTTTTAATTTCAAATATGCGAATAAAATGATAAGGCCGTTTGAGAGTGTACCTACAAATAAAATATATAAATCTGCAATTGTCCTGTTGATTTTTTTGCCTGTATTGTTTATTAATGTCCGAAGTAGTCATAACTGGGGTGGAGATTTTGCTCAATATATAAACCAGGCAAAATGTATAAGTGAAGGACGAAGCCAAACTGAAACCGGGTATATCTTTAATGAACAAAATCCTTACCTGGGACCACCTACATACCCCATTGGATTTCCACTTATATTAGCCCCACTTTATTATTTCTTTGGCAACAATATATTAGTTTTCTCATTTTTAATTTCAATTTTCCTGTTGGCTTTATCATTTGTCCTTGTTAAAATTTTCAACTTATACTTTAGTTATTTAATCTCAGTTTTAATGGCAGTAGCTTTCATTTATAATCCATGGCTATTGCGGTTTAAATCTTCGATTGTATCTGATATACCTTTTGCGTTTTTCTTTTTGTTGGGTATATATTTCTATCTGAAAAAATTTAATTCAGAAAAAACAAAAATCAGGTTTTCAATTTTACTAGGGTTATTAATTTGCATTTCGATGCTAATTAAGAGCATAGGTGCTTTAATCATTTGTGGAATTCTCTTTGAAAAAATAGTGTCCTCATTAAAAAACAGGAATTTTAAATTTGTCCGTTTTCATGATCCTCTTATAATTTTGGGATCCATACTATTTTTTTATATCCTCTCAAACTACATTATGTTTCCCACTGATACTGAGCACTATTCTTTTTTTTCAACTTTATTTAATTTGGACAATATTGCTGGAGCTATCAAATCAAATTATAGTTACTATTTTGTTTTAATAAAAGATTATTTCTCAGATGACGTTATAATAAGTTCAATTACCATCACTTTGTTTCTGTTAGGGTTTATCAAAAAAATAATAAACAAACCAGATGTGGCAGATTACATTTTTATTGCCTATTTAATAATCATATTCGGTTTTCCAGCTGTTCAGGGTTTCAGGTATTTATTTCCGGTGTATCCAATCATTCTGATTTATATTGCATTTGGTTTTAAGTCGATTAAATTAAATTATCCAAGCAAAAGAAATGTTTTTTTGACTATGGCTCTGTCAGTATTATTGATTTTAAATTATTACAATGGTATATCATCAGTAATTAAATCTCAAAAAAAGACTCTTGCCGGACCACAAACAAGTTATTCAATTGAGACATTTCATTACATACAAAAAAACACAGATGAAAATTCAATATTCGCATTTATAAAACCAAGAGTATTAGCCTTATACACAGAAAGACAATCTATTGGTATTGGCATAGGGAAAAGCATGGAAGAAATTGACAGAAAATTTTCAGAGGTTGGAGTTGATTATATATTGACAGTTGAGGATAAAAAAAGCAAACAGTTTGAGAACTACCTTGAACACTACACCAATAAATTAGAACTAATATGGGAAAACGATAGGTTTAAAATTTTCAAAAGAATAAATTGATTTTACTTATAAGCTTATCAAATACTATCCAATTTTTTTACATAACAATTAACTAATCCTTTCAATTTTCCTCGTTCAGTAAATAAAGGTTTTTCCAGTTCTTATAACCAAATTCAGGAGTTATTAGAATTTCAATGTTTCCGTTTTGGACCGTATCCGATTTTTCATGGAGTTTATCAAAAAATTCACCTTCCGGATTTAGATTATTCAACAAAACGAAATTGAATCGCGGATTACCATATTTTCCTTTCCGATTTGTGAAATACCAATTTTCATTGGTAACGTGAAGCCAGGCACGCAAATCTTCGAGAGCAGTATATATCCTTACATCTTCTTTTGAAAACATTGTAGTTTTTTTTGCATACCAGTAATTCCCTACTCCATACTGGAGATCATGTTCTTTAGCTACTTCATCAATCAATTTTACTTCCTCAGGGTAATAGTTGCTTAAACTTATTAATCCTTTAATTGTATCATTATTTTTTTCATTTCTAATTGCTGAAAAAGTGGCTGCAACAACTAAAGCTAAAGTTAATATGCTTACAAAAGCTGAAATCTTTGGTTTTTTCCTTTCCAGAAGAAAAAGTATCACAAAAAAGAAACTCATCGCAATATAAAACGATGAAAAGTTGTAACGTAAATGTCCTTGCCCTAAAAAAGTGCCATGCACAACGGGAGTTAAAGCCACAATAACTATATAACCCGTCATAAAAACAAGTAGCACTTTTTCTAAAAACAAATTGCCAATTTTTGCCTTACTACAAAAAATGGCTTTTAGTGATAAACCAGTTCCTGCAATTATTGAAATAATAAAAACAGCAACAATTATTAATTCAACACCTCCTGCCTCAATCATGCCGGTGAGTGTTTGCAAATAATTATTAAAAGCCGGGGTAATTTTTGCGAGGTCAAATTTTTTGTACCCTAATCCAATGATATAAATGAATTCACTGTTTTTTATGAAATTATAAAGAATCATTCCGAAAAATGCAGCTAAAATTGAAGCTGCGCTGCTGAAAAGGATCCTTAGCCTAAATTCATTATTTCGAATAAAAAATAATATGAGGAGAGAAGGAACCACATAATACATGATTAATAGCCTGTCGGATAATACACCCAAAAAAACAATAATTAGAAGTAGTACGAGATGAATTACTTTTCCGCGGCGTAAATAGAAAAGAAAAAGAAGTAAAGAAAGCAGTGCCATTAAATATGCCCCGCCATGAAAGCCAACAAAAAACAAGAATGCAGTTTCGTAAAAAACATTCATCAGAATGTATTGATGTAAAAACAGAGCAAACCCTATATTTATTAAAATAAGGTGCCGGTAATCAATTCTTTTAAAAACATATTTAATTACACTCACAGTTAAAACATTTACTGCCAGCACATAAATAAGTGAATAAACAACACCTGCTATCTTAAAATCACCAGTAATATAGCGAACTGTGAAATACAAAGGCCACTCCGGGAAAAAGTTTGGGGCAGCATTTAGGTGCCATCCTGCAAAGCCGGAGTTATCTATAAAAATATCTTTATAAATTGATGGCAGATATAAAGCATCGGAATTAAAAAATACACTTAATTCCTTTTCAGTTAAACTGCCAAAAATTTGCAGAACGAATACAAGGTTTAATACTATTGTTAAATAAAAAAGGGCTTTGAAAAGGTTCTTATTTATTTTCATCAAAGATATCGATTTGATCAATTATGTAATTTGGTCTCTTTTTATTTTCAATAAAAATTTTTCCGATATACTCACCTAAAATCCCCAGCATTAACAACTGTAATCCGCCAATAAACAAAACGCTTACGATAACGGAAGTCCACCCTGCTATAGCTCTATCGGTAAAAAATCCTATGTACAGTGCATAAAGCATATAAAATATTGCAATAACAGAAAGAAACAATCCAACGAATATAGAAATGCGTAAAGGCTTGATGCTAAAAGATGTTATTCCTGTAATGGCAAGACTAATCATTTTTTGGGCAGTGTATTTTGTTTTTCCAAATCTCCTTTCATCCGGATAATAATCAATTGTATATTGATTAAATCCTAACCAGGGAATTACTCCCCTGAAAAACAAATTTTGCTCGTTCAAATTTCTAAGCTGTTCAATTACTTTTTTGTCTAATAATCTAAAATCTGCAGTTCCCGATTCTATTTTTACGTAGCTTAGTTTATTTAACAGCGCATAAAAACTTCTCGAGGTTAATTTCTTCATAAAAGATTGGTTCTTGCTGTCGAATCTTTTGGAATTAACTATATCAAATCCTTCTTCCCATTTTTCAATCAGCTCAGGAATTAAATGTGGCGGATGTTGCATGTCGGCATCCATGGTAATAATTGCATCTGCATCCACACAATCAATCCCTGCTTTTATTGCCTGCTGGTGACCAAAATTTCTTGAGAATGAAATAAAATCAATATTGGAAGATTGCCTTTTCAATTCCTTTATTTCCAAAAGTGTATCATCGGAACTCCCATCATTAATAAAGACAATACGGAAACTGTATTTTTCTTTTGGTTGATTTAAAAATACTTCCTGAAGTTTCTGATTCAAATAGAATAAATTCTCCTTTTCATTAAAACAGGGAACAATTATACTGATCTTTTTCATAAGAAATTAATTTATCGCAGACTCTAAATTATCAAAAACATTCAGAAATAATAAATCATGATTACTTTGACTTTTGCTTATTTAGAATTGGCTTCAAATATTCTTTTGTAAATTTTACCACTCCATCCGAATTCAAATGGTGATGGTCGTAAAAGTATTCATTCTGATGCAAATACACCCTTGAAAAATCATACACTTCAATGCCGAATTCTTTTTTCAGGTCGTTCATAAATTCCATCACGTGTTCGTGCCCCGGCCATTCGCCAAAAGTTGAGGGTGTGACGATAAAAGTAACTTCAATATCTTTTTTCTGAGCAAGATCAATAGTTTTCCGCATCAATTTTTTGTTTTTCTCAAAAGTATCGAATTCCAAACCGTTGACATACGCTCTTTTAAAACCATTTATTATTTGAGCAGTATCGAATTTTTCCAGTACGTTATCACTTATTTTCGCACTCCAAGGCCCATATTTCATGCGCCAGTGCTTGTCAAATTTGCTCCTGACGTAGGTATATAATTTCTCACCCTTATTTACATCGGGACCGGTTAAAACATGATAAAAAAACAGCGGATCGAGTTTTTCATACTGGTAAGTAAACGCATTTTCGTCCAGCCGCTCGGCAAAAAACATGGGCATCGACAACACGTAAAAAATGCGGTTAGTGGTGTTTCCGCGGCTCAAAAAATAGTTTAAAAAAACGTACTGGTTGGCTATATTTCCATCTCCACCACCTTTCCCGTAGTTTAAAAATCTACAGTTCAAAATTTCTTCCACACGCTGATGGTTGCGGTGGCGCGAAAAATTCCGTGCATGCGAAAGCCCCAGCATCAAAAAATCGAAATGTTCATTCTTTGGCGTAATAATCACATTATCTTCAATATTGTAATTGGAATAATCTTTACGTTCAGCATTACGGCTGGCAACTTTGGCCGCACTGTAAATCAGGCCAATCAGCAAAATCCAGAAGAGCGCTATTTTCAGAAGAAATCGTGTCATCAGAATGCAAAATAAATAAATTCAGTTTGTTCGAATTTGCCGTACATAAAAATAAACAGGGCAATAAACACATAAACAGACCACCTTGCTACAACCGGCCAGTTTTTAATTTGCAGGCCGTGTTTCTCTTTCCGGTTTATCCATTCCAGAATTATCATCAGAATAATTGCAAAAAATACGGGTTGCGCTGAAATATTAAATTTCTTTACCGGAGACTCAAAAAGTGTTTGAATCATTTTTATGATGTATTCAAATGCCTCGCTTATTGTTTGCGCCCTGAAAAATATCCAGGCCACTGTCACCAGCAAAAAAGTGAGAAAAATTTTCAGGATGATTTGCGGATTTCTCAATAGCTCGCGGTTTTCGATATGTTGTGTGTACCTGCGATTTTTGTTGAAAACCAGCAGCGGCACAAACAGCAGTGCGTGGGCAGCGCCCCAAGCTATGAACGTGTAATTGGCACCGTGCCAGAACCCGCTCACCAAAAAAATGACAAACACATTCCGGATTTGCTTGAGGCGTGAAACGCGGCTTCCCCCTATGGGAATGTAAACATAATCGCGAAACCATGTGGACAGCGAAATATGCCACCGCCGCCAGAACTCGGCAATATCGCGCGAAAAATAGGGGAATGCAAAATTTTGCATCAGGTTGAAACCAAACAGGCGCGCCGTACCAATTGCAATGTCAGAATACCCGGAAAAGTCGCCGTAAATCTGAAACCCGAAAAGTACCGCTCCCAAAAGTAACGTTCCGCCGGTGTGATCGCCGTAGTTTGCAAAAATTTCGTTGGCATACACAGCGGCGTTATCGGCAATTACAATTTTCTTGAAAAACCCCCAAAGCATCTGGCGGATTCCGTCGCTGGCATTTTCCTGATCGAAAGTTCGTTTCTTCAGAAACTGCGGCACCAGGTTGCGGGCACGCTCAATGGGACCGGCCACGAGCTGCGGAAAAAAGCTTACAAACGCAAAAAAGGCGATGATGTCTTTGGTTGGCTCAATCTGCCGCCGGTAAATATCGATGCTGTAACTCAACGTCTGAAACGTGTAAAAGCTGATTCCCACCGGCAAAATTATGCGGAGGCTGGTTGGGTTGGCCTGAAACCCGAACTGGCTCAGCAAATCGGTGGCCGAATCAACAAAGAAGTTGAAATATTTAAAAAAACCGAGAATGCCAATGTTTACAAGAATGCTTAGGGCCAGCAGTAATTTACGTTTGGTTTTCTCCTCCGTTCGGCTCAGCCAAATTCCAATAAAATAATCGGCCAAAGAACTGATAACAATCAGTGAAAGAAAACGCCAGTCCCACCAGCCATAAAAAACGTAACTGCTAACCAGCACAATTACATTTTGCAGTTTCAACTGGTTTCTGAATAACCAGTAAACCGTAAAAACTACAATAAGAAAGACAAAAAATACCAGCGAATTAAATAACATGTTTAGTCTCTATTCGAAAATATTTTGGTTAACACTTTTCATTTTGCTTTAATTAAATAGTTGGCTGTTAGGCTTTTCTCACGCGTGCCGGGGTTTAAAAACTGCCGGGTCAGTTGATTCATTCCCCGCTGACGAATCACATAAACCGTATCGATTTTATATTCCATGTTCCTTGTTATATCGTTGAGTTTTATTTGATTCGTATAAACCCATGTCTCATCCGATTCCAAAAGTTTATACAATCGTTGAGGAACTTTAATATCTTCCACCGTTTCATCGGCCATAAAAAACAACTCATATTCAACCAGTGCGAAATTATACAATTTATCTCCCGGTTTTCGGTTTTCTTCAAAAACTTCCAGCGCCTGCCGGGCTCCCTGGTAGCGAAACAAGCCGGGAATAAATTCCGCATTCATAAAAATATTGAAAACACCGGTAACAATTATTGAAAAGAAAAGGAGCCGCTTCCAGCTGTCTTGTTCTTTTTGGGTAAAAACCCACGACAAAACGAAAAGCAACGCCAGCAAAAAAACCGGCATCCAGGTTAGTTTTTCTGACAAAAAGAAAACCACTGCAATGAAAACCAGAAAAATAACAGTTAAAACCAAGCCCTGCAAACAGAGAAAACTTCTGCCTCTTTTTAGAGCCATATTTTTAAATTCAGGCAAATGCCCTGCCGTTACCACTGCGAGCGGCGCAACCATTATCAGAAAATAGTGGGGTGCTTTCCCTTTTGAAATGCTGTACACAAACAGTAAAATCAGGACACTTCCCAAAATGGCAGCACGTGCTGGATGTATTTTTGCTGAAGTGAACCAGCTTTTTATTTCAAACCAAAGGGCTGCCAGCACAATGAGTGTCCAGGGTAAAAATGCCCAGAGCATATTATACAAGTAAAAAAACGGGTCGTTACTGGAACCGGCGTACTCTCCGGTTACGCGTCCAAAGTTGTTGGTAATGAAATAGAAACGGATGCCTTCCCACCCAAAACTCTGAAACAAATGCCAGAGTGTTGGCGAAATAACCACCAGCACAATCATAATTCCCAAAATCCATTTGGGGTGAAAGAGCTGGCGAAAGTCTTTTTTAACTATCAAGTAAATCAGCACAGTAAAAAACGGCAACACCGCCCCCACCGGACCTTTTGCAAGCATGGCCAACCCGATTCCGATAAAACCCCAAATGAAATGTCCGGTTTTTCCTTTTTCAAGATAAGCAATCAGTTGCCACAAAGCCAGCGTAATACCGGCCTGCAAAATGGTGTCGGTGTGAATATCGAGCAGGTAGAGGAAAAACATTTGCGAAGTACCGACGATCAGCGCCGCAGTAAGACCGGCCTCCTGCGAAAACAAAAGCCGTCCGAGTTGGTAAACAAACCACAAGCTACTGAGTGCAAAAAGAAACGGGAAAAGTTTAAATGCAAAATTGAGGTTGCCAAACAATTCGATTCCCAAAGCGGCCAGCCAGAAAAGCAAATGCGGTTTTTGGTCGTAGAGTTCGTCGTTTATTTGCAGGTTCAGCCAATCGCCCGATACCACCATTTGCCGCGAAATGACGGCATACAATCCTGCATCGCCGGTGAGGTCAATAAACAACCCAAATATCCAGGCTACTCCAACCGTCAGAAAGGCCAATCCCCACAAAATGTTTTTCGACAAAAGTTTCAAATTGATTCGTTCAGTTAATTTTCAGACAAAATAAGCGATTTAACACGAAAAATGAAGAATTATTTCGGAATCTGTCTAAACAAAATGCAAAATCTTGCGGGGGAACAATTATCTTCGTTCCCTGTTTGATTTTTTCAATGAAATCCGTTAATTTTTGGCTCTGAAAAAATAGAAAATGGCAAAATCACTGGTGAATACCAATGCCAAGTTTGGTACGATGCCCGTATTTTTAACGGCACTATCTACTATTCTTGGAGCAATCTTGTTTCTGCGTTTTGGCTGGGCTGTGGGGCAAGTCGGTTTTCTGGGAATTATCGGAATCATCATACTCGGGCATGTGGTAACCATTCCCACTGCTTTTGCCGTTGCCGAAATTGCCACCAATCAGCGGGTGCAGGGTGGCGGTGCCTATTTTATCATCAGCCGCTCGTTTGGGCTGAACATTGGTGGTGCCATTGGCATCGCACTCTACCTTTCGCAGGCCATAAGCGTGGCATTTTACATTATCGCTTTTGGCGAAGCTTTCGAACCGCTTTTTAACTGGCTAAACGAACAATACGGGTTCTACATTTCCGATCGCCGCTGGGTTTCAATACCTACAATGGTTTTGCTTTCAGTACTTATTTTAACCAAAGGAGCTAACCTGGGTATGAAAGCCCTGTATGTGGTTGTGGTTATTTTAGCTTCTGCCATCCTGTTTTTCTTTTTGGGCGATTCAGCGCTCAAACCTGCTGAAATTGATTTGCAGGCACGGGTAGCCGAGCACGAAAATTTCTTTTATGTATTTACCATTATATTCCCGGCTTTTACTGGGTTGGCAGCAGGACTGGGGTTATCGGGCGATTTAAAAGATCCGAAAAAATCCATCCCCAAAGGCACGCTATGGGCCACTTTTGTGGGGATGGTGGTGTATATTGCAGTTGCCTGGAAATTCACCACTTCTGCATCGCCCGAAGAGCTTGTCGGCGATCAACTTATAATGCGGCAAATTGCCATCTGGGGCCCCATTGTTCCTGCCGGTCTGGCAGCTGCTTCGCTTAGTTCAGCATTGGGTTCCATTATTGTGGCCCCCCGCACTTTGCAGGCCATTGGATTCGACGACATATTCCCTCAAAAAACACTTAACAGCTGGTTTGCCAGAGGGAAAAAGCACGATAACGAACCGGTTAATGCTTCAACAATTACAGTGATTATTGCATTCATTTTTGTAGTGATTGGCGATGTAAACTTTGTGGCCCAAATTATCTCCATGTTTTTCATGGTTACCTATGGTGCCATTTGCCTGGTTTCGTTTTTGGAACATTTTGCAGCCGATCCGGCTTACCGTCCCACGTTCCGTTCCAACTGGAAAATATCGGTGGTAGGGGCCATATTTTCATTCTGGCTCATGTTCAAAATGAATGCTCCTTACGCTGCCATTTCACTTATTATAATGGGGTTGATATATTACAGCGTGATGCGTAACAACAAGGAAAACCAGGGGCTTAACAAACTTTTCAGGGGTGTTATTTTCCAATTGAGCAGGCAGTTGCAAATTATTTTGCAGCGTGCCGACAGTTCGGACAAGCAGAATAGCTGGCGCCCCTTTGGCGTGTGCATTTCGCACGACACATTTAAACGCCGGTCGGCTTTTGATGTAATGCGCTGGCTTTCTTACAAATATGGATTTGGCACCTACATTCATTTTATTAAAGGTTATTTAAATGCCGAAACCACAAAAGAATCGAAAGAGGCACTCACCCGCCTGATTCAACTTTCGCAAAGCAGCAAAAACAGGGTATATCTCGATACGATAATTTCACCCTCCTACACATCGGCCATCGCTCAGGTGGTACAGCTTTCGGGCATTTCCGGGAAAGGGAATAACCTCATTTTATTCGAATTTTCGAGAACGAATCCTGAAAACCTCAAAGAGATAACCGCCAACTACCGTTTGGTTGAATCCACAGGGTTCGATATTTGCATCCTCAACACTTCCTACAAAAGTTTCGGCGATAAAAAAGAGATTCATATCTGGATACGGCCTGACGATTACCGCAATGCCAACCTGATGATTTTGCTGGGATATATCATAATGGGGCATCCCGACTGGAAAAAAGGAAAAATCAAAATATTTGCCCTTTACCCCAAAGAATCGATGGAAGAAAAAAGAAAACAACTGCTTAGCCTCATTAAAGCTGGCCGGCTGCCCATCAGCCCGTCCAATATTTCAATGGTTTCGTTTGAAGAAGGACACCGAAAAAGTGTGATTTCAAAATACTCTGCTGATGCCGATTTAACCCTTATTGGTTTTACTTCCGAAATGCTGGTCAATCCCGAAGACCTGTCGGAAGGCTACGAAAACCTGGGGAACATACTGTTTGTGGGCGCCAACCGGGCCAAGGCAATAAACTGATTTCAGGTAACGTTTGGGAAATCGAACAGTTAACGGGCATGCCTGTTTCTAATAAAAAACTAAATTTGTTGCAAATTCAGTACTATCATGACAAGAACAGCCATATTCCCAGGGTCATTCGATCCATTTACAATCGGCCACGAATCCATTGTCAGGCGTGCCATGCCAATATTCGACAAAATCATTATAATGATTGGGTTTAATGCCAATAAAAAATCGTTTTTTTCACTTAACAAAAGATTGAAATGGATCGACCAGGTTTTTGAAAATCAAAGTAATATTGAGGTGCGTGTTCACGAAGGGCTCACCGTTGATTTTTGCAAGGAAGTGGGGGCAAAATATATTTTGCGCGGGCTGCGCACTTCGTCCGATTTTGAGTATGAACGCGCCATAGCCCAGATAAACAAAAAAATGCATCCCGAAATTGAAACCGTTTTCTTGCTTACCTTGCCGGAACATACACCGGTAAACGCCACCATCATTCGCGACATTGTTTTGCACGGCGGAGATGCCAGCATGTTTCTTCCTTCAGGTCTCGACCCAAAAGAGTTTGTAGCCGAAAATGATTGACAAATCACCAAAATTAAAAACGCCATTCCTGATTTTGCTGCTTTTGTTGTTTTGCGCTCCCGTTAGCGCAACAATAATAAAAGGACAAAACGAAGCTTACGCCGGCCATGAGCTGATTTTCTTTCGCTATTCTGATGCAATAACCCGGGAAAAAATTTCGGCATTTTCAATACAAATTGATGCAGACGGGAAATTCAGTAAAGAAATTGAAGTTTCGAATACTGAATTCTTTTTTACTGAATTCGGGATTTATCGCGGGCTGCTGTTTCTGGAGGCCGGAAAAGAGATCACACTGAGGCTGCCCCCGCTGCGCAAAAAAACCTTTGCCGACAAAAAAAACCCCTTCTTTAAACCCGTAGAATTCTGGTTTGCTACCGAACAGGGCAACCGGCTGAACGATAAAATTGCGGCTTTCGACCTGGAGCTGAACCAGCTGACCGACCAATATTTCAACCGCCTCTATTTCCGGCAGTCGAAACAAATTTTCGACACCCTGAAAACGGAACTCAACAAGCAGTTTGGTTCTGCCAAAGCGCCAGCTTTTTTAATGCACAAAAACCTGTCGCTAAAATCGGTTGAAACCGATGCATTCCGGCTGGGGCCCCGTGAAATTTCCGCAGAATTGTCAGACGTCGCTCCACGTTTCTGGGCACATCCGGCTTTTATCGATCTTTTTGAAAAAACGTACGCCAACAAACTTAGCTTTGAAGCCAAAACAACAGGAAATGACGAGATCTTCAGGGCTGTGGCATCAGGAAACACAGGCTTTTTAACTGAATTTCTGAAAAGAAACTACCAGCTTTCGAGCCCAATGCTGGAACTGGCACTACTTAAAATGCTGCACGACGGCTACTACTCCGGCGATTTTTCGCAGGAATCGATTATAAAAATCACTGGCTCTGATTATTTTCAAAAAAACAGGCACAAACAAATTTCGGCGGCCGCCCAGAACGTGCTGCAAAAAATTAAATTTTTACGGCCAGGAAGTGCGGCTCCGGTTATTTGCCTGAAAGACACAGATGGCCACAACAGATGCACGAACGAAAATTCCGGTAATTTCAAATATTTCATTTTTGCCGACACCGAAATGGTGGTGTGCAAAGAACACCTGAAATACCTCACTAAAATTGAAGAGAGATTTAACAAACACCTCGAAATTTATGTGATTCTCCGAAAAACCGATTTGATTGAAATGAAAATTTTCCTCAACGAAAATGACATTCCGGGAATCCATCTGGTTGATAATGATGGTGAATTTATTGAACAATACCGGATAAAATCTTACCCCACCTGTTTTTTACTGAACGATAACCACCACGTTGTATTTCAGCAAGCCAAAGCCCCACTCGACGGTTTTGAACAGCAATTCGGTGCGTTCCTGCAAAAGGAGTTGTTTGAACGGCAGCGAAATCAGGAGCGGTAAAGTTCGATAATCTGTTTCAAGTTGGCATAAGTGTTGGCAATAACCGGATCCAGTTTTTCGGGCGTTACCCATTTCACCTCCAGGATATCCTCTTCGGTTTGCGGCTTACCGCTGAAAGTTCCGGTGTAATTCATTTCAAACCAAAACGTTTCTTTAAAAATCCATTCTCCCGTATTTCCCGAATAGGGCGATTCATAAATATGAAAAGTGGAGGGCAGCGGCTTGATGATTTCATGCCCTGAAATGCCGCATTCCTCCTCTACTTCACGCAATGCAGCAATTTCGGGCGTTTCCCCTTTGTCGATTTTTCCTTTGGGCAAATCCCATTTACCGCGGCGGAATATAAAAAGTATTTTGTTGCCCGATTTTACTACGCCCCCCGCAGCACTGATTTCTCTGAACGAACTCCTGAATATTTCAAAAAAATATTCGGGCCGCGGATGCAACAAATAAACCTCCTGAAAATCATCTTTCAGGAAACTTAAAAACCATTTTTTAATTTCATCTTTTTCAACCCCGTTACTGAAAGTTACTGATGGTTTATTAATTGTTATTTTCTCCGGCGCACCAATTTGTATCAACCGGTCATTCAGAAAAACTTTATACATTTGCTTTAAATTAAAATCATTTCAACTATTATGGAAACAACACAAAAAGAAGTTAGCAAAAAACTTTTAGAGTTGAATACTATAAAAATCCAGCCGTTGAGTCCATTCACCTGGGCATCGGGCTGGAAATCACCGATATATTGTGACAACCGGAAAATTTTATCTTACCCTGACACCCGTTCGTTTATTCGCGACAAATTTGCAGAAATTATCCGTAAAAAATACCCGCAGGCCGAAGTAATTGCCGGAGTTGCCACCGGAGCAATTGCACACGCAGTTTTGGTTGCTGACGTGCTGGGACTTCCCTTCATTTATGTGCGGTCGAAACCCAAAGGCCACGGGCTTGAGAACCTGATTGAAGGCGAAATGAAACCCGGCCAAAAGGTGGTTGTAATTGAAGACCTGGTTTCAACAGGAGTTAGCAGTCTGAAAGCAGCTGAGGCAGTCAATAATTTTGGTGCCGAAGTAATTGGAATGGTTTCAATCTTTACCTATAATTTTAGCCTTGCCCGCGAAAATTTCAAAAAAGCAAATATTGAACTGACTCCGCTCAGCCGTTACCAGGTTTTAATCGACACCGCACTGGAAATGGGAGAAATTTCGAAAGACCAGGTGGAAACCCTCATGAAATGGCGGGAAGACCCGGCGAACTGGGGAAAAAAGTAGATTTTTTTTCTTAACTTGCTACAAAGAAATTGGGATGGAAGAAATCGTTTTGAAAATAAGAGACAAAAGCAAACTGAAGTTTCTGAAACAACTTTTAGAACAACTGGATTTTGTTGAGATGAAAAAATCAAAATCAGTTGAACATTCAGACCATAACTTTTTTGATTCAGCAGGAATGTGGGAAGGAAGAGATATTGACTCTCGCAGGTTAAGAGATGAAGCATGGACAAGGAAATAACTATACTTTGCGATATAGATGTTATCATTGAATTCTATAAAAACAATCAAAAAGTTGTTTCTGAATTACATCTGAATTGCAAACGAAATTGAGCTTTTTACCCTAAACAAAAAAGATTTTAAATTTGTCAAGGAGCTTAACCTTTATAAATTCCCAAAAATTATTTAAGGATTTTAAAACATGGAAAAATACGTAAGCGAAGTAAAGTTAATCGATCATAAC
The DNA here is from genome assembly GCF_900141875.1 of Tangfeifania diversioriginum. Lineage (GTDB taxonomy): Bacteria > Bacteroidota > Bacteroidia > Bacteroidales > Prolixibacteraceae > Tangfeifania > Tangfeifania diversioriginum. The sequence goes on along the minus strand of NZ_FQZE01000002.1, from coordinate 204,029 downwards.
CAGCAGATTATTTTTGAATACCTTTCGAATTTTGAAAACCTCTCGGAGTATTTAAATTCAGGTTTAATTGAAAAGATCACCAAACAGGTTCCACAGGTAAAAATCACCGACTTTGAGTCGGATCGCGATTCCTGCAAGTTTAACATTACGGGAATGGGAGTTGCCAGAATCCGGATAGTGAACCGCGAGCCGTTTAAAACAATTAAAGTGGAAAGTTCGGGTGGTTTGCCATTGAGCTTCACATTCTGGATTCAGCTGCTGCCGGAAACACCGCATCAAACCAAAATGCGGCTGACGCTGCATGCAGATATGAACATGATGATTAAAATGATGGCAGGCAATAAACTGGCTGAGGGAATTAACCAACTGGCAGAAACGCTTTCAAAACTTCCGTATAAATAGCCGAAGTTAAATCACAAACTCCACCTCTTTAAACTGGAAGGTTTGTTCAGCACCGTTTCTCATCTCAAGAATCAGCTGACCGTATTCGCCAATTCCTTTAATCCTGGCCTCAAAAAAATCATCTCCTTTTTTGAAGCGGCTCCACTGTTCCCGCCGGTATAGTTTTCGCAAATAGGCTGAATCGATAAAATCTTGCTGGCCGTCTTCCAGTTTTTTGTACCAGCTCCATAGTTTGTTTTTTAACTGTTCAACTACTGTTTCAGGCGAATATTTTCTTTGTGCAACTTGTTTAAGCGACACCGGATTAGGCAGTTGCTCACTAAATTTCTCCTGGTTCAGGTTCAGCCCCACGCCAATCACCGAAGAATGAATATAGCTTCCACTGACTGAATTCTCGATTAAAATGCCGGCCAGTTTTTTATTTTCAACATAAATATCATTAGGCCATTTCACTGAAACAGAACCTATTTCATCGCTTAGCAAATCAACCAGTGCCAGGCTGATAATTTTTGAAAGGTAGAACTGTTTGTCAGCCCTGAGAAACTTTGGGAACAAAATAAAACTCGCCAACATGTTCTTTCCAAACTCACTTTCCCAGTAATTTTCGGCGTGCCCTTTTCCGGCATTCTGAAAGTGTGCCAAAACGACAGTACCATGATCTGCCTTCCCCGCTGCAATTAACTGCTTGGCATAGTTATTGGAAGAATCAACTTCCTGGATTATGAGTGTATTTTTGTCTGTTTTTGTCATTTCAGAAGCGAAATTATCAACTTTAAACTATTTTCCTCGCACGAAGTTATTAAACTTCATGTTTACTAATTTTCAAATCAGCGATAAAAACAAACATAAATAGAAAACACAAAAAAAGAAGTAAGTCAAAAAGATTATCTTTGTGGAGTTAAAAATTATTTATGAATAAAAACGAAAAAATTACAGAAAAAACAAAAACAGCAATCCTCGAAGGGATTCAAAAAATCAAAGGAAAAGACATAACTATAATTGATTTAAATACAATACATTATACTGAATGCGGATATTTTATAATTTGCCACGGAACTTCGTCAACACAAGTAAACTCCATTGCCCGGTCGGTTGAAGAAACAGTTAAAAAAGAGACCGGGGAAGATGCCTGGCATGTGGAAGGAATGCAAAACTCAATTTGGGTATTACTCGATTTTGGCGAAATTGTAGTTCATGTATTTCACCAACAGGCAAGGCAGTTTTACAACCTTGAAGAACTTTGGGCTGATGCAAAATTTATTAAAATAGATTCAGAAAATTAGAAACTCGATATGGCAGAAAACAAAAAAAACAATAAACAAACACCACCTCCGGGCTTCCCTTTTAACCAGGGCACCAAAAACAAAAAAGACCCGAAAGACCCGAAAGGCCCAAAATTTAACGCCTACTGGATTTACGGCATTATTGCCGTTATTTTTATTGTTGTACAGATTTACCTGACCAACAGCCGCGGCCCCGTTGAAACCAACTGGAATGAAGTAAAAACCACAATGCTTGCCAACGACGACATAGAACGGATTGTGGTTGTTAACGAGAAACAGGCCAATATTTACCTTAAAAAAAGCAGTCTTCAAAAATACGAACAGCAATTCAGCGGAAATTTTTCGCAACCTGCAGAAGAAGGCCCGCACTTTACGTTCACTATTGGCTCGGTAGAAACATTCGAACGCAACCTGCGCGAAGCCCAGGAAGGAAAAGACCAGGAAATTTTACTCGAATACGATGAAGAACGAAACTGGGCCGGAGAAATTTTATGGACAATAGGGCCGTTTGTGCTGATTATCCTGCTCTGGTGGTGGATATTCAAAAGAATGAGCAGAGGTGGCGGCGGCGGTGCCGGCGGAATTTTTAACGTGGGTAAATCGCAGGCCAAAATTTTCGATAAAGATCAAAAAGTAACCACATCGTTTAAAGATGTGGCTGGTTTGGCCGAAGCCAAGCAGGAAGTGGAAGAGGTTGTCGAATTCCTGAAAAGCCCGGAAAAATTCACTAAACTGGGCGGGAAAATTCCCAAAGGGGCATTGCTTGTTGGCCCCCCCGGAACAGGAAAAACATTGCTGGCCAAAGCTGTTGCCGGCGAGGCAAGCGTGCCATTCTTTTCCATGTCGGGTTCCGATTTTGTGGAGATGTTTGTAGGTGTAGGTGCTTCGCGGGTGCGCGACCTGTTTAAGCAGGCCAAAGAAAAAGCGCCCTGCATCATTTTCATCGATGAAATTGATGCCATCGGCCGCTCGCGTGGGAAAAATCCTAACTTCGGTTCCAACGACGAAAGGGAAAACACCCTGAACCAGCTGCTCACCGAAATGGATGGGTTTGACACCAACAGTGGTGTAATCATACTGGCTGCAACCAACCGCGCCGATGTGCTCGACCGTGCCCTTATGCGTGCCGGCAGGTTCGACCGCCAGATTCATGTGGAACTGCCCGACCTCAAAGAGCGTGCTGAAATATTTAAAGTCCACCTCAGGCCACTTAAACTGAGTAAAGATGTAAAAGTGGACTTCCTGGCCAAACAAACCCCCGGCTTTTCAGGTGCCGACATTGCCAACGTGTGTAACGAGGCGGCGCTTATTGCTGCCCGGAAAAGCCGCGATTCGGTTACCAAACAGGATTTCCTCGATGCCGTTGACCGCATTATTGGCGGACTGGAAAAGAAAAATAAAATCATTTCGAAAGACGAAAAGAACACCATTGCTTACCACGAAGCAGGGCATGCCACTATTAGCTGGCTGCTTGAACACGCCCACCCACTGGTGAAAGTCACCATTGTTCCGCGTGGCAAGGCACTGGGGGCAGCCTGGTACCTGCCGGAAGAGCGCTCAATTACGACAAAAGACCAGCTACTTGACGAGATGTGCTCGGCACTTGGAGGAAGAGCTGCCGAAGAACTTATTTTCAACAGGGTTTCCTCGGGCGCTCAAAATGACTTAGAAAAAGTCACCAAGCAATCCATTGCCATGGTTACCTATTTTGGCATGAGCGAAAAAGTGGGCAATGTGAGTTACTACGACTCTACAGGCCAGTCGGAATATTCATTCACCAAACCCTACAGCGAAAAAACCGCCGAGCTTATTGACGAAGAAGTTAAAGAGCTCATCGATTCGCAGTTCAAGCGGGCAAAACAAATTCTGAAAGAAAATTCTGAAGGCCATAAAAAACTGGCAGAACTGTTGCTCGAGCGGGAAGTAATTTTCAGCGAGGACCTGGAACATATCTTTGGCAAACGGCCGTGGGACGATAAGATTATTGATCCTGAAAACGGACAGGAAGAGCCAAAAGAACCAAAAGAGGAAAAAACTGAAAATAAAGAAACTCCTAAAAACGACGACACTCCGAAAGATAAATCCATTTCGGTAGAAGATAAATGAAACCGGCCCGGCAGCAAATACTCGAAAAGTTGCAAGAAACAACTGTCAGGATTCCCGAAATGACCGATTTTGAATCGCCGTTATTTCATGACCTGAGCGGTTCACCGGAGTTGATTTTGAAAAATAACATGGTTTCAAAAAAACAACTTGTAAATTCACTCGGCGAAGCTTATTCTGCCATTTCAGAAAAATATGGGAACCACCTGCCCTCGCAGCTTTTGCTGATTACCGGCCCAAGCCGGACAGCCAATATTGAAAAAACACTTACACTCGGGGCACACGGCCCTAAAGGTCTTCATGTATTTTTATATTAACTTTGAATATAAATTTTAATACTTTTGTAACATGGAAGAAGGATGGAAAGAAGTGTTCCTGACTGTTCAGGAATACAAAGCAAACATGGCCAAAGACATTCTGGAAAATGCAGGCATTAAAACTGTGATTATGAACCAGCACGACTCGGCCTACAAATCGTTTGGCGACATCGTGGTGTATGTGCCCGATGCCGACGAAAACAAAGCCAAAGAACTACTAAAAGAGTTGAAGCATTGAATGATCTTGTACAAAGAACTGTTACCGGATGTATATATGTAGCACTGCTAATTGCAGGTACAGCTATACATCCTGTTGTTTTTGCAGTAATTTTTGCAGCAATGCTGTTTTTTACCCAGCTCGAGTTTTACCAGCTGGTGGAAAATGCAGGCAGTTCGCCACGTAAACATGTGGGATTAACTTTGGGGTTACTCCTTTTTGGTACCTGTTTTGGGATGGTTCACGGATTTATCCCTCAGAATGCTTTTCTCATTTTTATCCCTGTTTTAACAATTCTCTTTTTGTTTGAAACCTTCAGGGACAACTCAAAAGAAATTCAAAACAGCTCAGTTACGCTTACCGGTTTTGTTTATGTTGCCGTCCCTTTCAGCCTGCTTAACTTCATTGTTTACCCTGATTATCCCGAAACACCTGAGTTTTTTCCGTGGATACTCATGGGCGTGTTTTTTATTGTTTGGGTGTACGATTCAATGGCTTACCTCGTAGGCTCCATGTTCGGAAAACATAAAATCAACGAGAAAATATCGCCCAACAAAACCTGGGAAGGGTTTACAGCCGGCGCAATATTCGCACTGGTGATGGGCGTTCTCAATGCAGTTATTTTTCAGGAACCGGATATTATCAACTGGATAATAATTGCAGTAATTGTAGTAGCTTTTGGTACACTGGGCGATTTGTTCGAATCAAAAATAAAACGCAAACTTAACGTGAAAGACTCAGGTTCGGTTTTACCAGGCCATGGCGGCTTGCTCGACCGGCTCGACAGTTTACTGTTTGTAATACCCGTTATTTATGTATGGTTAACTTTTTCAGGAAATTTATAAGCTATGCAAATTCATCAAGAAGGACGAAAAATAATTCCCATTGCCTTTTTCTTTCTCGCGGTAATCGATGCAATCATTTATATTTTGCTGCGGGACTACACCGTTTTTTATTTTCTCATGGGAGCATCGCTGCTGCTGGCAGTGCTTATTATTTTCTTCTTCAGGGAGCCTTTCCGCGAGATTGAAAAAAATGAAAACCATGTACTCGCCCCTGCCGATGGCGAAATTGTTGAGATACTGAAAGTTCGCGAAAATGAATATTTCAAGGAAGAACGGTTGATGATTTCTATTTTCATGACAGTTTTTAACGTACACCAAAACCGGGTTCCTGTTGCCGGCGATATCGTTTATCAAAAACATTTTAAAGGTGCCTACTACCCTGCATTTGTGAAGAAATCGTCAGAAAAAAACGAGCGCTGTTCCACCGTATTTAAGATGGACGGTGGCACCGAGGTTTTGTCGCGACAGATTGCCGGCACAATAGCACAACGCATTGTAACCTACAAAAAGCTGGGCGACAAAGCTGAACAGGGCGAAGAATACGGTTTCATCCGGTTCGGGTCGCGGGTGGACCTGTTTTTACCTGTTGACACAAAGGTAAATGTAAAATTGCATCAACTCACGGTAGGTGGTCAAACGGTAATAGCAAGTTTTGAATAAGTAAAAATGTTGAAAAGAATTATCAGGCAAATACCCAATTTTATTACTTCGCTGAACCTGGTCTCAGGCTCGCTGGCGGTTATTTTTGCCATCGACGGGCACCTCATCTGGGCCGGTATTTTTATCTGCCTCGCTGCGGTTTTCGATTTCTTAGACGGATTTGTCGCACGGCTCCTGAATGCCTACTCCGAAACCGGCAAACAACTCGATTCGCTGGGCGATTTGGTGTCGTTCGGCCTGGCGCCGGCAGCTATCCTTTTTACCTTGCTCGAATTTTCAATGTTTCAAAAAAACCAGCCCATTTACGAAATAACGGCCCACTGGAGCCAATGGTTGATTTTGTTCTCGGCATTTGTTATGCCTGTGCTGGGAGCAGTGCGGCTGGCCCGCTTTAACAACGCCCCCGACGAAGGTTTCTTCCGTGGGCTGCCCATCCCTTCCAACGGTTTGTTTTGGGCATCGCTGGGACTGATGCTCGAAATACCGCGCTACCACCAGCTTTTCGAAATGATTTATTCTACCCGCATATTGCTGTTGCTGGGCCTTTTCACCTCCGGTATGATGGTGATTAACCTGCCCATGTTCTCGCTGAAATTTAAAAACCTGAAATGGAAGGAAAACTGGCACCGGTTCCTGTTTCTGGCCATTGCCGTTGCGTTGCTGGCCGTATTCAACGTTTATGGCCTGGCACTCACCATTCTTGCCTATATCTTTTTGAATTTTGTGTTCTACCTGGCTGGTGTGGAAATTCTGTAAACATGGGATTGGATTTTCCGGTTATTCCGCCGGGACGGTTTGTGTTTGGGGTGTTCACGTTTGGATCATTATTTTTTGGATCCGTTCGTGGGTCGATCGATCGTAGAGACGCGATTAATCGCGTCTCTATCGAATAAAACGCACATTTACGGGATAAACCAATCATCATTTTTCCAATTCCGGGGGTTGTTGATAATGTATTTCCTGACCCTGGTTAATTGTTCTTCATTGCGAATGATGCGGTCGTGAAAACGGGATTGCCACGAAAATCCGTCGGTTACCTTCCGCACCTCAAACGAAACGCGCCCTTTGTACCAACGTATGATTCGTGATAAATTATCGTGCAACATTGGATTATAATTTCCGGTTATCCCGCCGGGATTTTTATTTGTTGGTATGTCCATTGATGCGTCATCGAAATTTGGATCGTGGGTGGTTGGGATGTCGGTGGTTGGGGCGTCGTCCGTAGAGACGCGATTAATCGCGTCTTTACCATCCGGCACACCATCCCGTGTATTAACACGATCATATTGCGAATGGTCGTTTCCGGATGGATATTCATAATTGTTTTTATCGATTTGTATAATGCCATGAATGTGATTGGGCATAACAATGTATTCATCCAGATTTGCATAATCGAATTGATTGGGTATTTCCATCCATAATTGCCGGGCAATATCGCCTGTGGGCGAATAATTCATTTTTGCGTTTACAATTGCACCGAAAAAACAATTTCTGCCGCCGGTGCAAATGGTTACATAATACCAGGCATTCCGGCCATAATCCCAATTTTTTAACCGGGCGGATTCAATGCGGTATTTGTTTTGGAATTTATCCATTTGATTTAATTGTTTTCTCCTTCCACCATGGCAATTTCTTCATGGGTTAACCCGTAAAGCTCATACACCAGTTGGTTGATGCGGTTGTCGGTGTGGTCGATGCGGGTTTGCAACTGCTCTGTTTTTGATGGGATTTTGATGGTTTGCAATTCTTTGTGGAGGTGGATGATTAAATCTACCAATTTTTCGATTTCCTGTTGAATCTTAATTTCTTCTTTATTTTTTCGATCAATCAATTTTATTGGAAGATGTTTGATGTATTTCGATTCAAAACTATACCAGCCACCTCTCATTTGCGTGGAGATTTTTTTTAAATACCAATCCAATAATCTGCTATTTAATAAACCAAGAACAAATTTTTCCGAGATTCCTTTCTTTACTTTAATTCCATAACCGCCCGAAACTCCTCCGGTAAAAAATATTTCTCCTTTTTCATCGATTGAATAGGAGGCTTTTGGAGCGATATCGGGAGTGAAAATTTTTGGAGTTGAAATTACATCAAGTGCTTGATTTCTACTGTAACCATGCCAGTTTATTGCATCCATTTTTCCACCATCTCTTGACTTCAACAAGTCTTTATTTTCTTTTAAATATGAGAAGGTTAAAGGATATTCTTTTTGTAATTTTTTTTCTGGTATAAGAGTCGTTTTATTGTTTGAATTTTTTTCATAAGGAAATAGAACAAATAAATCGGTACTTTGCAGTCTAAAAGTTTTACTATGACCTCCTTTGATTAATAGATGTAGTAATTTTTTTTCAAGTTCAACATCTTTTTTAAGTTGATTTGAATAAGCAACATAATAGTTTTCGTATTCCGCTTTTTTGAGCAAAATAAAAACTTTGTCTGCACCTGTTTTTAATCCCTGAAAGATTCGATCAGTTACATCTTCTAAATTTGTTTTTAAAGTTGATAATTTGTTAAATACAATCTTTTCTTCTTCAGTAACAAAATTCCATGCTTCATTTGACAGCGATTTAAATGCGATTTCAGAATTAGTCAATTTCTCTGAATTCCTCCATTCTTTTAGGTCCTCAACTTTTTGGAATTTAAATTTTTGTTTTTTGCCTATTCCTGAGAGCGTTAAAACACAAGTATAGGTTGTAGCATTATCAAATACTTGTTGATGTCCAAAATGAACGACTTCCTCAATGTTATTCTCTGAAAGCAAGATTTTTCTGATTCCTTCTCCATATTGTGCTGTAAAAAACTTATGGGGTAGAATATAGCTGACATAACCTTTTGAATTGATTAGATTCAATGCGCGTTCTATGAAAATAACATAGATATCATAATTTCCTTTTGCTGCCGATTGATATTTTTCATGAAAATAAATGGCTTGTTCAGGTGAGTTTTCCTGAATACTTTGAATTCTTATATACGGCGGATTCCCAATCACCGCATCAAACCCGCCTTTCTTAAAAATTTCAGGGAAAGCGCGCTGCCAGTTGAAGGGTTTAATTTTTCTTTCTTCGTCGTCAAATTCGAGCATGGCGTCGTAAAAATCGGTATCCACCAGGCTGTTTCCACTTTTGATGTTGTCGCCGAGGTTCGGCAAAATGCGTTCGTGCCACAGCTTTTGCTGCTGCGCAATGGTGGTTTCAGTTTCGCCCTCCATGCATTTCAGCAGCAGGCTCAGCTTGGTCACTTCCACGGCATTCACATCAATATCGACCCCGAAAATATTGTTGAGCAGAATCCGCTTTTTCTCAGCCGAAGTGAGTTCCCCGGCAGGTGTAACCGGGCTGTTCTTTTTTCCGATGGTAGTGCCGTGGTCGGTATAATAGTCTTTGTGGTAACCGAGCAGGTACTGGTAGGCGCCAATAAGGAAACTGCCGCTTCCGCAGGCCGGATCGCAGATCTTGATGTTGGAAATTTGCCGCGGTGTTTTGCCGCTGATAAGTTTACCAACAGTATTTTTCACGATGTAATCCACCACGTATTGCGGCGTGTAATACACCCCGCCCGCTTTTCGTACCTCGGGTTTTTCCTCGATTTTGGCATGGTGCGCGGGGGTAATGCGGATGACTTTTCCGAGAAACTGCTCGTAGGCATTGCCAAGGATTTCCACCGGCAGCACCGAAAATTCGTAGGGACATTCGGGGTAATACATCTCCTTCACAATGGTTTTAATCACCTTGTTGTCGATTTTCAGGGTTACAGAAATCTTATCCTTTTTAAAATCGAACAGGCCGGAGTTGTATTTGGCATCGGCATTTTTAAAATTGAAAAAGAGGTTTTGCCAGGCGTCGCCTTTTTGATTAACCGAAACCTTCAGTTGTCCGTACGGTTCTACGCCCCGGTCTTCGGCAATGCGCAAAAAAATGAGCCTGTCGATGGTGAGCTGCACCATGTAGTTTATTTCGTCCTCGTCGAGTTCCTTATTGCGTAAACTGATGGTGGTGGCAAGGTAAGTGCGCCATTTGTCGAGCGACTCCAGGAACTCCTTGTCAACGGTGGCGGTTCCTTTTTTGGCGGTATCGCTTTGGATGTATTTATCGAAGCTGCCTTTCAGCACTCGTTCTTTGGAGAAGGTGTTCCAGAGGTAGTCAAACTCATTGGCATACTCACGAAAATTGATGTATTTGATACGTGCTATTCCTGATTTGTCGGATGGTTTCGGTCGTTTGGTACAATCGTACACCGCCAGCTCTTCAAAATCGGTAATGATACTCACCGGCAGTTTGGCGCTCCATCCGTACCGTCTGATTTGATAAGCCACCGAAATGTCCTTTTTGATGTCGATATTCGGCTTTTTGGCTTCCACAAAAAAGAGGCGCTTTCCGCCCGGCAGCCGGAAAGAGTAATCGGGCGCTTTGGTAGCTTTGCCGATTTTCACGCGGTCTTCGTGAATGACTTCGCGGTAGGCTTCGGCGTTTCCCTGGGAATTGTCCACGTCCCAGCCGAGGGCTTTAAAAAACGGGTCGATAAAATCGCGACGGGTTAAGGTTTCGTTGTAATCGGATTGTTTGTAAGAGTCGATTTGTTCGCTGAACCGGGTCACCAGTTCACTGATTTTGGCGTATGCTTCCTGCTTAGTGCTCATATTGGTTAGAAAAGGAAGCAATTTAATAAAATATTATGACAAGCCGGAGAGCACGTTGCTTCTTTTTTTGAGGTGGTGTTTGCCAGCAGGCGGATTACAATCATTCTTGTTTACCTGTTTACCCCCTGGACAACTAAAGTTGTCCTTGTCAGCCTTGTAAAACCCCTTTGCCTCCAACCGCACTTGCCTTACGCCGGCATTTCCCCTAAATGAGGAAAAGCGGAATTTTTAGTGTTTACCCCCTGGATGGATAAATCCATCCCTGTCCCCCTTGGAAGGGGGACAGTCGCTCCGATTAAATGAACTGCGGTTGTGAAGCGACCGGCGACCTGTCAGCGTCAAATAGAATCTTGTGTTTTATTTGGTTAAAATTGACGTATAAATCTCTACATATCGATTGAGATATTTACCTTTCCGCCAAGACCTTTTTCCACAATTTCGAATAAGGTACTCAAAGTGATATTGCTTCCGTCATTTTCAACGCGGGAAATATAAGTTCGCTTCTTATCGATAATTTTTCCCAATTCTTCCTGGGTCAGATTACGTGATTCTCTCGCTTTTCTTAAAAGCAAGCCAATTTTAAACGCTTCAGTTTCCCTGTCCAGGTTATCACGTCTCTCAGTGCCTTTCTCTCCGTACACCCTGTCTTTTATTTCTGCCCATGAGCTAACTTCTCTATTTTCTCCTTTTGTTTTCATTGTATTCATTCATTAATTTCTCCGCTTTTCGAATCTCCTGTTTCGGCGTTTTCTGTGATTTTTTTTGAAATCCATTCAATAGAATAACCAATTTATCTCCATCAAAGAAACAGAAAACACGCCAAATATTACTTCCTAACCTTATCCTGGCCTCATATAATCCATTTGCCCCGGTAATGTATTTCAAATAATTTGAAGGAATTCTCTCCAACGTTTCAACCGCTTCCAAAACTTTGTAGATTTTATCCTGAACCTTTGTGGGTTGCTTCAATAAAAACTCCTCAAAGTAATGTCGGTAAGCGATTATCTTTCGGACTTTCTTCATATTACTACAATAAAACAAAGGTAACTTAAAAGTTACGCTTATCAAAAAATTGTTTTGTGTTTCTACAGTTATTTACTCATCGCTTTAATAATTCTATCTTCTCTAATCAAAACATCTTTCATTAAAAGCTGATGTGGAAATTGTTCCAGATTGGAATTCCTGAATACTTTAAGGATATTTATCAAAGCCCCGGCTGTAATGAGTGACAAGTTTATTTCAAATTCCAAATCACACTCATTAATAAAATCATCAGTAAATTCGGGAGCCACAAGAAGAGATTTAACCACATTGAATTCCGCTTTCCTGGCCAGATTTACATACGATTTTATTTGTCGCGATACTGAGCTGTATTTATTGTAACCTTTTTCTTTTACCGACTTACATTCAACGATTATGATATTATTCTTCCCCAAATTCAGAACAAGATCGATTTTATTTTTAGAAGTATTTAGCTGTTTTTTCAGGGATTCATCAACATTGAATCCTAATTTTTCAAAAATTGATTTGGTAATTTCTTCAAATTTTAAGCCCAGTTCACTTTCTTTAATATTAATTCCGTTTTCTCGTAATGTGGCAATATCTCTTAACCCGATAGCTTTATAATTCTCAATCATTAAATTTTCAGCATCGGTATAGGCGTCCAAAATATTCAGTACCAAATCACCCCTTGATTTAAGATTGTGAGCATCAATAAATTTTTTCAGTTCATCAATTGGAAGAATATCTAAAATGTCGCGCGGTTTAATGTTGTATTCCAATAATGTATTGCTATTTAATACTGTTCCATCTTGCATTTCAAATTCATCAAGAACAATTTTTTCAAAAGTATCCAATGTATTTTTCAAATCAATTAGCAATTTTTCATATCCCTCAACTGAAATACCAACTTTTTCATCTCGCTCAAGATCGTCGAAATACAAAATAATATTTTCAATTTTCTCTTCAATTGTAGAACCACGCAATGGAGTTTCCACTCGTAATCCTTTATCCCAAAGTTCATTTAAAAACTTCTTTTTATCAGTTAAAGAAGTTCCGTCTTTGTGAATATCATTTTTAAGAAGTTTTGAAAATGAAATACCCTCCTTGATTATTTGTTTAATTTTTGATTCATAATCAAGTTCTCTGGTATTAATGTTATGTTTTCGACAAACAAGATTAATCTGGGATTCTTTCAATGTTTTAAGAATTCGACGATAGTATTTATCAGCAACTTCTTTTTTCCTGATTTTACGTAGTACTTTAACAACTTCATCGGCTACATAAATCAAATTATTTTTTCGAGAGTAAAAAATTACTCCAATATTTTTAAGAGAATTAATGACATCATCAATATCAGCCTTTTTAGGTGGTATAATCAAATAATTTATGAGCTTAACTTCTTCTTGTGATAATTCTAACTCATTGGTTAAGGTTAATAATATTGATAACTCATCATCTGTTATTTTAGGGTCATGATTTTTCTCAATGTCATTTTTGTAGGCAGTAAGTAAACAAGCTTTATAAATCTCGTAATATCGCTTCCGGGTTTCATTAATATCAGACTTTTCGTTTTCTAACTGTTTCTTAAGTTGTTGCGTTTTCTTCTTAATATTTTCTAATTCCTTTTCATAAAGACGAGAAAGCCATTCACGACTCAATATGCCATTACCATCTTTAATTATTATGTCTATAAGTATATCTAGTTGTGAAGTAGTATTTACAAATTCAGCCTGAACCGTTTCGGCAAATTCGTTTTTCACCAAATCAAAAACCCTGGCAATATTGATACTGTCAACACTTTTTAAATCATTACTACTGTCTGAAAGAATTTTATCAATCTCTTTGCTGTTTTTCGGGTTGCTGGCTTTTATGTTATCGATAATTTTTAAAAACGAATTCTTTTCTAAAGAATTTACATTATCCAGAATTATTTCCAGTTTCATTGTCTTTGATTTTAGTTAAAATTTCTATGATTTTTGAATCTATATTGTCAATTTTTTTCTCGAGCTCATCATTATTATCGCTCACCATTGAATCTACAAAAATTGAATTAACCAGCGATAGGCCAAAAATTCCACCTGTTAAAACAACAAAAATAAAATACAAATAAGTAAAAAAAGAGGCTGATTTTGAATAATTTTCGATTACTTGTTCAGGAATTTCAAACCATCCCTCAACGGTAAAAATTTTAAATGTTGAATAAAGTGATATCATTGGATTACTGAAATATTCCGAACCGCTGTTTTCGAAAAGATAATATGAAAGAATTCCGATGATAAAAATATAGATTAGGAAGCCGGAGAACACGAATAAAGATGTTTTTAATGCGCGCTGTATTCCAGAAACCAACTGCCCAATATTTGGGATAAACTTAAAGAACCGGAATGCTTTAAAAACTCTTAATACACGAAAAACAAGCAAAAAACTAAAATCTAAAACACTAAAATTAAACAGGAAAGCAATTAATGCAGGCAATGACAATGCAATTAAAATGAAATCAAGTTTATTCCAATTTGATTTAAAATAGTTTTTAATTCCAAAAGCTTTAAATTTAATAAATAGCTCAACTAAAAATAGCGTTGTAATCATATTATCCGCTAATGAAAATAATTGTCTTTCAGAATCAGTTTGTAAGTAACCTCCTGCAATAAGTAATAATGCATTTAGAAGAATCAGCCCAAGTATAAATCTATCGTTTAAGAATATATTTTTTATCATAGAACTAAATTCTTTGCATAATCAATGTTCAATAAAGATTAAAATTGAATCTCAAAAAATATGGTTGTTCGAAGCTGAAAGAGCAAATAACTTTGGCAAATCCACTAAGATTAAGAATTTGGTTAATGTGATTTGTTATTTTGATTGTTTTGTTCAAGGTCAGTTTCGTTAAGCCTCAGTATTTTGTAAAACTAACCAACTTTAATTTAAAAAGCAAAAGGAGCTTGTTGAAATTCAATTCGAACAAAATTCAATAATCTTAATGTGTTAAGTGACCTGTCAGCGTCGAAAGACCTGTCAGCGTCATTAAGAATTACAACCTTATTTTTCAAATTTGACCTTAGTAGAATTGATGATTCATTTGAAATTAAACCTTATTGACCTTATTACTTCCGATGTTGACCCCCTGGACGAATAGATCCGTCCTTGTCCCCCTTGGCAGGGGGACAGTCGCTCCGATTCATACCTGCTGCTGAATAAATTTTTACCGACACGGATTTGGGGATCTGGGCTGTAGGAAGAAATCCGGAGGATTTCAATGTTTACAGAAATGTCAGTTCACATGATACCCCTGGCTGTTTACCTCCTGCGCTCTGAAAGTGTTGTATTGTGTTTGGTTTAAGGGGTAATCCCAGCACCCCATGCGATGAAAAAAGGAACCACCAAAACCACTTTTGAAGCGGTAAAGTCCGTGCATCGGGTGGCCCGAGTTGGCATTGGGAGCTGCGCCAAACATGTCGTACTCTTCGCAGCCTGCTTCCTGCGCGAGCCGGATGCCTTCCCACTGCACCGCGTAAGTAGCCATCAGGTTGCGCCTGTTTGCCGAAGATGCTCCGTACAAATATGTGCCCCGTTTTTTCGACAATACCAGAAACATGGCCGCCAGGAATTCGCCTTCATAATCGGCCATCAGCAAGTGGGTATTAATGTCTTTTGCCGTATTCTTCTGAATTTCAAAAAAGTTGTAAAAATTATCTTTGGGGTGAAGAGTTATTCCGTTGCGCATTGAAGTTTCGCGGTACAAATCATACCAGGTTTCAAGCATGTCCATGCCATAGCTTTTTACCTGCACTCCCCTGCGCTTCGACAAACGAATGTTGTACCGTGTTTTGGGTTTCATGTTTTGCAAAAGCCTCTCCTGCCCCTGGTTCAAATCCAAAAAAATAGTATTGGTGGGTAGGTTGTCGCTCCGGCTCTTTTGCAGGTTCCAGTTGTTGGTTTTAAAATTCACCCTGAATTCCTGCTGGTTGGCCGATGGAGGACCGCTCCAGTTGCCGCGTTCGTCAAAAAAATCATCTTCGTGCGCCCACTGGTTTTCCCAGGGGAGATCGAACCGTATAAGAATGCAATTTTCAGGCAGATGAGGACGCATAGCCTCGGCCAGCTCTTCCATAAAAACGCCCTGGTTTTCAAAGTCGGGTTCATTTACAGGCCCGTAAGGAATATATGCAACACTGTGTTTATCGTCGATGTAACGCACCAACACCAGCAAATCGTCATTTATAAATTTTTGTCCGCTACTCGCTGGTTTCAGTAAATCTTCCGAAGCAGCATACTCAAAAGCAAAAGGTTCCAGCCCCTGCTGATTTTTCACACGGGCCCAAAACGAAGTTTGCTGAACCACATTGGTTGCTTCAATATCACGAATCGCTTTTTCTTCCAGCTTGCAATGCATAATCCTGTTGACTTTTGGGCCGGCAAATTTAAAAAGCATACTGGCAGCACAAAATGATATCATCCATGTTCTGAAATACATACCTTCTTGAAAGCAAAAAACAACAATTTATGAATCTCGCATCATCACATTCTTCAACAGAAACAGAGCATGACGGGAAGAATAGCTTTTGCAAAACAGTTGTTAATTTTAGGTTACCAAATAACTTATGCTCAGCATCTTGAAAAAAGCAAGTTTGGTGGATTTACTGTTGGCTACTCTAATTGTCACTCATTCAACCAACAAAAAAAACAGCGATATCAATCTTTGTTTTTCCCCAGTGCTGCACTGGCAAAAATTTTGAAAATGGTTGTAATGAATGCGGGAGGCAATGAGTGAAGAATATCAAAAATTCATTCAGAAGTATAAAAAAAACCCCTGAAAACTGAAAGATAATTTTTTCCCGAAGGAAAGATAAATAATACGCCATGACAAATTTACATCTTTCATTTCCAGAGGCTTTTACATTAACACGCCAACCTACAAATTGTTTTTATGGAAATAAAAAGATTCTGCCAGAAAAAAATCAGTAGGCGCGTTTGTGTTTTCCTTCAATATAATTTATAAATGAAGAATTCACCACCCTGTTGCCTCCGGGAGTGGGATAATTCCCGGTGAAGTACCAGTCACCGGTATCGTTGGGGCATGCTTTGTGCAGGTTTTCAACCGACTGGTAAACAATTTCAACTTCCGAAAGGCATTCATCGGGTTTTAACAATTCAGAGATTTTGGCAGAAATTTGTTCGGCTGTAAAAGGACGGTAAATCTCACGGACATAGTTCACCATTTCTTCTTTGGGCAGGTTTTGTTGCTCCTTGCATTTTTGGTAAACCTCGTCGATGACCGATTCCCGGCCAGTTTCTTTCAGCAAAGTAATGGCCGCGTTAAAGGCAATAAATTTATCGAGCTGTGCCATGTCAATTCCGTAGCAGTCGGGGTAACGGATTTGTGGAGCCGATGAAACCACAATAATTTTTTTGGGATGCAGGCGGCCAAGAATTCTCAAAATACTGTTCTTCAAAGTTGTTCCCCGCACAATGGAATCGTCGATAACCACCAGGGTATCCACTCCGTTTTTAATAACCCCGTAGGTTACATCGTAAACGTGGGCCACCAGGTCGTCGCGGCTGGCATCGTCGGCAATAAAAGTGCGGAGCTTCACATCTTTAATGGCAATTTTCTCCACACGGGGTTCAAACGAAATAATTTTCTTGATATCCGCATTGGTAAGCGATCCGTTTTTCTTTTTCAGCTCATCAATTTTCCAGTTGGTAAGGTAACTGCGCACTCCTTCAAGCATTCCGTAAAAAGCAGTTTCCGAAGTGTTGGGGATGAAAGAAAAGACTGTATTAATAAAATCGTAATCAACTGCTTTTAAAATGGCCGGGCTGATTAACCGCCCCAGCTCTTTGCGTTCGTTGTAGATGTTCCGGTCGCTGCCCCGCGAAAAATAAATCCGTTCGAACGAGCAGGAAGTTCTTTTGTGCGGCGGACGAACCATTTCATGTTTCACTTCCCCTTTCTTTTTAATAATCAGCGCTTCACCCGGTTCAATTTCATGCACTTCATTCCACTGCACATTCATGGCCGTTTGAATAACCGGACGTTCGGACGCCACCACCACAATCTCGTCGTTGGCATAATAATGCGCGGGCCGGATGCCCCACGGATCGCGCACCACAAAAGCATCGCCATGGCCGATTAACCCTGCCATCGCATATCCGCCATCCCAGTCCTTGGTGGCCCTTTCCAAAATATTTCGGATATCGAGGTTGCTTTCAATCAGCGGCGAAATTTCGTTGTTCTGGTAGCCTTCATTTTTATATTGCCTGAATAGCAACTGGTTCTCTTCATCGAGGAAATGCCCTACTTTCTCAAGGGCCGTAACAGTATCAGTATAAGCTTTGGGATGTTGCCCCAGGTCAACCAGCACTTCAAAAAGTTCGTCGGTATTGGTCAGGTTAAAATTGCCCGCCAGCACCAGGTTTCTCGACCTCCAGTTATTCTGGCGCATTACCGGATGCACAAACTCAATGCTGTTTTTCCCGAAAGTACCGTAACGCAAATGGCCCAGATACAATTCCCCGGCAAACGGGTAATTTTGGTAGGCCCATTCGCAATCATTCACATCAGTTCCTTTGCGGATAGCTTTTTTCAGCGGTTTGTTTATCCTGTCGAAAATATCTTTAATGGGGTTTTGCTGAATGGAACGGTACCGGTTGATGTAGGTACTCCCCGGGGCGAGGTGATCTTTCACGCAAACTGCGCCTGCACCGTCCTGCCCGCGGTTGTGCTGCTTTTCCATGAGCAGGTAGAGTTTATTGAGCCCGTATTTCCAGGTTCCGTACTTTTCTTTGTAATACGATAACGGTTTTAAAAGTCGAATTAAAGCAATTCCGCATTCGTGCTTAATCTGGTCGCTCATATTTATTTGTTTTCAGCACAGGAAAATTTATGATGTCAGGAACAATAAATGCACCGGGGTAATTTTTACGGATCCGATTGTACAATTTCATTGCATCTTTTTTGGTCCTGAAATCGCCAATCCTCACTTTGAACACCGGTGCCCTGAATTTTACGTAAACATTTACATCGGGGTATAACGACAGGAATTCCACTTTCTTTTTCAGGGCCTGTTCTTTACCGTTAAGCGCCGAGCTTGAAAAAATTTCAATACGGTACCCATCCATTCCATCGCGCCTTCTGTTATATTCAATATGCCATTTCAGCATTTTATCGAGGCGGGAATCCTGGGTCAAGTCAAGTTCTGAAAGCAGTTGAATGCTGTCAACTGTTATTTCGGAAATAGCTACAGTATCAGAAGTAGTGCTTTCAGGAAACTGAACCTGCGCTTGAGCAAGCTGGCAAAAAAACAAACCTGTAATGATTAAAAAAAGTACCCTCATTAATCCCTTAAATTGAGAATGCAAATATAACGTAAAAACCTTAAAACAATAACGGATTTTCTTACTGACAATTGTCTGCAGGAATTTTCTGTTACTGAAAAGCCCCTTTCTCTTTTAAAATAAACTGGCTGCAAACTACTCTTCGCTGAGTGCTTTTTCCAACTCGGGTGTAATTTCCAGGTTGTGGTAAACATTTTGTACATCGTCGTCTTCTTCCAGGCGTTCAATCAGGCGCAATACTTTTTTAGCGTCTTCCACATCAAGTGCCGTAGTGGTTGTTGGAATACGCTGCAGGCCCTGGCTTTCAGCATCAATGCTTAGCTCTTCCAGTTTTTTTGAAATGTTGCCAAAATCCTCCATGGCAGAAGTAATTTCAATAAAACCGTCATTTTCTTCCAGTTCTTCAGCACCGGCATCAATCATCTCGAGCTCAAACTCATCCATGTCAATTTTGTCCGTAACCGGAACTACAAAAACACCTTTGGTTTCAAAAAGAAAGGCTACTGAACCATTGGTTCCCAAATGCCCGTTATGTTTTGAAAAAATTGACCGCACACTGCCTACCGTACGGTTGTTATTATCCGAAAGACATTCCACAAAAATGGCAATTCCCTCGGGCCCGTAACCTTCAAAAGTCATTTCTTCAAAATTGGAAGAATCCTTATCGGCCTTGTTAATTGCCCGTTGAATCACATCTTTGGGCATGTTCTGACCTTTGGCATTTTGCACCGCTAAGCGGAGCCTCGAATTGGCTTCCTCATCGGCGCCGCCCAGTTTGGCTGCTACAGTAATCTCTTTCGAAAGTTTCGAAAACATTTTCGACCGCTTGGCATCCAGTGCCCCTTTTTTCCGTTTTATGGTTGACCATTTGCTGTGACCTGACATATGCTTTTTGTTCTTTTAAATTTCTATTAAGTTACAAAAATGTAGAAAATGGCAATTTCTGACAAACACGAAATAATATTCTTTTGAAAGTGGATTCCTGTTAATCGGTAAAATGAACTAAATTTGCCCCACTTGACATGGAACAAAAAAAACTATACATAGAAACTTACGGATGCCAGATGAACGTGGCCGACAGCGAAGTGGTGGCTGCTATTTTACAGGAAAGGCAATACCAGTTGGTAAAATCGCCCGAAGATGCTGATGCGGTTTTCCTGAATACCTGCTCGGTTCGCGACAATGCCGAAAAACGCATTTGGGGCAGACTGAACCATTACAATGCCATCAAAAAGAAAAATAAAAAGCTGGTGGTTGGAGTGCTCGGGTGCATGGCCGAACGGGTTGGCAATGAATTTCTGGAGAAAGGCGTGGTTGATTTGGTGGCCGGGCCCGATGCCTACCGCGATCTCCCCTATTTAATCGATAAAGTGGAAAGCGGCGAAAAGGCCCTCAACACCGAATTATCGACCATTGAAACCTACGACAAAATCACTCCCGTGCGCCTTGGCGACAAAGCGCTTTCAGGATTTGTAAGCATTACCCGTGGGTGTAATAATTTTTGCACCTACTGTATTGTTCCGTACACACGCGGACGTGAACGCAGCCGCTACCCACAGGATATTTTAAATGAAGTAAAAGATCTTTCGTCAAAAAACTATAAGGAAGTAACCCTGCTCGGGCAAAACGTTAATTCGTTTAATTGGCTGCCGGAAGGAGAACGAAAACCGGTGCGCTTTTGGGATTTGCTGGAAATGGTTGCTAAAATAGATCCTGAAATGCGGATACGTTTTACCACTTCGCACCCCAAAGATATGTCGGACAAAGTGCTGCACATAATGGCGCAGTACCCCAACATTTGCAAACACATCCATTTGCCGGTGCAGTCGGGCAGTTCGCGCATTTTAAAGCTGATGAACCGCAAATACGATCGCGATTGGTACCTCGACCGCATTCGGGCCATTAAAACCATTTTGCCCGGTTGCGGATTATCCACCGATGTATTTACCGGTTTTTGCAGCGAAACCGAAGAAGACCACGCCCAAACACTGTCGCTGATGGAAGAGGTAAAATTCGATATGGCTTTCATGTTTAAATATTCGGAAAGGCCCGGCACCTACGCAGCCAAAAAAATGAAAGACGATGTGCCGGAGGAAACCAAAACGCGCCGGTTAAACGAAGTGATTCAACTCCAAAACAGCCTTTCGCTGGAAAGCAACCAAAAAGATATTGGCAAAGTGGTTGAAGTTCTTGTGGAAGGTTTTTCAAAAAAATCGGACCAGCAACTTTTTGGCCGGACTTCCGAAAACAAAGTAGTGGTATTTCCCAAATACAATTTTAAAAAAGGCGATTTTGTAAAAGTAAAAATCAATAGCTGCACCCAAACGACTTTAATTGGAGACGTGGAATAAAAAATTAAATTATGGCCATAATTGAAGATTTTAATGCCTATCGTTCAAAAATGAATGACAAAATACTGGGTAGCGACAATAAAGTAATGAAACGGCTTTACAGCCTCGATACCCTGACTTACCAGGATGGCGCACTTAGCGGCAAAGTGAAAGAAATGCTCGGCCTGGCCACATCAATGGTGCTGAGGTGCGACGATTGCGTGAGATACCACCTGGAAAAATGTTTTGAACAAGGGGTAAGTACCAACGAAATTTTTGAAGTTTTCTCGGTAGCCAATGTGGTTGGCGGAACCATTGTTATTCCCCATACACGAAGAGCGCTGGAATACTGGGAAGCATTAAACAACCAGAAATAAAAAACTTTCAGGTTTAAAATTGTTATAGTAAAAAACAACTTTCAAGTTATGAATAAAGTTTATGCAATTTCCTCCTCTGGAAAATCCGAAAAATCATTTCTCGATTTACGCTTCGGAAAGTGTGAAAACATTGTTATTTACAACGAGGCAAGCGGTACATATTCAATTGTGGAGAATCCGTACAAAGATACAGATCACAGCGGGGTAAAACTGATTAAGCACCTTCAGAAAAAAGGCGTTTCGGTAATCATTACCGGAGAAGTTGGCCCTATGGTGAGCAGTTTACTCGAAAAAGAAAAGTTGCAGCTTGTTCTTTTACAGGAAGAAAAAATTAAGGTGGAAGAAATAATTAACCGGATAAACCAAAAGGCTGGCTAATACAACCCCTGATTCACAAAGGGAATTAAAGCCAAAACCACACCTGCACGGTATAACTCAACCCGATCGATTTGGTTGTGGGTAAGCAACCCCACGGCCCCGTTTTTTTGTTTCGAATTTGTTTCGTTAAAAACCATGTCGTTGGCCACTCCAAGCTCCATTCCACCAGCCACCAAATGGGCTATCTTTTTTGGAAGAACAAATGACGCAGTCCGGGCCTCACCATATTTTCCTGCCGAATAAATAACCACCCATGCAAAAGCGTGAACATCTTTTTCATTGGCCTGAATTCCACCCTCAATGGCCACCCAATAGTCAGCGTCATAAATCTGATTCCGGGCGGCTTTTACCCGGTTGATTGCTCCAGTAAGGGTTTCATCATCGGTGCCTGGCTGTTCTGATACTCCTGAGTCAACCAGGACACTTTCAACTGTAATATCATTAAAATACGATTTAAATCCTTTTTGTACAGCTTCAATTTTTACCGGATTTTTCGAAGCAACTACAATCTTCATGTTGTGTTATTTTAATACATATAAAATATGCCGGATACTTTTATCAACCAAAACTTAATGGTTATGCCGGTTTTTTTAATTTTGCCTTTTAAAAATAAAAATGTTAGTAAGAATAGCAAAAAAAACAGATGTTTCTGCAATTGTCCAATTTCAAATGGCAATGGCCGAAGAAACGGAAAATATTAAACTTCACCAACCTACAGTAGAAAAAGGTGTAGAAGAAGTAATAAACGACAACACAAAAGGCCGTTACTATGTGGCTGAAAAAAAAGGTAAAATCATAGGTTCGCTTTTAACTACCTACGAGTGGAGCGACTGGCGCAATGGAACTGTGCTTTGGATACAGTCGGTATTTATACTGCCCGAATTCAGGCGAAAAGGGGTTTACAGCAAAATGTATTCGCATTTAAAAGAAATGGTATTGCAGGAGGAGTCGCTGAAAGGAATTCGTTTGTATGCCGACAAGGACAACAAAGCGGCCCAAAAAACTTATAAAAAACTGGGCATGAGTCCGGATCATTATATAACTTTTGAATGGCTAAAATAATACACCCTGGTTTTTGAGCAGGATAAAAAATTCCCCGTTTTGAATCAGTATCTACATAAACTTATTGAAGAGGGCGAACACCAGCAGCAAGATTTCAAGTACTGCATAAACGACTCGAAAAAAATTGCCAAATCGCTTGTTGCATTTGCCAATACCGATGGTGGGCGGTTGCTCATCGGGGTAAAAGATAATGGCAAAATTGTGGGAATAAGCACCGACGAAGAGTTTTACATGGTTGAGGCAGCCGCCAAAATTTACAGTAATCCGCCCATCAATTTTTCAACTAAACAATGGAATTCCGAAGGAAAAACCGTACTCGAAATCTCCATTGAGCCAAGCATTGAAAAGCCCCATTACGCGAAAGACCAAAGTGGAAAGTGGCTGGCGTATATCAGAAAAAACGATGAAAACATTTTAGCACACAAAATCCAACTGGTGGTTTGGAACAAACAGAACAGCCCAAAAGGAATTTGTTTTACCTATTCCGATGATGAAAAATTTCTGATTCAGTACCTCCAGGAAAACGAAAGGATTACATTTTCAAAATTCATGCGGCTGGCTCAAATTTCGAGGCATAAAGCGCAGGAAATCCTAAGCAATTTCATAATAATGGACATCATCAGGTTAAACACAACCCACGAGGGTACTTACTTTTTTCTGAATACTGATTTCGACAAGAATGAACTCGTGAAATTTAAATAAAAATTTTACACTTCTTTAATAATGTGGATTGAACTTGTTGGATATTCCAATGTTAAATGGTAGTAGCCGAATAATTCCAGGAAAGCGTTTGATTAAGCATTTATTCAATAAAAAATAAAAAACAGTAAATTTCACAGATCTTTTAAAGATTTGACTTTGAACAAAAATATTTCTACTTATTTTTACTGATTCAAAATTAAAATTAAAATGAATATGTTACGAAAATCAATGATTTTATTACTTGCACTAACTGCAAGTATTTTTACTTATGCTCAGAATGACTACCTCGAAGCCGAGGCAGAAGATAATGAAAAAATTTATCAGGGTGGCGACACACACATGGTAAAAACCTATCTGCATAAATTTAAATCGAAAAAACCCAAAAATGTAATTCTTTTAATTGGTGACGGAATGAGTTTACCTCAGCTCCAGTCCGGTTTAATCGCAAACAAAGGACAGCTGTTCATCCAAAATTTCAAATATACAGGGCTGATGAGTACAAATTCAGCTGACAATTACATCACCGATTCAGCTGCAGGCGGAACCGCCATTTCAACAGGGGTAAAAACATACAATGGTGCCATTGGAGTTGATGTAAACGACAATCCGGTTAAAACGATTTTGGAAGATGCCGAGGACAAGGGATTAGCCACAGGGCTTGTCTCCACATCAGCTATTACACATGCCACACCCGCCTCGTTTATTGCTCACCAAACCAGCCGGAATATGTATGAAGAAATTGCCGCCGATTTTCTGAAAACAGATATCGATGTGTTTATTGGCGGGGGCTATAGCCATTTTACCGAACGCGAAGATGGCCGCAACCTCGCAAACGAACTGGAACAAAAAGGTTACGTTGTTGAACAGGATCTAAATAAAATAAAAAAAGTAAAAAAAGGAAAGCTGGCTGGGTTTACAGCTCCGGGACATAACGGAAGAGTAGCCGAACGCGGTGATATGCTGCCTGTTTCCACCAAAACAGCCATTACTGTTTTGAGCAAGAATAAAAAAGGATTCTTCCTGATGGTTGAAGGTTCGCAAATTGACTGGGGCGGCCATGCCGGAAGCACAATTTATGTGGTGGAAGACATGCTCGATTTTGACCAGGCTATTGGCGAGGCCCTGGAGTTTGCATCAAAAGACAAAGAAACACTGGTTATTGTAACTGCCGACCATGAAACCGGTGGAATGTCTATTCTGGAAGGCAATCCTGAAACCGGCCTGGTAAAAGGAGAATTTACAACCGGCGGCCACACTGGCTTAATGGTGCCTGTTTTCGCTTATGGTCCGGGTGCTGAAGAATTTATCGGTTTTATAGACAACACCGACATCAATAAAAAAATTAAAGAACTGATTATCAGCAATTAACAATACTGCAGCCACAATTGAAGCCGAGACCGTAAGATAATGGGTTTCGGCTTTTTTATTGTTTTTCGCAATAGTTTTTCTATTTTTCGGCATTCAATTAAATAATTTCTTATGAATGAGGCTCTGGAAGTACTTGATCATGTACGATTAAACTTCTCTCCCACCGGGTTGTTCGCATTAAATGTTGTAATTGCCTTTGTAATGTTTGGCGTGGCGCTCGATATAAAATGGCAGCATTTCAAAGATGTCATCCTCAAGCCCAAATCGGCTATTACAGGTGCTATTTCGCAGTTTTTCCTGTTGCCGTTTATAACATTCTTGTTTGTATTAATTCTGAACCCCACTCCCACCGTGGCACTCGGAATGATTTTAATTGCTTCGTGCCCCGGAGGAAATGTTTCAAATTTTATGAGTTCGATGGCCAAGGGAAACGTGGCACTTTCGGTCAGTCTCACCGGATTCGCCACTTTAGCGGCCACTTTTATGACGCCATTAAATTTTGCCGTTTGGGGAAAAATGTACCTGAATCACTATAACGCATCTGGTGCAGGAAATTACCTGGTGCCCATTGAAATTGATTTCATGCAAATGGTGCAAACCGTAATTATTTTGCTCGGAATACCGGTTATTGCAGGACTTTTATTTTCACAATACCTTCCTAAATTCACCAAAAAAATCAAGAAGCCAATAAAACAAGCTTCTATTCTCATTTTTATTGCATTTGTTATTATTCTGCTTTCGGCCAATTTCAGCCACTTTATTCGCTTTATCCACCTCATATTTTTAATTGTGCTTGTGCACAATGCCCTTGCCCTGACAACTGGTTTTACCTTAGCCTCGGCATTGAAACTGCCGCGTGTTGACCGTCGTGCAATAACGCTTGAAACGGGAATACAAAACTCCGGGCTGGCACTGGTGCTCATGTTCAATCCCAAAATTTTTCCACCGGAACTCGAACTGGGCGGCATGACATTTATTGCAGCCTGGTGGGGAGTGTGGCACATTGTGAGCGGCCTGGCAATTTCAGGACTCTGGGCCCGAAAACCATTATATCAAACTGCTGTGCAATGAAATATGAGAAGTGGTCGTTGGGGTACTGGTTTCTGAAACAGTACATATCATTTGCCGACTGGCTTATTCACAAAAAAGTAATTATTACCGGCAAAGAAAAAATTCCGAAAAACAAACCGATTGTTTTTGCGCCCAATCACCAAAATGCGTTAAGCGACCCCATGGCCATTCTTTTGCACACCCGTTTTCAGCCGGTTTGGCTGGGCCGAGCCGACATGTTTGGGAAATCAAAAGTAATTGATGCCATTTTACATTTTTTGAAAATTATGCCGGTTTACCGGTTGCGCGACGGAAAAGCCAATCTTGAAAAAAATGAAAAAACATTTTCGGATTCCATAAAAGTGTTGGAAAACAATTTTGCGCTGGCACTTTTCCCTGAGGCCGCACATTCTGCCAAACGCCAAATGCTGGCGCACAAAAAGGCTGTGCCGCGCATTGTTTTTATGGCCGAAGAGAAAAGCGAAAACAAGCTCGACATTCAAATTATTCCAACAGGAATTTATTACAGCAGCTATTGGAAATTTAACCGCACTGTGATTGTTAATTTTGGGGATCCCATTCCTGCAAAAGATTACCTGGAACAGTATCACGAAAATCCAAATTTAGCCACCATTGCGCTCAAAACAGAAATTCATAAATCAATACTTCCGTTAATTTTAAACTTTAAAACAAAGCGGTCATATAATGAATTTGAGGCCATAAGAGAAATTTACGGGCCACATTTTTTGAGAAAACAAAACATAAAAGCTTCAACATTAAACCGGTTTAAATCGGACCAGGTTTTGGTTGATAAATTAGATAAACTGGAAACTGAAAACCCGGAGGTGGCAGAGCAGGTTGCAAAAAAAGCCGGCAGCCTGAATTCTAAAATCAAAAAACTAAAACTCAGAAGCTGGTTAACCGACTCCAGCCCGCGGAGTCATTTTAGGAAAATAATTTTCAATATCCCGGTTTTGATTTTAGGCCTGCCAGTATTTTTATACGGACTCATTTTCAACGCACTTCCTTTTTTCATCATCGATAAGGTTGTACGCAAAAAAGTAAAAGATTTTTCATTTTGGAGCACCTTCTTTTTGGGTGCAGGAATCATTGTTTTTCCGGTTCTTTATTTGCTGGAACTGCTTGCTGTGTCCTGGATTATTCCGGGCATTTGGCTGAAAATATTGTTTTTGGTGAGTTTCCCATTGACCGGGAAACTGGCCTTCAAATGGTTTTTACTGTTTCGAAAAAACATTGGCATGTTCAGGCACCTGTGGTTAAAAAGATCTAACCCCAAAATCTATCACCAACTTTTAAGTGAAAAGCAAAGTTTGACTGAAAAGCTGGATACCCTCCTGTAAATTTATCGCCTTGTTCTTTTCGAGCGTTTCTGGCGTTTTTTGGTTCGTTTAAAACGATCGGAATAGTTCTTTTTTGCCCCCTCTTTTTTCTTTCGCTGATGAAAAGCGCCCTGGTAGGTAGGATCGTCAATTTTTCGTTGCCTGTCAATTTCACGCAACTGACGTTGTCGTTCATCAAAATCAGTTTCAACAACTTCCACTCCTTCGGGGAGTTCCTGCAGCGGAATTTCCATTCGAATCAACTCCTCAATTTTTTTCCAGTGCCATTCTTCAGATGGAGCAATAAACGTAATGGCATTACCCCGGTTTCCCGCCCTGGCTGTTCTACCAATGCGATGTACATAATTCTCATAATCCGACGGCACATCAAAATTAATTACATGACTCACCATGCTCGCATCCATTCCACGTGCCGAAACATCGGTGGTAATCAACACCCGCACTTCGCCGTGTTTAAAAGCCTGAATAGCATTAATGCGGGTGCTTTGCGCTTTGTTGGAATGTAAAATACGAATCTCACCTTCAACTTTGCGTTTCACCACTTTATAAACGCCATCGGCATGTTCCTTGGTTTTCACAAAAATGATGATGCGCGAAAAAGTTCCTTCATCAAGCAATAAATATTTCAGCAGATTGAGCTTAGTGCGGTAGTTCGGCACGTTATAAGCCAACTGGGTAACTTCTTCAACCGGGGTAGCCGATGGGGAAACCTCAAGTTTTTCATAAAAATCGAGAAATTCTTCGGCCAGTTTTTCCACGTTCTCCGAAAACGTAGCCGAAAAAAGGAGGTTTTGACGTTTACGGGGTAAAATATCGAAGAGCTGCCTGAGCTGGGGCATGAATCCCATGTCGAGCATCCGGTCGGCTTCATCAATTACCAGGTATTTTACCTTTTTAAGCGACAGCACACCATTGTTGTACAAGTCGCGCAGACGGCCGGGTGTGGCTACCAAAATGTCGATTCCCGGTTCCACAATTTCAGCATGTTTTGTCCAGCCAATACCGCCATAAACAGCAGCATGCCGCAGTTCGGAACGGGTGGTGAGCTCTGCCACATCTTCGCCAACCTGGATGGAAAGTTCGCGGGTAGGTACTAAAATAACCACGCGCGGATCGTTGCCTTCAGGCTTTCGAAGCTTGGTCAGCAAAGGCAAAAGATAAGCTGCCGTTTTGCCCGTGCCTGTCTGGGCCACTCCAACCACGTTTGTTCCTGAATTAATTTTCGGAATGGCTTGCTCCTGAATGGGAGTTGGTTCCTTAAAACCAATGTCATCCAGCGACTTTAAAATCGATTTGGCAATTTTCAGCTCTTCGAATGTTTTCTTCATGCTGCAAAAATAGGAAATCCTGCCTGAAAGTAATTCCGTTTAAATCTTGTTTAATTTTTATCTTTAGCCCAGAATTCAAATTATGCCAAATTTATATATAATAGCCGGTTGCAACGGAGCTGGAAAAACCACGGCATCTTTTACAGTTTTGCCGGAAATGCTCAATTGCAATATTTTTATTAATGCAGATGAAATTGCACGCGGTCTTTCTCCGTTAAAACCGGAGTTGTCGTCGATTGAAGCAGGGCGGATAATGTTGAAAAAGATTAACGAACACATCCCTCAACAAAAAGATTTTGCCTTTGAAACCACCTTATCGTCACGTACATTTCGGAATACCATTTTGAAATCCAAAAAATCGGGGTACGAAACCACGCTTCTGTTTTTTTGGCTAAATTCAGTTGAACTGGCCTACGAACGTGTTGAAAACAGGGTATTTGAAGGAGGACATCATGTACCCAAACATGTTATTTCACGACGTTATTATGCAGGTATAAAAAACCTTTTCGACATTTTTATGCCGGTAAGTGATTACTGGATGATTTTTGATAATTCTCAAAAAATGTCATCAGAGCTGATTGCTGAGGGAGTAAAAACTGAATCGAAAATTGTAAAAAATATTGCTAAATTTGACCGTTTAAAATCTTTAATTGATGAAGAGGGAAAATAAAAAGGAAATTCGGGAAAAAATTTTAAAAGGTCTTGAGATGTATCAGGAAAAATTAATTAAAACCAAAAAGGCCCGGAACCTTGAATTGGTTGTTTCCGACGAAAACGGAAAGGTAATACGTATTCCCGCTCATAAATTGTAATCCCGGTTTATTTTGTTCATTTTTAAAACTACTTCAGTCTGTACATTTTCCCAGGCAGCGCCACCAACAGGTTCTTAAATTCCATGTTCAGCAGTAGTGCCGAAGCTTTGCTGGTAGGTATCCCCAGCTCACCGGAAATCTGATCGATAAACAGTTCGCCTTTATCGCGGAGCAGATCCACCACTTTGGTTTCATCAGCAGTTAAGTCAGCAAAAAGTGTAGATTGGACAATTTTTTCTTTTTTATTGCTTTCCCAACCCATAAAAAATTCGAGGTCGTCGATTCCTTCAATCAAATCGGCGCCGTTTAGTCGGATGAGCCGGTTGCAGCCCCGTGAATAAGTATCGTCGGCCCGCCCCGGAAAAGCAAAAACATCGCGGTTGTACGAGGAGGCAATGTCAGCAGTTATTAAAGCGCCGCCTTTTTCGGCCGATTCTACTACAATTGTGGCATCGGCCAGCCCGGCAATTATGCGATTCCGGCGGATAAAGTTGGCGGGGTCGATTTTTGTACCGCTCGGGAAATCAGAGACCAATCCGCCGTTTCCCAGCATTTTACGGGCAGTGTCAGCATGCAGCGACGGGTATATTTTATCGAGCCCGTGCGCAACCACACCAACTGTTGGGATGCTGTATTTCAGTGCCATTTTGTGCGCCTGGATGTCGATCCCATAGGCCAAGCCGCTCACCACCAAAACCGGGTAGTTTCGTTCAGAAAAGCCACTGATTAATTTTTCGCAGACATCTTTGCCGTAATCAGTGGCATTTCGTGTGCCCACAATACTGACAATCCGCTGCATATCAAGATTCATATTCCCCTTGGAATACAATATTACCGGGGCATCGATACAATTTTTCAGTCTTCGCGGAAAATTTTTATCCGTATAAAACAGCACATCAATTTTGTACTTTTCAATAAACTTTAATTCCTTTTCAGCACGTTCGAAAATTTCTTTGTTTTTTATTCGTCGTGCATTCACTTCACCAATACCGGGAATTTTTTTCAGTGCCTGGAACGATTGACTAAAAACAGCTTCAACACTGCCTGCATACGCTACCAGGTTCCGCGCCAAAACACTCCCCACCCCGGGAATGAGCGACAGTGCAATTCGGTATAAATTTTCATTATTCATGATTGTGTGGCAGAAATTAAACGTTTACGCCAAGCAATTTGTGCAAAGACGCCTCCACTTTTTTCCTGTCGTCGAAAGGCAATGCGGACAAACTCACCGAAGGGTACTCGGCT
Source organism: Tangfeifania diversioriginum (assembly GCF_900141875.1). Classification (GTDB taxonomy): domain Bacteria; phylum Bacteroidota; class Bacteroidia; order Bacteroidales; family Prolixibacteraceae; genus Tangfeifania; species Tangfeifania diversioriginum. The sequence continues at coordinate 173,210 of NZ_FQZE01000002.1, read as the reverse complement.
ATTCCGCGTTTTGTCCTGATTACCAGGGTTAAATCAGTCATCTTTCCAAACATTGAATGCTCGAAAAGTGCGTTATAAAGTAATTGCTGAGGAAATTCAATGGCGTGGAAGTCCGTTTTTCCAAATCTGATTGCTTTGTAATAGCGCAGTAAAATTTTTTCGTTATCGTCGCTAAACTCAATGTACTGGTAATCGGCCACCTGAAAAAACAAAAACCAGAGTGCAAAAACGCCAACCATTCCAATGGCGTACAATGTATAATCTGTTAAAAACAACACCAGTGCAACCAGTGCAATTACAAGGCTTACCAGAAAAAACAGGCGGCGAAGTTTTACCACCTTCTTTTTATTTTTAATAACCATCAGCATTAATTTTTTTTGAAAAACAGGCTGTGGCCCCTGATTCAAAATTCATAAAACAAATTTATTTTAACTTTACCGCAATTTAGCAGGTAACCATGGGAAATTCAAACATTTATTCCAAAATAATTTACACACGTTCGCCACAAACCGAACTTCGGGCGTGGATTAAAAAATACGAACCGGGAAAAGTATTTCTGGCCACAGAAAAAAAAGTGGATGAAATCTGGATGCCCCAATTCGATGATTTTTTCCAATCAGAAGGCATAAAAAAAGTAGTAATTCCGGCAGGAGAAAACAACAAAAAGTTGGAATCGGTGGAAAAAATTTGGAAATTTCTTTCACAAAACGGAGCCGACCGCAAATCGTTGCTGATAAATATTGGAGGCGGTATGCTTACCGATTTGGCTGGATTTGCCGCTTCCACTTTCAAACGCGGACTCGATTTCCTGAACGTTCCAACTACCCTGCTTTCGCAAGTGGATGCTTCGGTAGGCGGAAAAACCGGCATCAATTTTAACGGCCTGAAAAACGAAGTGGGAACGTTTAAAGAACCGGTGGCAGTTATCATTAATACTGATTTTCTGAAAACCATCGACCGCGAAAACTTTATTTCCGGTTATGCCGAAATGATTAAACACGGCCTGATAAAAAGCCCGGAACACCTGGATGAATTAAAAATATTCGACTTTAAAAATATTGATTACAATCAGTTACAGGAAATAATCCGGCATTCGGTAGAGGTGAAAAAATATTTTGTAGCTAATGATTTTCAGGAAGGCGGCATTCGCAAAGCTTTGAATTTTGGACACACTGCCGGTCACGCATTTGAAAGCCTCGCAATGGAGCAAAACCGGCCCGTACTGCACGGTTATGCAGTGGCTTACGGAATGATTACCGAATTATTTTTGTCTGAAATAAAATGCGGCTTCCCGCTAAATGAGCAAAACGGTTTGATTGAGTGGCTGTTAAATATTTACGGAAAACTGGAAATTGAAAAATTCGATTTTGAACGGCTTTTCGAGCTGATGACCCACGACAAGAAAAATGAATCGGGGCGAATCAACTTTACGCTACTTCCGAAAATTGGCGAGATTGCCATTAATCAAAACTGCGAAAAAGAGTTGATCTTTGATGCCTTAAACTTTTATAAAAACTTAAAACCTGCGTGAGCCTGCGTGCATTTATGACTGAGTGCTTTATTTGAAAAAAGCCACAAAGCCGCGAATACGCTGAGGATTCACTAAGATAATCGAAAATGAGATATCAAATTTCAATCAATAAAAATAAAATAGAGGGACAGATAAAACTGCCCGCATCCAAAAGCATTAGCAACCGGGTATTAATCATAAATGCACTGAGTTACAGTCCTTATCCTGTGCAGAATTTATCAAATTCTGACGACACAAAAGTTTTACTTGAAGCGCTTTTCTCAAACCAAAATAAATTTGACATCGGCCATGCCGGCACGGCAATGCGCTTCCTCACCGCTTTCATTTCCAAAATTGTTGGCGAGTGGGAAATTACAGGTTCGGAACGCATGAAACAGCGTCCCATAAAAATTTTGGTGGATGCGCTGAACGAACTGGGCGCCAAAATCGAATACCTTGAAAAAGAAGGTTTTCCACCACTGAAAATTTTCGGTTCGCACCTGAAAGGAAAAACCATTGAACTCGACGGAAGTGTTTCGAGCCAGTATATTTCGGCACTGCTAATGCTTGCGCCAACCATTGAAAATGGCCTGGCAATCAACCTGAAAGGCAATATCACATCGCGGTCGTACATTGAACTCACCCTAAAACTAATGGGAAAATTTGGCGTCCGGCATGAATGGAAAGAAAACACCATTTATGTGCCCGAGCAAAAATATTTCCCCATGGATTTTACCGTGGAAGCCGACTGGTCAGGCGCATCGTATTGGTACCAGATGCTGGCGCTGGCTCAAAAAGGCGATGTTTTTCTGGAAAATCTGAAACTGGACAGTTTGCAAGGCGACGCAAATATTGCAACCTGGTTTGAGCAATTCGGCGTTTTCTCAGAACAAAAAAAAGAAGGAGTTTTGCTGAAAAAAATGAAATCGGTCCAACCCGAAAGACTCACTATCGATTTTATTGAAAATCCTGATGTGGCACAAACTTTCGCCTGTTTGTGCGTGGCCAAAAAAGTCCCGTTCCATTTTTCAGGATTGAAAACGCTGAAAATTAAGGAGACCGACCGGATTGCAGCATTGCAAAACGAACTGGCAAAATTTGGGGCTTCACTTACCGAACCGAAACATGGTGAACTGGAATGGGACGGACAGATTGACTTACAGTTAAAAGAAGAGACACCGATAGTAAAAACCTACCACGACCACCGAATGGCAATGGCTTTTGCCCCCATGGCACTTTCTGGCCTGCAAATGGAAATTGATGATCCCATGGTGGTAACCAAATCATACCCGGCATTTTGGGAAGATTTGAAGAATGTGGGGTTTGAAGTGGTAGAAATTCAGAGTTAATTGCTTTTGGGCTATAATTTATTTTTTGGCACGAACAAAATTCATTACGTAGATTTGAACTACAATAGTAATCCATTGTTTAATTCATTATTGAAATTAAATTTCCTTCAAGATTAAATCGTCCATGTATTCAGAATTAAACAGCAATTTGGCTCATTTTTCTGCACCCATTGCAGCAAAATCCATTGCTGTTTTACCGTTTGTAAATATGAGTGGCAGCGAAGAAATGGAATATTTCAGCGATGGAATAACCGAAGAAATCATTAACGCGCTGGCGCAAATTGAGCAACTGAAGGTCACTTCCAGAACCTCTTCCTTTTATTTCAAAAACAAAAATATTCCCGCAATACAAATTGCCAAAGAATTAAATGTAGCAACAATTTTAGAGGGCAGCGTGCGCCTGGCGGCAAAAACTGTGAGAATTACGGCGCAGTTGATTCATGCCGAAGAAGATTTTCATTTTTGGTCGGAAACCTGGGACCGCCAACTGGAAAATATTTTTGAAATTCAGGATGAAATCAGTCTGCTGATTGCAGAAAAACTCAGAGAGCAATATGGCCATTTTGAAATTCAGGAACACCTTGTAGAAAAGAAAACTACAAACATCGACGCGTATGAATTCTTTCTGAAAGGCCGGTTTCATTTCAACAAGTGGAATCCGGTGGACGCGCAAAAAGCTATCGGATTTTATGAAAAAGCCATTGAACTCGACCCAAACCATACCGACTCGCATGTTGGGCTGGCCGATGCTTACAGTTTTTTTGCGGTAACAGAATTGATGCCGCGCGAAGAGGCCTGGAAAAAATCACGGAAATACATGGACAAAGCCTTTTTGTTGAATCCGGAACACTCGGGGGTGCATTATCTGTTGGCGAATTTCTCATTTTTTTACAATGCCAATTTTCAGGAGGCATTCAAACACGCGCTTCGTTCGGTGGAACTCAAGTCGAACTACCCCGAAGCACAGCAGTTTGTTTCCATGTTGTATATGATTTTGGGAGAAAAAGTAAAAGCAAAACAGCACCTTGAAATCGCGCACAGCATTGACCCGCTTTCGCAGGAAACCTTGTTTTACCGCGCTTATTTTCATTACCGTTCAAACAAATATTCAGAAGCATTAAAATTGTACGATGAATGTCTGGCGAATAATCCGAAAAATATTCCGGCCTACATTGTACGCAGTTATTGCCTGCTGAAAATGGGGCGGGTTGACGAAGCGGTTCAGTTCCTTGAAAAAATGCCGGAAGAAATGGTTATTCACGATGAGAGATTGGGAATACTTTGCCTGGCAAATATTCTTAAAAAAAATGAGACTGAAACGGAAAAGTATTTGAAGCAGTTAATTGAGAAATCCAGGGGAAAATTTGCTTTTCAGGCGCATTCATACCTCTATCTGGCTTATGCTACCCTGGGAAAAGCAGACGAAGCGTTTGCCTGGATCGATGAGGCAATCAAACTGAAATCATCGGTTTTACTGCTCAGTTATACTGATTCGCTGGCAAACAGATTGAAAGAAGATCCGCGTTACGATATTTACAAAAAGAAACTTTACCGGCTTCCCGAAAAAATAGTTATTCAGGCGCCCGAAAAACCTTCCCTTCTGGATACAGAAACTGCTGATAACTACACCGAAAAACTGACCCGTTTCATCGCCGAAGAAGAGCCGTTTTTGGTTCCCAATCTTTCCTTGCGTTCGCTTGCCGAACAGTTGGAAATTCACCCCAACAAATTGTCGTGGCTGCTGAATGAACGTATGGGCAAAAATTTTAATGAATTCATCAACTATTACCGGATTGAATATTTCAAGAAACTGGCGCTCGATCCGGCGAACAGTCATATTTCCTTGTTAGGACTGGCTTACGAAAGCGGCTTCAATTCAAAAACCGTTTTTAATACCTATTTCAAAAAAGAAACAGGAAGAACGCCAAAAGAATTTTTAAAAGAAAATATTTCCTCATAAAATCAAATTCAAACGATTTGGTCCGCAATTATAATTCCGAACTTTTCTTTTTGAATTGCGCACTTGCGTTAAAAGCTCACGGGCTACTTTTGCTACATAATTTTAGATTTCAAAAAATTGCTGGATTATGAAAAAGAAACATTCAAAACGAATACTCAAAATAATGTTATTTACAGGAACCATAGCTTCCATGTTTTTTGTACCATGGATTTTGTTACGGGCGATATTGGCACCGCTGCCCGAAACCGTTCAGGAACAACTTGATAAAGGAATTAAATACGGATTTGATGGAATAGTTGTTTACGTAGATCAAGCGGGAAAAGAACCTGCTTTTTATGCAGCCGGCTGGCACGACCGGAAAAACAAAATACCTGCCGATCCTCATGCACTATTCAAAATTGCCAGTATTGGTAAGTTATACGATGCAGTTGCGATCACCAGGTTGGTCGGTGACGGGCATTTGTCGCTGGATAAAACATTAGCCGAATATTTTCCGGAACTCGCGGGAAGAATTGAGAATGCCGAAAAAATTACCCTGAGAATGATGGTGGAACATCGAAGTGGCATTCCGAATCTGACAAACACCCCAAACTTTTGGACAGACCCGCCAAAAAACAGCGAAGAAGCGCTTGAACGCGTACTTGATTTGCCAGCTAACTTTGAGCCCAATCAAGATTACGAATATTCAAATACCAATTATTTACTGATTTCTCTGCTCATTGAAAAGGTGACAGGAACGAGCAAATTCCAATTCATAAAAAAGGAAGTTTTGGACCCGCTGGGGCTGAAAAATACCTTCGGTTCTATCCATGAAATAAATATGGATCGTTTGATGAGTGGCTACTATGTTGGCGTAGAGGAAGATATCAAAACGACTGATTACGCCTCAATGATCGCTACAGCAGAAGATGTCGGCAAATTCCTGCGGGCATTGAACGATGGTTCCGTATTTAATGAAGGAGAGCAGGAAATCTATTCCTCTATTTACAAGTATGAACACACAGGCCTGATTCCCGGTTACCAAAGTATTGCCAAATACCACAAAGACATCGATACGGTTGTCATTCAGTTTAATAATACGACTAACTTTGATGGATATGACTGGAGTTTAGCGGAAATCACATACAGACGGATTGTGAAAATACTGAAAAGATGAAGATCATAACAAGCGTTCAGTGAAACAAAAAAACTGTTTGCAAACCGTTGTGTTCTTCAAAAACAGACAACTAATTTCAAAGTCAAATAATTTAAAATCATGAAAACACTTAAAATGAATTCAATTAAGATTTTTGCAAGTTTTTCACTTGTAATTCTCTTACTAACAAATGGATATGCTCAATCGGAAAGCAATACTCTAACTGTGTCTGAAAATAAATCTGACGATAAGTCAATGGTTGACCAACCCCAAATGGATATTCATGCAGCAATAATTTCCGATAATCTGGAAATTGTTAAACAACATATTGAAGCCGGAATCGACATCAATGCAAAAGACCCAATGGGCGGCTCAACGCCCTTAATTACAGCCGCTACTTTCGGCAAAACAGATATTGCAAAAGCATTAATTGATGCAAATGCAGAACTGGACATTCAAAATAATGAAGGTTCCACTGCCTTACATGCCGCCGCATTTTTTTGCCATGTTGAAATTGTAAAAATGCTCGTTGAGGCAGGGGCTGATAAATCGGTAAAAAACAACCATAATGCAACACCCCGGCAATCGGTTATCGGGCCATTTTCTGAAATGAAACCCATTTATGAAATGATTCAGAAGCAATTGGAACCACTTGGGCTAAAGCTTGATTTAAAAGATATTGAAATAAGCCGCCCGATGGTTGCCATACTTTTGCAGTAATTTGAATATAGATTTCAAAATCAGGAAGTAATGAAAAAGGCAATAAAAGTAATCGTGTTAACCCCGTTGGTTTTGGTTCTATTATTTCTGGTAATCCTTTCGGTAAAATATTCGCCAACCTATGTTTACCGCTTGATTACCCAGAATGTAGCCGATGTTTACGACTATAAAAAATACGAGAACCGTGTTATCGAGGGGTCGAAAGACTCTTTCCAATTTGCAAAACAACTCGATGAAGAATACATGGAATCATTGTTTCAGGACAGAGTGGAACGTTCTGGTTTTAGCTCTTTTAGTGAGTGGGCGAAGAAATCGCAGACTACCGCTTTGATATTTATTCGACAAGACACGATACTTTATGAAAAATACTTTAATGGTTTTTCGCGCGATTCGTATTTTCATTCGCAGTCGATGGCCAAATCATTTATTTCGTTTTTGATTGGTGCAGCTATTGAAGATGGCCTTATCTCAGACGTTAACAACCCGATGACCAAATATATACCTGAACTCAAAGAACGAAATCCTGATTTTGAAAAAATTACCATTAAAAATCTGCTTGAAATGCGCTCCGGATTAAGCTACAATACGAGTTACATTCCGGGAACGTATATTCATGCTCCGTGGCACGACGAGGCGGTTGGTTATTACCATCCCAATGTGCGGAAACTGCTGCTCAAAAAAGTGGACATTGCGCGCGAACCGGGCGATTCATTTCAGTACAATAATTACAACACCAGTTATTTGGGACTGATTATTGAACGTGCTACAAAAAAAACGGTATCGGAATATTTACAGGAAAAATTGTGGTCGCAGGTAATGGAATACGATGCACTTTTTTCCATCGACAGCAAAAAGTCGGGTTTTGAATACATGCCCAGCCGGTTAATTGCCCGGGCCATTGATTATGCCCGTTTTGGCCGTCTGTTTTTGAAGGAAGGAAACTGGAACGGCAAACAAGTCATTTCGAAAGACTGGGTGCTGGAATCGACACGAGAAAACAAATCCATTCCGCGCGATATTTACCCGGATTGGTTTGGAGGCGACAATTGCAACCACGTTTACTACAATTACCAGTGGTGGGGCCATGCCAACTGCGACTCAACGTTTCAGTTCGCTGCGTCGGGCAACCTGGGGCAAAACATTTATGTTTTCCCCGAAAAAGAAATAATTATCGTTCATTGCGGCAACTCACTGGAACATTATGGCGATGGCGAATTATGGCAGGTGGCTAATTTGATTGAGTAATAACTTCAATTTTAATCTTTAAACTCTTTAAGACCTTCAAGGTTTTCAAAATCCTTAAAGGTCTGTTTTTTAATAAAATCATACTTTTTTGTCCACATTTATAATTCCGAACCTCTGCATTGTTTTCCCGAACATTTAGCCGGTTCCACTCCCCTACATTTGCATCATGATTTCATTCATAATCAAACAAAAAGAAGTCAAACTTTTAAATAAAAACAAATGAAAACAAAAATGATGAAAGCAATTGTTGCAACAGGTTACGGAGCACCGAATGTACTGAAACTGCAACAGGTTGAAAAACCGCAACCCAAAGAAAATGAAGTGCTGGTAAAAGTGCACGCTAATTCGGCAACCACGGCCGACGGCATGATGCGCACCGGCAAACCCTACTTTGGCCGTTTAATGACCGGACTCACCAAACCAAAACATGCCATCCCCGGAACCGGATTTGCGGGTATTGTTGAAACGGTGGGTGAAAATGTGACTTCGTTCAAAACAGGCGACCGTGTTTTTGGTGAAACTACGCTTGGGTTCAGCACCAATGCCGAATTTGTGGCAGTTCCTGAAAATGGTGTTATTCTCCCGATGCCCGAAAATATGAGTTATGCCGAAGGTGCGACTTACGGCGATGGCCATGTAACTTCTTTGAATTTTTTGAAAGAAATTGCCCAAATTAAACCGGGCCAGAAAGTATTGATAAACGGAGCATCCGGTAGTTTGGGAACAGCCGCGGTACAAATTGCCAAATATATGGGCGCTGAGGTTACCGGTGTTACCAGCACCCGCAATGTAGGCCTGGTAAAATCGCTTGGAGCCGACCATGTAATCGACTACACCAAAAAGGATTTCACCAAAGTAAATGAAACTTACGACGTGGTTTTTGATACCGTTGGTAAAAGCTCTTTTTCAGAAAGTAAAAATATTCTTACCGAATCAGGATTGTATGTTTCGCCGGTGCTGAAATTCTCTTTGCTTTTACAAATGATGCGGACTTCAGTTTTTAGTAAAAAGAAAGCCAAATTTAGTGCTACCGGGTTACTAAAAGAATTTGAATTGAGAGAACTTTTTGCTGAATTATTGAAAATTTCCAAAGAAGGAAAACTCAAAACAGTAATCGACCGCCAATACCCTTTAGAAAAAGTTGCCGAAGCACACACCTACATTGCTTCAGGTCACAAAAAAGGGAACGTTGTAATTATTGTTGAACCTGAAAATTAAAGTCATGAAAACAATTCAAACAATGAAAACAAATGCCCGGACTACCGGTGTTTTGTACCTTATAATTATCATCTCGGGTTTGTTCAGCGAGCTATTCGTTCGCTCAGGAATCATTGTTCCGGGCGACGCAAATGCTACTGCCGGAAACATTGCAGCCAACTCTTTTTTATTCAGAATCGGTTTTATCAGCGATTTAATTATGGTAATGAGCGATGTGGGAGTGCCACTGCTGCTTTACTTCGTTTTAAAACCTGTAAATAAAGGATTGTCCATGCTGGCCGCATTTTTCAGGTTGGCCCAGGCAACGGTGCTGGGTATAAATCTGCTGAATTTTTATTTGCCGCTGTTGCTTTTGGGCGATAATAGCTATCTCAGCAGTTTTTCAGACGAACAGCTCAATTCGCTTTCGCTTCTTTTTCTGAATGCGCATTCTTACGGTTACCTAATCAGCGGCGTATTTTTTGGAATCAGTTGTGTAATCCTCGGACACCTGATTTTTAAAGCCGGTTATTTCCCAAAATGGCTGGGCATTTTGGTTGTTGCAGCCGGTGTAAGCTACTTAATCGACTGTTTCGTTAATTTCCTGTTCCCGGAACTTACTTCAACAAGCGAAATCCTTGTTATGACTGTTGCCGTGGTTTCGGAACTGTCGCTTTGTTTGTTCCTGCTGATTAAGGGAGTTAAGACAAATTAAATGTAATGTAATACCAATCCGTTTAAAGAAGTTTTGAGTTCTCTGAAGTAGTTAATCAGCAAACAATTTTATAACTCCAACCGGTCCTCTTCCCAGATTAATTTCAACAGATTTCAGTTGAGCATCTGCTCCCACAAACTCCAACCGGTAAGTTTTATTTTTCCCCAGTTTGAACTTCAGGAACTTGTTCAAATCGTCAGTCGGCAAAGGTGAATAGCCAAATTCGATTTGATTATCCCCCTCGAAAACAGAAATTCTTTCTGAGATCCGGCCCTGCGCATTTTGTTCGTTCTCATTTTTAAACAAAACCACATCAACCAAAATTTCATCTTCCTTCAGTTCCTGTCCGGCCAGTTGTTCCTGGTACAGCCTGATGTAACGATCGGTCACATTAACTGCATGAATTTCCCTTGAATCGCGGTCCCACACCAGCGGATAATGCGTTTGGGCAGGTTTGTAGGAAGCCGCATAAATCCAGTGAACCGGTTTTTCCGGATCGGCTTTTCCGGCATCGGCCAAGAACCAGCTTTTATTCAGCGCATCAGGATAGTATTCGGTAAAATACCATTCGCCGTCAATCCAAACTTCCACCCAGCTGTGATTGCCGCGCATGTTTGTCCAAAGCGGAGTTCCTGCAATGCGCGCCGGAATACCAACAGACCGGAAAGCATCGACCAGCAGAAACGATAAGCCGGTGCACGTAGCCATTTGCTCTTTTATAGCCTGAAAAGGACTGATATTTACAACACTGCGTTTGGTATTGTATTCCACCCCCAGTTCATCCATGATATTGAAATTTACAGAATCAACTGCCTGGTAAATATTTTCACACTCCTGCACATAAGGCGAAAACAGGTGGTAAAAATTTTCGCGCCAGTTGTCGCGGGTTTCATCCAGATTACAATAGGGCAAAACTTCATTCAAAAAAACAGAATCGGGCAGATTACGACACCATTCAAATTCTTCGCGGGCCCGCCAGGCACCCTCCACCTGGTCGAGGATAAATTCTGCAGATAATGTTTTCAAATCTCTTTCGGGCATATAAGAAATTAAGAAAGCAGTTACTTCCTTTTGATTCTTCTCACTCTGCTCCAATGCCAGTTTTAATTCATCCGCATTCTCTCTGGCATTAGCAAATGCGGTATCAAGCAGTGAATGGTACTTTTTGGGAACACTTGAATATTCAGACTGACAACTGTGAAAAATTGCTGTTACAGCGATAACCAACCACAAAATTCTCTTCATCTTCTTAAATTTATTAAAGCCTTATAAAAATTCGTTTCTTGTATGAAATCTACGGAGCGCATCGAGCGAAACTAATGGTTTATTTTCGGTCATTCCATTATTTTATTGAAATGGAGATTAACAAGGCATTTCGGAATTTTCTAACTTTTTTGAATGCCAAACTTAGTTATTCTCTAAATCCGGGACGAAGAATTGACGCAATTGCAGCAATCCTCATCTTTTTTTTCTGAAAAACTCCTGCATAAGCTCAGCACATTCTTCACTAAGGACTCCACCAACAACCTCAGTTTTCGGGTGAAGTGCATTTGGAGAATGCTTCCGGAATCCGCGTTTGGGGTCAGGAGCGCCAAAAACAATTTTGCCCACCTGCGCCCATGCCAGTGCACCTGCACACATTAAGCAGGGCTCGAGCGTAACATACAGCGTACAGTCATTCAGGTACTTCCCCCCCATCAAGTTGGCTGCGGAAGTTATGGCCTGCATTTCGGCATGGGCCGTTACATCGTTCAGGGTTTCAGTTAAATTATGGGCCCGCGCAATAATTTTGTTGCCTGAAACAACCACTGCCCCCACAGGAACTTCGCCCTGATCAAAAGCCTGAACAGCCTCGGCAAAGGCCTTTTTCATAAAATATTCATCACCAAAAGGTTCAATCATAAAATGTTTACAAAAGCTGTGAAATTTAGCCGATAAAATTGCTAAAATCTTCTTATTTTCGCAACCAAATAAAAAAAAAGGTATCATGTACAGAACACATACGTGTGGAGAATTAAGAGCAAAAAATATTAATCAGCCGGTAAAACTGGCCGGATGGGTTCAACGGGTCAGAGATTTGGGAGCCATGACATTTATTGATTTACGCGACCGATACGGAGTTACCCAACTGGTAATTGATGAAAATACCTCGAAAGACGTAAAAGCAAATCTGGAGAAACTGGGGCGTGAGTTTGTCATTCAGGCAGAAGGAAAAGTAAGGGAACGTTCGAGCAAAAATAAAAATATACCCACCGGCGAAATTGAAATTGAAGTGGCTGGAATTAAAATCCTCAGCCCGTCGGCCGTTCCGCCGTTTACCATTCAGGAAGATACCGATGGCGGCGACGAATTACGGATGAAATACCGTTACCTCGATTTGCGCCGCCAAAATGTTCGCAAAAACCTGGAACTGCGCGCAAAAATGGCACATGCTATTCGTACTTATTTGAATGAAGAAGGTTTCATCGAAACTGAAACGCCGGTTCTTATAAAATCAACACCTGAAGGTGCACGCGATTTTGTAGTTCCCTCGCGCATGAATTCAGGTGAGTTTTTTGCACTTCCGCAGTCTCCACAGGTTTTTAAACAATTGCTAATGGTGGCCGGGTTCGATAAATATTTCCAGATTGTAAAGTGTTTCCGCGATGAAGACCTGCGCGCCGACCGGCAGCCTGAATTTACACAGATTGACTGCGAAATGTCGTTTGTGGAACAAGAAGATGTGCTGAATGCTTTTGAAGGGCTTACCAAATTCACGTTTAAAAACGTACTGAATGTGGAAGTGGAAGATTTTCCACGAATGCCTTATTCCGAAGCCATCGAAAAATATGGATCCGACAAACCTGATATCCGTTTTGACATGTTGATTTCAGATATTTCTGAAACGGTTAAAGGAAAAGGGTTCAATGTATTCGACTCGGCAGAATATGTGGGTGCAATATGTGCAAAAGGATGTGCGGGTTATTCACGCAAACAACTCGATGAACTGACTAACTGGGTGAAGCGACCGCAAATTGGTGCCAAAGGATTGGTTTACGTAAAGTATAACGAAGACAGAAGCTTCAAATCATCAGTGGACAAATTTTATTCGGCCGAAGATTTAAAACAGTGGGCTGAAAAGTTGGATGCAAAACCCGGCGATTTAATACTTGTTCTTTCTGGAGATAAAACCAAAACGCTCCACGCCCTTGGCGAACTGCGCCTGGAAATGGCAAAACAATTGGGGTTACGCAAACAGGGTGTTTTTAAACCACTGTGGGTGGTTGATTTTCCGCTGCTTGAATGGGATGAAGAAACTGAACGGTTTTACGCGATGCACCACCCGTTTACAGCTCCGAAACCCGAGGATATTAAATTGCTCGACTCCAACCCGGGAGATGTACGTGCAAACGCCTACGACCTGGTTATTAACGGAGTAGAAATAGGTGGAGGATCTGTCAGGATTTACGACTCAGAACTGCAATCGAAAATGTTTAAAGTACTCGGCTTTACGCCTGAACAGGCTGAAGCACAATTTGGGTTCCTGATGAACGCCTTTAAATATGGTGCACCTCCGCATGCGGGTATTGCATTTGGTTTCGACCGGTTTGTTTCGCTGTTTGCCGGCCTCGATTCCATTCGCGATGTAATTGCCTTCCCAAAAAATAATGCCGGCAGGGATGTAATGATTGACTCTCCATCACCTGTATCAGAAGAGCAACTTACTGAATTAAGCCTTCGGTTAATTGAAAAGAAAAAGTAACTATTTTCAAGCAGAAGGATCAAAAAAGGGAAGCTAAATTAGCTTCCCTTTTTTGATATATCTTAAAACGGATAAGTTCTATCTTTCCACTTTTTGCCTTGACGAATAGTTAATATGCAATGCAGCAGATTTTCTTAACTCCTGCTTAATATCGGAAACAATACCCATCTTAGTATTTTCATCCACCTTAAGAGAAGTAATCATCATGGGCCTTTCGGCTTCGTCTCTTGCTTCTCTTTCAGCAATAACATAATCCTGGATATCATTCACATTGGCAAACTGATCGTTCAACTGGATGCGTGGTGCAACACCAAATGTACTTTGATATTGCTTCAGCGGTTCACCCACATAAATGTAGCTTACCAGCGATTTCTTTTCCAGTTTACTCAATTCTGTTGCTTCCGGAAGTGTAATATCTACCATGTAGGTTACTTCCCGCATGGTAGTACTTACCATGAAGAAGAACAGCAACATAAATACAATATCAGGCAACGAAGCTGTTGATATTGGAGGTATTTCCTTTTTTCCTGTATCTTTGAATTTACTCATAACTAATCTACCTTTTTAGGTTCAGCTTCTGAAATTCTGGATGGATAGACATCTCGAATAGCGTCTTGCTTATCTCTTTCCAACTCATCATAGGGTTCTCCAAATTCATCTCTGGCGAGTTCATCTCTCAGTTCATTAATGGCAGCAACCAGTTCGTTTTGAACAGCGATATAGGTACCATACTGTGTATCAAGGTCATTACGCAGCGAAATAACTCCTTTGGTAACCATGGTTTCCCCAAAATAGGGAATTTGTTGCGGTTCCTTTTCGGGCAAACTCTCATCGTTGGTTGGGTTCGCCATAAATTCTTTCGCTCTTTCACGTAAATTATCAATTTGGGCATATTCGCCTTCCACAAGTAATTGATTGTTCCTGTTAACCAGAACAACAAATACATTTCGCTCTTTAATCTGTTGATCATCTTCGAGCTGTTCGGGATCGACCCATTGTGGAAGTCTTCTTTCCAATCCGCTGTCAACGTCCATCGTGGTTGTTACCAGGAAAAAGATAAGCAGCATAAAAGCAATATCAGCCAATGATGCTGACGGTATTTCAGGTATTTTCTTTGCCATAATTAATTTTCCTGTTTAATTACCACGAATTAAATTACTTAAATAAATTAACTACTGATGAGTATGCAATTGACAGCACTGCCAATCCTATTAAAATATAGGTAGCATACAAACCGGTATCCACTAATTTTGCTACTTGCTCTGTAAGCGTTCCGTCGTTTATAAACTTCTGAACTCCTATAAACTGAGGAATTTCATCGGAAGCCAACAAATAAGATACGAGCGCCACTGCTCCCAAAAAGACCACTGATATTAAACCTTTTTTGGCAGCTTTAATGTCGGTAAACATATGGAATATGCTTGCCAGGATAGCAATACCGGCACCAAAAGCCATTAAAATGTAGGTCCACACAAGGTTGGTGTTAATCCAACTACCCATTGTCGGGTCGGCTTCATTTTCGCTAATGTTAACCATCATTGAAACAATAAGAACAGCCGAGATAATGAGCAGGACCCACAATACTATGGTAACAATTTTTCCTACTTTATTCATGGATTTTCTTATTTTTTCAAGTTATGTTTAACCAATAAATCTAAAAATGAAATGGATGCATCTTCCATGTTGTTGATGATGCTGTCAATTTTTGAAACACAATAGTTGTAAAAAATCTGCAGAATAATTGCAACTAACAGCCCCGACACAGTTGTAATCAAAGCTACTTTAATACCACCTGCTACCAGTGAGGGAGAAATGTCACCTGCAACTTCAATGGCATCAAATGCACCAATCATACCAATTACAGTTCCCATAAAACCAAGCATTGGTGCCAGTGCGATAAACAGCCCAATCCAGCTCAGTCCTTTTTCGAGCAAACCAGCCTGAACGCCACCGTACGAAATGATTGATTTTTCAACTACATCGATTCCGTGATCGAAACGATCCAGTCCCTGGTAGAAAATACTTGCAACGGGGCCGCGCGTTTTGCGGCAAACATCTTTGGCAGCTTCAACACCACCATTTTCAAGCGCATCTTCAACTTTAACAAGCAGCTTCTTGGTATTGCTGGTTGCCAGGTTAAGGTAAATTACCCTTTCAATAGCAAAGGCTAAACCTAAAATCAATGCAATTAAAACGAATGACATGAAAGTTGGGTCACCTTCAATAAATTTTTGTTTCAACTGGCTGTGCAAGGATTTCCCTTCTTCAGCTGCTGCTGCAGCCTCTTCTACAGGATCAGCAGTCATGTCAACCTGCTCCGTACTCTCTGCACTCGTTGTTTCCTGGTCGGCTGCCTCATCCTGTGCAACCACAGTGTTTGATGCCATAAAAAACAGCATCCCGAATACTGCTATTAACGCGAATAGTCTTTTCATAATTAATTTAAATTTTTTAATTAATAATTTCCTTGATTTTTGTATTATTTGAACTTATTTCAATTAAAATTTCCCAACAAATAACATGTTTTCCCTTTAAATAATCAAATAAATTAAAGTTTATTTGATGTCAAGTTACGAACTTATATTTCATTAACCTCCTTTATTTCTAATTTCTGAGCGGAGAGAGGGGGATTCCCCCGCAGGGATCCCTTCGGGAGAACCTCCCGATACCTATATAATATTTCCCTTTTTAAGAAAATTATATCCATCAATACTTTTAAAGAACTTCTCACGCTTTGCAGCTTCACTCCGGGATTCAAACTCTTCAAAATAATGTAATTTCCAGGGGCGCCTCCCTTTCGTGTACCTGCTTTTTCCTGAATTGTGAACTTTTACGCGTTCTCTCAAATTTTTGGTTGAACCGTAATAATAAGTTCCATCATGCTCACTTTTCAAGATGTATGTGAAATAACTCATTTTTCTCTTCTTCTGCGGAGAGAGGGGGATTCCCCCACAGGGATCCCTTCGGGAGAACCTCCCGATACCTATATAATATTTCCCTTTTTAAGAAAATTATATCCATCAATACTTTTAAAGAACTTCTCACGCTTTGCAGCTTCACTCCGGGATTCAAACTCTTCAAAATAATGTAATTTCCAAGGGCGCCTCCCTTTCGTGTACCTGCTTTTTCCTGAGTTGTGAACTTTTACTCGTTCTCTCAAATTTTTGGTTGAACCGTAATAATAAGTTCCATCATGCTCACTTTTCAAGATGTATGTGAAATAACTCATTTTTCTCTTCTCCTGCGGAGAGAGGGGGATTCGAACCCCCGATACCGTTTTGCGGTATTCACGCTTTCCAGGCGTGCCAGTTCAGCCACTCCTGCACCTCTCCTGATTTTCCGGCATGCCTCAAATAGAGGGCTGCAAAATAATAAAAAAATATGAAAAAGGAATAAAGCTATTCACTTATTTCCCCTCTCAAACTCTTATTGAGACGCATTTTAATTTCGGTTACGGGCAATTCCTGCCCCAGTAAAAACATCAGTTTTGTAATTGCTGCCTCTGTGGTCATATCGTGGCCCGAAACAACCCCTGCTTTTATGAGATCCAAGCTTGTTTCGTACTGCCCCATTGAAACACGTCCGCCCTCGCATTGCGTTACATTCAGTAAAATTATATTTCGCCTGATGGCTTTTTTAATGCAGTTAATAAGCCACCTTGATGTAGGCACATTCCCCGAACCAAATGTTTCGAGCACCACTCCTTTTAACCCGGGGATATTAAATACAGAATTAAAAACCTGCTGGTTGATTCCCGGGAAAATTTTCAGGATGACCACATTATCGTCAAATTGTGTATTTACTTTCAGGATTCCCTTATTTTCATTGCAGTGAATAAATTCGGTCCGGAACCTGATGTCAACTCCTGCCACAGCGAGTTCCGGGTAATTTACTGAACGAAAAGCACTGAACAAGTCGGCATCCCGTTTTACTGCACGGTTTCCACGGTAGAGTTTAAAATCAAAATAAATGCATACTTCAGGGACCAAGCTCATGCCATTTTTACGCGCAGCGGCGATTTCAACCGAGGTAATTAAATTCTCTTTCCCGTCGGTGCGCAAAGTGCCTATTGGCAGCTGGGAACCTGTGAAAATAATTGGTTTGTCGAGGTTCTCGAACATGTAACTCAACGCCGAGGCTGTATAGGCCATGGTATCGGTTCCGTGCAAAACAACAAACCCGTTGAATCGGTTATAATTTTTCTGGATTATTCTGGCAATTTTCACCCAGTTGCGCGGGCTCATGTTGGATGAATCGAGGGGCGGGGTGAATGTTACTGTTTCGATGTTATAGTTGAACTTGTTGAGTTCCGGGATTTCCTTTTTGATCTGATCGAATTTGAAAGGCGCTAGCGTGCCGGAGTGCGGATGCTGAACCATACCAATGGTACCGCCGGTATAAATAATCAGTATTGAAGTTTCCTTCTCTTCAGAATTAGTCATTTGCTCAGTTATAGTTTAGCGGCGCTAATTTATCAAATTCCGAACAATTGGCGGGCATTTGATGAAGTTATTTCTGCTACCTGTTCTACAGAAATGCCGTAAACTTCAGCAACTTTTTTGGCAACAAAAGCAAGGTAGGCACTTTCATTTCTCCTTCCCCGCTTGGGGACCGGGGCCAGGTAGGGAGCATCGGTTTCCAATACAATATTTTTTATATCAACGTCTTTTAACACCTCATCCAGGTTACTGTTTTTAAAGGTTACCACACCGCCAATTCCAAGAAGAAAACCAAGGTCAACCACTTTCTGGGCTTCATCAACGCTTCCCGAAAAGCAATGAAAAATCCCTTTCAAATTACCATCCTGCTCTTCTTTTACAATGGAATAAACTTCCTCGAAAGAATTTCGCAAATGAATAACTATGGGTAAATTCCTTGATTTGGCCAGTTTCACCTGGTGCCTGAATGCAATTTTTTGTTCCTCAACATATTTCTGCTCCCAGTACAAATCGATTCCAATCTCCCCGATTCCGTAAAATTTTCTTTTATCCAGCCAATATTCCACGGCTTGCAGTTCTTCTTCATAATCTGCTGAAACGGATGTGGGATGAAGTCCCATTAACGGAAAACAAAGATGTGGGTAGGAATTACTGAGGTCGAGCAAACGCTTAATAGAC
This sequence comes from Tangfeifania diversioriginum, assembly GCF_900141875.1. Taxonomy (GTDB): domain Bacteria; phylum Bacteroidota; class Bacteroidia; order Bacteroidales; family Prolixibacteraceae; genus Tangfeifania; species Tangfeifania diversioriginum. The sequence goes on along the minus strand of NZ_FQZE01000002.1, from coordinate 154,520 downwards.
CCGGAATCGATATTCGGAAGAATAATTTTTTTCACGTCATTGTCGTATGCACGTTGCATCACATCATCAATATCGTGGTTAAAATCTTCAGAATAAATATGTGAGTGTGTATCAATCAGCATGTCGAAAATTCAAATTTCGTCAAATGTAAAAAAGTGTTTTATCCTTAAGTTAAATTCAACTTTACCAATAGATTAAATTTTACGTTGTAATCAGGATAAAACACTTTTATTTTTGACAGTAAATTCCTCACAAATTATACGACGCCCTGTGCCAGCATAGCATCTGCAACTTTAACAAACCCACCAATATTGGCTCCTTTTATGTAATCAACTTTATTTCCGTTTTTGCCATAACTCACACACCTTTCATGAATGTCGCTCATAATTAATTTCAGACGGGCATCCACTTCTTCTCGTGGCCAGCTGATACGCATGCTGTTTTGCGACATTTCAAGTCCCGATACAGCAACACCTCCGGCATTTACCGCCTTTCCCGGAGCATAATCAATATTTTTTGAAAGGTACTCTGCGGCATCGGCCATGCAGCCCATATTTGAAGCTTCTGCCAGCAGGTAACACGCGTTTTTAACCAGTTCTTTTGCATCGTTTAAATTCACCTCATTTTCGGTAGCACAAGGAATGGCAACATTTACAGGCACTTCCCATGGATGACGTTCCGGTATAAATTTGGCTCCAAATTCGGCTGCATAGGGTTCCACCACATCGTTGTTTGTGGAGCGGAGTTCGAGCAAATAATCAATTTTCTCTCCTGAAATACCTTCAGGATCATATATATAACCATCAGGGCCGGAAATGGTAACGACTTTTCCGCCCAGCTCATTAATTTTGGTTATGGCCCCCCAGGCAACATTTCCAAAACCTGAGACAGCAACTTTCTGTCCCTCAATATCTTTACCAATTCGGTGAAGCATGTGCTGTGCAAAATAAACAGCACCAAAACCGGTTGCCTCTGGGCGAATAAGGCTACCTCCCCAGCCCAGCCCTTTACCGGTCATAACTCCTGTAAATTCATTCTTTAGGCGTTTATATTGTCCAAACAAATAACCCACCTCGCGGCCGCCAACTCCAATGTCACCGGCCGGAACATCGGTATTCGGACCTATATGCCGAAATAATTCGCTCATAAACGACTGGCAAAAACGCATAATTTCGCCGTCTGATTTTCCTTTCGGACTGAAGTCAGAGCCGCCTTTCCCGCCTCCCATTGGTAATGTAGTCAAGCTATTTTTAAACGTTTGTTCAAAACCTAAAAATTTAAGAATGCTCAAGGTAACACTGGCATGGAAACGCAATCCTCCTTTGTATGGCCCGAGTGCCGAATTGAATTCAACACGGTAGCCCCGGTTTACCTGTACTTCACCACGGTCGTCAACCCACGGCACACGAAACATGATTACCCGTTCGGGTTCTACCATGCGTTCCAGGATATTTGCCTGTTGGTAACGCGGATTTTTCTGATAAAAATCCCACACTGAACCGATTACTTCTTCTACTGCCTGATGAAACTCTTTTTCTCCGGGAGTTCTGTTTTCAAGCTTTGAAATGAACTCATTTATATCTGCTTTCATTTTATGAATGGTTTTAAAAATTAAATGTTAAAGTTAGACAACTTATTCATGAAAACAGATGGTTTAAGCGACATGCCACAAAAACGTAACAAACACAATACCAAAAACTTACAAACCCATAAAAGATGTTAAATAACAGTTTCTGACAATCGTCAGGATTTTGAAATGCAAAAAAAAGCCTCTCCTGTTAAGGAAAGGCTTCGATAATAATTAATAGGAACTATATTTTACATCATTCCTCCCATACCTCCCATTCCGGGAGCGCCGCCGGCTGGCATGGCTGGAGGATTATCCTCTTTTTCATCCACTATTACGGCTTCGGTTGTAAGGAACATGCCGGCAATAGAAGCTGCGTTTTCAAGTGCAATACGTGCAACTTTGGCAGGGTCTATCACGCCAGTTTCATACAATTGTTGGAATTCATCAACACGTGCGTTGTATCCATAGTCTCCTTTTCCTTCTCTTACTTTCTGGGCAATAACAGCACCTTCTTTTCCGGCGTTTTCTACAATCTGACGCAACGGTTCTTCAATGGCGCGAGTAACGATATCGATACCTGTTTGTTCGTCGTCGTTATCTCCTGTCAAATCTTTGAGTGAATCGTGTGCACGCAGGTAGGCAACACCACCTCCGGGAACAATACCTTCTTCAACAGCTGCGCGGGTTGCGCTAAGTGCATCGTCAACGCGGTCTTTTTTCTCTTTCATTTCAACTTCTGAAGATGCGCCAACGTAGATTACTGCAACACCACCGGCAAGTTTAGCGAGGCGTTCCTGCAGTTTTTCTTTGTCGTAGTCAGAAGTAGTGGTTTCAATCTGTTTTTTGATTTGAGAAACGCGCGATTCGATAGCCTTCGGATCGCCAGAGCCGTTAACAATAGTTGTATTTTCTTTATCAACTGTAACTTTTTCGGCTTCGCCCAACATTTCGATGGTGGTCTGTTCCAGTTTCATACCTTTTTCTTCGGTAATAACTGTACCTCCTGTCAAAACAGCAATGTCTTCGAGCATTTCTTTACGACGATCGCCAAAGCCTGGTGCTTTCACAGCGCAAACTTTCAGTGAGCCACGCAAACGGTTAACTACCAAAGTAGCCAGTGCCTCGCCATCAACATCTTCAGAAATAATCATCAACGGACGACCATTCTGTGCGGTAGCTTCGAGTATGGGAAGCAAATCCTTCATGGTGCTGATTTTCTTGTCGTGAATAAGGATGTAAGGATTTTCCAGGTCGGCTTCCATTTTTTCAGTGTCGGTTACAAAGTAAGGAGAAATGTAACCACGGTCGAACTGCATACCTTCCACTACGTCAACGTAGGTTTCGGTACCTTTCGATTCTTCAATGGTAATAACACCTTCTTTGTGTACTTTCTGCATTGCTTCGGCAATCAATGCACCAATTGTTTCGTCGTTGTTTGCTGAAACTTTTGCAACCGATTCAATTTTTTTGTAATCGTCGCCAATGGTTTGTGCCTGTTCTGCCAGATTTTTCACAACGCGTTTAACGGCTTTGTCAATACCACGTTTCAAATCCATTGGATTTGCACCGGCAGCAACGTTTTTCAAGCCAACATTAATAATTGACTGTGCCAAAACGGTTGCAGTTGTAGTTCCGTCACCGGCATCGTCGCCGGTTTTAGAGGCTACCTCTTTCACCATTTGAGCACCCAGATTTTCGTATGAATCGGGTAAATCAATTTCCTTTGCAACGGTTACCCCGTCTTTGGTCATTTGAGGTGCTCCAAATTTTTTCTCAATAACTACGTTACGCCCTTTGGGGCCCAGTGTTACTTTTACAGCGTTGGCCAGTTGGTCAACTCCTGATTTCAGTTTATCACGGGCATCAATTTCAAATTTAATTTCTTTTGCCATTTTATTTTCTTTTTTGAATTTGTTTGATTATGCAATGTACAAAACGTCGGGTTGTGACATCAGCAAATAATCTTCATCGTCAATGTTTAACTCTGTTCCGGAATATTTGCCATAAACTACAACGTCGCCCACTTTAACTTCCATGGGTTCGTCTTTTTTGTCAGCACCGACCAATACAACAGTTCCCTGCTGTGGTTTTTCTTTTGCTGAATCCGGAATGATAATTCCACTTTGTGTTTTTTCTTCGGCTTCCTGCGGTTTTACCAGGATTTTACCAGCCAGAATTTTACCTTTAAGTTCTGCCATTGTTTTACGTTTTTATAATTAAACATTTTTTTCAAAAATCGACACACAGCTTAATCATATTCTGTGCCAAGCAGCATGGACACTGTTTTTGCAAGGCAAAATGGACAAAATTACATTTTCACTGGAACCTCAAACCCGCATTGCGTTTTCAATAGACTGAAATACAGACACAACAAACAAATGGCATTAATTATGACAGGGTGGCAGTATAAATGAAAAAATGTATTTTGGTAAAAAAATCTTATTCGAAATGGTAATCCATGATATTGCGAAATCCACGCAGAAAATCAGCGGCATTCATACGTTTTTTCCCGGAAAGCTGCATATCGGTAATTTCCAACCAGCCATTTCCGCAGGCAACGTTCAAAAATGATTGATCATCAGAATCGATGGTGCCGGGAGTAGCAGTTTCGGCAGAAATAACCGGCTGAGCAAAAAATATTTTGCACGGGATGGTACGGCCGGTGTCCTTGTGCACCAGGTTGGCCCAGGCAGCAGGATGTGGCGACAAACCGCGGATCAAATTCCGAACAGTTTCCACATCTTTTGTCCAGTTGATTTTGCAGTCAATTTTAAAAATTTTTGGGGCCGGCCTACTATTTTTATCCGATTCCAGTTCCGATTGCGGTATGGGTTTTACTTTTCCATTTGCCAAAGCATCAACTGTTTTCAGCACCAGTTTGGCTCCCACTTCCATCAGGCGATCGTGAATATCGCCTACTGTATCGCTCTTTTCAATTTTAACTTCCTTGCGAAACAGGATTTTACCCGTGTCAATCTTTTGGTCGAGCAAAAAAGTAGTAACTCCCGTTTTTGTTTCGCCGTTGATAACCGCCCAGTTTAGCGGAGCTGCGCCCCGGTACTGCGGCAACAACGATCCATGCAGATTGAAGGTTCCGAGCGGGGGCATAGCCCAAACCACTTCCGGCAACATCCTGAAAGCAACTACCACCTGCAAATCGGGTTGTAATGCTTTTAATTCTTCAAGAAAGTCCGGGTGTTTTAACTTTTCGGGCTGAAGGACTTTGATATTTTTTTCAACAGCGTATTTTTTCACAGCCGATTCCGTCAATTTTTTTCCGCGTCCTGCCGGTTTATCGGGTGCCGTTACCACACCAACCACATTATAGCTGTTTTCAACCAATGCTTGTAAACTGGCCACTGCAAAATCAGGGGTACCCATAAAAACTATCCGGAGCTCTTTTCCTGTCATCAACCTAATTTTTCAGCAAAAATAATGATTCAATTAAATTATCGAATGTTTTAACGGATTTAACACAAATAAATTAGGGATCTCAACGCTTTTCAATGTGAATCTTACCAGGCTGCTTCAAAAAATCAACATTCTATTCCAGCTCATTTTTCACGTAGTCGTGTGTTTCCTTTTTGTGCTTTTGGCCAGTAAGGGCAGTGCCGGCAACCGTTTGCGCAACAAAAACCACGACGGGTTAAAAATTCGCTGGTCATTACCCTGTAACCATTCTCAAGGTAAAAGTCCTTGCCTTCCACAAGGCCATCGCTAAAACTGATATTGTCATCAAAATAATATTCTTCGTAGCTCATGGCACTGCTCTTCAAAATAAACCATAAATTTAAATCAAAATTATTGGAAATATGGGAATTGAACGCGATTATTTGATGCGCCAGCTAATGATGCTTTTCGATGTCATTCAGAAAATATTCAATTTCAGAAAAAAAGGTCAGAAGGAAGAAGCAGGGGAGCAAATCCGGTATTTTTACAATTACCTGAAACTGGAAACAAAAATTCAGGAAAAGAATATTGAGTCGTTTCTCGATTATCTGGTTTCGGAAAAGAAATTTACCAATGACCACCTGGAGATGATTGCCTTTGTTTTGAAAGAGCAGGGAGAACTGGCAGAAAGTGCGGAACAAAAACTTGATTTTTTCAGAAAATCCTACTTCTTACTGGATAAAGTTGACCGCGAAAGCACCAGCTTTTCAATGGATCGGCAAATGAAACTGGCTGAGTTGCGTGAGTATTTGAATTGAAAAAAAATTAACCCCAATAACGATTTTTCAATTCGACATTTCTGCAATTTAACCATTTGACAATTTTTCAATTTCACAATTTTTCAATTCTAAAGAAAAAACATTGCTACCCCTGCAACTGTAACCACTGCGCCCAAAATTTCCTTCCAGTTCACTTTTTCTTTAAAAATAATTACTGAAGGTGCAATAATAAGCACCGGGGTAATAGCCATCAGAGTTGCTGCAATTCCGGCAGAAGTATGTTGCACGGCAAGTAACGAGAATGACACGCCCAGAAAAGGTCCGAAAAATGCCCCCAGGGTAATCCGTTTCATGGCTGAGCCGTGTTTTAACGCCGTCCACACCCATGGCCAGCGTTTCATGAAAATAAATAGAATTGAAAAACCTGCAATTCCGGCCAGCACCCTGATTTGGGAGGCAGAAAATGCATCGTACTCACCCATTCCTTTTTTACTGAGCACCAGCCCGGTTGCCTGCCCTATTGCGCCTCCAAGGGCCAGTAAAATACCCGGAACTGAATAGCTGGAAGTTAACTTTCTGACAATTGAACCGTTTTGGGTTGAACGCTCACGTTTTAAAATAACGATGACGATCCCGACCATGGTAACCGCCATTCCCAGCCAGCTTTGTGAATCAAGCACTTCGCCCAAAAGCAGCCATCCCACCAAAGCGGCAAATGGCGGGGCAAGTGCCATTATCAGCATTGAAATTCGTGCCCCCACAACCACAAAAGCCTGGAAAAGCAGCAAATCGCCAATTACAAATCCCACCAGCCCTGAAAGCGCCAGCCACTGCCACTGAAAAAGACTGGCATCGGAAGGGAAGAAAAAACCGCGGGCAATCCAACTGTAGGCACCAATGAAAAAGAAGGCCATTACCAGCCGGATAAGGTTAACGGCCAGCGAGCCCACTTTTTTTCCTGCCGACTCGAAAGCCATGCTGGTAACCGTCCAGAATACAGCGGTTAATACGCCTGCTATTTCACCAAAATAATCCTGCATTTTTCAGTGGGCAAATGTAGTATTTCCGTGCATAAAAAAAGCCCTTCTTCCGAAAGGCTTTTAAATATTCTGTTGTCGAAAAATTAATTCAATAATTCGCGAATTGTTTCGCCCAGCTCCTCTCCGCGTTTGTTTTTGGCGACAATTGTACCGTTTTTGTCAACAATTAAGCTGGATGGGATTGAATTTACAGCGTACATTTGTGCGGCAGCATTATTCCAGTACGATAAATCAGAAACGTGTGCCCACGTGAGATTGTCGTCTTCAATGGCTTTCAGCCAGGCCTCTTTTTCGCGGTCGAGCGAAACGCCGAACACGTAAAAACCATCGTCTTTAAATTCGTTAAAAACGGACACAATATTCGGATTTTCCTGCCGGCAGGGCCCGCACCAAGCTGCCCAGAAATCGAGAAGTGTATATTCGTGCTGCGAATAAACATCCGAAAAAGTTACCGGATTTCCTTCGGTATCGTTCATGGTAAAATCGGGTGCAGTTTGTCCCACGGCAACGGTTTTCAGTTTTTCAATACGCTCTTTTAAAGCTACAATTGCGGGCACTGTTTCCAGTTTCGGATCGAGTGAATTTACCAACTCATCAAGTTCATCCAGTTCCATACCATACTGAACGCGCGAAATAAAATAAGGTGACGCATAAGAGCCGGGATGGCTCCTCACAAAATCGGCCTGTAAAGTTGTGGTGCTTTCATACAGTTCGTTTACTTCATCCATGAGCTGCTGCGCTTTTGCAGTGTCGCCTTGTGCACCTGCTTCGCGGGCCTGCTGGTAAATGGCCATGTATTCATCGCCAATCTCCTGAATTTGCTGGTTCACGCTGCTGTATTCATCGTGAGTGGCAGAGCCCGTAACTTCAACATTTGCCAGTGAATCAACTTTGCCGGTTACCATGATATCAGCATTCTCAACAAAAACAATGGTTTTGGCACGCTGCCCAAGCAATGAAATGTAATGGTCTTCCGGTGCCTCAACTTTGCCTTCGAGAACGGCAACGCCGTCAACTATATCGGCTGTGTCAACCGGAACCCAGTTGGACTCCCCGCGCTTTTCGAGCAAAACCTGGCCTTCGGCACCTTCCAGTTCAACTGTGATTTCAAATCCGTCTTTTTGCTGACTACACGCAAAAAAGGCAATGGCTATAATAAAAACTGCTAACTTTTTCATTTTCAAATAATATTAAATCTAATGTGATATTTTGCTGCAAGATAGGAAATCATTTACATATTGAAAATATTTTTTTGGGAACTGCATTTAATAAATGGGAATGAAAAACCTGATTCGCATAAAATAACAGGCATTTAGTACTGTTTTGAAGTTAATGCCTATTTTTCATCAAATTGAAAAACCTGATTTATTGGAGCATATTAACCGAGCAGGAATTCAATTCTACGAAAAATAAAAAACCGCCCTGCAGACACAGAACGGCTTCAAATTTACACACTTACCTTCTCTGCTTGTTTTCGTTTAATATCCTGAAATATTGTTCCTTTCGAATGCACGGTATTCACCGCACGCCCCGAGGGATCTGCATTGTTTTGGAACGATTCGTCCCAGGCCAGAGCCTCGCCGGTACTGCAAGCGATTGACGGCACCGAGGGAACACAGCCAGCCGCCTGATCCGACGGAAAGTGCTCGCTGTAAATGGCGCGGTACATGTATTCTTCCTTGTTTTGCGGCGTGTTAACCGGGAACCGGAATGCGGCATTTTCCATCATTTCATCGGTTACCTGTTCGCCGGCTATTTTTTTCAGGGTATCAATCCAGCCATAGCCAACACCGTCGGAAAACTGCTCTTTTTGCCGCCACGCCACGCTTTCGGGCAGATATTTTTCAAACCCTTTCCGGAGGCACCATTTTTCAATTTTCCCGTCCTTTGCCATTTTGGCTTCGGGGTTAAAACGCATGGCCACATCAATAAACTCTTTGTCGAGGAACGGCACGCGGCCTTCCACGCCCCACGATGCCAGCGATTTGTTGGCGCGCAAACAATCGTACAAATGCAGCCGGCTCACTTTCCGCACACTTTCTTTGTGAAACTCTTCCGCATTGGGCGCTTTGTGGAAATAAAGGTATCCGCCAAAAATTTCGTCGGCGCCTTCACCGGTGAGCACCATTTTAATACCCATCGATCTTATCACGCGCGCTATCATATACATGGGAGTGGAAGCCCGCACAGTAGTTACGTCAAAAGTTTCGATATGGTAAATTACATCACGAATAGCATCCAAACCTTCCTGGATGGTATAATTTATTTCGTGATGAATAGTTCCAATTTCTTCGGCCACCTCGCGGGCAGCTTCCAAATCGGGGGATTCTTCGAGGCCAATTACAAATGAATGCAGCTGGGGCCACCACGCATCCTTCTGGTCATTTTCTTCAATTCGCCGGGCAGCAAACTTTTTGGCCAGTGCCGATGTAATGGACGAATCCAGACCGCCGGAAAGAAGCACCCCGTAGGGTACATCCGACATCAGCTGGCGATGTACGGCATCTTCCAGTGCCTGCGACAATTCATCGATATCAGCCGGATTGTCTTTTACATTTTCGTATTCCATCCAGTCGCGCTCGTACCAGCGTTTCAGTTCACCGTCTTTGCTGTAATAATAGTGTCCCGGCGGAAATTCTTCAATTTTTGTGCAGTAACCTTCCAGCGCTTTCAGTTCCGAAGCCACGTAATAGTTTCCGTGCTGGTCCCAGCCCTGGTAAAGCGGAATAATTCCGATATGGTCGCGGGCAATCAGCCAGGCATCGTTTTCTTCGTCGTAAAGCCCGAATGCAAAAATGCCGTTCATATCGTCGAGAAACTTTTCCTTTTTTTCACTGTACAGCGCCAGAATGACTTCGCAGTCGGAGCCAGTTAAAAACTCGTATTTCCCTTCAAACTGTTTCCTGATTTCGCGGTGGTTGTAAATTTCGCCGTTCACGCCCAAAATCAGTTTCCGATCTTTACTGTACAGGGGCTGACCTCCCGATTCGGGGTCAACTATCGAAAGCCGCTCGTGAGCGATAATTGCTTTTTCGCCGCAATAAATACCCGACCAGTCGGGCCCGCGATGCCGCAGTTTTTTCGACATCTCCAGCACCTGCGGTCGCAAAACCTGCGGGTCACTCTTTAAATCAAATGCACATACAATTCCACACATATCTTTTATAATTAAATGATTTTATTTGAATTTTTGTCAAATATAAACACTTTGACAACAATACAAAACAAACAATAGATATTTTCTCATTTTTATAGCATTTAATTTACATTTAGTAAAATTATTCAACTACCATTAAATAATAGACCAGACTGACACCAAATGTGTAATTCTTTAAGGGATTAGTAGAATAGTCTATGCCGGGCAGCAAAATTTTTCGCACAAACAACGCTAAGTTCACGAAGAATGCAAATAATTGAACTTGCCGCGTGCCTTTATTGCCGGGTTTTCTATTCGGAAGCGAATGAATCAGAAAATCGGGTTGAACGTTAAACCACTTAATTTGTTTACATTGTAACTGTAAATTGTTTAACAAAAAAAGCAAAATGATATGAGTTATTATTTAAACACTGTAGTAAAAGGAAAAAGTTTTGAAGACGTAATTGAACTGGTAACAAGCGAACTTCAAAAACAAGGATTTGGCTTACCCGCCGATGTTGAAATGCATTCAATTTTCAAACAAAAACTCGATGTTGATTTCAGGAAATACCGGATTCTGGGAGCCTGTAATCCTGCGTTTGCCCGCAAGGCAGTTGAAAGCGAAAAAAATATTGGCGTGCTGTTACCTTGCAGCGTGGTCGTTCAGGAACTTAAGCAGGGAGAAGTGGAAATAGCGGCGGTTGACCCGGTTGTTTCCATGGCAGAAGTAAAGAACGAAACAGTTCAGGAAGTGGCCGCTGAAATAAAAAGCCGGCTAAAAAAGGTAATTGACAATTTGTAGTTCAATTAGAAAATGCATAATGACAGGAGTTCCGGAAACGGGGCTCCTGTTTTTTTGTATGCCAGCCGGTGGATCTTAACCTGCTGACTCGAAAAAATCCTGAAAGGATTGGACAACAATAGCCCTGGATGCAATCCGGGGTTCAGAAGTTTGGGATCAAAAGAATCCTGAAAGGATTCAACCAAATCAAACAGTTATTTTTTCCTTATTGAACCCGTTCCGGGTTCGGGAGGAGATGCCGGTTCACTCCACGGGCTTTACCCGCGGCTATTGTTGCAGAACCACTGCGTGGTTTTCCACGGAAAGTTCACCTGCTGACTCGAAGTCAGCTGGTGAATAAATTTGCAGTATTGCTACTATTTATTAAGAAGGTCACTGAGAGTGACCAGCTCAACGTTCTAATTGACACCAGTTCAACCGGCCAAAGTTCAATTTCCTATCATATAAAGATTCTTATCCGTGCGCAGAATCATCCGGTCCCGCACAAAAACAGGAACTGCCTTCACTGTTTCACCGATACTATTTTCGGCTACTTTTTGAAACGATTCACCGGGCTTGATAATGGTGCAGTCGCCCTTCACATTAAAAAAGTAGATATTGCCAGCCGCATAAATGGGCGACGCATTGAAATTGCCGCGCAGTTTTTCCTTCCATATTGGTTCGCCGGTCATGGCATCGAGACAGGTGACCATTCCGCGGTCGTGTACCATATACATATTCCCGTCCACAATTACCGGAGTGGGGATTTGCGGCACCTCATCCTCGTACATCCATTTCACATGTGTTTCGGTCACATCGCCTTCGCCGGTGGGATCAATTGCAAACTGCCGCGTAAAATAGGGTACGTTGTCTAAAAATATCCAGCCCGAATTAACAAATACCAGTCCGTTCCAGTAAAGCGGCTGGCTCACGGTTGAATCGTACCCGTATTCGATGGTCCAGACCACTTCGCCGGTATTTACATCGTGGGCAAAACACATAAATGCGGCGTTGCTGATTAGGAGCTCACGCCCATCCGCCTCAATCACAATGGGCGTTTGGTACGACTTCCGGTAAACCGGTTCCAGCGGGTCATAAATATCTGCCGGGCGAACACTTTTCCAGATGGTTTCGCCGGTTTTCTTATCGAGCGCCACCACATACGGATTTTCCGTGCCTTCCAGATGCAAAATCAGCATATTTTCATGAAGAATGGGCGAAGATGCCGGCCCCTGCATGTGTTCTGCTTTCAAATCTTCGCGCTTCCACTCCACTTCAAAATTATCAGTGTTTATGCAGGCGGTTCCAAATGTGCCGTAATGCACATACACAAAGTTACCATCAATGCACGGTGTGGGCGTAGCATACGAGTTGGTGCTGTGGATGCGTTGCGGGTCATCGCACGTAAACACGGTTTGTTTGTTCAACAGTTCTCCGCTCTCAAAATCGAAACAAAGCGTGTAAAATTCAGTGCCGTCGTCGGAGGCGGATGTCAGCCAGATTTGATCGCCAAAAACCACAGGCGATGACCAGCCTTTTTCTTCAACCGGAACTTTCCAAACGATGTTGGCAGAATCGCTCCAATTTAGTGGCGCGGTTTCCACATTTGCATGGCCATTCATTTCCGATCCTCTGAAATGGGTCCAGTTTTTTCCGGATTCTGAAGTATTGCAGGCACTTAAAAACAACAAAGAAACAATTGAAACAAGCAAGCGGCTAATCATGATTATAGATTTAAGTTGATTTGGTGACTAAAGTAAAAAAAAGAATACAAAATTATAACATTTCCACATTCACCCATTCACCACGAAACAAAAATAAAATATAAATTAGCCCCCAAAACACATTCATTTTGAAACAAAAGACCGCAAGATACGCCACTTATTTTCTGATTCTGTTTTACTCAGTTGGGGTATTGGGATTTACAATTCCCTTCACGCATAATTTTTTCAGAATGCTCACCCCGTTTGCGTTACTGCTCAGTGCGGCGTTTATAATCTGGTTTCACAAACCCCGGTTCAGCAGCAAAACACTGATTGTTTTCGGATTGATTTACGTAGTCTCTTTTGTTGCAGAAGCGATTGGAGTGAATACAGGGTTGCTTTTCGGAGATTATATTTACGGAAAAGGGCTGGGGCCCAAAATTTTTGAAACGCCCTTAATGATTGGGCTCAACTGGCTCATGCTGGTTTATTGCACCACAGTAATTTCCGACCAGCTTTTTCAAAAAGAAATCATCCGACTCATTGCCGGGCCATTGATGATGGTAGGTTACGATTTGGTGATGGAACAGGTTGCTCCGGGACTGGACATGTGGAGCTGGAACGGGGGAACTATTCCGTTGCAGAATTACCTCGCCTGGTTCGGGTTTGCATTTCTTTTTCACCTGCTCATCCGAAAAACAAAAGTTTCTTTTACCAATGCGCTGGCCGCACCGGTTTTCATTATCCAGTTTCTGTTTTTTGTTATTTTAGTGCTATTCTTTAGGCTCAGTTAATCATGATAAAAGCAAAACACCACTGGTTTTTGTCTCCTTTTCTGGTTTGGTACGGCTGGATGCGCATTAAAATGCATTTCAACAAAATCAGGATAAACGGTAACCTGAAAAACAAAAAACGTCCTTTGCTGATTATTGCCAACCATTTTAGCTGGTGGGACGGTTTTTTCATCGCATCGTTAAACAAAAAACAGTTCGGCAAAAAATTCCATATTTTGATGGAAGAAAAACAACTGGTTGAAAATAAGATTTTGAACCAGGGTGGCGTTTTCTCCCTGAGAAAGAATTCGAAAGATGTGGTTCGCTCATTACAATACTCGGTTGAATTACTTAAAGACCCCGGAAATATGGTGGCCCTGTTTCCGCAAGGGCAGTTTGAATCGAAATACCAGCACCCGCTGCACTTTGAAAAGGGGCTGGACTGGATACTGAAAAAGCTTCCCAATAAAGTTGAGATGGTGTTCATTGTAAATCTTACGGAATATTTCGATTCGGTGAAGCCCAACCTGTATATTTATTACAAAACCTACGATTACGAAAGAAAAACATTGGCCGGTATTGAAAAAGATTATAATGATTTTTACGAAGAGTGCTTTAAGAAGAACATAACTTTTAAGGACAATTAATTTGATTTACCTCGCCTACACGGTTGTTTTGTTTTATGCGCTGCGCTTTTGCGTGGCCTTGGTCAACATTATTTTTTCACCGGTGCTGAAAAAACGAACACCGCAAAGCACACCCCTGGTTTCGGTTCTGATTCCTGCCCGCAACGAAGAAGCAAACATCGTAAACATACTAAATGACCTGAAAGAACAGTCCTACCTAAATATTGAAGTAGTTGTTTTTAACGATCAATCGACCGACAACACGGCCGGACTGGTTAAATCATTTTCGAAAAATGATAAACGTTTCAGGCTGGTTGAATCAACGGGATTGCCCGAGGGCTGGCTCGGCAAAAACAACGCGTGCCACAACCTGGCCCTTCATGCCACAGGCTACTATTTTTTATTCCTCGATGCCGATGTGCGCATTTTGCCGGGTGTGATTGAAAGCTCGATTGTACAAATGCAAAAACACCGGCTGAAACTGCTTTCTATTTTCCCAAAACAAATTATGAAAACCACCGGCGAAAAAATTACCGTTCCGGTGATGAACAGCATTTTGTTGTCGCTGCTGCCAATGGTGCTCACCCGCAAAAGCAGCAGACCTTCGCTGGCAGCAGCCAACGGCCAGTTTATGCTTTTTGAAAAAGAGACCTATCTGGAAATTCAACCGCACGAAAAAGTAAAGAAACATCCGGTTGAAGACATTTTAATTGCACGCATGTATAAATTGGAAGGACAAAAAATGCAATGTATGACGGGCAACGAAACCATCAGTTGCAGGATGTACCTGGGGTTTGACGATGCCATGCAGGGATTCGCCAAAAACGTAGCTGAATTTTTTGGCGGCAGCCATTTGGCTGCTTTTTTATATTGGTTGTTTGGGACATTCGGAATTTTTGTCGTGCTGTTTTTTCTCCCGCCGGTGTTTATGATTGTCACGCTCGCAATGGCAATTGCCCTGAAAATTTTTGTTTCGGTGGCCAGTAAACAGTCTGTTTGGCAAAATTTGTTTCTTGCAATACCTCAACAACTTTTAATGGGTGCGATTGTTTTTCTATCTTATCTGAACAAAAAACAGAAAAAAAACCAATGGAAAGGAAGAGATATCGATTAATGCTCCTGTTTGTATGCTTCAGTTTGTTTTCAGTTGCTCAAAACAACTACAGCACAAATATTTACGAGTCATTTATTTCCGGAAAAATGGAGAACTGGGAAGCTGCTGTAGATGAAATGGAAAGCAAAAAAAGCACTGAAGCTGTCAACCTGTTGGATCTGATAAATTACCAGTACGGTTACATTGGCTGGTGCCTGGGGAACGACAAAAAAAAGGATGCCAGGCACTACTTGGAAATGATGGAAAAAAACCTCGAACTTTTGAAAAAAGAAAAAGGAGAAACCGCCAATTACCACGCCTACAATGCAGCGGCCTATGGTTTTAAAATCGGACTCAGCCTTTGGAGGGCACCGTTTTTCGGCCCAAAAAGCATGGATCATGCCGAGATGGCCATTGAAAAAGACAGTACAAACTTGCAGGCCAACATTGAAATGGGGAATATTTGGAACCACATGCCCGAAATGTTTGGCGGTTCAACAGAAAAGGCAATGCATTACTATTTAAAAGCAATTGAAATTTTTGAAAAACAGGAGGAAGAAAAGCAAACCCAAAAATGGATGTATTTGAATTTACTGGCTACTGTCGGTCAAATTGAAAACCATGAAGGAAATGAGGAAAAGGCATTGTTATTTTATAAAAAAGCCCTTAATATTGAACCTCGGTTTATTTGGGTAAAAAATGAGTTGTTACCGTCTTTAAAATAAGATATTTATATACATGGCAAAAAAAGTACTGATTGTGGGCAGTGGGCTTGCCGGGCTGGCAGCAGCTCTTCGCCTTTCACGACGCGGATTCCAGGTGGAACTGGTTGAAAAAAACAACAAAGCCGGCGGCCGTTTAAACCAGTTGAAAAAAGATGGTTTTACCTTTGATGTAGGTCCGAGTTTTTTCAGCATGTCCTACGAATTTGACGAATTCATTAAAGATGCCGGAATTGAAATGCCATTCAAATTTGTTGAGCTCGATCCACTTTACACTGTTAACTTTCTTTCTACAGGTAAAACCTACACCATGTATAAAGATTTGGCAAAACTGGCCGAAGAATTCAAAGATGTTGAACCCGACTTAGAGGAAAAAATTAAAAAATACCTTTCGGCAGGCCAGAAACTTTTTGATGGCACCGTTGACCTGGTGGTTCGCCGAAATTACAACTCGCTGATGCATTATTTTTTTACACTAATGCAGGCCCCGCCCACACTTTTACCTGTGCTTTTCCGCAGTTTCTGGCAGCAGGTTTCTACCTATTTTACTTCCGAGGAAGTGAAGCAGATTTTATCATTGGTCGCCTTTTTTGTGGGCCGCACACCATTCGACACACCTGCAATTTATTCAATGCTTTCGTACACCGAATTTATCCACAACGGCTATTTTAACGTGGAAGGCGGCATGTACAAAATTGTGGAAGGATTGTGCGATGAGCTAAAAAAACAAAACATAAAGATTCATTACAATACCGAAATTACTGGATTTAAAGCTTCAAAAAACCAACTGGAATACCTTACTGACTCCAACGGAAAAAAATGGGAAGCCGACATATTTCTTGTTAATGCCGATGCAGCCTGGTTCAGGGGACATATTTTTAACCGTCCTTCATTCGCTGAAGAAAAGCTCGATAAAATGAAATGGACGATGGGAACCCTTACTTTTTACCTGGGCATAAGTGAAAAATTGCAGAACGTAAAACACCACAATTATTATTTGGGAAGTAATTTTAAGGAGTATGCAAACAAAATTTTCACTAATCCCGACTCATTTGAAAAACCCTACTATTATGTGAATGTGCTGTCGCATTCCAACAGCGACTGCGCCCCCGAAGGTTGTGAAAGCCTGTTTTTTGTTTGTCCGGTTCCCGATTTGCGATACAAGTCCAACTGGAACGACCGCGAAGAAATTGTGAACAGCATCATCAGCGATTTCAGCAAACGGGTGGGGGTTGATATTCAGCAAAAAATTATAACCCAAACCATTTACACGCCCGAAGAATGGCGCGACCAGTTTAACTTGCACAAAGGAAGTGCACTCGGGCTGGCCCACGACATGAACCAGATTGGAGGGTTCAGACCAAAAAATTATGACGAAGAATTTAAAAATGTATTTTACGCAGGAGCTTCAACCTTGCCGGGCACGGGGTTGCCCATGGTGATAATTAGCTCGAAACTGGCTGTTGAACGAATTGAAAAACACAATGCAACTGTATGATAAAAATGCTTTCGATTGCAGCAGAATAACTGCAAACAATTACAGCACATCGTTTTCGCTTGGCATAAAGTTGTTTAAAAAAAAATACAGGCCGGGCATTTACGGCATATACGGCTTTGTGCGTTTTGCCGATGAAATTGTTGACACTTTTCATAATCACAACCAGAAAAAACTATTAATAAACCTGCGCGAGGAAACTTATAAAGCCATTAACGACCAATTCAGTACCAATCCCATTCTGCACAGTTTTCAGTATGTGGTGAATGAATATAATATCGACCATGAATATATTGATGCCTTCCTGAACAGTATGGAAATGGATCTGACACATCAAGAGTACAACCAGGAGGAAATCAGCCGCTACATTTACGGTTCGGCAGAGGTGGTGGCCCTGATGTGCCTGCGGGTGTTTTACAAAAATCGTAATAAGGAATTTGACAAACTGGTTCATCCCGCCCGAAAGCTAGGCGAAGCTTTCCAGAAAGTGAATTTTTTACGAGATATTCGTGCCGATTACATTGAAAACAAGCGAATCTACTTCCCGGGAATTGAGTTTGAAAATTTTTCGGAAGAACAGAAAAAAGAGATTGAAAACGATATTGCTGCAGACTTTGAAGAAGCCCTTTCCGGAATAAAAGAACTGAACAGAGATGTCAGGCTGGGCGTTTTTCTTGCCTATACTTATTACCTTAAGCTACTTGAAAAAATAAAAAAAACCACTGCCGACGATATTTTGACACAACGCTACCGGATTTCCAATCCAACAAAACTGATGCTTTTTGTAAATAACCTGATCAGACATAAATTGGGAATGATTTGATTACTATCGAAATTCTGTTTTCAAAAAAGCTTGTCTTTAAACAGGTCATAAATCAGTTTCTGTTCAAAAAAATTCACGACCTTTACATTCTTTAATAAAAAAATGAATACGGATGGAGGAACTCAACCCACATATCCGGACAGAAAGAGGTAGATGAAATGAAAAAAGTTTTGATTTTGGGGGCAGGCAGGATTGCAGGTCCCATAGCACATTATTTGCTCGACAACAATTTTAACATTACAATAGCCAGCCGCACACAGGCAAAAGCCGATAAAATTATCAGTTCACAGCAAGGCGGCACAGCCGTTTCGTGGACAATTGACAACACAGAACTGCTGGATAAACTGATAGCCGAACATGATATAACCGTAAGTCTGCTTCCCGCCGAGCATCATGTTAAAGTTGCCCGGCATTGTCTGGAACACAAGAAAAATTTGGTTACAACATCCTACGTTTCAGCGGAAATGCAAAAATTACATGCCGGTGCTCAGCAAGCGGGCCTGTTATTTTTGAATGAAATTGGCGTTGATCCCGGGTTGGACCACATGACCGTCAAACGCATTATCGACAAAGTACATCAAGATGGGGGAAAGATAAATGAGCTTTACTCCCTTTGCGGGGCTTTACCAGCTCCTGAAGAAGCCGATAATCCTTTTGGTTATAAATTCTCATGGTCGCCACAGGGTGTTTTAAAGGCCAGTAATAATGGGGCAACCTTTTTAAAAGACAGTGAGGTGGTTGAAATCCCCACAGAAGACTTGTTTAAAAATCCGTTGAAAATCGATTTCCCCGAAGCGGGCAATATGGAGGTTTATCCCAACCGCAATTCGCTGAATTACATTGAAAATTACGGGATACAAGAAGCCCGGACTGTTTACAGGGGAACATTCAGGCATCCTCACTGGTGCGAAGCCATGGATGTAATCAAATCGCTCGGTTTGCTTTCGCATGAAATACAAAACTTTGAAGGGAAAAACTTCAAAGAAATTGTTTCAGAAAAAATTGGCGTTTATCCCAAAAACGTGAAAGAAAAACTGGCAGGAACGTTAAACCTCGAATTGGATCATCCGGCAATTTTTGCTTTGGACTGGCTTGGCTATTTCGACAATAACATGATAAATCTGAAAGAAGGTTCAACTTTCGACCTCACTGCCATGTTAATGTTACAAAAGATGATGCTGCCCGAAGGAGCCCGCGATATGGTGGTGATGCTGCATTCCTTTTTAATTGAAAATTCGAAAGGGGAGAAAGAGGTTATTCAGTCGCGAATGCTCGATTTTTCGACAGCAGAATACACATCAATAGCGCGCACTGTTGCGCTGCCGGCCGCAGTTGCCGTAAAACTGATTTTGAACGGAAAAATTAATAATACAGGCGTTCAGATTCCCGTTATAAAAAGTATTTACGAGCCGGTATTAAACGAACTGGAAACCCTCGGAATTAAAATAAATGAAGAGTGGGGCCTGCCCGAAAGCGCTAAGTTAAACTAACGACAAAACGCATGGAAGCAACTAAAAGAATTTATATTTTCCTGATTATTGTAACCCTGGTAATGGTGCTGATTTATGCACAGGGAATCATCATTCCTTTCATTCTTGCCATCCTGTTTTTATTCCTCATACGGGTTATCAGAAACATTCTTTCAAAAATTAAATACGTAGGCAGGCTGCCCCAATGGGTGCTAACAATCATATCATCCGTGCTTTTGCTTACTTTTCTGGTTTTTACTGTGGAAATGATAAGCCAGAACATTCAGCAGCTATCGAAGACTTTGCCGGTTTACGAGGCCAATGTAAATAAAATAACCAATTCCATAAGCCAGCAATTCAACGTGGATTTATCATCGCTTCTGAGTGATTTTGCCGATGAATTAAATTTTGGAGGCATTCTTTCAAAAATATTCTCTACACTTACCGGGCTGTTTGGCGATGCTTTCATGGTTTTTCTCTACTTAATTTTTCTTTTACTCGAAGAACCCATTCTGCCCAAAAAAGTAAAAGCCATGTACCCCGACCAGAAAAGTTACAACAGAATTAACGGCCTGATAAAAAAAATTGACAAATCGGTAAGTAACTATATAGCTGTAAAAACTCTTGTCAGCCTGATAACCGGGATGCTGAGTTATTTTGTGTTGCTGATTATTGGTGTGGATGCCCCGCTTTTCTGGTCGTTCCTGATTTTTGTGCTGAATTTCATCCCATCCATTGGGTCGCTGATAGCAACTCTTTTCCCTACCATTTTTGCCATGCTTCAGTTTGGAGACATAACACCAGCAATTCTGGTACTGGCAATTGTGGGCGCCATCCAGCTTATTATGGGGAACCTTGTTGAACCGCGCATTATGGGCACTTCGCTGAACATCAGCCCCCTGGTGGTTTTTCTTACACTTGCGCTATGGGGAGTTATGTGGGGTGTTACGGGAATGCTACTCAGTGTCCCCATTACGGTAATCATTATAATAATCATGTCTGAATTTCCTGATACCCGGCCAATTGCGGTACTTCTCAGCCAGCAGGGAAAAATAAACAAAAAAGAAGAGAAATGATTTTATCCCGGGTTTCGTTTGTTTTAATTCATCTGGCTTTTAACCGAACAATTTACTGAACACCAAAGACATCTACTACAAAATAGAGAATTGAGAAGACTATAATCAGGAAAATAACACCTGAGAAAAGCAGCATGTATTTTTGAATCTGCCGGTTCCGTCGCTCCAATGATTTCAGCTGGGTGATTTTTCCTATGCGGTCCATCACCTTGTCCAGTGTAATTTTATCTTTAATAATATAATCGTAAGCACCATACTTTATGGTATTTACAGCCACTTCCATGCTTTCGTTATTGGTAAGAAAAACAAATTCCGGCTCCGGATTAACTTTTTTCACATTACGCAAAACGTCGAGTCCATTCATATTTTCCAAAAAATAATCCTGAATAATTATCTCAGGCTTTTCGCCTTTTTTAATGGATTTCACGCACTCTTCACCCGAAAAAAATGCCTTAACATTGGTGTACTGCTGCTTTTTCAAATACTCGGTAATCAGCTTATTGTAAACCTTATTGTCTTCTACCACATAAATAAGTTGATTCTTTTTGGCTGTCATAATTTCATTATTTAGGTTTGATTTCAGATAGGCTAAAGATAAACATTTTATCAATAGCACATTCAAAGCCTCCTGTTACCAAAAACAATTAATCCATAAGAAACGAAGTCATTTTTTTGAGTTTGGATTTGATTCTTGAGCTTTGAAATTTGACCGCATCATTCTTTAATACGTGCTATTTCAAACGGAACAGCATATTTTGCGGGTGTCATTTCATGCCTGTAAAATTTTGAATACTGACAGGTTAACTCCACGCCAAAATAAAAAATGATGGACACAAAATATATCCAAATCAGAATAACCACAAACGAACTGGCAGTCCCGTAAACCACTCCAAGATTGCTGTTCCCGATAAATAAACCAATTGCATATTTTCCCACCGCAAACAATACAGAGGTAAAAACGGCTCCAAACCAGCTGGCACTCCACCTCACCTGTACATCAGGAAGGAAACGGTAAATAAAAGTAAAAACGGTGGCTATAATTACCAGCGATAGTAATGCATTCAGAATTTGGGCCACCACCACAAAATCGGGGCTGAACCGGTCAGAAAGGAAATCTTTCAGAAAGCCGATTGAAGCGTCAACAACTAGCGAAACCAGCAACACAAACCCTAAACTCAAAATAACCCCAAACGATAAAGCACGGGTTTTCAGCAGGTTTAAAACACTCATTTTCAAATTCGTCCTGATTTTTATCCGCCAGATGTAATTGATGGAATTTTGCATGGCACTGAAAAGAGTTGTAGCCGAAACCAGGAAAAACCCAATCCCGATTATTGTTCCCAGGCTACTGTTTTCAGCAATTTTGTAATTTGTAATGGCATTTCGTAAAACCCGCGTACTTTCCGAGCCAAGGAGCAGGTTAATTTCATCAAACAATTTTTCGCGAATGGCATCGTCTCCGGCAAAATATCCAAAAACTGAAATAATGATGATAAGTATCGGTGCCATCGAAAAAATGGCAAAAAATGCAGTTGTCCCCGCGTGTTCAATGGGCCGGTTGGCGTTAAAATGCAAAAGTGCTTTTTTTACTATTTTAAAACCATCGGTAATTTTTGTAACCAAGTTATTTTTGTACATTTTTCCCACTATTAACACAGGTTCAAATCGATAAACAATTTGAAAAAACTATGCCATGCGCAAAAAAAGCCTAAAAAGCCCAAAGGGCACTTACAATCTGAAAAGACTTGTTGTATTTTTCCTTAAAGTTGTGGAAAAGTGTGGAATTTTATCCACGAAAAAGATTTAAATTACCGCTTATTTGAATATTCTGACAGTGGTACAAATTTGGTAACCAATCAACATTTACATTGTTGCTATTTCAAAAATTATTTGAAACCTTTTTGAGGAGATTGAAAATTAACTTATGCGAATCCGGTTTTTAACTTTCATAGTTTCCATTTTACTTGTTTGCGGAAATATTTTCAGCCTGCAAGGACAGGAAAATTATGAAGTTCGTCGAATAACTTTTCAGGGAAACAAAACGCTCGACAAAGATTTCCTACTGGACAAAATGGCGTTAAAAGAAGTTTCTTATCTCGAAAAAGTTTTCACCGAAAAAGAACCTTTTTTATACAGCGAAGAGCTGGTTAACCTGGATCTGGAACGCCTCATCCGGATTTATCAAAGCGAAGGTTTTTTAAATGCCCGGGCAGCGCTTCATCCACTAAAAACAAATGAAAAAAAGCAAACTCTGAAATTAACAATTAATGTTGACGAGGGCGAACCGGTTGTAACCGATAGTGTTTCAATTACCATTCAAAGTAAAACGGAAAACATTGACAGCCTGGTTGAAACAGAAAAAATAACAAAAGAGCTGGAATTAGTTGAAGGAAAGCGGTTTCGCGACGAAGCCATAAATAATGATCTCCGCATAATTGAGGATGCGTTAAAAAGTCAGGGATACGCTTACGCCACTGCCACCTATAATTTAAACCTTAAGCTGGATAACAACAGTACGGGTATTCATTACTCCGTCAATCCCGGTCCCAAGTCGTACATCGGAGAAACTACCATATCAGGCAACAAAAATGTTTCGGAAGAATTCATAAAAAAACAGCTGAAGTATTCCGATGGTGATTTATACAGCAAATCGGTTTTAAATGAAACCCGGCAAAATCTTTATCGGCTGCGTATGTTCAGGGTGGTTTCCGTTAATCCCGAAAAAGTGCCCGAAACGCAAAAAAGCCCCATCCCCGTTTCGGTTTATATTGAAGAAGCTCCCCGTCTGAACACGAGACTTGGTGCTGGGTACGGTACGGAGGATAAATTCAGGGCATTTGTCGATTTAAGTTACCATGGATTTTTGGGAAGTGCCCGCCGTCTCAATCTGTACCTGAAACACTCGGCACTCGAGCCCTACTCTGCCCGGTTGAGCTGGATTCAGCCACAGTTTTTGGGCATGAACAGCTCCATCTCTCTTAATCCGTTTATCAACCGAAAAGAAGAACCCGGCTACACCACCCGGACATGGGGAGTTAATGTGCCATATACCTATAATTTTAATCCCCGGCTAAACAGCAAACTCACCTACTATTTCGAAGATGTGGAACAGCTACTTGAAGCCGGCGACGAAGAGTTTTCAGATTTTGAAAGCGATAAATTTCCTTACAAAAAATCAGGGGTTTTGCTCAGCACTGTTTTCGATAATTCCACCCCCAGGTTTTCTCCGTCTAAGGGGATGAACGTTTCGTTTGGTTTTAAAGTGAACGGTTATTTGTTTGGAAGTGATTTTAACTACACCAAGCTGTGGGCCGATTTCAGAACTTACCGGAAAACCGGCGACGTAATTCTGGCTTTCAGATTGATGGCCGGGGGAATCAATTCGTCTGACAGCCGGCAATTCATCCCGGTTGAAGACCGTTTTTACTCGGGCGGCAGCAACTCCATCCGTGGCTGGAACCGTTCCGACCTCGGCCCGAAACGCGAAAGCGGGACTCCGCTGGGCGGGAAAAGTATTTTCGAAAGTAATTTTGAAGTACGCTACCCCCTGTTTTGGCGGCTCAGCCTCGTGGCATTTTTCGAGGCAGGCAATGTTTGGGAAGAAGCTTACAATTATAATTTCAACGATTTGGGATATGCTGCCGGTTCGGGAATAAGAATCGATACTCCCATTGGCCCGGTGCGTTTCGATGCAGGGTTTCCGTTGTGGAACGAGAAAAAAAGGCCACAATTTTTTATAAGCGTGGGACAGGCATTTTAAAATAATTTTTACATCAATGAGAAAAGGCTTAAAATACAGTTTACTTTCGGTGGGAGGACTCCTCCTTCTGGTGGTGATTGTGTTGACTGCAACGGCCTTGCTCATTCAGACCGAACCGGCCAAAAGAAAAATTTCTTCACTTGCAGAAAAGCAGTCCACCCGCTTCCTGAACGGCGAACTGCAAATTGGCAAAATCGAAGGCAACTTTTTCACGCATCTCTCGATAAACAATATTTTACTGAAAACTGAAAATGATACGTTGGCCAGCATTGAAAAAATTGAGCTGGATTATAGCCTTTGGCCACTGCTTGCCGGAAAGCTGGACATCCACTCAGCCGGGTTGCAAACTCCACGCTTATTCCTCAGGCAAAATTCAGATTCTGTCTGGAATTTCCAGCAGCTCATAAAACCCGGCGCCGAAGAAAGCGAAACTTCTGAAGAACCGGGTTCTTTTGAAATTAACCTGGGAAAATTTAAGCTCACAAACGGAAACATAAAAACCGAAGCGCTGGACACCATTATTCCCAAAGAAATCAGCAACCTGAACAGTGAACTTTCATTCCAAATGACTGAAGAAAGCCAGGAGCTGGGACTGCATTCATTTACATTTTCAACTCGCCAGCCCGATTTTAGCATGAAACAGCTGAAATTTAATTTAACGCGTGACACCGATTTCATCGAATTACGAGATTTTTATGTTGAAACAGGAAGAAATTCCATGGAAGGAATGGCCGAGATAGAATCCGATTCACTGAAAAACGGGACGGCAAATTTCGAAACCGCCGCGTTTGACATTTCTGAATTCAGCTATTTTTTGCCTTCGCTGACGCTGCCTGCCCGGCCTTCTGTAAAATTAACGGCAAACGTGGAACAAAATGCGGCAAAAGCTACAATCCAACTATCCGACCAGGACCAACAAATTCTCATCAACGCCGGCACCTCCAACCTGCAGAATTATCTTTCTGAACAAACTGACATTCAACCCGATTATCAACTCACCGTTGATTTCAAAAACGTTGAACTGGGCTACTGGCTCAACAATCCTGATTTAATGTATTTCCTGAACGGAACCCTGGAAGCAAACGGGCGTGGGTTTGACCCGAAAACCGCCAGCAGTAAAATTAGCGGACAGTTGAACAACTGGGTTATTGAAAACAGGCAGATCGACCGGCTCAATTTCAAACTAAACCTGAAAAACGGAAATGTGGCAGGCAATTTCCGGGGACATGGAAATTTCGGTTCCTTTAATCTGGTGCACAACATTCAAAACTTCGCTGAAAAACCAGAATACAAGCTGGATCTTTCCACCCGCAACCTCAATTTGGCTCGCCTCACCGGAATCGACAGTCTTTATTCAAACCTAAATTTACAAGCTACTGCCACGGGAACCGAATTCGATCCTGAGAAATTGAATGCCTATGTTATAATTTCCGGAAATGGTTCAGAATTTCAGCACATTCAGATTGATTCACTGCATGCAGCCGGCAATTTTAAAACCCAAAACATTAATCTCGATTCGTTGAGGCTAAAAACGCAAATGGCCCGGATTGAAGCCAGCGGAGTGTATAGTTTAACGTCAAATTCCGATCTGCAACTTTCAGCAGAAATTGACAGCCTCAATGAATTCAGTGCGTACCTGGCCGGGATAGACGTAAACACCAGCGGGAAATTGACTGCAAGCCTTTACGGCAGGCCCGATTCCTTGAACCTGGAATCGAACGTTGAGCTAAACTCCACACGGTACGGGGACATTCTGCTGGAACAACTTCAACTGGCAGCCACCGGATGGATTACAAAAACCGACACCATGCTTAGCGCTCGAATTTTCGCAGGTGGGCTGGGATCGGGCAACCTGAAAGTGGATTCCATAACAGCAAATATTGATGGCAACACAGATTCACTATTCCTGGATGCCCGGCTTCAGGCTTCAGAATTAACGACCAGCCTGCAGACCGGCATTGTTCCGGGAGAAAAAACGAGGTTCACGCTAAATAGCTGGGAAACCCGGTTTCAGGACCAGCAGTGGAAGTTGCAAAACGCACCAGCCACCATCGAATTCGATTCAGTAAATTATACGTTGAATAATTTTAGGTTGGCTTCTGGCAACGCCGATTCGATGCAGGTTATCAGTGCAAACGGAATAATAAGTCTCCGGGAGGAAGAGGACTTCACCCTGGAAATTAGCCGGCTGGATATTGGAAAGCTGAGCCAATTGCTGGAGCTGGAATACCCTGTTACTTCCCTGTTCAACGCAAAGATAAACGTAAGCGGCAACGCACAATCACCCGTCCTCAACGCCAGGTATTCAATTTCTGATGCATCTTTGGCCGGATATGAATTTACCGGTTTCGACGGAAATCTGGATTACAGCGAAAACGAATTTCAGTTTGAAACCAATATTTTTTCAGAAGACAGCGGAAAAGTTGAACTGACCGCAAAACTGCCGGTGCAGGTGCGACTCGATTCGATGATGTTTGGTTTTAACAGCAACAATTCTGTCAACGCACAAATGAACATCACAAATTTATCGGCCGCAATTTTGCAAAAAATGGATATCATCGATGATTTTTCAGGCTTTCTGGAAAGTGAATTTAGCCTTTCCGGAACTATGAAATCGCCGCTGGCAAACGGTAATTTTTCTGTTAACGAAGCTAACTTCAGAGATTATGCCTTCCCAAAAATAGATGGCAATTTCAATTTCCGGGAAAATCAGTTATCGGCTGAATCGGAAATAATAACTGAAGACGATGGTGAATTTAATTTTTCAGCTTCGCTTCCTGTTCAATATGAACCGAATTCGTTAAGTTTTAAATTTAATCCTGACGATTCAATCAATGGCCAGGTTGATTTGAAGAACTTTTCGCTGGCGATATTAGAAACAATTCATCCTTCTGCAACAATAAACGGCCAGGTTAACGGCGAAATGGCAGTTACAGGCACTGCAAACTCACCACAACCAGAAGGAAATTTCAGGTTGGCTGATGCCTCTTTTAAATTGAGTGAATACGGTATCGATTATGAAAAAATCAAGCTGAACCTGAACTTCCTGCGCGATAGAGTTAAAGTGGATTCATTCAGGATTATGAGTGCTGACGGGAGCCTCACCGGGCAGGGAGAAGTTAATTTTGAATCAGAATTGTACAAAGGAGACCTCAGCCAGTCGGAGATTAAACTTGTATTTGATAAGTTCAATCCGTTTGACCACCGCAGTTTTAACATGCAGGTTTCAGGAAATGCAAGCCTTGGCGGTGAAAAAGATAATCTGGTTTACGGTGGTAATTTAAACATTCCCCAGGCTGAAATTTATCTGCCGGCAATTCTTCGCATGATGGGAAAACTAAATGTGCCTGAAATGCCCAAACCAATCCTGGCCAGGGAAGCCGAAAAGTTATCGCTTTATAAAGATTCAACAACCTTCACCAATCCAGAGCCTGAGCCTGCACTGACAGACTCTGTGAATTTTGAATTCCTCGATAAACTCCGGGGCAGGCTGGGTGTAAAAATTCCCAAAAACACCTGGATTAAAAATGACGACATGCGCATTGAAATTTCAGGTGATGTGGAACTTGTAAAAAACGGGGAGTTTTTTGAATTATTCGGTGCGGTGGATGTGGTGCGCGGGCAGTACGATTTACTGGGCAAAACATTTGTTATTGACGACGGAACAATCAGCTTCCAGGGAGGCGAGGAGATGATGCCCACAATGAACATCACTGCCTCATATCGATTCAGAAATGCACAGCGTGCCGAGCAGGTGCTTACTGTTAACATTTCAGGAACGGCCGAATCACCCGAAGTGAGTTTCAAATTAGATGACAGCTCCATAAGCGAAGGGGATGCACTTTCGTATATTATTTTCGGGAAAAGCATGAACGAATTAACCATCGACGAGCAAAACAACGTGGCCGGGGCTGGTGGCGGAAGCCTGGCCGGAAAAGCAGCCGCTTCAATCTTGTCATCGCAGATAACAAATTTCCTCGGCGACAAACTGAATGTGGATTATATTGAAGTGAAAAGCGATGGTAGTTTTGACAACGCTACAGTGGTAGTGGGCAAATACATCACCAACGACCTTTTTGTGAGTTATGAGCAGCGTTTTGGCGAAACAGACGAAACAAACATGGCAAAATATGAAGTGAAACTGGAATACGAACTATTCCGTTTTCTGTTTTTTGAGCTTAATAACTCCTCCAACGACAGCGGTTTTGATGTGATCCTGAAATTTGATATGGAGTAATCGCCACCCGCCAAGCCGCTGCACGCGGCTCGGCGGGTAAAACACACCGACAAAAAGAACAAACCCCCAAAAACCTCAAAACCACCGTTCCCAACTTACCCGTCAAGCGAGCCGTAGCCGCTGGACGGTTTCCGCACAGCCGCTCCAAGCGGCTCGGCGGATAAAACACACCGGCAAAAAAAACAAACCCAAAATCCCCAAACCCACCATTCCAACCCTACCCGTCAAGCGGACCATAGCCGCTGGACGGCTCCAAACAGCCGCTGGACGGATCAATCAAAACAAACGCTTCAGCAACTCCTCTTCAACAAATAGTTGCGACTGCTCATAAAACCCTTCCGGTTCAAGCTCAACAAAATGAAAAGCCAACTCCTTTTTTACCAACCTGCCATCTCTCATTCCTGCATAATCGCGAAACGAGGAAAACTCCCAATCTTCTAATTTTGAAACCAATCCGGCAATAACCGGGTTTTGGTGGATATAAAGAAAACACGCGGTTGCATAATCAAGCTGGTTGCCAGCGCCACCCGCCCGGCGGTTCGATCCGCCTGGCGGATAATACGCCTCATTCAACATTTTCGCTTTGGTTTTATGCGCAAACAAATTCCCCCTTCTTCCTTCCTGCCGGTTAATCGCCTGAGTGTAACTGCTCAAAACAATTCCAAAATTCTTCGATAAAACCTGCAAGTCCGGGCGATGTTTCTCATTCGCGTTTTTGCAACTTTCTTCTGTTGCCTGTAACATAAAATGAAAATGGTTGGGCATCAGCACCCACGCCAGCACATTGCATACCGGTGCAACAAAATTTTGAATCTTCGAAAGGAAAAAAAGGTAATTCCCCCGAGAATAAAAAACCGTGTCGTTCGACCGGTTGTAAATGTGATAAACGCCATCTTGTTCGAAATACATTTTTTTGAAATTAAATATACGGATTTCCCCGCACAGCCGCACCTACCCGCTCGGCGGGTAAAAACACCCACCCGCACAGCGGTTCCAAACCGCTTGGCGGATAAAGCACACGAGCAAAAAGAACAAACCAGATAAAAACCCAATTGCCAAAATAACTACCCGTCACGGTTGCCACCCGCACAGCCGCTACAAGCGGCTCGGCGGATAAAGAACACGGGCAAAAAAATAAAACATAAAAAAACCCCAAAACCACCTTTCCAAACTTATCCGTCAAGCGGGCCGTAGCCGCTGGACGGTTACATAGCGCTGGACGGTACTACTACTGCCACCCACTCATTCCCACCGGGTGTTTTCAGGGTTACAATTCCGCCACCGTCAATCTCTTTTTCGCTGTGCCATTCTCCGGATCGCACGTTCATCCATTTCAACGAAAATGCTGAATTGTATTCTGTCAAATCGACCTCCACTTCTCCGGCATCAGGAAAAAAAACGACATACTTTTCTCCCGGCTTTGCTGCGAGGTAAGCTTCATTTTCTTCCCTCCCCGAAAGTAAATCATTGTTTGGGTTTACGTCCCAAAATTTCACAATCGACTCAACTTTACGAGCCGCCTTTACCGAGTTCATGGAAAGTTCGGACAACCCCAGCCCGGAATTAGGCCGGTGAAAGCGGGCTGAAGCAGCTCCTCCAACCAGATGCCGCCACCAGCTGTCAATGGCATTGTTGCTATTACCGTGACGGCCACCGTCGGCACCATACGTTTTTACGGTGTTGACTGGGCGTGGATGGCCGGCAATGTACTTCCGCACCCACTGAAAATTGTCCCAGTGCGTTTGGTCACGCTGGTGATTATTCTGCGAAACATCACAATAGGCATACAACTCAGGATGGTCGAACGTGCGTTTATGGTTCTCCGATTTCAAATCCCAGTTGTCCCACATTTCAGTTACAAAAACAGTTTTGCCTTGCTTTTCAGCTTCATCCAAAATAAATTGGGCCCAATAAACAGCCCACTCTTCTTCTGCCGAAGTTTCATTGTCCATGCAGTAAAGCACGTGGTCGTATTTTAAGGAATAGGAAAGCATTTTTTCTACGAACTGTCGTTGAAATTTCAGCAAAACCTCGTTATTCTGCTGTTTTGGTGTGGTAAAGAAAAACGGCTGCTTGTTACGTCCCGGATGGTCGGGATATTCACCGGCCAGTCCCGATTCTTCATACGAATAATTCACATTATTTGCCGGATTCCAGGGATGTGGCGGCCAATTGTTTCGGGTATAATCAAAGCGATCCCACACTTCAATCTGAACAATGATATCGCGTTTGGCTGTTTCATTCAAAAAGAATTTAAAACGCTGCCAGTAGGCTTCGTTCCACTGGTTCAAATCATATTTGCCGTTTTCCAGTTTTTTAAACGGATAAAGCTCAAAACCACGGTCGTTGCGGTCGCTCATTGTGTTGCGCACATAGTTGGCTCCTATGTTTTTCATGGAGTCGAGGTGCGGCACCAGCATTTTGGCGGGCCACTGAAACAGGTTGTCGTCGCTGCTGGCACCGAGCAATAACACTGGTTCACCCTTGAATTGCCAGTACCAGGAGTTTTCATCCCATGGCTGAATGCCCCGGGCTGCGGCCTGTTTATTTTGAAAACCTACAAAAAAAAGAACTCCTGAAACAAACGGTAAAAAATACTTTCGAAACATGATCAATAACTTTTATTTTTAATCTGATTTCTTTTTCAACAAAATAATCCTGTGATCCTTTCCATCCAAAAAATCAAGTTTAACCGGGCTTTCACCTGCTGAAACCTCAAGCTCATTTATTTCATTTCCTGTTGAAGGATCTATCCATTGAACATTCCAGTTTCCGGGCGATAAATCAAGGTAAACAGAACCGCTTTTTGCAGCGCCAATCAACTGAATTGCACAAACAGAAGCAGGTTCAGCAAGCACATTTGCGCCGGTTCCTTCCGGGAGCTTCACAACAATTCCCGGATTTGGGGACATTTGCCAGAAAGGAATTTTTGCAATAAACCGACCCAATCTTCCAATTGCTGCGTGTTGAAAATCGATAACCGATTCGGGATCATCGCCTGCGGGGCGGTGAAAGCGTGCAGAGGCTGCGCCACTCACAAACCGGCTCCACAAAACCATATCGCCGCCATTTTCATCCCGGGAGTAATCTTTTGAAACAATCAGCGGACGCTGTGTTTCTGCTTCAGCCATTGCCTGCCTGTATTGTAAAATACGTTCGCCCGCACCAATTGCCTGTTTCGAAGGAGGACCAAATTCATGGCTCGAAACTCCCTGGGAAATATCCACAAAGTCGTAGAACGGTTCAGTGCATAAATTTAAAGGACTGAATTCATACTCACATTCGCCACCCCCATCTTTGCGGTTGGTTGACGGCATTTCACCAATCATGAAGCCCGACGGCACCTTCTCGCGAATGTACCCGGCCCAAAACCGGCTCCAATCCAAATGCGCACGGCTTTCGTTGGAAATATTCAGAATAACATTGGGGTAATTGGTTGCGACGGAAAGCAGTCGATCCACATATTTTTTCTGGAGACTGAGTACCTGGGTGTTATTATTTCGCTTCGGAATGGTTTTGTAAAACGGAGCGTTGCATACACTTGTTTCGGCAGATAATATGGTTTCATCAAAATTCACATTGTTTTTGGGATTGAAAGGGTGACCGTTCCAACCATTTCCTTCGCCCGGGTCGTAGGCACCACCGGGGCCGCGCGTAACCGACCAGTCGTCCCAAACTTCAAGGGAAACAACAATATGTCTTTCAAATGCTGCATTCAGATAATCCCGCAGTCGTTTTTCCCATTCCGGTTCAAACTGTGCCAAATCATAACGGCCGTCATCCAGTTTTAACCAGGGTTGCAAAACTTTTTCCACTTCCCCGTCGTGCATGTGGTTCATTGGGTCGTAGGGCAAACACCGCACAAACCCACGAACATGCGGGCTGCCAATGTCATCAATTACCTTTGCAAGTCGATCAAGCTGTTCAATGAAATTAACTTCGGCAGGGCGGCTAACGGGAGTCCAGCTGTGATATCCGGTGGCACCGAGCAAAAAAACCGGCGTTTCGTCCCACAACAGGTAATGAGGGTTTTCCGGATTAATACTTATGCCGTTAATGGTACCGCTTGTTGGTTTGCAACTCAAAAAAAATAAAACTCCTAAAAGAATCCACAGCTGTTTAATCATACTGCACTAATTTTTTCAATTATTGTCCCGGAGCATCAAACCCCGCATTTGCACTATCCAGCACCAGAATCCAATCCAGGTTTTCGCCTGGAGTTGGAGGCGTAAAAGTGCGGGTGCCAAACCCCGGAAATTCACCAATCCGGGTTGCTTCTCCGTTGCGCGGGTTATACCACCAGGCTATTACTTCAGCGCTTCTTACGGCATCCATTTTAACGGTGAACGAACGCCCTACCGGGAGATAAACCATTGCATAAGTTCCCTCTGAATCTCGTGTTGCCACAAACCGGTATTGTCCGGCTCCGGGAACTGAAGTAGGAACATCATCTGCAATAATTATAGAATTATCAGGAATGCGGGAAAGGAAAGGCCGCGACTCCATCAGTTTCCGGCCATATTGCATTTGCGCCGAGCCCGGCTGGTTAATAGCCTCGTACCATGGCATGAGCGGAAAATTAACGGGATTACGACCGGGTTGCCACATTTGCCAAATGGAGTGATGACCATAAGTGTGGCCAAAAGCGCCGCTGAACAAATTCCAGTACATCGGGCGCCGCACATCTGCCGAGGTGGAGTGGCCATGTTGCTGCGGGTTAAACTGAATGGGATGATCTTCGTAAATGGGTTCACCGTCGATAACCGGTTTTACGGGAATGCGGTTGTAATCTTTGAGCGTATTTTCATAAACACCGGTAAAATTCACATTGTGCCCGTTCTGCCGCATGTTGAAATCGAGCCACGCTTCTTCGTGAAAATACTCAGACGAACCCAACCCTCCGGTTGGATGAAAAGTGATGAGATGCGCTCCCTCATCTCCCTCACGCAAACCGCGCGCCATGGAACTTACAATCTGCCGGTGGGAATCTTCCTCAATCGGGCGGTCACCACCAACAATCCAAACGATGTTGGGAAATTCTTTGTATCGTTTGCCCAGAATTTCACCAAAAATCCGGGCATTTCCGGGTGAAAAAACCATGGGGCCTACTCCCCACTTTTTGTTCCATTTGTCGCCCCAGGTAGGCAGCAAGCCAATTACCAATCCTTTTTCTTCCGCCTTTTTTATCACCCAGTCAACATGCCGGAAATAGGCCTCGTTAATCTGAGTGGGGTCGTTATCAATCAACGGTTTTTCACCTTCGGCATTGGGCGTGTTCAGCCCGTCGAGTTCGGCCAGCACCACTGCCTGAATTACCGTAAACCCCAGTTCTCGCCTGTTTTCAAGATAGGTTTCGGTTTCGTCTTTCGAAAGCCGGTGAAACAGTTCCCAGGCAGTATCGCCTAACCAAAAAAAAGGAGTGCCATCTTCGAAAACCAAAAACCGTTTGTTTTCAGATACGATTATTTCACCACGCGAAAAATCAGTTGGGTTGCCTGTCCATTCAGATACCTGGCCTGAGGAAGTTATAAAGAATGGAAGGAAAACAAGGAGGAGTGAAAATTTAATTTTATGATTCATTTAGCTACAGGTTTTTGAAAAATCAATACATAGTTTAGTTCATTTTTGAAAAATAGAAAGAATTTAATGACTTTAAAAAAAGATTCATTCAAATAACTGAAAAAAGTGAATACAGATGATATTATTTTCTAACACCCCGGGATTCTCCCGGCAATATGCCGGAACCCTGAATCTACCATTTAAAAAAACTGATTTCTTACTTCCCGAACCCTTACCTTAGAGAGAGAATGCTCATTTTTAGAAGAATATAAAATCAAACATTGGTTTTAAAATGCTTTTGTTATTTTTACGCATCTTTATCAGAAAATGGATGAAAATTAAGATTCGGTACATCAAATATCTTATTATCGCATGGGTACTTTTTTACGCAATACCCTGCAGTGCTTCTGTTGCATTTTACCATTACGGTATTGAAAACGGACTGCCCGAAGCCAGGATTATAAGCATTAGCCAGGATGCCAATGGATTTATTTGGATGGCCGGAGAGAGCAGGCTTTTCCGGTTCGACGGACAACAATTTAAAGCTTATCAAAACACAGGAAACGACTTTTCTGTCATTCCTCCCGGCAAAATCACTACTTTATTCACCGCTTCTGACGGGACCCTTTGGTTAGGTTCAGACAACGGTATTTCGTGGTACAATTTTTATAATGACAAATTTATTGGACCGGTTGATGGTTGGGAAAGTGTACACGTAAATAATTTTGCTGAGGACAATGAAAAAAATTTATGGATTGCTACCGACGAAGGGCTTGCCCGCTTTACCCCCAAACAAAATAAAACTACCTGGTACACAAGCTCAGACACTATAAAAATTCCTGAAAATGCCGTTTTGCCTGTCAGCAACATCAGTGCAACAGCTTGTCAACCCGATGGAAAGATTTGGTTTTCCGGATCCTACGGCGGCCTTTACCGGTTGGATCCGCAAACACTCGAAGTTGAAAATTTTAACAATTTGGAAGGGGCAAATTTTGGAAGTTTTGATATCGCTCACCTCCAATTTACAAATAGCCAAATTTTTGTAAGCACAATAAGTAATGGATTTTTTTGGTTCACCCCGGAGGAGAAAGAAGTGAACCACCAACATTTCGACCATCTCGGATATACGATTAAAAATTTTCGAATAATTGACGACTCTATCGCTTGGCTGTCAAGCAACAACGGGTTAATCAGGTTTAACATTCAAGCCGATCGATTCGATCTGTACACTAACGTCCCCTCCGACCCGATGAGCCTGGACCGCACAGCCGCTGATAATATTTATATTGACAATGACAAAAACCTTTGGGTCTCGTCGGGAATCAGAGGAGTGAACCTGGGACTTACCAATGTGCCGTTCAATCATTTTGTAGCTTCATCAGGAGGTGCCTACCAGCTCACGCAAAAAGAAGTCACCTCTATACTTTTCGATCATACTAACAATATGTGGCTGGGTTATGAGGGAGGTTTTGTAGAAAAACACAGCCATTCCCCGGTACAAATGAAGCAGTTTCAACTTAAATCAAAAAAAAGCAGTGGGCCGCCCGGTTCTGTAATGGCAATTTTTGAAGACAGCCGGCATCGCATTTGGGTTGGATCATGGCAGGGTGGCCTGCAAATATTTGATCCCGTTAAGATGGCTTTCGAACACATTGACTTCAAACCCGATTCACTTAACCAACAACTTAAAACAGCTGATATCAGAGGAATTGCGGAAGACAATAATGGAAATATCTGGATAAGTTTTCATGGAAAAGGGATTGGCAAATACAACCCCGAATCGAAATACATGGAACTGTTTCGCCACGATCCTGAAAATCCTTTCGCCAGTTTGTCGAACGATTATTCGTACAACCTTTGCATCGACAACGACAATAACCTTTGGATTGCAACTGTATATGGTGTAACCAGGTTAAACCTTAAAACCGAACAGTTCAGCACTTACTTTCACGAAGCAGAAAATCCGGCTTCACTTTCAGAAAATAAAATCAATACAATACACTGTGATGTTGACGGAACCATTTGGGCAGGCACAGGTAATAGCCTGAATATTTTCATGCATAAGCAAAATACTTTTCAGCCGGTATTGACTGGTGACGAGTTTCCATATCTGGATATTTCAGCCATCGAATCGGTTTCGCCCGGTGAGATCTGGTGCAGCACCCAGTCGGGAATCCTTCGGCTTACCTACAACCGGATTTCAGAAAACGACAGCATTACATTTCAAACCCGCTTTTTCAATCATACGGATGGCCTTGTTTCCACAAATTATTTCACACAATCAGCTGCAACTGACGAGGAAAATAACATATATTTTGGGGGCAACGAGGGAATTGACTTTTTCTCCCCACGGGAAGTAAAAGAAATACAAGGGTCACAAGTGAAAACATTAATTACCGAAGTTTCAGTCGATGGCCAGCCCTATTTCTCCCTTATAGATACTACAAATTCAGAAGTTCCATTATTGGAACTGGAGCATGATAAACAGATGATAAACCTCCGGTTTACCACAATTGACTTTAATTATCAATCCCGGCCCGTTTTCCGTTTCATGCTGGAGGGCTTTAATTCTGAATGGATGTACCCTCAGGATGAGCAGGTAGCAACTTACACCAACTTATCGCCCGGACGCTATTTTTTCAGGGTAGAAGTAAAAAATAAAAACGGGAATTGGCGAAGTGGGCCCGCATTGCTTCAGCTCAAAATAAATGCCCCCTTCTGGAGAACTCCTCTGTTTATAATACTGGCAATCATTTTCACCATTACTCTTTTCGTTTTTATTTTGAAGTTGAGATCGCGGGCACTTATTAAACGTCAAAAAAATCTGGAACAAAAAATTGATGAAAATACCCGCGAACTGCAGCAAAAAAACGAACAACTGGAGCAGGCCAACCAAACAAAAAACAAATTTTTCTCTATCATATCACACGACCTGCGCAGTCCTTTTTCAGGATTGGTCGGGATTCTCGATGTTTTAACTGATCCTGACTATAACATGGATATTGACAGACAAAAAGAGTTGCTGCAAGCTGCTAAAAAATCTGCCGACAATACATTTGAACTGCTCGAAAACCTGCTCACCTGGGCACGCTCGCAAATGGATAAAATCAACATTTCACCTCAAACAGAAAACCTGAGTAAAATTCTGCAAAATAATATCGAATTAAAAGAAGCTTCAGCACTGCAAAAAGGAATTACAATCAACCGCAATTTCCCGGAACAAATAGATGCATTTTTTGATACTGATACTATAAACGCCGTTACCCGGAACCTACTCAGCAACGCACTAAAATACACACCATCCGAAGGTGAAATTACTGTTTCGGCAAAGCGTAAAAACGGGTTTGTAACTGTCCACATTGCTGACAAAGGAATTGGCATGAATGAAGAAGAGATGCGCCAGCTGTTCGACCTGGACAAAAAAAGCCGGAACGGTACGCAGGGTGAAAAAGGCACAGGGCTGGGATTAATCATCTGCAAAGAATTCACTGAAAGGAATAATGGAAAAATATGGGTGACACCCAATCACCCACAAGGTACCGTTTTTCATTTCTCGATTCCGGTTCAGGAGCTTTAACCAGCCCAACATTACGGATTGAACCACGTTCATTTTATTGAAAAAAATAAAGTTATGAAACGAACAGCCAATGTAATAGGTGCCACCGGATTGGTAGGCAAACAGCTTGTACAACTTCTGTTGAAAAATGAAAATTTTGAGAAAGTGCGCATTTTCGTGCGCCGCAGCTCGGGAATTTCACATCCCAAACTGGAAGAACAACTAATCGATTTCGGCCACGTAGAAAGCTGGGCTGACAAACTGACCGGCGATGTACTTTTTTCAGCTCTGGGAACTACCCTAAAACAGGCCGGCGGCAAAGAAAAGCAATACGAAACAGATGTCACTTTCAACCTGAATTTTGCCCGGAAAGCCAAAGAAAACGGCATTGAAAACTACGTGCTGGTTTCGTCGGTTGGTGCCAACGCAAAATCGCGTATGTTTTATCCGCGCATAAAAGGCGAACTCGACGAGGCAGTATCAAAAATTGGCTTTCAAAATTTGGCCATTTTGCGCCCGGCATCGTTAACCGGCGACCGCGAAGAGCGGCGCCTAATGGAAGAGTTGTCGGTTCCGGTTGTTCGATTTGTTACCAAATTCATTTTCAAAAAATACCGCCCTATTCACGGGGTAACAGTGGCACAGTCCATGATAAATGCTGTGTTGCATCCTGAACCTGAAAAAACAATTTGGGAAGCCGCGGAAGTTTTCCAATTGGCAGAAAACGACTGAAAACTTATTTTTAATTTAATGAACCAACAGGGGGGTTCCCTGTTTTAATCAAAAAATAATTAATTATGTACACAGGATTACTTCACACGCATAACGTTTTTCGCTGGCTGGTTTTAATTGTTCTGATTATAGCCATAACTTTTTCAATTTACGGATGGCTTGGAAAAAATGAATGGACCAAAAGAGACAAAGTTTCGGGTTTGCTGCTCACAATTTTCATGGACATTCAGTTCCTGATTGGATTGATACTTTACGCTTTTGTAAGTCCGCTCACCAAAGCAGCCTTTGCCAATTTTGGGGCGGCAATGCAAAATGCCGATCTCAGATTTTATGCAGTAGAACACATTCTCATTATGCTGGTAGCCCTGATATTTGTTCACATAGGTAAAAGCAAAACGAAAAAAGCCGTGTCATGGAAAAAACATCGCGTGGCTTCAATCTGGTTCGGGCTGAGTTTTATTTTGATTCTGGCCGGAATTCCATGGGACAGGGCTTTATTTTAATAGCCCTTGGTGTAATAATTTACTGAAAAATATTCGCCCAAACTACCTTTTCAACCGGATATAAACCGGGAAATGATCGCTTACACCACCATAATAATTGGGGCCTCCGTAAGTGCGGTTGGGCGACATTTCTCCCTCACTGTTCCGGTATTCCATCCAGTCCTGATAAAAAACGAAACCTTTATCTGCTATAACCCGAAACCCTTTGTCGTCGAGCAAACCGGTTGAAACGATTATATTATCGAGCATATTCCAGTTTCCGCGGTAATTGTACGTGCCACGTCCTTCCGAGGCTTCGGGGAACATCAGGTTCACCAGTCCGTCAGCTGCTTCACCGGGAGGCAGCGCATTAAGCACTTCCTGTAAACTTTTGTTGGTGGGTTCATCATTCATATCGCCCATTACAATAACATGGCTTCTCGAGCCGGATGCAGCCCTGACCGAATCAACTTTACTTTTAAGAATGCGGGCCACCTCCATTCTTTTGGGTTGCGTTTGCTCAACCCCGCCAATGCGCGATGGCCAGTGGTTCACAAATACATGAAACTCCTCGCGGTTGCGTGTGCGGCCTTTCACATATAAAATATCGCGGGTAATGTAATCGGGATCATCCTCAAAATGTATGGGAATAGTAAAATGATTGGTTACCGTAAACTCTTCGGGACGGTAAATCAACGCGCAATCAATTCCACGCATGTCAGGACTTTCAGAATGCACAATCTCGTATTTTCCCCTGGCCAGCAGTCCTGTCCGGGTGAGATCGGTCACCACCTTTTCATTTTCTACTTCGCTCAAACCAACAATTTCGGGCAAATCACCTTCGTTAATGGCGCTGATAACGCGCGAAAGATCTTCCAGTTTTGTCTGATACCGTACTCTGTTCCACTGTTTTTCACTTTCGGGGGTAAATTCCTCATCGCGTTTTCCGGGTTCATCTTCCAAATCAAACAAATTTTCCACATTGTAAAAAGCCACTGTCATATTTCGCTTGGCAGCGTTTTGCCAAGGGGCGCAAGAAGTGAACACCAAAAATGGCAACGCATATAGCAAAATTTTAAGGTCCTGCCGACGAGGGAATAATCCTGGAAGTTTTTCCCAGTAAGTCTTTACTATCTTCATAAATTATATCTCCTTTCCAATTGAAACATCGTAAAAATCAGTTACAAGCGTGGCCATCATTCCGGCGGCCCGGGCAGCCTGCATTCCCAGCTCACCATCTTCGAAAACCTGGCAGTGCTGCGGCAAAACGCCCATTTTTTCGGCACATTTTAAAAATGTTTCCGGGTGTGGTTTCGGATGTGTAACATCTTCGCTCGAAATCAATATGTCAAAATATTTATCCAATTCCAAAATCTTTAGCGACTTCCACGCCAGCTTTTTGTACCCTCCGGTACCGACCGACATGGGCATTTCCCCGTAATATTTTTTCACCAAATTGACCACCGGCTCCACGGGTTTCATTTTATGCATCATCTGTTCA
Organism: Tangfeifania diversioriginum; assembly: GCF_900141875.1. Taxonomy (GTDB): domain Bacteria; phylum Bacteroidota; class Bacteroidia; order Bacteroidales; family Prolixibacteraceae; genus Tangfeifania; species Tangfeifania diversioriginum. The sequence goes on along the minus strand of NZ_FQZE01000002.1, from coordinate 114,217 downwards.
TAAACCTGTTCTTTTAAATGCCCGGTTTTCACCGAATCCATTTCTGTTCCAAACATCTCATTCAATTTTTGAATGGTTTGAACAGCGGGAATTCCGGCAAGTGTGGCAAACAGCTCCGGTGTGAATTCAATTCCGTAATCACGGAGGATTTCTTTATAAGCCAAAAAATGAACCGGCATCGTATCGGCAATTGTACCGTCAAGGTCAAAAATTAAAGCCCTGGCTTTGGGATCGACAACTAATTCTTTCACGAATGATTAACTTTTATATTGAGCTCAAAATTAAAAATAAATGGCCATTTGTTGCCATCCTTTTCAGATAAGGGGTAATTTTGTGGCCGTTGCTTAAAACATTAGCTGATGAACCAGGATACAATATTATATACACTCCCCCAGTGGTTTGTATTTGCAGGAATAATTGCCAGCATATATGGCTGGGTTGAAAAGAAAAAAATGTTCAGGATGATTGGGCCGGTGATTTTTATGCTGCTGGGTTTGTATGCCGGTTTTGCCATTGCCAACGGTTATTTTTCGGCCTACGACTACCTGACACCTGCCGAAATTATGAACGAAGAACTGGAAGTAGAAACTTTTGAAGAGCTTCCGCTCCAGGCAAAAATGCTTCCGGCATACTGGATTTTCATCGTTTCGGGCATTGTGGCTATTCCGGCATTCATTTTTGAATGGAAAGAAAAAAAGCTGAGAAACCTGTTTATAATACTGACCGGACTGACGGCACTGTTTGGCTTTTTTATTATTGTTGGTGAATTGAGATCACTTTAAAATAATTCTGCCTGACCAAAGCCGGTAAGTTCTTATTTTTCACCGCCATTAATAGGATCAACCCCAAAATAACAAACTTTGCACATCTGTTAATTTGTTAGAATCTTATCAAGAAATTCATCAAAATGCCAACAATTCAATGCATTTGTTTTCATGATTTCCTATATTGCACAATCAAAATCAGATTATTTTAATTAATTAGTTTATTTCAATACCTATGTCAATGAATCCACAGGCTGAAGAATTGAATGTGATTATTAAAGAGAAAAGCACAGTAGTTTACAACCTGCTTTCCGAAAAAGGGAAAAATATTTTTTTCCCGAAAAAAGGGATACTCGGCCAAACTGCCGAGGCCAAAGGCACAAAAATTAATGCCACCATTGGTGCAGCTATAGAAGACGATGGCTCACCCATGCGGCTCGATGTGCTGGCTTCAAAAATTGACCTTGATCCTTCGCTGGTTTTTCCGTATGCGCCAAGTTTCGGGCGGCCCGACCTGCGTTCGAAATGGAAAAATATGATTGTTGAGAAAAACCCGTCGTTGCAAAATACAGTTTTGAGCCTGCCGGTTGTTACCAACGCGCTGACACACGGAATCAGCATGGCCGGTTACCTGTTTGTCGATCCGGGCGACGAGGTGATTGTGCCGAGCCTTTTCTGGGGAAATTATAATCTCACGCTGGCCAATGCCTACGGGGCGCAACTCACAAAATTCAATTTGTTTAAGAACGACGGATTTGACCTCGATGCTTTTGAGGAGAAATTAAATGAAGGCGAAACCGGGAAAAAAATTCTGATTCTGAATTTCCCGAACAATCCTTCAGGCTATACGCCAACACAAGAGGAGGTTGATTCAATTGTTTCTATCATCAACAACTCCGCTGAGAAAGGTAACGAAATTGTGGCCATTACTGATGATGCTTACTTTGGACTGGTTTACGAAAAAGATATTGCCAAAGAGAGTATTTTTGCACCGCTGAGCAATTTGCACGAAAATGTGTTGGCTGTAAAAATTGATGGTGCTACCAAAGAAGATTATGTGTGGGGATTCCGCACCGGGTTTGTTACTTATGGCATTAAAGGCGGCGATGCCGAACTCTACAATGCGCTCGAGTCGAAAACTGCCGGAGCTATCCGCGGTAATATTTCGAATGCGGCCAATATTTCGCAATCGTTGCTGTATGCTACCTACAACAATCCAAAATACTCGTTGCAAAAGCAGGCCAAGTTCCAAACCATGAAAAACCGCTTCAAAGCGGTTAAAGAAGCCCTGGAAGACGAGAAATACAAAAAATATTTCACTGCCCTTCCGTTTAACTCGGGATATTTTATGTGCATCCAGCTGGCAGATGGTTTAAACGGAGAAGATGTACGGCAGGTGCTCATTAAAAAGTACAGCATCGGCACCATCAGTCTGAACAATATTCTGCGCATTGCATTTTCGGCTGTAGCTGCCAAAGATGTTAAAGAAATGTTTGATGGAATTTACAAGGCCTGCGAAGAGTGCAGCTGAAATAATATTTTTAAGGAACAAAAAAACAGGCTGCCGGTTTCAAAACTGACAGCCTGTTTTTTTTGAGATAATTCGGTTACGTTACTCCATCAGGTTTTCATCCCGTATAATCATCAGTATTGCTGAATGTGGCAGGATGATATATTTTTCGTTTTTAAATTCAATTTCGTAGCCACTTTTATTAAGGTAAATGGCCAAATCGCCCATTTGAGCCTGCAGCGGCACATATTTTACATTTTCCTGTTTTTGTTTCCAGGCTTCGTCTTCTTCCGAAATGGCCGGAATGGGGTACCCCGGTCCCGCTTTTACAATGTAACCGCTCAGAATTTTTTCACTCTCCTGAACCGTTGGCGGCAGGTAGAGCCCTGTTTTTGTTCTACTCGACGGCGTTTTGGGCTTCACCAAAACACGGTCGCCAACCATTATAAATTTCTCCAGATCTTTTTCTTCAATTACAAGTGACATAATTTCCCCTTTTTTGAGAAATGCAAAGATAAAATATTCTGATGGGTTTCGGCAAACCAATCCACATACAAACAACAGCTATAAATATTACCAACATCTTCCCGGTTTCCTTTATATAAAGAGATATTTATCTTAATTTAGTATTTCAGTGAAATCGTAAAAAATAAGTTATGGGAAATAAATGGAATAATTACAGTCGTTTGATAACACAAGACGATAGCCTACCTGCCGCACAGGCCATGTTATATGCCATCGGCATGGATGAAAAAGATCAGACAAAAGCACAAGTGGGAATTGTAAGCACTGGCTTTCAGGGCAACCCGTGCAACATGCACCTGAACACACTGGCCAGCGAAGTAAAAAAAGAAGTGGACAAACAAGAGGAATTGTATGGCCTCATTTTTCACACCATTGGAGTAAGTGACGGAATCACCAACGGAACCGAGGGGATGAAATTTTCGCTGCCATCGCGTGAAATAATTGCCGATTCCATTGAAACAGTTGTGAGCGCCCAGTTTTACGATGCAGTGATTCCCATTGTTGGTTGCGACAAAAATATGCCCGGTGCCATGATTGCCCTCGGACGACTCAACCGGCCTGCAATTCTGATGTATGGCGGAACGGTAAAAAAAGGCCATTGGGGCAACAAAGACCTGAACATTGTTTCCGCTTTTGAAGCTTACGGCGAACGCATAAAAGGGACAATTTCAGATAAAGATTACAAAGGCATAATAAGAAACTGCATCCCCGGTGCCGGGGCTTGCGGCGGGATGTACACGGCCAACACCATGGCTGCTGCCATTGAATGTATGGGAATGAGCATTCCCGGAACATCTTCCAACCCGGCCCTGAGCAACGATAAAAACAAGGAAGCACAACTGCTGGCCAAAGCCATAAAAAACGTGCTTGAAAAAAATATTAAGCCAAAAGATGTGATGACCCGCAAAGCATTTGAAAATGCCATTACGCTGACCATCGCACTCGGAGGCTCCACCAACGCCGTAATCCACCTGCTGGCCATGGCGAAAGCAGTGGACGTAAAATTAACCATCGATGATTTCCAGCGAATCAGCGATAAAACCCCTTTCATTGCCGATTTAAAGCCAAGCGGCACCTATTTAATGGAAGACCTTCACCATGCCGGAGGAATTCCCTCGGTGATGAAATTCCTGCTAAAAGAAAATTACCTGGATGGAAACTGCCTGACCGTTACCGGCAAAACAGTAGGAGAAAATCTGGAAGAAGCTCCCGACCTGAAAAAAGGGCAGCAAATCATTCATACGTTCGATAACCCCATCAAAAAGAAAGGGCACATTCAAATACTTTACGGGAACCTCGCCGAAAAAGGCGCGGTGGCCAAAATTACCGGAAAAGAAGGTGAATTGTTCTCGGGACCTGCCCGTGTATTCGAAAATGAATACGATGCCATTGAAGGCATTCGCACACAGGTTAAACCGGGCGAAGTTATTGTTATCCGGAACAGCGGGCCCAAAGGGGCACCCGGCATGCCTGAAATGTTGAAACCAACCAGTGCCGTTATGGGAGCCGGACTGGGAAAAGATGTGGCACTTATTACCGACGGCCGGTTTTCAGGCGGTTCGCATGGATTTGTGGTAGGTCATATTACTCCCGAAGCATATGAAGGTGGAACGATTGGCCTGGTTAAAAACGGCGACCGGATCACCATCGATATCACAAAAAACAGAATTGATGTGGAACTGACTCCCGATGAAATTGAAACCCGGAAAAAAGGATGGCAAAAACCCCGGCAAAAAGAATTAGCCGGTGTGCTGAAAAAATTCAGAGCTTCCGTTTCTTCCGCTTCGGAAGGATGCACCACCGTATAAATTCACGAAGACAAAAAAAGATCACTTTTTTTTTTATTTTTTTCACCTCCAAAAATCATTCACTATTAGACATTTACACATAAACACCGCAGAAACATGACAAAATTCATAGTACTTGGTATTGCATGGTATTAGTTTTTATCATTATATTTGTATAGCAAATAACAAGGTAAAAAAAAGTACAATCTTAAAAAAAGTTCTATAAAAAGTGTAACGAAATTAAAAACGCAACGTCTTAAAGTTGAAAAACGAGTTAAAACAGAAAAAAACAATAATTAAAACAAACAGGAGACAAAGTCATGAAAACAACAAACAATGTTCAGAAAGCAAACTTGAAATCAGCAGTAGCAGCAGTAACTTTAATGTTAGCAATGGTAGTATCAACCAGCATTTTTGCAGCAGAAACCAACATGAACTCACTCAATGCCTTTTTGGCAGAAGAAACTGAAGAGTCGCTCGAAATGGAAGCATGGATGACCAATTCAAACAATTTTTACGCAACCACAAATTTGGAGGCTGAAACCGAAGAGTCACTTGAAATTGAAAACTGGATGGTTAGCGAAAACAATTTCTACGCAACCGTAACTTTTGAAGCAGAAACAGAAGAAGCTCTGGAAGTAGAAAACTGGATGACCGCTGAGAGCAATTTCTACAACACAGTTTCTCTGGAACCCGAAACGGAGAAAGCACTGGAAGTTGAAAGCTGGATGAAATCCGACACCCTTTTTGAAACTCAAAAACTGGCAGAAGTAAAAGAAATTAAAAAAGAAGAAAAATCGAAAAAAGCTTACGGTTCACGTTATGGTGAAAACAAATTTGGAAGAAGGGCTTTTATAATGATTGAAGAAGACGAGCCGAAATTGAAACTGGAACAATGGATGCTGGACTACAAATACTGGAACGGAAAATAGAAAACTGAAACAAAAAAGCCACGAAAAGAAAACAATGAAAACAAAAAAGCCGGCGATTGCCGGCTTTTTTTTGTCAGTATAAATCGCTCAACAACCTGTGTTCTTTTATCAGCCTGAGCAAATATTCATCAGCCTGGAAATCAGACAGACCACCTTCTGTGGCAATAATTTTTTTAATCGTTTTTTTTACGTCCTCTCCCATGGTGCGCTTATTCCCACACAAATAAATAATGGCGCCTTCGCGGTCAATCCACTTAAAAAATTCACTGCTGTTTTCAAGCAATGCGTGCTGTACATATTTTTTTTCTGACTGGTCGCGTGAAAACGTCAAATCCATTTTTGTAAGCAACCCCGATTGGTGAAAATAAATCATTTCGTCTCGATAGAGAAAATCCCCGTCAGCATGCCTGCCTCCAAAAAAGAGCCAGTTTTTACCTTTCGCTCCTTTGTGCTCACGTTCCTGCAAAAAACCCCGAAAAGGGGCAATTCCCGTTCCTGCGGCAATCATAATAACAGGTGTGTTACCATCTTCCGGCAAGCGGAATATTTCATTGGGCTCCCGAAAAACCGGAACTGCATCTCCTACTTCAACTCTCTCATCCAGATAAACTGAGCAAACTCCTTTGTGGTTCCTTTCGTTCAAATTATATTCCACCACTCCGGCCGTTAAATGAAGCTCATCGGGGTAAACCAAAGGACTGGATGCAACAGAATAAAGACGGGGAGTTAATTTTCGCAGCACCGAAAGCAAACTGGTGGGAGAAACATCCCCCGGAAATTGAGACAACAAATCCAACACATCGTGATTTCCACAAAATTCATTCAGTTTATTCTCGCTGGCAACCAACTCAGTCAACTTATCATTATTTACAAGTTCGGCATACTTTTTCACTACCAGCGGCGTAACCACCGTAATTTCAAAATCATTCACCAGCGCTTCTTTCAGAAGTTTTGTTTTGCCGTCAACTTTCACAGGATGCGTGCCATCAAAACGAAGTTTTCTTAAAAACTTATCGACGAACAGCATGGAGTTAGTCGTGTAAACCCCGAATGAATCACCCGGGAAAAAGTCTGTTCCGAAACCTTTCATGGAAAGCGAAAAATGCCATATTTTTTTGTCGTAACCGGGGGCGGTCAGCAACTGTTTATCAGTTACAGTAGCGTAAAAAGCATTTTCCTCATCCAGCTCGCGTTTGTTAATTTCAAACGCAAAACCTTTTTTCTGTTGTTTTTCCTTTTTGGGCAGAATTTTTTCGAATGCCAACACCGCATCGGCCACCCAGTCTTTGGCATTTTCTTCATAATCGATGTCGCACTCCACCAAAGGACTTACTTCATTGGCCCCCAGTTCAAGAAGCCGTTCTCTGAAATCCCTTCCGGTTTTGCAGAAATCTTTGTAACTGCTGTCGCCCAGGGCCAGCACACTGAATTTCACGCCTTTCATCGACGGCACCTGGCTGCTGTGAATGAAATTATAAAAATCTTCCACCACGGCTGGCGGATCGCCGTCGCCATGGGTGCTTACTGCAATGAGCAGGTTTTTTACCTCCCCTATTTTTTCATGCACAAACGTTTTCATATCGTGTAACCGGCAGTCCAGTCCCAGATACAGGGCATATTCCCAGGCCAATGTGGCTGCAGCTTTCGAGTTTCCGGTACGGCTGCCATAAATGATATGAAGTATTGAATCCGCATTAACTTTTTTATCAGACAGCCTGGTCGTTTCGGAGATATTTTGTACTGTTGCTTCCATATATTTTTCTTTCTTAAAATGAAATTAACCTACCAGCGATTCTGCCTTAACTTCTTCAAGCTGATTTATCCAGGTAGCTTTTTCATCGTACTCCATAAAAAATGGTTTAAACGTTTCGCGGTAATCGCGGTGCCGCACATACTGCATCATAAAATACTTTTTGCCGTCGGCCGGATTTTCCACAACGCCCATAATGTGCGCTTTCCCTTTGGCGGCTGACATAACCGGGCCGGTTACCGTTTTGGCAAAACTGCCGGTTTCTTTTATGGCTTTCTGGAAAATACGAAACACTTCTGCCAGCGGAATTTCAAAATAGTTGTACGGTCCGGTTTCCCGCTCAATAAACATGTAGTAAGGAATCAATCCCAGGCTGATTTGCATTTTCCACATGCGCGCCCAGGCCTCGCTGCTGTTGTTAATATGATTGAGTATTGGGGCCTGCGTACGGATTTCGGCACCGGTTTGCCGGATATTGTAAATCGCTTTCTGCACAATTTCATTATCAAACTCGTTGGGATGGTTGAAATGGGCCATAAATGCCAGGTGGAATCCGCTGTCAACGGTGCGTTTCATCATGTCGAGCATTTCCTGGCCTTCGTCGCTGAACTCGGGCAAAAACGCAAAAGGCCAGTACGTAAGCGACTTGGTACCAAAGCGGATATTTTTAAGGTTGGGCAGGTTAGCTTCCTTCAGCGCATCAACATATTTTGAAATGGTGGCCGGATCCATTATCAGTGGATCGCCACCGGTGAAAAGAATTTCATTAATCTGCGGATTCCGGCGGATGTATTCAATGGCCACCTCAATTTCGCGCATGGAAAATTTCATGTCGAGTTCTTTTACAAACTGCGGCCACCGGAAACAAAAGGTGCAGTGCGCGTGGCAGGTTTGCCCCTGGCTGGGGAAAAACAAAACAATATCGCGGTATTTATGCTGCATCCCTTTCAGCTCTTCCCCGTCCAATACCGGAACGTTTGTCATCTGCTGCGCCGGGTGTGGATTCATCTCCATCCTTATATCCATTATCATTTTGTCAATTTCAGCCTGTGGCCGATTGGAACGAATCGCTTGTTCAAGCATCTGATAACGCTCGGGCCGCAGCATATTTTTATTCGGAAAATTTAAAATATAAACCGGATCGTCGGCGTAATTTTCCCAGTCAATCAGGTAGTCAACCACATAATTGTTAGTTTTAAACGGAATAACCCGCGAAACAATGTCAATTTCTTTTTTGGTCTCTTCAGGTACATATTTCATGTATTCTATCTCCCTGAAGTTTTTGGCATTAAAAGTTAAAAACCTCATAATATCTTTTTTTATTGAAAAAAATTGCTTTTCAAAATCGAAATGCCCGTGAAATTACCAATAAAATGGAAGACTACAAAGTTTATTTAGACTAAATCAAGACAACTTACAATGAAATCAGCGTAAATTTTTAAAGGGGAAAAGAATAATTTACAATTTCAAAATCAGGTTTTGGGATACTCGTTATGAATATCAGTAAGCACCTCAAAACCCGTTTCGGTAACCAGCACGGTATGTTCAAACTGGGCCGACAATTTGTTATCGATAGTGCGGGCCGTCCAGCCGTCTGATTCATCGAGTGAAGTGGTTGGCCTTCCCTGGTTAATCATGGGCTCAATCGTGAAAATCATTCCGGGTTTCATTTTAGGCCCTTTATTGCGGCGCGAAGTGTGATCCACCTGCGGCTCTTCATGAAACTGCAATCCAACGCCGTGCCCGCAATACTCATACACCACGCTGAATCCTTTTGCTTTAGCGTAGCGACTAATCACAAAACCGATATTGCCAAACTGGTTTCCGGGCTTCACCTGCTGAATGCCTAAATCGAGACAGTGTTTGGTTACGTCAACCAGTTTTTCGGCCTGCGGAGAAATATTGCCAACCGTAAACATGCGCGAGGTGTCGCCGTAATATCCGTCCAAAATGGTTGTGATATCGATGTTTAAAATGTCACCTTCCTTCAAAACCATATTTTCCGACGGAATGCCATGGCAAACAATTTCATTGGGCGAAATACAGCTCGATTTGGGAAAACCGTTGTACCCTTTTGTGGCCGGCACTGCATTGTGTTCCACAATGAATTCCTCAATTTTATTATCTATAAATTCAGTATGAACACCTGCTTTTACAAACTGCGCTGCAAAGTCGAGTGTTTCGGCGGCCAGACGGCTGCTCCTGCGAATTCCCTCAATTTGTTCCGGGTTTTTTATATTAATTCCACCCATAACTTGTTTTAAAATTTTGTGCAAAATTGGTTAAATCCAATTGTATTTCAAAATCGAACAATAAATTTGCAGAAAAGTTTTGGAGAAGTTGGAAGAGAGAAGTCAGAAGACCGAAGACGGAAGTTGGAAGTCGGAAGATGAAAGCCCGGAACCAAAAACCAGTAATAAGTAACGAGAAACGAGCAACAAGTAAAATGAAACACAAACAGCATCTTTCCACCAAATCCTATTTTATTAACCGGTTCGGGAAACTGTCCACACCGTATATATTTTTCCAGATGCAGGAAATTGCATGGGAACATGCCAACCTTTTGGGATTTGGCTACGAACAACTAAAAGAAAACAGTCAATTTTGGGTGCTGTCGCGCCTGCAGGTAAAAATTGACCGCCGCCCATTGTGGACCGAGGATTTTACGCTGGAAACATGGTCGCGCGGCACCGACGGTTTTTTTGGTTACCGCGATTACATTTTTGCAGATGAAAAAGGCAACAGCATCATTCAGGCCACCAGCAGCTGGCTGGTTTTGGACACCGACTCCAAAAGAATTGTGCGATTAAATAATTTCGAGGAATTCCCCGAATACAACGAAAGCGTGTTTGGCACCAACGCCCCAAAGGTAAAATCACCCAAATCGGAAGAACCGCTCGATTTTTCACCGGTGCGTTTTAACGAAATCGACATCAACCAGCATTTTAACAGCGGACGTTACCTGGAACGCATTATCGACAGTTACGCGTTCGATTTTCACGAGAAAAATGAACTCGTGGAGTTTGAAGTCAACTTTTTAAAAGAAGGAATGCCCACCGACCGGCTGGCCGTAAAAAAACAGGAACTTGATGCATCCAATCATCTATGCAGTATAGTTCGCGAAAATGATGGGGTTGAGCTGATCCGGGCAAAATTGGTTTGGCAGGAACGGTAATTAAAAAAGACTGTCATTCTCACGAACACGGGAATCTGCTTCTCCTACCCGTCAAGCGGATCAAACCGCTGGACGGATAAGCTCACAGCAACTCAACAATCTTGTCGACCTTCTCCTCCATGGGCAAATGCCCGTCAACCCAGTGGATTTTAGTGCCGCGTTTTTCCATACCGCGGAACCAGATCATCTGTAAAGAATTCCTTTTTCTGCCTCAATTCCTGTAAAAAGTTAGACTTAAGAATGTTTAACTCCCATTTAAAAATCACTATATTTGTTTTATGAGCAAAAAGGGTCAAATACTTCAAAAGATTAAAACGGTGGTTGGCCGAAATGCGCCGAATGCAGAACTGTATTTATATGGATCGAGAGCACGTGGGAATTCAGATAAATTATCGGACTGGGATTTATTAATATTGCTAAATAGTTCAGATATATCTTTTGATTTTGAGTTAAAAATTATGGATGAACTATATGATATTGAGCTGGAAACCGGGGAAATAATTTCACCATTAATCTATTCAAAAAACGACTGGAATTCACACTATTCCATAACCCCGTTTTATGAAAATGTAAAAAATGAAGGAGTTCGAATAAAATGAAGGGCACAAAACAAGACCTGATAAAATACAGACTTGCCCGGGCAAAGGATACCCTCGACGATGCTCAGATTCTTGCTAAAAGAGAGAAATGGAATTCTACCATTAACAGATTGTATTACTCAGCCTATTATGCGGTAATGGCTCTGTTACTTACTTCTGACCTTAAACCAACGACCCATAACGGTGCAAAATACAATTTCTCAGAACACTTTATAAAAACCGGGAAAATCAAAAAAGAATTCGGCAAAATTTATTCTCAATTATTTACATGGAGACAGAAAGGAGATTACGATGATTTATTTGATTTTGATAAAGACAAAGTTTTACCCTATTTCCCTTCTGTAATTTCTCTTATTGAAGAAATTGAAAAGATGGTTGAAAAGTAACGCAAAAAGAGCCAGCTCCTTTCCATTTTCATCTGATGAATAATTTGCTCCCAAATAATTATAGCGCTTTCCACACCTTTCACTCCATGCTTTAAATATTGTCAGGTCTAAGGATGCTGACAAGTTTTTTCTTGCGATGCGAATTCCCTCCTGACAGCGTCGGCAGACCTGTCAGCGTAAACACAAACCACCCTCCAAGTGGATCGAACTGCTGCACGGATAAAACTAAAGCAGATCCATAATCTTCTCCACCTTCTCCTCCATCGGCAAATGCCCGTCAATCCAGTGGATTTTTGTACCACGTTTTTCCATGCCGCGGAACCAGGTCATTTGGCGTTTGGCAAACTGATGAATGGCAATTTCAAGCTGCCGGAACATTTCGTCGTACGACAATTCGCCGGTCAGGTGCAGTGTAAGGTATTTGTATTCCAACCCGTAATAAATCAATTGTTCCGGAGTTAATCCTGAATCCAGCAATTTTTTCACTTCGTCGATCATACCTTCTTCCAAACGCTGTTTCAGCCGTTCCGTAATTCGTTGCCGACGCGTATCGCGATCGAATTTTACGCCGACATTCAGACTTTGAATTTCAGGAAAGTACGTATCAACATCAGGATTTTCGCGGTAATACTTTTCAATCTCAATGGCGCGGATGGCCCGCCGGTCGGTTTCCACATCGGTTTTGTTGTGGAGTTCCGGTTTCAAATCTTTCAGAATTTGCGTAAGTTCCTCCAGCGACTTTCCTTCCAGCTCTTTTCGCAATTTCTTATTGGGAGGAACCTGGATGAGTTTGTAATTTTTCAGTACCGCTTCTAAGTACAACCCGCTGCCGCCGCACAAAACCGGCATTTTTTTACGTTCTTGAATTTCTTCAAAAACCCTGATAAAATCAGCCTGAAAACGATATACATTGTAGTGCACGCCCGGTTCCTCGATATCCACCAAATGTGATGGAATTTCCCGGCCATCCACAAAATAATCGTCGTAGTCTTTCCCGGTGCCCAAGTCCATTCCACGGTACACCTGCCGCGAATCGGCAGATATGATTTCTCCCTCAATTTTTGCAGCCAGGTTGGCTGCCAGCCCGGTTTTCCCTGTGGCTGTCGGGCCTAAAATGGTGACCAGGTTGTATGTTGAATCTTTTTTCTGCATCGTAAAATTAGGATTGAGCACAAAACTAAGAATATTAACTTCTCTATTGCTTCCTTTAATTCATGAAATATAAGGAATAACTGTTTTATAAAGTAACCTGTCTTTCTAAAATTTTAAGAATATAATTGATCTCCGAATCAGAAACTTGTGAATAAAGTATCTTTGAATAAAAACAAGTAAAATGATAAAAGAAACGTGTGTAGAAACTTTTGAAGAAGCGCAAAAAGCTGAACAGCAAGGTGCCAGTCGCATCGAGCTTTGTTCCGATTTGGCAAACGACGGACTGACGCCATCGCCGGAGTTGATGCAAAAAACATGTGCTGCGCTAAAAATCCCTGTAATGGTGATGATTCGCCCCCGGGCAGGAAATTTTATTCATACCGAAGATGAAATCGACCAAATGAAAACTGACATCGACCACGCAAAACAGGCAGGTGCAGCGGGCGCGGTTTTCGGATTGCTGACTGCGGACAATAAAATCGATATGGAGAATACACGGATATTGGCTGATTACGCACATCCGATGCCGGTAACATTTCATAAGGCCATTGACGAGTTGGAAAATCCGGTGGAAGGTGTGGAAGCACTGAAAAAAACCAGCGGCATTAAACGAATCCTGACCTCGGGCGGAAAACCAACTGCCAGAGAAGGACTGGAAACCCTGAGAAAAATGCTGCAAACTGCTGAAGGAAATCCCATCATCATGATTGCCGGAAAAGTGACCGATAAAAATGTGGAAGAATTGCAACAACTGACCGGCGCAACAGAATTTCACGGCCGGCGAATTGTAGGAAATGTTTCAGAATAAATGGGAAACGTTGTACAGACGCATAATTATGCGTCTCTAAATATCAAAAATCAATAAAAAATGAAAAAGTTAATTTTTATAATTCCCGTTCTTTTTGTGCTGATTTCGCAGGCACAGTACGAACACGAAGTAACCGGGTATGAGTGGCCGGAGGATGAAAAAGTACTGCAAAAACTGGAAGAGTGGCAGGATCTGAAATTCGGTTTGCTGATGCACTGGGGTTCCTACAGTCAGTGGGGAATTGTGGAATCGTGGAGCATTTGCCCCGAAGATTATGGCTGGTGCGAACGTAAAAAAGGTTCCAATCCCGATGATTATTTCACCTACAAAAAAGAGTACGAAAACCTGAAACTGTCGTTCAACCCGGTGAATTTCAATCCCGACAAATGGGCAGAAGCTGCGAGCGATGCCGGGATGAAATACGTAGTCTTCACTACCAAGCACCACGATGGATTTTGCATGTTCGACTCGAAATACACCGACTACAAAATCACTGACGAAGAGAGTCCGTTCAGCACCAATCCGCGCGCCAACGTGGCAAAAGAAATTTTCGACGCTTTCCGGGCAAAAGATATGTGGGCGGGCGCCTATTTTTCGAAACCCGACTGGAATCACGAAAATTACTGGGACCCGAAATTTCCGCCACTTGACAGGAACGTAAACTACGATCCGGAACTCTATCCTGAAAAGTGGGAAAAATACGTGGATTTCACCCACAACCAGATTATGGAGCTGATGACTGATTACGGAGACATCGACATTTTGTGGCTCGACGGTGGCTGGGTAGCCAAAAAACCTGCACCGATGCTCGAGGAGGCTTACGCTCATAAAGCCGAAGGTGTTTCTTCGGGATTCATTAAAAACCGGGTGGTGAATCAGGACATTCGCATGGATGAACTGGCCGCCAAAGCGCGCGAAAAACAACCCGGGCTGATTGTGGTTGACCGGGCAGTGCGCGGCCCCAACCAAAACTACCTGACACCTGAAAATCGCGTGCCCGAAACACAACTCCCCTACCCGTGGGAATCGTGTATTATTGCCGGCGGCGGCTGGTCGTGGGTGCCCAACCCGGAGTTTATGACACCGAAACAGGCCATCCACATGCTCGTGGACATTGTAGCCAAAGGTGGAAACCTCCTTTACAACATCGGGCCGGGACCTGACGGAACCTGGCCTCAGGGTGCCTATGAACTGCTGGCCGCCATGGGCGCCTGGATAAAAGTGAACGGTGAAGCCATTTATTCCACCCGCGCCATAGAGCCGTTTAAAACCGACAATATCTGCCTCACGCAGAAAAAAGATACCAAAGAAGTGTATGCCATTTACCTTGAACAAGGGCAAAGCGAGGGCCTCACTTCGAGTGAGCCCCTCGCTAATGGGTTGCCGGAATCATTCACCGTAAAAGGCATTTTTGCCGCCGACAATGCCAAACTCAGCATGCTTGGCGCCCGCGGCAACCTGAAATGGGAAAATACCGGTGAAGGCGTAAAAATTTTCATCCCGCGAAAAATCCGTAATAATTTACCCTGCGATTTGGCCTGGGCTGTTAAGATTTCGGAAGTGAAATGAGTTTCAACCAAGTCATACCCTCACTCGAAGTGAGAGTATGACTAAACTATATCAAAAACCCTTAGGGTTTGTTTTTTCGATGACGGAAATGTTTGGAGTCTCCCCATTCGCCCTTACCAATTTCAAAACCGACATCGATAATATTTGATTTCAGTTCATTAAGTGATTCAACAGAGTTTTCAAGAAGTACAGGTTTGTCTTCGTACAAAAAATATTCTTTCCTGTAATCACATGGTGTTAAATTTGGCATAATTATGTTGGCTCCAACCTTCAAGGCTTTTTTCCTTCCATTGGGGTCAATGGCTTCTAACGCCGTAGCTGCCGCAATGTTGATGTCGGGCATCAGCAGGCGCAAGGCAGCAATCATGTTCAGTGCCAATTCAAACCTTTCCTGCTTGGTTTGGAGAAAATAGCGGTGTGCAAAAAGGGGGGTGTGTTCATGTTCGATGTAGGGGCCCATTCCACACATGTCGATGTCCATTTTTTTGAAAAAGAGAAGGTCGCCGGCCAAATCATCCAGTGTTTGAAACGGCAGACCAATCATCACGCCTGTCCCCACCTGGTAGCCGGTTTCGCGCAAAAACTGCAGCGCTTCCACCCGTTTTTCAAAAGAGTGAGCGGGCGTGTCCGGATGAATTTTGTAGTACAGTTCGCGGTTCGATGCCTCGATGCGCAACAGGTAACGGTGCGCGCCACTCTCGAACCAACGGCGATACGTTTCAAGGGTTTGTTCGCCACAACTCAGTGTAATGCCCAGTTCGTTGTTCGAAAGCTGCTTTATCTTTTTCAGCAGATTATCCACGCGCTTTACAAACGCAGGCGACGACAGTTCGCCCGACTGCAGTACCACCGAGCCAAAACGGTTTTCCCACGCAAACCGGCAAGAATCGAGGATTTCATCGTCGGTGGCTTTGTAGCGCACCACTTTTTCATTGCTTTTGCGTATGCCGCAGTACAAGCAATCTTTTGAGCAGATATTCGAAAACTCAACCAGTCCGCGGAAATAAACGTTGGAACCCACCACGGCATTTTTCACCTCCGCTGCTTTCTTCCACAAAGCCTGACGTTCTTCTCCTTTCAGACTCAGCAAAAACGCCAGCTCCTCGTGGGCAAATTCAGTTTTTGATAAAAGGTTGCTCAATTCCATGAACCCAAAAATAGTTACTTTCAGCAGGATTTTTATGATGGAGCAATTTAATATTTTACAAAATACCATTCAGAATAACCATAAGAAAATCTCCCGCTGATTTCGCAGATTTTAGCAGAAAAGTAATAAATCAGCGTTCATCTGCGAAATCTGCGGGATTCCAGTTAATTTAAATGAACATAAACCAAAAACATTCGTTTCAAAAAGTAAAAAAACCAATAATCAAATTTTATGAAAAGAATCAGTTTACTGCTTGTCAATACCATCACACTGATTTTTGCACTAATTATGAATTCGCTGCAGGGAAGCCAGCTTTTTAGCGGGACTACAGTGGGCGAAGTCAGTGCGAAATACGAAACACTTTTTACCCCGGCTGGTTATGCATTTGCCATTTGGGGCATCATTTATTTAATGCTGATTGCTTTTGTAGCTTACCAGTGGTTTGCCTGGTTCAATCGAAAAGAAGATCGGGAGTTTAAACAAGCCGGCTGGTGGTTTGCGCTTGGAAATATGGCCAACGGATTTTGGATAGTCGCCTGGCTCAACGAACAAATGGGACTTTCCGTGTTGCTGATACTGGTTTTGCTGCTTTCACTCATCATGCTGACCATCCGCCTGCGGCTCGAAATTTGGGTTGCGTCCGTGCGGAAAATTGCTTTTGTTTGGTGGCCCATTTGTATTTACCTGGGCTGGATTATTGTTGCCACCGTGGCCAATATTTCGGTATTCCTGGTAAGCACTGGCTGGCAAGGCGGATTTATTTCAGCAGAAGTATGGGCAATTATTATGATTGTTGCAGCCACTCTAATTTATCTCTTTTTGATAAAAACCCGAAATATGCGCGAAGCAGCGGTGGTTGGAATCTGGGCGCTGATAGCCATTGCCATGAAACAGTGGCAAATCAATCAGGAAATTGTAATTGCAGCACTTGCAGCTTCTGCCATTTTGTTTATTGCGATATCGATTCACGGTTTTAAAAACAGAAAAACATCGCCGTTTGAAAAATTGAAGCGCGGGGAAATTTAACCATTTTCGTGACATATTCATTTTGCCACTCACATAGTGATGCCTTCGGCGCAAGACACTAAAACACAAAATTTCACAAAAAAATTTTCCGGAAATTTAGAAATCATTCCCGTTTCCCACGGTAAAATAAACAAATACTTAAAATATTTATTTCTTTCACGCAACCAATTCCGGTCTGCCTGCATCTACCTTCCAACAACTAAAATCTCAGCGTTATGAAATCACTTTACTCTCCTTCAAAAATGGAAACAGTTCTCTTAATTGTTTTCGCATCGTTTCTCTCCATTATTTCACAAGCACAGGAACAACAAGAAGAAGATAAAACACTATCGCCTTACTTTTTTGTAAAAGGTACTGATGATAATGTAGATCAGCTTCCGCTGAAATCGACGACTGCCAAAGTAAATATCAGCGGCGTAATGGCCGATGTAACAGTTCGCCAAACTTACTGCAACACCGGCCAGGTGCCACTGGAGGCCATTTATGTATTCCCGGCTTCCACAAAAGCGGCGGTTTACGCGATGCAAATGGAAATTGGCGACCGCATTCTCATTGCAAAAATCAGGGAAGCGGAGCAGGCACGCGAAGAATACGAAGAGGCGAAAGAAGAAGGAAAAACCACCTCGCTGCTCGAACAACAGCGCCCGAATGTTTTCCAGATGAATGTGGCGAATATTATGCCCGGTGATACCATCAATGTTGAAATGAAATATGTGGAGCTGATTACTCCGGAAGAAGGAATTTATAAATTTGTCTATCCAACGGTTGTTGGTCCGCGCTATGCCGAAATCTCGGCCGACGAAGACAGCTCCTGGGTTGAAATTCCTTATACCCATGAAGGAGAGGCACCGCTGTACGATTTCGACATCGACGTGAATTTGAATGCCGGCATGAAAATTCAATCGGTTGAGTCACCGTCGCATGAAACGCTGGAAATTGATTTTCCCTCGCAAAATTCTGCAACCTGTTCGCTTCCTGAAGAGGCAAAAAAATCGGGGAATAAAGATTTTGTGCTGAATTACCAGCTTTCTTCCGACCGGCTGGAATCGGGAATGCTACTTTATGAAGGGGAGAAAGAAAACTTCTTCCTGACGATGGTACAGCCTCCCCGGCAGGTTTATGAAAATGAAATTCCGCCGCGTGAATATGTTTTCATCATGGATGTTTCGGGCTCAATGAACGGTTTCCCCATCAGCATTTCAAAAACAGTGCTGACCGATTTGATCTCGAACCTGAAACCAACCGACAAATTTAATGTGATGTGTTTTGCCGGCGGTTCGCAGGTATTGTCGGAAACTTCGCTTGATGCCAGCCAGGAAAACATCGACAAAGCACTGGATATGATTAGCAACAAGCAAGGCAGTGGCGGAACCAATATGCTGGCAGCACTTAAAAAGGCATTTGCACTGAAGGGAACGGAAAATTATTCGCGCACTTTTGTGGTGGTTACCGACGGTTATGTGACCATTGAAAAAGAAGCTTTCTCACTCATTCGCAACAGTTTGTCGGAGGCCAATGTTTTTGCATTCGGTATCGGGAGTTCGGTAAACCGCTACCTGATTGAAGGACTGGCCCGCGTGGGGATGGGCGAACCGTTTGTCATTCTCAACCAGGAAGAAGCGCCGCTAAAAGCCGAAAAATTTCGAAAATATATCCAGTCGCCTGTTCTCACAAACATCGATGTCGATTTCAATAATTTCCAGGTAAACAGCGTGGAACCACCAACTGTGCCCGATGTTTTTGCCGAGCGGCCCATTCTGATTTTCGGTAAATATGAAGGCACACCGCAGGGTTCATTCGAAATCAGCGGTTTATCAGGCAATCACGATTTTCATCAAAAACTGTATGTAAACAATTATCTGCCTTCGGAACAAAATTCAGCACTCAAATATTTGTGGGCGCGCCATGTAATTCAGCGCCTCGACGATTACGGCCAGCTCAACCAATACGGCGAACAGGATGAAGCAGTTAAAGAAGAAATCATCGAACTCGGATTGAAATACAACCTGCTCACCCGCTATACCTCTTTTATAGCCATCGATTCGCTCATCCGCAACACTGGAGATTCAACCGCAACAGTTACACAACCATTGCCGCTTCCCGCCGGAGTAAGTGACCTTGCTGTGGGTAGTTACGGAGGTGGAGGCTATACTTCTGCTTTATATTCAGCAGATGCTTTTAAAAGATTTGGCGGGGAACAGCAAGTGGCTGAGAACAGATCTACCATCGACCAGGTGTATCCGAACCCTGCTTCTGAAAAATTCAAAGTGTGGCTCAACATTCAGGAAGCAGATAAAGAAAGCAGGATTGCGCTGCTTTTATTCGATAATCTCGGACATAAAATGGATGAAGTTGAAGTGCATTACACTGATGACGGATACATCAGGATTAAGTTTGATTTGACCGATTATGCTGCCATCAGACCGGGAGTTTACAGGCTCACTCTGCTCATTGACGGGAAACCTGTAGATTCAAAAAATATTGCGGTATCGCAGAATTAAAATTCTATACCAATGATTGTTATAAAAAGCTAAAACATACTGAATAACATAAAAATTGCCCCCATTTCTCTTCTTTATTTGAAAAAGAAACTTTTACATTTGAAACTGAATCCTGCGGGAAGGCAAAGCTGACCTTAGGGAAAGAAGACGAAGAATAAAAGATGAAGGATTATGGATGAATAAACAGGATTAGTCCGTCATTGCTTTGAAACTTCCCCAACTTTCTTCCCGCATAAAATTTTAGGACATGACTGAAAGTCAGAAACGACTGGGTTTTGTCGGAGTCATTATAGACAACCGCGAAAAGTGTTCGGGCATTGTAAATGATGTTCTGAGTGAACACGCCGGACTTATTTTGGCACGCACCGGGCTGCCCAATGCCAAAGGAAATACATCGGTAATTACACTTGTAATAGATGCCACCACTGATGAAGTGGGCGTTTTGACCGGGAAACTCGGTCGTGTCAATGGAGTTTCAGTCAAATCAGGATTAGCAAAGAAGTAAGTCGCAGTGATCTGTCACAGTATTCAGTATTGAATCTAAAATATGAAACGAAAAAACAACTTAAAATAACAGAACAATGTATAATGTACCAGCCGATTTTATAAACGAACAAAAAGTGTGGGATGTGCTCAATGCCCATAAAACTGCCGATAGTTACAAAATCAGGGAAATTTTGGCCAAAGCTGCCGAGATGAAAGGCCTCGACATGGAAGATGTGGCCGCGCTCACGAATATCAGCGATCCGGTTTTGCTCGGCGAACTTTTCGACACTGCCAACCAGGTGAAAGAAACCATCTACGGGAAACGGCTTGTTTTGTTTGCCCCGCTCTATATTTCCAATCTCTGCTCCAACGAGTGTTTGTACTGCGCGTTCAGGGCCACCAACAAAGACATTGTGCGCAATGCACTTACGCAGGAACAAATTGCCAAAGAGGTGGAGGTGCTTATCAACCATGGGCATAAACGAATTTTAATGGTGGCCGGTGAATCCTATCCAAATCAAGGATTTCAGTATGTTCTCGATTCAATTAAAACAATTTACGAAGTGAAATCGGAGCATGGCGAAATTCGCCGGGTAAATGTGAACATCGCACCGCTTTCAACCGAGGAATTCGTGGAACTGAAAAAAGCCAACATCGGAACTTACCAAATTTTCCAGGAAACGTATCACCGCGAAACCTACAAAAAAGTTCATTTGGGCGGCAAAAAACGCGATTACAACTGGCGTGCCTGGTCGTTGCACCGGGCCATGGAAGCCGGCATTGACGATCTGGGAATTGGCGTGCTTTTCGGGTTATTCGATTACCGTTTTGAAATTTTGGCGATGATGCAACACATCCGCGAGCTGGAGAAACAATTTGGCGTGGGGCCGCACACCATCAGTGTTCCGCGACTGGAACCGGCCACCGGAAGCGACCTGGCTGCTCACCCACCCTTCCCGGTTTCGGACATCGATTTCCGGAAAATTGTGGCTATACTCCGGCTGGCAGTTCCATATACCGGCATCATCATGTCAACGCGCGAAACAGCAAAAATGCGCCGCGAAACGTTTGCGCTGGGCGTAAGCCAGATTTCAGCCGGCAGCCGCACAAACCCGGGAGGTTACGAACATGAGGAAGATGAGGACGATCCTTCAGGCCAGTTCAGTTTAGGCGATCACCGTCCGCTCGATGAAGTAATTCAAGATGTGGCAAAAATGGGCTACATTCCTTCGTTCTGCACCGCCTGTTACCGGCTTGGCCGCACCGGTCAGGATTTTATGGACCTGGCCAAACCGGGGGACATTAAACTGCACTGCGCACCCAACGGCTTGTCGTCATTTAAAGAATACCTGCAAAATTATGCGACACCCGAAACCACTGAAATCGGGAACCGGCTAATCAGAGAAACCATTGCCGGAATGGACGGACTGGCAAAACAACGCGCCGAAAAACTGGTAAAACGCGTGGAAGCCGGAAGAGATGATGTGTATTGTTGAAGAAGGAAGTCGGAAGTTGGAAGACAGAAGCTGTCAGTAAAATATTGATAATATTCAAAAGGTTTCTTAATTTTATGAAATGCCAAAGATCTATGAGTATTTAGGAATTTTGATTTTCTTTTATTCAAATGAACATGAGCCAATCCATGTTCATGCTAAAAGAGGAGAAAATGAAATCAGAGCAGAATTTACTATTGTCGATGGTAAAATTGAAAAGATAATTTTAAAACAAGTGAAAGGTCGAATGCCACTTTCAAAAAGTGATATTCAAAATTTCAGAGATTTTTTGGAAGTTTACGGAGACAATATTGTTGAAAAATGGATACAGTATTTTGTACTACATAAGGAAATTCCATTTGAAAGAGTAACAAAGCGATTAAAATGAAAATAGTTGAAGAACCAATTGTAGATTATCAGATAAAAATTGCAGTTACTGGTACTGTTATATTGGATAACTATAAACTCCAAATTACATTTAATGACGAAACTAAAACAATTGTTGATTTTGAGTCATTCTTAAAAAACTCACAACATCCTGCAATAAAAAAATACCTTGATAAAACTAATTTTAGAAATTTTGAAATTGTAGACGGGAACATTAACTGGAATGATTATGACATGATATTCCCTGTTGAAGATTTAAAAAAAGGACAAATCTCCTAACCATGATTCACAGAAACGAAACTGATTTCCTCGGCCAAAAACAAATCCCCGCTGATGCACTTTGGGGAATACACACTGCACGGGCAGTTGAAAATTTTCCGCTATCAGGAAAAACCATTCACCCTGAACTGATTAAAGCTTATGGTGAAGTAAAACTGGCTTGCGCGCAAACAAATACGCAACTTGGTTTTTGGAAAGAAAATCCTGAAAAAGCAGAGGCCATTGAAAAAACTTGTTTCGAAATGAGCCAGGGTTTGCTTTCTGAACACATACTTGTTGATGCACTGCAAGGCGGTGCCGGAACTTCCACCAACATGAATGTGAACGAAGTGATTGCTAACCGGGCGCTGCAGATTCTTGGGAAAAAACCTGGAAACTACGATATCGTTTCACCGCTCGACGACATCAACCTGCACCAATCTACAAACGATACTTATCCCACCGCTCTGAAAGTTGCGGCCATTCGTTTGCTTCGATTGCTCGAACAAAGTGTGCTCGAACTCCAGGAAGCATTTCAGCAAAAAGAGAAAAAATTTTCGCACATCGTGAAAATTGGCCGTACCCAGTTACAAGATGCAGTTTTGACCACTTTAGGCCGTGAAATGAGCGCCTATGCTGAAGCCTTTAACCGCGATCGCTGGCGTATTTACAAATGCGAGGAACGGCTGCGGGTTGTGAACCTCGGTGGTACGGCAATCGGAACCGGGCTGGGGGCACCAAAAAAATTTATCTTTAGAGTGACCGACCAGCTGCGTGAAAATACCGGAATTGGGTTGGCTCGCAGTGAAAACCTTATCGATGGCACCCAAAATACCGATGTTTTTGTGGAAGTTTCGGGAATTTTAAAAGCCTGTGCTTCGAACCTTTACAAAATAAGCAACGACCTGCGGCTGATGAGCAGCGGCCCGGATGCCGGATTCAACGAAATTAACCTCCCCCCCCGACAGGCAGGCTCTTCTATTATGCCCGGCAAAGTGAATCCTGTAATTCCAGAAGCAGTGGCCCAGGCAGCTTTGCTTGTCATGGGTAATGACCAAATCCTTACACAGGCCTGTAGCGCTGGTAATCTCGAACTGAACCAGTTTATGCCGCTTATCGCACACACTTTGCCTGAAAATTTATCATTGCTCGACAATGCATGTAAAATTTTCAAAATAAAATGTGTTCTTGGAATTACCGCTAATCAGAAAATTTGCAAAAAAAATGTAGAAAATTCTACTGCAACTTTAACCGCCCTCGTTCCCAAAATTGGCTATTCGATGACGACAAAAATTGCGGAAATTGCTCAAAACGAAAAAACCTCAATAAAAGAAGCAGCAGTAAAATCGGGTGTAATTTCGAACAAAGAATTTGAAGATTTGACAACTCCGGAGTCCGTAAACAAGTTAGGAAATTAGTACGCTACTTTTCAACCAAAACACACACAACTAAAAATCAAACAATTAAATAATATTTCCAATAATAAGATAAAAAAGTATTAATATTTTTTGGAGTTAATTTATTAAGTTCTTAATATTGAATCTAAATTATATTAACAAAGAAGAAGAATTAGAATTGTATAACTCAAAAATTTAGAAATTATGAAAAAAGTATTGTTTGTATTTGCATTAGTTATGGCTTACGGTTTGTCAGTATCAACCGCAAGCGCAACAGTAACTGACGATGAGAAAGACAAAGTAACTGTAGTTGCCGACAAAGGTGACAGCAAAACTGCGGAAGCTGAAAAAGCACCAAAAGCAGAAGCTTCAAAATCGGAAGCAAAAGCTGAAGGATGTGCCGGAAGTGAAGCAAAAAGTGAAGCTAAAGCCGACGGTTGTTCAGGAAGCAAAGCAGAGGCAAAAGCTGAAGGATGTGCTGGTAAAGAAAAGACAGCTACAGCCTCAGCCGACACAAAATAGTTGAGAGAAATCAATATATTTAAACGGAATTAAAAGCCGTTCGCAAAAGCGAGCGGCTTTTTTTTGTTACTGTTGGCAATATGCTTTGGAATTTGTACTTTGCCTGTTTCAAAAACAGGTAAATGAGGGCACCAAAAACGTTTCGGCTACACATTGGAATTTTCGGAAAACGGAATGCAGGGAAATCGAGTATTCTGAACGCACTAACTCATCAGGATGTTTCCATAGTTTCTGAGGTAGCAGGTACCACCACCGATCCGGTGGAGAAACCAATGGAGTTACTTCCTCTTGGCCCCGTTTTGTTTATAGACACTGCCGGAATTGACGATGCCGGTGATATAGGCGGCAAACGAGTAACCAAAACACTGGCCGTTTTCGACCGCACCGATCTGGGGGTTATCATTACCAATTTTTCTGACTGGGGCAATTATGAACTACAGCTGATGGAGGAATTCAAAAAGAGAGAAATTCCATTCATCATTGTTTTCAACAAAATAGATAAATACACCGAACAAATTGATATTATTTCCGAACTGGACAACCTGAAAATCAAATATATTTATACTTCAGCTACCGAAGGAGATGGAATTTTAGACCTCCGGCAATTACTGTTGAAATCAGCTCCGGCAGACTTTATCAACCGTCCAAGCATTTTGGCCGACCTGGTTGGCCCTGGCGAAGCGGCAGTTTTAGTCGTTCCCATCGACAAGGAAGCTCCCAAAGGACGGCTAATTTTGCCACAGGTCCAGAGCATTCGCGATTTGCTCGATTACGATTCGTTTTGCATGGTGGTAAAAGAACGTGAACTACGCCAGGCACTTTCAATTATGAACAAGCCGCCAAAGCTTGTGGTTACCGACTCGCAGGCATTTTTAAAAGTTGCCGCCGACACTCCTCCCGAAATACCTTTGACTTCTTTTTCCATTCTTTTCGCACGTTTCCAGGGCGATTTACCCGAAATGGTGCGGGGCGCCATGGCCATCGATAACCTGAAAGCCGGCGACAAGATTTTAATTGCCGAAGCCTGCTCACATCACCCGATTGGTGAAGATATAGGAACGGTAAAAATTCCCCGCTGGCTTACCCAATACGTGGGAGGTAAGCTGCAAATCGACAGTGTGCGGGGACACGATTTTCCTCCAACTATTTCAGAATATAAAATCATTATTCACTGTGGTGCCTGCATGTGGAACCGCCGTGCTATGCTCAGCCGCATTATGAAAGCACGGCAGGCCGGGGTGCCAATTACCAATTACGGCCTTACAATTGCCTTCTCCTTGGGAATTTTTGAACGCGCGCTGCAGCCATTTCCTGCTGCACTCGACGTGTATAAATCACAACAAACCAACTAATTAAGAATTAGTATAAATAATCCTTTGAATTAAACTTAGTTGTTCGCCGCGGGTCTTATTAAAAAAACCAAATAGAATGATTAAGAAAAACAGAATAGTTTTTATTCTAATCTCCGTTTTAATTTTTACGCTTAACAATTCAATTGCCCAAGACACCACACAAAATATCCGGGAAAATGCCGTCCAGGTTTTTATTGATTGTGAACGATGCGACATGGACCACATCCGGAGGGAAATTCCTTATGTAAATTATGTTCGGGACGTAAGAGATGCACAGCTTTACATTCGCGAAACAAGACAGAACACAGGGAGTGGCGGCCGCGAATATTCTTATTTTTTTAACGGCCAGGGAAAATTTGAGGCGATGAAAGATACGCTCGTTTACACATCGGGGCCAAACGATACCGACGATGAAATAAGGACCGGCCGCACCAGCATGATAAAAATGGGTTTGATGCGTTACGTGGCAAAAACACCCTCGCATAAAGAAATTAACATTGAATATGATGGTGATGCCGAAATTGAAACCATGGTTGATAAATGGAACTACTGGATTTTTGAAATTGAAACGAGTCCGCGTTTTGAATCCGAAGAATCCTATAAAGAATTTTCGTTTAGGAATTCATTCAACGCCAACAAAATTACCGAAGAGTGGAAAATTGAAGTTGAATTTGATCACCGGTTAAGCAAGACAAAATATACGTATGATAATGAGACCTTTGTTAAAGACAAAACAGAAGTCGAATTGGAAAACCTGGTAGCATACAGTTTAGGCCAGCACTGGTCGGCAGGAATGAGGCTCGATTTCCTCACTTCCTCTTTTAGCAATATTAAATTCAGAAGT
Source organism: Tangfeifania diversioriginum (assembly GCF_900141875.1). Taxonomy (GTDB): domain Bacteria; phylum Bacteroidota; class Bacteroidia; order Bacteroidales; family Prolixibacteraceae; genus Tangfeifania; species Tangfeifania diversioriginum. Next base: position 87,847 of record NZ_FQZE01000002.1, on the reverse strand, counting down.
GATATTTTCCCGTCGCTGGAATACAACCTTTTCCCCTATTCGGAATCGACACACCGGCAATTGCGGTTTTTATACGGAATCGGAGCTTCGTTAAACCAATATAACGATACCACAATTTACGCAAAAATGAAAGAAAACCTCGCCCAGCATCAGTTACAGGTAGCTTACCGGGTTCAGGAAAAATGGGGCTCAATAAATATCTCGCTCGAAGGTTCCAACTACCTTCATGATTTTTCGAAAAACCGGCTGGAACTTTGGGGAGATATTGAAGTGAGGCTCATGAAAGGATTGGAACTAAGTGTTTTTGGAGGAATAGCACGGATTCACGATCAGCTCTCGCTGGTTCGGGGCGAACTTTCGGAAGCCGACATTCTGTTGCAGCTACAAGAAATGGCTACGGCTTACAGTGTTGATGGCGGTATTGAATTGTCCTACACTTTCGGCTCCATTTACAACAACATTGTAAATCCGAGGTTTGGAAACGGAAGATGGTAAGTATCTCAACATAAATCCCTGTCAGGATATTTTTATATTGTCATCCCTAAAAAATGAAGCATCCGTTATTTTAAGCAGTTTACATTGTGATTTATATTATGACAGGATGTACTGGGCAGAATGAACAGGAATACATCAATAATTTAAAAATTACCGCCCCACAAAATTGAGCAACAACCGGTTTACACACTTCAGGGGGAACTCTATTTTACAGCAACTTTTTTCCTGAAGAATCCAAACAATATTATTTTTCCGAAGGTGTCTTTTTTCAAAATTTTCAGCACTCCATTTTCGATGGCAAACTGAAATTCCTGGTTTTTTCTGAAATCATCCCGATGAATGAGGGTGATAAAATTTTTTGCAATACTCCAGGTTAAATTTCCCTCCTCTGCAATAAAATTTATCGGCAAATTGGTTTCATAACTGAAATCCGCATTTTCTGAAAATTCAAGCCTCAAAAAAAGCTGTTCTTCTTTTAACTGTTCTTCCTGTTTATGAATAAGTTCTTTCCCCGGCTCAGTGTAATACTCGAATAAATTCCACTGCCCCGGCAATTGCTTTGAGGGCCTGGCAAACATTTCGGAAGTTTTTAACCAGTACACTATTTTTGAAAAAACAGCATTAATCTTCATACATTTATTCTCAATTCTTTTTTTGACCAGCCTTCGGGCAAAAAGTTTAATAAAAGCCAGTAAGATAGTGAGGATTGGGATGAAGTAAAAATGCGGAGCTGTTTTAAAAACAAAAAACCCGGCATCAGCTTAGTGAAAAGCAAATGCCGGGTACCATTGTTGTAAAACTAAAAACTAACTGTAAACTAATTCCTTTTCCCAAATACCAGTTTTACCATCACTGCCAGAGAAACCATAAAGCCGCCAAATGCGGCAACAAGTGCAATTGCTAATAGTGTTTCCATAATTCTAATTTTTAATAATTTTATTTGTTGATATTATTCTATTTCCATCGCTAATATTAACCAGGTAAATTCCCGGTGCTTTGTCTGAAAAGTCAACCTGCTTCTTATCAGCATAAAAAGCTTCGACACTTTTTTCTGCATACACCGTTTTTCCGAACATATCGGTAACTAAAATGTCAACTTCATTCAGGTTTTCAACTCCCGAACAGTCAACATAAAAACTACCGGAAAACGGATTTGGATAAACATTGATTTCCGTTTCGGCAACCAAATCATCACTGCCCGTTGTAAAACCTTTCTGTATTTCAAGATTATCGATAGCCCATCCCCATCCGCTACCTGAATTATCGGATGCCAGGCGGAAGCGGAATAAAACAGTATCGCCGGCTGAAAAAGCAGTGTTCAGGGTCAGGTTAATAGTATGTTTCAAAAACATATCTTCGTTGGCGTTTGCAGCCGATGTATTATTGGTCAGGCTGCTTTCAAACGCTTCTTGCCAACTCGTTTCATCACCCGAATCGTAGCCATTTTTAAGCGGCACCCAAGTGGAGCCGTTATCTTTGCTTCCTTCAATAATTACATAGTCCCAAAACATTTCATCGGTGTAGGCAGTGTTAGTTTCTCCGGGTTCTACCAAAACCACCTCGTCAAATGTCATTTCTCCGTTTTCTTCCAAAATAACCGGGTATTTCAGATTGGCAACCAGGTTGTATTTTTCTCCTTCAACTTCCGAAACCGGATAAGGATTCCGGGTATGAAGAATATTGCTGTAAAACCCAGTGGACTTAGATATTGAAAAATCGGCAGTGGAGAAATCTTCCAAAGCATCTTCAAAATCAGTTGAATAAGAACGAACCGGCTGGTTGGGCCGAAACAAAGCGGCGGTGTAAAAACCAGAAGACGGAACTATCTTTTTATTTCCTCTTGCTGATTTATCTTCTGCAATAATCCGGTACTCAACAACATCACCATTCAGCGGTTGCGCTTTTAAATCGAGTAAACATTTATATATATCGCCCTCATTATTTTCGAGGGTAACCGGTTCCTGTAACTCGCCATTCACTTTGTACTCGATTTTCACTGATTTAATGCCCAGGTTATCGTCAGCCAAAGCTGACAGTTCAACCACCGGATGGTTTTTGGAAATAATTTTCACAGGGTTGTGTACAACTGAAGGGGCAAAAAAGTCGGGACCGATGCGTAGCGCGAATTTTTTCTCAGGTGCCCTGGAAGGATAATTGTAAGTTTTGCCTTCATCAGTAACCATTTTAAAATAATACTGAAGGTTACCCCGGAAAGAACCAGTTTGCATGGCCCCCGTAAATTTATTTGGCGATGAGATAGAATTCAAATCAGCAGAATCAGAAGTTGCAAAATAATCTGTTGAATAAACAACTTCCATTGTTGTGCCCGAAATATCGAAATCGGCAAAAACGCCAATTTCAACAGGAATTTCAGCTGTTGGCTGTTCAATATCTTTCAACTTGTCAAAATCGAATAGTATTGACTTCCAACCAATTTCCGATAAAATTTCAAGGGTTGCCTCTTCCGGATCATGAATCGCTTCGCCACGGTTTGCGTACGCATCCATCATGCCGCTGCCCAGCTCCAGGTGGTAAATACTTGCGCCGTTGTTCCAGGTTGTGGGCGCGTAAATCGGGTCGTCAGTAATTGCTGTCGAATGAAATTTTAAATTATCGGATGTAAGCTCTTTATAAAGATCATTGGATGGTCTGTTAAATACCGAATTGTCAGAAAGTTGTTGCTCCAATGCATTAAACACAAAATAATCATACACACTGGGCAAATTGTTGCTGTTGTTGAAATATCCTTTCCCGTTGTTGGTTTTAAAGAAACCTGAAAATCCCAGACCATGCGCAATTTCGTGTAAAACTGATGAAACAAAATCGTATTTTGTGGAAGGAGTGTTGCCGTCGGTACCAAAATACCAGGCATAATTTTTATTGAAACTGCAAATGATATCAGCTTCGCCTCCGTTTTTATTTTCGCCAGACAGCTTTTCGGCTAATGCAACCGGATAGTAAACATCGGGCAACAAGGCACCTTCAAAATTTATATGAAAAGTAGAAGGACGGGCCAACGCCAAAACGTTTCCGTCTAACGATTCCCAGTTTGCCAATACTTTTACAGGTACTGTGGAAGTGAAAAAATTTCCCCAAATAGAGAGTGCATATTCAAAAGCTTGTTTCGCCTCTTCCGGGAAACCGACATAAGTAACCTCAAAATTCAGGTTGTTTGTTTGACCCGATTTCAACTGAGGCGAAAACACTCTTGGTTTAACAAAAATATCATTTACCTCATCAGTTGGAATATTAATCGGGCTTTCAGACACGATTCCACTGTCCTTGCTTTTTTGAGCATAGGCAGAAAAAAATCCTGAAATAAAAATTAATATCCAGAGTAAACGCTTCATTGTAAAAATGCTTTTTCCCGTTTTAAAAACCTACGGCTAAATTACACTGCATGAGAGTTATACAAGAATTCACAATGATGAAAACCGGACTTAGAAAGTATTAATCTTGAAGCACGTTTTGCTTAAATCAAATCACCGTAAAACCGTAAAATCGGGGTTAAAAAACTGATCAGTGAGGTAATTTTTACTGACAAGCCTTTAATAACAATACTGCGAGACAGGAATAAATCAGGATTGATTATGTATAACAGAAGAAGCCCTCAACCAAAAAACATGCTGTTTAGAGTATAGAATCTCAAAAGAATTAATTGTGCTCTTAACATTTAGGATATACAGAATAGAGATAAATGGTGCGCTCAGTGCGGAAGACAGTTGTACGGATGAGGCCTTTTCATTCTACTATCCAGAACACTATTTAAAAAATACAAAAAAGTCTTTTGTAGTTAAATAGCTACGTTTATATTTGTAGTCAAATAGCTATATAATAAAAAATTACGAATCTGATAAATAGAAGGTTATGGAACAATCCATGAGATTATTTCGAACCAAAAAATTACACGAACATTTGAAATGGAAAACGGAGATATGGGTGCCCAATTGAAATTTCTGGAATTTGAAGAGCTTACTAATGATACCAGCAAGCTCAATATGCATATCATATTCAGATCAGTTGAAATCAGAGATCAACTGATGAAGTTGCCTTTTGTACGAGGTATAAACATGGGTCACAACCGTTTACGAAAAATAGTCAGTAAGCTAAAATAATTTGTTGCACTGTAATTGACAATCACTTGTAAAACCATAAAATTAAAAAAGAATGAGAAAAAGAAATAAAATTATTTATTGGATTGCCACCAGTTTTCTTTCTTTTGGAATGGTGGCAGGTGGTGTGCAACAATTGCTGCAAATAGGTGGCTATGTTGAAATATTTACTCAATTGGGTTATCCGTTGTATTTAATGTCCATTCTTGGATTCTGGAAAATATTGGGCGTGGCCGTCATTTTGGTTCCCAAATTTCCTTTGGTGAAGGAATGGGCTTACGCAGGTTTCTTTTTTGTGATGTCGGGTGCAGCAGCCTCTCATCTTGCAGCGAACCAGTCATTTATTGAAACAATTCCTTCGCTGGTACTTCTAACCATGACGGTTATATCCTGGACTTTCAGACCTGCAAATAGGAAAATCAATTTGAAAAGTCAATAGAAAGGAAATTAGATATGAATCCAAAAGTCGATTGGTTCTTTGATAAGGACACACAATGGAAAAACGAATACAAAAAACTGAGAAGTGTTGTTCTTGAATGTGGATTGACAGAAGAGTTAAAATGGGGCGTTCCCTGCTACACGTTTCAGAACAGCAATGTGGTTTTAATTCACGGATTTAAGGATTATTGTGCGCTCCTTTTCCACAAGGGTGCATTACTAAAAGATACGAACAACATACTGATTCAGCAAACTGAAAATGTACAATCAGCGCGTCAAATTCGATTTACCAATCTAAAAGAAATAAAGGGAAAAGAAGCCGTAATCAAATCCTATATTTTTGAAGCCATTGAAGTAGAAAAGGCAGGATTGGAAGTAAAAATGAAAAAACCCAAAGAATTTAAGATGCCGGATGAATTTAAAAAGAAATTAGATGACACCCCCGGCTTAAAACCGGCATTTGAAGCTCTAACTCCCGGGCGGAAACGAGGGTATCTTCTGTATTTTTCACAGGCCAAACAGTCAAAAACCCGTGAATCAAGAATTGAAAAGCACATTTCGAAAATATTCGAAGGAAAGGGCTTAAATGATTAAATAAACAAAACGTGATGAACAATTTTGTAAAATTTTTTGTTCGGCCATAAATAATATTATGGCAAAATACATTTTAATTCTTAAGAATAAACGAAAAGGGACATTAACAAATGAGCTCTTGCAGGGACATGTTGACCACCTAAAGAAACATTCAATAAATGGAAATATTTTTTTAGCTGGTCCATTTAAGGACAATGACGGGGCAATTCAGATTATAGAAGCGGCATCTCGAACGGCTGCAGAATCTATTGTTAAAAAAGACCCTTTTGTTTCTGAAAAATATTATCAAACATACGAATTGAACGAATTAATAGAAGCAAACGAAGAAAATAATTGGTTGCTGGAAGATTCACAAACAAAAGGCAATATTGAGAAGTGAGTAAATCGAACGTGGGGTAAACCACCGATCGGTATTATTCCCGAAGCCGGACATCTTGTTATTGAAGAAGGACCTGAATAACTGGCCGAAATAATCTGCTTCTGGCTCAAAAAAATGATGAATCAAACAAATCGAAATCTACATAAGATATTTTTTTAACGTAAGATATTTCATCCCAAAATTTACCAAAAAATAAATCCGGCCATTTTTAAAAGCCGGATTTAGTCCATATTCTATTAACAGAACATATATCAGTTGGCGGAAAGAAGGTATTGGGAGTCCTTCAATTCATCAGCCACTTTGCATACTTTTTTTTAAATTCCAATTGCATTCCGTTCGAGCTGTTCTCCATCCGAAAAATCGTTTTCAGCGGAGTGCCCTTTCAGCGGAACGATTTTCTCATGGATGGCATCCACAAACCACTCCGGTTGCGGGAAAAAATAATCTTCCAGTTCATGAGCTGGTGTTATCCAGTTTCGCGACCCAACAACTACAGGTGGTGCATCGAGGTAATCGAAAGCCAGCTCGGTAATGTTAGAAGCCATGTCGCGCAGGAATGATCCGCGTCCGTTGGCATCTCCCGAAATGATAATTCGGCCGGTCTTTTTAACCGATTCAATTACTGTTTCGTAATTAAACGGTACCAACGAACGGGCATCGATTACTTCGGCCGAGAAGTCGTATTTTTCTTCCAGAATTTTTGCAGCTTCCAAAGCGCGGTAAAGCGTGGCACCAATTGTCAGAATTGTCACATCGCTGCCTTCACGCTTCACATCGGGTTCGCCCAGCGGAATTTCATAATATCCTTCCGGGACACCACCTTCATGAAACTGCTCGCCGATGTCGTAAACGCGCTGGCTCTCGAAGAAAACCACCGGATCGGTTCCCTGCAGAGCTGAATTCATCAAACCCTTGGCATCGTATGGAGTTGCCGGAAACACCACTTTCAATCCTGGAATATGTGCGGCCAGCGCAGTCCAGTCCTGCGAGTGCTGTGCCCCGTATTTCGACCCCACTGAAACACGAATTGTAACAGGCATTTTCAGCACATTTCCACTCATGGCCTGCCATTTCGGGAGCTGGTTGAATACTTCGTCACCAGCCCGTCCCAGGAAATCGCAGTACATAATTTCGGGAATCACCCGCCCACCACACATTGCGTAGCCGATGGCAGTTCCAACAATAGCACCTTCCGAGATGGGCGAGTTAAACAACCTGTGGTATGGCAATGCTTCGGTGAGCCCGCGATATACGGCAAACGCGCCGCCCCAGTCGCGGTTCTCTTCCCCGTAAGCAATTAGCGTGGGATCTTTGTAAAACCGGTCGATGATAGCTTCAAAAATGCCATCGCGCAGTGCATAGGTTTTTATTTTTGAGTGCGGCTTTCCGTTTTCGTCAAACATGAACCGTTCTTTTTTGGCAATTTGCTTCACTCGCGGATTTTCCTCTATCGGATGGTTCACTTCTGGTTCGCGGTCTTCCATTTTATCCACGCTGCTGTTGCTGAACATCATCTCCCCTATCCGGTTCGGATACTTCTTCATATCCATGCGCGGCGAAACTTCATCGTCGATGGCCAGCTTCATGGTATTGGTAACGAGTTCTGTCGTTTCAGCCTTAATTTTCTCCAATTCTTCTTTGGTGACAATGCCCGCCTTTTCCAGTTCATTCCCAAACCACACAATTGAATCCTGTTTCTCCCAGGCTTCAATTTCTTCTTTTGTCCGGTACGACGAAGCATCGGAGGGCGAGTGGCCGCTAAAACGGTAGGTTAAAACATCGAGCAGAACCGGGCCACGCTTTTCTTCCAGTACTTTCTTTTTGCGACGGTAGGCATCAATAACTGCAAGCGGATTGTAGCCGTCCACCCGTTCGGCATGCATCTGGTCGGTATTGAGTCCGGCCCCCACCCGGGCGGCTATGTCGTAACCCATGGTTTCGCCACAAGTTTGGCCACCCATTCCGTACTGGTTATTTACAATATTTATGATGAGCGGCAAGCCGCCTTTCATATCGTCGTCCCACAACGTGCGGAACTGATCCATAGTGGCGAATGTAAGCCCTTCCCACACGGGCCCGCAAGCCATTGAAGCATCGCCAATATTTGCCACCACAATTCCTTTTTTGCGGTTCACTTTTTTAAAGAGTGCGGCGCCAACCGAAATATCTCCCGAGCCGCCAACAATAGCATTGTTAGGGTAAACACCAAACGGTGTAAAAAATGCATGCATCGAGCCACCAACTCCTCTGTTAAAACCTGTTTCGCGGGCAAAAATTTCGGCCAGCGTACCGTAGAGCAAAAATTTAACGGCAAGCTCTTTGGTGGAACCTTTATGACTTTCCTTCACAGGCGCGAGCGTTTTCCCGTCGAAATGGGTTTCCATAATTTTTTCGAGGGTTTTGTCATCCAGCTTACTGATGGCTGATAATCCTTTCGCCAGTATTTCGCCGTGGCTGCGGTGCGAACCAAAAATAAAATCTTCAACATCTAAATTGTAGGCCATTCCCACGGCTGCCGCTTCCTGTCCAATGGAAAGGTGAGCCGGCCCGGGATGGTTGTAGGGAATTCCGTTGTACTCGCCGCGGGTTTTTATCAGGTTCAACATGGTTTCAAACTCACGGATGACCACCATGTCGTTATAAATACGCAGAAAATCTTCCTTCGTGAAATTTTCCTTTTCTTCTTCAACTGTTTTGTTGTATTGATTAACCGGAATTGGGTTGAAATCGATTTGCCCAGGCTTGCGTACTTCTTCCGGATTTATGAATTGATTTTTTGGCATCTCATTAAATTTTTTATGTTTTTGTTTCAGGTTTCGGTTTTCACATTAACTTGTAACCTGTAACCTGAAACTGTAAATCTTTAAACTGAAAGGTTCTCTATCTGATTTTTTATTTCTGCTAAAAAGCGCGTGGCTTCTCCGCCATCGAGAGCCTGATGATCGTAGGTTAGCGAAAGTCCCATCATGGGCACAAAGCCGTAAACGCCATCTTCAATTTCCATCGGACGTGGAACAATTGTGCACACACCAAGAATAGCAGTCTGCGGTAAATTAATTACCGGGGTAAACATTTCCACACCATAATTTCCGAGGTTGGAAACGGTGAAACCTGCCTCTTCGGGGCTCAGCAAATCGGGATTGATATTTCCGCTGCGAGCCTGTGTGGCCAATTCCTGCAGTTGGCGCGAAAGGCCAATAACAGAAAGATCATCAGCGTTTTTCAGAGCGGGCACCATCAAGCCTCGGTCGGTGTCAACAGCCAGGCCGAGGTGTACTTTTTTAAACCACTTGATTTTATCGCCCAGGTAGTGGGTATTTACCCGTGGGAATTTTTCGAGTGCGCGAATCACAGCAAAGCAAACCAAATCGTTGATGGTTACGTTTTGCGAGATTGTTCCTTCAGCATATTCTTTTTTGAATTTTTTGCGCAGTTTTAACACCTGCCGGGAATCGGCACTCAAGTGGTGAGTAAGCTGTGCCGAATTTTGGAGCGACTGGTGCATTGCCGTCGCAATCAGTTTACGGATGTTTGGAATCGATTTGATTTCAAAATCGTTGCCTGACTGAAACACTTCAGTTTTTTGAGTTTCTGGTTTTGCAGCCGGCCGGGATTGTTTTGCTTCTGCAACGGTTGTTTTTTCTGCCGCCTCTACATCACGGGCGATTATTCTTCCGTGTGGGCCGGTACCTTTAACTGACCGTACATCCACCCCCATTTTTTCCGCCATGTTTTTTGCCAGTGGCGAAATACGGACACGGCTGTTTTCCGAACCCTCACCCACCTCAAATTCAACTACTTTGGATGTCTCTCCTGCAGGCTTCTCCACTTCGGGATCTTTGGTTTTAGTTGCATCACTCCCTTTATGTGGATCAAATTCCTCCACCAGTTCACCCTCTTTACCGATAACTGCCACGTTGGTCAGCACCGGCACTTCGTCGCCTTCTTCAAAAAAGGCAGCCAAAAGAACTCCATCATCTTTGGCTTCTTCTTCAAAAGAGGCTTTATCGGTTTCGTAAGAAAAAAGTATGTCGCCCTCGCTCACCTTTTCACCAACCGATTTGTACCACTGCCCCATAATGCAGGATTCTACTGATTGTCCCTGACGAGGCATTAAAACTGGTATTGCCATATTTTATTGATTTTTTAAAGTTTGTTTCACTTGTTAATACGAATTGAAAAACCAATCATTGGAATATTTTATTGAAATACAATAAGTTCAAAATATTTACAGTTTCACGATGTAAAAATATAATTTATAACTTGTAAATACAAGTTGTGTGATATGTTTTAAAAAAATTTTAACTTTGTAGCCGAATGGATAACATGCCGCAATACCGGAAATTGTACGAACTTCTTCGTAAAAATATCTTAAACGGTATTTATGAAGAAGGAAGTTTGCTGCCGTCGGAAAATGAGCTGTGCGCCGTACATGGCATGACACGCCCCACCGTACGGCATGCACTGGATTCGCTGGTAAAAGACGGGTTAATCATAAAAAAACAGGGCAAAGGCAGTATTGTCAGAAAGCCACCACAAAACATTGGAATTTTGTCGATTGCAGGAACAGCATCGGCAATTGGCGTGCGTTACCTGAGAACAGAGATTCTGCAAAAACCGGAAATCAGGCCGTGGCCCGAAGAATTTCCATTTGAACTCTCGGAACCCGAAAAAGAGGCAGGATGCATTTACATGGAACGCTTGCGCTTTGTAGATGGCCAGCCCGTTTTTTACGACATTAACCACCTGCCAAATTTGAATTTGCCCCGGCTAACGAGCCGTTCATTCGAGAATAAATCGTTGTTTGAAATGCTGCGTAAACATTACCAGGTGGAAATTCTGGGCGGAGAGCAAAAACTGAAAGCTATAATTCCCGACCGAAAAATAAAAAGACTTCTTAACTTAAGAAACCGTACTCCAGTGCTCTACATCGAGCGAAAACTGATTACCAACAAAGAGGCGTTCAACATCTACTCAACCATCTATTTCAATTCCGAAAAACACTCGATTTACGGCAGTTTCTAGCAAAAACTGTAAAGCTGACATATCAGAAAACTGGCTAACACTCAATTTTTCTTCATATATTTTTTCTGGCCTTTTATTTAATTCTATTTTTGCGAAGTTTTTCTTATTGAATTTCAAGCTATAAAAACTAAGATGCAGTTTATTTTGGAATAGTAATCAGCGATGAATTCCAGGAAAGTTAAATGAAAACAAACAGGTTTGGAAGAAAGTACACTACATGCAGAAACAATTAAAGAGGCGGTAAACCTCCGTGGCGAACCGGCAACATTTGCAAACGAAAAATATGGCGATCACCTCAGGAACACATTCGACATCTGGCTGGCCAACTCAGAAAAACCAACTCCTTTGGTAATTTACATTCACGGCGGAGGTTTTGTTGGCGGCGATAAATCAAAATACTTCGATTCTCCCGATTTGGTTCGTTTTCTCGATGCCGGTGTTTCGGTGGCGGTAATTAACTATCGCTTCATGACAGAAGCTCCTTACGGAATAATGGCCAGTTTTAACGATTCGAAACGGTGCCTGCAATACATTCGCCACAACGCCCAAAAATACAACATCGATAAAACGCGAATCGCCTGCTCGGGTGGTTCGGCTGGTGCCGGAACTGCACTTTGGCTGAATTTTAGCAATGACATGGCTGATGCTGAAAACGACGATCCTGTTTTGCGTGAATCAACCCGATTGACATGCGCCGGCGCTTTTGCCACGCAATCGACCTACGATATTTTCCAGTGGGAACAAACCATTGGCGTGCCGATGGCTGCCACCCGCGAACAACTGATTTCCATAGCAGCAGCATTCGGTCTGCGCTATAACGACGGGATGGATTTGTTTAACAATAATGAAAAACGCCGCGAACTCGATTTCCTTTCAAAGATGGATAAAAACGATCCGCCCATCTTCGTTTTCAATAAACACAAAAACGGTATTCCGGCCAACCAGGATGATTTGAATCACCACCCGCTCCATGCAAAAGTGATCAAAGAAAAGGCGGCTGAAGTTGGGTTGAAGGCCATTGTTTACGCCCCTGAAATTGGAATTATTGACCCAACAGGAAAGGATCTGGTTGATTTCTTTCTTGAAAATTTTAAGCTGCCATAAAACCGAAACAACAATATTTGTATATTTATACTAACAAAAAGTATGATCATACATATTTATTTACAATAAAATTATGCTGGAGAATTTTAATCATAGCAGCGTTTCATGCAGCACTGGCACCCCTTCCAGGGTCATCAGGCAAGACAAAACATTAACCCCTTCCACAAAATAAAATGCTTAAATGCTGCTGTTTGGCAGAATTATACATATTTGCAAATGAATAACAGACTAAAACATAAGATATGAAAGTATTAAAGTTTGGAGGCACATCGGTTGGTTCGCCCGAAAACATGCGGGCAGTAATGAAAATTATTACTGACGGTGAGCCCAAAATCGTGGTACTCTCGGCCATGTCGGGCACCACAAACTCGCTTGTTGAAATTGCCGGATACCTGAAGAAAAAAAACCGGGAGACAGCAGGGCTGCTCATCGGAAAGCTTGAATCAGGCTATAAAAAAGTAGTGAAGGAGCTTTTCGAAACAGAAGAAAACAAAGAGAAAGGCCTGAAAATTATAAAGTCGTGTTTTAAAACTATCCGCTCGTTTACTTCCGGGAAATTTACTACCGTTGGCGAAAACACCATTCTTTCGCAAGGCGAAATGATTTCGACACAACTTTTCACTTTGGTGATGAACGAAAACGGCTACAATGCCAAAATGCTTCCGGCACTCGATTTCATGCGTATTGACGAAGAAAAAATGGCCGATTCGAAATACATTGGCGATCACATTGAAGGGATTTTAAACGAAGTTGGTGAGGCCGACTATTACATCACCCAGGGATACATTTGCCGGAATGCCTTTGGTGACATTGACAACCTGCAACGCGGTGGTAGCGACTACACTGCTTCTTTGATTGGAGCAGCCATCGATGCCGATGAAATTCAGATTTGGACCGATATCGACGGGTTTCACAACAACGACCCACGATTTGTGGAAAACACACAAAAAATTGATCACTTATCCTTTTACGAAGCAGCGGAGCTGGCCTATTTCGGAGCAAAAATACTTCACCCGCAAACTGTTTTCCCGGCAAGGGTGCACGATATTCCGGTGCGGCTGAAAAACACACTCAATCCTACCGACCCCGGAACATTGATCACTTCGGAAACCACAGGAAAAGGAATAAAAGCCGTAGCCGCCAAAGATGGAATTACCGCAATAAAAATCCGGTCGGACCGAATGCTGATGGCCTACGGGTTCCTGAGATCGGTTTTTAAGGTTTTCGAAAAGTACAAAACACCCATCGATATGATTTCCACCTCGGAGGTGGCACTTTCGCTTACTATCGACAATACCGATCACCTAAAAAGAATCCACAACGACCTCGACAAATTTGGAACAGTTGAGATTGACCATAATATGGCTATTGTTTGTATTGTTGGTGATATTATTGGTGAAGAAAGAGGTTTCGCGTCAAAGGTCTTCGATGCGCTCGACGGCATTCCCATCCGGATGATTTCATACGGTGGAAGCAGTTACAATATTTCGGTACTCGTGCCCAGTTCGCAAAAAGAAAAAACACTGCAAGCCATTAATACCGGCTTGCTGAATAACGGCGACTAAATTTTGCAAAAAGCAAAAAAAACGGCGGGTTGCTCTAACCCGCCGTTTTTTTTGTTGAATCAAACTATTTTCTACATCCCGCTGAAATCAACGCCTTCAAAAAGAACAGAAGGTGTAAGCCAGGATGAACTTTCATTTACATCGTTGCCAAATTCTCCAATATTGGCCCATAGCTCTTTCATGTTCCCGGTAATATTCATTTCAGAAACCGGTTGCACCAATTCTCCATTTTCAATCAAGAACCCATCAATTCCGTATGAAAAATCACCGGTTGTACCGTTACAGTTTCCTCCATTAAAGCCGGTTACCAAAATACCTCTGTTTACCGTAGCAATAAGCTCCTCCAGGTTTTTATCACCGGTTTCGAAAACCAGGTTGGTTGTGCTGCCACTGGTGGGCTCCATATTCAGTTTTTTGCCGTAGTAGGTATCGATATAATAATTTTGCAGAACGCCGTTTCCAAAGACTGTACGCTTTTTTGTAGCCAGGCCTTCACTGTCGAACAACCTCGATCCCCGCCCCGAAACAATAAACGGATCGTCAGTAATGGTCAACTTTTCGGAAAAAACCTTTTCTCCTTTTTTATCGACCAAAAACGAATTTTTTTGCTGAATGGCAGAACCGTTCAGCGCACTGATCACCGGGCTAAAAAGCCGGCTAACCTGCCGGTTCTCAACAATCACAGGCATTTCCCCCGATGCAATTTTGTCCTGCCCGATTTTTTTCAGTGCACGCTCCAATGCTTTTTTACCAATTCCTTTTTTCTCCAGTTTATCGTAAAAAATAGCACTTTCGCTCCAGTACGATTCCGGCCTTGCATCGCCGCCTTTTACCGAAACCTGTGCATTCAGCCCGTAGTAAGAATTTGATGTGTCGCCTTCAAAACCGTTGCTGGTTACCATGAGCCGCTCGCTCAGGCCGTCGTAATAACTTGCCGAAACCGAGATAATCCGATCATCTTTCCCGAAAACCTCTTTTTCAGTTTGAAAAGCCAAATCAATTTTTTGCTGCGGATCGTGCCTGTCGAATCCCGCATCCAGTGTTTTTAGGTCCACCCCATTCCCCTTGTAGTAGAGTTCCGGATCGGGAAGTGTCCTGAATTCATCTTCCGAAAGGAAACGGGTGCCTTTAATAGCTTCCTTTATGAAACGTGCCAAATCCTCTTTTTTCATGCGGTTAGTGGAATGCACCGAATATTTTTTATCCACAAAAAGCCGGATGGTGAGGTTGCTCTGAATAGCCTGCTCCAGGTTGTCAATTTTTTCGTTTCGCACATCCACGCTGCTGCTCCGGTTGTTCGAAATACTCACGCTAACTTGTTGGGCGCCATTTTCGAGGGCATGGTTCATTGCCCACTTTGCCAGATTATATTTTTCCTGTTTTGTCATTTTTCAATTTTTTTAGGGTTGAACTTTTATACCGAACCTCCAACAGTTAATTTCTTCACCAGTACGGTTGGCAAACCGCAGGTAACCGGTACCGACTGCCCATCTTTGCCACAGGTCCAGGTTCCGTTGTCAATTAAATAATCGTTGGCACACATGGTAATATCGGCAAGTGCTTCGGGCCCGTTGCCAATAATATTGATGTCTTTAATCGGTTGGGTTAGTTCCCCTTTTTCAATCAGGTAACCGGATTTTACGAAGAACGTAAAGTCGCCAGCCCCGATTTTCACCTGGCCGTTGCTGAAATTATCCACATAAACCCCGTAATCCACATTCGAAATAATATCGTCTTTTGTGTGAGGGCCTGGTTCCATGTAGGTGGCGCGCATACGTGGCAACGGAATATTCCTGAACGACTCGCGGCGGCCGTTCCCGGTGGGGTTAACCCCGTAATATTGCGAACTGATGCGGTCGTGAATGTAACTATTCAGCACACCGTCTTTCACCAGGTAGGTTTTCTCCACGTCGTTGCCTTCATCATCCACATTTATGGAGCCCCTGTTGTTTTCAAGCGTTCCGTCGTCGATAATATTTACAAAATCGGCAGCCACTTTTTCACCCATTTTGTCGCTGAAAATGGAAGTTCCCTTGCGGTTAAAGTCGGCTTCAAACGTATGCCCAATAGCTTCGTGCAACAAAATACCTGAACCTCCGGCGCCCATCACAACCGGCATTTCACCGGCTTTTGGTTTGGTAGCTTCAAAAAGAATGTTGGTGCGGTCAACAGCTTCGCGTGCCAGTTCATCAACCAAATCGTCGGTAAGCCACTCAAATCCTTTGCGGAATGAACGTGCCGAGTAGGCATTTTCAACCTGCCCGTCTTTTTCCATAATGCAAACAGCACCAAAACTTATCATCGGACGGTAATCGTAGGTTAGGCGGCCTTCGGAATTGTAGAACATAACATACGATGATTCGTCGTTTAAAAAGGCATTTACTTTAATTACCTTTTCGTCGAGACTGAATACTTTGTCGTTAATTTTCTGCACAAAAGGCACTTTATCTTTCACCGATACATCTTCCCACTTTCTGGAAATTTTGTAATAATTTGAAGGGACTTTTTCAAGAATATCGCTGTTTTGGTATTCTTTTTTACTCTCGGCAATGTTTGCTGCCATTCGTGCAGCATTTAACATGGCATCAAGGGTAACCGTTTCAGAATAGGCAAACCCCGTTTGGTCGCCATTCAACACACGGATTCCCACACCAAAATCGATATTGGAATAAGCCCTGTTGACTTTGCCGTCTTCCAGCCCCAGGCTGTTGGTGGTTTTCTGTTCGAAAAAAAGATCGGCATAATCGCCCCCTTTGCTCAATGCCTCGGAAATCACTCGTTGCAGCATTTCTGCTGAAACTTCAAACTGATCTAAATAATACTTCACGTTTGCTGATATTTTTACGTTTTGGAACGATTGCAAAAAAGGAGGAAGAAGCATCCCCCCAGCCACAGCCGCCCCGCTTGTTTTAATAAAATTACGCCGGTTTGTTTTCATGTCGCTTCTACAATTAAAAAATTTCGAAATTAAATAAAATAATGCCAACTATAATATAATGGTGAATTAATAACTATTAGTTCAAATTCATTAGTTATCCATTACAAATTCACGAATCAAATTTTCACCCCTTCTTCACTAAGGGTGTTTTTCAATAAAATTTTATTTTTTTCAATGAATCAATATAAAAAAAGGGGGTTTGTTAAAAAATAATAAACAAAATATGACATTTGCCCTTATTTTTTAACCTCACATCATAAAAAAAACATATTTTTGAAGTGAAATAAAAAATTAAAAAACATCAGTTATGGCACATTTCAGATTAAAAGCACTTGAAGAGGTACTAAACAGAAAACCCGAAGAGTTTACCCGGGAGAAAAACCTTGTATCTGACTTTTACGGCAAGTTGGCATTCGACAAACCAAAAATGAAAAAATACCTCTCGAAGGCAGCTTTCAATGCCGTAATGGAAGCAATTGAGAAAGGCACAACCATCGACCGAAAAATGGCCGACCAGGTTGCACAGGGCATGAAATCGTGGGCGCTCGAAAATGGCGCAACACATTACACACACTGGTTTCAGCCACTTACCGACACCACTGCCGAAAAACACGATGCGTTTATAGTTCACGGTGACGAAGGAAGGGTTATTGAAGCTTTTTCAGGAAAATTACTGGCCCAGCAAGAACCTGATGCGTCGTCGTTCCCCAGCGGAGGGATCCGCCAAACGTTTGAAGCCCGGGGCTACACAGCCTGGGACCCTTCATCTCCGGCATTTATCAGCGAAACCACGCTTACTATTCCCACCATATTTATATCCTACACCGGCGATGCCCTCGACTACAAAACACCGCTGTTGCGCGCCCTTCACCAGGTTGATAAAGCTGCAACAGCCGTTTGCCAGTATTTCGATAAAAATGTAACTTCTGTAAAAGCCAACTTAGGCTGGGAGCAGGAATACTTTTTAATTGATGAAGCGCTTTTTAAAGCCCGCCCCGATCTGGTACTTACCGGCCGCACATTAACCGGGCACGCGTCGTCGAAAGATCAGCAGCTGGACGACCACTATTTTTCATCTATCCCAACCCGGGCGAACCGTTTTATGCAGGATGTGGAAAATGAAGCCTACAAACTGGGAATTCCTGTAAAAACACGCCATAACGAGGTAGCTCCCAATCAGTTTGAGCTGGCACCCATTTTTGAGGAAGCCAACCTGGCCAACGATCACAACCAGTTGATTATGGATATCATGCAAAAAATTGCCCGCCGCCATAAATTCCGCATTCTTTATCACGAAAAACCTTTTGCCGGAATAAATGGTTCAGGCAAACACAACAACTGGTCGCTTTCAACCAATACCGGTGTAAATTTGTACTCACCGGGAAAGAACCCAAAATCCAACCTGTTGTTCCTGACCTTTGTGGTCAATACCCTGAAAGCAGTTTACGACAACCAGGATCTTTTGCGGGCAAGTATTTTAACGGCTTCCAACCAACACCGGCTGGGAGCAAATGAAGCACCTCCTGCTATCCTTTCGGTATTTTTGGGTAGCGAGGTTTCAAAAATGCTCGATTTAATGGAAGAATCGGTAGTTGACCGTAAAATGACACCGGAAGAAAAAACGGCACTCAAACTGAACATCGGTCGCATCCCGGAAATTATCCTCGACAATACCGATCGCAACCGCACTTCTCCTTTTGCATTCACCGGGAACCGCTTCGAATTCCGTGCAGTTGGCTCCTCGGCCAACAACGCTTCGGCACTAATTGTGCTCAACTCAGTAGTGGCACACCAGCTGAATAAGTTCAAAGAAAAAGTGGATGCCATTATTGCAAAAGATGTGAAAAAAGACGAAGCCATTTTCCAGGTACTGAAGGAACTGATTATCAATTCAAAACCTATCCGGTTTAACGGTGATGGCTACAGTGAAGAGTGGGTAAAAGAAGCGAAAAAACGCGGACTCACCAATATACGCAATGTGCCGGAGTCGCTTTCGGCCTACCTTCGTCCCGAAAACAAAAGGTTGTTTGAAGGCCTTGGCATTTTTAACGAACCCGAACTGCATGGCCGCGTCGAAGTGGAGTACGAAAAATTCATCATGAAAGTCCAAATTGAGGCACGCGTGCTTGGAGACCTTGCTATTAATCACATTGTACCAACAGCAGTTCAGTACCAAACCATGCTGCTTGAAAACGTGCTACGCCAAAAAGAGCTGTTTTCAGAAGAAGAATTTGAGCAGCTCGCAGGTGCTCGCAAAGATTTGATAAAAGAAGTGGGCGGTCATATTTCAGCCATAAAATCAAAACGGCACGACATGATTGAGGCACGCAAAAAAGCAAATGTTATTGAAGATACCGTTAAAAAGGCAGAAGCATATGACAAAAAAGTCAAGCCTTTTCTCGATGACATCCGTTACCACATCGACAAGCTGGAACTGATTGTTGACAATGAACTTTGGCCACTGCCCAAGTACAGAGAGCTTTTATTCGTCAGATAATTTTTTTTGGTTTAGCAGCATTAAAAAGAGGCTCAGAATAGAGCCTCTTTTTTTTTGGGAAAAAATCTACACTTTATAATTAATCAACCAAACAGCCGTTATTTTTGTAGCTGTTAAAAAAATTAATTTACTTTTACCTTTTTGGAAAGTAGTGTTGGGTATGAATAGAGTTTTCAGGTTCGTTTTATATTTCATCGTATTAATTACCTTAGCCTCATGCAGTGCAGGCAAATTAGGCCGGGACGCCCTGCTCTCGCACGAAATCGGAGAGTATTACAATGCCATTGAAAAATACAGAAAAGCAAGCCGGAAAGAGAAGGACCGCGACAAAAGGCGGGAATATGCCTTTTCCATTGCCGAATGCTACCGCTACATTGGCGATTACGAAATGGCTGCACTGTATTACCGAAATGCCATCCGCCGCGGATACTCCAATCCCATAGCCCTTTTTTACCATGCCGAAATGCTGAGGGCATCACAAGACTACGAACAGGCTATTGAAAACTACCGCATGTATCTCGATACCATTCCCGGCGACGAAAGAGCACAAGCCGGACTTGAAGCCATTCGGAAAACCCAGGAGTGGGTGGCCAATCCAACCCGCCACATCATCAATCCCATAAAAGAAATCAATTCGCGTGAAAGCGATTTCTCCCCTGTATTTGTTGGCGGACGCGACAATGAGGTGATTTTTACATCGACCCGAAAAGCTGCTACCGGCAAAAAAGAAAGCATGATTACCGGCCAGGATTATGCCGATCTGTTCAAATCGACTTTTAGCATCCAGCGGCAAAAATGGGAAACACCACAACTGCTTGATGAAAACCTGGTAGTAAACACGGGCGACGAGGAGGGAGCAGCCACTTTATCTTCAACCGGTGAGCAGATGATTTTTACCCGTTCCCGCTACGATAAAAACCAGTCGCTGGGAACAGAGCTTTATTCCGCATCACAATCGCGCGGCACCTGGTCCGACCCCATAAAAATCCAGCTTGTGGGCGACAGTATTATCGCAGCCCATCCTGCCCTGAGCCCCGATGGCTCGGTGCTTTATTTTGTTTCGGATATGCCGGGAGGCGAAGGCGGAAAAGATATTTGGAAAGCTGAAAAAGATGGCGGAACTTTTGTCAATCCCGAAAACCTTGGGGAAACAATCAACACCCCCGGCGACGAGATGTTCCCTTTTGTAAGAGACAACGGGGAGCTGTACTTTTCGTCGAACTACCATATTGGAATGGGCGGGCTCGATATTTTTGTGGCCCGCGAAGATGAAGACGGAAACTGGACCATTGAAAATATGGGCTACCCGGTAAATTCCCCGTCTGATGACCTCGGGATCGCATTTGTTGAAGGCGAGAACAAAGGCATGTTCACATCGAACCGAAAAGGATCGCGTGGCGATGATTTATATGAATTTATGGTACCGCCCAAAATTTACCGGGTTGAAGGTGAAGTTTACGACAAAGAAACGAGGGAGAAGATTGACGGTGCCACCGTGCGGATTATCGGCACCGACGGCACAAATATGCGCATGCGCACCCAGGATGGAAAATTCCAGATGAAACTTCAACCCGAAACCGAATATGTTTTCGCGGCTTTTAAGGAAGGTTATTTGCGCGACAAGGCAACTGCAAACACTATTGGACTGGAAGACAGCAAAGACTTCAGGTTTGAACTGTTTCTGACATCAACCGACGACCCCATAAAAATTGAAAACATCAATTATGAATTTGGCAGCTGGGAATTACTGCCGGAATCAGAAGCCGAACTTGATACTTTAATAAGGGTGTTGGTACTCAATCCAACCATTACCATTGAAATTATGTCGCACACCGACCATGTGGGCAGCGATGAATTTAATTTCGATCTTTCGCAGAAAAGGGCACAAAGCGTGGTGGATTATTTAATTGAAAAAGGAATTAACCCGCAGCGCCTGGTGGCCAAAGGCTATGGTGAAACCTGGCCTAAAACGGTAACCCGCCGGCTGGCCAGTCAGCACGATTTCTTAAACCGAAACGATGAACTGACCGAGGAATTTATAATGGAACTCAGCGAGGAGCAGCAGGAAATTGCCCGTGCCATTAACCGGCGCACCGAATTCCAGGTACTCTCAACCGATTTTATCGAAAGGTTCGATGCCGAGCCGGAAGAATAAATTATTAAAAAAAAGCCACTTGAACGTGTTATCGCTCAAATGGCTTTTCCAAAATAAAAATGAATACTATTTTTTACTCCTCGCCGCCGTTGTTTCCTTGCGGCAGCAAGGGCAGGAATATTTTATTTGCTGGTGTCTTCAGGTGCAGTTGTCGGGAAATTAGGTACTTGCGTTGGATCAACAGCATTTTGAATCTGATCCTGTACCCTCGATTGTTGTTCGGTTACCTGTTCGCGTGGAATAAAAGCCGACCCTAAAACAGCCAAAACTACTAATGAAACAGCCAGCACCCATGTTGCTTTTTCAAGAAAATCGGTGGTTTTGCGAACACCCATTACCTGGTTCGACGACTGGAAGTTGCTGGCCAAACCGCCACCTTTTGAGTTCTGTACCAATACAATAAGAATTAATAAGATACAGACGATGAATATTAAAACGGTTATTAATGTGTACATTTCGTTTCGATTAAATGTTTTTTAATTTTTCTATTTCTTCAATTCGGGTTGCAAAGTAAACACTTTTTTCCGGATATTTCAAGCTTAATTTTCTAAATGCATCCAATGCTTTATCGTATTTTTTTTGTTCGAAGTATATCATTGCCAGGGTCTCGGTAATCAGTTCGTCAGATTCGGAAACTGACTTTTCCATTATTTCATTCTCATCCTCTTCCGGCGTTTCATTTGTGTTTTCACTATCCATCCTGATAGGGGCTGGTTCTGATGAAAGAAATTTATCAATTAACGAACCGCCTTTTTCACTATCAATAGCTTCCCCTTCCGGTTGATTTTTGTTCGTTAGCCCTGCCTGTTCAAAATAGTAAGCGGAAATCTGATTCCTATCATCAGAATATAAAAACCGGTGCAGTTTTTTACGATCGGGAACAGCAACAGCCGCCTTTTTCAGGGCGGCTCCAAAACCGGAATGCCCTGTAAGTTTTAAGTTTTTCAAATAGAGCATCCAGGCCACCTGAAAATACGGGTACTTTTCGGTAAATTTCTCCAGTTCAGGCAATGTTTCCTCGCTGAGCAATCCGGGGTTTTCCACCAGTTTATAAAATTCTTCGTATTGCATTTTACCAGTTGGCAATTGTGGCGTTAAAAATATCTTCGTTCAATTTTTTTATTATTTCAGGAACCAGTCCGTCTTCAACAGCGCTTAACGAGCTGTTGCTGTCGAAATCTTCGTAGGCCGAAAAGGTTTGTTCCAGGTTTTGTTCCGGATCTTTGTTGTTTGTGTATTTCAAACTAACCGTTATTGTAAGCCGGTTAAGGGCAGCCTGGTCTTCTTTTTGAATAGCCATTGGGCGCACTTCGTAGCCGGTAATCTGCCCTTCAAAAATCAGGTCGCCGTTTTCTTCCAGTTCGTTGAGAGAAGTTTGCCGCTGCAGTTTTTCACGCAGTGCCTCGGTGAAATTCTGACTCAGGTTTGGATTAACCAAACGCGAACGGTTGGGGAAATAGTAAACCGAAAAAGTTTTTACATCGGGCGAAATATTGGCCCCGGTAAAAGAGTAGGAAACTTTACACGAATGCATAATTCCGCCTGCAAGCAAAATTATTCCTGTGAGTATTAAAAATCTTTTTAGCATCAATTAATTGTTAATGTCGTATTCTTTAATTTTCCGGTAAAGTGTGCGTTCGGAAATTCCCAGCTCGCGGGCGGCATATTTCCTTTTGCCATTGTGTTTCTCCAGTGCCTTTTTAATCAGTTCAATCTCTTTTTCTTCAAGTGACAGCGATTCTTCCACAATTTCTTCGGTGTCCTGAATATTATTTTTATCGAGATGGTTTATCTGCAACGGTTTTGAAGCGTGCTCTCTTTGGGGCAGGTTATCCTCTCCGTCGTCGTATAAATTCTGAATTATGCGTGCCTGATCTCCCGAAATTGGCGATTCCTTGTTTTCCATCAGGTCGAGTACCAGCTTTTTTAAATCGTTCATGTCGCGCTTCATATCAAAAAGCACTTTGTACAATATTTCCCTTTCGCTGGCATACGAAGCTTCTTCTTTTTTCGAAAAAAGAGCAGGCAGCCTGCTCGATGACGAATCGGGCAGGTATTTGCGAAGTACATCCGCTGTAACATCGCGATTTTCCTCAATAATCGAAATTTGTTCGGTAATATTTTTCAACTGCCTGACGTTACCTGGCCAGCGGTAATTAATGAGCGCAATACGGGCTTCTTCATCGAGCCGGACCGGGGGCATGCGGTATTTCTCAGCAAAATCGCGAGCAAATTTCCGGAACAAAAGGTAAATATCGTCGGGGCGCTGACGCAGGGGCAAAATATTTATAGGTACAGTATTTAAACGGTAATACAAATCTTCCCTGAATTTTCCTTCCTCAATGGCTTTGGGAATATCTACATTGGTGGCGGCAATTACCCGCACATCCGATTTTATCATTTTTGAAGACCCCACTTTTATGAACTCGCCGGTTTCGAGTACACGAAGCAGCCTCACCTGTGTTGAAAGGGGGAGTTCGCCTATTTCATCGAGAAAAATGGTTCCACCGTCAGCCTCCTGAAAGTAACCTTTCCGGTCAGACAAAGCTCCGGTAAACGCCCCTTTCTCGTGGCCGAAGAGTTCAGAATCGATAGTTCCTTCGGGAATAGCACCACAGTTTACGGCGATGTATTTTCCGTGCTTACGGCTCGAAAACTGATGAATAATCTGCGGGAACATTTCCTTACCCGTACCGCTTTCGCCGCTAATCAACACCGAAAGGTCGGTTGGAGCTACCTGCACGGCAACTTCAATTGCACGGTTTAAATCGGGTGAATTCCCAATAATTTCAAACCGCTGTTTTATTCCCTGAATACCCATATTCGTATTGTCCATTTACTCAATTTTATCAATTTATGTTCACTTTTTTGCCTGATGTCCCGGAAAATTTTCCTGAGGGAGTTTGTTTTTAAAATGATTCACGTGAACTAAAATTTTATTTAAAACTTTTGCAGCTACAAATTTACAATTTTTCGCTGTTAATGACGGGCATTCAAATTTAATTAACCTTTTTTTGCGGTTCAGGTTTAAAATTCAGGTTACCTAAACTTAACCAATACCATCTTTTTGAATAGCTATTCAGAATTCAAACTCATTTTATAACTATCTTTATGCTTGCAAAAAAGAAAAAGTTGAAAACAAATGAAATTCATAACCATCATACCAGCCCGTTTCCAATCAACTCGTTTCCCCGGAAAACCGCTGGCCATTCTAAATAATAAACCCGTAATTCAGTGGGTTTACGAAAACGCTGCCAAAGCGCTCGACGAGGTGTGGGCCGCAACCGATGACGACCGGATTTTCAAAGCGGTTCAGGATTTTGGGGGCAAAGCAATTAAAACATCAAAAAACCACCGCAGCGGAACCGACCGTTGCGCTGAAGCTGCCCGCATTCTGTCAGAAAAAATTGACTTTGATGTGGTTATAAACATCCAGGGCGATGAACCTTTTGTAACTGCAAAGCAAATTGAGCAACTCGCCTCATGTTTTAACAACGACACAGAAATTGCCACGCTCATCAAAAAAATTGAAACAACTGACGAACTTTTCAATCCCAACCGCCCCAAAGTGGTCATCGACAAAGAAGAAAACGCGATGTACTTCAGCCGCTCGCCCATCCCTTTTGTGCGGGGAGAAAAAGAAAACGACTGGTTAATCGCCGGCACATTCTGGGCGCATGTTGGCATGTATGCCTATCGTAAAAATGTTTTGCAGGAAATCACCCGTCTTTCGCCCGGAAAACTCGAGCGCATGGAAGCGCTGGAACAACTCAGATGGCTCGAAAACGGACTGAAAATAAAAACCGCCGTTACCGAACACCAAAGCATTGGGATTGATACACCTGAAGATTTGGAAAATGCAGTGCAACTTTTAAAAGAGAAATTCGTCTAATGAAAGAAAGGCATACTATTTGCATTTAAAAACAAGGAATTAAAAATGAAATTGCCATGAAAAAAATTATACTTTTCTTCATCATATTTACTTTTCACATTGCAGGGAGCCACACACTTCGGGCAAACATGCCATTTGAAAACAACCTGCTTACACAGCAGGAACAACCCAAAGATACCTATCAGCTTAAAATTTACCCCAATCCCTGCAAAACCGGACAGGTTACGCTTGAGATGAACGATCAGGAAATTGACGAAGTGCGGTTGATAAACATTGCCGGGGAAAAAGTTTTGCAGAAAAGAATGGAATTTGGAACCAACAGGTACCAGCTGAAACTTGAAAATGTACCCAACGGAATTTATTTCATGCGGGTAAAAACAACTGATAACAAAACAGTTGTAAAAAAGCTTGTGGTTTCGTCCCGTTAAATTCATTTCGAAAAAAAACAAAGTTTTCATTCCCCCCACCAATAAAACCCCTCATTTTTTATAATTTTCGCCCCTCATTTAAAATGACTTATAATGGTAAAGTATTTACTTTCAGGAATTGCCCTCCTCATAGCATTTAATGCCCGCCCGCAACAAAACATCAGCGATGCGCGCAATTCGGTTGGCGAAAATGTAACTGTTAGCGGAATTGTTACAAACGGCGGCGAGTTGGGAAGAATTCGATATTTACAAGATGAAACAGCAGGAATTGCAGCTTATGGCAACACCGTTTCAAGTCTGCAACGGGGCGACTCCGTTACCATTAGCGGCACAGTAAAGGATTACCGCAACCTGCTGGAAATTGATCCCGTCAGCTCGGTTACTGTCCACTCTTCGGGAAACCAGTTACCTGCTCCAAAAATAATTTCCATTGAACAAATTGGGGAAGAATACGAAGGGCAACTCGTGCAAATCAACGATGTGGAATTTGCCACCCCCACCGGCTCATTCGAGGGCGACGCCAACTACAACCTGACCGATGGTGAAAACACTTTCGAAATAAGAATTAACCGGAATGCTGAAGCTATTATCGATGAACAAATTCCCACCGGAACACTGAATTTGATTGGACTTTGTTCTCAGTTTTCCTACAACCAAAACGATATAACCACTGGCTATCAGCTGCTCCCGCGAGACATAAACGATTTTGTACTCACAAGTGCCGTCAATATTATTTCGCCGGTTACTGTTGAAAATATTTCGAAAAGTGGATTTACCCTGACATGGCGCACTGATGCGGAAGCTACCGCCGAAGTAATGTACGGCACCACGCCTAACTCAAGCGACTGGAATGACATTACCACGGGCACAACAACAGCTTCAAACGGAGAATTTATTCAGGAGGTTAATATCACTGGACGGGAAGCCGGCTCCGTGATTTATGCCCAACCCTACTCATACGCCTCTTCCGATACAGCATTTGCACCACTGGCGACTTATGCCACCGAATCGAATTCAACAGGAGATATGAAAATCTATTTCAACAGCGATGTGGACACCACATATTCTGTTTACACCCCGGCGCAAAACATTGGCGGGGCGCTCGACGATACCCTCGTTGCCTACATCGACCGTGCTGAAGAATCCATCGATTTCGCCATTTACAGTTTCAGCAATATTTCCTCGGCAAGTGTTCCCAATGCACTTAACAGAGCTAAAGACAGAGGACTCCGGGTAAGGGTAATTTCCTGTGGGACCAAACAAAACCAGGGGTTGTACTACCTCGACCAGGACATTCCAGTGCTTGTTGCCCCCAATGAAAATGAACGCGATGGTATTATGCACAATAAATTTGCAGCCATCGATGCAGAATCATCCAATCCGGACAAGCCCATTGTGTGGACAGGCTCCACCAACATTTCTTATAACCAGGTAGTTTCGGATGCCAACAACATGATCTTCATACAAGACCAGACATTGGCCAGGGCCTATAAAATTGAATTTGAAGAGATGTGGGGTAGTAATACTGCGCAACCCAACGAGAATTATTCCAGGTTCGGTGCCGACAAAACCGACAATACGCCCCACGAGTTTATCATTGGCGGCAACCGGGTTGAAAGCTATTTCAGCCCGTCGGACGGCACCAACCAGCAACTGGTAAATGTCATCCACTCGGCAGATAACAACCTGAATGTAGGCACCATGCTCATTACCCGCACCGACCTGGCACTGGCCATAAGCGAAGCCAAAGCAAGAGGTGTGGCAGCGAATGTACTAACCGAAGGCGATGCCAATACCGGAACAGTAAACTCCATTTTAAGCGATGCCCTGGGGAATAATTCATACGTGTTCGATAATGTGACATACGGAATTTTACACCATAAATATGCAGTAGTTGATAACAACAAACCCACATTTGATCCACTGGTAGTTACCGGCAGCCACAACTGGAGCAATTCGGCCAACGAGATTAACGACGAAAACACACTGATAATCCATAACGAAGATATTGCCAATCAGTATTACCAGAATTTCGCTGCACGATTTACAGCCAACAACGGCATGCTTGCAACAAATACCCCCCTTGTTAAAAACCAACAGGAAACATACTTCTATCCTAATCCGGCCAGGAATAAAATAAAAGTAGTGGCTCCCGATGAAATTTCACGAATTAAAATTTTTAACCTTTCCGGAATCAAAATCCTGGAAACTGAAAGCGACAACTCCAATTCCTTTGATGTCAGCATTAGTCACCTGGAACCAGGCCTTTACTTTATAAAAGTCAGCACAAATTCCGGGAAAGAATCCGCTCATAAAATTACGGTTATAAGATAATACAGGCATCGGACTATTTTGCATACTTCTCTCCCCCTTCCGAAACTTAACAGTTTGCCGGTTATAATTACTGTACAATTTTTCAATGCGTAAAAATTTATCTCAATTATTAAAAATTGAATGACTATTTAATCTAAATTTAAAACTATTCTAAAACATATATAGAATAAACATTCAATTAATTTTAACTTAAAACCCAACATAAAACACACAAATAAAAAGCTTTAATTCAATATTTTAAAAACAAATTAGAATTAAAATTTAATTATTGAAAACTTAAAAATTTAATATTAAAATTTCATTTAAAACACCACAACTTCCAACAATAATTTTTATAAACATTCCTTTTTCATATATTTGCGGTCAATTCTCACAAATAAAAAGTATCGTCCCATGAGTAAACATGTAAACCATCTTTTCTATAACGGGAAACGCCAAAAGGCCACTTCAGGCAGAACATTTTCAAACATAAATCCTGCAACCAACAGGGAGATAAACAAAATCCAGGTGGCATCGGAAAGAGATGTTGAAAATGCCATTGAATCTGCCAAAAAAGGTTTTGAAGTGTGGTCGAAAATGTCGGGCACCGAACGGGGGAGAATCCTCAAAAAAGCAGCCGACCTTTTAAGAGAACGCAACGATGAGCTTGCCGCAATTGAAGTGACCGATACCGGCAAACCCATTTCGGAAGCCATTGAAGTGGACGTTGTAACAGGTGCCGATGCCATTGAATATTATGCCGGCATTGCACCATCCATTCACGGAGAACATTACGACCTGGGGGGAGCATTTTCGTACACCCGCCGCGAGCCACTTGGAGTGGTGGCCGGAATTGGTGCCTGGAATTACCCCATCCAGATTGCATGCTGGAAATCGGCTCCTGCGCTCGCAACAGGGAATGTCATGATTTTCAAACCTGCCGAATTAACGCCGTTAACAGCCGTTTATCTGGCAGAAATTTATAAAGAAGCCGGCATCCCCGACGGTGTATTTAATGTGGTCCAGGGCGATGCAGAAGTAGGGAAAATGCTTACCGCACATCCAGACATCCGGAAAATCTCGCTCACCGGCGAAGTGGAAACCGGGAAAAAAGTGATGGCTGCCTCTGCAGATACACTCAAGCACGTTACGCTGGAACTGGGTGGAAAATCACCATTGATTATTTGTGAAGATGCCGATCTGGACGAAGCCGTTCAGGGCGCCATGATGGCCAATTTTTACACACAGGGTGAAATTTGCTCCAACGGCACCCGTGTTTATGTTGCAGAAACAATAAAGGATAAATTCCTTGAAAAACTGAAGGCAAAAACCCGGAAAATGATTATTGGCGACCCATCAGAAATGGAAACACAAGTGGGAGCCTTAATCAGCAAAGCGCATTACGAAAAAGTGATGGGGTACATTGAAATTGGAAGACAAGAAGGAGCAAAACTGCACCTTGGAGGCAATCGTTTCCAGCAACACAAAAATACCGAACTGAATGATGGTTTCTTTGTGGAACCCACCATTTTTGAAACCGATAATGAAAACGCCCGGATTGTAAAAGAAGAAATCTTCGGGCCTGTAATGACTGTTCTTCCTTTTAAAACAGAAGAAGAAGCCATTGAAAAAGCCAACAACACCATTTACGGATTGGCTGCAGGTGTTTTCACCAACGATTTACAACGGGCCCACCGGATGGTAAACCAGCTTGAAGCCGGGATGGTTTGGGTAAACAACTACAATGTGAACCCGGTGGAAGTTCCTTTTGGCCCCTACAAACAATCAGGAATGGGTAAAGAAAACGGACTGGAAACCATCGGAGCTTACACACAGCTTAAAACGGTTTATATTGAAATGAATAAAATTGATTCACCTTACAGATAATATTTTTCTTTTATGAATTATAATTACATTATTATTGGAGGCGGCACTGCCGGAGCCGTACTCGCAAACCGGCTCAGCGCCGACCCCGCAAATAAAGTATTGGTTTTGGAAGCAGGAAGGCCCGATTACAAGTTAGACTTCAGAATTCACATGCCTGCTGCATTGAGCTTTTTGCTGAACGGCACCTTTTACAACTGGGCATACGAATCGGATCCGGAACCGCACATGAATAACCGGAAAATTGCACAGCCACGCGGAAAATTGCTGGGCGGGTCAAGCAGTATCAACGGAATGATTTGGATTCGCGGAAACGCAGAAGATTACGATAAGTGGGGCCGCGAAAAGGGGCTCGAAAACTGGGATCATGCGCATTGCCTGCCCTACTACAGACGGCTGGAGGGACGTTTGGCCAAGGCAGACAAATACCACGGCGACAAAGGCCCTATGAAACTTTCGATCCCGGAAAATAAAAACCCGCTTTTCAAAGCCTTTTTCAATTCTGTTCAGGAAGCCGGCTACCCGTTAACCGACGATGTAAACGGCGAACAGCAGGAAGGCTTTGGTAAATTTGACCAAACCATTTACCGTGCCCGCCGCATGAGCGCTGCCCGTGCCTACATTCACCCTGTAAAAGACAGAGAAAATCTCACCATCCTCACCGGGGCAATGGTGCACAAAATTCTTTTTGAAGGGAAAAAAGCGGTTGGCGTAGAGTTTAAACACAAAGGAAAAATTAAAAAAGTTTACGGTGGCGAGATGATCAGCTGCGGCGGAGCTATTAACTCTCCCACCCTGCTGCAATTGTCGGGTATTGGAAATGCCGACGAGTTAAAAAAGGCAGGAATCGATCCGGTACACCACCTGCCCGGTGTTGGTGAAAACCTGCAGGATCACCTGGAGGTTTACGTGCAGTGGCGGTGCAAAAAACCCGTCAGCGAATACCCGTCGCTTAATCCGTGGAGAGCACCGTTTATTGGATTCAACTGGCTTTTCAGAAGAAAAGGGCCGGGTGCTACCAACCATTTTGAAGCCGGCGGATTTATCAAAAGTCACGACGACAAAAAATACCCGAATCTTCAGTTTCATTTCCTCCCCCTCGCTATCAGGTACGACGGAACAGTGCCAACAAAAGGCCACGGATTTCAGCTTCATGTTGGCCCAATGAATACGGATGTGCGGGGCCACGTGAAGATAAAATCGGCCAATCCGTATGAATATCCGAGCATCCTGTTTAATTATCTTTCAACACCCGACGAACGTCGCAACTGGATAGCAGCCGTGAGAAAAAGCCGGCAGCTGATTGAGACCAAAGCAATGGAAGAATTGCGGGGAGAAGAACTGGAACCCGGAAAAGGTGTGCAAACCGATGAAGAAATTCTGAAGTGGGTTGCTCATGAAGGCGAAAGTGCATACCACCCAAGTTGCACCTGCAAAATGGGTTACGACGACATGGCAGTTGTTGACAACCAGCTGCGGGTCCATGGCGTTGAAAACCTCCGTGTTGTAGATGCCTCGGTAATGCCATACATCACCAACGGAAACATTTATGCCCCGGTTTTAATGATAGCCGAAAAAGCGGCTGATCTCATCGCCGGAAAAAAACCATTGAAACCAGAAAATTAAATTATTCATCTGAAACATTTTACATGAATTCAGGATACGCTCTTTTAAAAAATCTGAAACCAACTCTTATTTTAATTGCAGCATTAGCTGTAACAGGGATAATTCTCTATTATTTTACCGATTCCAATGTATTTTGGCCGGGCTACATTTCCATGATTGTGTTTTATGCCATCATCTTTTTCATGGGAACCTACGCCGGCAATTTAAAAAAAGAAAGCTCGGTTGCCGAAGTGATGCTGGCCGGACGAAATATCCCACTTTGGATAGCAATCTTTACCATGAGTGCAACCTGGGTGGGCGGCGGTTATATTAACGGGGCAGCCGAATACACGCACGATTCCAATTACGGGTTAATGTGGGTGCAGGCACCCTGGGGCTACAGTTTAAGCCTAATTATCGGCGGGCTGTTTTTTGCACGCAAAATGCGCACCTACAGGTTTAAAACCATGCTCGACCCGCTGGCACAGCGTTTTGGGACCAAAATGTCGGCAGTACTTTTTCTTCCGGCGCTACTGGGCGAAATATTCTGGACGGCTGCCATCCTCACTGCCCTGGGGGCAACATTTGCCACCATCCTGGGACTCGACATCCAAACGGCCATCATTCTTTCCTCACTCATTGCCATTGCATACACCGCAGTGGGCGGATTGTGGGCTGTGGCATTAACCGATGTAATTCAGTTATTCTTCCTCCTGGTAGGGCTTGTAATTGTTATTCCGTTTGCCCTTAAAGGTGTTGGCGGATGGGACAATGCATGGTCAATTTATCAGGAAAAGATGGGCGATTTTGCGTCTGTGCTTCCATCACGTGAAGCGCTCGGCAACTATTACCCCAACTGGTGGGACAATATGCTTCTCCTTGTTTTTGGCGGCATTCCCTGGCAGGTTTACTTTCAGCGTGTCCTCTCCTCAAAAAACCCTAAAACAGCGGTGAGGTTATCTGTTATTGCAGGATTTGTTTGTTTTGCGGCAGCCATCCCTGCTGTTATGATTGGGGTAATCGGCACTGCTGTTCCATCATGGGAAGCCCTGGGGGCGGAAAGTGCACCCTCCGAGTCGGCATTGATTTTACCCTACGTAATTCGCTATTTAACACCGGGCGTTCTTGCCACAGTTGGATTGGGCGCCATTGCAGCTGCCGTAATGTCATCTGTCGATTCATCCATTCTTTCGGCTTCATCAATGGCAAGCTGGAACATTTACCGTCCGCTTATTAAACCCAACATCAACAACAAAAGCCTGACGAAAGTGATCAAGAAAAGCATTTGGATAATTGGAATAACCGCAACCATTTTGGCGTTGAAAATCAAAAGCGTTTATGCCTTGTGGTTTCTGTGCAGCGACTTTGTTTACACGCTGCTGTTCCCGCAGCTGGTAACAGCGCTGTTCGACAAAAAAGCCAACGCCATTGGCTCCCTTGCCGGTTTTGCTGTGGCATTTATTTTACGAATGGGTGGAGGTGATCCTACGCTCGGAATTCCGATTATCATTAAATATCCAATGATTCAGGATGGATTGGTGTTGTTCCCCTTCAGGACACTCGCTATGGCAAGCGGATTGATAACCATAATTGTAGTATCGCGACTGACACAGAAAGTTTCACCGCCAATGGCACTGAGGAAGGAATAAATACAGATAATATTTTTTCAGAAAAAGCTCGAAATTAGGTATTGGATGCCCCCTGGACCGGTAAAATTCAAGGGTCAGTCGGCTAATTTCAGCATGCGCTTAACAAATTGCTTATATACTGCTGCTTTCCGATCACGCTCTTCCTGATCGGAAAGCATACCGAGTGAAAAGTAGGCACCGTCAACCATTGAAAAAATAACCTCAGCGGTTTCTTCCAGGTTATCAATTTCTATAATGTTTTTATTTTGAGCCTCTTCAAGCGATTGCCTGAATTTCACAAGCAATGAATCGTGTAAAAGTTTATATTTTTCTTTTACCGGCGGATTCCGGTAAATCATTGCATAACAGCTGTAAAACACACCATCGTCAAACAACCGGTGCCAGCTGCGCGAAAACAGATGATCAATCAGTGCCAGCAGCTTATCTTTGGAGTCGATGCCGCCGTCCAACTTGTAAATTTCCAGATAGCGCTTTAATATAAAATCAACAAGCGAATTAATAAGTTCCCTGCGTGTTTTGAAATAGTGGATAATCAAACTGGGATTAACTTTCAAACACTCGGCAACTTTTGCAATTGAGGCATTTTTTAAGCCTTCTTTTTTTGCTACTTTGTAAAAGGCAATTACAATTTCTTTTTGCCTTGTTTCTTTTAAACTTTTCCGTCCCACAGCATTAATGATTCCGGAGATTTATAATTAATTGACGAATATAAAAATTTTAATTCACTTTTTTTTGAATAATTGACAAATCTTTTTAATTGTTCATTTTCAGTCCTTTCTGCATGTTACAAATAAGCAAATTACAGCCATCCAGAAATTAAACTTTTTTGCATGGCAACTCCTGCAGACCCAAAAGACAATAATATCTTATTATGCTTATCTTCATTTTGACTTTTTTACTTCAATATAAGACACTTCCAACCATTGAACCATATCTCGAATTTTTAAATTATGATAAATTGGGGAAATATAAGTTTTACGCTGCACATAAGCAAATGTTCAACTAAAAGTATATATTAATTGTTTGTATAATTAATTAATCAAACAATAATATAACTCATTAATATTTAAATTATTTGTATATCACTATATTATTTTATTTATTTGAATGTTTATTCAATCTTTTACAAAAATGTTACAATGTTTTAATCTGTTTTTAATCAAAAACGGTGTTAATTAAAACAATTTTATCAGTGAATATTAAATCCAAAATTTACTCTATGAAAATCATTTACAAGTTTAAAAAGAACCCGAAAAAAGCGAACAGCTTAACAATTGCAATGTTGTTTTTAGCCTTGTTTCTCCCATTGTATTCGATGGCCCAGGAAATTGAGGTTAAGGGCAAAGTAAGTTCGGCAAGCGATGGCGCTGCCCTTCCCGGAGTATCGATTGTTGTAAAAGGTACTTCTCACGGTACCGTAACCAATGTTGATGGGGAATATGTACTAAGTGCTCCTTCCGATGGCACACTGGTTTACTCATTTATCGGTATGCAGGAACAGGAAATTCCGGTAAATGGCCGTACGGAAATCAATGTATCCCTGGAGCAGGAATTGACGGACATTGGAGAAGTAGTAGTAGTTGGATATGGCACCCAGAAAAAGGTAAATTTATCTGGCGCTGTTGATGCTATCGACTCCAAAGAGCTGGAAAGCCGGCCTATTGTTAACATCGCACAAGGATTGCAAGGAGTTGCTCCCAACCTCAACATCGATTTTGTGAGCGGAGAACCCGGACAGGCTGCGCGAATCAACATCAGGGGGATGACTTCGATTAACGGGGGCGAACCGTTAATTCTTATCGATGGCGTTCCGGCCGATGCATGGGAACTCAACCGGCTGACCCCGGAAGATGTGGCAGATATTTCGGTATTGAAAGATGCCTCTTCGGCTGCTATTTACGGTGCCCGGGCGGCTTTTGGGGTAGTACTCATCACCACAAAATCGGGTACCGAGGAGGGCGTTAACATCAGCTACAACAACAACCTTTCGTGGTCGAAACCTACCATTCTGCCCGACAAAACAAGCGACCCTTATATATATTTGCGTCTGCAGGATTTGTCAACCGACAACACACCATGGAATAATTTTAATCCCACCGACGAAACCTACGCATGGGCAAAAGATCGCTCCGAAAATCCTGAAGGAACTGAAGGCGTTCGGGTTAATCCGCGCGACGAAACTTCGTGGGAATATATGGGAAACCGCGACTGGACACCCTATTTCCTGAGTGATTACACATTCTCGCAAAAACACAACATCCAAATGGATGGTAAAACTGAAAAA
Organism: Tangfeifania diversioriginum; assembly: GCF_900141875.1. Taxonomy (GTDB): domain Bacteria; phylum Bacteroidota; class Bacteroidia; order Bacteroidales; family Prolixibacteraceae; genus Tangfeifania; species Tangfeifania diversioriginum. Next base: position 52,490 of record NZ_FQZE01000002.1, on the reverse strand, counting down.
GTTCGCTTCTATTTATCGGGTGCTTTCGATAATGAAAACGGAGCGTTGGCAATTGCAGAAGATCTGTTTAACAGGTACAGCCTCCGGAGTAAAGTAGATTACGACCCGTTTAAATGGCTAACTATCGGGAATAACACCCTTTTTACGATGACTGAGCGAAATGAACCCTCCTACCTCGATATCTGGGATTTGTATAATATTGCACCCACTGCCTGGGATAAAAACCCCGATGGCTCATGGGCCAATTCAGAAGTAGGAACTGAAGCCGCGCAGCTTACCGAAGGTGGTGACGTGGACAACCGCTACAACAGTACGCAATCAACCTTCACTGCCGAAGCCCGTTTTTTTGAAGGCACTTTAAAAATTAACTCCGATTACACCATCCGGAAAGGAAACAGCAATTACGGCTGGTTCTATTCAAAATACAATATTGGGTACGGGCCCGAGGATATCAGGGAAGAAGGGACCAACGAAGCATACCGGAGTGCCACTTTCGACACCTACAATGTATTTAATATTTACAGTACATTCAACAAAGAATTTGGCGACCATAATGTTACCGCACTTTTAGGTTTTAACCAGGAAAACAACCGCTCAGAGTGGTTCGAAGCACGGCGCGACAATGTAATTTCAGGTTCGCTGCCCACCATTGCCCTGGCCACCGGCGAAGACTATGTGGACGAAAGCATTACCCACTGGGCTATCCGCGGTGCTTTCTACCGGTTGAATTATATTCTAAAAGAAAGATACATCGTTGAGTTTAACGGGCGCTATGATGGTTCGTCAAGATTCCCGAAAGAAACACGTTTCGGCTTTTTTCCTTCGGCATCGCTTGCCTGGAAGGTCGATCGCGAAAGTTTCATGGAACCCCTGAAACCGGTAATCAGCACACTCAAATTCAGAGGTTCTTACGGAACACTCGGTAATCAACTTGTATATGACGAAAATGGTGATCCGGTTTATTACGGGTATATACCCACGATGAATCCATCTGAAGCAAATTATATTGTTGGTGGAGAACTACCTCAAAGGGTATCATCACCACAACTCGTTTCCGACAATTACACCTGGGAAACCGTTCAAACCACCAACTTCGGTATCGACCTGGGAATGTTTGATGACCGCATATCTGCCACTTTCGATATTTACCAGCGTAACACCACCGGCATGTTAACCCAGGGAAAAGATTTGCCCGATGTGCTGGGAGCGGCCGAACCCAATGAAAATGCTGCCGACCTCCAAACCAACGGCTGGGAATTGACACTTTCTTATAAAAACAGTTTTAACCTGGCAGGCGAACTTTTCAATTTTAATACACGGTTTATTTTATCCGACAGCCGCGCGTGGATTACCGACTTCGACAACCCCAACAAAAACCTGAGTCAGTACTATATTGGCAGGGAATTTGGCGAATTGTGGGGGCTCGAAAGCGATGGTTTCTTTGAAACAGAAGAAGAAATTCAGGCACTGGATGAAACCCAGCTCATTCCCTGGGGAGCACTTTCAATTGTTCCCGGGTGGCCAAAATACATCGACCAGGACGGCAACGGCATCATTGAAAAAGGATATACCGTTGATGACCCGAAAGATGCTGTGATTATTGGGAATACCTCTCCCCGCTTCCGTTTCGGGTTAAACCTGAACTTCGACTGGAACGGGTTCGACGTACGAACTTTCGTGCAGGGAATTGGCAAAAAAGATTACTACCCGCGCCACTATTTGTACTGGGGCTTTTACCAGCAGCCTTACGAAGGTGGGTACAGCCATCTCTTCGATTTTTATCGCCCGGCAGACGACAGCGAGGTGGACATGGCCAAACATTCGCAAGCCTATATTGATGCAGGACTTGCCCACCAAAACCTGGATGCCAAATACCCCATTTTCCAGTCGTGGCTTGCCGACCGCAACCTGGGAGAAGGACTGAACGACTCTAAAGGAATGGCTACACCACAAACCCGATACCTGCTGAGTGCCGCCTACATCCGGATAAAAAACATCACTGTTGGCTATACTCTGCCCAGAGAATTAACACAGAAATGGAATATGAGCAGGGTCCGTTTCTTCGTTAGCGGCGAAAACATTGCCGAGTGGTCCGAAGTAGCTGATTATTTCGATCCGGAAGCCGTTACCGACGATGGGCACGGAGCTGCTTATCCTTTCCAGAGAAGGTATTCATTTGGTGTAAATATTGATTTTTAACGAATTAAAAAAAATGGATGATGAAATATTGCAGAAAAAATAAATCGAATAAATCATGCTCGTTAAATTTTTCACCAATAATAACAAACAATTTTAATACGATAAAAAACAGTATATCAATGAAAAAAATAGTTTCACTATTCAGTATCACACTCATCTTGCTGCTTTCGGCATGTAACGATGATTATATGGATCGTTTCCCCGAAACATCTATCGGAACCGAAAACTTCTTTCAGAGCGAAGAGGACCTGAAAATGTTTATTTATAACCTTTACAGTTTTCCGGGAGTTAATGAATATGGCGATGACGGGTACAACACAACCGACAATGCAGCCAATACCGGGAGCACGGAAATGAAAAACATTATGCTCAGCAGCAATCCGTCATCGGCCACAATTAGCGGAGGTTGGAACTGGAGTACATTGCGTAACATCAATCTTTTTCTTGAAAACTTTGAAAAAGCGGGGCTCCCTGAAGATCTCGCAGCGCATTACGAAGGATTAGCTCGTTTCTTCCGCGCCCGTTTTTACATGGACAAAGTGCAACGCTTTTCCGATGTCCCCTGGTACGACCAGGTAATTGGCTCATCGGATGAAGAACTGCTGTTTAAGGGCCGTGACCCGCGTGATTTTGTGGTGCAAAAAATATTTGAAGATTACGAATTTGCCAGCAACCACGTAAAAGCCGACCAGCCCACCGGAGCAGTAAACAAATGGGTTGTGCTGGCATACAAAGCGCGCCACGCACTGTATGAGGGAACTTTCAGAAAATATCATGCTGAACTGGAACTGCAGGGCAGTGCCGACACCTACCTGCAAATTGCCCGCGATGCGGCAAAAGAAATCATGGACAACGGTGGGTTCAGCATTCACAATACCGGAAACCCGGACTCGGACTATGGCTCGTTGTTTAACAGCCAGGATTTAACGTCAAACCCTGAAATTATTTTTGCCAACATTCACGAAGACCAGGTGAAAAACAGCGGCTGGTGGGAATGGATGTTCGGTAACTATGAGGTTAGCCCGTCGAAAGATTTGTTGCAATCGTACCTGATGACTGATGGCTCTTTTTACACCTCGCAGCCTGATTACGAAACAAAACCTTTTGTGGAAGAGTTTGAAAACCGCGACCCCAGGCTGATGCAAACTTATGCCTACCCGGGATATGAACTGGTGAATACAGCTACTTACTCTCAGGGTGGCGGCATTTACGTGCAGCAGCTGCAGAAAAACTTTACCGGCTATCACCAGATTAAAGGTTTTATCAATAATACCGAACAAACAGTTCAGAACGGGGTGGATTTTCCGGTGTTGCGCTTTGCCGAAACACTCCTGATTTACGCTGAAGCCAGGGCTGAACTGGGTGAACTTACACAGGACGACCTGGACATTACAATTAACGCACTCCGCGACCGCGCCGGAATGCCACACATGACCATGGACCCGCCGGTGGATCCAATCCAGGAAGCACGTTATCCGAATATCACTACTTCTCAAAAAAATGAACTGCTCGAAATACGCCGCGAGCGCCGGGTTGAACTGGCACTGGAAGGCTACCGTTTTGACGACATCATGCGCTGGGAAGCAGGAAAAGTGCTGGAAAAAGAACCCAAAGGAATTTACTTTTCCGGGTTGGGAAAACACGACCTTACCGGCGATGGCATTGAAGACATCGTACTGCTCGACCTGGGCGAATCGATACCGGGCGCCGGCGACAAAGAAACCAACGAGCTGGGTGAAACATTAATATATTACCGCGTTGGTCCTCAGGACAGTGATGCCTCTTTCTATATCAGCGGCGACAATGAAGGTTTTATGGAATCAATTAAGGACAGGGGATCATTTGTTACTCCAAAATATTATTACCGTCCGATTCCGCAAACCCACACAACAGTTAATCCAAATCTTACCCAGATTTTTGGCTGGGAGTAAAATTCATTAACCTGAAAAATAGTAAAAAATGAAAATATTAAATCGTTTATTTATATTGATTAGTGTCCTGGCAGTAAGCTGCGTACCCACTTTTGAAGAAGTGGGCGAACTACCCGACAATCCTGGAATTAAGGAGGTACTGGTAGGTAATGAAAACGGGAAAGTTGCCCAGGAGAATGCCATTTATCCCGAAGCCCGAATCGACACAGTTTGGGTGAAAGACAAATCAGTTGATTTCAGTAATGTGTACCTGAACGCGAACCTCGAGGCAGGTTGCACCATCGAACCGCTTGGCGATGCACCCCGATTGGGTGTTTACGGTGATTTTTCATCGCCACGCAATTACCAGGTTACGGCTCCGTCGGGAAATACTGCCGACTGGACCATTGTTCTCGACTATTACGTCCCCCCGGTAGGCTGCCTTGCCGACAGGTGGGTGGGCGACATAACCTGTGTGGATGAAATTTATCCGAGCTACAGCCCGGCAACAGCTACTGGAGAAAAAATTGACGACGACTGCCACCGCATCAACATTGCGTTTAATTTTTGGGCAGATGCCTCGGCACCGGCTCTTTTCGAACTTCAGCTTGGCGAAATCGATATGGATACTTTTACAGGAAGTGTAAAGCTTTTAAATGATGTAAATGTAACATCTTACGGCGATGACATGACCTTCCATGCAGGAGAGGCCGGAACTTACAATGCCACATCTGATGAGCTGCATTTAAGTTTCGAATTCAGCGGATATGATATTGGTGGCGGTACATATGATTTCACAATTAGCAGTGGCAATGAGTAATTTTCGTATATTAAGTTAAGTTTGAGGGTCCGGCGTGGCCGGGCTCTCTGCTTTTTTGTAACATCAATCAAAATAAAATATCATGAAACACATATTCTTTACACTTACCATACTTCTGTTTTTTTCCTGTTCGCAAGCCGGAGCACCGGGACCACAGGATGAAAACACCTCCAATTTCAGCTTTGCATACCTCACTGACATTCACTTAAACAACGGCAACAACAACAACTGTTTTGAGGGATTCGAAAAAGCAGTTGCCAATGCAAAAGCGGAAAATGCAGATTTTATAATGACGGGCGGCGATAATGTGGACATCGATGGGATGGACAGTGAGCAACCTGCCCATGACCTCTATGAAAAATACGCCGGAAAAATCGACGCCGCCGGAATCCCATTTTACCCCACCATTGGCAACCACGACCGTTTTTGGGCAACCGGGGAAGATGATCCGCTTTACAACGAAGGCCTTTTTGAAAAATACCTTCACGAAAGTTACTACTCGTTCGACCACAAAGGCTGGCATTTTATCGTGCTCAATTCAGCCCAAATCTGCGATGGCTATTATTGTGTGGGCGACGAACAAAAGCAGTGGCTGGCAGCCGATTTGGCCAAAGTGGATGCCGGAACACCCATTATCGTGTCGGCCCATGTGCCGTTCCTGTCGGTTTACTATCCCGCATTGCATGGCGAATACACACCAAAAGATACGTTCACCAATTTCAAAGAAATCTGGGACATGTTCGAAGACAAAAACCTGAAACTGGTATTGCAGGGGCACATGCACCTTTACGAAGAAATTAAAGTGAAAGACGTCCAGTTTATCACAGCCGGTGCAGTTTCTGCCAACTGGTGGGGCGGCCCCTACCACGGAACAGAAGAAGGCTACCTGAAAATTGACATCGACGGCGACGACTTCAGCTGGAAATATGTGGATTACGGATGGGAAATTAAATAATACTAAGATGAAAAATATTGGATTTATATTACTACTCGCACTTTTGTGGAGTTGCGGGAACAGCCCCAAAAATCAAGGCGCAGAAGAAAAAGAAACAGTTTCCTTTACGGTGATGTCGTTTAACGTGCTGTACAGCACCAGTGTGGAATCGACCATAAAAACCATTGCCGAAACCGGTGCCGACATTACCGGGTTGCAGGAAGCAAGCGACGAACGTATTGAAGAAACAGCCGACTCGCTGGGGTACTATTTTCACGCATTCAGCAAAGCCGCCGGAAACCTGAGCGACAACGACACGGGAATTTTAAGCCGCTTCCCCATCGGGAAAGAATTTGAAAACGGCGTGATGGTGGAACTGCCCAACGGCGATGAGATAGCCGTTTTTTCAGTTCACCTTTCGGCTTATCCTTATGAGCCGTACGACATTCGCGACGGCAAAATTGAAACAGCAGCGGATGCAGAAACTGCAGCAGGAAACACCCGGCTTCCCGAAATCAACCCGGTGCTTGAACAAATCGACAGCCTTATGAACGCAGGCGTTCCGGTATTCTTAACCGGCGACTACAACGAGCCGTCGCACCTCGACTGGACTGAAAAAGCAGCAGAAAACGACATGCATTTTTCAATGGCAGTGGAGTGGCCCGTTTCAAAAGCAGTGGTTGACACCGGCATGGAAGATGCCTACCGTGAAGCCTATCCGGATGAAGTGGCCAAAAACGGTATCACCTGGACCACCAACCTTTCAGAAAATGAAGTGTACGACCGCATCGATATTGTTTACCAGGCCATGCCTGCAAACTGGGCTCTGAACTCGGTAAAACGTGTGGGAAGACCTGAAAACGACAGCGCCGTAAAAATTCCGGGCTACGAATCGGATCATTATGCAGTAATTGCTTCTTATTCAACAAATAACGAGTAAGCGATCGAATGAATTTGTCATTTCGAGTGTTCACCTAATTTTATCAGGCATAATGAGAAGATGACACACTTAATGTTACTGTCATTTCGAATCTGAGGCACGAAGATGAGAAATCTGCTCCTACAAAAAGAGATTTCTCCTCCTGCGTCGTCGAAATGACAGCAACAATTAATTTTGAATACAATACTTTCACGTAAAAACAGCACCATGAAAAAAAAAATTTGCAATTGCATTACTAATGATAATAATCACCCAGACCGGAATAGCACAAAACCACAACGTAGTGAAAAAGCCCGAAATGCTGCGGCATATGAAACGCCAGGAAATCCGGATACCTGACATTCAGGGGTATGAAACGCTAAAATGCGATTTTCACATGCACACCATTTTTTCTGATGGCGACGTGTGGCCCACGGTACGCGTGCAGGAAGCGTATTACGAAGGACTGGATGCCATTGCCCTGACCGACCACATTGAAAACCAACCGGGCAAAAAATACGTGGGCGGCGATCAGAATTCATCCTACGAAATTGCCCTTCCCGAAGCCAAAAAACGCAACATCCTGTTGGTAAAAGCCGGTGAAATTTCACGTGGCATGCCGCCCGGGCACCTAAACGCGCTGTTTGTTGACGATGTGACCAAACTCGATGTCCCCGATTACATGGATGCCATTGAAGAAGCCAACAAACAGGGAGCATTTGTTTTCTGGAACCACCCCGGCTGGCAGGCGCAGCAACCCGACACCAACAAGTGGTGGGATGTGCACGAGGAAATTTACCAAAACGGCTGGCTGCACGGAGTCGAAGTGTTCAACTGGGATGAATACTACCCCGTTGCTTTTGAGTGGTGCAACGAAAAGAACCTGGCTTACCTCGGCAACAGTGATGTGCACATGGCCAGTGCGTACCGTTTCGACCTGGAAAACCACCGCCGCCCCATGACACTGGTTTTTGCCAAAGACAGAAGCCTTGGGGCACTGAAAGAAGCACTTTTTGCCAAACGCACCGTCGCTTTTTTTACCGACGAAATGGCCGGTCCGGAAGCGTTACTTTCAGAGCTCTTCAATGCATCGGTTACCGTTCATCAACCTTTTAACGTGGAAAACGGGACGGCACATTTTGAAATCAGTAATCCCACCAATCTGACTTTCATTCTTGAAAACGAAGACCCGACCAACGGGGCACCCGGAAAAATTGAAATCGCACCGCGCAGTTCGGTTATTGCACAGTGCAACCTGAAAAACGGAAAAGCCGTTCTGCCCTACGCGGCAACCAACTTGTACACCGGCAAAACTTCGAATTTGATGGTGGAGCTGGAAGTGAAGGAATAATTGATTCCTTTAAAAATTACTGAGCAGTCGTCAAACAAATAATGCATTTAGCTGCAATTCATTGAGGTACAGAATGCAGCTCATCGGAGTGAGTCCCCCTTTGATTGAGATTTTACATTTGGAATACCGATGTTTTATACCAAAGGGGGATTCAGAATTTTTGAGTTGTGAAAACTTTTGTTCTCAATCCCCCTTTAATTCCCCCTTTAATTGGCATCAATTTATTTTCATGGCAAAAAATACAATTAAAGGGGGACGAGCTCCAGACAAAGCCACTGCTTTAGCTGGCAATATTTTGACCGGGTGTTGGATTTCTGGTTATATCGCGAATAACGATTAAAGTAATACAGTTTTATTCACCAGCTGGCTGAAAAGTCAGCAGGTGAAATGCCGGCAAACAGACCTTTTCTTCCCTGCTGCCGGCCTGATTTCTCCCAACCAGCAATTCACCGCCCGGTACTGCCTGCGTCGCTGATTTATTTCCGCCCCCCAACATGCACTGAGAAACACAGCAACTTTTTTCGTCCAACGCCTTGCAAATCAAAAACAAACCCGCTACCTTTAGATTTTTGTTAAACAACCGTGTATGCAAAACGAAAACCAACCCGTATTTTCTACAGTAATATAAATGTTACAAAAGATGAACAATACATACGCATAGAGAATGTATTATTCACCTTTTATGTATATAGCTCATTTTGAAAAACTAAGAACTAACTATTACAAGCATGAAAAAAATACTCCATTTTCTTTTAGTAATTATAACAGCAATTTCTTGTACTACAAAAAACAATTATAAAGTCCCTGAACAAGTAATTATTTCCGGGAAAATATTAAACTTCAATCCTGAAAATCCAAATGTACATTTAAGCGTGAATCGTCTGGGATTAGGTTCATTACAAATACATGAAGAAATAGACAGTATTGGATATTTTACTGCTTCTTTTGAAAGTTACACGCCTACTGATGTATGGGTTTTGTATAAAACGAATTTTTTAGTTTTAACACATCCTGGAGATAGTATCTATGTTGAATTTAATGGAAATCCACAACAACGTCCTGAGCTATTAAAATCAATAAATTTTAGCGGAGATGCAGCATCACAGAATCAAAATGCCGCAAAATTTCAATTGATGTATTTCTCAAATCCCATGTATTACGATTGGGATGCAAAAGCAAAAGCGGTGAAAGAATTAGGCAAGGATGAGTATATAAGCTACTTAGATTCTCTGCAAAATGTAAGGGATAAATTATATAATCAATTTGTATCTGATGTTAACCCGAACAAGGAAACAGAAATTTGGGCAAAAACTTATCTTGACGAAGATTACTTTGATGCCTTAGCCTTTTATCCGGCAAAACATAAAAGGGCCAACAAGCTTACAAACAAAGACTGGTCCGTTCCAATCTCTTACTATGATAACCTAAAAAAGCGAATACCTATATCAGAATCAATGTTTATTAGTGGTTATGCTTTATCAAATTTTATCAATCGGTTTCATTATGATTATGTGAGAAATAATTTATGGGAAGATGAAGAAAATCAAAAGTATAAAACAAACGATGGTTTTATTGCAGGACCAGGTAATGTTATAGATTCATTAATAGTGTATGGTGTCATTAAACATACACCAGACTCTCTTTTAAAACAAATGGTATTAACTGAGTTAATAAGGCAAAATTTCGAAAAGTCGGACATTAGACTTTTTGAAAAATACCGAAAGGTAATTGAATCAAATATCAAGGAATCCTTTCTAATAGAACCTTTGCTTGAACAGTACAATATAATAAAAGAGCGATTAGACAATCCTCAGATAGCATCAGAAGCCATGTTGAAAAAGATTGCTGATTCATCAGCAAAGCAAATTATGGATAGTATTATTACAACAAACAAGGGTAAGGTTATATATCTTGACTGTTGGGCAACTTGGTGTGCACCCTGCATATCAGAAATGCCAAATTCAAAAGAATTAAGGAAAAAAATGGAAGGGAAAGATGTTGCTTTTGTTTATATGTGTCTTGATTCTGAGGAAAAACTCTGGAAGGCATCACTTGCAGAATTGCAACTAACTGGTCAACATTATTTTTTAACAAAGGAACAAAGTACGGATATTCGAAAAATTTTCGAGGTTAGTGGTATTCCTCATTATTTTCTAATTGATAAAAAGGGAATTATTATAGAAAAAGGCTCTCATTTAAGACCAAATAATGTGGAGAAAAAGATTGTGAAATTATTGAAAGAATAAAAATACGAATGCCTAACCCAGTACATATTTCAGAGCGGGGTCGGTGCGGTTCGCCAACTTTGGATTCTCGCATCGCTTTTTGTGTACTACCGGAAAGGAACACACTTCGAATTCCGCTACGAAAAATTTGTATTTGAACGTTACTATGAAAAAGCAAAAACAAGCATGAAAAAAGTACTCTTCACATTAATTCTCTCGTCTATACTTTTGTTCAGCTTTGAGTCAAAATCCCAGGGTATTTTCTCCAAAACAGGAAAATTTTATCCTGAAGTCGGGCAACGATCTGTATTAATGGGACATATCGTAAATTTTAAAGAATTCACTGAAGCTCCAAAAGTAATTAATCTTGAAGTTGACGATATTACAATTGATTATCCTCATGTGTTTAAAACAGAAATAAATGAAAAGGATACTTTTAAGTTTGATATCCCGCTTTATCACTCAATTAATACCTACCTATGATGAAAATAAAACATGGTAATAAAAGCAATATGAACCATAAAACATTAGACCGAAATGAATAACTCCATTAAATTTCCTGCCCTGATTTTTACTCTGATTTTATTCCTAGTTTCATGCAACTCAAAAGTAGAAGGTTTAAAACCAGTGCAACTTACTACTGAATCAGTTTTTATAACTGGAAAAATTTTAAATCCAACGCCGGAGAATAATACCATTACTGTTTATGAGAACGATATTTTATCAGGCGATCAAAAATCCCAATCAAGTCTGGTGGATAGTTCAGGTGATTTTCAAATGAAGCTGAACCTGTATAATTCAAAAGATGTATTAGTCAAATATGTTAATAATTCTTTTCCACTAATCGTTCATCCCAATGACAGCATCCATATTGTATTTGATGCAGACAAGATGTCAGACAAAGATAAATTAGCAAAAACCATTCAGTTTTCGGGTAGTGCAGCAGTTGAAAACTCAAAATTGATTGCCTTCCATTCCGAAATCTCTAAAATATCCATCCCCTTACAACAATATCGCCAATATGAAAAAGAGAAATATCCAACTGATTTCATTGCCATACCAGATAGTTTGAGAACTGCCAGGAAAGAAGTTGCCAATGAATTTATTCAACAAGGCATTTCCAATGAATTAAAAGAATGGATAAAAAACGACGTTGACTTTGAATATTACAATTGGCTTGCCCGGTACCCACAAAACCACGCCAGGTTTAATGAACTTGATAAAGATACAGTTGTTCCCTCCTCTTTTTATGATTTCATGAACATTGAGGTCTCTCATGAATATTTGCACAATTCAAAATTTGTCGATTTTATAAGCAGGTACAGGTTTGGTAGAATTAATGCCTTTTCAAAGAAATATTCCACCAGTAGTTTTATTGGCTATTTACTGGAAGGAAAAGACAACACATATTTTGGGAGTTCAACAGCGCAAGAAATTGAAGTAATAAATGATATAACCAAGGATAAATTTTTAAAAGAAATATTAATTGCCAGATGCTTATTTGATTGCCTTGACAGAAGAGAAATTGCTGAATTTGAAAAGCAGTATTCACTTTTTAATAAAATTGTCCACCAACCTTTCTTACGAGAACCTTTAATTAATAAATATTTAGAGACAAGGAAGTATTTTGAGTGTCCTCAGCAGAATGAAAACACATTATTAAAGTCAGCAAGAAACACACCCGCTGAACAACTAATCAGTAAAATAACACAAGAGCATCAAGGGAAAATAATATATATGGATATCTGGGCAACATGGTGCAGTCCATGCCGAAAAGAGATGCCAAATTCAAAGAAATTAATGAATGAAATAAATAGTGACAAAGTTGATTTTGTTTACCTCTGCACTGATTCAAATGAGGACAGATGGAAAGCATTAATTAGTGAACTGGAAATTGAAGGAAGTCATTATTTAGCGACACCGGATCAAAGTCGGTTCATTTATGAATTATTTGAAATGAGTGGAGTTCCTCAATACATTTTATTTGATCAACAAGGAAATATTGTAGATAAAGGCTCCCGGTTGCGACCTGGAGAGAGCTTAATTAAAACAAAAATAGAGAACCTGCTAAAACAACAGAAACAGGGCATAACTGCACAAAAAAGTTAGATTCAATAAAACAAGGCACTATTACAGAAAACGGTTCTCATTTAAGGCCTTATATTGTGGAAGATAAAATCGAAATATTATTAAAAAATAAAATGAGTTCAACCAATTCATAACTTTATGCAAAATTAAGCTCCGGCAATATGGGTTTTGTTCAATTGAGCCATTAAACCCGGCGGAGCACATCTTTAAAAAACTATGAAACCAATAATCGACCACATACAGATAACGGTAAAAAACCTGGAAATAGCTGAAGCATTCTATGACAAGCTAATGCCTGTTTTAGGGTTCGACCTTGCCAAAAAGTCGAAAGGAACAGTGCAAGCCCATGAATTTGATGTGGTGGAATACTTTCATCCGCTGTTGATTTTTGGGATTAACTCGCCAAGAAAGGCGTTTAAAAATGATATCATTCACCGGAGAAAACCGGGGGCGTTACATCACCTTGCATTCAAAGCTGAATCACGCGAAGCGGTTGACAGGCTCTACCCGCAGATTAAAGCCACCGGTGCAACTATTGTTGACCCGCCAAAGTTTTATCCCCAGCATGGCGAAAGTTATTATGCCCTGTTTTTCAAAGACACCGAAGGAATTAAGTACGAAATTGTTTTTGAAGAACGCGGGACCGGTTAATGGCACCCTCGTTAAACAATAGAATTTCAGCACGGTTAATAGTTCATGAACTTTAACGCATTGCTGATATGAAGAATAATAAGCATCTCTCGCAGGAAGAGGGCGAAAAACTGCTGAAAACCCTGCAAACCCGTTTTGAAAAAAACAGGCACCGGCACCAAAACATCAACTGGGCGGAAGTTCAAACCAAACTTGAAAATCTCCCTGAGAAACTTTGGTCGCTCAACGAAATGGAAGAAACAGGTGGTGAACCGGATGTGATTGGTTATGACACAAAAACCAGCGAATTCATTTTTTATGACTGCTCGGCGGAAAGTCCCAAAGGGCGCAGAAGTGTTTGTTACGATCCGGAAGCTCTTGAATCGAGGAAAAAATTCAAACCCAAAAATAGTGCGGTTGGCATGGCGCAGGAAATGGGCATTGAACTCTTAACAGAAGAGCAGTACCGTGAATTGCAGCAATTGGGGGAATTCGACACCAAAACATCCAGCTGGGTAGTCACACCACCCGAAATCAGGGAGCGGGGAGGTGCACTTTTTGGCGACCGGCGCTTCGGAAAAGTGTTTATTTACCACAACGGCGCTGAGTCGTATTATGCCGCCAGGGGATTTCGCGGCTGCCTGAAAGTCTGACACCCCGGATCCTCCGTTTACTGCCCCAACCGTTTTTTGGCGTCTTCCAGGATTTTTACTGTTGCCGTGGCACCACATCGTGAGCAACCTGCCTTTTGCACGGCCAACAGTCCGTCGAGTGAGCGCACGCCGCCGGCAGCTTTCACTTTTACGCCGGGCCCCACACTTTTTTTCATCAGTTCGAGATTGGGAATGGTGGCGCCGGTGTAGGCATATTTCCCGTCGTCGCCTTTCACAAACCCAAAGCCGGTGGAAGTTTTCACATAATCGGCACCCACGCGGGTGCAAATTTCACACAGTTTTACAATATCCTCTTTTTGGGTCACGTAATCGGTTTCAAAAATCACCTTCACAATGGCACCGCTCTCGTGGCATTTTTGGGTCACCGCGCCAATCTCTTTTTCAATGTAATCCCAGTCGCCCTGCAGCGCTTTGCCAATGTTAATGACCATGTCAATCTCCACGGCGCCGTCGTTACAGGCATTTTCCGTTTCAAACACTTTTACCGGAATGGCTGAATTCCCTGCCGGAAAACCGATTACACACCCCACCAAAACATCCGTTCCTTTTAAAAGCTGAACCGCCTGTTTTACGGCGTACGGTTTTACACACACCGAAGCTACATCGTATTTTTTGGCCACTTCGCACTCCCGTTTTAAATCCTCATCGGTCATTGTGGGATGAAGAATGGAGTGGTCAATCATTTTCGCGAGTTCTTTTACTTTATCCATTTTCTTATTTTTAGTCATCAATTGCCGGAAATATCATCTGCCGGAATTTCCAGCCGGTGTCATCGTTAACCGGCCCCTGGGTTTGTTTCATTATAATACCGATTACATTCTCAGCAGGGTCGGCAAAATACTGCGTGTTGAAATAACCGCCCCAGTCGAAAGTGCCTTCGCTTCCCAGTCCGCCTTTTGCCACAGCTTCGGTTGTAAGCACACCAAACGCCAGCCCGTAATGCTCTTCAGTTCCGCTGAATAAATCTCCTGTCTGGTTGGCCATGATGGTATTTACCGTAGTGCGGCTCAGCAGGCGCACTCCGTTGTATTCACCTCCATTCAGGTACATTTGCAGAAACGTGGCATAATCTTTTGCGGTGCTCGAAAGTCCGGCTCCGCCCGAGAAAAATGTTTTTGCCCCTTTAACAGGGTAGTCAGTATCGTAAAAAGTAACCGGGTACTTTTGCCATTTCCCGTCTTTTTTGTGCTGAACGGCCACCAGTCTGTCCGCTTTGCTTTCCGGCAGATAAAAACGGGTGTCGTCCATTCCCAGCGGATCGAAAATGTGCGTTTTCAAAAACTCATCGAACGGCATTCCCGAAACCACTTCAATAAAATAACCGAGAACATCGAGTCCCTCGCTGTACGTATATTTTTCACCCGGCTGATGATGAAGCGGCAGTTTGGCCAGTTTCTTCACACTCTCTTCAATGGTAATGTTTTTAGTAGTAAACAGGTCAGTTACGCCGGCTTTTTGGTAAAGCATTTTAAAGCGTTCATCGCCGTCAATTATTCCATAGCCCAGTCCCGAGGTATGGGTGAGCAGGTGACGGATGGTAATCTCGCGTTTCACCGGCTCGCCGGTCCAGCTGGTGTCGCTGTAGCTAAACGTTTTGAGTACCTGCTGGTTTTTAAATTCGGGAATGTACTTTGAGATCGGATCATCCAGCTGAAATTTTCCCTGTTCCCAAAGCATCATCACTGCCGTGGAAGTGATCGCTTTGGATTGCGAGGCAATGCGGAAAATATCGTCCCTTTTCAGTTCGCGGCCTTGCTGATTATTGGCCATGCCATACGCTTTCCAGTGCACAATTTTGCCGTTCCGCGCTACCAGCGAAACAATCCCTGGTAGGTTTCCTTCAGTCACTGCTTGCTGACACATTTTGTCGATGCGTGCAAGGCGTTCCGGCGACATTCCAACACTTACCGGCTCTGCTTCGGTCAACACCTGCGAAACCTGTACCGATTTAGTCTGGGAAGAAACTGCTGTTGCAATGAAAAACAGCATAGAAATAAAGAGTATCCGTTTCATGATTTAGTCTTTAAAAATTCAAAAGTTATTATGTAAAAATACAATATTTCCTTCAGTTTGTATTATTTATTGTTCTGAAGAAGGAGTCCATCATATCCCCCAACATCGACAAACGTCTCAATGACAACATGTTCCTTTAGTGAAAATGCTTTTTTGAGTGCTTTTTGATAATCTTTGGAATTTGAAGTTTTTATTACCGGAACACCAAAATAGTTATTCTCAGATTGAAATAATTCCACGGGCAGGTCTGTTCCGTAATTTGAATCGAAATTTTTCCTGTTCTGTTTTATCCGGATAAGTATAATCGGTCATGTTTCCGCTGGGAACACCAAAAACATAACGAACTCCGATAGCTTTGAGGGTGCGGGCAAATTTATTAGCAACGGTTGGCATGATAAATTGTTATGAAATCATCCCCATCACCTCATCCAAATCCACATCTGGCTGTATTATTTCGTAATGGGCCTGTTTGTAAAACACATCGCGTTTTTTCAGCGTTTCATCGATAAAATCAATCAGTTCTTCTTTCGATTTCCCTTTAATGAGCGGACGTTCTGTTTTGGATTTCAGCAGGCGACTGGCCAGGATTTTCGGGTCGATATTCAGGTAGATGGTTTTGCCGGTACGGTTCATTAAATCGATATTGTCGAAAAAGCAGGGCGCACCGCCGCCGGTGGCAATTACCACATCAGTAAATTCCGAAAGTTCTTCCAGGGCTTTGCGTTCGCGTTTGCGAAACCCTTCTTCGCCAAACTCGTCAAACAGTTGCGGAACAGTTTTGCAGTTTCGTTTTTCAATGTAATGATCCATATCAACAAACTGCAGCCCGGCATGATTGGCCAGTCGTTTTCCCATTGTCGATTTTCCGCAGCCCATGTATCCAATCAGGTAAATTCGCATTGCTCTTTCATTTTTTCGGTCAGAACAACAAAGCTAAAAAAGATTTCCAAATCTGTTTTTCAGGTTCAGGCTGACCTGATTGAAATTGTTCGACAGTAGTTCGATTCAGGTTCAATTGGCTGTCAAAGTTCAATTTTTATGCACAAGCAAATTACCTGGTTCATACTTTCCCAATGTTCTCCGAAACGAGCATGCGGAAAAACACCTCACCCCTTCGACTTTCCCGAACGTTCGAACTCTCTAACTCCGCATCAGAAAAGCGACATCTGGTTTTTATCATCGCTTTTATCCGGACGTTTCACTTCAAACGGGATGTCATCAAAATCATCTTTCGGGCCTTCTTCATCATCTTTGTCCTGAGCAGGTTTCTGGTCTTCATCTTTTACCACCGGTTCCACTTCTTTTACATTTTCAATGCTGTAATTCGAAAGTCGTTTCCCTTTTGCTTTCCATGATTTTACACCAATATATTCTGCCACCTCTATGATTTCATTTTCCCGCTCGGAGTGTTTCCCGCCAAACTCAATCTCGAGGCGCGGGTAGCGCACCCAGGTAATGCTGATGAGCTTGTTATCCGGGTTGTCGCCGATGAACCGGATGCGTTTGCCTTCGGGTTCATCAATCTCGAAACGTTTTACATAGTAGAACTTCTGTTCAGCATCGTAATAAACTGCCGAAAGAATTTTACCGCTGTCGAATTTTTCAATGGTTAAAATATCCGGATCGAAATGGTTACTCAAATCGAAATTGTAAAGCTGCAATTCGCCGTTTTTGTAGATAACCAGAATTTTGTCTTCGCCCAAAAACTCACCGAGGTATTTCCCGCGGTTATCAGCATTGAGGCGCATCACATCCTCATCGAACCAAATTTTCCGTCCTCCCAACGTGGAGATGCCTTTTTCCTTCAGCGAAATTTTATACACCTCATGTTTGGTGAGGATGTTCCCCATCGACTGGCGGCCTTTGATGGCCAGCTCACCCATATCCACTTCAAAAGCCAGTTTTTTGATACGCGGTTTGGGTTTCAGCAATATTTTCAGCACTTCGGCCTCACCATTGGGGTTGGCCGAGAAATAGGTAACCCGCGAACCTTTTGTTCCTTTAGTAAGGTCGTATTCCTTGTCGCGTGTAACTCCTGTTACGGCAAATCGTTTCATGTACGACACACCCGTTTTCCCGTCGCGATACACGGAATTGTATATGGTTCGTTTGTCGTTTCGTTTAAAAACGGCAATGTGCAGCGGGTTTTTCCCAATGAATGTTTTGTCGGAAACCCGGGTGACAAAATAGGTTCCGTCGCGTCTGAAAACAATGATGTCGTCAATATCGGAGCAATCGCACACAAACTCCGATTTTCTCAGGCCGGTTCCCATGAAACCTTCCTTGCGGTCAACATACAGTTTTTCGTTTTTCACCACTACTTTGGTGGCCACAATATTTTCGAAACTCCTGATTTCGGTTTTGCGTTCACGGCCTTTCCCGTATTTGTCTTTCAGGTGGCTGAACCAACGAATGGTATAAGGAACAATATTTTCGATATTATTCACCACTTCGTCGATTTCATCTTCAATGGATAATATATGCTCGTTGGCCTTGTCGGTGTTGAATTTCAGGATTCGCGCCATCCTGATTTCCATGAGCTTCTGGATGTCTTCGCGTGTAATTTCCCGTTTGAATTTGGGTTTCCAGGGCTCCAGTCGTTGATCCACATGGGCGATGGCCACATCCATGCTTGCGGCATCTTCAAATTTTTTGTCTTTGTAAATCCGCTCTTCAATAAAGATTTGTTCGAGCGAAGCAAAATGCCAGGCTTCTTCCAGCTCAGACTTTTTAATTTCCAACTCCTGTTTTAGCAGGCGAAGCGTGGCATCTACCGAACGTTTCAGTATTTCTGAAACACTTATGAAATGGGGTTTGTCGTTTTCAATGATGCAGGCATTTGGCGACAGCGAAACTTCGCAATCGGTAAATGCATAGAGCGCATCAATGGTTTTGTCAGACGAAACATCGTTGGCAATGTGCACAAGGATTTCCACATTCTCGGCCGTGTTGTCGTCAATTTTTTTGACTTTGATTTTACCCTTCTCGTTGGCCTTGATAATTGAATCGATAAGCGTTGTGGTGGTTTTCCCAAACGGTATTTCGGTAATGACCAGCGTTTTATTGTCGCGCTTTTCAATTTTGGCCCTTATTTTCACGACACCACCACGCAGTCCGTTGTTGTATTTACTGAAATCGGCCATGCCCCCCGAAGGGAAGTCAGGCAAAATCTCAAACTCTTTGTTTTTCAGGTAAGCGATGGAGGCATCGATCAGTTCGTTAAAATTGTGCGGAAAAATTTTTGAGGCCAACCCAACGGCAATCCCGTCAACTCCCTGCGCCAACAGCAGCGGGAATTTCACCGGCAGTGTGACCGGCTCTTTTTTGCGGCCGTCGTAGGCCAGTTTCCATTCGGTGGTTTTGGGATTGAACACCACCTCGAGGGCAAATTTTGTTAAACGCGCCTCGATGTACCGTGGTGCAGCAGCGCCGTCGCCGGTGAGCTGATTCCCCCAATTTCCCTGAGTATCAACAAGCAGGTTTTTTTGCCCGAGTTGCACCAGGGCATCGCCGATTGAAGCATCGCCGTGTGGGTGGTACTGCATGGTTTGCCCGATAATATTGGCTACTTTGGTGAATCGCCCGTCGTCCATTTCGCGCATGGCATGCATAATGCGGCGCTGCACCGGTTTCAGCCCGTCGTTCACGTACGGAACCGCACGTTCCAAAATTACGTACGACGCGTAATCCATAAACCAGTCGCGGTACATTCCGGGCAAATAAATGATTTCTTCCTTTATCCGTTCCGGGTTATTATCCTGTAATTCTTCGTTGTTAGCGTTTTCGTTTTCTTCTGCCATTCTATTCTGTTGAGCTCTTTTTAAGCCACTTCGTCTTTTTCTACGTACAAGTTATCAATAATAAAATCCTGCCTGTCGGGCGTATTTTTCCCCATGTAAAATTCCAGCATCTGCTTCACCGAGTCAGTTTTTCGCATCATCACCGGATCGAGACGGATATCTTTTCCAATGAAATTTTTGAATTCATCGGGTGAAATTTCGCCCAGCCCTTTAAACCGGGTAATTTCAGCTTTCCCTTTCAGCTTTTTAACCGCCTCTCTTCTCTCTTCTTCCGAATAACAATAATAGGTTTTTTGCTTGTTTCGCACCCTGAAAAGCGGGGTTTGCAAAATAAACACATGTCCCTTCCGGATGAGATCAGGAAAAAACTGCAGGAAGAATGTGATGAGCAGCAGGCGTATGTGCATTCCGTCCACATCGGCATCGGTAGCAATTATTATCTGGTTGTAGCGCAAATCTTCGAGGCTTTCCTCTATGTTCAGTGCTGCCTGCAGCAGGTTGAATTCTTCGTTTTCATAAACCACTTTTTTGGTCAGTCCGAACGTGTTCAGTGGTTTTCCCCTCAGGCTGAAAACGGCCTGGGTATTCACATTCCGCGATTTTGTAATGGAGCCGCTGGCCGAGTCGCCCTCGGTGATAAAAATGCTCGACTCTTCCGCCTTCGGATCTTTACTGTTGAAATGAATGCGGCAATCGCGCAGTTTTTTGTTGTGCAGGCTCACTTTTTTGGCCCGCTGCTTAGCCAGTTTCTTGATGCCCGAGATGGCTTTGCGCTCGCGTTCCGACTCCACAATGCGCTTGTGCAGTACTTCTGCCGTGTCGGGATTTTTATGCAGGTAGTTGTCGAGTTCTTTTTGCAGGTAATTCCCCACATGTGCCCTCACAGAAGGTCCGTTCGGGCCAATGTCCTTCGACCCCAGTTTGGTTTTGGTCTGCGATTCAAAAACCGGCTCTTCTACCTTAATGCTCACCGCGGCAACTATTGAAGCGCGAATATCTGACGGGTCGAAATCTTTTTTGAAAAAATCGCGGATGGTTTTCACATACACCTCACGAAATGCCTGAAGGTGCGTTCCACCCTGCGTGGTGTGCTGGCCGTTTACAAACGAGTAATAATTTTCGCCGTAGCGGTTTCCGTGCGTAATGGCAATTTCAATATCCTCTCCTCTCAGGTGAATAATGGGATAAATGGGATTTTCATCGATGTTATCTTCGAGTAAATCGCGCAATCCGTTTCTGGAATAAAACCGCTCGCCGTTATATTCAATGACGAGCCCCGCATTGAGGTACGTGTAGTTTTTGACCATGTTCACTACATAGTCGCTGATGTAATGAAACTTGCTAAAAATTGCCTCATCGGGTTCAAATGCCACAAGTGTTCCGTTGGGTTCGTCGAGGCCTTTTATGTCCTTTTCGTCTTCAATTATTCCCTGGCTGAATATTACCTCTTTTGCCTCGCCTTCCCTGACAGAGCGGACAGTGAATTTTGAAGAAAGCGCGTTAACAGCTTTAATGCCGACACCGTTTAACCCCACCGACTTCTTAAAAACCTTAGAGTCGTATTTGGCACCGGTATTCATTTTACTTGCAGCGTCAACCAGTTTGCCAAGCGGAATTCCACGGCCATAATCGCGAATGGCAACTTTATCCTCTTCAATATCAATTTTTACTTTTTTCCCGTGCCCCATCATAAATTCATCCACTGAATTATCGAGCACCTCTTTCAGCAAAACATAAATACCATCGTCGGCAGAAGAACCATCGCCCAATTTACCGATGTACATACCGGGGCGTTTCCTGATGTGTTCCTGCCATTCAAGTGTTCTAATTGTTGCTTCGTCGTAATTCGGAGCCATATATTTTTGAAATTTGCCACAAATATAACTAAAACAACGATGTTTTGTATAGGTGCAGCCACACCATTAATGAACAGCAAACAGTTGAAAAAGTATGGATAAGTAATTGAGTTAAAAGGGTATTTTCTGAAAGAATGCACTGAATACAGCAGGGGAAATAATTTATTTCTATCGAAGAAATTATTCGATAGATTCAAATTATACCCATTTTCCTCATGAGAAAAGTTGCGTTCATGGTTTTTGTTACACCATCAGAAAGCAGGTAATCGAAAACCAGTTCATCATTTTCAATATTTATTTCGAAACACTTATTGAAAACCATCTGCGGATACTCTTCTTCCATCTCGCTGAGTTTAAGGTCGTGTGTGGCAATTAATGCCACTGCTTTTAAATGGAGCAGTTTGCGGATGAGTTCTTTCGATCCGTTGAGTTTATCTACTGAGTTGGTTCCTTTCAGCATTTCATCGAGAATAACCAGGATACGTTCCCCGTTTTCCAGCCTATCCAACACGCCTTTAATGCGTTTCAGCTCGGCAAAAAAGTAAGATTCGTCTTTGAGCAGGTTATCGGTGGTGCGCATGTTGGTGTACACTTTTACGGGAGTGCAAATTAACTCTCCGGCACAAACCGGAGCCCCCAAACGGGCCAGCACCATGTTTACACCTACGGTGCGCAAAAATGTGCTTTTGCCAGCCATGTTGGCACCGGTAACAATTACCACTTTCGACCATCCGTCGATAGTCATGTCATTGGAGACTCTTTTATCAGGAGGCAACAAAGGGTGCCCAATTTGTTTCGCCCGAAATGTAAATCCGCCATCGTGAATTTCTGGAAAGTTAAAATCAGGATTGTTATTGGCAAAATTCCCGAGGCTGATTAATGCATCCATTTCGGCAATTACCCCAAGCCAGGCAACTAATTTTTTACGGTTTTGACGGTGCCACCTCCAGAGTTTGTACACACAACGTATATCCCACAAAAACAGGGAATTAAAAACCATATTGACCACAAGGTTGTTGCGGTACTCAAATTGGCCGATCAGTTTTTTCAACTGGCTGAAAATATGGCTTGCCTTGTCGGGGTTGCATACTCTTTTTTGCAAATCCAACAAAAACGGAGCCTCAAACTCCCGCTCTTCAATAAATTTCAGCAGCTGCATGTACTTCCCCAACAATTCCGATTTCCGGCCAAAAAACTCAAAATATTGCGCAACTCTTTTTCGCGAAAACCACAGGACTCCCCATTGGATGAAAATCATCAGGATTATCCAAAAATTGGAAATTCCCAGTATTGCCGGAATAGCTGCCAGAATGGTCAGTAAAGGAATGACAATAACCGCCGCACGAATGGCGCCCGGGCGGTTCAGTTCCAATTCTGTTTCCGACCACCGTTTAATTTCTTCATTCAGCTCCGAAGTTTCTTTAAACAAATGCCCGTTGGCCAAAAAGTGTAATCGCCAGTTGGGGATTTGCGACAACTCGCGGATGGCATCCTGGCGTTGTTCAATATCCTGTTTTTGCAGAAAAGGATTCTTAAACCACTCCGCCAGCTGTGTTCGTCCGCTTTGAGTTGATGTGCGGTTAATGAATTGAAACAAAGAATCGGTGCCAAAAACATCCAAATCGTAAGCATAAAAATGGTTGGTATCCAAAAAATCACTCCCCTCATCAAAATGGTCGAAACGATGTATTAAAGCCAGCAATTCATCTTCGGTTAACTTTTTCAGTACTTCATATTTCTTCTTTTGCTTTTCGAGCTGAATATTTTTTTTAATCAGGAAGAAAAAAAAGACGGTGAAAGCGAACATGGGCACCACGGTGAGCCAACCGTTCCAGCCCCAAATAATAAGCGGAAGAAATATGAGCAAAAAGGCAAAAAGACGAAACCAGGCAAATTGTCTGATTTTTTTTGAAACAGCCTTGAGTTTGGCGGAGTAAAGCTGATTTTTTGACTGGTAAAATGCTTCAGCCGACGGATTCATATCACAAAAAATTATAACGGTGTAGCAAAGTAGCCATAATAATTACCGTAACCGAAAGCACCGCAAAAACCAGAAATACCTGTCCTGCCTGACGGGCAGAAAGATTGGTGGTTTCAATTTTCGGATTTCGGGCAAGGAAGAAATGAATTTCCACAAACATGAGCAGCTTGTATGTGCCCCAGCCAATTAACCAGCCCAGTGCAGCACCGGAAACAATATCGAGCGGATAATGCACGCCCGAATATATCCGCGAATAGGACACCAGCAAGGCCCAGAAAAGCATGAGCAGCCAGAAACCGCGGTTCCTGAAAATGCGGGTGATAAAGACAAACAGTGCAAAAGTGTTGGCGGCATGCGACGAAACAAATCCGTACAACCCGCCCTTTCGCAATACATTGTGCACCATGTGCTGAATATCGGGGTTGTGTACCGGCCGTAATCGCTGCACCGTTTCTTTCACGAGTACCGACAACTGATCGCTGAGCAAAATGGTAAGCGCCAAAAAAAGCACCACCAGCCACCACTTGCTCTTAAAGTTTTTGAACACGTAAAACAGAATAACCAGGTAAAACGGGAACCATGTCTCTTTGCGTGTCACCATCAGCATAACGGTATCCCAAAAGTTGTTGTGAAAGCTGTTCAGAAACAGAAAAAATTCGCTGTCAAGTTCCAGTATTTTTTGTAAAAACTCCATTTAGTTATTCAATATTTCCCAGATTTTATCTTTCAGTTTCGTTACGTTTAACCCCGTCACTGAAGAAAAGAAAAGGTGAGGAATACCTTTCAGCTCATCGCTTATTTCGCTCATCAATTCATCGTCGAGCAAATCGGCTTTGCTGATGGCAAGAAAACGTTGCTTGTCGAGCAGCTCGGGATTATATTTTTCCAGCTCGTTGAGCAAAATTTTATATTCCTTTAGATGGTTGTCGCTGTCGGCCGGAACAAGAAAGAGCAACGCGGGATTACGTTCAATGTGGCGCAAAAACCTCAACCCCAGCCCTTTTCCTTCGTGGGCGCCTTCTATAATTCCGGGAATGTCGGCCATTACAAAAGAGTTTTCCTGGCGGTGGCTAACAATGCCCAGATTGGGCGTTAGCGTAGTAAACGGATAATCGGCAATTTTGGGTTTTGCTGCAGAAACCACCGAGAGCAGGGTTGATTTACCTGCACTGGGAAATCCCACCAGGCCCACATCGGCCAGCACTTTCAGCTCGAAAATTTTCCAGCCCTCCTCGCCTTCTTCGCCTGGCTGCGCAAAACGGGGAGTCTGAAAAGTTGACGACTTGAAATGGTCGTTTCCCAGTCCGCCACGGCCGCCTTTCATCAATATTTTTTGCTCACCGTGCGCTGTAATTTCAAATAAAAAATTTCCGGTTTCGGCATCCCTGACAACAGTTCCCAGCGGAACTTCAAGAATTACATCTTCACCGTCGGCACCGGATTTAAGCTGGCCCCCTCCCGGCCCGCCATGCCCGGCCTTAATATGTTTTTGGTATTTTAAATGAAGAAGAGTCCATTTGTGCCGGCTGCCTTCGAGAATAACATGGCCACCACGGCCGCCATCGCCGCCATCGGGACCGCCCTTGGGTATAAATTTTTCGCGGCGCAGGTGTGCCGATCCGGCACCTCCGTGGCCCGACTTGCAGTGTATTTTTACATAATCAACAAAATTCGATTCTGCCATTTTCCTCCCCTTCTTTTCAACTTCAATTAATAACCATGTGGTTCGCGGATAATGAGCAAATTGAATTATAATTTTTCAACTGCCTTTTCCAGCCGCCCTGCAATTTCCTCAATGGACCCCATTCCGTCAATGCCAAAATGTTTTCCCTGTTTTTTGTAGTATTCAATCAGCGGCATTGTTTTTTCGTTATATACGTTAATACGGTTTTCAATAATGGACTGGTCCTGGTCGTCGGCCCTGCCCGAAATTTTTCCGCGGCTCAGCAGCCTGTCGATAAGCTCTTGTTTTTCCACTTCAAGGCTGAGCATTCCGGAAATGGGCGTGCCGTTTTCATTCAGCAGGCTGTCGAGTGCTTTGGCCTGTTCAACAGTACGCGGAAACCCGTCGAAAATAAAACCTTTGGCTGCTTTGTTCTCTTCCAGTTTATTTTTAATCATGCCAATTACAACTTCGTCAGGCACCAATTCGCCTTTATCCATGTAGGTTTTGGCTTTATTTCCCAGTTCGGTGCCTTTTGCCATTTCGCCGCGCAACAAGTCTCCTGTTGACAAATGAATGAGACCAAACGATTTCATTAGACACTCGGCCTGAGTACCTTTTCCTGCCCCCGGAGGGCCAAACAAAACTAAATTTAACATACTGATTTGGTTTTTATTCGTTAACAACTGAGTAAATATCAATCAGATTTCTTCCGTAACCGTCGTAATCCAGTCCGTACCCAACGATAAAATCATTCGGAATTTCCAGGCCCACGTAATCCAATTCTACTTCCTTGATTAGCGCATCGGGCTTCAGCAACAGGGTTGCAACGCTAACCTCTTTTGGTTTCAGCTTTTTAAGCTGGTCCTGAATATTGTCAATCGTAATTCCCGAATCCACGATATCTTCCAGAACAACAACTGTTCGTCCTTCAATTTTCTCATTCAGCCCAATTAATTGTTTTACGTTACCAGTAGTATGCTCGCCGGCATAAGAAGCCAGTTTTACAAACGAAATTTCAGAATTGATTAAATCGATGCGCTTAAACAATTCAGCAGCGAACATAAACGAACCATTCAACACACAGATGAACAGGGGATTTTTGTCAGCCAAATCTTTATTCATTTTTTCAGCCATCAGCTCAATGGAAGCCCGTATTTTTTCATAAGGAATAAATAACTGAAAGGTTTTATCGTGAATTTTGACTTTCTTCATTTCTTTACTATTATTTTTACAAGCGGGTAAAATGCCTTATTTTCGTTTAAAAAAATTGATGCACAAAATAACAAAACAAATTGATTAAGTGAAAATTTAAATTATAAAACATGGAAGCACAAGTGAGTATTATCATGGGAAGTACGTCCGATTTGGATGTGATGTCGAAAGCAGCAAAATTGCTCAATGAATTTGAGATTCCATTTGAAATGAATGCATTATCGGCTCACCGCACTCCTGATGAGGTAGAAAAATTTGCCAAAGGTGCCCAAAAACGCGGAGTAAAAGTTATTATTGCCGGTGCCGGTATGGCGGCGCATCTGCCGGGTGTAATTGCTGCCATGACTCCCCTTCCAGTAGTTGGTGTTCCCATAAAAGCCAGCCTCGAAGGTTTCGACTCCATCATGTCGATCGTGCAAATGCCTCCCGGGATTCCGGTAGCCACAGTTGCCGTAAACGGTGCCATGAACGCCGCCATACTAGCCGTACAAATGATGGCCACCGGCGACGAGGCACTGATGCAAAAAATGCTCGAGTTTAAGGAAAATCTAAAACAGAAAATTGTAAATGCCAATAAAGAGCTCTCGGAAGTGAAATATAAGTTCAAGACCAATTAATTTGAGAAAAAAATATTTTTAACGTAAATTCGGGAGGTAATTAATGATTACCTCCTTTTTTATGAAGCGAATTAAATTAACTGCCTGCCTTATACTTTTGGGAACTTTCACCGGTTTTTCAATGGAAAATCATCCTGTCGGCGCCCGTTCACTTGGGCTTTCGCATGCTTCCGTATCATTTTCCGATGTTTGGGCCAACTTTCATAACCAGGCCGGGCTGGCAAAACTGAACCAGTTTAATGCCGGTTTTTTTTATGAGTCGAAATTTGGGGTGGACGAACTTTCGCTGGTGGCCGGATCGTTGGCCCTCCCGGTTAATCTGGGAACTTTCGGGGTCAGCTTTTTTCAGTTCGGGAAAGGAACGTTCAAAGAGAACAAGTTTGGACTGGCCTTTGCCCGCCAGCTTAACGAAAAGTGGAGCGCAGGTATTGAACTCGACTACCTTGCCCAAACTTTCCCGGAGAACGAACGTACCCGCGGTTTTGCTACCTTCGGGGGAGGACTTCTGTTTCAACCGCTCGATGAACTGGTTTTAGGAGCCCATGTTTTCAATCCTATTTTGGGCGGTATTGAATCACCGGCCGGCAAAGTTGAAATGCCGTTCACTTTCAGAATTGGAGGACACTACCGTTTTAGCAAATATGTTTTGGCAGCATTCGAAACCCAAAAAGACAACCAAAACCCTGCACTGGTAAAAGCAGGCATCGAGTTTTCACCGGTTGAAAACCTGGCGCTGCGGTTCGGCGCATCGGGCAAGCCATTTAAATACACTGCCGGAATTGGCTATAAAACAGGCATTATTTCGGCAGATTTTGGATTTAGCTACCACGGGAATTTAGGCATCACTCCTTCCGTTTCACTGCAATTTATCTGGTGATGGCAAAATGGATCAAACATACCTTCTGGCTGATATTTCTGGCTGCCCATTTTATTTCGGCTGGACAAACCCCAGAACAGAATATGCAGCTGGAATCAATTCTGGAATCAATCCTTGAAAACCTGGAAGAAGAAACCGATGCAGCCCTGATCCTGGAAGATCTGGAAGAGTATGCTGAAAATCCGTTAAATATAAATGCTGCCAGCCGGTCACAACTTTCAAGGCTGCATTTGCTGAACGACATTCAAATTGAAAAACTAACGGATTACCTTAAAAATTACGGGCAGGTGTACTCCATTTACGAGTTGAACTCCATTGATGGATTCACGCCCGAACTGCTCACCAAAATGGAGCCGTTTATTTGGTTTGGGCCTGCCGAAACCGAACCGGAAAGTTTTAAAAAAAGCCTGAAATACGGACGGCATGAACTTTTCCTGCGCACGCTGGGCACTACCCAAAAACAGCGTGGTTACCAGGAAAGAGACGACGGCACCATCCCATTTGAAGGCAACCGGGCACGCTACTACACCCGTTACCGCTTCAGGGCGGGCGAAAACATTGCAGCAGGATTTACAGCCGAAAAAGATCCCGGTGAAGCATTCTTTTCCGGTTCCAACAAGCAGGGTTTCGATTTTTACTCGGGGCACCTGAGTTTAAAACTCAGCAAAGTGATTGAAAATATAACTGTGGGCGATTTTGTTGTTCGCGCTGGGCAGGGGCTGGTTTTATGGCAGGGATTTTCAACCGGCAAATCGGTTCTGGCACTTGATATATCAAAAACGAATCAAGGCATCCGACCATTTACATCTACCGACGAAAACCGCTTTTTCAGGGGCGCATCGGCAACAATCAACATTGCGGAAACCCGGGTGAATATTTTCTACTCCAGAAAGAAAAACGATGCCAACCTTGCTTTTTCCGATTCGCAGGGAAATTATTTCACCAGCCTGCAAACATCGGGCTACCACCGCACCGAAAACGAGATTGCCGACAAAAACAGTGTGCGCGATGTGAACCTGGGAGTTGTGGCAACCCGCCAGTTCAACCACCTGAAAATTGGCCTTACTTTTTTACAGCGCAAATTTGAACTGCCTTTTATCCGCAGCGATCAACTGTACAATCAATTCCGCTTTCAGGGAAAAAATAATTTTACAGGCGGTGCCAATTACCTTTTCAGCAAAGGGAAATACCAGCTTTTTGGCGAGGCTGCCATGTCAAAATCAAAAGGAAAAGCATTTTTGCAGGGTGTAATTGGGCACCTGCACGACCGCATTCAGTTCTCAACCCTGTTCCGACATCTCGATAAAAACTACCATGCGTTGTGGGCCAATCCGTTTTCGGAAAGCAGCATGCCCGGCAACGAAACCGGACTCTATATGGGGACACGCATCCTCCCTTTCAAATTTGTTACCCTTACCGGCTACACCGATTTTTACCACTCGGAATGGATTAACTTTACCACCGCCGGTCCGGCAAATGGATGGGATATGATGACACAGGCCGATTTCCATTTTTCCGACAGTTTTTCCTTTTACCTGCGCTACAAAAACGAAGTGAAAGATCAGAAGTTCAGGGAAAATGAGAAATACATCAACCTGCCGGAACAACACCGGAAAAGCCGCATTCATTTTCAATTTCAGCCATCAGAAACTATCAAACTAAAAACCCGGGCAGCGCATGTTTTTTATAAAGGAACCGATACAGAAAACGGGTTTATGGTATTTCAGGATGTGCAGTACACACCGCTTTCTGTGCCCCTGAACTTAACCGCAAGAATTGCATGGTTCAACACAGAAAGTTACAATTCGCGAATTTATGCTTACGAAAACGACTTGCTTTACATGTTTTCCATTCCTGCCTACTTTGGCCGCGGATTTCGCACATACCTCAACCTGAAATACAAAATCAGCGAAAATATTGAAGCCTGGTTTAAACTGGCCAACACAACGCTCAACAACGCAGAGTCGATTGGTTCGGGGTACAGCGAAATATCCGGCAACAAAAAAACCGAAGTAAAATTCCAGCTGAGGTTGAAATTATAGTGATGAATTTGTTACTTTGCCCTGTTATTCAATAAAAAACAAAAAAGTGAGATATAATTTCGACGACATAAGGCCTTATACAGATAAAGAGGTGCGGAAAAAAATCAGGAAGATGCTGAAATCGCCCGCCTTCGACAAGGTTTTAATGCATATTTTCAAAGTCCGCCCCAAAGTTGAAATCGTAAAACTTCAGTTGCGCATGGTCCGCAGCATCAAGCAGCTGCAGGGAGGATTTGTGTACGATCTGCTGCGCACCGTTATCAACAAAACCTCTGACGGGTTAAGCAGCCGGGGCATCGAAAACCTGGACAAAAAGAAATCCTACCTTTTCATTTCAAACCACAGAGATATTATTCTGGACGCGGCACTGCTCAATTACCTGATTTTTGAAAACGGGATGAACACCACGCAAATTGCCATTGGCGACAACCTGTTGCTTTACGAATGGATTGAACACGCCGTGAAACTCAACCGGGCTTTTATAATAAAACGAAGCCTGACTCCCCGCGAACTGATGAAAGCCTCGAAAAAAGTTTCGCAATATATCCGCAAATCAATTACCGAAGACAACATGTCGGTGTGGATTGCCCAGCGCGAAGGACGTACTAAAGACGGGTTTGACCAAACGCAGCCAAGCTTATTGAAGATGTTGAATATGAGCAACAAAAAAAGCCTGGCCGATGGATTCAACGAGCTGAATATTGTGCCGGTTTCCATATCATACGAAATTGAACCCTGCGGACTGGCAAAAATGAAAGAGCTCATAAAAAAAGAACATTACGGACAGCTGAAAACCAGCAAAGACGACCTGAAAAGCATGTCGATGGGGATTTTCAACCCGAAAGGAAAAATGCGTTTTTCTTTTGGCACTCCCATAGAAGTTAATTTTGAAGAGGCCAAAACAACCGAGCAAAAAAATGAATACATCCAGGAACTGGCTTCGGAAATCGACCGCCAGATTTATACCAACTTCAAACTCTGGCCCTACAATTATATTGCGTATGATTTACTGACTCAGGAAAATGAATTCAGGGACAAATACAACTACGAAGAAAAAAAGAATTTTGAAATGATGATCCAGCAAGCCATGATCCACATCGATTTCCCGATTACCGACATCCAGGAACGTTTCCTGAAAATTTATGCCAATCCGGTAATTAACAAATTAAAAGTAACGAAAAAGTAGTATGAGCAGAACAATAATCTGGGACTGGAACGGCACTTTGCTGAACGACCTCGATTTGTGTATTGCCACCATTAATTCCCTACTGAAGAAACGAAAACTGCCCCTGCTCGACCACGTTTCATACAAAGAAGTTTTCTCATTCCCGGTAAAAGACTATTACCAGGCAATTGGCTTCGATTTTTCAAAAGAAGATTTTGACATCCCCGCACGCGAGTATATCGATTTGTACGACAACCAGGTGGAAAACTGCCCGCTGCATGCATCGGCAGAAGAGGTGCTCAGCTATTTCAATAAAAAAGGATTTCGCCAGTTTGTGCTTTCAGCAATGAAACAGCCAATGCTGGAAAAAACACTTAAACACAATGGAATATTTTCGTATTTTGAAGCTGTAGCCGGGTTGAACGATCACTATGCTGTTTCTAAAATTGAGCGCGGGAAAGAATTACTCGAAAAATTCAATATTGAAAAAGAAAACGCCCTGATGATTGGCGACACCAATCACGATTATGAAGTGGCAGATGAATTGGGAATTAACTGCATTTTAATTGCCGACGGCCATCAATCGGAAAATCGCCTGAAAAAAACAGGTGCAGTGGTTGTGCCTTCATTAAAAGAGCTAATAAAAAAAGTTGAGGAAGGTTAAAAGATATCCCGTTTTTTTACGTCGCGGATGAAAAGCTGAAGACTGGTTTTACCACGGTATTCGTTTTCGGTAACCGAGTAACACACATCAAAAGGCAACCCCGATGTAATCAAATCAAATTTATCCGATTGATTAAATGCGATTCCCGGAAAAATTCCGGAGTTCACATCAGGCTCCACCAAATCGAGCTTCAGGTGATCCTGGTTTTTACCCACCAGCCGGCTGGTTCCGGCATCAAAAACATCTTCGGTAACAAAAACAGGAGTCATATTATGGGGGCCAAATGGTGCAAACTGTTTTAAAATACGGTAAAACCGCGGAGTAATTTCGCTGAGGGTAATTTTTGCATCCACATCAATGGTTTGCAGTTGCTGCAAATCGGTCACTTGGTTTTTAACAATTTCTTCAAAACGGCGGCGGAATTCAGGTACATTCTCAATTTTAAGCGTCAGGCCCGCGGCGTACATGTGCCCTCCGTAGGATTCCAGCAAATCGCTGCACTGCCCGATAGCTTCATATAAATCGAAATCTTTTACCGAGCGTGCCGAGCCGGTGGCAAGGCCGTTGGATTCAGTCAGGATAATGGTAGGCCGGTAATATTGCTCGGTTACACGCGATGCCACAATTCCAACCACCCCCTTGTGCCAGTCGCGGTTGTAGAGCACCGTGCTTTTCATGTCCTTCATTTCCAGGTCTTTCTCAATCATGTCGAGGGCATCCTGGGTAATATCGCGGTCGAGTGTTTTTCTGATTTCATTGAACGAGTCAATCTCCTCGCCCAGCAAATCCGATTTATCTTCGTCGCGGGCCACCAGAATCTGCACCGACTTTTTGCCGTGTTCAATCCGACCCGACGCGTTCAGCCGCGGCCCAATTTTAAAAACAATATCGCTGATTGTAATTTCGCTCCCGTTAATGCCGGCAAAGTTGATAATGGTTTGCAGCCCTACGCCGGGGTTCGAATTCAATTTTTTCAGACCGTAATACGCCAGCACCCTGTTTTCGCCTGTTATGGGCACAATATCGGATGCAATGCTCACCACCACCAAATCGAGCAAATCGTAAATTTCTTCCAGCTCGACATTATTTTTCTGGCAATAAGCCTGCAGCAATTTAAAGCCCACTCCGCATCCTGAGAGTTCTTTATACGGGTAGTTGCACTCGGGTTGTTTCGCGTCGAGCACTGCCACTGCAGGCGGCACTTCGTCATCGGGATTGTGGTGATCGCAGATAACAAAATCGACCCCCCTGTTTTTAGCATCGCTTATTTTATCCACCGCTTTTATGCCACAATCGAGTGCCACAATCAGTGAAAAACCGTTTTTTTCTGCATAGTCGATGCTCTGGGGCGAAATGCCATACCCTTCGGTATAGCGGTCGGGAATGTAATATTCGATGTGTTTGATCCGGGGTTTTAAAAAAGTGTACATCAGGGCCACGGAGGTTGTTCCATCCACATCGTAATCGCCGTAAACCAACACCTTTTCCTGGTTGGCTATTGCCAGTTCAAGGCGGGCCACTGCCTTTTCCATGTCTTTCATCAGAAACGGGTCGTGCAAATCACTCAACCGCGGACGGAAAAAGGATTTGGCCTCGTTAAACGTTTTTATTCCCCGCTGCACCAGCAACCTTGCAATGGTCATGTTCACATTGAGCGCTGCCGAGAGGTGTTTTATTTCGTTTAAATCGCCCTGATTTTTTAGATTCCAAATTCTTTCCATACCACACTTTTCAATTTATTCTCCCCCCAATCCAATTTTACAAAGATAAAAATTGCATCCGATAAAGTGTCACTTTTAAAAAGTCATTCCCGGTATTCACTGAAGTGGTTTTACCCAACACCTAAAATAAAAAGGGAACCACATCTTTTATTATCTTTGCGAAAATTTGAGCAACCCCTAAACATAAATTTAGACAATTGAAAAATGAAGTTGTTTTATTTGCAGAAAATATAAGGAGAAAGAATAATGAGCCAGTTGGAATTGAGTGAACAGGAAGTCATCAGAAGGAAATCGCTAAAAAGGTTACGTGAGCTGGGAATCGACCCGTATCCGGCTGCGGCTTACGCTATAAACACCACTTCTCATGCAATAAAGGAGAAGTTTAACGAAGAAGAACAGAATTTCCAGGAGGTGCGTTTGGCCGGCCGGATTATGAGCCGCCGCATAATGGGAAAGGCTTCGTTTGCCGAACTGCAGGATCACACCGGCAGAATCCAAATTTATGTAAACCGCGATGAAGTGTGCCCGGGCGACGACAAAACAATGTATAACGAAGTGTTTAAAAAGTTGCTCGATATTGGCGACACCATCGGCATCGAAGGCTTTGTTTTTATTACCCAGATGGGCGAAATTACGGTGCACGTGAAAAATTTTACCGTGCTGAATAAATCGCTACGGCCACTGCCCATTGTAAAAGAAAAAGACGGCAAAACCTACGACGCATTTACCGACCCCGACCAGCGTTACCGCCAGCGGTATGTTGACCTGATTGTTAATCCTAAGGTGAAAGATGTTTTTGTGAAACGCACGAAAATTTACAACACCATGCGGCAGATGTTCAACGAATATGGCTACCTGGAAGTGGAAACGCCCATTTTGCAGCCCATCCCGGGAGGCGCGGCTGCCCGTCCGTTTGTTACGCACCACAACTCACTCAACATGCCACTCTACATGCGCATTGCCAACGAGTTATACCTGAAACGCTTGATTGTTGGCGGCTTTGAGGGTGTGTATGAATTCTCCAAAGATTTCCGCAACGAAGGGATGGACCGCACCCACAACCCGGAATTTACGGTGATGGAAATTTACGTGGCTTACAAAGACTACAAATGGATGATGAACTTTACCGAGCAAATTTGCGAACGCGTGGCACTGGCACTGCACGGAACCACAAAAGTACAGCTTGGTGAGCACGTCATCGATTATAAAACGCCGTACCCGCGGGTAACAATGACCGATGCCATTAAAGAGCATACCGGTTACGATATTTCAGGAAAAACCGAAGCCGAGCTGCGTGAAATCTGCAACAAGTTGGATATTGAAACCGACCCGAGCATGGGCAAAGGAAAACTGATTGACGAAATTTTTGGCGAAAAGTGCGAACCCAACTACATTCAGCCCACATTTATTACCGATTACCCGGTTGAAATGTCGCCGCTTACCAAACGCCACCGCGAAAACCCGGACCTGACCGAACGTTTTGAACTGATGATAAACGGTAAGGAGTTGGCCAATGCCTACTCCGAGCTGAACGATCCCATCGATCAGCGCGAACGTTTTGAGGAGCAGTTGAAGCTTTCGGAAAAAGGAGATGACGAAGCGATGTTCATTGACCAGGATTTTCTGCGGGCGCTCGAATACGGCATGCCGCCCACTTCAGGAATGGGAATGGGCATCGACCGGCTCACCATGTTCATGACCAACAGCCCGTCCATCCAGGATGTCCTGTTCTTCCCGCAAATGAAACCGGAGAAAAAACAGGTGGAACTCACCGAAGAAGAGAAACTGGTACTGAACCTCCTAAAATCCGAATCGCCGGTGGAACTCGAAGCCATCAAAACGCAGTCGGGGCTGAGCAATAAAAAATGGGACAAAGCCATTAAAGGCCTCACCAAACACAAACAGGCCAAAGTCAATAAAACCGATGACGGGCTTTTTGTGGAGCTTGTGAGTTAGTACAGAGTACAAAGTATTGAGATATTAGATAAAAGCCCCGGTGAATTCCGGGGCTTTTTGTTGGGTGTGGCAATTTCAAATCACCAATTTTGATGAGTTTTAGGCTGGTGTGTCACTTTTTTGGTATTCGGTTTATTCTTTTTTTTTCAACAATTTGAGAACGAGGAATAGTATTTTGTAAATTTGATTTGAATTAAAAAAATAATAGATATATGGAAATTATTGATATTGTTACGATTATTGCTCTCTTTACAGGACCAATATTTGCTGTTCAAGTACAAAAATTCATTGAGAATAACAGAAGTAATAGAAACCGAAAAATTGAAATTTTCAAAACTTTAATGGCTACAAGAGGGACAACATTATCAAATACTCACGTAGGAGCTCTTAATAGGATTGATTTAGAGTTTAATGGAAAAGAAAAATATCAAAAAGTTATTGAATATTGGAAAGAATATTTTGATCATTTAGGAGATGATAATACCAGAATAAATAGTTTAAATGTTTGGGCAGATAAAAAGACTGATTTACTTGTTAATCTTTTATATGAAATGGGGAAATCATTAGGATATAAATTTGATAAAACCTTGATAAAAAGGAATATTTATTCTCCTCAAGGGCATGCTATAGCTGAATTTGAGCAGGAGCAGATGCGAAAAGGAATTTTGGATATTTTAGAGGGAAAATCTTCACTGCCCATAAGTAATATATTAGATGAAGGCACCTTAAATTCTCAAAAGGAATTGCAAGAAATGCTAATTGATTATTATAAAAACGATAAACCTTTCAACGTTAAGGTAGTGGATTGAATTTAAAAATTCTTTTTGGCCTAAACCATAAACTTTTTCTTTGATACGACCTACTAGGAAATGGTAAATATGAATGCTTCCTTAATTGAAGAGTTTACTAAATTGTACACCTACAAAGCGTTTAAGCCAAAAACTTTTCACGTTTTATTTCATTAAAAAGTCCATGAAAAGCTTTTTTACATACATTGCAGTGTCCAACTATTTCATCTATGAAAATATATCCAAAATTCGGATTGTTGAAGAATTCCACATTCATTTTTAATGTTTTGGTGTTTAGCATCTGTTTCATCAATGTGGCAATGGCGCAGGATGCGCCGCAATGGGGAGAAAAGCATTCGCGCAATATGGTTTCAAATGCGAGAGACCTGCCAGAGCGCTTCAATCCGGAAGCCGGGATGAATATTAAATGGGTGGCTGATATTGGAAGTCACGGCTATGGCACGCCGGTAGTTGTAAACGGGAAAGTGCTGATTGGTGCAAATAATGTAGCTCAGTACGATGAGTGCCACGAAGGCGACCGCGGCACAATACTTTGCTTTAGTGAAGAAGATGGCAGTTTTTTATGGCAGCTAACAGTGCCGCGAATTGAAGGCGACCGGCATCACGACTGGCCCATGATTGGAATCTGTTCGGAACCTACAGTGGAAGGCGACCGTGTTTATGTTTTGACCAACCGTTCGGAGGTGCTATGCCTCGATTTGGACGGTCAAACCGATGGGAATGATGGTCCTTTTCTGGGCGAAAGCTGGTACATGGCCCCATCCGGAGAATTTCCGATGGAGGTGACTCAAAAAGATGCAGATATTATCTGGATGTACGATTTGCGGCTGCAACTTGGCATCCGGCCGCACGACTCGCCACATGCCTCCATTTTACTCGACGGCGATTTTCTCTACCTGAATACCTGTAATGGCGTGGATCACCGACACCTTAAAACCACTGCATTGAAAGCGCCTTCGCTTATTGCATTGAATAAAAACACAGGCCAGCTGGTTGCGCGCGATAACGAAAATTTTGGTCCGCGTATTTTTCATTCATCGTGGTCTTCTCCCGCATTGGGTGAGGTAAACGGCCAAAAGCTGATATTTTTTGCCGGTCCTGATGGAATATTGTATGCGTTTGAAGCACTTGATAAATCAACAGCGAATGAAAAACCACAACATTTCAAAAAAGTATGGCAACGCGATTGTGACCCGAATGCGCCTAAAAATAACATCCACGATTACCTGAAAAACAGGGAAGAAAGTCCGAGTAACTTTTTGGGGATGCCTGTGTATTATAAAAACCGGATTTACGTAACCTGTGGCGGTGATATTTGGTGGGGAAAACAGGAGTGCTGGCTCAAATGCTTCGATGCAACAGACGGAACGGAATTGTGGTCAACGGAACTGGAACAGCATTCGGCAGCAACGCCTGCAATTTCAGATGGTCTGGTTTATGTGACCGATTGCGGCAAAAACCTGCATTGCATCGATGCTGAAACCGGAAATAAATACTGGAAGCAACCCATGAGGCAAGATGCATGGGGATCGGCTCTGGCTGCCGACGGGAAAATTTTTGTGGGATCGCGGGGCAGTGACTTTTGGATAATTGAGCAAGACAAAAATCGTAACGTATTGGATTCAGTTCAGCTCGACAGCCCGATTCACACTACACCTGTGGCTGCCAATGGTGTATTGTATATTTCTACGATGAGGAAGTTGTATGCAGTGGATAAACAAATAAAAAAGGCCGCCCGGTAAAATGAGCGTAGTGAAATTAAATTTGATCGATATTACTCCTCAAAAAATAGTTAGCCGCTACTCCCCCTTAATAACCATTCTTCCCGTTTCAAAATCCCCTTTGTCATTTTCCAGTTTAAACAGATAAATACCAGCTTTCAGGTTGTTTTTCTGCAACTGAATTTTATTCATCCCCGGAGCGAAATTTTCGGCCTGCTGCCTGCGCACTTCGCGGCCATGGCTGTCGAAAATCGTTAGCCGAATGTGTTGGCTGGTGGCAGTTTCAAATTCAATGGTGGTGAAATCGGAAAACGGATTGGGAAAACATTTTACCCCACCCAAACTTTCACCGCTGGCAAAATCGCTGAGTGGTTCCGCGTAAGTATCGATTTTGGATATTTGCATGGCAACTGTTGTGATGGATCGCGGCTCAACCGCCAGTTCATCGTTGGCTGCCAGCTGTCCGGTATGTTCGCCGTTCTTCGACGGGGAGGTAACATAAACTTCTGCCTTTTCAATGCTAAATCCCTGAAAATCGAGATTTACATTCCGGCTTTCCGTTTCCGATTCATTAACTATTACCACCGAAGCCGAATCTTTTCCGGGATTTATAAATGCAACCGAATGTACTCCCTGCATATCTCCCGGGGTTCCCACCCTTTTCCAGCCAGGATGGATAAATGCCGAAAATTGTTTGAAAACAAAATAATCCTTTGTACGGGTATAGCCTCTTTGCGGGTCTTTCCACTGCGACTGGTCCCATGGAAAATCGAGATCGACCAGCCCGCCGCCATCGGTCCAAATCAAATCCCAGTAAAGGTAAGCCACCACATTTTCTTCGTAAAGCGACTGAAAAATGGTGGCACCCACCTGAAACCATTCAGCACGTGAATATTCGGTTTGGAAATGCGGAATTTCAGGATGAAAATTTCCTGCTTCCGAAAAATTATCCGATAAAAAAGGGTTGTCTTCTTCAGCCCCGTGATACAGGTGATGGGCAATTCCGTGCAATTTTGAAACATCCAGTGCGTTAATGTAATTTTGCACCATGTTGTAACCAATACCCACGCACTCCGGACCAAGCAGCAGCGGCTGGTGCTCGCGCCCCGAAATCATTTGATACACCGAATCGAGGGCTACATTATAACCTGCAATGGTATCGGTTTCATTTACTGTTTCAGATGGACGCAACAAACAGCTTTCGTAGTTGGCTTCAAAGTCCGGTTCGTTTTGGATGCTGACATACTTCGGATAAATCCCTTTAGCAGCATACGCATCGAGCGATTCGGCCCACCATTGGGCAAAGCCACCGTAATTGAATTTAACTTCTTCGTCAACCACTTCATATTTCAGTGTTCCACCGTTGTCCTTGTCGTTGTTGCTTTTTAGGTAGGCCGGTGGCCCCCACGAAGTGGTCATGATGGGAATGGGATGGCCAAGCGAATTTTCGGCAGCTTGCTGAAACTCTTTTACTGTGTTTATCATTTCAGAATAATAGCCATGCGAATTTCTTACCCTTAAAATGTCGAGGCTCAGTTCATCGAAAATTGCATCATAAATTTCAGCTTTATTGGGATGGACGGGCAGCCAGCCTTCGTAATAGGCAAGTGATGCGCCAAAACCGGTAATGGTCTGAAAAGTGTCCTGCGGATTAATCTGAATGGTTTCAGGGGCTTGGGAAAAAGCTGTATTCTGACCTGCAAAAACCAGGATGAGGGGTAGGATTAACAAGGTAAACACTGGATTTTTCATTTTTCAATTTTTCTAATTGTACATCTAACAAATATAAATGAAATGATGAGAAATCAATAAACCGATTTAATTTGAACCTGTAAATTGTAAACCATTGTTACTTTATTTCGTTTACATGTTAAACTAATAATTCAGAATTATGAAAAAAGTTGGAATCGGATTGCTTGTTGTCGGCCTAATTGGTGTTATATATTTTGGATACGAAGCCATGCAGGCTTCAGAAAGTTTCAACGTGCTGGGCGTTGATGTTGCAGTGAGCGAAGCCAACTGGACCCCGGTAATTTTTAGCGGGATAGTTTTGGTAGTTGGCATTATTCTGGCAATAGTGGGCAAAAAACGGTGACCCGACCACCTCGAATATTTTCCCGGAGAAATCTGAAATTTATTCTCCTCCAAACAACTCTTCTTCACTGACTACCTTCACTGAAGTACTGTCGTTTAGTGTTTTACTGACCGCATTATACGGTGCCACCACCACCTCATCGCCTTCCGACAGCCCTTCGAGGATTTCAATGCTGGTATTATCCTGAATGCCGGTTTTCACTTCTTTTTGCCGTACAATTCCATTCTGGTACACAAAAACCACTTCCAGTTTTTCATCCGGAGTTGGAGTGGCGGTTTCATCAGTGTTGGCTTGTGCGTTACTTTTTGCCTCATCTTTAACGCGTGTTGTTACTGCTGAAATGGGCACCGAAATAACATTGTCCCGTGTTTCGGTCAGGATATCAATGTTTGCCGACATTCCCGGCCGGAACGGGTAAATATTCGAAGCAGTGGAATCAATCAAATCGACATACGACCCGGGAAGCAGGAAAACCTTCACGTCAAAATTGGTAACCTGGTCGGTAGCTGCACCTGAGATGCTTGCTGAATTAGCAATTTCGGTTACAACCCCTTTGAAATCACGGCTGAGGTAAGCATCCACTTCTACAAGTGCCGTATCGTTTAAACTAACTCTAACAATATCATTTTCATTCACTTCAGCAAGTACTTCCATGCGTTCCAGGTCAGCTACTACCATCATATCTGTACCAGTCATCATACTGGTTCCCACCACGCGTTCACCTTTTTCAACGTTTAGTGCCGAAATGGTTCCCGATATCGGGGCAAAAATCCGTGTTTTCGTGAGTTGTTCCTGTGCTTCTTCAACTGAAGCATCTGCACTTTTTACTGAGAATTCGGCCGCACGCACTTCGGCTTGTGCCACTTTGTAAGCTGATTCCGCCGATTCGTATTCTGAAACCGGAATGGTTCCCGAATCAAAAAGCTGTTGGGCTCGTTTAAACGACAGTTCCCTTTCAATCAATTGGGCTTCGGCTTGTGCCAGCCGCGCTTTTGAAGAGTTCAGTGCCGCTTCGGCTCGGTTGAGTGCGGAAATGTACATGTCGGGTTTTATGACACAAAGCGGGTCACCTGCCTCCACTTCGTCGCCTTCTTCCACATATAGTTCAATAATTTCGCCGGAAACATCGGGACTGATTTTCACTTCGGTTTCGGGTTGAATTTTTCCGTTGGCTGTAATAAACTCAGTAATGGTTTTGCTTTCCACTTTTTCAACAGCTACACTGATGGTAAAATCCTCACCAAACCATCCCTGATTTTTCCCAATAACCAGAAATACAATAACAATAACCAGCAGCCCAATTGCGTAAGGCAATAATTTTTTCTTTTTCATTTTGCCAAAGTTTTATTCCATAGGTCGATTGTATCTGATCAAAATTACAACAAAATGAATAACCTGGGCGATTATTTTCCGTTATTCCTGAATTCTTACGATTTCACCAACATCCGAGCCGTCAGCCTGCTGTGTTGTTCCAGGTAAATATCTTTCTCTTTCACCATCCAGTCGAGTACCTCTTCGGTGTAGTGCCGTATAGTGATGAGTGTTAACCCGGTATTGTACCGAATGGAATAGAACGGTTCCAGTTCCTCCAGCAGCCAGTTCCAGTCTGCTTCACCGGCATCGAGCACCAGGTTGAGGTCGATGGCCGACTGCTGCATCAGCGTAACTTTCACCCGGTTTTCAATCAAAAAATTCACCACCCGGTCAATATCCTCAATGCTGATAAACGAAAAATCTTTAGGCGACAGGGTGATGAGTGCCAGGTTTTCGCGAATAATAAAAATGGGGGGCAATTCAATTTTATGGTCGATGGCCTGAATAACAGTTCCCGGATCGTCGGGCGACAGGAACGACTTCACATAAAGCGGAATGCCCTTATTATGAAGCGGTTTCATGGTTTTGGGATGGATGATTTTAGCACCGGAGTGGGTCATCTCTACAGCTTCGCGATACGAGAGCGCATCAATTTTGGTGGTGTTTTCCATTTTTTTCGGATCGGCACTCAGCACTCCCGGAACATCTTTCCAAAAGGAAACACTTTCGGCATCCAGCACATTACCGATAATTGCAGCCGTAAAATCGGACCCCTCGCGACCGAGTGTTGTGGTGAGGTTGGCAGGAGTGGAACCGATAAATCCCTGTGTAATGTAAAGGTTATTTTCGTTGAAAGTAAAAACCTGCTTGCATAATTCCCCAGTAAGCTCCCAGTCGATGTTGGCGTCGCGGTGTAAATCGTCGGTACGGATACAGGTTCGAACATCCACCCACTGACTGGGTTTTCCCGCAACATTCAGGTATTCACTCACAATTTGCGTTGACACCAGTTCGCCGAAACAGATAATCTGGTCGTACTCAAAATTATAGTCGAGCGAAGGAGCTTTATCCAGTTTTTCTTCCAGCTCTTCAAAATGGTTCAGCACGGGTTTTGGTGTAACTCCCTCGCCAAAAAGCTGATGGCAAATTTCAGTGTGATAACTTTTAAACAGCCCCAAAATATCCCACTTCTGGTCTTTTTCATCAAAATAGGCTTTTACCAGGGTTTCGAGCAAATCAGTGGTTTTGCCCATTGCCGAAATTACTACCACCAAATTGGTATTGTAAGCATTAAGTATTTTTGCCAGGTTCCGCACAGCATCGGCATCTTTCACCGATGCCCCGCCAAATTTAAAAACATTCATTTTCCTGTTTTTTCAATTTTCAGCAAAACTAAAGAAATAATTCACTTGCTCGTCACAGCTAAACCAAAACTGGTACTTTCCAAATTTTGATTATTTTAGATGCTCGCAATAAAAAAGAATGAAAATGAATATTAGCTCAAAAGTAAAACTGAATAACGGCGTGGAGATGCCGTGGCTGGGGCTGGGCGTATTTCAGGCCAGCGAAGGAGGCGAAGTGGAAAATGCAGTAGAAACGGCACTGGAAACTGGTTACCGAAGCATCGACACGGCTGCCCTTTACGGAAACGAACGCGGCGTGGGAACAGCCGTGAAGGAGAGCAGCATTGAGCGGGAAGATATTTTTATCACCTCAAAAGTGTGGAACAGCGACCAGGGATACCAATCTACTTTAAAAGCTTTTGAGGAGAGCCTTGAAAAACTGCAGACCGATTACCTCGATTTGTACCTCATTCACTGGCCCATGAGCAAGTCAGCAGAAACCTGGAAAGCCATGGAAGAGCTGTACGAAAAAGGAAAAATAATGGCTATCGGTGTCAGCAATTTCCTGGTGCAGCATCTCGAAGAATTTCTACCCGGCTGCAAAGTGCAGCCTGCCGTTAACCAGGTGGAGTTTCATCCCGAACTGGTGCAACAGGAGCTGCTCGATTACTGCCAGTCAAAAAATATTCGAGTGGAAGCCTGGAGCCCCATCATGAAAGGAAAAGTGAATGATATCCCCGTTTTGCAGGCGCTGGCTGCCAAATACCGGAAAACACCAGTGCAAATTGTGTTACGCTGGGATATTCAGAAAGGCGTGGTAACCATTCCAAAATCGGTTAACCCGGAACGAATTGCGGCTAATGCAGACATCTTCGATTTTGAAATCAGCGACGAGGACATGGCCAAAATCGACCGGCTCGATAAAAATAACCGCATTGGGCCCGACCCGAACAATGTTTCGTTTTAAAATTGAATAGCACAAAAAAAACAAATCAACTAAAAATGAAAAACTTACTGTTCCTGTTTTTACTTTTAATTCCTTTTACCTCGTTCTCTCAAATTCAAAAAAACAACCAAAGTCCGCTTACCATCGGGCAAATCATGCAAGAGCCCGGCAAATGGGTGGGCAGCCTGCCCGAAAATATTTACTGGGGCGAACAGGGCGAAAAAATCTATTTCGACTGGAACCCGGAACAAGACACGCTTTCGTCGCTTTATCGTTATTCACTAAAAGATGAAAAAATTGAAAAAGTACTGCTGGATGAAAAGAAAAACCTTCCGGGAAGAAGGGGCAGTTACAACGATGGGGAAACCAGGAAAGTGTACACCCGCAACGGGAACCTGTTTTTGTACGATGTAAAAAAGACTACCGAAAGACAGTTGACCAATTGGCTTGAAAATGCGTACTCGCCCGATTTCGCATTAGATGAATCGCACATTTCGTTTATGAAAAACAACAACCTGTTTTTGCTGAACCTGGAAACCGGAGTAATCGAACAGGTAACTAATTTTGTTCAAGGTGAAGAAAAACCGGATAGCGAAAATAAAGGCCAGGCCAAATGGCTGGAGAACCAGCAGAAAGAGCTTTTTGATGTGCTGAATGAACGCGAGGCCGAAAATAAAGCCCAAGAAAACAGGCGGGAAGAGGAAGAGATTGAAACGCCCGAAAAAATCTATCTTGGCAAAAGCAGACTAGCAGATGCCACGCTTTCGCCCAGCGGAGATTACGTGATTTACTCCACTTACGACCGGCCGGAAAATTCAAAATCAACCGGGGTGGCACATTTCATAACCGAAGACGGCTATACCCGCGAACAGGATGCCCGGCCAAAAGTGGGAAGTCCCGAAACCAGGGCCACCATCGGGATTTACGATGTGGAAAACAACAAAACGATTGAGGTGCAAACTTCAGCCATTCCCGGACTGAAAGATTTACCCGATTTCCTGAGCGATTACCCGGACCAAATTCCGGAAGATACGGCTGATATTAAAGAGAGGGAGTTCAACCTGGTTGGCTCGCAGTGGCACGATGAAAAA
Source organism: Tangfeifania diversioriginum (assembly GCF_900141875.1). Taxonomy (GTDB): domain Bacteria; phylum Bacteroidota; class Bacteroidia; order Bacteroidales; family Prolixibacteraceae; genus Tangfeifania; species Tangfeifania diversioriginum. The sequence continues at coordinate 7,851 of NZ_FQZE01000002.1, read as the reverse complement.
AATTTGGCTGTGGTGGTTGCCCTGTCGCTCGACAACAAAGACCGCTGGATTATGCTGCTCGACCCGGAAAACGGAGAGATGGAACTGCTCGACCGCCAGCGTGACGAAGCATGGATTGCAGGCCCCGGAATTGGCGGCTACAGTATTTCGGCCGGAGAAATGGGCTGGATGCCCGATGGCAAGTCGGTTTGGTTCCATTCCGAAGAGTCGGGCTACTCGCATCTGTATTCCGTAAATATTGAAACCAAAGAGAAAAAGGCACTCACTTCCGGCAAGTTCGAAGTATCGAATGCATCAATTTCCAACGATAAAAAGCATTTCTACTTCACGGCCAACAAAGTACATCCCGGCGTGAAACATTTTTATAAAATACCGGTGGAAGGTGGCGAACTGACGCAAATTACATCGATGGAAGGCCACAACGAAGTCTCGCTCTCGCCCGATGAGAAGTTGTTGGCCATTCGTTACTCCTACGCCAACCAGCCGTGGGAGCTGTACCTGCAAAAAAACAAAGCCGGTGCCGAAGCGGAGCGGATTACCCACTCAACAACTGAAGAGTTTGAACGATACGATTGGCGTGTTCCTGAATTTATCACTTTTGAAGCAGAGGATGGAGCAGAAATTCATGCACGGTTGTACCGTCCGGAAAATCCCGGGAACAATGGCCCGGCAGTTATTTTTGTACACGGCGCTGGCTACCTGCAAAACGCCCACAAATGGTGGAGCAGCTATTCCCGGGAGTACCAGTTTCACAATTTCCTGGTGGATAACGGCTACACGGTGCTCGACATCGACTACCGCGGAAGTGCCGGTTACGGCCGCGACTGGCGCACCGGAATTTACCGGCACATGGGCGGGAAAGACCTTTCCGATCATGTTGACGGCGCAAAAATGCTGGTAGAAAAATACGATGTGTCGCCGGAGAAAATTGGTATTTACGGCGGTTCCTACGGCGGGTTCATTACATTGATGGCCATGTTTACCGAGCCGGAAGTGTTTGCAGCTGGTGCTGCACTACGCTCGGTTACCGACTGGGCGCACTACAACCACGGTTACACTTCAAATATTTTGAACACGCCGGTGGATGACAGCCTGGCGTATGTACGCAGCTCACCCATCTATTTTGCCGATGGGTTGCAAGGGGCGTTGCTCATGTGCCACGGCATGGTGGACGATAACGTGCAGTTTCAGGATATTGTGCGGCTATCACAGCGCCTCATCGAGCTTGGCAAGGAAAATTGGGAACTGGCCGTTTACCCGGTGGAACCACACGGTTTCCGTGACCCCAGCAGCTGGACCGACGAGTACAAACGTATTTTCAAGTTGTTTGAAGAAACACTGAAGGAGTGAGTGAAGGAGGCGCGGTTTTTAATCGCGCTTTTTATAATTCAGCATATTTTATTCTCTTCCGGAGAGCTTTCCGCTCTTTTGCTGTTCCGGCCTTTCCAGTATCAAATTACATATCCTTTGTAACGTTCCGGTGTGCGCCGTGCCCTGATAAAGTTTCTTTTTATTCATTTGGTAGTGGGGATACTATGAAACTGCTCTATAAAGAGCACAACGATGTATTCCTTCATCCGGTTTATTCTGTTGCGCCAAATAATTAAATACACTTTTGCATGTAATAATCCACGCTTACAGGATGAAAACTACTCATTTCCAACCAATTTAAATAAATACTTTTTCATCTTTATTTTTTTCTTTTTCAAATATTTGTTGTAATTTGAATGGACGTATGATAAAATCAGTCTTTTTCATATTTCAACTTTTATGAACGGACAGCATAAAATGCTCCATTCAAAAATATATACAACAATAAGGAAGAAGCTGAAAATCCTGAAAAGAGTAGGTCAACCACTAAAATCAAATTGTTATGATTATTTCAATGCAAGGCAATTGGGAGGTTACTGTAAAATCAAAAAGCGCCTCCTATCAACATCGTTTTATCATTCAGGGTGCAACAACGGGAAATGGCACCCACAACGGTACTGCCGGGACATCAGTAAATGTAACGGGAAACCAGTGGACAATAGCTATCCAGAACAAACCACGTTCAGGCTGGCAGGTATCTGACACTCAAATCAAATTTCCAAAGCAGGCAGGCGGAAACTATGAATTTGAAATCTGGTCGAATGACGCAGGCACGGATGATGATTTTAACGATCTTATCCTTACCTGTTCCACGCCTGTAAATATCAATGATTTTATTCTTTACGGAAATGTGACACTTTACAGCGGAAGATGCATCTTTAATCCGTGTCGCAGATTTCCGTTTGTAATTGAAACTTATCCGGCATTAAAAAAAGCGTTAAAAAATCCGTTAATTGAAGACTGGATCAAAAAATACTACCCGGAGCGCATTCCGCCGAAGATTGAGGAGCCTAATCCACCGGATCCGGCACCGTATTTTAAACCTGTTGTTTTTGATTTAAGCGGGGAGGCCATGCAGCCAAAATCAATGGTAAACTATGTTCGCTCCTCCTACCCAAAAGAAAAAGAGGAGCAGAATAAAAAAGAAAAAAATGACGGCAAAAAAGCAAAAGAAACGGCATCCGAAATGGCAGCATCAAATTTTCAGTTGCTTTCTTCTTCATCCAGACTGGCATCATCAGAGCGAATTTCAGCATTATCTGAAGACAGAATAAAACTGGCTACCGATATTGGTCGCCTGTTCTACCCTTGCAGTACGAAAGCCGGTTCGAATCTGACACTAACCTTTGAGGAATACGATCGCACAGCCGGTGAGTTGTCAGGAGGTGCACACACAGGCACCGGCAACAGAGAATTATTAGGTGACACCATTACCGACATGCATGGAAATTACATTTTCAGGTTCAGTTTCGATATGACTTTCCCGGGTTTGGAAGACGCTTCCGACATCGCTCCCGGGGAAGATGTAAATACCGTAATGTTCCCCGATGTAATCGTAAAAATTGTTGAATACTCGCCGTACGAAGTGCGTTACGAAAGCGCCCCGTTTTATAATATTCCCAATTTAAAACGAATTGATCTGTGTTTGCCTGAATCACAAGTAACTGTAACATCAACTTGTTTTAACGGAAACCTGATTGGAAGCCTTGGCAATGTTTTTATCGGAGGAAATCAAAACACATATGCGTCAACATTCCCCACAAATCTGAGAAGGTATGGCAACTCCAACTACCTGGAATCAAACGGGGTAATATCTGTCAACAGTTCTCTTGCCGGATTTAATGTTGAATGTGCAGCATGGAGAGGTACAATTGACATGAAAGGCTGTATGTACGACAGTGCCAAAAAAGCTTCTGAAAATAAAATTGAGTGGTACACCATAAGGGTTAGACGGTCCGGAACTACAAACTGGGAATATGTTTCGCAAAATTATAAACATCCGAAGTTCTCAAAACGGAACCTGCCCAATTATACCGGCGACGATGTGGGACCATTTTATCCCAGTGCCGGTGGAACATTAAACGGTTCAGTTCCCGCGTACATCAATATTCAGCGTGAAGCATTTGTTGACGGTGTGGATTGGGAATTCTCCAATATTGACCGGTTTATGCAATTAAACACTGCGCTTTACGATATTATTTCGGGCGTGAGAACACCGGGTACGTTTTATGTCAGAGTAGATGGTTATGATTCCTCGGGTTCCCTGGTCCCGGACGCTACGGATTTAATCCCCCTGTTTATTCACAACAATGGATTAAATTTCAGGATGACAAGCCCGGGGTTTAGTGATCCATTAATTGAGCCAACAGATTGTGGACTGTATCGTTTAACAGATGCCCAGATGAAAACACCGATTGAATTTGCATTCCAGGCAAACGACCCGCATGGTTTTGTAAACGAGTATGAATTAACCATGGGAAGATGCCCGAACTCTGCATTGATGCTGAATGCTTTTGGTGGAAACTTCGAAATTTCAGGTAATTATACTTTAGCGGGAGGAGGCAATTCTTCAAATCATCATGGTTGCTCAGGTTTTACAGGTAGCCATGAAGATTTCAGCAATCCGGGTATGATAGATGTACAAATTCATCCCACCTCATCAGGTGAGGGTTGGATTAAATCCGGAGAATATTTTACAATCTACACCTTTCACTTAACGGCATCACAGCGGATTACAAACGGATACAATTCCGGAACATCAGGTGCTTACCGGTCATCTGCCCGAATAATGATGGAACGATTGAATCCATAATGCTTTTTACCATTACCGCGTTTTTGATTTGAGGTTTTGCACGCTGGCGAAAACATCACCTGGGTTGATCAAGAATGCGGTCTTTATCAGGATAACTATTCATCGGATGACTGCGAATCATCCGATGAATGGTCACCGGGCTATTTCAATTGAAATTCTTTTCGGATACCAATAATCTCCCCCTTTCTTCAACCTGAGGACCTCCTCATTCCCCACATTGGAGGCAGACAAACGCACCAAAGTAAATTTTGAACCTTATTGGACCTTCTTGCTGTGCAGTTGTACCAGGTTTTCTTTACCAGGAAACATCCACCCACACCATGCGGTGATCAGAACCTTCGCGGCCGGTGGTGAGGTACGACAGCGAATCAGAAGCCGCGGGCCAGAAAACGGCGCTCTTCAGTGGCTGCAAATCGGACGAAGGCAAAACGTAATCGACACGCAGGTTAAATACAGCGGTTTTGTGCGCCGGATGACTCTCGTTTGGATTTTCCTCATGCCAGACTTTGCTTCCTTCACTCGAAGGAGCCAGTGCACCGCTAGCAGGTGCCGGATGAATACGGGAATGATCAAGCAACTGGTTTATGGCATTCCGGTAGCTATCGCCAGCCTGCGGATCGGCGTTCATGTCGCCCATAATCACAAAAGAGCTGGTTCGGCTGAGGGAGGCCGGTTCGCCCTGGTCATCATACAAATAATCACCTTTTTCAGGCGAAATATAATCGGCAAAAAGCCGAATTTCATCGTGATTGCGTTTGCCGTTGCGATCTTCTTCGCCATCGAAACCCGGAGGTGTGGGATGGGCTATCAACACATGAATTGTTTTGCCATCGATAGATACGGGAATATCCACATGGTTTTTGCTTGAAAGCCGGAAAGTGTCCAACACCTCTTCCGCATACCACATGGTGCTGTCTTCATCCCCCGGCAAATGGGCACCGGGCATGTCCTTCCACAAAAATTTACGGAAAGTGGTAAGACTGTCGGTTACGAGCGGATATTTCGACAAAATGGCAAACGCATATTGCCCCGGATACACGCCGAAGCCAAAAGCATCCTCAGGCATATTTGTTTCTCCATCGTTGTTTAAGTCCAAGCCTGTCTGAATCCCTGTGTTGGAGCGGAAAGCCATCACATACGGGTAATCGATAGGCTCGGAGCCGTTAAATGAATTGTTGAGGTAATTCTCCTGAAACAGTTGCAGGTTGGTGCCTTTCTCGTCAAAATCGAACTCCTGCAGCGCCAGGACATCAGGCCTTTTGCGCTGAATGATTTCGGCAATAATTTTAATCTGGCCGTCCTCGCCCGCCACAAGGTCTTTTTGAAGCTGGCCTGCTTCACTTCGGTACATGGCTGTATTAAAAGTAGCAAAGCGAACAACCGTCGATTTCTTATCTGCCTGGCAGCCAGAAAGTAAAAAGGCCATAAGAAGTATTGCGCATGTAATTTGTTTCATAATTCTGAATTTTAATATTGATCAATCCATCCAGTAATTTCCCTTCCTGAAAATCCGTTTTCCCCAGTAAACGAAAGGGGTGTCGGAAGCGGCCACAATCCATTTCAGGAAGTAGGTGGTGATAAAAATTTCAAACAGCACAGCGGCTTCGTAAACGCCATAAAAAGCAATCAGCACAAAAACCACGCTGTCGATGAGTTGCGAAACCATTGTGCTGAGGTTGTTTCGCAACCAGAGTTGATTATCGCTTGAAAACCGTTTCCGCCAGAAATGAAAGGCCCACACATCGTGTCGCTGCGAAAACAGGTAAGCCGCCATACTGGCAATGGCAATCCGCGGCATCAATTTAAAAATGGTGCCGGTTGCTTCGTGGGTTATCAGTGCAAACTCATCGCCTTCGAGCGGGTTAAAAACCAACGCCAAATTCATCAGCAGCGTCATGGAAATGAGGCTGAAGAACCCGATCCAAACGGCTTTTTTGGCCTCTTGCTTTCCGTAATTCTCCGACAAAATATCGGTAACCAGAAATGAGGAGGCATAAACAATGTTACCGAGTGTGGCCACCATTCCAAACAGCTCTATGGTTTGAATCACCTGGATATTGGCCACAATCACCGAAATGGGAATCCACATAATCAGCCCCCACTTGCCAAACAATTTGTACGCTAAAATAATCAGGAAAAAATTTGCCAGCAGCATGGCCAGCCATAGTAATTCGTTTTGCATTTGCATTTTTTTATTTTTAGCCGCAGGGTGATGGAACCTGCGGGTGATTAATATTCTATTTCCGGCCGCGAAAATAATGTTTTTCTGTTGAATACCGAAGTTCTGACAAAAAGTGATTTTAAAATTTTGTAAATTTGAAAAAAAACAGATATGAATTACAGGCCGGAAATACTATCGGATTTAAAATCTCACCTTTTGAAAAATTTTGGCAAGTCGGTTAAGGAAGTCATTCTTTTTGGTTCAAGGTTAGAGGAACACTCGAATGATTACTCTGATTACGATGTACTGATAATATTAGATGAAGATTATGACAGTACAGATGAAAACAAGATTTTAGATTTGTGCTACGATATTGATTTAAAATATAACATTCTGCTCGATGTGCATATTCTTTCAAAAAAAGAACTGGCTTTACCCAGAGGAAAACAACCTGTTTTTACGAATGCCATTAATTCAGGAATTTACGCATGACAATTAATGACGAGGACAGATTAAAGTTGATTAATTACCGTGTTGAACAGGCAAAAGAAAATTGTTGAAGAAATGTATATCGAAATGCAGGATTTCATTCAAAACATAAAGCAACTTATTGATATCAAAATTCAGACATAATTAACCCAAATCCACATCTCGTTTTATATATCCCGAATAATCTTTCAGGATGGGCTGATAGCTTTCGTGAAAAAGTTCCGACGACACCAAAAAGTCAGCTGTAGAACGGTTCGAAGCTGTTGGAAGATTGTAGAGAACCGTAATCCGGAGCAGTGCTTTTACATCCACATCGTGTGGCTGTGGCTGCATGGGGTCCCAAAAAAATATCAAAATATCAACCTTTCCCTCAACAATTAGCGCCCCCAATTGCTGGTCGCCGCCAAGTGGGCCGGACTTCAGCCGCGCGACAGTGGGTGGCACCACCCCGTTTGCGGCACATTTTTCAATCAATGCCTCCTCCACCAGTTTACCGGTGGTACCGGTGCAAATCAAATTGTGTTGTGCCAATTCATTCCAGTTGAATGAAACCCATTCCATAATGTCTTTCTTGCGGTTGTCGTGGGCTACAATGGCTATATTTTTTTTCTTCTTCATTTCTTTCAAAGTTTCTGGAAACAAATGCTTAAAGACATCTGCTTGCGGTTTTCACGGCAAAGATAATCTGCATTCACGAATGAACACAACGATAACTCACTGTATAACAAAAACATATTGAAAATTTAATTTTCAATAGCCAAATAATAATTAATTGTTAAGTAAATGTTTCCGGGGCAGTGGCAACGGTAGAATACAAAAGCTGTCATTTCGACGAAGAATGAGGAGAAATCTTTTTTAAAGGAGCAGATTTCTCAGTCGCGCCTCCTTCGAAATGACAGCTTAAAAATTAACGTTACTCTAACCTACCTTATACACAATCATGCAACGTTGTTTAATTGTGCGAGTTGATTCTCAAGAAATTTAATACGCTTTTCTTTAAATGCTGCTTGGTTCTTTT
>NZ_FQZE01000004.1 GCF_900141875.1 Tangfeifania diversioriginum | reverse complement strand
TCATAGTTTTAATTTTAAATTTGAAATTGCCGTGCCCGGTTGACTAATTACATATTAGGTGGTCTACCTTACGATTTCTAAATAATCAATTATCGGATCACCGTCAACCAGAGCCAGACTGAACGAGGTTATAATATAACAGTGTTAAAAACGGCCTCAACTGCACGGCATCTCAAACTTAATGTATTTATATAAGAGGAAAAAGCCACTTTTGGAGAGACTGAACTATTCATAAATTTTAAAAACATGAATAAAGTTCAGGTTAATCCCGACTTAGATGAAGTTGAACTTTTAAAAAAAAGTTTTACTGAATCTTAGTCGTCCCGATAGTCATCGGGAGAGATAGGGATTATTTGTGAATAATCCGGGTTAAATCTACATTCTCAAACAACTATTCGGTTTATCGATGATTTAAATAAACATTTTCAGGGTTTGTTTACCATTGTTTATATAGTAGCGATTTCTGTATTGTTGCTATTCTTTCCGATTGTCACTTTCTTTTTGTATTTTCAGAGGTTCAATAAGTGAAGAATAACGAATTAAATTGCAATGTGAACATTTCAATTTATATCATGTTTAATAAAGCGAATATTACAATAAATAAAAAACTAAAACAATATGTCGAAATTTGAAATAGTAATGCCAAAACTTGGAGAAAGCATCCAGGAAGGCACCATTACCAAATGGTTTGTAAAGGAAGGTGATACTATCGAAGAGGATGATATGCTTTTTGAGGTAGCTACCGACAAAGTAGATTCAGAAATTCCTTCCCCTGTGGATGGTGCTATATCTAAAATTCTTCATGAAACGGACAGCCTTGTGCCGGTAGGTGAGGTGGTTGCCATTGTGGAGATGGAAGGTGAAGATGGCGATGATGAAGAAGAGGATGAAAAAGCTGATCAGCAAACTGGAAAAGAAGAATCCGCTGAAAAAGATAGAGAAGATGATAAATCCGACGAGGAAAGCAAAAAAGATACTTCAGGTTCAGAAAAAACTTCAGGTGAATCAGTTGATAAAAGCAGGGAAAAATCAAATCGGTTCTACTCACCCCTTGTAAAAACAATAGCAAAAGAGGAGAATATTTCGCTCGATGAACTGGAAACGATTGAAGGTTCAGGAGCAAATGGAAGAGTTCAGAAAAAGGACCTTCTGGATTATATTGAAAACAAGAAAAAATCGAAACCTTCTGAAGCAAAAACGAAGGAAAAAGCTGCCGCTCCGGCACCGGAGAAAAAAGCCGCTCCACCGGTTACAGTAAACGATGGCGATGAAGTGGTTGAAATGGACCGTGTGCGCAAAATGATTGCTGATCACATGGTGATGTCAAAACAGGTTTCACCTCATGTTACATCTGTAATTGAAGCCGATGTAACTGACATCGTTCAGTGGAGAAATAAAAATAAAGAAGCTTTCCAGAAGAAACATGGTGAGAAAATTACTTTCATGCCATTCTTTATTGAAGCAGCCGCCGCTGCCCTGGCCGAATTTCCGCAGGTAAACTCATCGGTTGACGGTGATAAAATCATACTTCGGAAAAAAGTAAATATTGGAATTGCAGTAGCAAAACCCGATGGAAACCTTATTGTACCGGTAGTTAGGGATGCCGAGCAGAAAAATCTGGTTGGGCTGACAAAAGAATTAAACCGCCTGGCCGACGCTGCACGTAATAATAAACTGAAACCGGAAGAAATTCAGGGCGGAACATTTTCAATTACCAATTTCGGCACATTCAAAAATATAATTGGCACACCAATTATAAACCAGCCGCAGGTAGCGATTCTGGCAACCGGAAATATCGAGAAAAAACCGGCCGTACTTGAAACGCCGTCGGGAGATGTAATTGCAATCAGGCACAAAATGTTCCTTTCGCTGTCATACGACCATCGCGTGGTTGACGGAGCACTTGGAGGTGCATTTTTGCACAAAATTGCTGAAACCCTTGAAAAATTTGATATTAATCGTTCAATCTGATAAATAATATGCAAGATTTAAAAGTACCAAAAAATCATACTATTAAAAAAACGCCGAAGAAAACACTTGAAAAGTGGTATCGGTTAATGACCATTGGCCGCGCTATCGACGATAAAGCACCCAATTATCTAAAACAGGCCATTGGCTGGTCGTACCATGCTCCCTATGCGGGGCATGATGGAATTCAACTGGCAGTGGGGCAGGTTTTCGAGCAGAAAAAGGACCACATGTTTCTTTACTATCGCGACATGCTTACCGCTTTATCTTCGGGGCTGACAACCGAGGAGGTAATCCTGAACGGTATTTCCAAAGCAACGGATCCTTCCAGTGGGGGCCGGCACATGTCGAATCACTTTGCCAAGCCCGAGTGGAATATCCACAGTGTATCTTCGCTTACCGGAAACCATACGCTGCATGCAGTTGGTGTGGCCAGGGCCATAAAATATTACGGTGAAAAAGCTGTTGCAATCAGCAACCAGGGCGAATCATCAGTAAGTGAAGGATTTGTTTATGAAGCTTATAACGGGGCTGATAAAGAAGAACTTCCTGTGATTTTTGTTGTCCAGGATAATGGTTACGGAATTTCTGTTCCCAAAAAAGACCAAACAGCCCAGCGGAAAGTGGCCAACAATTTTACCGGATTTAAACATCTCCGGATTATGCACTGTAACGGAAAAGATGTATTCGACTCGATGAATACGATGGAAGAGGCGAAAAAGTATGCCATTGAAAACAGCAGGCCGGTAATTGTGCAGGCCAACTGTGTGCGTATTCACTCGCATTCCAACTCCGATAATCATCAGCTTTACAGAAGTGATACAGAAAGAAACTATGTGATAAAGTACGATCCGCTGGAAAAATTCAGGAGAATGCTTATCCGTTACGAAAGGTTTACTGAAGAGGAGTTGCAGGAAATCGAAGAGGCGGCAAAGCAGGAAATTAAAAAAGCGCATAAATCGGCTTTAAAAGCCCCGGATCCCAAACCCGAATCAATTTACGATTTTGTTTTGCCGGAACCTTACAAAGCCGAAAAATACCCTGACGGCACCCACAACGAAGAAGGGGAAAAGAAAAAACTGATTACTGCCCTTAATGAAACCCTGAAAGCTGAATTCAAAGAAAATCCGGATACTTTCCTTTACGGCCAGGATATGGCAAACAAGGACAAGGGAGGGATTTTTAATGTTTCAAAAGGATTGCAGCAGGAATTTGGCAAAGCACGGGTTTTCAATGCGCCAATCGCTGAAGATTTTATTGTGGGTACAGCCAACGGCATGTCCCGGTTCAATAATAAAATCAGGGTGGTTGTAGAAGGCGCTGAATTTGCCGATTACTTCTGGCCGGCAATGGAACAGTATGTGGAAACAAGTCACGATTACTGGAGGTCGAACGGAAAATTTGCCCCGAATATCGTCATTCGTCTTGCCTCGGGAGGTTACATCGGAGGCGGTTTGTACCATTCCCAAAACATTGAAGGGGCCTTGGTTTCTATACCCGGTGTGCGTATTGTTTATCCGTCGTTTGCCGACGATGCAGCAGGCCTGCTGCGCACTGCAATCCGCTCAGAAGGCCCCACCATGTTTATGGAGCCAAAATCATTGTATCAAAATCCAAAGGCCGCAACAGTTGTGCCCGAAGATTTCGAAGTTCCTTTTGGCAAAGCGCGCGTTCGCAAGGAAGGGGCGGACCTTTCAATTATTACTTACGGCAATACTACCCATTTAAGTTTAGAAGCTGCTGAAAAACTCGGTGAAGATGATTACAGTGTGGAAGTGATTGACCTGCGATCGCTCATTCCGCTGGATGAAGAAGCAATTTTTGAATCGGTGAAAAAAACCAACAAAGTGTTGGTAGCACACGAAGACAAAGTATTTGGCGGCTTTGGAGGTGAAATCAGCGCGCTGATAACCGAAAAAGCATTTGAATACCTGGATGCGCCCGTGCGAAGAGTAGGTTCTACTTTTACACCTGTGGGCTTTCATAAAGCACTGGAAAAGGCAATTTTGCCCGATACGCAACGGATTTATGATGCAGCTAAAAAATTGTTAGAATATTAAAACAGATTAATAATGAGTAAAAAAACAGCCATAATTTATAGCTTTCATACCCAAAAATCGAAAAAGGTATCAGAAAAAATTATTGATGCTTTTGGTAAAACTAAGGTAGAAGCAATTAATGCCGAGGAAGTTAATAAAGAAGTACTCGAAAAATATGATAATTTTATTTTGAGCGCACCTACCTGGTTCGACGGCGAATTGCCCAATTACTGGGATGAGTTTGTGCCTGACCTGGAAGAAATGGATTTGAAAGATAAAAAATTTGCCATTTTCGGGCTGGGTGACCAAAAAGGATATCCCGAGAATTTTTGCGATGCCATTGGGATTTTAGCAGAAATCATTGAAGATTGCGGAGGTAAAGTAATTGGACACACTCCGGTGGAGGATTACACTTTTGAATCATCAAAAGCTCAGCGTGGCAATGAGTTTGTAGGATTGCCCATCGACCAGGAAAACCAGGCGAGGATGACCTCTAATCGCATAAAAAAATGGGTGGAACAGCTTAATAAGGAATTCAGGTAATTTCCACAAACAACATTTAAATAGGGCTGTTTGCACTTCTCGCAGGCAGCCTTTTTTTATTTTCGTCAGGCAACTTTTTAACGGAATTCAAAATTTCGAACAATTCTAATGCGATAATCCGCAGGTCTTTTCCTGTGATTTTTTGTTACTTTGATAAAAATAGAATTGCAATGAACCAGCATCAACGAAAAAAGAAATTTTTAAAATTCCCCGAGTACCCGGGAGGTAAAGAAGCATTCAAAAAATACATAAAAGAAAACCTGAAGTATCCGGAAGAAGCTTTGCAGAAGAGGGTCGAAGGGGGTGTGCAACTTTCCGCAGCGATTGATGATAATGGCAATGTATTGGATGTTACGGTTGAAAAAGGACTTGGTGCAGGTTGCGACGAAGAGGCAGTAAGACTGATAGAAAACGTTCAGTTTGGCGGTGTTAAAAATCGTGGAGTAAGGCTAAAAACAAGGAAAAAATTCAGGATTGAATTCAAACTTCCCAAGGGCAAAAATTTAAAATACACCGTTAAAAAATCGCCTGAAAAAACGGAAGCCCAAAATTCAAAATTTAAAGGATGCTCTTATTCAATAAATTTAAAACCGCCATACAATTAGCTGAATAACAGGATTGATTACATTTGTGTACAAAATAGTTTACATTTGTTGTTGGTTTTTTTCTTTAGGTTGAGGTAATTTTAATAACTGAACTAACTTTAGTTGAATATTGAGTCGGGTATTTCGAATAGTTGATTATAAATTTTGAAATATTCAAAAGAAATCAAATTGATTATTGTTAATCAGGTTTTGATAAAAATGGGTTTTGTGTTACTTTATTTAAACCATAATCCAATTTCATCAGGGTTTAGTTTTCAGATAAGTTTTATTCATTAATTTTGTGGCTTTTGAAAAACGTTAAAACTTTTAAAATTGTCTGATACAAGATACATATTCGTAACCGGAGGGGTAACTTCCTCACTGGGCAAAGGAATTTTAGCCTCTTCACTGGCAAAGTTACTCCAATCGAGGGGCTACAGTGTAACCATCCAGAAACTTGATCCTTATATCAATATCGACCCGGGCACCCTTAATCCGTATGAACATGGCGAATGCTTTGTTACTGAGGACGGTGCAGAAACCGATTTGGATTTAGGGCATTATGAGCGGTTTTTGAACGAAGCGACCTCACAGGCGAACAATGTTACCACCGGAAGAATTTATCAGTCGGTAATCAGTAAAGAAAGACACGGCGACTATCTGGGCAAAACCGTTCAGATTATACCACATATTACTGATGAAATTAAACGCCGGATAAAAATTCTCGGACAAAAAAAGAAATACGATATTGTGATCACCGAAATTGGTGGTACTGTTGGCGATATCGAGTCTTTGCCCTACATTGAGGCAGTCAGGCAGTTGAAGCGCGAACTGGGTTCAAGGGCACTGGTGATTCATCTTACGCTGGTTCCTTACCTGGCAGCAACCGGAGAGCTGAAAACAAAACCGACTCAGCATTCTGTAAAACTGTTGCTCGAAGCCGGTATTCAGCCCGATATCCTGGTACTTCGCACCGAACATGAAATTGATACCACAATACGTGAGAAAGTTGCTTTATTCTGCAACGTAGATCCAGATGCTGTTGTGCAATCGGTAAATGTGCCAACCATTTATGAGGTACCGCTGAAAATGCTTTCAGAAAAGCTGGATATTACTGTTCTGAAAAAACTGGGGCTAACCATAAATGAAGAAATCGATTTAAGTGCATGGAACGATTTTCTGGATAAATTAAAAAACCTGAAACATTCAGTAACCATTGGTTTAATTGGAAAATACGTGGAATTGCGCGATGCTTATAAATCAATTGCTGAAGCCCTTGTACACGCAGGAGCAGTTAATTATTGCGATGTAAATATTGAGTGGATTCATTCTGAATCGCTTCAGGCTGATAACCTGGAAGAATCACTTTCCGGTTTAAACGGAATAATTGTTGCCCCGGGTTTTGGGCACCGCGGAATGGACGGTAAAATCCATGCCGCCCGTTATGCCCGCGAAAATAACATTCCATATCTGGGGATTTGCCTCGGCATGCAGGTTGCCGTTATTGAATTTGCCCAAAATGTATTGAACCTGAAAGGGGCCGACTCAACAGAAATGAACCCGAAAACGCCGTATCCGGTTATCGATTTAATGGAACACCAAAAAGGCATTACCGATTATGGCGGAACAATGCGGCTGGGAGCTTATGAGTGCCGGATAATTGCCCCCAATTCGAATGCAGGAAAGGCATACAATAAATTAACTGTTTACGAGCGCCACCGCCACCGTTATGAATTTAACGATGCGTTCAGGGAACAATTTCAGGAAGCTGGCATGGTTCCGGTTGGTGTTAACCCTGAAACCGATTTGGTGGAAATTGTTGAAATCCCAACACACAAATGGTTTGTTGGCGTTCAGTTTCACCCCGAATATAAAAGCACCGTACTAAACCCGCATCCGCTTTTTGTTGACTTTATTAAAAACTCGTTAGTTAAAGAAAAAAATGGATAAAAATTCTATAATTGGCATCATTCTCATTTTTGGGATTCTGATCGTATTTTCAATCATGAACCAACCCTCGGAAGAGGATATTGAAGCTGCCAAACGACGACGCGATTCCATTGCCCAGGTTGAAGCTGAAAAAAAGGCACTGGAACAGCAACAAGCAGAACAACAGAGTGAAGAAACACTTTCAGAAACTGTGTTGCCTGATACAATTAATGCTGATGCTGAATTGCAACAAAAAATTGATGAATTTGGCGTTTTTGGTAAAGCAGCTATTGGCGATCAGGAATTTTACACCATTGAAAATAACCTGCTGAAAATAACCCTAACCAACAAAGGCGGCAGAATTTATTCCGTAGAACTGAAAGATTACCAAACCCACGATTCGCTTCCTCTAATTCTTTTTGATGGAGATGAGACACAATTCGGGTTAAGCTTTTTTGCCCAAAACCGAAGTATCCAAACCGACCAGTTATTTTTCGAACCTTCGTTTACCCAGCAATCCCTGGTTGTTTCAGGACCGGAAGTTTCTACCGGAAATGAAGGTCGCCTGAAATTTAACAATGAAAATCCCGGCGAAGAAAAATCGGCGGTTTTTCGGCTTGAAGTGGCCCCCGACAGGTACATGGAATATGTTTACACACTGAAACACAACTCTTTTATGATTGACTTTGATGTGAACCTGCAGGGTATGGAGCAGTACATTGCAGCCAATCAATCGTACCTGAATTTCACCTGGTCGTTTGATGTACCGCGCCAGGAGCGCCCTTCACGATTTGGGGAAGACCGCTACACCAATATCAACTACAAGTTTTTTGAAGATGATGTGGATGAGCTGTCAAAAAACAAATCGGACGAAGAGGACCTGACAACACGTGTGAAATGGATTGGATTTAAACAGCTCTTTTTCAATTCTACAATCATTGCCGAGGATGCGTTCCCGAATGCATTTGTTCGTTCCGACAAATACGAGGAAAACCCTGAGTACCTGGCCAATTTTCATGCTGATATTGCCTTTCCGTACCAGGGTGCAACGAGCGAAAGCATGGACATGCAAATTTATTTTGGTCCCAACCATTACCAGACACTTAAACAGTACGATCTCGATCTCGAACGACTGGTTTACCTGGGCTACGCCATTGTGAGGCCGGTGAACAAATACATTATTATTCCCATATTTAACTTCCTGCGGAAATACATTTCCAACTTTGGTATCATAATTTTAGTTCTTACTGTTTTAATTAAAACGGTTCTTTTCCCGTTCACCTACAAATCCTACGTTTCGCAAGCAAAAATGCGGGCACTGAAACCTGAAATTGACGATATCAATAAGAAAATTCCCAAGGATAAGGCCATGGAAAGGCAACAGGCAACCATGAACCTCTACAAAAAAGCGGGAGTAAATCCCATGGGAGGATGTTTGCCAATGCTGCTGCAATTTCCAATTCTTATTGCCATGTTCTTTTTCTATCCGAACTCAATTGAGCTGCGGCAGGAGAGTTTCCTTTGGGCCCATGATTTATCTACCTACGATTCAATCTTAAATCTCCCGTTTGAGATTCCGTTTTACGGCGATCATGTAAGTCTCTTCTGCTTGTTGATGACGGTAACCACAATTATATCAACAAAGCTGAACCAGCAGGCTACCACCTCGCAGGGAATGCCCGGCATGAAAACAATGATGTACATGATGCCTGTTATGTTTCTGTTTATCCTGAATAATTATTCATCAGGATTGAGCTACTACTATTTCCTGGCCAACGTAATAACAATCGGTCAAACCTATATTATTCGCTCAACGATTGACGAAAGTAAAATCAGGGCGCAGTTACAGGTGAACAAAAAGAAACCCGTGAAAAAATCGAAATTTCAAAAACGACTGGAAGAAGTGGCCAAACAGAAAGGAATGCAGCCACCTAAAAAATAAAAATATCATTTTCATAAATTAATGCCGGTTTAGCAGATGTCTAAGCCGGCATTTTTTTATGTCAACAATCCATTAAGGAAGTATTTGAAACAAGGCAGTTTAAAGCCAGTTTTTCAATCTTTTATTTATATTTGATACTTCTCGTAATTGCAAAATTATGTCAAGGTTTTTGGTATCGGTTTTATTTCTGCTGTCCTTTTTAATTTCTTCTTCCCAGGAACGGATATTTCAGTTTTGGAACCTAAATGCATTGGATGTTAAAATAATGGAAAATGCAACTCTTGGGGTTTCAGAAAAAATTCAATACACACCAAAAACCAATAGCATTGATTTACAATACGCAGACATTACGCTTGAACACAAACTTACCCGTTGGTTTGAAATTGGCGGAGGGGGCCGCCTGCTTTGGATGAGAAAAGAGTACGGATGGCTCCGGGAAAAAAGGCCTATGTTGTATGGAAACCTGTTGGTTAGCACAGGAAATTTTAATTGGTTTTTTTCAAACAGAATTGAATATCGTTTCCTGGACAAAGCAGATGATCATTTCAGACACCGGCAAATAATGAATGTTAATTTTCCCGAAATCCGCAGAGCTGGGAATCTCCGGTTCTACACCTCCATCGAAACATTTTACAAATTCCAGCCGGACAAACTCCATCTTGCCCGCTTTTACGCAGGGGTAAAAACTATTCAAAAAGAACATTTCGGTTTAAAGTTGTATTACGCTCTGGAAAAGAAGAAATCAAACAGCCTTTGGAGTGCTGCAGATATTTTGGGTGTAAATATGAATTTTATATACTGAAATTTATTCTGGTTCAGTATTAAACTATTTTCTTCCGGGGGAGTCATAACACTATAAATATTAAAAAATTAAGAGATGAAAAAGTTTGGAATTATATTGTTGTCGATTATGCTGGTTTCCTTGGCGGGAATAGCTCAGCCCCGGGGCCAACGGAATTTTGACCCTGAACAAATGGCCAGGCGTCAGACGGATATGTTGAAAGATACGCTTGAATTGAACGAGGAACAGGAACAAAAGGTTTATGAATTAAATCTTGAAACCGGGCAAAAAATGAGTGCCCTTCGTGATGAAATTCAGGGTAGTGACGCTGGAGCAATTCGCGAAAAAATGGGTGAGATTAGAGCAGAGCAAAATGAAAAAATGAAAGACATCCTCACCGAAGAGCAATGGGGAAAATATGAAAAATACCTTGAAAACATGAGAGCACGCTGGCAACAGCGCAGGGGTGGAAGGCGATAGTTTTTTTTATAATAGTTTAGTTTTGTTTAAAGAGGATTTGTGAATGCAGATCCTCTTTTTTTGCAAAAAATCAGAAACCAGCCCTTTTGGCTTTTTTCCTGAATTGTTGTTTTAAGTCCACCATTTTAATAGCTGTAACTGCTGCTTCGTCGCCTTTGTTACCATGTTTGCCCCCGGCACGGTCCAGTGCCTGTTGCTGGGTATTGGTGGTTAAAACACCAAAAACAAAAGGTTTGTTAAACTTCAAGTTCAAATCAACTGTGCCTTTGGTAACACCGTCGCAAATAAAGTCGAAATGACGGGTTTCCCCCTGAATAACGCACCCGAGCAGTAGTACGGCATCAATGTTATCCATTTCGGCAAAATACTGTGCACCCAGTGGTAATTCAAAACTTCCGGGAACAAATTTTACTTTAATGTTTTCATCACTTGCCCCGTGTTTTTTCAGGGTATTAACTGCACCTTCGGCCAGTGCCGATGTAACTTCAAGGTTCCATTCGGCCACTACAATTCCAAACCGCATTTTTTCTGCTGAAGGAACTGATTTTGTATCGTATTGCGAAAGATCTTTTGTTGCCATTTCTTATAAATAAAAAACCCCTCAAGTAATGAGGGGCCGAAAGTTATTTTATCAAAAAAATTAACCCAGCTTTATTTCAACCCGTGAAATATATTTTTCAATATTACGGCCTTCAGTTGAATCCGGGTATTTCTGTTTAATTTCTTTATAAAGTGCCAGCGCGTCTTCCAGTTCATCCATCGATTCGAGCAAATTGGCAGCTTTCATCATGTAGATGGGTGAAGTCAGCTCATTATCGTTCATTGAATACGCTTTTTTATAATGTTTCAGCGCTTCATCAGTATTGCCCAGCTCGAGCTTGGCATCGCCTTTGGCACCTTCAGCAATGGGCCCAAGCAATAAATCTTTGGTTTCGAAATCGTTCAGGTAACCAAGGGCATCTTCATACTGACCAAGATGCAGGTACGAAATACCAGTGTAGTATTTTGCCAGGTTGGCCGATTTGGTCATTCCATAATCGTCAATAATATCCAGAAACCCGAGGTAATTGCCATCACCGTTTATGGCCAGGTTAAACGAGTCTTTTTCAAAATAGCTCTCGGCCATAAACATTTGTGACTGCGCCTCTTCCTGGCGTGGCTGCAAATAAAATTTACTGAAACTCAAGTAAGCAACAACCAGTATAATAACTGCACCAACCGCATAAGTAATGGGCTTTTGGTTTTCTTCTATAAAACGTTCTGTTTTCGTTAACGCGCTCTCAAGTTCCTGTAAATTGTCATCTTGCTGAGCTTTTTTCTTTGCCATGTCCTTCTTTTTCAAATTGTGCCGCAAAAATAGCTTTTTTTTATAAACCACATGGAAAATGGAAGTATAAATTTGAATATTAATCAACAGGAAATTGTTATTAACACGAATTTGTTGTTTGTGCTCAAAAACCTTCGAAAATTCGTTAGTTTTGTTCTTTTGATACTAGGAGATTTAATGATGTACATTGAAGAGATTTCAATTGTAAATTTTAAGAACCTGAAAGATGTTCAGGTTGAATTTTCGCCCAGGCTAAATTGCTTGATAGGAAATAACGGAGCAGGTAAAACCAACCTGATGGATGCCGTTTATTACCTTTCGTTTTGCAAAAGTTTTTTCACCACTGTGGATCAGTTTAATATTAATCACGCTGAGCAGTTTTTTATGCTCAACGGAAACTACAAACGGCTGAGCTCCAACGAAAATATTACCTGCGGATTGAAAAAAGGCCAGAAAAAACAGTTTAAGCGCAACTCGAAAATTTACAAACGGCTGGCCGAACACATTGGTTTGCTGCCGCTGGTAATGATTACCCCTTCGGATGTGAACCTGATTTTGGGTGGCAGCGACGAGCGCCGAAAATTTATGGATGGCGTGATTTCGCAGTTTAACCAGAATTACCTCGACGATTTGCTGAAATATAACCGCGCTTTGCAGCAAAGAAATAACCTGCTGAAGCAGTTTGCTGCCGAGCGCTATTTCGAAGCTGAACTGCTCTCGGTGTGGGACAATCAGCTTATTGAATATGGTACACGTATTCATACCGAGCGGCAAAAATTCGTTAAAAAATTAATACCGGTTTTTCAGCAGTATTATTCCTACATTTCGCAGGAAAATGAAAAAGTGGGGCTAACACACCAGTCTGATTTGTACGAGCACGATTTTGAAAAATTACTCAATGATTCGTTGCCCAAAGACCGCCTGGTGCAATACACATCGGCAGGTGTTCACAAAGATGATCTGGTTTTTAATATTGATGAATTTCCGATTAAAAAATTGGGGTCGCAAGGGCAGAAAAAAACTTTCCTTGTGGCACTTAAGCTGGCCCAATTCGATTTTATAAAAGAAATTTCGGGCATGAACCCAATTTTGTTGCTCGACGATATTTTCGACAAACTGGACAGCAACCGGGTGGAACAAATTGTGAAACTTGTATCTGACGAACAGTTTGGGCAGATTTTTATCACTGACACCAACCGCGAACACCTCGATGTAATGCTGGAAAAAATTGATACCGGATACCGTATTTTTCAGGTCAACGCAGGAAAAATTGAATTGAAATAATGAGAAGAAGCAATACACAATCACTGGCCGAAGCACTGCGCAGCTACATCAAAGAAATGAGGATGGAGCGCAAACTGAAAGAGGTGGACGTTGTGCAGTCGTGGGAAGAAGCCCTGGGGAAAACCATTGCAAGGTACACACGCAATATTTATTTGTCAAAAGGTATTTTGTTTGTTGAAGTAAGTTCGCCGGTTGTAAAAAACGAGCTGCTGATGATGCGTGAAGACATCAGAAAACGATTGAATGACTTGGCAGGCGAGGAGATGGTAACCAAAATTGTATTCAAATAAAATGTACAAAAGAGATGTGCAACTGCACATCTCTTTTGTATTTCTGAAATAATTGTTTCTTGAGAAATTTCAGGGATCTCTGGGCTTTTAAAATCTTTCCAGTTTCGAAAAGAAAAATTCAGCTTCAACTTTTGCATTTTCATCGCTGTCGGAACCGTGTACGGCATTTTGCTGAAGGCTGGTTCCATAAAGTTTCCTGATGGTTCCCTCTTCGGCTTTTTCAGGGTTGGTTGCACCAATAAAATTGCGGAATTCCTCCACTGCGTTTTCTTTTTCAAGCAACACCGCCACTAAAGGTCCCGAACTCATAAAACTTACAAGCGAATCGTAAAACGGTTTTCCCTTGTGTACCGCATAAAAAGTGCCGGCCTGCTGCGGGGTTAGCTGCGTTAACTTCATGGCTTTAATGGTAAAGCCTGCTTCATTTATCATTTTTAAAATGGCCCCGGTGTAATTTTTATTGAATGCCGTGGGTTTAATCATTGTCAGTGTCAGGTTTCCTGCCATATCTGTAAGATTTTTAAAATTTCTAATTGTTCGCAATATTAACAAAAATTGGGAAGAATAGCCTTTGCGCCCGATTGAGTTTTTTTATCTTTGTCAATTCTAATTTTGATGATTTTGGAAAATACTGGAAATGAGATTTTTACATCAATCGGGGAGGTTTTGAAATCAAAGCCTGGAAACGTGGTTATTGTACCACACGAAAACCCCGATGGTGACGCAATTGGCTCGGCAATAGGACTGGGTGAAATACTGTGCAATTTTGGGCACAGCGTGAAAATTATAAGCCCGAATGACTATCCCGCCTTTTTGAAATGGTTTTCAACCGAAATTGAAATCCTGATTTATGAGCGTAAAAAGAAACGGGCCAAAAACATCATAGAAAATGCCGGAATACTGATTTGCGTTGATTTTAACGAACCTAAACGCGCTGCCAAAATGGAGGATATTCTCACCGGTTTTTCAAAACCTTCCATTATGATAGATCATCATCCGGATCCTGGCGATTTTGCCGATTTTCTGGTTTCCGAACCCAAATACAGTTCAACAGCTGAATTGATTTTCGATGTGGTAAAAAAAATCGGACTGGATAATTACATCAACCAGGCATCAGCCGAGGCGCTTTTTACTGGAATAATGACCGATACCGGTTCGTTTAGTCACAATATTTCAAATCCCAATACTTTTGAAGTGGTTGCAAAATTGATTGGAACAGGAATTAAACCGGAAAAGATTCAGGCCAATATTTACCATAATTATTCTGCCAAGCGCATGAAACTGCTTGGGTATTGCCTGAACGAAAAAATGGAAATATTTCCGGAACACCGGGCGGCCATGATTTATATTTCGCAAAAAGAGCTGGATGAATTTGAATTTCAGCCTGGTGATACCGAAGGATTTGTAAATTATCCGCTGTCGGTAAATAATATTGTTTTCAGTGCGTTGTTTATTGAAAAGAAGGATCACGTCAAAGCTTCGTTTCGGTCAAAAGGAAATTTTCCGGCCAACTCTTTCTCAGAAAAATATTTTGATGGCGGAGGCCACCTGAACGCGGCCGGCGGAGAATCGAAACAAACTTTGCAGGAAACAATTGAAAAGTTCAGGCAACTTTTAGATGAGTATAAGCATCTGTTATTGAAAACGGAAATTTAAAAGACAAACAAAAATGAAGACAAAAGTACTATTTATGCTTATCGCCGGGGTGTTTTCAACACTCTTTATGTCATCGTGCCTCGACACCGATGACGATAGAGATATAAACACAGCAGCAATTGAAAAAGTAAAGTTAAAAACCTATCTCGATTCATTGGTTGCAAAGGGACACGATATCGACACCACCGAAATGGGAATTTATTACGTGAGAATTGAGGACGGCGATGGTGATTTTGCCCAGCCGGGCGATACGCTCACTGTGGGATATGCCGGATATTTTATAGACGGAACGATTTTCGACTCCTCTGAAATAAACTCGGAAGATGGTAAAATGGAGTTTGTTTTGGAAAATCCGCCGTTTATTGCCGGCTGGGACGATGTGATGAAAGTGATGAACGAAGGCGCAAAAGTTCAGGCTATGATTCCTTCTGAATTCGCTTACGGAAGCGAAGGATATGGAGTTGTTCCTCCTTACGAAACACTGGTTTTTGTAATTGAACTGTTTGATATAAAACCTTCACAAGAATAATTTAGAATTTTTTAAAACTGAAAGTTAATGAAACGCATAGTAACCGGATTGATTTTGACATTTTTTGCCGTTGCTTTTTTTGCTTGCAAGGATAATGATTTTGAAAAGCAAAGAGAAAATGAATTGAAGAAACTGGATGAATTTATCCGGAGCACATATCCTGAATTGGAACCTAACGCAACAGGTTTGTACTACAAAGAACTGGAACAGGGTACAGGGGATACAATAAAAATTGGCGACGAGGTGCAGATATTTTTCGACATGTGGACTCTTGACAGTACGCATGTTGTAGGTACAGGTCGTTACGAGCCTCTGGAAATGAGGGTTCAACACCCCAGTAACCTGAGTTCCAGTGCCGAATATATTGAGCAATTGAGAAGTTTGAATGAAGCGCTTACCTACATGCAAACGGGTACCAAATCATTATTGATTTTTGACTCACAGCTTGGGTTTGGCCAATACGGAGCAACAGGTGTTGGCGGCTTCACTCCGCTTATGATGGAAGTGGAAGTATATAAAGTGTACCCTGCAGAAATTCCGGAAGAAGAGGAAGAAGACTAACTATCCAAACTTTTTCTCCTGATGTCCAGGGCTGAACTTCTTAAAAAACTACTTCCGGGTTTTATTCCGCTTTTTGTTTTTATTGCAGCGGACGAAATCTGGGGCACCAAAACCGGGCTGTTTGTGGCAGTGGGAGTGGGAGTACTGGAAATGGCCTGGGTGGGTTTCAAAGAAAAAAAGTTCGATAAGTTCATACTTTTCGATACTTTGTTGCTGGTGATTCTCGGCGGTGTTTCTGTCTTGCTCGAAAACGATCTGTTTTTCAAACTCAAACCCGGGCTGATTGAACTCATTCTGGTTGCAATTCTTGGAGTTTCAGCATTTTCACAATTAAATATTATTGGGTTAATGGGCAAACGCTACATGAAAGGTGTGCAATATACCGAAGCCCAGTTGGCACAAATGCGGAAAAGCCTGAAATCGTTGTTCTATATTTTTGCTGCCCATACGCTGCTGGTTTTTTACGCCACCTTTTTCATGAGCAAAGAGGCGTGGGCATTTATTAGCGGCGGACTTTTTTACATTCTGTTTGCGGTTTACTTTTTTTATGAGTTTTTAAACCAGAAAACGAAACTGAAAAAAGCAGAAAATGAAGAGTGGGTTCCGCTGGTGGACGAGAAAGGCAAAATTACCGGACAGGCACCACGCAGCCAGGTGCATAATGGAAGCAAAATGTTACATCCGGTTGTGCACATGCATGTTATAAACCCCAGGAGAGCGATTCTGCTTCAAAAACGCCCCCATTCAAAACTCATTCAGCCCGGAAAATGGGATACGGCTGTTGGAGGCCACATTTCAGCAGGCGAAACACTTGAAAAGGCATTGGAGAAGGAGGCTTTTGAAGAAATCGGGTTGAAAGGTTTTTCGGCCAGTTTAAAGAAAGTATATAAATGGGAATCGGAGGTGGAAGCCGAACTCGTTTATTTTTTTGTTACGCAAGATTTCAAAAACTACCGGGTTCATTCTGACGAAGTGGAAGAAGCCAGGTTCTGGACACCCGGGCAGATTGAGAAACTACTCGGGAAAGGAGTTTTTACACCCAATTTTGAATATGAATTTCAACTGCTGAAAGATGCCCGTCTCATCTGATTGTCAATTTTAATATTTTATCAATACCCGATTAAGAAGATTGCCGGCTGTTTATTCAAGTCGGGCACACCCTTTTTCCATTCGCCAATTGGCCTGGTGGCAATAAATTCATTTTCGCCCGTAAGATTGGCGGCAATGCAAAGCAATGTGGCAGACGAACACATTTTTAGTAAATCACTTATCAGCTGATTGTTGCGGTAAGGAGTTTCTATAAAGATTTGCGTTTGTTGTTCAATTTTGGCTTTTTTCTCGAGTACTTTTACTGCTTTCGCACGTTCAGCAGATTTAACCGGCAAGTACCCGTTAAATGCAAAATTCTGGCCATTGAGCCCCGATGCCATTAGTGAAAGTATTATTGACGATGGGCCGGTTAACGGCACCACTTCCATTCTTTTATGGTGAGCAAGTTTTACAATTTCTGCTCCAGGGTCGGCCACACCCGGGCAACCAGCTTCTGAAATTACCGCAATATCTTCGCCTTTTTCCAGTGGATTTAAAAAGGAAGGAATTTCGTTGGATGGTGTGTGTTTGTTGAGTTCGAAAAAAGTAAGATCATCAATTTCAATGGCCTGGTTCACCCGCTTCATAAACCTGCGGGCAGTGCGGATATTCTCCACTATAAAATACCGGGTTTGGGTTAATACCGGTAACACATGTGCAGGCAGTACATTCTGCCAGTCGCCTTCGCTAAGTAAATTGGGAATGAGATACAGTTTTGCCATACAATAACTTTTTTGTAAAAATAAGCATAATCACGGTTTAGCCACAGCAATTATTAAATTTGCAGGATGCACCATCAAAATTTAAAAATTGAAGCAACATTTCTGGGCACCGGAACTTCGCAGGGGGTGCCGGTTATTGCCTGCGATTGCCCGGTTTGCCAATCCATAGACGAAAAAGACAAAAGGTTACGTTCCTCGTTGCTACTGAAAATTAACGACCATAATTTTGTAATCGATGCCGGCCCCGATTTCAGGCAGCAAATGTTGCGCGAAAGTGTAAAAACGCTGCGTGCAATACTGATTACGCACGAACACGCCGATCATGTTTTGGGACTTGACGATATTCGTTCCTTTAACTGGGTGCAAAAACATCCTACCGATATTTATGCCGAAAAACGAGTGCAGGAATCCATTAAACGAATTTTCGACTACGTATTTTCAGAAAATAAATACCCGGGAATTCCTGAAATGAAGCTGCATCTCATTGACGAAACCCCATTTGAAATAGAAGACATCCGGTTTACACCTATTCGTTGCTACCACCATAAATTGCCTGTTTTAGGCTTCAGGGTAGGGGATTTAACCTATGTGACCGACACAAATTATATTCCGGATAAAGAGATGGAAAAAATTGCAGGTTCACGTATTTTTATTGTGAATGCGCTACGTAAAGAGAAACACTTGTCGCATTTTAATTTGGAACAGGCACTGAATGTCATCGAAGCTATTCAACCCGAAAAAGCATTTCTCACTCATGCGAGTCATAATTTTGGCAAACACCGTGATATTCAGGCCCGGCTACCTGAGAATGTGTTTATGGGATACGACGGGTTGAAAATAATCCTGAAATAATTTTATAAGGCTATAATTTTTGTTTCCGCAACCAGGGAAAACCTGCTGCAAGCGCTGCTGCAAGGTAAATTCCTCCGGCCAACATAAATGCAGTATTCAGACTGACATTATCTGTCATCCAGCCCAGTAGCGGTCCAATTACAGCAAAGCTAATGCGTATAACCAAATTTCGGACAGACAGCATTGTAGCCCTCACATTACTTTGGGTGTACTGGTTAATGTAATTTTTAAAAACAGGTGTCGCAAGCCCGCGAACAACATAGAATAAAAACAAAAATACTATTCCTTCGCGCACGATTGTCAATCCAGTCAGAAAGTAACCTGCTGAGAGTAATACGATAATTCCCAGAATCTCCCATCGCCGTGCAAAAAAACCTTCGGCGCGGTAGGCAAATGCCGAAGAAATCCCAACAGTCAGGTTCAGGGCTGTCCACAAAATTCCGAACATTTCCACCGGGAGTCCAATGGCTTTAAAAAAGGGTTGTACCAACCAGGCAAAAGTAAGTGTTGCTGTTCCGGTTACTGCCGAGAGCAAAATGGAAACACGCAAATTGGTATCAGTCAGAAAAACCCGCCTGATATCGAGCATCATTGATTTCACCGAATGAAGGTGTTTGGTCACATTCAGTTTGGGTTCAATCAATGTAAGTGATGCTGGTACTGCAATTGCTGCAACAGCAAACTGAAAATAAAACGGTGTGCGCAGGCTGATTGCAGCCAAAAATCCTGCCGCTATTCCGGCAATGGCCTCGGCAAAGTTGCCGGCAGATGTAATTCTGCCCTCGTGTTTCACATATTTTTCAGATTTTCCGTCGGATTTGAGGCTGTCGTAAAGCATAGCGGAATCGGCACCGGAAACAAATGAGTGCCCTATTCCGAGGATAATTTCTGCAATAGCAAAAGCCCAGAAACCATACGAAAAACTGTAAATCAGAAACCCTAAACTTCCAAGCAAACTGCCCGATACCAGTGTCTTCTTCCGGCCCCACTGGTCGGCCATCCAGCCGGAGGGCAATTCCATTACAACTATGGCGACCGAGTAAACTGATTTCAACACGAAAATATCGTGCATGCCCATGCCGTTGTCCTGGTAGAACAATACAATTACCGGCATTACCAGGTTAAACCACTTCGAAATTTTAACCAGGTATAAACGCGGAATATTTCCTTTTAGTCCTGCCATAAAATGAAGCCACAAAAATAGTAATCCGTTTCAATCTGATAATTGTTATATTTTTCAATAACATTATATTTTAATTTGAAATTAAAATCAATTATTATGAAAGTTTATTGATTGATTTTCTTTCAAAATGAAACCAAAATGCTATTTTTGCAAACTTCAGAAAGAAGAAAAATTAACGAATATGAAACTTTTTATTCCAAAAAATTACCAGTCAGTGCTGAATGTTTCTCAAACAGAGCAGGCTATTAAAATGATTAAAGACTTTTTCCAGTTGAACCTGGCTTCGGAATTACGGTTGCGCCGTGTTACCGCGCCGCTTTTTGTGAAGCAGGGCACTGGCATTAACGATGACTTAAATGGCATTGAACGTCCAGTTTCGTTCCCGATGAAAGAGTTGAATGATCAGGTAGCGGAGATTGTCCAGTCGCTTGCCAAATGGAAACGCCTGGCACTGGCCGACCTTGAAATAAAAGAAGGTTACGGGCTATATACCGATATGAATGCCATCCGTCCCGATGAAGAACTGACCAATATCCACTCGTTGTATGTGGACCAGTGGGATTGGGAACGGGTAATTTCAAAAGAAGAACGCAACCTTGATTTTTTGAAAAAAATTGTCAGTAAAATATATTCCGTGATTGTGCGTACTGAATTTCAGGTATCGGACAGTTACCCGGAAATAAAACCTGAATTGCCCGAAGAAATTACATTTATTCACACAGAAGATCTGGCCCGGAAATATCCGGATTTGACACCTTTTGAGCGTGAAAAGAAGGCTGCTAAAGAGCACGGGGCAATTTTTGTAATCGGCATTGGCGGAGAGCTGCCCGATGGCAAAATTCACGACGGTCGCGCCCCCGATTATGACGACTGGAACTCGCCAACTGTAAACGGCTACAAAGGACTGAACGGCGATATCATTTTATGGAACAATGTCCTCGAACGTGCTTTCGAGATTTCTTCAATGGGCATCCGTGTTGACCGCAAGGCGCTGCTCGAGCAGTTAAAAATCAGGGACCAGGAAGAACGCAAAGAGCTGATGTGGCACAAAATGCTGCTCAACGACGAATTGCCCCTCACCATTGGTGGTGGAATAGGGCAGTCGCGCCTGTGCATGTATTTCTTGCGGAAAGCCCATATCGGTGAAATTCAGTCGAGCATCTGGCCCAATGAAATGATTGAAAAATGTAAAACTAACGGTATTCACCTGCTGTAATAATCAAAATCCAATCTTCAAACGACAAATCCCGAGGGATGCCTTCGGCATAAATTCCAATTTACAAGAATTACAATGACCAAAACATTTCAAATTGAAATTTTTGGTCATTGATATTTATTTGTGATTTGATAATTGTTAATTGGTGCTTTTTTTGTGATTTGGTATTTGCTTTTTGGAGTTTGAATCCTATCTTTGTCCCCGCTAAAAACAGGATGCCCCGGTAGCTCAGTTGGATAGAGCAACTGCCTTCTAAGCAGTAGGTCATGGGTTCGAATCCCGTCCGGGGTACAAAAAACCGTTGCAGATTAAAAGCTGCAGCGGTTTTTTAGTTTAAGAGCAGTACAATATTTCAGTACAACAATTTAATTTTCACTTCGATTTTCACACCTCCGGTTCCGGCAATTTTAAATACAGTGTAGAACGTTGGAGAACACATGAGGTTGAAAGATAAATATCACTTTTTGGGAGAGGAGTGACAAAAAGTTTCTTATTTGATTTTCAGTAAATTATTATGGAATTTTATTTCATTGTTGTAATTTGCATAAAAGATGGATAAAATTCTATTATGCGCTAGTTTTGAATGAAACACAACAGACCAACGAGGGAGCCGACGAAGGATTATCCTGACAGTTCTTAATAGACATAAAATTAAAAGTGGAAATCAGAATTCGTAAAAAAAACGGGGTGGCACCGAGAAGGTATAAAAGTATAAATACTTAAATTTTAAAATCATGAAAATAATAATTACTTTAATTTTGCTTTCAGGATTTTTCACATTTCAGGCAATTTCGCAAGGTACTGTTATTAATCATACGTGCACTGATTTAACCAAAATTCCCCAATCGGCAATAGACTCTGCAAAGGCAAAACTCCACATTGCTTATGGACATACTTCGCACGGCAGCCAGTTGATTAACGGCATGAACAAACTAATCGGTTTTGCAAATAACCACGGACTGGGACTGAATCTGCCATCTAATATTTTTGCATTTAATAACGGAGGAACAGACGGAGCGCTGGATTTGCGCGACACTCCATTTTCAGGAGCAAGCGACCTCGGCAACCCGAACAGGACAGCATGGGAACAGGCAACACGGAATTATCTGGGTACACCAAATACCCAGGGGAAAGGAAGCCTGCTACCTTCCATAAATGTGATTATATGGTCGTGGTGTGGACAAGTAGATGGTAGTGAGGCAGATATCGACAACTACCTGACCCTTATGAACGGACTGGAACAGGATTACTTTGGTGTTAAATTCGTTTATATGACAGGACATCTTAACGGAACAGGTGCAACGGGAAATGTAAATGTTCGCAATCAGCAGATCCGAAACTACTGTACATCAAACAATAAAATTCTTTACGATTTTGCCGACATTGAAAGTTACGATCCGGATGGGGTAGTTCATTATATGCCATTGCTGGCCAACGACAATTGCGATTATGATTCGGACGGCAATGGTTCTCGCGATGCGAACTGGGCAACAGCCTGGCAGAACAGCCATACGCAGGGAGTTGATTGGTTTAATTGCTCTCCTGCTCATAGTCAGCCCCTCAACGGAAACCTGAAAGCATACGCTGCATGGTGGTTATGGGCAACTCTTGCAGGATGGGAGCCCCCTTTATCAGGTATTGCTGACATTGAAAAAAATGCTCAGGCAGTGACTGTTTTTCCAAATCCATCCAACGGAAAATTTACTGTTACAACAAATAATGGCAGTATAGATGCAATTTATATTTACAATGTGACGGGAACCAAAGTTTTTTCAACAACTGACTTTAAGCTGAAAACAAGCAACGAAATAGACATTTCTGATTATAAAAAGGGAATCTATTTTGTGAAAATTGATAGCAGAGATAAAATCAGCACCGAAAAAATTGTGATTCAATAATAGCCTTTTGCAATTGACATAATACGGCTAGATATTATTTTGAGGTGCTGGTAAAATCGTCCACGCAACGACGCGCAAAATAATTACTTGAAGGCCAAAATTCAGTAACTTTAAGTAAGGTTGAATATTCGACACAGTTAAACAAAAATTAATGACTCGTAAAGGAGCAAATAAAACAAGACAAACCATTTCAGAAAAAATAACTGAAGCTGAAAAAATTCTGGAGCAGGAGAGAGCATGTTTATTGCAAATGATTACCAGCGACGGAATCGACGATTTCGCCAGTGAACGTGATTTTCTTTTTCTTGTGGAAGAGGATGCCAAATACCGGATTAAATCATTACATCTCCCTCATAATCTAGCTCTTTACTACCTGTACAAATTGTGCGACATTTACGGACCTTATTCGGAAGACCAGCCTGAATTGAAAAAGAAATATTACAACACCGATTTGTACATGGAAACATAAAAACAGCTTAATGTTGTATTATGATACATTTTGTTTTCCTTTTTGTAATTTTGGTTGCTAAATTAAATGAAATAAAAAATGAAGAAGACACCAATTCTTTTTTTGACAGTGCTGTTCACATGGGCATGTAGTAATACTGATTCAAAAAAAGAGACACAAACAGAAGTTAAATCCGAAATACAACAAAAAGTGGAAGAATTTGCACCGTTTAAACTCACAACCGATTTGAGTGTACTCACTGAGAAAGAAAAACAAATGCTGCCGTTATTGCTGGAAACAGCCAAAATAATGGATGAAATTTACTGGATGGAAGCATTTGGCGACAAAGACGAACTCTTTCAGGAAGGGATGGACCGGCACACCAAAAAATTCCTTGAAATTAATTACGGGCCCTGGGAAAGGCTTAATAACAACGAACCCTTTATGGAAGGTTATGGCCCAAAGCCAGCTGGTGCCAACTTCTATCCGGCCAACATGACCAAAGAAGAGTTTGAAGCCTGGAATGATGATTCGAAAACAAGTCAATATACCCTTATTCGCCGAAGCGAAGACGGAAGTTTGAAATCGGTTCCTTACCACGTCGCATTTGAAGAACAAATAAAAAAGGCTGTTGATTTAATTAATCAGGCTGCTGAACTGGCAGAAGATCCCGGATTAAAAAACTACCTCGAAAAAAGGGCAGAAGCACTGCTTACCGACGAATATTACGAGAGCGATGTGGCCTGGATGGAAATGAAAAACAATACCATTGAATTTATTGTAGGCCCCATTGAAAATTACGAAGATCAGCTTTACGGCTACAAAACAGCGCACGAATCTTTCATTCTAATAAAAGACAAAGAGTGGAGCGAGAAACTGGTGAAGTTTGCAGCGTTGCTTCCGGGGCTTCAGAAAGATCTTCCTGTGGAACAAAAATACAAAGCTGAAACACCGGGTATGGATTCCGACATGAATGTATATGATGCCATTTATTACGGTGGCGATTGCAACGCGGGCAGTAAAACCATCGCCATTAACCTGCCCAACGACGAGCGCGTGCGCGAAAACAAAGGCAGCCGGAAACTGCAGCTCAAAAACTCTATGCAGGCCAAATTCGATAAAATCCTGGTTCCCATTTCTGAATTGCTGATTGCCGAAGACCAGCGCCGGCATGTTAAATTCGATGCTTTCTTTGAAAATACCATGTTTCATGAAGTGGCGCACGGACTCGGACTTGGAAGTACTGTGGATAAAAGCAGCACAGTGCGCGAAGCACTGAAAGACACCTACACTTCTATTGAAGAGAGCAAGGCTGACATACTCGGGCTTTGGTGTGTTTACCGGCTCAACGAAATGGGCGAGCTGGGCGAAAAAGAGATGATGGACAATTTTGTAACATTTATGGCAGGCATTTTCCGCTCGGTGCGTTTTGGGGCAGCCAGTGCCCACGGAAAAGCCAACATGATGCGGTTCTATTATTTTCAGGAAAAAGGGGCTTTTGAGCGCAATGAAACCACAGGCACTTACCGCGTGAATTTTGAAAAAATGAAACAGGCCATGCTCGACCTGTCAGAAACGGTTTTGACAATTCAGGGCGATGGCGATTATGAAAAGGCGAAGCAAATGATTGAAGAGAAAGGATTCATTCGCGAAGCACTGCAAAGCGACCTCGACCGGATTAATGAAGCCGGCATTCCACGCGACATTGTTTTTGAACAAGGAGCCGAAGTCCTCGGATTATAATCTTATCAAAATAAATCTTAGCAATAATTCAGCCGGAAGTTCATTAAACTTCCGGCTGAATTTCTTTTTGGGCTTTCCAATCTTTAGTGAAGGTTAAACTTCTGTGCATTCGGTTTGTTGGCATCGTTTATTTGCTACTTGTTTTGCTGATACGGTATTTTTGTAAAAATTTTTCTGAATGAGAATTAAAAAGCATTGGAATACCATTCCGTTCGATCCCCGTAAAATCCCGTTTTTTTACGGATGGGTTATACTTTTTGCCGCTGTGTTTGGGGTTTTAGTAAGTGCACCCGGTCAAACCGTCGGGGTTTCCACTTTTACCGACTACCTGATTGACGCAATAGGCATCAACCGAAATCAGTTGAGTACAGCTTATATGATCGGTACCATAACTTCCTCGTTTGTTTTGACGTGGGCCGGAAGAATGTACGATAAATACGGGGCACGCTGGACAGCCATGGCCGCTTCGCTTTTGCTTGCTTTTGTCCTTGCTATGCTTAGCCAGTCGGACAGATTGATCGGTTTGTTTGTAACGGACACTGATTCAACCATTTTTTCCGGCACTGCCATTGCCGTAATGTTGTTTCTGTTTTTCATGCTCAGATTTTCGGGACAAGGCGTCTTGACCATGGTTTCACGAAATATGCTCATGCAATGGTTTGCAGCCCGGCGCGGTATGGTAAATGGCATTTTATCGGTATTTGTGGCGCTTGGTTTTTCCATTACCCCGCTTACATTCGACTGGCTCATTCAGGGTACTTCGTGGAGAATGGCCTGGCTGCTTATGGCGGGTGGAGTTGGAATTGTTTTTACACTTTTCGCTTTTTTCTTCTTCCGCGATAACCCCGAAGACCTTGGGATGTTACCCGACGGTGAAAAACACGATGCGCACAAAAATGATGTAACAATCAAAGCTTTTAGGCAGTTTAACCTTTCCGAAGCACGTAAAACGTTTACTTTCTGGCTTTATGCAATTCCGCTGGCACTGTATTCTCTTTACATTACTGGGTTCACGTTCCACCTGGTTTCTATTTTTGAAGCGGTTGACATGGACCGCGAAAAAGCGCTTGCTGTTTTCATTCCTGTTTCATTCCTGTCAGTTGGGATTTCCTTGGTGGGTGGATGGATTAGCGACAGTATCCGCTTAAAATACCTGTTGTATTTTGTGCTTTCAGGCGAATTAATTGCCTTGTTTTCGCTGGGAAACCTGAACGATGGAATATTTTACTACGGATTTATTCTTGGTCACGGAATGACCAGCGGGTTGTTTAACGTGCTGATGACGGTTACCTGGCCCCGGTTTTACGGTCGAAAACACCTCGGCGGAATTACTGGGTTTGTAATGTCACTCATTGTTTTTGCAAGTGCCCTCGGGCCTGTGCTATTCAGTTTCTCCTACACCCGACTGGGAAGTTACAGTTATGCATTTTTCGGTTTTGCATTTATAATTGTAATCTTGTTACTTCTGGCCTGGAAAGGAAATAATCCGCAGGATAAATTGCAAAATGAGAAATCATTTGATTAGTTTTGATTTTTTAAAAACCTAATATATCAAGATGAAACGAATAACTATTGTACAGATTTTAGCTGTTGCACTGATTTTTACAGCTTGCAACCCGTCAATTAAAACCGGCGAATGGGTTTCAGTTTTCGATGGAGAAACCCTGAAAGGCTGGAAAAAATCAGCCGAAAATCCGGAAAGTATTACCGTAGAAAACGGTGCAATAAAATGCGCCGGTCCGCGAGCTCACCTATTTTACGACGGCGAATTGAAGAATTTTGAATTTGAAGCCGAAGTGAAAACCCTGGAGCATTCCAACTCAGGAATTTTTATTCATACTGAATACCAGGAAGAAGGATGGCCATCAAAAGGTTACGAAATTCAGGTAAACAATTCGTATCGCGGGTCGGAAGAACATCCCGAGCGCCGAAAAACCGGAAGTGTTTACAATGTCCGCAATGTTTACTATCCGCTGGTTGAAGACAACCAATGGTTTACCATGCGCGTCAAAGTGGTTGAAAATCACATCGAGGTTTTTGTCAACGATGTGAAAGTGAACGAATACATTGAGCCTGAAAACCCGTGGAGACCGGATGGGCAGGAAAACGTGAAACTCAGCCAGGGTACTTTTGCCCTGCAGGCACACGATGCCGGAAGTACAACAT
This sequence comes from Tangfeifania diversioriginum, assembly GCF_900141875.1. GTDB lineage: Bacteria > Bacteroidota > Bacteroidia > Bacteroidales > Prolixibacteraceae > Tangfeifania > Tangfeifania diversioriginum. The sequence goes on along the minus strand of NZ_FQZE01000004.1, from coordinate 203,844 downwards.
TCTACAAAAACATCAGGGTGAAAGCTTTGCCCGAAGGAGAAAGAAAAGAACCTGAAGTTGACAAAGAGTGGGACACACTTGTTACGCAACTCATGTATGCCGGCTTTCCGCTCATCGATTACCACGTTCACCTAAAAGGCGGATTAACGCTTGAAGGTGTGGTTGAAAACTCGCAACGGCTCGGAATTAATTACGGCATTGCGCCCAATTGCGGCCTGCATTTTCCGGTAACCAATGATGAATCGCTGAATCAATATATGGAAGATGTGGCCGGCAGCCCAACTTTTAAAGGAATGCAGGCCGAGGGCAGGGAATGGGTTACACTTTTTTCGCCGGAAGCAGTGGCTAAATTCGACTATGTGTTTACCGATGCCATGACTTTTACTGACACCAAAGGCCGCCGTAACAGGATTTGGATTCCCGAAGAAGTTTGGGTGGACGATGAGCAGCAATTTATGGAACAGCTTGTGGGAAAAATTGAAGCCATATTTTCGCAGGAACCCGTCGATATTTATGTGAACCCCACCGTTTTGCCGGCCGTTATTGAAGATAATTACGACGAACTCTGGACCAAAGAACGCATGCAGCGCGTAATCGATGTGTTGGCAGAAAACAATATCGCGCTGGAAATAAATGCCCGGTATAAACTTCCAAAACCTGAAATGATAAAAATGGCGAAAGAGGCCGGGGTGAAATTTTCGTTCGGCACAAACAATACCGGCAGCGATTTGGGCCGGCTGGACTATTGCATTGATATGATTGAAGAGTGCGAACTCACTCCCAACGATATGTTCGAAATAAAACCTGAGGCTAAAAAACCTGTAAATGTAAAAGGGCTACCCGACGAAATAACAGGATAATCTTTTTGAATAACCGGGAATGCCTGAAAAACGATTTTGCTATTCTAAAGTAACAAGAAGTTCTTTTCAGGCATTCTTTTTTTAGTATCACCAATGCAATCTGAATTTTTAAACCAACTATCAGTTCACAAAAACTGGGAGCCATTTCTTACTCCGGAAACCCGAAATCAGATTTTACAAATTGAAAAAAACGTTTTGGGTGGTGAGATCAATCCCACGTCAAAAAATGTGTTGCGATTTTTAACGTTTCCACTCGCTTCTGCCAAAGTAGTTATCCTCGGGCAGGATCCTTATCCGCAGTCCGGTGCGGCTACCGGAAGGGCTTTCGAAGTGGGGAATCTGAAATCGTGGAATCAGCCTTTCAAAAACATTTCACTGAAAAATATTTTGCGCGCCATTTACAAAGCCTACACAGGAAAGGTGTTAAAATTCAGTGAGCTAAAGGAAAAATTCGATAACGAATTTCCGGTTTTGCCTCCCGATAGGCTGTTTGCCCATTGGGAGAAAGAAGGAGTATTATTGTTGAACACGTCTTTCACCTGCAGTCCCGGAAAACCCGGTTCGCACCGGAAAAACTGGGAAGATTTTACTCTTGCTTTACTTGAATTTATTCAAAATAATGCAGAGAAGGCAACCTGGTTTTTATGGGGAAACCATGCCCGCGAAGCCACTAAAAACTTGAAACTGCAAAAGAGTATTTTCACCATGCATCCCATGATGTGCTATGATTTGCCCGGGAGGGAAAGCGACTTTTTATTTGGGACACAAAATTGTTTTGAGCCATTTTTAGGTGAAATTGACTGGACCGGATTCAAACTTCAAAAGGGATTGAAATCAACTGCAACGTTGTTCTAATAGTAATTCATCCGGGTACTGTAATCTTTTAGTATTTCTTTTTTCTCAACAGCCAGTTCTATCAACTCTATGGTTTTTTCATCGTCGAATGAAGCACGGTTTATAAACAAATCGAAACAATCTTCCTCGCAGGGTACATTTCCTATCGATTTTCTGAAAGCCATTCTTTCTTTCTCCACCATTTCAATAAATTCAATGGCTTCTTCGCGGTTTAAACGATTGTTTTCAATGATTGTTTTTATCCGATATTCGAGCGGTGCAACAAGGCGCAGGTGAAGTGCATTTTTTATATCATGGGCAATGAAATGACCGGCACGGCCAACAATGATGCAAAATCCGTCGAGAGCAAACGTGCGGATAACTTCAGTAACCGTTTTAACCACTTTTTTTTCGCTTTTATACTTGCGCGTGCCAAATGCGTTTAAAATATCGTTGAATGTATATTTGTCCTGCCTCAAAATCCGGCTGACCTTTTCAGGCTCAAGGTCCAGCTCCCGTGCGCTTTCGTAAAAAACTTCTTTGCTCAGAACCTTCCAGGTGGGTGCCATATTTTTGCTATTGAGGCTGGTGGCCAGTTTATTGGCCAGTTTTACCCCGTTGCAACCAACTTCGCGCGAAATAGTAATAATGGGGCCGGGTGGGCCGCTGATTTGTTCACTAAACCTGTCCGTTCCCATTCGTTTACCCAAATATGTTAATAATGCGTTACTCATTTTTATGTTTTTGTACTAAGTTACAATATTTCACTCAAATAAATTATGTTATAAAAAATATTGTTGTTTCAAATTATACAGTTTTTACAAAAAAATTAGTTCTCCATTTAATTGGAAAAAGTTTATACTATCTTCGTGAGTTAGCATTAAAAATTTTAAAATTATGTTTGGAAAAAGTATTTATATTAACCGAAGGAAAAAGTTGAAAGATAAAATCCAGCAGGGAATAGGCCTTTTCCTGGGAAATGAAGAATCGCCCATGAACTATTTGGGTAATACTTACCATTTCAGGCAAGACAGTTCATTCCTCTATTTCTTCGGACTCGATTTTCCGGGCCTTGCAGCAGCAATTGATTTTGACTCGGGCGAGGAATATATTTTTGGTGACGATGTAGATATGGATGATATCATCTGGATGGGGCCGCAGGTCAGCATTCAGCAAAATGCAGAAAAAGCAGGAGTTGAAAATTCAGCACATTCGGCAAAGCTGGGCAGCTTTTTGTCCGATGCCATCGGGAAAGGCCGGAAAGTTCATTTTTTGCCGCCTTATCGTGGCGAAAATATTTTGAGGCTTCAGGAGTTGCTGGGAATTTCCACAGCAAGTATCAATGACTCGGTTTCTACAGATTTGATAAAAGCTGTTGTAGCCATTCGTTCAGTTAAAGAACCTTGCGAAATGGAAGAAATTAAAGCGGCTTGTGCCACAGGCTACGAGATGCATGTAACAGCTATGCAAATGGCTCAGCCAGGTGTGTGGGAACAAAAAATTGCCGGTACCATCGAAGGTATTGCTGCTGCTGGCGGAAGCATGATTTCATTTCCGATTATTTTGTCGCAGAATGGCGAAACACTGCACAATCACGACCATTCACAATATTTAAAGGAAGGTCGGCTGATGTTAACCGATGCCGGGGCAGAAACCTCGATGCATTATGCTTCCGACTTTACCCGGACTGTTCCGGTGGGTGGAAAATTTACCCAAAAGCAGCGTGAAATTTACGAAATAGTTCTTGCAGCCAATAACGAAGCCCATAAACTGACTGCCCCCGGAGTTACATATAAATCGGTACATCTTGCTGTTGCCGAAGTAATCGCATCAGGTCTAAAAAACCTTGGGATTATGAAAGGTGATGTAAAAGAAGCTGTGAACAACGGGGCACATGCACTTTTTTGCCCGCATGGCCTGGGGCACATGATGGGACTTGATGTGCACGACATGGAAGACCTTGGCCAGATTTATGTTGGCTACGACGAAGAGATCCGCCCTTCAGATCAGTTCGGACTGGCAGCGCTTCGTTTTGCAAAAAGGCTGGAACCTGGTTATGTCGTTACCAACGAACCGGGAGTTTATTTCATTCCGGCATTAATTGACAAGTGGAAAAACGAAAAAATAAATACTGATTTTATTAATTTTGAGAAACTGGATGCATACCGCGACTTTGGGGGAATCAGGCTCGAAGATGATGTGTTGGTTACTTCATCCGGCAGTGAGATAATAGGAGAACGCATTCCAATTGAACCGGATGAAATTGAAGAGATAATTTCAAAATAACGTTGAAAGCAGCTACACACGCTGCTTTTTTTGATTTTTCAGAATGTGGTGGTAAAAATAATCCATCTCGGTTTTTATCTCATCTCTGATTTCGCGACACTTTTCCCTGATTTCATTTTCATCGTCAGATTTTTCGTAAGGATTATGGAAACCCAGGTGCATTTTTCTTTTGTGTTTAATCGGCGGAATTTTCAGCTCTTCATTGGTGCCGTCGCCAACAGTTATTAAATAATCAAATTCCATATCCTGATATTCAGAATAATTCCGCGGTTGATGTTGTGAAAGGTTAATGCCGATTTCTTTCATTACCTCAATGGCAATGTCACTCACATGATCAACCGGGGCAATGCCCGCCGATAAAATTTCAAGGTCATAGTCGTAACTCTTTAAAATCGCTTCTGCCATCTGGCTCCTGCATGAATTTTGGTTGCTCAAAAAAAAGATTTTCATTCCGAAAAAGGTTTTAGGTTCAATACTGATTTTACGCTGTTTTATTGCTGCACTTCAAGTGGAAAAAATAACTATTTTCTGTTAAATTATAAATATCACAAGACATGTTATACATTGAAAGTTAATTTTTTGCAGATGTTTTGCAACATAAACTAAGAACACATGTTAAAAAAAATCATTAATAGTACCGATTTTTGACAACCTGGAAATTGATGAAAATTAATTCGCAAACTATTTCGAACAGAACTTATGATGATTGTATGCTTATAAACAAAATTTTACATACTAAAAATGTAACCACGGTACAAATTGTATCTGGCACATTTTATTTTAAAATCTTTGAGTATTAGTGTGTAAATGTCTATTTTCGTAACGAGAAAAAAGTATGCACACCATTTGGTAATGGTATTTTAAATTATTTGTAGATGGAACCTAAAGATCTGAAAAACCCTGAAGGGTTAAAAAGTACGCAAAAAACAACCGCTGAAAAGGATGAAAACACCAAGGAAACTGAAGGGGTAGTCAACGCAGAAAATTCGACAGAAACCACAGATGACACGGGAGAAGAGGCTGAAAAGAGCACTTCTCCGGATGAACAGGCATTGAATGAACCAAAAGAAAAAGCCCCCGAATCTAAAGTGGAAAATCAGGAACCTGTTGAATCAAAAATCCCGGATGAGACAGAAGAGTCAGAACACATAACTTCTGAAGCTTCAACCGAATCTGAAAAAGAGGCTGAAGAAAACAAGGAGGAAAATGAGCCAAATCCCAAATCTGCTCAGTCCGAGGAAAAAGACGAAACAAAGGAACCCGAAATTTCTTCGGAAATAAATGAAGAACCCGGGAAGGGAGAAGCAACAAAAAAAGAAACTCCGCCTGAACCTAAAAAACAGCCTCAGGATGAAGCGGAATCAGAAGAAAATTCAGGCAACAAAGAGGAAGTCACAGCCGAAGAACAGAAAATAAAAGGGAGCCCGGAACCCAAAAAAGAGACTCCTTCAAAAAAAGAAAAGAAGCAAGCGGAACCACAAAAACAAAAAGAGACCCCCGATTACAACAAATATACTCAGGTTGAACTTGTTAACGCCCTGCGCGATATTCTGCAAGAAGATGATTATTACAGCATAAGAGATGATGTAGAAGCCGTAAAAGCAGCTTTTTACAAACAAGTAAAAGACGAAGCTGAACAGCAGAAGAAAAATTTTATCGAGGAAGGCGGCGATGAGTCGGAGTTCAAACCAGAGAAAAGTCCCTACGAAGAAGACATAAAAGATTTACTAAATCGCTACCGGCATCTCAGAACTGAGCACAACAGAAAGCTGGAGCAGGAAAAAGAAGTCAATCTTCAGTTAAAATACGAGGTAATTGAAGAGATTAAAAGTTTGCTCAACAAGGAAGAATCAATCAATAAAACTTTCCAGGATTTTAGGGATTTGCAGCGTCGATGGCGCGAAATCGGACTGGTTCCGCAGTCGAAAGTAAAAGACTTGTGGGAAACTTACCATTTTCATGTTGAAAATTTTTATGATTACATAAAAATCAACAAAGAGTTGCGCGATCTGGATTTAAAGAAAAACCTGGAAATGAAAATCCGACTTTGCGAACAGGCCGAAGAACTTTTGCTGGAGCCCAATATCATCAAGGCTTTTAACGAGCTTCAGAAACTGCATGAGCGCTGGCGTGAAATTGGCCCTGTACCACGGGAGAACAAAGACGATTTGTGGGACAGGTTTAAGGCTTCCACGGCCAAAATAAACAAAAAACACCAGGAATATTTTGACAAGCGAAAAGCCGAACAAAAGAAAAACCTGGAAGCCAAACGTGCATTGTGCGAACAGGTAGAAGAAATTAATGAATTGGATTTGAACACCCACAAAGAGTGGGGCGAGAAATCGAAAGAAGTCATTAATATCCAGAAAGTTTGGCGCACCATCGGGTTTGCTCCACGCAAAGACAACAACAAAATTTACGACCGGTTTCGTAAGGCCTGTGATTCGTTTTTTGATGCCAAACGTGAATTTTATGCCAAAAACAAAGAGCTGCAACAAAATAACCTGCAACTGAAAACTGACTTGTGCATGCAGGCCGAATCGCTGAAAGAAAGTACCGACTGGCGAAAAACCACCCAGGATTTCATAAATATCCAGAAACAGTGGAAAGAAATTGGTCCTGTGCCGCGCAAACAGTCCGATGCCATCTGGAAACGTTTCAGGGCAGCCTGCGACCATTTCTTCAACAAAAAATCGGATCATTTCTCCAATCTCGACTCAGAGCAGGTGGAAAACCTTAAGAAGAAGGAACAACTGATTAAAGATGTCGTAAGCTTTGAATCGAAAGGTGATGTGGATGAGAATCTGAAAAACCTGAAAGATTTTCAACGCCGCTGGACCGAAATAGGGCACGTGCCCATTAAAAAGAAAGATCAGATTCAGAAACAGTTCAGAGATGCTATTAATAAGCTGTTCGACGATTTGAACATTGACGAATCGAAACGGAATTTACTCAAGTTTCGCACCAAAATGGCTTCATTTTCGGAAACTTCGCGGGGCCAAAACAAAATGCAGTTTGAACGCGATAAGTACATGAGTAAACTCAAACAACTTCAAAACGACCTGGTGCTGCTCGACAATAATGTGGGCTTTTTTGCCAAATCAAAAAATGCCGAATCGCTTATTGAAGATGTAAACAGGAAAATTGAGCAAACAAAAGAGAAAATTGAGTTTTTGAAGGAAAAAATCAGGGTAATCGACGAAATGGACGATTCTGAGGAATAGTTACTTTACAGAATAGGATTATCGCATTTTTTAGAAATTGTAGCCGGAGCTTTCCTCAAAAGAGAGTGCCGGCTTTTTTGCGAGTTTTTTAAATTGCCGGACAACAACTAAAAGTAGAAATGTCTTGTTTCAACTACCATATAAATTTTAAATCGCCTGTCCGGTATTGAATAAGAAGAGAATCATTTTATGGAATGAAGAAATTGGTTATTTTCGAGGGCAAAATCAAATACAAAATGAAAAAAATGAAAAAATTATTAATTGGAACTTTTGTGCTGGCACTGGCTTTTGGAGCGTGCCAAAATCAAAAGAAAGGATCTGATACTGATATGAAAAACCCGTTTTTTAAGGAGTGGACAACGCCGCATGGCGTTCCGCCATTTGATGAAATTACCGAAGCACACTTTGTTCCGGCAGTAAAAGAAGGTATTGAACAACAAGCTGCTGAAGTTGAAGCCATTGCTTCCAACCCGGCTGAACCAACATTTGAAAATACCATTTTGGCTCTCGATAAATCGGGCGAACTGCTCGACAAAGTTACCGGCACTTTTTACCCGCTGAACTCGGCCAATACCAGCGAAGATATGCAGGCCATTGCCCGCGAAATTTCGCCGTTGCTCACCCAGCACCGCGATAACATTTCGTTGAATCCCGAACTGTTCAAAAAAATTAAAGCAGTTTACCAAAAACGCAACGATTTAAACCTCGATAAAGAACAGCTTCGTGTTATTGAAAAATATTACGATGATTTTGTAAGAAACGGAGCCAACCTGTCGGATGAAGACCAGGAAACACTGCGGGGACTAAATGAAGAGCTGTCGAAACTGAGTTTGCATTTTGGCGAAAACCTGCTGGCCGAAACCAACAAAAATTTCAAACTGGTAATTGATAACGAAGAAGATCTGGCCGGTTTGCCGGATGATGTTATCGCCCGCGCAGCCGACGATGCCAAAGCTTTTGGTGAAGATGGCAAATGGGTTTTCACCCTGGCAAAACCCAGCATGATCCCTTTTTTGCAGTATGCTGAAAATCGCGACTTGCGCGAAAAACTCTACCGCGGATATTTTATGCGCGGAAATAACGACGATGAATTCGACAATAAAGAAATTATAAAACAAATAGTTCAACTGCGCGACGAGAAGGCTGAATTGCTTGGATTCAACAACCATGCTGAATATATTATTGATGTGAACATGGCCAAAACTCCGGATGCGGTTTACGATTTTCTGATGCAGCTTTGGAACCCGGCTATGGAAATGGCCAAAAAAGATGTGAAAGAAATGCAGGCGATTATCGACAGCGAAGGCGGCGATTTTGAACTGGCATCGTGGGACTGGTGGTATTACATTGAAAAACTGCGCAAGCAAAAGTTCGATCTCGATGAAGCTGAGCTCAAACAATATTTCAGCCTCGAAAATGCCAAAAATGGTATTTTTTACGTGGTTGAAAACCTTTACGGATTGCAGTTTGAAAAACGCGACTGGCCCACTTATCACGAAGAAGCCGAAGTTTACGAGGTACTCGAAGCCGACGGATCGCACCTTGGCGTGTTGTACATGGATTTCCACCCGCGCAACGGCAAAAGGGTAGGAGCATGGTCAACCGGCTTCAGAAGCGCCACATACCGCGACGGTGTGCGCATACCAAGAATAGGTTCTATTGTGATGAACTTCACGCGCCCTTCGGGAGACACTCCTGCTTTGCTTAGCTTTGACGAGGTAAGCACTTTCTTCCACGAATTTGGGCACGCGCTGCACGGGCTGTTTTCTGACGGTCCGTACGACCGCACTTCCGGCACTGTTCCGCGCGATTTTGTTGAACTTCCTTCGCAAATTATGGAGAACTGGGCAGCCGAGCCGGAAGTGATGAAAGTGTATGCCAAACACTACGAAACCGGCGAACCTATTCCTGACGAGTTAATTGAGAAACTCCAGCTGAGCGGTACATTCAACCAGGGTTTTATTACCGGAGAATATGTGGCTGCTTCTCTGCTCGACATGGATTATCACACCACGGAAAATCCGGTTATTGACGATGTGAACACTTTTGAAAAAGCATCGATGGACCGGATTGGACTGATAGATGAAATTTTACCACGTTACCGCAGCACCTACTTTTCGCATATTTTCAGCGGCGGGTATTCTGCCGGGTACTACGTTTATTACTGGGCCGGCGTGCTCGACACCGATGCTTATGCGGCATTTAAAGAAACCGGCGATGTGTTTAACCCGGAAGTCGCGGCTAAATTCCGCACACTGCTTGAAAAATGTGGAGCTGATGAAGGAATGGAAGTTTATAAAAATTTCCGCGGAAAAGAACCTTCGATTGATCCGTTCTTAGAGAAAAAGGGACTGAAATAAGAAAGTTATTAGTAGGCAAAAAAAGCAGTTGGCAAATTCAAATTTTCGCCAACTGCTTTTTTTTACCTGTTGCCAATTCTTATTTTTTTACTTCTACCGGAAACGACTTGGTTTCTGCGCCGGAATAAAGCGTTACATGCGGAAACGGGATTTCAATTCCTTCTTTATCGAAAACAGCTTTAATTTCCTGAAAAACACTGTTTTTTACCGATCGAAAATTGTCTTTTTCAAACCAAACGCCAAAAAGAACTTCAATGCCGCTTGTACCAAATTTATCGAACAAAACCAATGGCTCTGGTTCGTCGAGGCAAAGCGGGTTGTTTTGGGCAATACTAAACAGCAGATTTTTTACTTCGTCCAGGTTTTCTTTATAGGCTACACTTACGGTAAAATCCATGCGCCTGACAGGGAAGCGCGTAACATTGGTGAGGTCGCTGCTGATGACAGTCTGATTGGGAATACGAATCAACACATTATCAAAAGTTTTGATTTTTATCGAAAGCAGATCGATGCTGTAAACCGTGCCCGATTTATCGCCCAGCCGCACTACATCGCCAATCTCGAATGATTTTTCGGAAACCAGGAAAAAACCGCTGACAATATTCCCGATGCTGGTTTGCGAGGCAATTCCCACCACAATTCCAATAATTCCGGCAGCACCAAAAACGGCCGTCAAATCAATGTTCAATTCAGAAATAACAATAAAAAACAGTACGATAAAACCGGTGTAAACAATAGCCCGGTTAATTATCATTTTGCGTTGCTTCGACCAGTTGGCAGGGAGTATTTTCTTCACTAAAAATGAAAATGTATAAATTAGGGCCACACCAATCACCACAACTATAAAAATGAAAAATATTTTTTCGAGGGTAGCTGCGTTAAAATATTTCGACCAGTCAAAGTTCATTATTCTGATTTATAAATGTTTTTAATAAAATGAAAATTAATTTTCAGCATATTTATCGAGCCTGAGATTTTGGGTTTGGCCACAATTTCAGCTTTTTCGCCGTGTATTTTTTTTGAGAAACGGTAATCGGCAACACTAATTACATCTTTTCCTTTGTAATCAAGCGCAGCTAAACTGGTAATAATTTTATCGTTGTTTTTGTAAAGTGCCATATTTCCAACCCGTAAAATCATCCGCTCCACTTTCAGCACTGTTGCCGATGAATTCAAAATACTGACAGGACAAAGTGCCTCGGTCGGCTGAAGACGGGCATCTTTCGGGGTAAAAAAGAAATCGCTCCCGAGAGTAAATGCAGGTTCTCCGCTGTCCGGATCTCCAAACCAGGTGTTCGACAAGCCTTGCGTTTCAAATTCTTTAAGCAGGTTATCCGACGATTTTTTGGCAAAATAGGCCTGGATGGTAAGCGGAATTTTCAGGTAAAAAGTTAATTTTTGTTTGGGCGATACATTTAATTTACTGCCCATAAAAACCAGCGGCTTTGCAGGAAGCGACGGGGTAAGCAGCAACGTATTGGCATTTCCGGTCTGGTAATATTCTCCTTCTGAAAAATCGGGCGTTTTATTTTTGAGCCGCCAATCCCCTTTATTGCTTAACAGTATCCATCCCTCCTTTTCTCGCTTGATGCCGAGTGAAAAATTTTCATATTCTTTTACATGGAATTCGCCCGGTTGAATTTGCAGGGTTCCAAATAGCGGAGATGTTTTCATTATCACTAAAATTTGCTGTCTAATTTAAAAAACATTCGCTAATGTAGCTGCAGAAAATAAAAAAAGGGAACATAAAAAGCTATTTAGCTTTTTATGTTCCCCTGGGTTTATAGCTCCCGGCTGTTTAGATTTCTTCCTCAAAACTGGTTTGTTCCATCCAGGTCGATATCCACAGCTTTGGTAATTTTCCCGATATTTTCGGGATCAATTATTCCGCTGATGCTGATAAGTGCGCTGTCATCACCTCCTACAACCAGAATCAAATCGGAAAATTTCCCGTTGCCTGCATCTTTGGCCAGGAAACGAACAACTTCATCCGATTCAGTAACTTCCATCAATACCTCAAATTCGTTGTTGTCAAAGAAACCATCCTTGCTCAACTCTTCGTAAAAATCGAGTTTACCTGTAATTTCCGAATCTTCAACTGATAGAATGCGAATTCCCGTGAGATTCGATAACATTTCGCTGGTAGTCGGGTCACTCGAATCCACTTTACTGGCAAATCCCAGCAGTTTACCTGAAATGTTTACTGTTGTGAATCCTTCCTTGTTGGCATATTTTTCAAATAATTTATCAACAGGTGATTTTTGTGCCAGTACTGCCAATGGCAGCATAATGGCTAAAAATAAAATTAACTTTTTCATGACTTTCTATTTTTTATATTCGTTTTTTATTGATTTAATTGTTCACTTATAATTACTGCTAATTTACTGCCGATTGAAACTGTTATTGCGATTCAGACTCTTTTGTATCCAGTTTTTCAATATTTTCATAAAACTCATTCACAGGTTGTACTCCTTTTCTAAGTGGCTGCGATGCTGTTTGCAGCTTATCAAAATTTGAAAGTTCGGCCAACCCCTTGTTGTATTTAGCCGACATGTATTCCAACACATCTTCGGCAACAGAATAGGCCACTTGCGGATTTTCAAAAGTATCTTCGTACGTTTTATCTTTCTGCTGGTAGAGCAGGAGCCCGCCCACAACAATAATGATTGAGGCTGCAATTCCGGTTACAGTTTTCCAAAGCGTGCGGTATTTCGATTTTTCCTCTGCTTCGTTTTCCAGAATGTAATTCATTACCTCATTTTCAATGGAATCGTCATTTGCTGTTTTTGATAATTCAGAAATTCCTCCGAAAAATCCGGCATACTCTTCCAGCTCAGCAGCCACATTCCCCGAATGAAAATAAGCTTGCAGTTTCTGCTCGTCATTTTCAGAACTTTCGCCGTTAAAATAGCGTTGCAGCAATTGTTTTACTTCTTGTGTTTCCATTTGAATTCATTTTTAAAAATTCGTCGCGTACTTTCTTGCGGGCCCGCGAAAGGTTCACCCTGATGGCGTTTACCTTGAGCTCGGTTGCTTCCGCAATTTCATCGTACGATAATTGCTCAATGTCTCTCAAATACATCACCGTACGTTGCAGGTCGGGCAGCTGATCTATCAGCTTTTTTATCTGCCCGGCCGATTCACTTAATTCGATCTGTGAATGAACATCAACCGATTCCTCCTTCATTTTCCGGTCAGTTTCGGCATCAATGGGCACTACTTTGTTTGCCCTGAGCAGGTCTAAGCAACGGTTGCGGGTCATGCGCATGGCAAATGCTTCAATATTTTCAACATGAGCCAGTTCGTTCCGTTTTTGCCACAACTTCAGAAAAACATCCTGAACCACATCCCGTGCTTCATCTTCATTTTTCAAAAAATGTGTTGCAAACCGCAGCAACTTTTTGCTCACCGGTAAAACCCTCGTTTTAAAATCACTCGCAACCATCTGCTTTTCTGTTTTTTCATCTGCTTTTTTAGCAGGTTTTCAAAGGTAAGACGTGCAATGTTTTTATTCATTACATCATATTGCATTTTCGCCAATTATTTTTTAAAAATCGTGAAAGAATAATGAAAAGTTGCAAATTTTCCATTCAAAAAACATAACTCTCTCTGGTTTAGCAGGCAATGTATTTGTTTTCGAATTTCTTCTGAAACGGAATATTTATGCAGTGTTAACGGGAAGTTAAACCAGTCTTAAATTAATTCAGTTCTCTATGAATTTATAAGATTATCCATCAAAAATGAATCATTTTTGCAATCATGAACACTCTTTTTTTAAAAAATAAAGATCAGGTGAGCCCGCAATTTGAATCGGATGTTTCACCACCCGGGAAGAATTTTTGTGAGAAGGAAAAAATTTTGAGTGTTCCGTTAGCGTAAACGAAACTTCTCTTTATCTACCTTTCTTTTTTTACAGCCAATCGCAAATTTTAAGTCAGCTGATTTAACTGGCCCGTCTTATTTTTTAACGTATAAACAAAAAAATCAAATAAAGAATATGGAAGGAATATTAAGTAATGCAGTTTCAATCCTAGTAGTGGGAATGATAACCGTACTTCTGATTTTATGGATGGTGGTTGTTGTTGGTAACGTGTTAATCCTGCTCACCAATAAATTCTGGCCGCTTCCCGAAGGAAAAGGAACAGATGGTAGCAGTACCGTTACCGCAAATAAAATGGCCGCAATAGTTGCTGCTGTTCAGATGTACACCGGAGGAAAAGGTAAAATCACAAAAATTGAAAAAGAATAATCATAAAAAAATACCATGGCAAAAGAAATTAAATTTAGTTTATTGTACCGCGACATGTGGCAATCGTCGGGTAAATATGTTCCAACAGTTGACCAATTGCTGAAAGTAGCCCCTGCAATTGTAGATATGGGATGTTTTGCCCGTGTGGAAACCAACGGCGGAGGATTTGAGCAAATTAACCTGCTTTTTGGCGAAAATCCAAACGTGGCCAATCGCCAGTGGACGCAACCCTTTAACGATGCCGGCATTGAAACCCACATGCTCGAGCGTGCGCTCAACGGAATTCGCATGAGCCCCGTGCCGGCCGATGTGCGTAAGTTAATGTATAAAGTAAAAAAGAAACAGGGAACTGATATAGCACGTTCATTCTGTGGATTAAATGACCCGCGTAACCTCGAAGGTTCGATAAAATATGCCAAAGAGGGCGGTATGATTTCGCAGGCTTCCATGAGTTTAACATTTTCGGAAGTTCATACAGTTGAATATTACACCAAACTGGCCGACAAACTCATTGAGATGGGAACCGATGAAATTTGCGTAAAAGATATGGCCGGTATTGGCCGTCCGGCATTTCTCGGGAAAATTGTGAAGAATATTAAAGATCGCCATCCCAAAACACCGGTTCAGTACCACGGACATGCCGGGCCTGGTTTCCAGATGGCCTCAATTCTGGAGGTTGCACGCGCCGGTGCCGATTATGTAGATGTGGCCATGGAACCGCTCTCGTGGGGGACCGGCCATGCTGATTTACTGGCTGTGCAGGCCATGCTCAAAGATGCCGGCTTTAAAGTTCCGGATATCGATATGAAAGCCTACATGCACGTTCGCGCGTTAACCCAGAGTTTCATCGACGATTTTCTGGGCTATTACATCAACCCGCGCAACCGGCTGATGAATTCATTGCTTATTGGTCCCGGATTGCCGGGCGGAATGATGGGCAGCCTTATGGCGGACCTGGAAAACAATCTTGCAAGTCTGAACAAGTGGATGTCGAAACGCGGAAAACCGGAACTTACCCAGGATGAGTTGCTCGTTAAATTATTCGACGAAGTGGCGCATATCTGGCCAATGCTTGGTTATCCGCCGCTTGTGACCCCATTCAGCCAGTATGTGAAAAATCTGGCGTTAATGAATGTTATTCAGCTTGAAAAAGGCAGAGAACGCTGGTCGATGATAGCCGACAATATCTGGGACATGATTCTCGGCAAATCAGGCAAACTGCCCGGCGAACTGGCTCCTGAAATTGTTGAGCTGACAAAAGAGCAGGGCAGGGAGTTTTATACCGGCAATCCGCAGGATTTGTACCCGGATAAACTGGATGAGTTCCGCAATGAGATGAAAGAGAATAACTGGGATTTTGGTGAAGATGATGAAGAGTTGTTTGAGCTGGCTATGCATCCTGAACAGTACAGGGCATACAAATCGGGCCAGGCCAAAGCAGCCTTTGAAGCCGATCTTGCGGAGAAGAAAGCAGAGGAAGAAAAAGCTGAAGCCCCGGCAGCTCCCGCAGCAAAATCAACAGATTGCGAACCTAAAAAACTTAATGTGGAGGTTAACGGTGAAAAATTTGTTGTGAATGTTTCGTGTGCTGAGTCGAATGGTGCCGGGCAAAAAGAAGAAAGTGTTTCGCCCGCAAAGGAAACACAGGTAAAAGCTGCATCCGGGGGGCCGGTAAAAGAAGTTGCAGCTCCACTCGAAGGAAAGTTTTTCTTCACCAAAGATGCTTCTGAAAAAGCCATAAAAGAAGGCGATGAATTAAAAGAAGGTGATGTTGTGGGATACATCGAATCAATGAAAACTTACAATGCCATTCTTGCCGAAGATGCAGGAAAAATTGTGGAAATTTGCCTTAACAATGGCGACGCGGTTGACGAGGATGACATAATTATAAAAATGCAATAACATATGCAGGAGATTTTTTCGAATTTATTTGAAATGACAGCTTTTGGGGCAATCACCTGGAAAACTGTCCTGATGTGGATCATTGCATTTGTTTTGCTCTACCTCGGCATAAGAAAAAAATATGAGCCGCTATTGCTCATTCCCATTGGGTTTGGCGTTTTAGTAGCCAATTTTCCGGGAGCCGAAATGGGTATTGTCGATGCATCGAATATAGAACTGGGGGAAGGGCGCTACAAAAACCTGTTTGAAATTGCGAACGAATTTGGGATTCTTAATTTCCTGTACTATTCGCTTATCAAAACAGGGTTTCTGCCACCCATCATTTTTATGGGGGTGGGGGCGCTTACCGACTTTGGCCCGATGCTCCGCAATCTGCGACTGGCCTTTTTTGGGGCAGCTGCCCAAATCGGAATTTTCAGTGTGCTAATTGGTGCAATTCTGCTGGGATTTAACCTGAACGAAGCGGCATCACTTGGTATTATTGGTGGTGCAGATGGCCCTACAGCCATTTACACCACCATTAAACTGGCTCCGCATCTTTTGGGACCAATTGCCATTGCGGCCTATTCGTACATGGCTTTGGTACCGGTTATTATACCGCTGGTGTCTAAGCTATTGATTACCCCGAAAGAGTTTAAAATCAATATGAAAGAGATGGATAAAAAATATCCGTCGAAACGGAAAATCAAGAACCTGAAAGCCGTTAAAATCATGTTCCCAATTTTGCTGGGAACCATTGTGGCCATTTTTGTGCCTTCGTCTGTGCCGTTGTTGGGAATGTTGCTGTTCGGCAACCTTGTGAAAGAGGTAGGAACTGCCACCAGCCGCCTGGCCGATGCTGCTTCGGGGCCAATAATGAATACCGCAACAATTTTCCTTGGCCTTACAGTAGGAGCAACCATGACGGCGGAAGTATTCCTGACACCCAAAACACTGGGGATTATTGTTGGAGGTTTTATCGCTTTTGCTTTTTCAATTACCGGGGGAATTCTGGCTGTGAAGGGGTATAACCTTTTTGTAACCAAAAAGATTAACCCGCTGATTGGAGCCACCGGACTGAGTGCGGTGCCCATGGCCTCGCGTGTAGCTAACGAACTGGCACTGAAATACAATTCGGGGAATCACATTTTGCAATACTGCATGGCAAGTAACATCTCTGGTGTTATTGGGTCGGCAGTTGCTGCGGGTGTGCTTATTTCGCTGGTTTAAAAAGATGAAAGACATATTTTACAAAAAAGCCGGGCTTGATTAGTCCGGCTTTTTAGTTTAATTGCTAATGTTTATTTATTGTTTTTCAACTGACTGTCCAGTTCGCTTAACTCGAGCCAGCGGAATTCTTTTTCGTCGATGGCTGATTTTATTTGCCCCAGTTGTTTTGATTTTTCAAACAACTTATCATGCGACAAATCGCCTGAATTCAGCAATGTTTCCAGCTCATTTTTTTTCTCTTCAAGGGTTGCAATCTCTTTTTCGAGCGCCTCCATTTCCTGCTTTTCTTTAAATGTGAGTTTCTTTTTGGGACCTTTTTTCAAAGTATGCTTTTGCTCATTTTTTTCAGCTTTTTTTTCGGAAGCAGTTTTTAAGCTTTCTTCTTTTTGTTGCGCTTCCACCGATTTACGGTAGGTAGTATAATCTCCGGGGAAATCGGTGATTTTTCCGTTGCCTTCAAAAATGAAAAGGTGATCCACAATTTTGTCCATGAAAAAGCGGTCGTGCGAA
Source organism: Tangfeifania diversioriginum (assembly GCF_900141875.1). Taxonomy (GTDB): domain Bacteria; phylum Bacteroidota; class Bacteroidia; order Bacteroidales; family Prolixibacteraceae; genus Tangfeifania; species Tangfeifania diversioriginum. The sequence goes on along the minus strand of NZ_FQZE01000004.1, from coordinate 186,410 downwards.
ACCACAACCACGCAACCTTCGAACAGCCTGATATACTCTTCCAGCACATTCAGTGTCATAATATCGAGATCGTTGGTGGGCTCATCCAGAATCAGGAAATTTGGATTTTGCATCAGCACAGTGCATAAATAGAGCCGTCGCTGTTCGCCGCCACTCAATTTCTCTATGAAATTATACTGCATTTCGGGAGGGAAAAGAAAACGGGTCAGCAGCTGCGCACTCGTCATTTGCGAACCGTCCTCAAAATGAATGACTTCCGCAATCTTATTTACAGCGTCAATTACCCTTTCTTTGGGATCGAACGTAATTCCTTTCTGACGGTAATGGCCAAATTTAATGGTTTGACCAATTTCAATTTTCCCGCTGTCAGGCTTTATTTTTCCGGTTATCAGGTTTAAAAATGTGGTTTTCCCGGTACCGTTTTTCCCCACAATGCCCACTTTCTCGAAACGCGAAAATTTGTAGGTAAAATCTTCGATTAGCTTCACTCCCGGAAATGATTTGGAAAGATGTTCGGTCTCCACAATTTTTTTTCCCAGTCGTGCCGATTTTACATTCAAATCAATACTTTCTTCGCCAATTTTTTTTGAGGCTTTTTCTTTTAAATTATAAAATGAATCGACCCTGTATTTTGCTTTGGTCCCACGTGCTTTGGGCATGCGCCGCATCCAGTCGAGCTCGGTGCGTAGCAGGTTTTGTGCTTTGGCAACCGATGCCTGTTGCATTTCAATCCGCTCGTTACGTTTTTGCAGAAACAAAGAGTAATTTCCCTGGTAATTATAAATTTGGTTATCGTCCATTTCTATAATTTCGTTGCAAACACGGTCCAGAAAATACCGGTCGTGCGTAACCATGAGCAGTGTTGATTTGGATTTCCCAAGATAGGTTTCCAGCCATTCAATCATCTCCAAATCGAGATGGTTGGTTGGTTCATCCAAAATCAGGAGATCGGGTTTATTGATGAGTACTTTTGCCAGGCCAAGCCGTTTTTGCTGTCCCCCTGAAAGTTGTTTAACCGGTTGATCCAGGTGGTTTATTTTAAGCTGGGTGAGTACCTGTTTAATTTCAACTTCAATGTCCCAGGCACCAAGCTCATCCATTTTAGCCGATAATTCGGTGATTCTTTCCTGGTTATTTTGTTCCATTGCCAGTTCGAATTCCTTCACGGTTTTCATTTTTTCATTGTCGGCTTTGAAGATTTCCTGATGAACTGTATGTTCCGGGTCTAACCGTGGAATTTGTTCGAAATAGCCCATTTCAATATTATTTGAAATGGTAATAGTTCCTGAATCGGGCGAATCTTTGCCGGCCAGCAAATCGAGCAATGTGGATTTACCGGTGCCGTTGCGGGCAATTAAAGCAACTTTCTGCCCCTCGAACAGGGTAAACGATATATTTTCGAAAAGCATGAGCTCGCCCCAACGCTTCGAAAGATTTTCTGCTTGCAGATATGGTTTCATCAATAAATTTTTGGCAAAAATAGAAAATACAAACTAAAAAAGCCGGCGTTAACCGGCTTTTCACGTCTGTTTAATTAACTAATTTAAAACCATTTCTATAGAGGGGGAGAAATGGGTTATTAGTAACTTCTGTTCGTATGACTCAACATTTGTGATTTTGTTACACTTTTTTTGAATAATTTTTCGACTATTTTTGAAAAAAATAAATTTTATGCGAAAAAAGGAATTGTTTGAATTTGTTATCCGTTATTTTCAGGAAACAATGCCGGTAGCAGAAACCGAGCTTGAATATAAAAACCCGTTTCATCTTATTGTTGCTGTCATACTTTCGGCTCAATGCACAGACAAACGGGTGAACCTGATAACTCCTGAACTGCTGAAACGTTATCCGGGCCCCAAAGAAATGGCACAGTCCGAACCGGCTGAGGTGTTCGAATACATAAAAAGCTGTTCGTACCCTAACAATAAAGCCAAGCACCTGGTGGGCATGTCACGCAAACTGCTCGAGCTTTTTGACGGAAAAGTGCCCGATGATGTTAACGATTTGCAAAAATTGCCGGGAGTTGGACGAAAAACAGCAAATGTAATTGCCTCTGTTGTGTATCAGAAACCGACTTTGGCAGTTGACACGCATGTTTTCAGGGTAGCTGCACGCATTGGGTTGAGCCAAAATGCAAAAACTCCGCTGGCCACCGAAATGCAACTGATGAAATACATCCCTCTGGATTTGGTGCCGCAGGCCCACCACTGGCTTATTTTGCACGGTCGGTATGTGTGCACAGCCCGAAGCCCGAAATGCGAAAAGTGCGGATTACAGGAGGTGTGTAACTACTTTATCAAAAATGTAAAGTCAATTGAGAAGTAGCAGGCTGACTGCCATCACTACCATTCCGCCTATTAACCCGTAAATCCCCCAGTGGTGCTCGCCATATTCTTCAGCTGAAGGAAGCAGTTCATCAAGCGAGATAAAAACCATAATACCAGCCACTGCTGCCATTGTGGAAGCAAATACTATTTGAGAATTCCCGGTAGTTAAAAAAGGAAAGAGCAAAAGATAAGCTAATACAGCACCCACAGGTTCAGCCAACCCTGAAAGAAACGAATACAAAAATGCTTTTTTACGGTTGCCGGTAGCATAATATATGGGCACCGAAACAGCTATCCCTTCAGGAATATTGTGAATAGCTATGGCAATAGCAATGGCAATACCCACGGTTGGATCATTCAGTGCTGTCATAAATGTGGCAATGCCTTCCGGGAAGTTATGGATTGCAACAGCCAGTGCAGTTAAAATTCCCATCCGGTAAAGTTTTTTGTAGCGTGCACTGTCCTTAGGATTTTTTCCCTGCATCTCTTCAATCGAGTGCATTTCGTGAGGGTTTTCTATCGTTGGAATAAATTTATCAATTAGTGCAATAAGCAGCATTCCTCCAAAAAAACCACTGATGGTATAAAGGGTTCCGTAAAAATCACCAAAATTGCCAATGAAGCTTTCTTTTGCTTCAGCAAAAATTTCGACAAACGAAATATAAATCATAACGCCTGCTGAGAAACCAAGTGATACTGTCAATAGTTTTGTATTGGTGCTTCGGGCCAAAAACGCAATGGCGCTTCCAATTCCGGTTGAGAGACCGGCAAATGCCGTTAACAGCAGTGCGTACAAAATGTTGCTTGTGTCCATATATAATTCGGTTTTGTTCCCAAAATTAACAAAAAGATGGTGAAACGCGTCATGGAGCAAAATTTTCGCAAGCAAAGAAATTAATGATATGTGTCCTTTGATATTTTGTTAAACTTTGTACTTTTGCGCTTTCTTATAACCATTTTTAAAATTTTAAAATTCATTGCTATGGCATATAAAATTTCTGATGAATGCATTGCATGTGGGACCTGTATTGATGAATGCCCGGTAGATGCAATCTCTGAAGGTGATATTTATGTAATTGATCCTGAACTTTGTACTGACTGCGGCTCATGCGCTGAAGTTTGCCCGGTAGAATGTATTTCGATTGACGAATAGTACCGGACGAAATAAAAAATGACAAGCCTGGCTCAAAATGTGTCAGGCTTTTTTCATGCTTAAAATCCGTTCAAATCCATTAAAACTGTTGGCAGCAACAAAAGAAATCCGAGCACAGTTAAAATCACCACAAACGGCGCTACCCATTTAAACCATTTCTCGTAGGGAATACGGGCAATTCCAAGCACTCCGATCAGTACACCCGAGGTGGGGGTTATCATGTTGGTAAACCCGTCGCCAAACTGAAAAGCCACCACAGTGGCCTGTCGCGAAATGCCAATTAAATCAGAAAACTGCGACATCATGGGCATGGTAAGTGCCGCCTTTCCCGATCCCGATGGAATAAAAATATTCAGAAACGATTGAATAACATACATGATGCTCACTGAACCCACTTTACCCAAATCCTGCATCGATTGCGAAACGGAATATAAAATGGTATCAATAATTTTTCCGTCTTCAAGAATTACAACAATGCCGCCAGCCAGCCCAACTACCAGCGCCGCCGGCAAAATATCCTGTGCGCCTTCAATAAACAGATTGGTAATTTTGTTTGGCGTTTTTCCTGCTGCAATTCCTGAAAAAATACCCAGGGCCAGGAAAAGTGTGGCGATTTCCATTACATACCATCCGTAGCCCATTACGCCAATTATCAGAAAAATTATGGTAAATGTGAGCAGGCTCAATATAAAGTAGTGAACAGTTTTGCGTAACGTCAAAATGCCCGATACAATAAAAAGAGCTGTGGCTACAGGCACGGCCGGAAATGAAATTTCGCTGTTTCCGATTTTTAGAATGCTTATGGGAAAAAACACCGAAAAAAGTATCAAAAAAACTGAAAGCGATGCAAATGCAATCCATGCCCCGCGTGGAACTTTAAATTTAAAGCTAGTTTCCGAATTTTCATTTCTGTGGCGCCAGTATTCATCTTCTTTGTAAACCAACGATTTTTTGGGATTTTTATGAATGCGCGAGGCGTATCGTAAAATAAATGTGAATCCTACAATGTTAATTACAATCCACATGAAAATGCGGTATTCAATTCCTGAGAACAGCGGAATATCAGATAATCCCTGCGCAATTCCAACGGTAAAAGGATTTAAAAAAGCACCTGCAAAACCAAGCGCGGCAGCAACAAAACAGAGTGACACACCCACAATGGAATCGTAGCCCATTGAAATGGCCAGCGGAACAAAAATAATGGTAAATGCAATGGTTTCTTCACTCATGCCAAAAACAGCGCCAAACAAGCTGAAAATAAGCATAATGCCTGTCAAAATGATGTTGTTTACTCCCAGCTTACGCAGCAATTTGTTGCGCTCCCATTTTTTGGCAAATTTCAAAAAAGAATAAATGCCAATATCAATGGCTTTGCTTTCGTTTAAAATCCAAAAGGCCCCGCCAATCATAATAATGAAAGCGATAATGTTGGCCGTATTCACAAACCCGTCAAAAAACGCTGAAAAAGACTGCCAGGTTTGGCGATCGCTTTCAATGTACTGAAACGATCCCGGTTTTATTACTTCCCGTTCCACTCCATTCACAACTGTTTGCTCCCGTTCAAATTCACCTCCGGGGATAAACCAGGTTAAAACAGCGCAAAAAACAATAAGCGAAAAAATAATTACATAGGTGTGCGGTACCTTTTTCAGCATGTCTTTTTATTTTTAGAATCCCGAAAATAATAAATTTGGCGTGTTTCCCATGATTTTTGGCAGCAGTTAAAATCGAAAAGATCTTTTTATTGGATCTAACATACTTTATGATTTTTGAAATCAATTTTGTACCTTATCAGATAAAATAGAAAAAATGAAGTTACTACTCGAGAATATAAAAGAACTGGTTCAGGTTGAGGACGAACCAGTGGCGTTCAGGGCCGGAAAAGAAATGGCGAAAGTAAATACCATCAAAAATGCTTTTCTGATAATCAGCGATGAACTGATTCAGGAATTTGGCCCGATGGAGAATTTAAAAGATGCCTATTGCGACGACGATCTGCTGGTTGAAATCGACTGCTCAAACCGCATGGTGTATCCCAGTTACTGCGATTCACACACGCATATTGTATTTCCGGGTTCACGCGAAAAAGAGTTTGTTGACCGCATAAAAGGATTATCGTATGAAGAAATTGCCCGGCGTGGCGGGGGAATCCTGAATTCGGCAAAACTGATGCAGGAAAAAACAGAAGAAGAACTATACAACGATGCCATGAACAGGATTCTGGAAATCATGAAAAGTGGTACCGGCGCTGTGGAAATTAAAAGTGGTTATGGATTAACCACCGAAAGCGAAATCAAAATGCTGAAGGTCATCAAATGGATAAAAGAAACAGCTCCTGTTTGCGTACGTTCCACATTTTTGGGGGCTCATGCCATTCCTGCTGAATATAAAAACAACCCTTCAAAATATGTAGATTTGGTTATTAACGAAATGATTCCGCAGGTGGCGGCTGAAGAACTGGCCGACTTTATCGATGTATTTTGCGACCAGGGCTTTTTTTCCGTGGAAGACACGGAGCGCATTTTAATGGCCGGAATCAAACACGGACTTCGCCCAAAAATTCATGCCAATGAACTGGGCCTCACCGGTGGAGTTCAGGCCGGGGTAAAATACAATGCCCTTTCTGTCGATCATCTTGAACACATGGGAGAGGCAGAATTTAAGGCCCTGAAAGGAACCGAAACCATGCCAACTGTTTTACCGGGAGCCGCTTTTTTTCTGAATATGAAACTTTCACCGGTCCGCGAAATGATTGAGGCAGGGTTGCCTGTTGCAATGGCTTCTGATTATAATCCCGGCTCGTCGCCAAGTGGAAATATGAATTTTATATCCTCGCTGGGGTGCATAAAATACAATATGCTTCCCGAAGAAGTTATAAATGCCACTACACTCAACTCTGCCTATGCAATGGGAATCAGCGACCGGTTAGGCACAATTGCACGCGGCAAAACGGCCAACTTATTCGTGACATCCGACATGCCGGGAATAGAATATTTACCTTACCGGTTCGCAGCCGATTTAATCGAAACCGTCATTTTAAACGGCGAAATCCAGAATTTCTGATTCCTGATGAAAATTATCATTCTATTTTTGAATGAATGCAATTATTTTCATGATTTTTCTTTGTGAAAATAGTTGTAAAATATTGTGGCTAAAAAATAGAAACTTATGGATAAAATAATTGAGTGCGTTCCCAATTTTTCTGAAGGACGTGATTTGGCTAAAATAAAAGAAATCACCGATGCCATTGAAACTGTGGAAGGCGTAAAATTGCTTGATGTGGATCCGGGGAAAGCGACCAACCGTACAGTAGTGACTTTTGTTGGCCATCCGAATGATGTTGCTGAGGCTGCTTTCAGGGGCATAAAAAAAGCCTCGGAAATAATTGATATGTCGGTTCACAAAGGCGAACATCCCCGTTTTGGCGCTACCGATGTTTGTCCGCTGGTTCCGGTTGCCAATGTGAGCATGGAAGAAGCGGTGGAATATGCCCGCAAACTGGCCGAAAGAGTAGGGAAGGAGCTTGATATTCCGGTTTACTGTTATGAATTTGCAGCATTTAACGATAAACGTAAAAGCCTGGCCAGTTGCCGCACGGGAGAGTACGAAGCATTGAAAGATCGCATTTCGTCAGAAAAATGGAAGCCTGATTTTGGCCCGGGAGAATGGTCTGCCAAGGTGGCAAAATCCGGAGCAACGGCAATAGGAGCACGAAATTTCCTGGTGGCCTACAATGTGAATCTGAACACCACTTCCACCCGGCGAGCCAATTCCATTGCATTTGATGTGCGCGAAGCCGGACGTGTTAAACGAGAAGGGAACAAACTTACCGGGAAAATAATTAAAGATGAAAACGGCGAGCCTGTGCGTATTCCGGGAACATTGAAAAAAACGCGTGCCATTGGCTGGTACATCGAGGAATACGGGATTGCACAAATCTCCATCAACCTGACCGATATAACTGTAACGCCCATTCATGTGGCTTTTGATGAAATTTCTGAAAAAGCGCGTGAGCGGGGTATTCGCGTTACCGGCTCAGAACTGGTAGGTTTGGTTCCGTTGCAGGCCATGCTCGATGCCGGAAAATATTTCCTGCGCAAGCAGCAGCGTTCCACCGGAATCTCGGACGATGAAATCATCAAAATCGCCATCAAATCGCTGGGTCTCGACGAGCTGAAACCATTTGATCCGAAAAAGAAAATCATTGAATACATGATTGCTGATGATTCGGCTGAAAAGCTGGTGGATAAAACGTTGGCTGATTTCATGTACAACACGGCATCCGAATCTCCCGCACCGGGCGGTGGTTCTATTTCGGCGTATGTGGGAGCACTGGGCGCAGCACTGGGAACAATGGTAGCCAACCTCTCGGCGCACAAGCGTGGTTGGGATCATCGCTGGGAAGAATTTTCGAATTGGGCTGAGAAAGGCAAGGAATACCATGATGCATTGCTGAAATGTGTGGATGAAGATACAGCCGTTTTCAATAAAATTATGGCAGCATTTGGCATGCCCAAATCGAGCGAAAAAGAAAAAGCGGAACGGCAAAAAGCCATTCAGCAAGCCACCAAAAACGCCATTGAAGTGCCGTTGAAAGTGATGCAACTGGCGCATGATTCGATGGAAGCTATGCAGGCGATGGCCGAAACCGGTAATCCTAATTCAGTGTCGGATGCCGGCGTGGGAGCGCTTTGCGCACGCACTGCGGTTGAAGGAGCACTGCTTAATGTTAAAATTAATGCTGCCGGTTACGAGGATAAAACCTGGCTGACAAGAACAATGAAAAAGGCGGACGAATTGCTGGAAAATGCAAGAAAAATGGAGAAAGAAATTTTGCGAACTGTTGAAGAAAAAATTACTGAATAATAGCACCGCAGCTCTTAAAAAAAATGAATGTGTGAGGATTTGTTATTCATCATTATTAACGCTTTTCCGGTTAATTTTCTATTTTTAAAGTTACTTCTACTTAAATCAACTAAAATATCGATTATGAACAAAAATGACAAAAACAACAGCATTTCCCGCCGCAAATTTATTGGTACAACAGCAGCGGCAACGGCAGCAATTGCTTTTACGCCGCTCAGTTACGGAAATTCGCTGATGAAAAGCAAGCCTGATTCAAAATTTGGCGGTGTACAAATTGGAGCTATCACTTACAGCTGGCGTAGCATGCCCGGTTCCGCCCAGGATATTTTAAATTATTGTGTCGAGGCAGGCATCAGTTCTATCGAATTGATGGGCAATGTGGCCGAAGAGTTTGCCGGTATTCCGCCAATGCCACCACGACCACCCCGTGACGCTCAACTTTCTGATGAAGAGCGTGATGAATATCGAAAAAAAGCTGAAGCAGCAGCTGAAAGACAACGCGAATGGCGCTTGTCGGTTTCCATGAAAAAGTATAAAGAGTTACGAAAATTGTACAAGAAAGCCGGAGTGAATATTCATATTGTGAAGTTTTCGCCGGCCAACTGGAGCGATGAAGAAACCGATTATGCCTTTGAAGCCGCCAAAGCTTTAGGTGCCAAGGGAATTACAAACGAAATTGGCCATGACGCCTGCAAGCGGTTAGGAAAATTTGCCGAAAAGCATAACATGTACGCCATTTACCACAATCACGCCCAGCCCGGGAACCCCGATTTCAACTTCGATGAATTTTTAGCCTACTCACCCAAAAATATGCTGAACTTTGATGCTGGCCACTATTTTGGGGCAACGGGCAAACACCCCAACGAATTAATTGAAAGGCTGCACGACCAGATTTTCAGCATTCATATGAAAGACAAAACCGGGAAAAATGCAAATCCGGCTAATACCAATATGCCCTGGGGAGAAGGCGACACGCCCATTGCCGATATTTTGAACCTGATACAGGAAAACGAATGGCCCATTTACTGCGACATTGAGCTGGAATACAATGTTCCTGCTAATTCCGATGCGCAAAAAGAAATAATAAAGTGCGTGAATTACTGCAAAAATATTTTGGTATGATTTGTTATTCCGGGAACAGCCAAATGAGTTCCCGGATTTTTTCCATTTTTTCGGTGTATCCAATTGACTGGTACGATTCCAGAAGCGACTCCAACAGACGTCTTATGAAATATAAATCGTGTTTTGGCTCGGCAAAATAATCGGTTGGGCTGTAATTGTTTTTCTTCAGGTGATAATCAATTTCCTTGCGGCTGGTAATGGAGCCTTTATTTGACGGGTTAATATAAAAAAGCACGTTGGTTTTTGTGTCGTCCCCATGCACTTTTTTGGCCAGTTCGCGATCCACAATTGCCACCAGCGGGTTTTTCGGGAAATCGGCAAAATGCGCGGATAAGCCCAGTCTGCGGGCAATCAGCGTATAGAAAATCCCGATAGAAACCGGGTTGCCGTTTTTAGTGTCGAGCAACTGATTTAAAAAACAGTTTTGCGGCGAGAACAGGTTGTTGTGATTGACTGAGAATCCATTAATATTGAAAATAAAATGATTGATAATGGTAGTTTTTTCAAGCAGTGTAAGTGAATTATTCAGCTCCAGCCAAATTGTTTTTTCAATCTTTTCAATTTTCTTATAAATCCCCAGTAAATTAATGTCAGGATACTGAAAACGATCAACGGCAAGAAAGCCTTCAAGCAAATCATTTTTTTCAGAATGAATCCACTTGTTCATCAGCTTTTTAGTTTCCCTGAACTGCAAATCCTGAATCAGGTTTTCAATGCGTTCCTGGTACATTTCATCATAACTGGATTCCCATTTTTCTTCCAAATCTGAAATAATACTGTTGTTTTCTTTTAGCAGCTCTTTTTCTGCGGCTTCAAAAACCATTTGATCGGGGTCGTCCAGCAAATTGATTAAAGCATTTAGCTTTTTTTTGTTCATAATGTCTATTTTGTTAAGACGTCGAGCACTTTTTTGATCAGTTTCTTCATTTCAGCGCGGTAATTTTCATTGGCCTCGCGGGTAACCCTGTTTGCAATAATCAAACATATTGTTAACGCGTTATGTCCCAGCATTTTTGAAAGCCCGTAAATGGCTGAGCTTTCCATTTCAAAATTGGTAATTTTCAAATTGTTATAAGAAAATTGCTCAATAATCCGGTTTAATTCGGGCATGGCCAGGCCTAATCGTAAAACTCTGCCTTGCGGGCCATAAAAACCCGGAGCCGAAATGGTTACCCCGGTTTTGAAATCCGGCGTGTTAAACTTTGAAAGCAAAACTTCGGAAGCATCAACCACGTAAGGAGAGGGGAGTGAGCTTTTCCAACCGGTAAACTGCCTGAACGCTTTTTCGAAAGCGCCATCGCAGTAACTTTCGTGATTGGCATAAAAAGCAAGCATTCCGTCAAATCCAATTGATTTCCGGGAAACTACAAACGAATTCACCGGCAAATTGGATTGCAGGCCGCCGGAAGTACCAATCCGCACGATATTCAGCGACCTTTTATCCGTTTTTATCTCCCTCTTTTCAAAATCAATATTTGCCAGGGCATCCAGTTCGTTCAGTACAATATCAATATTATCGGTTCCAATTCCGGTGGAAAGGACACTCATTCGTTTATTGTTATACCAGCCCGTAACTGTTTTAAATTCACGATTTTGAGTGGTAAAATCAATTTTGTCGAAAAAACCGGAGATGGTTTCAACCCGTGCCTGATCGCCTACCAGAATAACCTGGTCTGCAAGATTTTCTGGTTTCAGGTGCAAATGGAAAACCGAGCCATCGCTATTTAATATAAGTTCAGATGCTTCAATCATTTTAATTATTTTGAGCAGATAAAATTATTTAAAATAAGGTTCCCTGCCAATGGATAATCTCAAAACATATAAACAGTTAAATCGGATATTTTTCTTTTAATCAGCCGAAATTGTTTAAAACTTTCAGCCGAATGTTTCTTTTAATTTCTATTTTTGAACACATAAACAATAAAAACCAGCCCATGTCTTTTAAAATATTTTCCCTTCAGCTCCTGGGTAAAATCAAGCCCGTTGAAAAAATTGAAATGCAGCGCGAATTGCTGTATAACGATTTCAAAGAGTTCAATAAAGTTGCTGGATCGAAGGAATTATCTGATTTTATTGAATTGAAAAAAATTATTGAATCAGATGAATTCAAAAAGCGCAAAGCTGAAATCCAGGCGCTTCATTTTAAAAACAGCAAAGAGCACAACCAACTTCACGAGTATGAAAAGCTGAAAAATTCCAAACCATTTAAAGACTATTTCTATGTTAATGGTTCGGAAGATTTCAGGCGTTTTCAGGCCTTGAAAGAATCTGATAAAATAAAAGAATACCGGTTGTTGCTCGATTTTATTGAAAAAGGGGAATATAAAAAGGAAAAAGACGAAGTTGCGCTCGATGTATTTAAGAATTCAACCGAACAGCGAAAGCTGAAGGAGTACAACAAGTTGCAGAAACTACCGGGAATAAAAGCCTATTTCGAATTACATGGTTCGAAACAACTGGAACAGCACAATTCGTTTTATGAGTCGGAAAAGCTGAAAAGATATTTTGAACTGAAAAACCTGCCCAACAGCGAAAAACAGAAACATGAAGAGTTTAAAAAGCTCAAAAAGGACTCGGAAATTAAATCGTACCTGAAATTCGAGCATTCGAAAAAGTTGAAATTATATCATGAAACGGCTGACAGCTATAATCTTAAACGGTTAAATGAGCTAAAAACAGAAGTTGAAAGTGAGGCTTTTCAAAAACGTGTTGAATACCTGAAAGACAAGAAAAAGTTTGAAAAAACCGAAGCGTATAAAAAGTACAAACGTTTTAAAGAGCTTGCCGCTGACAGCGATGTGAAATTTTTCCTGAAGTTTGAAAAATCAGCAGCCCTCAAAAATTATTATGATGTAAAAGATTCCATGGATTTAAAACGTTTCATGGAGCTTGATGCCATTGTAACCTCCGATGAATTTAAAAAGCGGAAAGCGTACCTAGAAGACGATAAAAAGTGGGAAAAAACGGATGATTTTGCCAAAGAGCAGCAGTACCTCGAAATGAAAAAAATGCCCCACCTGATTAAGTATTTCAACTATAAAGATACGGATGCTTTCCGGTTTTTTAAAGAGTGGCAGGTGAGTTTCGAGGATAATTTTACAAGTGGAAGGCTGGATGAACAAAAATGGTCGGTGAAATCGTTGTGGGCCGAAGGATTGCCCGGCGGAAATTATTCCATGCCGGGCGATTTGCAGGTTTTTACCGAAGGCAAAAATGTGGAAATAAGCAACAAGCTGGTTATTGAAACCCGCCGCGAAAAATCAGATGGACTGGTATGGCAGATGCCGGCTGGTTTTGTCCCCACTGAATTCGATTTTACATCCGGAATTGTTTCTTCAGGGAAAAGTTTCTGGCAGGAAGACGGGATTTTTGAAGCAAAAATAAAATTTAATCCTGTGAAAGAGGTGGTCAGTTCGTTTTTATTGCAGGGCGAAAAGAATTCGCCACGGATTAACTTGCTTGAAATGGGCACAAAAAACCGCCTGGGAGTAGCCAGCAGCAGCGAAAACGGAAAATTAACCGTGGAAGGTCTCGATATTTCAAATCTGAAAAAGAACAAGTGGTATATTTTCACCTTCGTTAAATCCGGATCCACACTTACCTGGAAAATCAATGATACAGAGGTCTTACAAATGAACAATTCGTTGGTTAACTTCAAAATGCATATTAACATGTTCAGCCTGGTTATTTTTGATGTTCCGGGTTCAAAACTTCCTGTCCGTTTCGAAACCGACTGGGTAAAATGTTACCGAAAAAAATGAAAACACACCAATATAATTATATCCCGCGTTTGTTGAAAATGGTATATCCGAAATTCAGCGACAGGTAAAATTTTGTATTGGGTTTTTCGTAATAATTAAATGACAGACTAATTGGACCAAGCCCCGTATGATAAACCATGGCGGCCATTCCCTGTAAATAATAACGGTTGAAAATCTTCGAATTATTAAAAGCTGTCAGATCATCGTTTTTCTGTTCTTCTTTCAGCGGAACAAATCCATGACCTTCTACCCGCAAATGTAAGGACGAAGTAAAATGCCAGAGCAGTTTCAATCCTCCGGCGAGGTAATTGTTGGCATGAAAATTTTCAATAAACATTGTTTTGCTGTTTGGCGTTGGATAATACCCCGGGGCAGCCAAAAGCGTTGAACGGTAATTCTGAAAATGGTTTTTATTGCTGAATACGGCTTCTGCCTGCGTGCCAACTGTAAATTTACTTCCAATGTCCCAATATTTTAATGAGGAGGCTTTCCCCAGAAAATAGCGGTGGTTTTGTTCTTTTGATATTGAAGTTGAAGAGGTTGTGCCCGGCTCATGGGTTTCTTTTCCGGTAATGTAATTTAGCGAAATGCAGTTAAATTCCCCCTCCGTGGCAAACTGTTTGTAATTCAGGGAGTTATTTTCGATTCCGAGTCTGGAAACAAAAGCAGTAAACTTTGTTTTATCAGGTTCATCTTCTTTTCTGAATTTTTCTGTCTGGTAATACTCGTCATCTGAATTGGCAAAAATTACATTACCATATAATTTTGAATGAAGTCCAAGCGGAATGCCCGCTTCGGTGCGGAAGTTATAATCATTTTGGATAATATACGGCGGCCTGACGTCTTCAAAAAACGGCTCGGAGCTGGAAGAGAAAAAATCCCATCTGTTGAGGGTTGAATACCCTGACAGGTAAAAGGGCAGGGAAGTGGGAAAATCAATTCGCCCGCCCACTTTGAATGAGCTGTAAAACCGCCCGAAATAGATATTTGAGCTAAGCGTGTAGGCCCGCCCCTGGTAAGTGCGGTAGTCAATGCTTGCAAATCCCTGGTTTATGGGTTTTGTTGAAATATTTCCTCCAATATTTACCCTGAATTTTTTCTCGGGCACAACTTTCAGGTGCAAATCAAAATAACCTGTTGCCCTGTTGTAATGGGCAATTGGCCTTATCGAACGCAAATGGTCATCGGCAATCAATTTGAAATATTCTTTTTTAAGCGAGCTCAGCGAAACCACATTGTAACGGTGTTTTATCGACTGGATGATAAATTTACGTTGCATGGGGTCTTCAACACCTTCAACCTGAATGTTTTGAAAATAAAGATCCGGTTTTTGAAGGTTGAATTCCTGCCTTTTACGTTTGAGCTCAGTAGGCGAAACCCGGCGCTCAATTCGCTGTTTTATACTATCAATAAATTGTTCTGCCGTTTCTGTTCCCATTTGGTTAATGAGTTCAAATTTTTGAAAATCGAGAAGGCCCACATTTTCAAATTTGGTTTCCATTAACATGCCTTTTTCCTCCGGAATTTTATAGTTGGTAGGGCGCATAACCATATTGGCAATTTGTGCCACAACATTATCTGATTCAGGAGCCTTCGAATCATCTGCCACTTTATGACCGATTATAATATCAGGTTCATGAAATTTCTGCATAAAATCGTGCGGGAAATTATTTACAATTCCTCCGTCAAATAAAAGCGTATCGTTAATTTTTATGGGTTTAAAATACAAAGGTACGGTCATGGACGCCCGGATTGCTTCGCCCAGGTCGCCTTTCCTTAAAACAACCGGCTTGTTGTTATACACATCGGTGGCAATACAAAAGAAGGGAATCATCAGGCTGTCAAAGTTATTTTTGCAGGCGGCATTTGTTGAAGCAAGCAGCTCCATAAATGCAAAATCCATTTGCTTTTCCGGAATAATACTTGTTGGGGGCAGTAACTTTAGTTTATCTTCCTGTTTTTCAACTCTTAACTCAATCCAAGAAGGATCTTGTTCAGGCTGGTTAAAATAATACCTGTATTCTTCCTGAATTCGGCCGGTTGACCAAAAATAAAAATCATCAGAACGGAAAAGCTCTTCCATTTCATCGGGGGTATAACCGGCTGCATATAAGCCACCTACAATAGCGCCAATAGAAGTTCCTGAAATGTAATCGATTGGAATATTGTTTTCTTCCAAAACGCGGATAACGCCTATGTGGGCAATTCCTTTGGCACCACCTCCGCTAAGCACCAGCCCAACTGACTGAGCAGATAATGACCAGGTGGCAAAAATCAATATTAATAAAAGGAGAAATCTTTTCATCTGTATTCTCTTATTTGCAAAACAGACGAAACTCCCTGATTAGTTATTTCCTTGAGAAAAAATTTTATATGGGCGTTTCATCATAGCTTTTTTTGATGTTTCTGAACCTCACCAAATTTACAAAATATAATGTTTCCTGAATTCTGTTTTAAGGATTTCATAGAATTTTTCCGGCGAATAGTCGAAATTTACATGTGAATTGCGAACACTACCAAATTTGAACGACAAAGCGCCCCCTCAACATAGTGAAAACACTATTTATCTTCAATTTTCTTGCTTAGGTTTTGAAATCCTTCGCCCAGAATTTCTCGGGCGTCCATTACAGTAATAAATGCATCAGGATCAATTCTGCTGATGTATTCTTCCAGTATAGCAACTTCGCGTCGGCTCACCACTGTGTAAATAATATGCTTATCCTCACCGGTAAACATGCCTTCTCCTTTCAGAAATGTACCGCCACGCTCCAGGTCCTTCAAAATCTTCTGCTTAATTTCCATGTGTTTGTTCGAAACAATTAACAATGCTTTGTTGTAGTCCGCACCTTCAAGAATCAAATCGATGGCCCGGCCGGTAATGTAAATTACAATGAGCGAGTAGAGTGGAATGTGCCAGTCCTGAAAAACGGCCAGTCCCAGCAATACAATAACCGAATCGACATAAATCATTAGTTTCCCGAGTTGAAGCTGCGTATATTTTGCAATAATCATGGCAATAATATCGGAGCCACCCGAGGTTGCTCTCGACTTGAAAATCAGTCCTAGACCAACTCCAATGAGCACTCCGCCAAATACACACGAGAGCAGCACGTCAGTAACCAGCGGCGCATAACCGTCGGGGCGCAGCCATGTAATAAAATCGATAAAAACCGAAGCCAGCACAAATCCAACAATGGTTTTTATACCAAAGCGCGGCCCCAGAATTTTAATACCTGCAATGGTAAGCGGAATATTGAGCACCAGGCCAAATAAACCAATGGGAATTCCTTCAGGCCAAAAAGGGAAGACACCTTCGGTCATGTAGTGAACCACAATTGCAATCCCGTAAACCCCACCAGGCACAATTTTATGCGGCGAAATAAAATATACATATCCCGCCGCAAGAACGATTGAGCCAAAAAGAATGAGGGAATAGTCAATAAACCATTGCCTGCTGAATAACTTTTGCTTAGGTAAGAATGCCATTTTATGTTTTTAGTACAAATGACAGTAAACCAGCGGAATTATTCATTGATTTTTGTCACCGATGTTGGAAAATTTTCAGGTTTTGTCCATAAATTTTTCTGTGGTGATTTTCCCATTTCAAAATAGAGTGTTCCTCCATCCAGCAGTTCTTCATGTGTCAAATAAGACTTGTCCAGTTTTTCACCCTGAAAACTGGCATTCTGGATATAAAAATGTTCGTCGGCTCCGGGTGCCTCAATGGTAAGTGATTTACCGCTGGGCAAGTCAATCTGTACTTTTTCGAACAGGGGAGAGCCTATTACATATTCAGGATTTCCGGGGCACACGGGGTAAAATCCGAGTGAGGAAAACACGTGCCAGGCCGAAGTTTGGCCGTTGTCTTCATCGCCACAATAACCGTCAGGTGTTGGCTGATAAAGTTTTGTGAGTACCTCGCGGATGTGCTGCTGCGTTTTCCAGGATTGCCCGGCATAATTATAGAGGTAAATCATGTGCTGAACAGGTTGGTTGCCGTGTGCATAATTTCCCATATTAACAACCTGCATCTCCCTGATTTCGTGAATTGTAATGCCGTAATAAGAGTTGTCGAAAATTGGTGGGACTTCGAATACAGAATCGAGCATGGCCACAAAACCGTCGTGTCCGCCCATGAGTTGTGCAAGGCCTTCCACATCATGAAAGACACTCCATGTGTAGTGCCAGCTGTTGCCTTCGGTAAATGCATCGCCCCATTTATATGGATTGAAAGGCGACTGGAATGTTCCGTCCTCATTTTTCCCGCGCATCAGGTTGGTTTCCGGATCGAAAACATTGCGGTAGTTTTGGGCCCTTTTTTCAAACTTTTCAATTTCATCCTCTGGTTTGTCAAGTGCTTTTGCAAGCTCTGCAATGCAATAATCGGCGTATCCATATTCGAGGGTGCGTGCTGTGTTTTCACGAATTCCAACATCGTAGGGAATATATCCCAAATCATTGTAATATTCGGCACCAAGGCGGCCAACTGAAGAAACAGGGCCTTCAGCCTGCGTATTTTTCAGGATGGCTTCGTAAAGCGTTTCTATATCGTAGCCACGAATTCCTTTCAAATACGAATCGGCAATGAGCGATGCCGAGTTGGAACCGATCATGCAATCGCGGTGTCCCGGACTGGCCCACTCGGGCAACCACCCGCTTTCTTTATAGGTGTTTACCAGCCCCTGCATAATCTGGCTGTTCAGTTCAGGATACATGAATGTAAAAAACGGAAAAACCGCCCTGAATGTGTCCCAGAATCCATTGTCGGTGAACATGTAACCGGGCAACACTTCTCCGTTGTAAGGACTGTAATGAACAATTTCATTATCAGCGTTGTATTCGTAAAACTTGCGGGGAAACAACAAAACCCGGTACAGGCTGCTGTAAAAGGTTTTCGCGTTATCGATATTGCTGGTCTGAACTTTAATTTTTTCAAGTTCTTTGTTCCAAACTTCTTTCCCTTCAACTAAAAGTTCATCAAATGATTTTGAACCGATTTCGCGTTCCAGGTTCAGTTCTGCCTGCTCGAGGCTAATGAATGACGATGCAATATTGAGCTGGATTTTTTCATCACTCTCTGTTTCAAACTGAAGAATTGCTCCGGCATGGTAAACGTCCTGTTCAGTTTTATTCTGATAAAGCTTTTTATTGTCGGTGGTGTAATACGTTTCGAAAGGCTTGCTGAATTGCACCACAAACCAGTTTTTGAAATTTGCCGGAACGCCTCCGCTGTTTTTGGTTGTGTAGCCAACCACTTTATTTTCTTCAGGAATTACTTTTATGTAAGAACCGCCATCAAAAGCATCCACAATGATTTGTGAACTGTCGTTTTCCGGAAAATTGAACTGGAACATGGCAGCCCGGTCGGTTGCTGTAAAAGCTGTTTCTATATCATAATCAGCAAGATAAACTTCGTAGTGGTAGGGTTTAACAGTTTCAGCCTTGTGCGAAAACCAGCTGGCTCGTTCCTTTTCGTTAAAAACAGGTTTGCCGGTGGTGGCAAAAACTGAAAACTGGCCGTAATCGTTAATCCACGGGCTCGGTTGGTGTGTTTGTTTAAAACCTCGTAATTTGTAGGCATCGTACTGGTACATCCAGCCATTGCCCATGGTATTGGTTTGTGGCGCCCAAAAATTCATTCCCCATGGACGTGCAATTGCCGGGTAGGTATTTCCGTTACTCAGGCTGAACTCCGAATCGGTACCCATAAGCGGGTTAACCAGTTCAACAGGATCTTTCAAAAAACTGTTTGTTGTTGTAGAGGTTTGCTCACAAGCAGAAAATAAAACTGCGGCTAATAAAATAAAAATTGATGATGCTCTCATGCCTTAATTTTCGGTTTATTCATTAAAAAATTTGTGTCCCCAAAAATAGAAGAAACTTTTGGTTTTAATGAAGGAGAAATACATGATTTTGGAAAAATTTCAGTATTAATCGAGCCTGAAGCGGTATGAAATTGTACCCTGCTGAAATGCAGGAGCATCTTCATCAATATTGAATTTGGCTTTCATTGCTGCTTGTTTGGCTTCGTTCCAGAAACTTTGATCCATAATGGTTGTTCCCCTTGCTCCGGGTTCTGCCGCTGTAACGGTACCATATTTATCAACTGTAACTTTCACTACCACAAGGCCTTCATCGTTTCCGGGGTAGCGGGGTTTTGGGAGCGAATTTGCGGTGCGTCCGCTCAGGCTATATGAAATGCCGGTTCCCTGGTCACCCGAGCCGCTTCCTCCCGGCCCGTAGTTTTCGGCATTGGCATCACCGGTTGGTACGCCCTGGTTTCCACCCGGGAATGTAGCGCCCTGGCTTTGGCTGTCGCTGGTGCCCTGGCCGGTAGTTCCTTCTTCACTTCCGCCAAAAGCACCCTGTGCCCGGGCATTAATTTCTTCAATCCGCCTTTGTTCTTCTTCACGGCGTTTGCGTTCGGCTTCCAGCTTACGCTGGCGTTCCAGTTCGGCTTGTCGTTGTCTTTCC
The DNA here is from genome assembly GCF_900141875.1 of Tangfeifania diversioriginum. GTDB lineage: Bacteria > Bacteroidota > Bacteroidia > Bacteroidales > Prolixibacteraceae > Tangfeifania > Tangfeifania diversioriginum. The sequence continues at coordinate 166,707 of NZ_FQZE01000004.1, read as the reverse complement.
AGCTCTTCCTGTCGCTGCCGTTCAATTTCAGCCTGACGCTCTCTTTCCTGTTCGCGTTGGCGCTGTTCTTCCAGCTCCTGTTGCCTCCGGCGCTCTTCCTCAATCCGCTGTTGTCTTTCTTCTTCTTCCTGCCTGCGTTTTTCTGCGGCATCAATGGCGGCTGTTTCTTCGTAATCCTGTGTCATGGCTTCCTCTTCGGCCTGCTCGGGTTGGGTTGCCGGTGGAGTTGTTGCCGGGGGCGGAGGTGGGGGAGTTGTTTCTTCCTGTTGCTGTACAGGTTCTGCCGGTTCAGGCTGACGTTGCTGCGGGCGCGGTTCCATTTGGCCAAGGCCCTGCTCGCTGTCGCCAAAATTAACCAGGATTCCTTCTTCACCCGGCAATGGAAACGGCGTAAAAAAACCAAATAATGTTAGTAAGAGCAGAACAATTACATGAAAAATAATTGTTCCGATAATACCTTTTTTATGTTTTTTATAAAAACTCATTTAATTCTCCGGCGCAGTTGCTGCTATCATTTTATACTTATTCCGGCGTGCAATGTTCATAATTTTTACCACTTCGTCCCACGGAACTGATTTTTCGGCATACAACGAAATGTAAATATCGTCGTTTCCAACGCCGTACCTTTCACGCAGAAATGGTTCGATTTCCTGAAACGATACACGTTTTAATGCACCATCATCATTAATATAATATTTAATATCTTTTGTTATTGATATGGTTGTAATTGGCTTTGCCGCGGTTTGGTTATTGCTTTGCGGCAGCAATAATTTTAACGCATTGGGTGCCACCAGTGTAGAAGTCACCATGAAAAAAATCAACAACAAAAAAACAATATCAGTCATTGATGACATGCTGAATGTTGAATTCACTTTGTTTCTTCGTTTTAATGCCATATTATCTGTTTTATGCTGGTTCGTTCAATAAATCCAGGAACTCGGAAGTGGCAGCTTCCATTTTGAAAATTACTTTTTCCACATTGGTAACCAGAATGTTATAGGCGAAGTAGGCAATAATCCCCACAATAAGTCCGGCAACAGTAGTTACCATAGCCTGGTAAATACCTGACGATAAAAGAGTTACATCAATATTATTGCCGGCATTGGCCATATCGTAAAATGCCTGAATCATCCCCATAACTGTACCCAAAAAGCCAATCATGGGCGCACCTCCGGCAACTGACGCCAGGACTGGCAATCCTTTTTCAAGCTTTGAAATTTCGAGGTTTCCCACGTTTTCAATGGCTGAATTTACATCGGTTAGCGGCCTTCCAATGCGGCTGATTCCTTTTTCGATCATGCGCGATGCCGGATTGGAATTGTTACGGCAAATTGTTGTTGCTTCGTCAATTTTGCCACTGGTAATGTAAATTTTAATTTTTTCCAGTAACTGGGTATCAAATTTTCCGGCTTTTTTAATGGCAAAATAGCGGTCGAAAAAAATATATACTGCGATAACCGACAGCAAAATTATCGGAATCATTATCCATCCGCCTTTTAAAGCAAGGTCGATAAACTTGGTAGAAATTCCTTCAGGTTCTGTGGCAAGTGTATCCAATTCATTGGTAATATCTGCCTGGATCAATAAAAGTTTCAACATGAGATTTTAGATTTCCTTTTAATTTTAAACAAAACGAACTTCAGTCATAAATATTATTAACGACAAAAATAACGAATATTATACAACGGGTTAATATCAATTAGTAGATGAAAACAGAAGTTATGAACAATCAGGTTTTAACTTCCTGAGAATGGCGTAAAAAATAATTTTTGCCCGGTTGTTAAGAATATCAGATTTTAAAGCGTGGGTTTTGTGCGTTTAATTTGCTTGAATTGATTATAACAAGGCCCAGTAATTTATAGGAAAAACATTTCGTAAAAAACACTGTGCAAACTTTTACATAAAATCTTTGCCGTTATCGGACTTACCAGTCGCGATAACTGATTTTATGCAAACCAGCAGAAGCTGGACGTATTCTGTGTGGTATTCCAAAAATATCAAATAAACACCTTTGTCCTATAATTGATATTAAGTTAAATAGAATATGTATTAAAAAAGGAGAGTTATTTAGTCTCTCCTTTCTATTCTAAAATTATGATTGTCCTAATTTTTCGAGCATTTCATTGTATTTATCCATCATTTTCAAACGGTAATACAAGTTTTTTAGTGATTCCATGGTCATGTTATCATCTGGCTGAATTTCATGGCATTTTTCCATGTACGGAAGTGCCAGTTTAAACCATTTGTCGGCTTTTGCCAATTCCTCCTGGTAGCGTTCATTTTCGCTGGTTGGAATAGTATTGGCAAACTCAATTTGTTCTACGCCTTCATTATAATAAAGCGCCCCCAGGTTATAATTGGCATTAAACATATCAGAATCGATCTCAATTGCTTTTTTATAAGCTTCAATCGCTTTTTCTTTATTTTCAACCTTTTCATGCAATGTACCCTGTGCAAAATGGAAAGTTGCATTATTGGGATCCTGTTTAATTGCCATATCCAGGTATTTCATTGCTTCTTCAGTTTGTTCCATGTCCAGGTACAACTGAATCATACTAGTGAGAATGTCGTTATTGTTGGGGTATTTTTCGAAGCCTTCCTGCAACGACTCAAGAGCTGCAACTGTATCTTTATTTAACTGGTGTGCATTGGCAATCAGGCTGTATGTACGGGCTCCGTTATAACCATGCTTGGCAGCTTCCTCGTAATATTCAACTGCTTTGTCGTAGTTTTGTGAGTTATACGCAGCTAATCCGGCATTGAAAATAATAACCGTATCAACAGCTTCAGGATTGTCTTGCTTAATCACATCCATCTCGTTAATGGCCAGTATTTGCTCAAATGATTTCAGTGCTTTTTCGTAATTTTCTTCGTTAAAAGCTTCAACAGCCTGGTTGGTAAGGTCGTTGCTCAGCAATGTAAGTTTTACTTTTACGCTGTTCGCAAACCTATCTTTTTCATCCAGATCAAGTGCTTTTTTATACGATTCAAAAGCCTCAGTTAAAGGGTCTTCTGATAATTTTTTAACACTTTCATCTTCCGATTGGTAGATGGCCTGGTAAATTTCACCTCTCACCTCCCAGGTTTTTGGCCAGGTCAATGTTTTGTCCGCTTTTTCCTGGTTTGGATCGATGGCCTGTTCAATAGTTTCAACCGCTTCACTTAACTTTCCTGTATCTTTCAGGTTTTGAGAACTGGTAACTTTTGTCCTGGGAGAACAGCTAGCCAGAACAATTAAGATTGCCAGGTTCAACAGAATAATAGTTCTTTTCATTGTATTCATTTTTAAAATTTAATTTTCACAAAAATATTACGAATAATAGTTTAATTCAAATTACAAAATAAAATTATTTTAATTTATTCTTTTTCTAATTAATTATCGTTGTTTTCGTTAGGTTCATCCGGAGACTCACTATTCTCATCACCACCTTCGATTTCCTCATCACCGATTTCTTCTTTTGCTTCATTAACTACCCTGGCAACTGATGCGATACTATCTTCTTCTTTCAGGTTTATCAGTCGAACTCCCTGGGTAGCACGTCCCAACATTGAAATAGTGTTCACAGCCAGCCTGATAGTGAGACCGTGTTCTGTAATGATCATCAAATCGTTATCGTCAGAAACACTTTTTATTGTGATAAGGTCACCGGTTTTTGGAGTTATGTTAATTGTTTTAACACCTTTCCCTCCTCGGTTAGTAACCCTGTAATCATCTATTTTTGAGCGTTTTCCATAACCATTTTCAGAAATCACAAGGATATCTTCGTGGCCGTTTTGCACACACACCATTCCAATAACTTCGTCATTTTCGCTGGCAAGGGTAATTCCTCTTACTCCGGAAGCTGTCCGGCCCATTGCCCGTACTTTCGATTCGGGGAAGCGAATAGCTTTTCCTGACCGTCCGGCAAGCATTATTTCGCTCTCGCCGTTGGTGAGGCGGGCTTCCAGCAGCTCATCCCCTTCCCTGATAGAAATGGCATTTACTCCGTTCTGACGTGGTCTTGAATATGCTTCCAGTTTGGTCTTTTTGATGACACCTTTTTTAGTGGCCAGCAAAATGTAATTGTTGTTGATAAACTCTTCATCAGCGAGTGTTTTAACCCTTATGTAGGTAAGCACATTATCCTCGGAACTTATATTCAATATATTTTGCATTGCCCTGCCGCGCGAAGTCCTGGTTCCTTCCGGGATTTCATAAACTTTCAGCCAATAGCATTTTCCTGATTCGGTAAACAACAGCAAAGTGTTGTGCATTGAGGCAATAAAGATATGCTGTAGGAAATCTTCATCGCGGGTGGTTCCGGCTTTTGCGCCAACTCCTCCCCTTCCCTGTGTGCGGAATTCGGAAAGCGGTGTGCGCTTAATGTATCCCATGTGAGAGATGGTAATTACCATGTCTTCATCAGCATAAAAATCTTCGGGGTTAAACTCTTCTGCATTGGGAATCAGTTCAGTACGGCGTTCGTCTCCAAATTTTTCTTTTATTTCCTCGAGCTCCTCTTTAATGATCTCCATGCGCAGATCTACATCAGCAAGAACTTTCTTGTAATATTCAATCTGTTCCATAATCTCATTAAACTCTTTCCGGAGCTTATCCTGCTCGAGACCAGTTAACTGACGTAGTCTCATTTCAACAATAGCCCTTGCCTGAAGTTCAGAAAGCTCAAATCGTTCGATGAGTTTTCCCCTTGCTTCGTCGGGTGTTGAGGAACCACGAATTATTGCGATAACTTCATCAATATTGTCACTGGCAATAATTAGTCCTTCCAGAATATGTGCCCGTTTTTGAGCCTGGTCAAGTTCATATTCGGTCCGGCGCACAACTACTTCGTGCCTGTGATTTACAAAGTGTTTGATAATATCTTTGAGGTTCAGCATTTCTGGCCTGCCGTTCACCAGTGCAATGCTATTCACACTAAATGAATTCTGCAACTGGGTATATTTATACAACTTATTCAGGACCACATTACTCATTGCGTCCCTTTTTAAATCGTAAACCACGCGCATACCGTCCCTGCCCGATTCATCGTTGACATTTGAAATGCCTTCAATTTTTTTCTCGTTAACAAGGTCAGCAGTTTTTTGAATCATTTCGGCCCTGTTAACCAGGTACGGAATTTCAGTAACTACTATTTTTTCTCTTCCACCTTCATTTTCAATGTGTGCCTTAGCCCTTACTACAATTCTGCCTCGTCCTGTTTCATAAGCATCTTTCACCCCCTGGTAGCCATAAATAATACCGCCGGTAGGAAAATCCGGAGCTTTGATTATTTCAACCAGTTCATCAATAGAAATTTCAGGATCGTCAATATAGGCAGCAATGGCGTTAATTGAATCGGTTAAATTGTGCGGTGGCATATTAGTAGCCATTCCAACCGCAATACCTGACGAACCATTGATCAACAGCTGCGGAATGCGTGTGGGCAGCACAGTTGGTTCAGTTAACGATTCATCGAAGTTGGGTTGAAAATCAACAGTATTTTTATCGAGGTCAGCAAGTGTTGCTTCAGCTATTTTTGCCATTCTTGCCTCGGTGTAACGCATAGCAGCGGGGCTGTCACCGTCAACAGAGCCAAAGTTTCCCTGTCCGTCAACTAACGGGTAACGCAGCGACCATGTCTGGGCCATCCTTACCATTGTAAAATACACTGACGAATCTCCATGAGGATGGTATTTACCTAAAACTTCACCTACAATTCTTGCGGATTTTTTATACGACCGGTTTGAGAGTATTCCTAAATCAAACATACCGTAAAGTACCCTGCGGTGTACCGGTTTAAAACCATCGCGCACATCGGGCAATGCACGCGAAACAATAACCGACATTGAATAGTCGATGTAAGCAGATTTCATCTGCTCTTCAATGTTTATCTTAATAATTCTTTCTCCTTCGTTCATTTCGCTCATTCTCTTTTATGAAAAAATATCATCGTTTTAAAAACGACCCACAAAAATAGTAAAATCATCTGTCAAAAGGGCATAAAATGGCTGGATTTAAGCATCGGGTACTTTTAAGATATTAACAAATTAACTGTGGGCGGGCGTTCATTCATATTAAATCTTTAAAACTTTGCAGCGTATTATTAAATTTGCAGTTCGATTTTGAGTAATTTAGTAATTCAACTTTTAGGAATAGTATTTGTTGAATAAAGTAAAATTTTAAATAAATATGGATTCTCAATTTTCACCAAGAATAAAAGACATTATAGGTTACAGCCGGGAGGAAGCAATACGACTGGGGAATGATTACATTGGACAAGAGCATTTGTTCCTTGGTATTTTGCGTGACGGTGAAGGTGTAGCAACTGACATACTTGAAAATTTAGGTGTTAATTTGGCAGAAATTAAACAGCTGGTTGAAAAAAAGATAAAATTTGAAAAATCGATTGACGGGAAAGCTGATTTAACCATGTTGAAAGCTGCCGAAAAAACACTTAAACTGATATACCTGGAAGCACGCTCTTTCAAAAGCCCGACTGCAAACAGCGGACATTTACTTCTGGCTATCCTAAAAGACAGCAGTAATATTGCAACTCAGATTTTAGTTGAATTTGGCGTGAATTATTACATTGTTAAATCGCAGATGAAAGATTATAAAAGCCCGGAGGCAAAGTCAGATTTTCCGGATAGTGAAGATGATGAGCCCGCAGGAGCTTTTTCGAGAGGCCCCGGAGGACAAGGAGGTAAAAAGAGCGCCGGCGGAGGCCCCAAATCAGATACTCCGGTACTCGATAATTTTGGGATTGACATTACCAAACTGGCCGAAGAAAACAGCCTGGACCCCATCGTTGGCCGTGAAAGAGAAATTGAACGACTGGCACAAATACTCAGCCGCCGAAAGAAAAACAATCCCATATTAATTGGCGAGCCCGGCGTTGGTAAATCAGCTATTGCCGAAGGACTTGCCCTGCGCATTGTGGGTAAAAAAGTGTCACGGATTCTTTTTGACAAGCGTGTGGTTAGTCTTGATATCGCTTCTATTGTTGCCGGAACAAAATACCGTGGGCAATTTGAAGAACGCATGAAAGCCATATTAAATGAGCTGACAAAAGTGAACAACGTCATTCTGTTTATCGACGAGATACACACCATAGTTGGAGCCGGCGGTGCAACTGGTTCGCTCGATGCCGCCAATATGCTCAAACCCGCACTGGCACGCGGCGATATTCAATGCATTGGTGCCACTACACTCGACGAATACAGGCAACACATTGAAAAAGACGGTGCCCTGGAGCGTCGTTTTCAGAAAGTAATGGTTGAAGCCACCACAGTTGACGAAACCATTGAAATCCTGAATAATATTAAAAGCCGGTACGAAGACCATCACAACGTTAACTATACTCCGGAAGCAATTAATGCCTGTGTAAAACTCACTGAACGTTATATTTCTGACAGGTACTTACCCGATAAAGCCATTGATGCATTAGACGAAGCTGGTTCTCGCGTGCATATTGCCAATATTAATGTCCCCGACCGAATTGTGAAGCTGGAAGAAAAAATTGAAAAAACCAAAGAAGAAAAAATTTCAGCTGTAAAAAGCCAAAACTTTGAATTGGCTGCCAATTTCAGGGATAAAGAAAAGAACCTGCTTCAACTTCTCGATGAAGAAAAAGAAAACTGGGAAAAAGAATTAATAAACCACCGCGAAACGGTTAACGACGACAAAGTTGCAGAAGTAGTTGCAATGATGTCAGGAGTACCTGTCCAGCGCATTGCCCAGGCCGAAGGCAAACGCCTGATGAATATGGGCAAAGACATTAAAAAACGGGTTGTTGGTCAGGATGATGCCATCCAGAAAATTGTAAAAGCAATTCAGCGTAACCGCGCAGGATTGAAAGATCCGAACCGGCCAATTGGCTCCTTCATTTTCCTGGGGCCAACAGGAGTAGGTAAAACACAGCTTGCAAAAGTGCTGGCCACTTATCTTTTCGACAGCCTTGATTCGTTAATCAGAATTGACATGAGTGAATACATGGAGAAATTCTCCGTATCACGTTTGGTTGGTGCGCCTCCCGGATATGTTGGCTACGAAGAAGGCGGACAATTAACCGAAAAAGTGCGCCGCAAACCTTATTCGGTTGTACTGCTCGACGAAATGGAAAAAGCACACCCTGATGTATTTCACATTCTGCTGCAGTTGCTTGATGAAGGACGTTTGACTGACAGCCTGGGAAGAAGTGTGGATTTCAGAAATACCATAATAATAATGACCTCAAATATTGGTACCCGCCAATTAAAAGATTTTGGCCGGGGAGTTGGGTTTGCTGTCAATAAGGGAGCTCAGTCGGATAACGAGCATGCGAAGTACATTGTGCAAAAAGCACTAAAAAAGGCCTTCGCGCCCGAATTCCTTAACCGAATTGACGATGTGGTAACTTTCAATCAACTGGATCAAAAACACATTCATCAGATTATTGATATTGAGCTGAAAGACCTTTACAGCCGGGTAGAATCATTAAATTACAAACTGAAAATCTCGCCCGCTGCCAAGGATTTCCTTGCTGAAAAAGGTTTTGATCCACAGTTTGGTGCAAGACCGTTAAAACGGGCCATTCAAAAATACCTTGAGGATGAAATGGCAGAAATAATCATTAAAGCCTCAGTTACAGAAGGCGATACCATTTCGGTTGGTTTTGACAAAAAGCATGAAAAATTGTTGATACGAATTTTATCGAATAAAAAAGAAGTAAGCAAAAATTAATTGAGAGCCTGGTTTTGCCAGGCTTTTTTTATGCTTTGTATTCAATAACAAACACGCAAATATCATCGTTTTGAGTTGTTCCTCTCTGAAACAAGTCAAGGTTTCTTTCAATTTCGGCAAGCATTTGCGCTGGCGATAAATTTTTCAATTCGGCTACCTGCGATTTAAGACGTTCAATTCCAAATTGTTTTTTGTCAATATTGGTAAGTTCATTTAAGCCATCAGTATATAGAATTATTTTATCTCCCGAATCGAGTTTTATCTTGTCGTCTTTATATTTTTTATCAGGATAAATGCCAAGTGGTAAACCGTGCGATTGTCCAAGTTCTGTTATTTCTCCGTTTTTTTTAAGAATAAATGCGGGAGTATGAGCGGCGTTGCAATAATTCAACTCTCCATTTTCCATGTTTAAAATACCCAGGAACAGGGTTAAAAAATACTGGTGCTGATTATTGGTTGATAAATCGTTGTTCACCCGCGAAACAATATTTTTCGCTTTTTTGTACGACGTATTTGTTTTAATAACAGTTTGTGCGATACTCATAAAAATTGCGGCCGGGATACCTTTTCCTGAAACATCACCAATAGTGAATAGCAGTCTGTTTTCATCAATGAAAAAATAGTCGAACAAATCGCCCCCAATGCTCCTGGCCGGTTTGTAAATGGCGTACAAATCAATATCGTCTCTTTCCGGGAATGCGGGAAAATCGGTTTTTATTAGACTTTGCTGAATTTCATATGCCTGCATCAGGTCCTGTTTTCGGCGGGAGCTCCTGATTTCTTCCTGATCCTGGCTAAGCCGATATTTTTCAAACCACGATTTCAGGTAAGTAAGGCTGTCTGACAATTGCTGAATTTCGTTTAATGATTTTGGTGTACCTTTTTCGCCCGACCTACTGAACTTAGTGAGCTGAGACGTTACTGCGCTCAAGGGTTCAATCAGCCTGTTTGAAATAAAAGTAATAATGAAATAGATGATGATGATGCCGAGCACCGCAAAAAACAGCATTCGTAAAGTGAGAAAATAAAGCTCACTGAAGAGTTGATTGTAAGGCGTTACAAAAATTAAAAACCACCTGTTCTCGTTGGTTGGGGTAAAATAAACCCAGCTTTTTTCATAATCCAGTATTTCGGGATAAACGATTGCCGAACCACTCTGGTTATTACTGAGAATTTCTGAAATATTAATTCTGTTTTGATCGATAACTTTTGATGGCAGCGAAAATAAATTCTGGTTCAGGATTCTTTCTTCGTCAGGGTGGGTAATGTATTCCCCATTTTTGGTGGTTAAAAAAGCATAACCATTACCATCAATTTTAATGCTGTTGATAATTTCATTCAGTTCAGAAAGCGACAATTCGCAAAATACAAAACCTGCCGAACGTTTCCGGTTGTTCTCTTCTTCAACCGTAACGGGGCAATGAAATGACACAATAAAATTATTGGTTTCCTTACATTTATACGGCTCGGTCCAGCCACTTTCATTCTGGCCTATCGTTTTAAAAATTTCGTTTTCTTTTTTGCAATTGTAAATTTCACTTTCCCCGCTTTCAAACACCAGGCTGTCTCCTGCCCTTCCCATTAAAAAATTATGTTCCGAAACAGAAATTACCGAATCGAGTTTAACATGAATGGCATTAATGAACGGATACTTATTCATTATGATAGAAAGCAGTTTCTCAGTATCGTTATTCCTGCCGTAATAAATTACCTGGTCAGCAATATTCAAGGTTATTTCGCGGGTAACCGAGGTGTTTCTGCTGAGTTGTCCGTTAATTTCTGAGCTTAAACTAATGGCTTTATTTTCAATGTTTTCGCGAAGCAGTTTCTGGTTAAAAAAATACGAGGCCAGTATAAATATTACGAAAACACCAATAACAGCAAGCGAAATATAAATGCTTAACCGGTATGCAATGGATTTATTGAACATTACCCTTCCTTCAAACTTTAAATTATTCTCCATTACAATTTAAGTAAAATTTTTCATAATAGCGTTTAATTGCCAAATTTTAACCAATCTCTTGTTCCCGGGTACCGGCAGGTGAAACTTGCCAGTTTTGACGCATGTTTCAGCGCATTTTTAAAATTAAAATCAGTGTCGAGATAATAATAACAAAATGCTCCATGAAGGAAATCACCGGCTCCGAGCGTGTCTTTAACAGCTACTTTTTCAACTGCCATTCCTCCCCTCTCCTGCCCGTCGGAATATAGCAGGCTCTTGCCTCCCCGCGAAACAGCAGCATTTTTAATTCCATTTTTATGTAAATAATCAAACACCTGAATTGTGCTGCTGCAATTTGGTGGAAAAAAATCGGAAGAACAAATGGCCACATCGGCAAGTGGAATAAGTTGAGAAAACTGTGGCTTCCAGCTCCCACAATCCAACACAACAGTAATCCCTTTTCCTTTTGCTATTTGGGCACACTGGATGCTGAATTCCGGGTAAAATCCGTCTATCATCAGGATTTTCGGATTGGTATCTGCCAAAAGTTTGGCAGGTGTAATTTCCGGCTTAATTTTCTCAGGATGATGGGTAAAAATCGTACGGTCGCCATTTCCAAGTGAAGTAACAACCGAGGCAAGTACAACATTTTTTGATTGATTTTCAACTAAATCGAAATGATGAACACTGCATTTTTTTAGGTCATTTTTTATGAATGCTGAAAATGAATTGCTTCCAACAGCAGTGGCCAAACAGGCCTGATTATTAAGGAAGGAAAATGCAACGGCCGCGTTGGTTGCCGGCCCACCGGTTAAAATAGCGGGTGGTACTGTTTTTACCTTTCTGTTGGATGTGGGAAACGAATCAACAAAATATTGAATATCGATGGTTGTTAAGCCAACGAAAAGGCCGGTATATTCATTCATAAACCCAGTCTGTTATTTTTCGTAATCAAAAAAATCAAAATCAGCAAAGTAAATATCGGCCACAATTTTTTGGGTTTCAAGAGTATAATATTCTTTCCACGAGTTGTTTCTATTAGAAGTGTTGGTAATGGCAAGTTTTTGGGAAGGCAAACCCATTTGATGGCAAAATGCATTGAGCTCATCCTGCAGGTTTTCCATCTTAAGCACAGTTTCAACTTCAGGTTCTCCGTTGTGGTTTTTTATCCAGAAAACCTGGGGCAAAAAGTGCAACTGGTTTTTAGCTGCGTGTGCCAGGCCATTTTGTACAAAATCAGTAAAATCAGCATACGGTTTTAAAAAAATATCCCGTTCAATATTATCCTCTTTCGTTTTGTTTTTGCCGTCATTCAATAAATAATTGTATGCCGAAACAATGCGATCATAAGGATTACGGGAGATACAAAAAGCATGTAAATCATTATTACGGCGGTGGGCAGCCAGCAGGCGTTTATTCCTTTTTCTGATGTTGTGCGACACAACCTTTATATTTTGCGCCATGCACGCCTGGCGAATGCTATTGCCAGCGTTTTTCGGAATATGAACAAAATATACATTCTTTTTATTTCTGTTGAACATTACTAAATTTAATTTTTTTGAAATAAATTACGGGCAACTCTTTAACCTTGAGTTTATGGTGCGTGAACCAAACGGTTAATAATCTTTCTGCCAAAAAGCCTATTATGCGTTGCTGGTAACCGGTGTAATTTTCCGGGTTAATTTGCTTTTCAAAATCGAAAATAATGGAAAACCACCACTGCATAAAATTTTTAAAATGAACCTCGGGAAGTATAAACATATTGTTTGCATATAATAGTGTCCCATTTAGTACCTCATAATACGAAGACAAATATTCAGGGTGCATTGTTTTGATAATCTGTTCAATAACTTCCAAATCTGCGAGATTGTGGTAACGGCTGTAGTGTTTTTTAACTGTGTATTTCAGTTTTCGGGATTGTGGAAGAATAGCATCGTAGTCCTGAAAGATTTCTTCAATTTCTGTTTTGTTCAGTATTCGGTGCCGAAACCGATCAACGTTCGAAGTATAAACTAAACCGTGCCTTTTTTTATTTAATCCGAGCGGCAAGTAAAGCGCCCGCTTAATTTTCAAATCAAGCGGTTCATTTTGAGCCGTAAAATAACGACGATAGTGACAGCTTCCGGTAATATCATGCCGGGTATTTTTCCACACCCAGTAAATGCCGGTTAATTCGCTGAAATATTTATTTTTTTCGGATATTGAATCGCCAGAATCATCGCCCTGAATATTAACATGATTGGATTTCAGTGCATTGCCAGCCATTACAGGGCAATACAGTTCATCATCAACAGGAATTACGGTGTCTTTGTAGTAGAAGCTGTATATTCTTATATTATTCGAATTACTCATATTGTAATTGAGCAAGCTTCCGTGGAAACCTGCTCAACTTATTTAGTAATTACCAGATGTAATTTTTCAAACAGATTACGTATTCATTGCACCGCACACCTGGATAACTTGTCCGCTCACATAAGAAGACAGGTCGGAAGCCAGGAAAGTGGCCACCCCTGCTACTTCTTCGGGAGTCCCTCCGCGTTTCAACGGAATAGATGCTTCCCAGGCTTTTCGGGCATCTTCCGGTATTTTGGCCGTCATTTCGGTAATGATGAATCCCGGTGCGATGGCGTTTGAGCGAACTCCGCGAGCCCCCAGTTCGCGGGCTACAGATTTGGTGAATCCAATGATTCCGGCTTTGGAAGCCGAGTAGTTGGTCTGGCCGGCATTACCGCTCACTCCAACCACCGAACTCATGTTAATAATGGAACCCGAACGTTGTACCAACATTGTTTTCTGTACCGCTTTGGTAAAATTAAAAACTGATTTCAGGTTGACATTGATCACCGCATCCCACTGCTCTTCAGTCATGCGAAGCAGAAGCGTATCTTTTGTGATCCCGGCATTGTTTACCAGTGCATCAATGCGGCCAAAATCCTTCACAATTTGGTTTACAACGCGCTCAGTATCATCGAACTTACTTGCATCCGATGCATAACCTTTGGCTTTAACACCCAGCGCCTCCAATTCGGCTTCGGTGGCTTTCATATTTTCGTCTTCAAACAAATCGGTAAAGGCAATATTGCAACCTTCTTGAGCGAATTTCAGAGCAATGGCTTTTCCAATTCCCCTGGAAGCACCAGTAATAATTGCTGTTTTTCCTTCAAGTAGCTTCATTTTATTCATACTTTATATTAACACCGCAAATATAATCGGTTTAATCCGGTTTCAAAAAAGTGATTTGTTTTTGAATGCGTGATATATCATTCAGCTAATCGTCAAACAAGTGTTTTTCAAGTTGGGTCAATGTATCGCTGGCTTTTCCCTTCAGATGAATATCAGTAATATAGTTTGTAAACATCGATTCCTGCGGATTGATTTCAATTATGGTTGCACCGTTTTGTTTTGCCGCACGCGGGACAAAAGATGCAGGCGTAACTTCGCCAGTAGAACCCACAATAATACAGACTTCTGCTTTTTCGGCATCGGCAAATGAATTTTCGTAGGCCGTTCGTGGAATTCCTTCCCCGAAAAAGATGAAATCGGGTTTTAATACTTCCCCGTCCTCATCGCATTTTGGAGGAATATTTTCAAAATTGATATCTTTTGCATGAAATATTTTGCCGCATTTCATGCATTTCAGTTTTTTTGAATTACCGTGAAACTCATGCACTGTTTTACTTCCCGCCTCCTGATGTAAATTGTCAATATTTTGGGTGACTACCGACTGAAGCAACCCTTTTTCCTGCATTCGGGCCAAAACAAGGTGAGCATCGTTTGGATTGGCATCGGCAAAAAAATCGTAAAAAATCTCCCGGATGTATTTCCAGCAATGTGCCGGATCTTCGAGGTAAAAACTCAAATCGAGCACTTCGGGATTGTACCTGTTCCACAACCCGTGTTTCCCCCTGAATGGCGGGATGCCGCTTTCCACCGAAATTCCGGCACCTGTAAAAGCAATCGTAAATTTTGAATCACGTATAATTTTAGCAGCTTCTTCAATCAATAACTCCATATTTTTTCTTTCAATTTTAAGCCTAAAACTAATCAAAATAAATGGTTTATCTTTGCGTAAAATTACAGATTATGCTCGACCAGTCCACGATATGTGCTATTTCAACATCACCCGGAATGGGGGCCATTGCAGTTATCCGTTTGTCAGGTGAAAATGCTGTTTTCATTACAAATAAACTTTTTCGAAGTCCTCAAAAAAACAAGTCGCTCACGGCACAAAAAGCGAATACACTTCATTTTGGCCAGGTAATTTACGATAACGAAGTAATTGATGAAGTGGTTGTTGCCTTGTTTCGTGCGCCCCACTCATTTACAGGCGAAGATGTGGTTGAAATTTCCTGCCACGGTTCGGTTTACATTCAGCAAAAACTGCTGGAAATTTTGGTTGAAAGTGGCGCCCGGCTGGCTCGCCCCGGCGAATTTACCCAGCGTGCTTTCCTGAACGGTAAAATGGATTTGTCGCAGGCCGAAGCAGTGGCCGATGTGATTGCATCGTCGAATGCAGCAGCGCACAAACTTGCCGTGAGCCAGATGCGGGGCGGTTTTTCAAAAGAAATTGGCCAGCTCCGCGACCAGCTTTTGCATTTTACAGCCATGGTGGAGCTGGAACTCGACTTTGCGGAAGAAGATGTTGAATTTGCCGACCGGACGGAATTGCGAAAACTGGCCGAAAAAGTGGAACAGCTACTGCGAAAGCTAAAGAATTCATTTCAACTGGGAAATGTCATCAAAAACGGGATTCCTGTAGCCATTGTGGGGGAAACCAACGTGGGAAAATCGACCTTGCTCAACGCATTGCTGAATGAAGATAAAGCCATTGTTTCGGAAATTCACGGCACTACCCGCGATGTTATAGAGGACGTGGTGAATATCCACGGCACAGCATTCCGGTTTTTCGATACGGCAGGGATACGTGATACGGAAGATCGCATTGAAAGCCTGGGCATTGAGCGCACATACCACAAACTGATCGAAGCCTCGATTGTGTTGCTTGTTGTGGACACTGAAAATCCATGTGAAGTTGTTTCCCGACGGATTGAAAAAATCCGTAAACGGATGGCCGATGAGCAACAACTTATAATTGTGGCCAATAAAATTGATTCGGGAAAAACCGAAACTATTGAATCGCTCAAAAAAGTAAAACTGGCCGATAACGAAAATCTGGTTTTTATGGCCGCCAAAGAGAAACGCAACCTGGAGGAGCTGATTTCGCGGATGACACAAGCCATTAATATCAGCAATGTTGAAAAAGAAGATATTATTGTCACCAACGCCCGTCATTACGAAATACTAAAAAGTGCCCACGAGGCTACTGTGCGTATTTTGAATGGCCTCGACTCCGGCCTCTCAGGCGATTTCCTCTCCCAGGACATCCGCGAATGCCTGCACTACCTCGGCGAAATTACGGGAGAAATATCGACCGATGAAGTTCTTGGGCATATTTTTAAGAATTTCTGTATCGGAAAGTGAATGAGACTGTCAATTCAAAAACGAAGTGCATTGAATTGACTTAGTCGAATTCATCCCGATGAGCGCAGCGATAGCGGGATCCCATCAAATTTTGCAACCATCTTTTGAGGAATATAACAAACTGAAAAAAGTTTGTCGAATTTCCGGCCAGTAGTCGGACAGGCATCCCAAGCGAGCTTCATGACTCCCAATTACGTACAAATATCAGTCAAAATCCCATTCTTACAGTGAAAAATCCCGGGTTACCCAATCCCCGGCTGAAAACACTCTTTACCGCAGCACGATTAGCTTGATGGCCTCACTGTACGTTCCGGCACAGATTTTACAGATATAGATGCCGTTGCCGAGGTTTCCGCTGCTCAGGCTCACCACGTGTTCGCCCGAATTGTAGACTCCTTTTACCACTGTGGAGATTTTATGGCCTGCCAGGTTATAGAGATCAATCTGAACATTTTCGGTCTGCAACAATGAAAAACTGACCTTACAATCAGTGCTGAACGGATTGGGCCAGGCTTTGAAACTTTGCTGCTCAGCAATAATATTTTTGGTTTGGGTGATTATTTCTTTGTACTTACACGGGGCACAACCATAGATATTCAGTAAATTCCATCCCACATTATTGTTCTCATGTATTTCCGTATAAACACTGTCAGGGTCGATAACCGCATAAATGCGTGGAGAACAGGTTACCGTATCCGGTACTTCCCATACAAAAGTTAAATACTCTTCGCGCTCATCTTCTCCATACTTCATTTTGCTGTATTTCGAGCTTGTTGTTTCACCGTCAATATCTGTGAGCTTTACTCCTCCGTTTTCAACACCAGGTTCACCGATATAAAATTCAATTTTTACAAAGTCTTTAAATTCCTTCAGGCTAAAGTTATTTACCCGTGCAATAATTGCGACTGTATCGCCGGGACTGGCAATTGGTGGATAGAACTGGATATCGCTGGTCTTTTGTTTTTGAGAAACCGGCACCTTTAAAGTTCCCTTTTCCGTTGCATACCTCCACGGCAAAATAAACGCCAGGTCAAAATTTTGACCATAATTCTTTTTCCAAAAACCATTGTCAAGTGTGTCGACGTTCACTAAGTAGTCAAGTACCAAAGCACCGCTCCGGGAACGATAGATATAAGGAGTTACCGTATACTGATCACCGTGTATATCTTTCACTTGCCCTATTTCCCCTTCAATCGAAAAATTCTCACTTAAGCTAATGGTTTGCGTGCTTAACTTTGAAGTATGATAATTGGCTGAAAGATTGGCTGAAACTCCGATTTTGACTTGAGAGGATAAGGTTGTTCCAATACCCAGAGGGGACAAATTGGCTGTTACACCTGTTTCTGTCCCTATTTTAACAAACAGGTCGGCTCCAACTCCGGCTGAAAAGGAACTTGTAGTTCCACTTGAAGAAATATTTTTAAAAGTAAATTTAAAATCTCCGTTTGTAAGATTATTTGACACATTGATGGATTGAAATTTATAATATTTGAAATCCGCCTCTATTCTACTGAAACCATTTATCGTTGTATCCTGTTTATAAGAAAGAATGTTTCCCGGATCGTGATTAGGCACAAAGCAAGGGTGGTTCCATTCATTTGTATTTATCCATCCAGACTTATATTCTGAAACAGGATTCATAACAACAATATTACCCAGTTTTTTACCTTTCCTGGTATAGACAGGATAACTGTAATAATCGTAATCCAGGTATGAATATAAGACATAGTCCCCCTTTTCATATTGAGTTGACTGTTCAAAGGTCAACACTTCACTATTTGTATTGAAATACGAGCTGTTTTTTTCAAAGTTTCCGTTTACTTTAGCTTCAAAACCACTCCCCCCGGCCATTGCGTATGCACTCAGTTCAGATGAAATTCCCATTCCTTTGTCAATCTTAACAGTTGTGGTTTGATTATCACTGACGACTGTTTTATATATAGCAGAACAATTAGAAGGTTTTCCATTATAGGCATTGCTAAGATTAATTGTATTCCTGCCAATTATATCAAAATGCATTGGGGGGGTATTCAGAATTACAATGGGCTGCTGAAGGTCTTCTACCTTTTTTCTAAATGGAGGTTTCACAATGTAAACCTCTGCATCATTGCAATCAAAATCACCGGCAACAAAACAGGGAACTTCAAAAGATTCACCGGAACTGAAAGTGAGCGCAGGCCCGGTAGGTTTAAATGTAATATTTTCAGTGGTAATTTGATCGATAGTGGCGATTCCCATCCTGACTAATCCGTTGTACCTGGCATTTAATTGTTCTGGTGCACTTTTATCCGATTGCAGCATGATCACCTCTTTGTTGAAGTTTAAATTTGCCGGGTCGGGATTCAGATCGGCCACTGTAAAA
Organism: Tangfeifania diversioriginum; assembly: GCF_900141875.1. Lineage (GTDB taxonomy): Bacteria > Bacteroidota > Bacteroidia > Bacteroidales > Prolixibacteraceae > Tangfeifania > Tangfeifania diversioriginum. The sequence goes on along the minus strand of NZ_FQZE01000004.1, from coordinate 148,221 downwards.
ACTTCGTTGCCCTGAAGATTCAGATGATAGCCAATTGAGGGAGCTAAAGTTCTTGCTTTCAATTGGCTATTACCATCAAGCCAAAAAGCATAAATGAAATGATGATCGTTTATCAGAATCACATCCCTGCCCAGGTTTTCCAGTGGTTCACATTTAAGTGTCATGGCAATGTGCTGATCTGACGATGTATTTCTCTGTTCAAACCCAAAAGCAAGTCCTGGCTCTATGTTGAACCAATTCTCAAAAGAATTCCCGTTTATTTTAAATGCATTCAAATATGTTCTGTTGCTAAATTCATTTCTCCATTCTGTTTTCGTGCAGTTGCCTAAAAAATTCCAGGAAGCACATTCTTCAAAGCGATTGTGACAATAATAGAATGACCATCCCACAAAAACCTCATCCTTGCCATCATTGTTCAGATCTCCGCAGGCAATTCTCATTTCATTGATGACACTTCCCCGGTCGGGATAATAACTCCCATAGTCAGCCCCATAATTTTGAGGTTTACACTCTTTTTTATTTCCTGTCAGTTGTCCATTTACAAGTTTAAGTATATTCAAATCGTATGTTGAAATAAATATCGGATATTCTGAACCTTCTTTCCGGGTTGGTATTGCTTTGTTTGTCACTACTACAATCTCATCCATTCCGTCGCCATCCGTATCCCCTGCAGCTATGTCAGCCATTTTACGTCCATCACCCGGCTGCAAAGCGGCAATTTCCTGAATATTTAATGCTGAATCTGTTTTAAAAAGCCTTAACCAGGGCTCAATAGTACCATAATCATAATAATAGCAGATGGCAAACTCATCCTGCGGATCGCCGTCAAAATTTCCGGCAATCATCCTCATCCGGGTATAATCATTCTCTTTGACGTTTAAATTAAATTCCCTGGCTCCTTTAATTTTGAGATCATCGCCTATCAGCGGTATCCGAATCCATATTTCCTCCGAATTATTTACAACAGTGACCACATCATCGTCTCCGTCTCCATCGAAATCGCCCACAGCACAGGCCGTTTTTTTTCGGTCCAAATATTTCGTCAGTGCTCCGGATCCGTCTAAATTGGTGATTTTATTCAGCGAAGTGTCAACATCCAGGACTGCATCGCCCGAAATTGTTAGGGTATTTGTGGTCCAGATCTTGAACAGTTCTGATGAACCACCAATTTTGTAGGTTTTTTGGATGGGATCAACGGCAACCTGTGCCTTCAGTATTCCACCTGCGAAAAGACAGATTATTACCGGAATAAAGTACCTCAGCGTTTTCATAACTTTGTTTTATTTAAAATAAAAAACACATATTCACTATTTTAATTTCGGGAAAAAAATGCCCGGAGTAGTGATAAAAAATGGAGATTAACTTTCAATTTCTGATGATTTCTTGCAGAATTTTCGAGAAACTTGTAAAATTTGAATTTTGGTGGTTCTGAATGAAAATAATATGTGTGTTTATTAAATGCCTGATTCAATTATTTTTTGTAACGTAAACTATAATACGGAGTTAAATGAGTTTTCTCAACTATCTCCATAAAGCGGGGGTTATCATGTAGTTTTTCATACTGGCGGTCAAGTAACATGTGTGCCAACCGGGGCGATCGGTTTTTGTACGCTTCATCAAGGAAATTCATTGCTGTATTGAGCGAATCCATATTTACCGCATACCAGTAGCCGGGTGGATTTTTATACATCATTTTATACAAACCGCTTAACCCGTATGCATTGTAAACCGGTAAAATCTGATTAGCGTACGCTTTGAATTCGCTGTAATCGGGACTTGTTTCAAAATATTTCTTCATCATCTGCAATGCAGACACAGTATCGCCTGCATACAGATAACACACAAACAACTCACCCTGGTGATCTGCCTGATCTCCCAGCAGTTCCTCCAAAATTAATACTTCCTGAAGTGCTTCTTCTGCTTTTTGCTCCTGATAATAAAAGTAAGCGCTCAATATTCTGTTTATTGCCGAATATGGAGCGATTTCAATGGCACGGTCAATATATTTCCGTGACGCTTCAAATTCACCAATGTTGCTGAGCAAATCGGAATAGTAATGCAGGGTTACCACATTATTACTATCCAGGTTCATTGCTTTTTCGAAATACTTTCGTGACTCAACCCATTGCCAGTAGCCATTCGAATAAACGACGCCAAGAATAATATACCCTTCCGGAAGGTTTGCATCAAGTTTCAGCGCTTTATTTGCCAGATTAACTGCTTTGTTATACCCTTCCACCGGAGTCTCGCTAAACCTGGTTTGAGAGTAATACGCATCGGCAAGTCCCGCGTAGGCCAGCGCATAGGTTGAATCTGCTTTAATGGCTTTCTCAAAAAACTCCTGGCTTTTATTTATTGATTCCAGAGAACGGTTATTCCAGTAATAACGTCCCATTAAATAATAATCGTAAGCCGCTGAATTGTGGGTGTGCACTTTTTCAATCATTTGTTTTTCTTCAGGGGAAATGGCTGCCTGTAACTTGTCTGCAATTAATTTGGCGATCTCACTTTCCATTAAGAAAATATCCTGCATATCCCGATCAATCTTTTCAGAAAGAATATGCCGGTCATTTTTTGCATCAATCAGCTGAATGGTTATTCTTACTTTGCCCTCATGACGTTGCACACTGCCTTCCAGCAGATAATTTACCCCCAGTTTTTTACCTATTTCAGGTGCACTCTCCTTGCTTTCCCTGAATTGCTCTACTGATGTCCGGGATACCACTTTGAGTTCGCCGATTTTCGTCAGCCGGTCGAGAATATCTTCCACAACCCCATCGGCAAAATACCTGTTTTCTTCATTTTCGCTCAGGTTTTTAAATGGTAATACAGCAATGGATTTTTGTTTACGTAACGGCGGGTTTTGAAATAAATAAATGGACAAGAAAATTGATCCGGCAAGAACAAAAAACAGAGCAACGAAGGATATGAGTCTTACCTTTTTTGATTTAAATAATTCTCCAGAGCTCGCTGTACTGTTGGGAATAATCACCGTTTCACTGTCAGAAATCGTGCTTTCAGATATATTGGTTGTTCTTTTTTAATATCCCCGGGCGTATAACCAAAATACTCATGAAAGCATCGGTTAAAATAGGAAGGAGTTCTGAATCCTGTATTGTACGAAACCTCAGCAGCCGTGTATGTTCCTTTGAGAAGAAATTCACGTGCTTTTTCCAGCCTGATTTCTGTCATAAACTGGTTGATAGTAGTTTTCTTAATCGATTTTATTCTTCGGCTTACGTAATTACGATTTAGGCCCGTGGCTGTTATGAATTCGTTTACCCCAAAATTATTATTGCCCAGGTTGTCAATAATAATTTTGGATAAATGTTCGACAAATTCGCTATCACCTACTAAATACAGATTCATGACATAATGTTTAAGGCTTTAAATTTACAAATAATCGGCTAATTTAAACCAGACTCTCTCACAACTAATCACCTTATAAAAATCGAAGAAACATTCAAGATCATAGCCAAACTGTACTTCCTGTAAGTTATAAATAAATCCTTGTTCCAAATTCCCTCAAATCCGCACGTTAGTATCTTAAAAAATCGGGAAGCCCTGTAAAGTCAATGTTTACAAAGCTTGCCCGATTAAATATTTTTCACTTATTTAGGTGAAAAACATCGTCGCGGATGAAAATTACATATTCTACTTCAAAAATCAATTCTTTTGGCGGGATAAATTTCGCAGATTCAATAATTGATAACACACAAGTTTTTAGCATAATTGACCAAATGCTTGGTAGTTGCGGTGTTAGGGCGCAATATCGTTACAGTGACCTTTTTCGGTCGTATTTATTGATGACCCTTTGCGGTGGGGAATGTGCCGAGGACATCACCGAACACCTGCGCCGGGAGTTAGGCCAGGTGAAAAACTTTGATGTTTGTTCTGCCGATACTTTACTGAGGATGCAAAAAGAGTTGGCAACGGAAAAAGAAACCATTGTTTCAGAAACAAATATCCGGCACGATTTCAATATTAATATTGTCATGAACAGGCTTATGATTAAGCTGTTGGTGCAAACGGGCCAGTTGTCGTCTGAATATGGGGATTATATTTTTGATTACGATAACCAGTTTATACCCACAGAAAAAAATGATTCCAGACGCAGTTACAAACATGCCGATGGGTACTTTCCGGGCATCGCATCAATCGGCAACTATCCTGTTTGCATTGAAAACCGGAACGGGAACAGCAATGTAAAGTACAAACAGGCAGAAACGCTGAAACGGGCATACGATCTGCTGGAAGAGTCCGGTATTAGACCAAAACACAGCCGTATGGACTGCGGTTTGTTTGACAAAACAATAATCCCGGTAGTGGAAGCCAACAGTACCTGTTTTTACATCAGGGCACAACGCTGTGGCAACCTGTATGACGATATCAGGAAAATAACCGATTGAGAAACAGCTACTATTGGTTTTAAAGAATATCAAGTGGCCTCTATCGAATATGCACCGTTCGGGTGGGATAAGACTTACCGTTACGTGATTAGCCGTGAGAAAAAAGCAGACGGGCAGGGTGACCTTTTTACCGGTGACAGCTTTACTTACAGGGCAATCATGACCAACAACTATGAAATGATAGACAAAGTAGTTGTTGAATTTTATAACGACAGGGGCGATAGCGAACGCCTGTTCGATGAAATGAACAATGATTTCCTGTGGAAGAAAATGCCTTTTTCATTTTTGCATGAAAACACCGTATTCCTTGTAATGATGGCTATTTGCCGCAACCTGTTTCATTTTCTCACCGAATTTGTCAGCAAGAAACTTGATTTTATCAGGCCAAACTTCAGATTGAAAAAATTTATCTTCCGCTTCATGGTTGTCCCTTCAAAATGGGTAAAACAAGGCAGGCAATGTGTGCTAAAGCTGTTTACATCGAAGAATTATCACCTTTTATTAGAGTAAATTTCATGAGCAGGTTAACAGACAAACGGAAATCTATGCTTAAAACACAAAGACAACTCATTGATCATGTGCGGTTTACTGAAATATAGAAAATATGATTCATAGATCAGCCAGGAACAACTGCTCCAAAAAAATATTTTGTAATCAAGTTTATGTGTATGTAGCGTGCCAGCAATACAAAAAAGCACAAAAAACACCAACGTAAACCTAATAGTTGTTACTTTTCAAACCAAATTTTTTAATTGCGGATTTGAGAAATTTACAAATAAACAATGCTTCCCCCCGGTAAATCAATATGGTACATTTCCCATCCACCATATTCACTCGGCTTTAGCTTGAAACATCCGTCACCTCTGAAATCGCATGTTTCATTACTGTTTTCGTATAAACCTTTAAAATAAATGGTAAAAGTTACTTTGGCATCGGTTTCTTCCTGATTGATTTCAAAAGTTTTTTCGTTGTATGTAACAATTTCAAATGAATCGAACGAGCCTAAAAAATTATTGATGCTGTCAATAATTTTTTGTTTATCAATTTTATTGCCATTTGAATCCCTGTGATCCTCGATATCTACATATAGCATATCGTAGCCTGTTCCACCAATATTTTCCATCTTTGCCATTGTCATTCTAAAAAAATAATCAATGGACTGTTCAATGTCCAGCTTCGCGTTGGGATGAAATTCTTCATAGGTAAAACAACTCATCATCCCTGGTATCCGAATGTCATCCATTTCATGTTGAAATAGTTCTTCAGTAATAAAGCGGTATAATTCAGCATCTTCAACATCACAAAGGGTACTTAATGTTATATTACTTTCCCCCATCAATTCAAATAACCGTTCCAACTCATTTGAAATTTCATGTGACTTTAGTTCATCTTTCGTTTTGAAAGAAGGCTTATCCATATATTCCCAAACAGTGATAGTTTTTGCATTATCAAACTGTTTTTCAAACTCGTCGATTGAATTCAGCCATTGATTTTCCATTTCCGGGGGAAGTTCACTATCCTCAGAAAAATAAGCTCCGTACTTTTTTTCAAGCTCCTTCTTTTTTAGGTCATTATCAATTTTCTTGTCGTAATAATCGTCTGCTTTTTTTCTCATTTTGACAGGTTCTATCTTTTCTGATACTTTACTAAAATCATAGTAAAGTTAATAAAAACCGGGCACGCAACAGAATAGAATGGTTCTATTATTTATGGAGCCGGAGTAATTTCTCGGCAATGACAACAAGGCCGAGTAAAAACAGAATTAATCCATCACAAACCCCACCCCAGAAACAATTGCTTGATGAACAAAGCAGAACCGGAATCTTCTCCTTGCCGTTCAGCTTCCTTTCCAATCAAAAAAATTCTTCTCAACCAGTCACCCAATTATTATACGTCTGGGACTAAAAATCACCGAGAAATAGCTGCAATTCATTACTAATTTTTCTTTGCCAGTGGTTATATTTACCAAATTCTTTTAATCTGCCAATAATATGGATAAGGAAACAGTAATTCAAAAAACCATAGATTTTACAAAAGCAACGTTATCGAATGCGGAAGGAGGGCATGACTGGTGGCACGTTTACCGTGTTTGGAAACTGTCTAAACATATCGCTCAAACTGAAAATGTTAACAATTTTGTTGTTGAACTTGGCGCTTTGCTGCACGACATTGCCGATTCTAAATTTCATGATGGAGACGAAATGATAGGGCCACGCAAGGCAAGAGGCTTTTTGACCTCATTAAGCATTGAAGAAGAAATAATTACCCATGGTGAAAATATTATTTCAAATATTTCTTTCAAAGGAGGAAATACCACTCAAAAGTTCAAATCACCCGAACTTGATGTGGTACAGGATGCTGACAGACTGGATGCCATGGGCGCGATTGGAGTTGCGCGGACATTCAATTACGGTGGTTACAGAGGGAATGAAATGTATAATCCTGAGATTAAACCCAATTTTAATATGACCCGCAAAGAATATAAAAACAGCAACGCACCAACGATCAACCATTTTTATGAAAAACTGTTTCTGCTCAAAGATAGGATGAATACCAACACCGGAAAATCAATAGCAGAGCACCGGCATCGATTCATGGAGCAGTTTCTTGAAGAATTTTATAACGAATGGAATGGGCAATCATAAATCAACCGAAAATAAAAAAACACCACAATTAATAATTCAGAAAATGCAGGAAACATACATCCACGATAAAATAGTCAGCCAGAACGATTTTGTACAAGGCTCGCTAACAATAGGCGAATATGAAAATTGCACATTCGAAAATTGCAACTTCGCAAGCAGCGATCTATCCGGTTTTATTTTCACCGACTGCACATTTAACAGTTGCGATTTGAGTTTGGCGCAACTGACAAAAACAGCATTTCGGGACTGCCTATTCCGCGGCTGCAAAATGCTGGGACTCCGGTTCGATGCCTGCAATGAATTTGGCCTTTCCTTTTCGTTTGACGGTTGTCAGCTGAATCACTCCTCGTTTTACAACACAAAAATTAAAAAGACAGTTTTCAAAAATTCGCAACTGCAGGAAGTAGAATTTGCAGCGTGTGATCTCACAAATTCAGTTTTTGAGAATTGTGATTTATCGGGTGCTCTTTTTGAAAATACGAATATCGAAAAGGCTGACTTCAGGTCTTCGTACAACTATTCCATTGACCCCGAAATTAACCGTGTTGCGAAAGCAAAATTTTCAATTTTGGGCATTTCAGGCCTTTTAGAAAAATACAATATTACCATAGAAAAATGAGAAAATTAGTAGCCACAATTATTGGTTTATTCATAGTTGGATATACCTGCTGCCAAACTCCGGCAGCCGTAAACGGACTACCAAATGCCAGTCCCGGAATTTCCCGCCAACAAACTGAACTCATTTACGAAAAATCAAAATCGTTTCCTGAAAACACCCAACTCTCAGTTGCCATTATCAACAGCGGCGTTGTTAAATTTTTCGGGATTAAGCGAAACAATGATACTATTCAACAAATTAACAATCGCCATAAAATATTTGAGATTGGTTCCATCAGCAAAGTATTTACATCTACCCTGCTGGCAAGTTTTGTGGAAAACGGCAAACTTGAACTGAACGACCCCATTCAGGATTTCACCGACATTGAAATGAATATTGGCGAAAAAATAACTTTTAAACAACTGGCCAATCATACTTCCGGACTCCCCAGGCTGCCGTCCAATTTAAATTTACTTTTTGTCGATCCCTCCAATCCTTATAAAAACTACGACCAAAAGAAACTAAAGGAATATTTAACCGAAGAGATGAAACTCCAGCGGTCGCCAGGTGACGGGTTTGAATATTCAAACCTGGGAGCAGGACTTTTGGGATACCTCTTGGCCCACATTTCAAATAAAACTTATGAGGAATTGCTGAATGAGCATATTTTTTCAAGATATGAAATGGCATCGTCAACAACTAACCGCGATGAAGTGAAAAATAGATTAATTAAAGGGCTTGACGGCAAAGGAGATGAAACTTCCAACTGGGATTTGAATGTGCTGGTTGGCGCCGGCGGAATTCTATCTTCGGCCAATGACCTGGCCAGGTTTGCCCTCGCACAGTTTGACACGAACAATACTGAACTGAACTTAACCAGGCAACCCACTTTTACTGTAAGCGACCAAATGCAAATGGGCCTGGGATGGCACATCATAAAAGCCAATAACGGGAAAAACGAAATATTTTGGCACAATGGCGGAACCGGCGGATATACCTCGTCAATGGCGTTGGACACCGAAAACAAACACGGAATAATTATATTGTCGAACGTTTCTGCTTTTCATCAGAAAACCGGCAAAATTGATGATTTGTGCTTTGGGCTGATGAACACGTTGTGGAAGCAAAACTAAATACATTGCCATAAATTTCTGAAATCATGCAAAAAATACTACTGATACTTTGTTTGTTACCATCCTTTTTAACGGCACAGAAGAAGAATATTAATGTGACAGAAATTGATAATTCAATTTTCAAAAAGGACAAGTACTGGCGGGGTGCTGATGGCGCTGCAACCATTGAACTCGGACAGGGCAAAATTCTCTGGTTGTTCAGCGACACATTCATTGACCAGGATGGAACGGGAAAAGGATGGATTCAAATCGGATGAACTTATTATCACATACAACATAAATAATTTTGATTTTGAAAGGTTGGTGAACGACGAAGAAATCTACTTCCCGAAAATCATCAAAATTAACCTGAATAACAATATTGAAACCTTCCAAATATTTAAGGACGAAATGAAAAAACACTGAAATGTTGAAGATTAAAAAATTAATTGTTTTATTTGAGGGATAATCTTTTAATATGGGAAAATCGAGACGTGGGTTGTTTTCTGGAACTGCCAAAGGAGATGATAGTTCAAGCCCCAATAAAATTGAATTACAGGATTGCCAGTTTGGAGGTGAAAAGTGTAAAGAACATCTTTCTGTCATTAATGAAAACTATTTGAAATTTCAGGAATACCGGCACAGAAAGGATTATAAAGAATCGATTGCTGCATTAAAAGATGCATTAGATAAAACCATTGAACTGAAGGAATATCCCTGCCTGAAATGTGCAGCTCTCTTTCAGAATACTATCATCGAGTCGCTGGAAAACGTCCATGATGAACTGCAAGATATGTCAACCGGGATATTCAGTAAAAAACGTTACGAATCAAGCCGTCGTGAAGCACGCGATGTGTTAGATGAGTTCCAGAAAGAGCTTTCAACAGATACTTTTAAAGATAGAAAAAAGTAATATGATGTGCTAACCTCCATTTCTAATTCCCCTTCGCACTGCCCAAAATAAATAAATCAGATTCTACTTTATCCTGAACATTTTTTCGGTAATCAAAAATTAACTGTTTTCAACCGGCAGAATAAAAAACCACATTGAACTGAAAAGTTTTAAATTTCTTTTTAAAATATTTGCCTACCAACTAATAGGTAGATATATTTGTGTAATGAATACAAAGGAGAAAATTATACAAATAGCAGATATACACATCCGGCAAAAAGGATGCAATGCATTTAGTTTTAGCGATATATCTAAACATCTGGGAATAAAAAATGCCTCTATTCATTACCATTTCCCGTCGAAATCGGATTTGATAATTGCCATTATCCAAAAACATTTAAAGCAATTAGAAAAATTCGAGCTAAAGGTCAAAAATTACTCTCCATTGAATAAGATAAAGATGTTTTTTACGGTTTATTCTGTGGCAAAATCAGAAGATAAGATTAGTATTTTAGGCTCGCTGACAAATGATTACCTCACTTTTGAATTAGCAATCCAAAATGAACTTAAAAAACTTACTGACAATACCTTGAGATGGTTGACCAAAACTCTTGAAGAAGGAAAGGGTAAAGGTGTTTTTAATTATACGATTGATGACAGGAATAAAGCCTTAATGATAATTACCAATATTCTTGGAGCGGAGCAACTGTCAAGATTAACTTATAACCAGGATTTTCAGCAAATAAAAGAGACAATTATAAACGATTTAATCCAGTAATAGTATGAAACGAGTAGTTATAACCGGAATGGGTGCGTTAACTCCTATTGGAAATAATGTGAATGATTTTTGGGAATCGCTTAAAAATGGTGTCAGTGGAGCAGCACCGATTACAAAATTTAACCCGGAAAAATTCAAAACAAAGTTTGCATGCGAACTTAAAAACTTTGACCCGTTGAATTATATCCCAAAAGCTGAAGCAAGAAAATATGATTTATTTACACAGTATGCTTTAATTGCTGTGGAAGAAGCCATAAAGAACAGCAACACCAATCTCGAAAACCTAAACAAAAATCGCATTGGTGTTATTTGGGGGTCGGGTAATGGAGGCATTGGCACCTTTGAACAACAAATAACTGAATTTGCACAAGGAGATGGCACTCCGCGGTTTAACCCTTTCTTTATTCCAAAAATGATTGTTGATATTGCATCGGGGGTTATATCAATTAAATACGGCCTGCGGGGAGTAAATTTCACAACCGTTTCCGCTTGTGCTACTTCCAATACTGCCATTATTGACGTTTTTAATTATATCAAGTGGGGAAAAGCAGATATGATAATAACAGGTGGTTCAGAAGCACCTATAACAGAAGGCAGTATTGGCGGTTTCAATGCTTCAAGAGCCTTATCTACATACAATGAGAATCCTAAAATTGCTTCAAGGCCTTTTGACATAAATCGGGACGGTTTTGTAATGGGCGAAGGTGCAGGTGCAATTATCCTGGAAAGCTACGAACACGCTGTTAAACGCAATGCACCAATCATTGCCGAAATTGTTGGCGGAGGTATGGCAGCCGACGCATACCATCTTACAGGCACACACCCGGAGGGCGAAGGAGCATATTTAGGAATGATTGCAGCCCTGGAAGATGCAAATATATCAACAGAAGACATCGACTATTTAAACACTCACGCCACATCAACACCCCCGGGCGACATTAGTGAAATGAAAGCTATAGAAAGAGTTTTCGGCAGACAAAATAAATTAAACATTAGTGCGACAAAGTCAATGACAGGGCATTTGTTAGGTGCGGCAGGAGCAGTCGAAGCAATTGCTTGTATCAAAGCTATTCAAAACGATATTGTTCCGCCTACCATTAACGCAGTGGACATAGAACCCGATTTTAAAGACAATTTTAATCTGACATTAGGAACTGCACAAAAAAGACAAGTGGATTATGCTATGAGTAACACCTTTGGATTTGGCGGTCACATCGCGACAACAATTTTCAAAAAGTATTCTGAATAAAAGGCAACATGTAATCGAGCAGATAACAGGTGAGCCGTTACGGAGGCTTCTCTTCGATTAACGGCTCTCTCTGTTTTATAATCGGCCATCTGACAACATTTTAACGACCCGCTGGCGGCCATTCCGTTAAGAATTTTATGTATGCAGAACTTTAAATCATTTTGCACGCATTCCCCTAATCATTCCAGATTCGTGGCATTCAAATAAAAAATATTTACTTTTGTCGGATTCATAAAAATTGAGCAAAAACCATTAAAAATGAAGATATCGTATTCCTGGTTAAAAGATTACATCAAACTGGATCAATCACCTGAAGAAATTTGCGAAATACTCACCCAAACTGGTCTGGAAGTGGGGAGCCTGGAAGAAGTGGAAACCGTAAAAGGGGGTATGAAAGGCCTGGTAACAGGCAAAGTACTCTCCTGCGCGCCGCATCCCAATTCAGATCACCTGAGCAAAACAACGGTTGACATCGGCACCGGCGAAGAGCTGCGTATTGTGTGCGGGGCACCCAACGTGGCTGCCGGCCAGAAAGTGGTGGTGGCACCGGTGGGTACCACGCTCTATATGGGCGACCAGGAACTGACACTGAAAAAAATGAAAATCAGAGGCGAGGTTTCCCAGGGAATGATTTGCGCCGAAGATGAAATCGGCATCGGCACCAATCACGAAGGAATCATTGTGCTCGATGAAAATACCGAAGTGGGCCAGCCGGCCAAAGAAATTTTTAACGTGAAATCGGACTGGGTGATTGAAATCGACCTCACACCCAACCGCATCGATGGCGCGTCGCACATTGGCGTGGCCCGCGATTTGGCAGCCTTCCTGAACCAGCAAATACCTACAAAATACACTCGCCCTTCAGTAGCAAATTTTAAAACAGACAACCATAATTTGGAGATCCCGGTAGAAGTAAAAACCCCGGATGCCTGTCCGCGTTATGCAGGAGTTACCATCTCCAACCTCGAAATAAAAGAGTCGCCCGACTGGCTCAAAAACCGGTTGAAAGCCATTGGGCACACACCGATTAACAATGTGGTTGACATTACCAACTACGTGCTTTTTGAAACCGGTCAGCCGCTGCACGCATTCGATGCCGACGAAATTACCGGCAACAAAGTGGTGGTGAGCACGCTAAATGAAGGCACAAAATTTACCACCCTCGACGAAGTGGAGCGCAAACTCCACGCCGACGACCTGATGATTTGCAATACCGAAGCACCGATGTGCATTGGCGGTGTTTTCGGCGGCATCCAGTCGGGCGTAAAAGAAACGACCAAAAGTATTTTTCTGGAAAGTGCCTGGTTCAACCCTGTTTACATCCGCAAAACTGCGCGCCGCCACGGACTCAACACGGATGCATCGTTTCGCTTCGAACGCGGTACCGATCCCAACGGTGTAATTTACGCCCTCAAAAGAGCGGCCCTGCTGATGAAAGAGCTCGCTGGCGGAACCATTACTTCCGAGATTGTAGATGTGTACCCTGAAAAAGCCGAACATTTCCCGGTGCATCTCTCATGGTTCAACCTCACACGGTTGATTGGAAAAGAACTGGAAAAAGAACAAGTGAAGACGATTCTTGCTTCACTCGAAATAGACATTGAAGGCGAGAACGAAAAAGGCCTCGATTTGAAAGTACCGCCCTACCGCGTGGATGTGAAACGAGAAGCCGATGTGATTGAAGAAATCCTGCGTATTTACGGGTACAATAATGTGGAAACTCCCTCACAGATAAGAGCATCATTGCAATATGCGCAGAAACCCGATCCCGACCAGTTGCGCAACCTGGCTGCCGAAATGCTGACCGCACAGGGTTTTAACGAAATATGGTCGAATTCGCTTACCAAAGAAATGTATTACGAAGGGCTGGAAAATTACAAGCGTGAAAATACAGTGAACTTGCTGAACCCGCTCAGCGCCGACCTGAACGGAATGCGGCAGACACTGCTGTTTGGCGGACTGGAATGCATTTCGTACAACGCCAACCGCCAGAATAAGGATTTGAAACTCTACGAATTCGGGAACTGCTACTTCTTTAAAGGCACCGAAAAGAAAAACAACCCGGTGAGTAACTACCACGAAGAGGAGCACCTCGGTCTGTTTATTACCGGTGCCCAATCGGCCGAAAGCTGGGAAGAGGAACAAAAACAGAGCAGCTTTTTCCAGTTGAAATCCATCGCCGAAAATTTACTGAAACGCTTTGGATTTAATTTGGAGCAGCTTCAAATTTCAGGCACAGAAAATGAATTGTTTGCTGAAGGGCTGAATTACCAGAACAACAACAAGACTGTGCTTGAAATGGGGATTGTGTCGAAAAAGTTCCAGACCAAATTTGAAATCGACAACCCGGTTTATTATGCCGATTTCTGGTTTGAAACCTTACTCGACCATCAGAAAAAACATGCAGTTACTTTTAGCGAGTTGCCAAAATTTCCATCCGTACGCCGCGATTTGGCCCTGCTGATTGATAAAAATGTCACCTTCCAGCAGATTAAAGATGCAGCTTTCAAAACCGAGCGGAAAATACTGAAGGATGTTGGCCTGTTCGATGTATATGAAGGAAAAGGAATTCCGGAGGATAAGAAATCGTATGCTGTGAAATTTACACTCCGCGACGAAAACCGCACGTTAAAAGATAAGCAGATTGACAAAACGATGAAAAAACTGCTGGCAGCATTTGAACGCGACCTGGGTGCACAATTGCGTGGCTAGCTGATTCTTTTTATCTTTATAAAAAATGTATTAATATGGAACAGCGCGAGGCTATTATAAAAAAGACGGTAAAAAATTTGAACCAGCTTTCAGAAGAAAGGCTGATAGAGGTTAAAGATTTTGTTGATTTTCTTCTAAAAAGGACTGAAGACAAATTACTCACTGAAGGTATACAGGAATTGACAAGCGAATCCAAATCATTTGAATATTTAAATGATGAGGAAGACCTTTATACCGTTAATGACTTAAAGGAAAAATATAAGTGAAAAAAGGTGATATTATTCTCGTTCCTTTCCCATTTACTGATTTAATGGGGAATAAGAAACGTCCGGCACTTGTGCTGATTAGTTCACCGGAAGATGTTACTGTCTGCTTTATTACAACTAAATTTGAAAGAAAAAGTATATCTGACATCGTGGTAAAACCAACTTTCGGAAATGGATTAAAAAAAGACTCAGTAATTCGCTTAAATAAAATCGCCACTTTAGATAAAGAAATTGTTCTTGGAAGATTAGGAACACTGGAAGAAAGTGTTGTAAAAGAAATTAACAAAAATCTGATTCGGATTCTGCAGCTTCAGAAATAATACGGCAGATTTTATTTGCCTGATTCAAGAAATTCAAATATGCAAAACCAAACAAAAGGTATTATTTATGCTTGTGTAACCGCCTTCTTCTGGGGCTTTCTGGCCATCGCGTTAAAAGTGGCGGTTCAGGAGATTGAACCGATTACTATTGTTTGGTTTCGCTTTTTTATTGCTTTTGTCATTCTGCTAGGCTGGCAGTTATATCGCTCTCCTTCCAGCCTGAAGATTCTGATAAAACCACCCTTTCTGCTGGTTTTGGCAGCCATTGCACTGTCGTGGAATTACCTCGGTTTTATGTTGGGGATAAATTATACCACTCCGAGCAACGCTCAGCTATTTATTCAGTTTGGTCCGCTTACCCTGGCACTGGCCGGGTTCCTGATTTTCAAAGAAAAACTCTCGCGCCGGCAAATGATTGGTTTCTTTGTGGCGCTGGCAGGATTTGCCTTTTTTTACCGCGATCAGCTGTTGGCATTTTTCGATGGAAAAGAGCAGTATAACCTCGGCGTTTTGTTTACACTGAGTGGTGCACTGGCCTGGGCTGCTTATGCTACCATGCAAAAAAAGCTGGTAACGGTTCATCCCGGACAAATGCTCAACCTGTTTCTTTTCGGTTTTCCGGCAGTTATTTACCTGCCTTTTATTAATCTTGCGCCTGTTCTCCAACTTCACTGGACCTGGTGGTTGCTGATTCTGTTTCTCGGTGCAAACACTTTCATCGCCTACAGCTCGCTGGCACAGGCACTGAAATTTATCGAAGCCAATAAAGTAAGCGTCATTATTTTTCTGAACCCGATTATCACCTTCATTACCATGGGAATCCTGACTTCGCTCGAAGTGAGTTGGATCAGCCACGAACGATTTTCGCTAACTACCATTTTGGGTGCTGTACTCGTCATTTCGGGAGCTTTTCTGGTTGTTAGAAAAAGAAAAGCCCGCAGAATTAAATAATCCTACTCCCACTTTTCATTTTTCTGAATTCCGTCGATTTTGTATCTTGTTTCAAAATTTTGAAAATAATGAGTGCAAATCAGCTACTTATCGGACTTTTTGTGGTTGCAATATTTACATCATGCAACATTCGTGAACCTAAAGTGATAACTGTGAATGGAGAAATTCCTTCGGGAGCAATGGGCAAAACCTTGCATCATGAACATTTGCTGGTTGATTTCATTGGGGCTGACAGTACGGGATACCATCGCTGGAATCGCGACAGCGTGGTGGAGAAAGTCCTCCCCTATCTCATTGAAATTAAAGAGATGGGCTACAAAACACTAATAGAATGCACACCGGCATATTTGGGGCGCGACCCGGAATTGCTAAAAATACTCAGTAAAAAATCGGGTATTCAACTTATTACAAATACAGGCTATTACAGTGCGGTGAATGCTAAGTTTCTGCCCGAACACGCGTTTACCGAAACCGCCTCCCAACTGGCCGAGCGCTGGATTGACGAGGCCCGCAACGGAATTGAAGAAACTGGAGTTTATCCCGGGTTCATAAAAATTGCCGTGGAGCGCGGTCCACTGGAAGAGATCAACCGGAAAGTTGTGGAAGCCGCCTGCATGGCGCACAAAGAAACGGGCCTCACCATTATGTCGCATACCGGGCTGGCAGAACCTGCATTTGAACAAATTAAAATTCTGGAAGAGTATGGCATTCATCCGTCAGCATTTATCTGGACGCATGCCCACAACGAAAAAGATATCGACAAACATTTTGAAGCAGCAGCGCTTGGATCCTGGATTGCTTTCGATAATTTCAATCCAGACCGTACAGAACGTTTTGTCGATTTTGCACAACAAATGAAAAAGCACGGATTTCTGAAAAATATGCTTTTCTCGCACGATGCAGGTTGGTACAAACCCGGCGAGCCCGGTGGCGGAAGTTTCAGGGGATTTACCGACATCGAAAATATATTGATTCCCGCATTGCGCGATGCCGGTCTCAGCCAGCAGGATGTCCACCAGCTCTTTGTAACAAATCCTGCAAAAGCATTCCAGGTATCGAAGCGGCTGCAGTAGTTTTATTTCCATTCTGATAAATTATTTGAGTGCTTTTTTTGAAAAGAAAATATGTTTTACAAAATATATGTAAACCAGCATCAACTTAATTTCGTATATTGTGGATGAACGAAAGATTAGTTTTGAATGCGATACAGAACAAATAATATATTAGCACTTGTACGTCCCAATAAAGAAGGAGAAGGAGTACTAAAGCAAACTCTGTTTTTCCAGGAAGCATTGGGAATGCGTATTTTTATTTACAACATTATTGATGAACCCTCTTTTTTTAAACGATTGTTTAATCCCAAAATAAGCGAATATTTGCAGAAAGAAGCACTTAGGCACCTGCAGGAGGTCGTAGAACAATCCATACAAGGAAAAGTACGCGATAATTTAACCTACAGGGTAAAAATGGGAAATCCCGGGAAAGTGTTGTTACGGCAAGCTAAAATGGGGGGTTATGAATTTATGATTATCGATAAAAGTGAACCCGAAGGAGGTTTAACCCGTGAGGAAACTGATAAAATAATCAGCCGGTCGGAATGTCCTGTGTTAAGCGTAAACAAGAATTATTATGTAGGTGAAATTAAAAAAATTGTCATCCCGGTAGATATTTCACAATCAACAAAAAAGAAACTGTTGTGGGCCACCTATTTTGCAAAAAAATATGGAGCAACCATAAAAATTGTATCCTCCCTGAGTTTAAATATTTCAGCAAAAAAAAGCCTGGCATGGAAAAATGCCGAAAAATTGAAGCAAATATTGCTTGAAAGGAACATTAAATGCGATGTGGATATTTTAAAAGCCAAGGGGAAGGAAAAACATGAAGTCATTCTCGATTACATTAAAAAAGAAAATCCGGGGTTGATAATTTTGCGTACCCACCAGGAATCAAACATGGCAGGTACACAAATTGGAAAATTTGTTTCTGAAATTGTGCACGGAAGCCAGATACCTGTATTTACAGTTAACCGTTTTTTAAATCCTATGCCTGTCGATTTTGAGTTGTAATTTTGAACGTTAAAAGCCTCGTTTTTTCATCAACTGGTGCAGTTCCTTCCACTTTTTTCCTTTGCTAAATACAGCCGCCTCTTCGGGGTTAAAATTCTCAATTAAAACCTGGTACATCCCCAATCTTTTTATTCGTTTGCCCAAAATGGCCTTTTCCTTGTTCTCTTCGGCAATCATCCCTGCGTACAATACGTTAAACCAGATTTCAACTTCAAGCGCATCTTTTTCATAAAACCGGCTGAGAAAATGGATTAACTTCAGGGTGTTGGGATCTACACCGGGTTGGGTGCGGTTAAAAACAACTACAAAATCATCATAAATTTTCGATGAACCATATTTCTCGCCAAGTTTTTTAAGCCGCGAAAAATACTGAATATCTGTGGGGGCAAAGCGTTTCCCATTTGAACGTGTTACAAATACACACCATTCATCAAAACTGCCGGTGTCAAATTCAATAAAACCGCCATTGCTGAATTGATTTATTCTGTGCGACATTACTCATTATTTGTTAGCACGATAAAAATAACGAAATTGCGCCTTAAAATCCGAATCCCAAATGAATTCCGGCCGAAAAGTGGGTGTGTTCTTTGTTAAAACCAACTCCCAGCATTGGTCCAAGGTGAATGCCGGAAATGGTAAATTCAAAAACACTCTCAGCGTGGAAAGCCGGCAAAACTTCAGTTTCGTTCTGCTCTTTTTCGAAAACTATCCCCGGGCCCGCGTTAAAAGAAAGAAAATGAAACGGCCGGTAATTCACCAAAAAATTCACGCCATTGTGCCATTCTTCACCTATAATTCCCTCATAACCTATCCCGAGACTCCAATTGCTTTCGGCATTTAATTTCCGTAGTAAATGCAAATGCAGAGCTGGTTCCAAACCACTTTCTCCCGAAAAAGATGCAGCTCCTGCTCCTACTCCGATGTGAAATTTATGCTCATCGTGGTGGTCATAATCATGACTGTGATTATGCTGTGCCAATGCTGATGTGCATGGGATTAATAGCATAATGGACAAGATTATTTGGCTTACAAAAACTTTTTTAATCATTTTTTTAATTTAATCTTGGTTTTCTGAATGAACAAAAGTACAAAAATCACTTTCAAAATGATTCCTGTAACTTTTAAAATTACCGGTTCAATAACCGTGAATGATTTATCAAAATACATTCCTGAAAAGAAAAAAGCTAAACCTAAAATCAGGAATAACAGCTCAACCCCTGGCCGGTATTTGGTGCTTTTAATCCGGTAAAATACAAAATACACTTTTAAAAAAATCCCGCCCCCAATTAAAATAGTGGAGAAAGGGGCAGCATCAAAAATAATTCTGAAAATTATTCCTGCTGCCAACAGTGCGAGTCCAGTAAAAAGCGGCCAATTATCTTTCATTTTCTCCAGGTAAACTGAATGCAAATATGATAATTTTACAGGAAACATCATCTGTTTATAAAAATGGTATTTAAACACTTTGACTATATTCATATTATTAAATCTAACTACTTTGCAATCGTCATATTCATGCGATATCTTTTCGTAAGGAATGGCATTGCGATATTGCATTACTTTTTGTAGGTTCAGAAAACTTATTATATCAATTTTTTTTCAAAGTGAGCCTTAAAGCGCAACTCTGAAATTACAATGGTTAATGCCGATAGAAAATTAAATGAGATGAAAGAAGTAAAATTTTTAAAACATTGGCACCTAAAGCATTTGGGATTTTTTGCTCTGACTACGATTTTTTTATTTGCATCCTGTTCAAGTAAAAAAAAAGAAAATGTAAAAATTACTGAACCTACAACAGTTTTAAAACTATCCCCTTCAGAGAACAATCCCCGCAACAGCGAGGGAGATTTTATAAATCTAAAAGACGGGAGAGTTTTGTTTGTTTATAGCCACTATACCGCGGGGGCTGGTGACGATCATGATCCCGCTTTTCTTGCGGGTCGCTATTCGGATGACGGTGGAAAAACCTGGACAGAGGAGGATGAAGTTATTGTAGCCAATGAAGGGGAAATGAATGTGATGTCCGTTTCGTTATTGCGGTTGCAAAACAACGATATTGCCCTGTTTTATTTGAAAAAAAATTCAACAGAAGATTGTATCCCGATGATGCGTATTTCCAAAGATGAAGCAAAATCATGGAGCGATGCTGTTCCTTGCATTACAGATAAAGAAGGCTATTTTGTACTCAATAACGACCGGGTAATCCAACTGGAAGACGGAAGGTTGGTTATGCCGGTGGCATTGCATAATACACCGGATGGAGAATGGAAAAATCAGGCAGATTTATTTAGTTATTATTCTGACGACAATGGGGAAACGTGGCACTCAAGTGAAAAAGTCCCCAACACTACCGATATCATTACCCAGGAACCCGGATTGATTGAAATGAAGGACGGAAGTGTTATGATGTATATCCGTGCGAGCGGAGGATTTCAGCAATTATCTTTTTCTTCCGATCGCGGAGAGACCTGGAGTCATATAGAAATAAGCAATATTCCCTCGCCTGTATCTCCTGCCACAATTGAAAAAATTCCGGGATCAAATGACTGGTTGCTGGTGTGGAATAATAATGACGGAACAAATCCTGACATAAAAGGAAAAAGAACGCCCCTTACCACAGCAATCTCGAAAGACGAGGGAAAAACATGGGATTACATTAAAAATATAAATACCGATCCTGATGGGTGGTATTGTTATATCGCTATTCATTTTGCTGACAATGAGCATATTTTATTGGGAAACTGCGCCGGGGACAGAACGGCAGGAACGGGATTATCTGTTACTGACATTACCCTTCTTGATAAGGCGTGGTTATACAAATAACTAATAATTGGCCGCCAGCGAGCAATCATAACGAGAAATTTTCAATAAAAAACCAGGAAGAAGGAAACATAACACAGGAAAATAATGATGCGAAAAGCCTCAGCTATTTTTAGCCTGAAAGCCCCCCTAAACTAATGAGTTTTTCAGAATGTTGTGCAATAAAAAAAGATTACGCTGATATTAAACAACTTAACCCTTTTGATTGTGGGGAGAGCAGGATCCTGCCGAAGGCATCCCTCTGGGACCACGAAGTGATCCCTCTGGGAGAACCTACGAAGGCTTAGCCAACAGATTTATCCCGAGTGCTCGGGACCCCGTTTGACCGTTTCGGTGTTTTAAATATTTTATTTGAATAAAGTTGGGAAATGTCGGAACATAAAAAAAGGATTAAACTGTATTTCAACAACTTAACCCTTTTGATTGTGGGGAGAGCAGGATTCTGCCGAAGGCATCCCTCTGGGACCACGAAGTGATCCCTCTGGGAGAACCTACGAAGGCTTAGCCAACAGATTTATCTCGAGTGCTCGGAACCCCGTTTGACCGCTTCGGTGTTTTAAATATTTTATTTGGATAAAGTTGGAAAATGTCGGAACATGAAAAAAGGATTAAACTGTATTTCAACAACTTAACCCTTTTAAATGTGGGGAGAGCAGGATTCTGCCGAAGGCTTCCCTCTGGGGGAACCTATGAAGGCTTAGCCAACAGATTTATCCCGAGCACTCGGGACCCCGTTTGACCGTTTCGGTGTTTTAAATATTTTATTTGAATAAAGTTGGGAAATGTCGGAACATAAAAAAAGGATTAAACTGTATTTCAACAACTTAACCCTTTTGATTGTGGGGAGAGCAGGATTCGAACCTACGAAGGCTTAGCCAACAGATTTACAGTCTGCCCCGTTTGACCGCTTCGGTATCTCCCCGGATATTTTTTGAGCCGGATGTCAGATTCGAACTGACGACCCCGAGATTACAAATCACGTGCTCTGGCCAACTGAGCTAATCCGGCATCTTATTTCAAACCGTTTTTATATCCGGCCTTTCTTTTCAGTACTTTCAGAACGTTTGCTTTTTAAAAACAGCGGCGCAAAGTAAGGAATTTATTTTTTAATCTGCAAACCTTTTTTCAAACTTTCAATACCTTTTTTTTCTGTCAAAAAAAGTGGGTAAGCTACCTGTGTCGCACCGCTACAACCGCCTACCCTTGCTGCCTTCCGACTCTGGGGGAATTCAGCAGGAGCTGGTCGCACAGGACTTACCCGGCGACAAAAGTAGAAAATTTTATATATCCCACAAATTAAACCTGAAAGTTTCACTAAAAATATTTTAAAGCAATAGTAAATGCCGCCTGCAGCGTTTTTGAATAGGTTCTTTTGCAACATATTTTAGGTACTGTATTTATCATCCGAAAAAAAATAGCCTATATTTGCAAGATACTTTACCTTAAAAACAAATAATCATGGAACAAAAATCTTCATCAATCTGGTCAACATCACTTACTTATGGAATTTATTTGGGTGTGGCTGTTATTTTGCTTTCGGTTGTTTACTATGTAACCGGAAATACATTTTCAAAATCCTCACAATGGGTTAGTTACGCTATCATGATTGCCGGCGTTGCTGTAGCCCAGCTTGCCTACCGAAAAACGCTCGGTGGCACAATGAATTACGGCCAGGCGCTGGGAGTGGGCGTATTAACCGTCCTCTTTGCATCTGTGTTATCTTCAATTTACACCTACCTGCTCTACACTGTAATCGATCCTTCGTTGCAGGAGCAATTGCGACTTTTCACCGAAGAACAAATTGTAAAACAGGGCAATGTACCTGAAGCGCAAATGGATATGGCAATAGAAATGGCCAGCCGGTTTCAAAAACCATGGATTATGGCTCTTTCAGGGATTTTGGTTGGCACTTTTGCTGGATTAATTATTTCTCTGATTACCTCCATTTTTACTAAAAAGAATCCCTCAGAAGATATTGTAGAATAAAAAGTACCGATTAAAAGAATGGATATTTCCGTAGTTGTACCTTTGTTTAATGAAGAGGAATCGTTGCCGGAACTGGCCTCGTGGGTTAAAAACGTGATGGATGAAAACCGGTTTTCATACGAAATCATAATGATTGACGATGGCAGCAACGACAATTCATGGAAGGTGGTCCAAAATCTTCAAAAAGAAAATTCAAACATTAAAGGAATCAAGTTCAGGCGGAATTACGGAAAATCGGCTGCCCTTTTCTGTGGATTTGACATTGTGCAGGGCGATGTGGTAATAACCATGGATGCCGACCTGCAGGACAACCCGGATGAAATCCCCGGACTTTTCCGCATGGTAAAGGAAGATGGCTACGACCTGGTATCAGGCTGGAAGAAAAAAAGAAAAGATCCGGTATTAACCAAAAATTTGCCCAGTAAATTTTATAACTGGACAGTGCGCCGCATGACGGGAATAAAATTGCACGATATGAACTGTGGCCTGAAAGCGTACCGCAAAAATGTGGTAAAAAGCATTGAAGTTTATGGCGAAATGCACCGCTACATTCCCGTTTTGGCCAAATGGGCAGGTTACAACAACATTGGCGAAAAAGTGGTTCAGCACAGCGAACGAAAATATGGTGTAACAAAATTCGGGGTAGAACGCTTTATCAGGGGGCCGCTCGATTTGTTGTCGGTAATGTTCATATCGCGGTTTGTAAAACGCCCCATGCACTTTTTTGGCGTGCTCGGCATTCTGATGATTATGGTTGGTCTGGCTGCCGCCATCTGGCTGGGGGTTGAAAAAATTATTCAGCTGAAGCACGGAATTGTGGGCAACTTATTAACCAACAGTCCCTATTTTTATATCGCTTTAACGGCAATGATTATTGGAGCACAGTTTTTCCTGGCCGGCTTTTTGGGCGAACTTGTTTCGCGCAGCGCCACCGACCGCAATAAATACCAGGTAGATCAAACCACTTCAGAGTAAAGCAAAAACCTCAATGACCGAAAGAGAAATTCAGTTTCGAAAAAAAAGGGAAATCGCCGAAATATTCAGCGATTCGGTTGAATTTATTAAACAGGAATATAAAACCGTTTTCAGGCTCATAAGCACATACGTTTTACCTTTTATTATTGTGAATGCATTTTTGCAGGTGCATGTGCAGCGCAATATCCTTGAAAAAATAGACATTCAAGACACTGAAGCCCTGATGGCCAATTTTGGACCGGTTTATATGCATTTCTTCCTTGCCTCGCTGTTTACCATTTTTGTGCAGTCCCTTTTTGTAGGAGCCTACTACACCTATCTCGAAGCCTACATAAAAGAGGGAAAAGATAATTTTAGTCTTTCGGACATTTCTTCGCAATTGTTTTCAAACTCGTTGCAGGCAATTAAGGCAGGTTTTGTCCTATTTTTTCTAGTGCTGGCAGGATTTTTCCTCTGTGTTTTACCCGGAATTTATTTTGGTAACACCTTTTCAATTCTGGTAGTGGTTTATCTTTTTGAAAAGAATAATCTGGGGCAGTCGATGCAACGCTCCTTCCGGCTGGTAAACGTGCAGTGGTGGAACACTTTTCTCATTAACCTGACCGGAGTGACTATCATTTATTTATCCAGCATCCTGCTTTCTGTCCCCAACATGTTGGCCGGAGAGGTGACAGAAAGTGGCAGCGTGCCCGGGGCAGTAGCTGCCGGTTATTCAGTTTCCTATTGGGTATGGACAGGGATTGCATCTGTAATTACCTCGCTGCTCTGGGTAATTCCCTACACATTTTTGGCTTTTCAGTATTTCAACCTCGACGAACGATTGAAGTCCTTGTTTCCGACGCAGCAAAACAGGTAGCAAGCTGCTTAAAATATAAATCTTGATTCAGACACAACGTGTTGTTTTGCCAGTTGGTACTCGGCAATGAGTTGCGCCATGATTTCCTTCACCGGTTTTATGTCATTTAGTTGTGCTGAAACCTGCCCTATTTCCAGTTCTCCTTCATCCAAATCGCCTTCAAAAATTCCTTTTTTGGCCCGCCCTTTTCCCAGCAGTTTCAATAATTCTTCAATCGAGGCACCACTTTTCTCAGCTTCAACAACCAGGTTAAAGAATGCATTTTTAACCAACCGGACCGGTGCCAGTTTTTTCAGTACCAGTTTTGTTCCGCCTTCGCCAAGTTCTGCAACATGTTTTTTGAAAGCAATGTGCGCCGATGATTCTTCAGAAATGGCAAAACGGGAACCAATCTGCACGCCATCGGCTCCCAAAACCATAGCGGCAAACATCGATTGTCCGGAAGCGATTCCACCGGCAGCGAGCAAAGGCAGGCTGGTTGCTTTTCGTACGGCAGGGATTAAAGTGAGCGTGGTGGTTTCGTCCCGCCCGTTGTGTCCGCCGGCTTCAAAACCTTCTGCCACAATAGCATCTACGCCGGCAGCTTCGCTTTTCTGTGCAAACACCGAACCTGAAACTACATGCGCCACTTTTATTCCACGGTCTTTGAGCCAGCCCGTCCACTTTTTGGGGCTTCCGGCCGATGTAAATACAATGGGTACTTTATTTTCGGCAATAATGTCCATTATTTTTTCAGTTTCAGGATAGAGCAGCGGTACGTTCACCCCAAATGGTCTGGATGTCGCCTGTTTCATTTTCACGATGTGTTCCCTGAGAGTTTCAGGGTGCATCGAACCGGCACCTATCAATCCCAGGCCACCGTTGTTACTCACTGCCGATGCCAGTTTCCATCCGGCACACCAAACCATTCCTCCCTGAATAACAGGGTATTTTACATTGAATAATTCACAAATCCTGTTCATATGTGTTCTGTTCTGATTAAATGATTTCTAAAAAAATAAAAATTAATTTTTCGCAGAATTGTTCCCTAATTGCTCCTCAAGGAATTCGATTAACACTTCCCTTGATACCCTTCGTTTTATATCGCCTTCTTTCACAAAAGAAACTGAACCACGTTCTTCTGAAACAATTATGGTTATAGCATCGGTGTTTTCGGTAATTCCGATAGCAGCCCGGTGACGAAGCCCCAAACTTTTATCAACATCACGCTGAGTGAGTGGCAGAATGCATCCTGCAGCGGCAATTTTATTGTTTTTAATAATTACAGCACCGTCGTGTAGTGGTGTGTTTTTAAAAAATATAGTTCGAAGAAGCGAAGAGGAAATTTCTGCATTCATCAGCTCTCCTGTATTGATCTGGTCATTCAGTTCCGAGTTGCCGGCAATCACAATCAGTGCACCTGTTTTTGATTTTGAAAGCGAAAAACAGGCATCGGCAAGTGCTTCAATTTCTCTGTCCTTGATGCTGGCTTCTTTTCCAACGTTAAAAAGCCTGTCGAGCGAAAACACGCGATTCAGATTGTAGTTGGTTCCCACAAACACCAAAAACTTTCGGATTTCGGGATGAAAAACAATAATAAGTGCCAAAACTCCTACTTCAATAAACCGGCCCATAATTGCACCCACCAGTTGCATATTGAGCGCGCGCACCATCACCCACAGCAAATACAATGAAAAAAGGCCGATAACAATATTGAATGCCACAGTGCCTTTAATCAAACGATAAAGCTGGTACAACAAAATGGCTACCAGAATAATATCGAGAATATCGAGAAAACGGATAGTAATAAATGCCGGCATTATTTAACAATCGATTTTAATGCTTCGTAAATTTTTATGGCTTCGATGGCTTCCTTTACATCGTGTACCCTGAGAATGTCAGCTCCCCCAAGAAGCGCCATGCTGTTTAAAACTGATGTTCCGTTCAGCGCTTCTTCAGGAGAACAGTTCAATAATTTACAGATCATCGACTTACGACTAAGCCCAACCATTACAGGGAGCTGAAAAACCTTAAACGAGTCAAGACGATTAAGTAAATCATAATTATGCTGAATATTTTTTCCAAATCCAAATCCAGGATCAATAATAACATCTTTCACGCCCAGTTTTGTCAGTTTTTTTACCCTTTCACTCAGCCAGTTCGAAACATCTCTTACAACATCTTCGTAATGAGGGTCCTCCTGCATTGTTCGCGGGGTGCCCTGAATATGCGTTAAAATATAAGGCACATTCATTTTACCTATGGTCTCAAACATTTTTGAGTCGAGTGTACCGCCAGAAATATCGTTTACGATAATCGGGCCAATTTCGTCGATAACCCGCACAGCCACCCACGAACGGAATGTATCGACCGACAGGTGAATGCCCGGAAAGTTTTTGCGGATTGCATGTACGGCAGGCAAAAGCCTTCCCAGCTCCTCTTTGGTGGAAACCATTGCTGCCCCCGGTTTGGTCGATACAGCGCCAATATCGATAAACGAGGCCCCGTCGGTTATCATTTTTTCAACTGCTGAAAGTAATACTTTTTCGTCCTCCAGTTTTCCGCCGTCGTAAAACGAATCGGGCGTTACATTTATGATTCCCATAACTACCGGGTTGGAAAATTCAATAAGTTTTCCACCCAGGTTGATCGAGTTTTTCCGTTTGAGGAATTTACCCGCCGACTGGGTAATCAACATAAGCAAAATGTTTTATGGTTAAACAATACAGTTGTACAAATGTATAACAAAACCCCTCAAATTCCTCAAATTTTAATATTTTTATGCCCCAATTTAAAGAGCATGGAAAAAACAAATCAACAATATGACGAGGTTATAGCCACCTGCCGTTCTGTTTTTTCAAAAAAAATGGAAGATTACGGAACGGCGTGGCGAATTTTGAGGCCCCAGTCATTAACCGATCAGATTTATATTAAAGCCAGCCGGATAAGAAGCATTGAAGAAAAGGGCATTTCGAAAGTTGACGAAGGAATCAGGCCCGAATTTATCGGAATCATCAATTACGCGATAATTGGGTTGATACAACTGAAACTGAATCCATCGGAAACCGAACTTGAAAATGAAAAAACACTCGAATTGTACGACTCCTTTTTTAAGCAGGCAAAGGGACTAATGTTAGACAAAAACCACGATTACGACGAAGCCTGGCGGAAAATGCGCGTGAGTTCCTACACCGATTTGATTTTAATGAAGCTGAAAAGAATAAAACAAATAGAAAACAACCAGGGAAAGACAGTAGTTTCGGAAGGAATCGATGCCAATTATCTCGATATAATCAATTATGCTGTGTTTGCCCTCATAAAAATTAGTTTCAAAGACGATACACAAAGTTAATTCATTATGAATATTATAAAACACATTGCCCGCATACTGGTGGGTGTAACATTTATTTTCTCAGGTTTTGTAAAAGGAATTGATCCCTGGGGATCGGCATACAAATTCACCGACTATTTTAACGCAATGGGCTTTGAATGGCTTCTATGGGCTGCTTTTCCGCTGGGTGTAATTCTGGCTTTTGCCGAGTTTGCCATTGGTGTTGGGCTTCTTTTTAATGTTTTTCACCGCTTTTTTTCCTGGCTGGCACTACTGTTCATGGCTTTCTTTTTACCGCTTACGCTCTGGATTGCCTTGAAAAATCCGGTAACCGACTGCGGCTGCTTTGGCGATGCACTGGTTATTTCCAACTGGGAAACATTTTATAAAAATATAGTTTTGATGGGGCTCACCCTCATTGTTTTCCGCTACCGGAACGACATGACTGAAATTATGGGCAAGAAATCACGGTTTGTTCTGGCAGGAATTTTTACCGCTGTATATCTATGGGCTGGATTTTATTCATACAACCATCTGCCAATTTTTGATTTCAGACCGTATAAAGTGGGCGTAAACGTTCCGGAAGGCATGGAAATTCCTGAAGATGCCCCACAAGATGAATACAATAACATTTTCTACTACAAAAACAAAAATACCGGCGAGGTGGAAGAGTTCACCGAAGAAAATTATCCGTGGCAGGACACGCTGAACTGGGAATACCACGATATGGAGTCTATACTGGTAAAAGAAGGCTACGAACCTCCAATTCATGATTTCAGAATTGAAACACCCGAAGGAGAAAATATTATCGACTTCTTTTTATATGATGAGAATTATGTTTTCATGCTGATTGCCTACGATTTGAACAAAACGGCCACCAAACCGCTCGGTAAAATTAATAAACTTGCCAACTGGGCTATGGAAAAGGGAATGTCGTTTATTTGCCTTACCTCTTCCCTGCCGGATGAATCACGGGCATTTGCAGAAGAACATAACATCGCCTTCGAATTTTTCAATTGCGATGAAATTACCCTGAAAACGATTGTGCGTTCAAATCCGGGACTGATGGTAATTAAGGACGGAATTGTTGTGGCAAAATACCATTATAACGACATTCCGACACCTGCTGAGTTTCAAAACGAATTCATCAATTAAAAGTTAATTGTAAAATTTTCAGACGTAAGAATTATAGTATTGTCGTACAAGCTGTTAATTTTGTATTAGAATAAAAATTAAAAACTTAAATATCAAAAAAATGAGAAAAAAAATAGTAGCAGGAAACTGGAAATGCAATACCAACTTGCAGGAAGGTGTTCAACTGGCAAAAAAAGTAAATGAACTGGTTGCCAAAGAAGGTGCAGACGACGTTGTAGTGGTGTTGGGAACTCCGTTTACCCACCTCACCAAAGTTGTTGAAACTGTTGATACTGACGTAATCGGTGTGTCAGCGCAAAACTGTGCAGCCGAACCCAAAGGTGCTTTTACCGGCGAAATTTCAGCCGAAATGGTAAAATCAACCGGTGCTGAATACGTTATCTTGGGTCACTCGGAACGCCGTGAATACTTCGGTGAAACCAGCGAAACACTCAACAAAAAACTGGCACTGGCACTCGAAAACAACCTCACTCCAATTTACTGCTGCGGCGAACCGCTCGAAATTCGTGAGGCCGGAACACAAAACGACTTTGTGAAAAAGCAAATGGAAGAAACCGTTTTCCAGCTTTCAGCCAATGATTTCAAAAAACTGGTGATTGCCTATGAACCCATCTGGGCCATCGGAACCGGTAAAACAGCTACATCCGAACAGGCGCAGGAAATTCATGCATTTATCCGTTCCATTATTGCTGAAAAATTCGGAAATGAAGTGGCGCAGGAAATTTCCATTCTTTACGGCGGAAGCTGCAAGCCATCGAATGCCAAAGAATTGTTTACCAACGAAGATGTTGACGGCGGACTAATCGGCGGCGCTTCACTCAAAGCCGAAGATTTTCTCGGAATTATCAATGGATTTTAAGAAAAATGAATTACCTGAAACTCGCTGTAACAATCACCCCTGTCGAAGAATGGCTGCGCGATGTGCTGACTGCGCAACTCAGCGAAACTGGATTTGAAAGTTTTGTGGAAACTGACGATGGCTTTGAAGGATTTATCCCCGAAAAAGATTTTAATGAAAAGGAAGTTTCAAATCTGCTTAAAACTTTTGATGAAAATCACACCTTCGAGGTTCAGAAAGAATTGATTGAGGAGAAAAACTGGAATGAAGAGTGGGAAAAAAATTATTTCAAACCACTGGTTATTGCTGTTAAATGCCTTGTGCGGGCGCCGTTTCACAAAGATTATCCGAAGCTCGAATACGAGATTGTTATTGAACCCAATATGGCTTTTGGTACCGGCAACCACGAAACCACCTCGATGATGCTGGAAGCCATTCTTGAAAACGACATGCAGAATAAATCGGTGCTGGACATGGGTTGCGGAACTGGAATCCTCGGCATCCTGTCATCGATGAAAGGTGCCCGTAAAATTACGGCCATCGACATTGATGAGTGGTCGTTTAAAGGCGCCGGCGAAAATGCGCAAATTAACCACATTCAAAATATGGAGGTAAAACTGGGCGATGCTTCATTGCTGGGCGACGAAAAATATGATATCATTTTTGCCAATATCCACAAAAATGTACTAATAAACGATTTGCCGGTTTATGTGCGTTGCCTTAATAAAAGTGGCCTGCTTTTTATGAGCGGTTTTTATCTGGAAGATATTCCTGATTTAAGAACCAAAGCAGAACAGGTTGGGTTAAAAGAAACAGGTTTTAAGTCGAAGAATAACTGGGCAGTTGCGGTTTTTGAGAAACCACAGAATTAAAACATCACCCCAAACCGGAAGCCGCCTGCCATGAGTGTTCCGGAATAGCCCATGTCGCCCCACCATTCGTTGTAGTAGTCGTGCAGGCCGCTTGTTTTATCATCGAAACTAAAACGTATTCCGGTGCCGATGTACGAATCGAGGTAAAAATTGTCCATGATTAAAAAATGGAGGCCAAAAATTAAATTCCCTCCAATTTTATAAATATTGGTCGTTATCTCATCCTCCACCAATCCTATATAATTTCCACCATTTTCAGTAAACTCCTGTGCTGCCAGTCCATCGTCTTTTACCGAAAAGAAACTGAAAATTGGACCGTACGAAAAATAGGGATTGATTTCGCTAAATTCCCGCTTCATGAAAATTTTATGCTGAATTTCCACACCGCCGCCGGCCATGCTGTTGTAATCCCAGTCGAGGTTGGATTTGCTGCTGATGTACATCTGCGGCGCAACCACCAGCCAGTGGTTTTTGTCGTTCAGCCTGAAATCCAAATCGATACGAAAACCGTTTGTAATGGCATACTGCGGAACAACGCCGAGCGCAAAAGATTTTTCTTCCCTGATATCTTCAGAATCATTTTGAGCAGAAACCAGTATGGGAAAAAGCAAGAGAACTGCGATTAAATATTTCATTTTTAAATTATTTAGAATTCAACATTAATTTCACTGAGTTTTATGATGGTGTCATTCTCCAGTTTATATTGCACAAAACCGGTTTCGCCAATTACCAAAGCACGGTTTTTATCGAGAATGAGATCGTAAGCCACCAAATCGTTAAAATGGTGCAATTGCGCAATGTTCAGTTTATCGGAAATATCGAAAACTTTCAGTCCGTTGTCGCACACCCAAAGCGTATCGTTGCGAACGGCCAGTCCACGCGGACTTTGCATCTGGTATTGCTTTAAAAGTTGTGGCCGTTCTATATCCTTAAGGTCGATTATTTGCAGCTCGTTTACCGAACGCCAGCACTCCTCACGACTGGCATTGAGGGTTACATAAGCATACTCGCCATCGGAAACCACCGGGTCGCAGGCAATTACGTGTTCATAAAACGAAATCTGGCGGGGAGTTCCTGCAGTGCTGATATCGTAAATAAACATTCCGGTACTTGTTCCCAAAAAAAGTTTATCGCCCAGCGGAAAGATGGTTTCCACCCCAAACCCAACTGTGTTTTTTTGTTTGAATTCCGGGTTTTCTTCCAGTGCGATATCAAAAACATTCAGGTTTTGCTGGTCAACTGTAAATAAGTGATCACCAACAATAGTGAACCGCGCCATGGATCCTCCGGTGCCGCTTTCTGAAACACCGTCGAAAGCTGAATCACCGTAACTACACGATTGTAAAATCAAGAAAATAGCAGCCGATGTTATAATAAAATAAATGCATTTCATAACTAAAAATTTTAATTTAAGTCCCATCGCACAAGAATTGCTTCTTCGGGCGCAGCCTGGCGTTCTTTCCAGGTAAGCTCCCTCCCTTCGGGTGAAACAGGCTCGGGAAAAGTGTTTTTAATCCTTTTTGTAACCTCAATATCAGTTATGTGCTCATCCAGTTTTATTGCAATTAAATCCACTGCATTGTCGGCATACAACACGTTGTTTTTCATGGCTATATCAATACAACCATCCACATTAATAAACGCAACATTTGTGGGATCTTCCGGATTGGTATTGTCAATTACATGAATACCACGGTACTTTTCATTAATAAAAATAAAGTGGTCTTTCAAATAAATTTTCCCCGGATTGAGAATCGTTTTCGGTCCTTCAAGTTTCACATTTTTTTCCATTTCGGAACGCAGCATAAACACTGGGTTATAAGGACCGTAATAAACCTGTTCATTATCGAATCCCGTTAAAATGAAAAGAAAAACAGCAAGTAAAAACGGTATAGATTTTTTCATAGTAAAAGGTATTTTCAGTTAAGATACTTTGTAAAGATAATGGGTTGCGTTTAATTTCAGGAAAAATATACAAAATAAGGGAATAAGGTTAAAGGTACCTCGTGACATACATTGTTTTTAAGGTTAGGGATTAAAAATAAAGTTTTTAGGCTAATAAATAAAAAGCTGTGAAATTCTTAATTGACTGACTGTTCTTTGATATAAATAATCCGGCAGGTGCCCAATTTTATTGGGGTTTCGGAATACAGGCACTCCGCTCCATCTCCCAAACTTCCATATCTCTTATATTTTTGCCGTCGATTACAAACCGCACAGCCGTGCATTTTTTATGAAACCCTTTGTAGCCGGCAGCACCAGGATTAATATGCAGAAAGTTCAGTTTCTTATCGTAAATAACTTTTAAAATATGGGAATGCCCGCTGATAAACAGGTTGGGCGGATTCCTGTAAATATCAGGTTTAACGTAGCATTCGTACCGTCCAGGGTACCCGCCAATGTGGGTCATCCACACATCCACATCTTCGCACATGAAACGCTGGTGCAATGGATAAACGGTGCGAACATCCTGCCCGTCGATATTGCCGTAAACCCCTTTCAGCGGTTTGAAATCTGCAAGCCGGTCGGCCAGTCCGATGGTACCCAAATCACCGGCATGCCAGATTTCATCAACCTTTTCAAAAAAAGAAAACAATCTTTCAGGTAGAAATCCATGTGTATCAGAAAGAAGTCCGATTCGTCTCATTTCACTTGACTTTGTGCCGAAAATTAAACTAAATTTGTTTGATAGAAATACAAAATAAATAAAAACTGAATTATGATTTCAATAGTAGCAAAATTTAGAGTGCATGAAGGACAGGAAGAAAAATTCTTAAAGCTGGTGAATGAACTGAGTGAAGCATCACAAAAAGAAAAAGGATGCATTGAATATATGCTGTTTAAAGATGTAAAAAAGGCACTGGATTATTGTATCATTGAAAAATGGCAGGACCAGGCTGCGGTAGATGAGCACAACAATACCAAACATTTTACCAACATTGTTCCACAGTTAACTGAAATTGCGGAAGCTGAAATCGATATTTACCAACCGGTTTAAATTTGAAAATCATGAAACGAGTAGTAATTGTGCGCCATGCCAAAGCCGTTCCTTACGGTTATGAGGACGATTTTAACCGCGATTTGCGCGACCGTGGAAAAAACGATGCCAAGCTGGTAAGCGAGGAACTGAATACTTTAGAAAGTAAACCCGATGCCATGATTTCGAGCCCGGCAAAACGCGCGTTGAAAACAGCACGCATTTTTGCGGAACATTTGGAGTTTGATGCAAAAAAAATCCGGGAAATTCCTGAAATTTACGATGGATTAACCACATCGGAATTTGTGGAACTGATTCAGTCGTTAGACGATAATTTGCAAACGGTATTTTTTTTCGGACACAATCCCGACTTCCACATGTTCACGGGCAACTTGCTAAAAAGCTATCACGATGACATGCCCACCTGCGCCACAGTTGGCATCGATTTTCAGGTGGGAAGCTGGAAACAGGTAGAAGCCCGAACCGGGGAAAATGCTTTTCGCCTCACTCCTAAAATGTTTAAATAACCCACTTTCAATTAACTTTTTCTGCTTTTTAATGCGAGGCGTAAATCTTCCAAAATCATATACAACGACGGTACCAATACAAGAATAATAGAGGTGGCGAAAACAATTCCAAATCCCAGCGAAATGGCCATTGGAATAAGGTATTGTGCCTGCATCGACCGTTCCAGAATAATGGGCGTCAGTCCGCCAAACGTTGTTAAGGTAGTCAGAATGATTGGCCGGAAACGCCGCAGTCCCGCTTCGTGGATGGCATCGAACACCGACATTTCACCACGTTGACGGTTGGCAAAATCAATCATAATCAGGGAATCGTTAACCACTACTCCTGAAAGTGCAATTACTCCCATTAAACTAATAAGCGACAAATCGTACCCCAGTAAAATATGCCCGATAACCGCACCGATAATTCCAAACGGAATGGATGTCATTACAATTAGCGGTTGATAATAATTACGGAAAGCAATGGCGAGCAGCGCGTAAATTATCAGCAACGCCATAGCAAAGCCGCTCCAAAGCACTTGTGTCGATTCGCGCATTTCGGCCTGGCTGCCCTGGAAAGTCCAGGTAATACCCGGATAATCGTTCCGGAGTTGGGGCAGTACTTCCTCGTTAATCGATCGCAACACCCGGGTAACGGCATTGGCTGGTTCCACATCCATGCCAACTGTTACCACGCGGCGGCCGTCGCGCCGGTTGATAGTTGTAAATGCCTCACCTTGCTCCAGGCTGACTACATCTAACAGCGGAACTTCGGTGCCATCCGGTGTTCGAATGGTTAAATCTTCCAGATGATAAATATCTTTCCGCTCTTCCAGCGGCAGTTTTACCCGCACTTCAATTTCGTTGGTTTCACGCATCTGGCGCATCGACAAGGCTCCGTAAAATGCATTTCGCAGCTGACGGCCCACATCGCCGGGTGTTAATCCCAGGCTTCGGCCTTCGGGCAGCAACCTGAAATCGTATTGTGTTTTTCCTTTGTTGTAGTTGTCGTTCACATCGCGGGTGGCTTCAAATTCTTCCATTTGTGTGAAGAATGCCTGGCTTGCTTTTTCGAGCACTTCAATATCGGAATGGCTGATATCCACGCTGATGTCTTGCTGAAAACCTCCGGGACCGCTTTCCGCTTCAAATGTAATCTGGTCAACTCCCTCGATATCGCCAATTTCATCGCGCCACAGTTCAATCACTTCCTGGGCCGTCATATCACGCTGATCCGGCGGTTTCATTACAATCTCCACATCGATAAAATTCTGTCCCCGTACGTTGGTTTTAATACCTTCGGCTACTTCATACAAATTGTGTTCGTCGAACATGCGTTGAGTCGATTGCGTAATTTCGTTTGCCACTTTTGCTGCCTGATCTATGGTGGTACTCACCGGCAGTGTCACCCCGGCTTCTATTTCGTCGGCCGAAACTTCAGGCATCATAATAATTCCCATGTGGTCGCTGTAACCATAACCACCCACAATCACAAACAGCGAAACAGCAATGCTTAAAGTGATATACCGGTGCCGGAGGCTCAATTCAAGAAACGGACGATAATATCCTTCCATAAACCGGTCGAATCCGCGGGCAAACCAACGCTGAAAACGTTCGAAATATTGAATAGCCTTAATTTTAACGGGATTTTTGGACACGTGGCCCAGATGCGCCGGAAGAATAAAAAGCGCTTCCACAAGCGAAACCAGCAGTACCACAATGACCACGGCAGGCAATGGCCACCAGAATTTTCCGGTTGTTCCGGGGATGAAAAGCAGCGGAATAAACGCGATAATATTGGTGATAATACTAAACACCACCGGGCGGGCAATGTCTTTGGTTCCTTTTATGGCAGCTTTCATCACACCCATGCCCTGTTGGCGGTATTCAAAAATGTTTTCGCCCACCACAATGGCATCGTCCACCACAATTCCCAACACCACAAGAAACCCGAACATGGAAATCATATTGATGCTGATACCGAGAAATGGCAGAAAAAGAATTCCGCCAATAAACGAAATGGACATTCCCATCATTACCCAGAATGCCAGCCGGTACTCAAGGTAAAGCGAAAGAATTAACAGCACAATAATTATGGCGATCAGACCATTTTCGGTAAGCAATGACAGTCGTTCGCGATAGTCCTCTGCGCGATTGCTGTCAATCCGGTAATTGATTCCCGGAGGCAGCGAACTTTCAAATTCCGACAAAATTTCGTTTACTGTGGTTTCAATTTCCAGTGGGGACTGTTTTCCCACCCTGAAAATCTCCAAACTGACGGCCAGTTGCTGGTTAAACTGTCCGTGAAACCCGGTTTCCTCAAAGCCATCGGTAATTTCAGCAATATCAGCAAGCGTAACCGAAGCGCCCAATTCAGAAGGAATCAACTCAATTTTCTCAAACTCCTCGGCCCACTGTTTCCGTTCTTTCATTCGCAGCAGAATTTCACCCGACTCGGTATCCACCGAACCAGCCGGAATATCTTCGCTCGATTCCACAATGATACGTGAAACCTCGCCCAGCGTTAAATTGTATTTCCGCAACCGGTGCCGTGGAATTTCAACATGGGTCACGTAATCGGGCACATTGCCGATTTCAACCTGGGTAATTCCTTCGTTATTCCGTAAAACATCGCGCAATCGCTCTGCCAGCACCCGCAATGTCCAGATATCCGAACCGCCGTACAAAACAATTTCCATTACATCGCGCTGCTGCGTTTGAAGCTGGACTTCGGGTTCCTCGATATCGTCAGGGAAAGTGCGGATGCGGTTCACTGCCTGGTCAATTTCCTGAAACGCTTTCATCCGGTTGACGCCGGTAACCAGTTCGATTAAAACAGTTCCGGAACCTTCGCGCGCTGTGGAGGTAATTTCCTTAATGCCTTCCACACTCCGTATGGCATCTTCCACAGGCATTAAAATTCCCATCTCCACCTCAGTAGGAGCAGCCCCCGGATAGACCACGCTTACTTCAACAATATCGAGCTGAAACTGCGGAAAAACTTCTTTTTGAATGTTGAACATTGTCCAGATTCCGCCGCCGATAAGAATGAGCATCAGCAAATTGGCAGCAACGGAATTTCGCGCCATGTAGGCAATTGCGCCTTTCCCCTTTTTCTCTTTTTTCTTTGAACCTGACTTTGCCATTTACTGTGTCCCTCCCGATGATTGTGTTTGAACCTGACTCTCTTCGTCTGAATTTTCCACTCTCAAAGGCACTCCGTCAGTTACTGTAGTCAGGTTGGTGGCCACAATTTTTTCATTGTCGTTTAACCCCGAAGAAATGAAAGCGTATTCCGAATCCTGCAACAGAATCTCCACCTCTCTGATTTGCAATTTATTATCAACCATCACCCACAAGGTTTCATCTTTCCGGATGAGATCTCTGTTCACCCTGAAAACATTTTCCATTTCCATGGCTTCAATTCCGGCTTCCATGAAGGCTCCGATAATCAGTGGTTGCAAACTGGCAGAGTCAGTTTGCTGAAGCAACGGATCTTCCACGGCAACCAAAACTCTTGCAAGTCGTGTATTTCCTTCGAGCGAACCAATAAGTTTATAGAGAAATCCTTCCCTGAACTCACCGGCTTTCCAGGCTGTCCGGTTTCTGATTTTTACCGGCGAACCTTTTTGGTGCCCTGAACCGGGAAACGAAAGCCAACGCAGCTTTGCCTGTGGGATAGTCGCCTCCAACCAGTAAACATCCATGCCAACAAGGCGCCCAAGATTTTGACCGGGCGCAACCTGCGAACCAACATTCACATTCCGGCTTAAAATATGTGCATCGAACGGGGCACGGATGGTTGTGCGTTGCAAATCAAGTTCAGCCTGATCAACCGCTGCCTGTGCAGCCTCCACCCTCGATTTGGCAGCATTCAACTGCGGTTCGCGTAAAACCAGCGATTTATCCTGCCCTGCCAGTTCTTCTTCCAGTAACTCCAAATCCTTTTGAGCTACATTCTGACGCCCCATTTCAATTTGCAGATCGGCTTCGGCCTGAAGCAACTCGCTTTCGCGCAGTTGCAACGCATTCTGATAATCGGAAGGATCGATACGAAGAAGCACATCCCCTTTTTTTACGTAACCGCCCGGTGTAAAACCGGAAGAAATTTCCATTACCTCGCCACTTATCCTCGGACTTAAAAGTATGTCCTTTGAAGGCACAACTGTTCCGGTAGTTACAATTGTGGGACTGAAATTTCCACGGTTTACCGTAACAACATCCACCAACATGGCAGTTTCTTTGGTGGCACCGCCTCGCTGAGCTTTTGGTTCGGTGCGGAAAATAATAAACACCACTACTGCTCCAGCCACCAGAATCAGTAAGCTGATAATGAGTGTTTTCTTCCAGTTCATCGAACTTTTTTCTATATCTCCTGCTTGTCGTTTTTTTGACATTTTAATTATACTGATTTACAAATTATCGAATGCTACTGTTTCCCGCTCAGTTTCAAAACTTCCTGCAAGTGCCCTGTAAAGTGCAATCCGGTACTCGAGCAGGGCCAGTTTCGAACGAAGTAAATCACGACGCAATTGCTGCTCTTCGTCCAGAGCAGTGAGCACATCGAGGTAATTGCTCATTCCGTTCAGGTATTCAGCGCGCAGTTGTTTATTTGTCTGCTCCGCCAGTTCAACTTGTCGTTCCAAACTCTCAATACTTTTAGCCTGCTGCTTTTCCTGAATCAGCGCATTTTCCACTTCCCTGAATGCATTGAGCACAGTTTCACCATACTCATAAAGGCGTTGTTTTTTTATAGCCTCAGCGCGATCTGCTTCGGCGCGGAGTTCATTTCCGCGAAAAAGGGGTGCCAGCAAATCGGCGGCAATTCCACGCCCCCAGTCGGTGAATAAATCCTGAATATCATAAGCTCCTGTTGAAACCGAAGCTGAAATTGAAAGCCGTGGATTTTGGTTACTGATGGCAGCGGCTAAATCGCGATCGGCTGCTTGCAGCAGGTTAAACGAGCTCCTCACGTCGGGGCGCCGCTCAATGAGCTCAGCCGGGACACCGGTTTCGGGGATGGGCGGCAATTCAGGCAGATTTGTTTCGATAGCCTGAAATTCGGATTGAGGCGACTTACCCAGCAAAACAGCCAGTGAATGTTCCAGCACCTGCAACCTCGATTCGGCAAAAATCTGCTGTTCGCGGGTTGCTTCCACCAATTGCACCTGCCGCAAAATATCCACACTCCGGATTTGACCACTGCTAAACCTGACCTTTAAAAGCTCGAGTACTTTTTCGTTGGTCTCTACCTGCTTTCGGGCCAATTCCAATTGATTGCGAGCTTCAACCAGTTGAAAATAGGTTCGGACAACTTCGGCAGACAAGGAGATGGAAGCAGCCTGGTAATCGGCAAAAGTTGCTTCAGCCCTAAAACTTTGCGCATCGATATTTGCACGAATCCTCCCCCACAAATCCAATTCATATTCTGAATACAACCCCAGCCGGAATCGCTGGCTTTGCTGAAATTCAGACTGGCGGTTATTAATTTCCGCACTTCCGGATGCATCCAGAACGGGAAATAAAGAGGCCGACTCCCGGTCTAAAACAGCCTGTGAAGCCTGCAGCCGCTGCCATGCTGTTTGCAACGAAAAATTCGATTGTAGTGCGCTGTCAACAAGGGTGTTCAGCTTATCATCGTTGAAAACAGTCCACCAGTGTTGGGGCTGGTTTTGTGTGCCCGATTCAGAAAAATTGCCGGGGGTTTCAACAGGGAGCGAAACCGATGTTGTTTTGGGTGAGCAGTTTAAGAGAAAAAAAAGCAGAACCCCAATTCCGAATATTCTTACAAAATCAGAATAACTCATCGAAGTCGGCAAACGAAATTTTTTTTCTTCTCTGGTTTTTATCATAAAATTTTAAAATTACCTACAAAACAACGGTTATTTTTTCTTAACAATGGCCGATGAAATCAAGTTCAAAATTGTTGAAGATAA
Organism: Tangfeifania diversioriginum; assembly: GCF_900141875.1. Lineage (GTDB taxonomy): Bacteria > Bacteroidota > Bacteroidia > Bacteroidales > Prolixibacteraceae > Tangfeifania > Tangfeifania diversioriginum. The sequence continues at coordinate 107,992 of NZ_FQZE01000004.1, read as the reverse complement.
TAATGTTCAGGTTAAATTTCAGCCAGTATTTCAAGCATCTTTTCCCAGGATTTTTTACGGGCTTTTTTGTTTTCTGCTGCCCCAGAAGGATCGGCTCCACTGCGCATGAATGCATGGCCGGCACCGGGATAAATGAAGTAATTATATTTTTTCCCTTCAGCCTGCATTTGTTCTTCAGTTTCAGGAATACCGGAATTGATCCGTTCGTCGTTTCCGCCATAAAATCCGTAAACCGGTGCAGAAATATTTTTGATTTTATCTTTTTCAGGTGCACTGCCATAGAAAACCAGCGCCGCTTTAATATCACTGTTGTAGGTGGCCATCCGAAAACTCTGCGAGCCGCCCCAGCAAAATCCGGCAACTACAGTTTTTCCGTTACCTGCAGGTAGTTGCTCAGCAAAATCCTGCACAACCATCAAATCGAATTTTACCTGATCGGGCGAAAGCTTATAAATGGCATTCCGCGCGGCATCAGAATTTGGGAAATCGGAGGTTGATGCATATTTTTCACTAAAATCCGACAACAAATCGGGAGCCACCACAATGTATCCCCGGACAGCCAGCCGATCCGAAAAACTGCGAACCCAGTCAGTCAAACCTCGGTTTTCATGAATCACGATAACAACCGTGGCCTTCTCTGAAATTTCGGGGTAAACCACAAAGCAATTTATCTCGCGATCCTCATTGTTAACTTTTATCCATTCGTGATGACGTGGGGAATCTTCCAGCTGCTTAAGCGCTAGGTTTTGTGCATTTAACACAACCATGTTTGCCAGTAAAAATGTGAATAAAACCAATTTTTTCATCGCTAATTATTCTGGTTCATATGTTTATTATAACGCAAAAAAAGATTTTAGGTTTAATTTTCACAAACAGAACATTTTGATTATGAGACAAAAATAAAACCACTATTTCCCTTATTATTATTTAACACAGCGGACACCGGACTACCTGTACAAATTATCGTAGAATTCGAACCACGTTTTTTTTTACATTTGCAAGCATTGCACAAAATGTAAAAATTATGCAACTGTTCTACATTTCCGATATTTCAGGCGATTCTGTAACACTCGGCGAAACCGAATCAAAACATGCAGTAAAAGTTTTGAGGATGCGTGAAGGCGATCGTTTGGAGTTAATAGACGGCAAGGGTGGATTTTATGAAGCTGAAATCAGCAATCCGCATCCCAAAAAATGCGTGTTGTCCATTTTGAAAACCCAAAAGCTGGCCCGTAGGAAAAATTACCGGCTGCACATTGCCATTGCCCCAACCAAAAATATCGCCCGTTTTGAGTGGTTCCTCGAGAAAGCCACCGAGATTGGAATTGATGAAATCACCCCGCTTTTGTCAGCACATTCGGAGCGAAAAGCGGTAAAATTCAATCGCCTCGAAAAAATTCTGGTTTCGGCCATGAAACAGTCACAAAAAGCATTTCTGCCCAAATTAAACGATATGGTACCTTTCAATGAAATCATTAAAAACTGTACTGAAAATGAAAAATTTATTGCCCATTGCTACAAGGATAAAAAACCGCATTTAAAAAACCTTCTGGAAAAAGAGAATGACATTTTAATTATGATTGGCCCCGAAGGCGATTTCAGTGAAGAAGAGGTTGCGACTGCCAAAGAAAATGGGTTCAGCGAAATATCGCTTGGGGATGAGCGTTTACGTACAGAAACAGCAGGAATTGTTGCCTGCCACACGGTAAATTTGGTGTTGGAATAAATTTTCCCTTTTAATCAGGAATTGTAATTTCGCGAAATAAGTTATGAGAATACTTTTAATTATAGCAATGCTTTTTGCAACCGGGGTTTCCGGCCAGAATGCCGGAGTAAAAATCGGGCTGCTTAAATACAGCGGAGGTGGCGACTGGTATGCGGATCCAACGGCGCTGCCCAATCTTATCGGGTTTTGCAATCAGAATATGAATACCAACATTTTCCCGGAGCCATCGACCATAGAAATTGGCAGCCCCGAAATTTTTAATTTTCCGTTTGTTCACCTCACCGGTCACGGAAATATTGTTTTGTCGGAAAGCGAAGCGCTAAACCTGCGCACCTACCTGGAAGCTGGTGGATTTTTGCATGTGGATGATAACTACGGACTGGATGAATATTTTCGCCGCGAAATCAAAAAAGTTTTCCCTAACAATGAGCTGAAAGAGTTGCCCCCCTCCCACTCCATTTTCAACCAAAAATATACCTTTAACGAAGGCATACCCAAAATACATGAACATGACAATAAACCGCCCCAGGCTTTTGGAATTTTTATTGAAGAGCGGTTGGTTTGCCTCTATACCTACGAAACCGATTTGGGCGATGGCTGGGAAGATGAGTCGGTACACAACGACCCGCCAGAGGTGCGTGAAACCGCGCTAAAAATGGGAGCCAATATTATTTCATTCGTATTCAGCCAGTAAATTGAGTGATTTTTTAGTTGAAAAATAAAAAAACCATTATCAAAATTTATGAAGAAAGTAGTCGCATTTAACGGCAGCCCGCGCAAAAAGGGCAATACAAAAATTTTAATTGATGAAGTTTTTAAAATATTGAATGCTGAAGGCATTGAAACAGAAACGATTCAACTGGGGAACAAACCTGTTCATGGTTGCACCGCATGCCTGAAATGTAAAGAAATTCAGGATGGTAAATGCCACATTAAAAATGATCATCTGAATTTTTGCATTGAAAAAATGCTGGAAGCCGATGGAATCATCATTGGTTCGCCGGTGTATTTTGCCGACGTAACCCCCGAAGTAAAAGCCCTGATTGATGTTGCCGGTTATGTAACCCGGGCCAACGGACACTTGTTGAAACGAAAAGTTGGTGCAGGGCTAATTGCCCTTCGGCGGGGCGGCGCATTACATGCCTTTGAGTCTATCAACAATTTTTTCCTGATAAACCAGATGATTGTACCCGGATCCAGCTACTGGAATTTTGCAATGGGTAAAAACCCGGGCGATGTGTTGAATGACGATGAAGGAATAGCAACGATACAAACCCTCGGTGAAAACATGGCCTGGCTTTTGAATAAAATTTAAACTAATGTTTAACACAATTCGTTTATTAAATAACAAACATAAAATTAAAGTCATGAAAAAACTATTATTCGTAGCATTATTAGTATTATTCTCATTTTCAATCAGCTATGCACAAAAGAGTTACAACACCGGTCTGGGGTTAAGAGGTGGTTTTACCAATGGCATAACGCTCAAGCATTTTGTAAGTAACAATGCCGCCGTTGAAGGAATATTATCCACCCGTTGGCGTGGGTTTAATATTACCGGGCTCTACGAAATCAATAAAGTTGCATTCGACACACCGGGACTTTACTGGTTTTACGGTGTTGGTGGCCATATTGGATTCTGGGGTGATTATGACGGAAACCCCTGGTTCGAAGATAATGATAGCCACACCGTTATTGGTATTGATGGAATATTGGGGATGGAATATGTTTTTGCTGAAATTCCGTTTAGTATTGGCATTGACTGGAAACCCGCAATAAATGTAATAGGCCATTCCGGTTTATGGGCCGATGGCGGGGCGCTGTCAATCCGGTACATTTGGTAAAACACGGATATTCATCAAAAGAAAAAATTTAAAAGCGGGTTGTAATAGCCCGCTTTTTATTTGACAGCTACCACCAAATATTTCGAAATCGACCAAAATTTATTCCGGTTATCAATAAACAATGTGTCTGCATTGTTATCGCCCGAAATATGATATGAATTTAAAGGGTGAACGGAAATCAAATCTGCTTTTCTTGAATTAAGTGGCAGGAAATCTAACTCTCTGCTATCAATTGTTTCAAATAAATCATTTGAGAAATCTTCAGAAACCACAGGAGTGCTGGCAATACCCAATATTCCACCTTCGCGAACAACCACTCCTTTGTCCCTCAAATCATTTAACGCACCGGCAATATAAAACCCTGTAAATAATTCATTTTTCATCCATTTCAGGGAATCTGCTTTCCCTGATAAATCTTCCCTCAATCCCTCAATTTTTTTGTTCAGCACTGTGATATTCTCATTTTGCACATTTACAGTTTCGCTCAATTCATCAATTTCTTCCGTTTTCTGTTTCAAATTTTCTTCCAGATTTTTTGTTTTCGTTTCCAGCTCATTAACCATTGATTCCAGTTTACCTGATTTCAAACTGGCATTATTCAACCTGTGTTTCAATGAAGCAATGGATTCTTTATTCTTTTCAAGCAAATCGCTGATTGCAGAAATGTCTGCAATAATTTGCTCCCTCTTATTCTTTGTATCTGCCCGCTCGGGTTCATCCGGGATTACAAGCAATTCCTCCATTTTTTTTATGGAATCGAGGCTTGTCTGTATCTCAGTAAAATCGTCTAAGTAATTCTCGATTGTACTTTCTTTTTGTTGCGAAGCAGATACTAAACTGTCAACTTTTACCTGAAGATTTTCAGCATCTTTTTTGTAATTGTGGCATGACGTAATAATTAAAACCAGTAGAAAAGCAGCTGCACATTTCATAATAATAATTTTTTGGTTTTTAAGTTCAAAATCACTCACATGTTATTACGTTTCGGTTTACATAAAAGATTCAAATCAGCTTTATTAATCGTCAACTTTTAAACCGGATGATTATTGATAGTTAAGAAAGCAAGTCAATAAAAAAGCCCGTCCGATAAATGGACAAGCTTTTAAGAATAATATAGTAAATAAACCTATGCTTGTTCCAGTTTTAAAGTCTGGGTAGGCAGGTCGCATATTTCTGATGGGCCAAAGTATTGTATGGGGCCGGGATAAATATAATGAGTTCCCAGGGCCCACTCTCCCCTTTTGGTAACAAAATATTTAAAAGGAGCGCCATCCAGTTCAACCAATGCTTTTTGAATAACCGGTTTCATGTGGCCGTGACGCCTTTCCATATTCATCATCATAGTTACCGGAACGCCTCCGGCAATCCATTCTTCAGCCGGTGCTGTAAGATTCCGGACAGAAGCCATATAACCTGTTTTTCCTTCGGAAACCAACACGGAAGCTGTAGCTCCGAGTGAATAGCAATAATCGGCATCGAAATTCGACGGTGCAGCACAGCGGCCTTCGTAACCAAAGAAATGGTACTGGGTATTGAATTTTCCTGAAAATTTACCTTCTTCTTTCATTTCAGCAAGGCGTGTTTTCACCATTTCTCCAAGCAGTTTCTCGGTTTCAATTAACGATACCTGGACATTTCCGTGCGGGTCGCGGTCGAGTGTTAACTGGTTGGCAATACCCGATGGCAGTGATTGAAAAAGATTTGCAGCATCAGGTGATAATTGCGAAGCTACCCATTCGCGGCGATGGCTTTTCTTCAGCATTTTAAATTCTTTGCCTGTTTCAGTTCCTTCGGCCAGTAAATCGTTCAGCTCCGAAATCAGTTTTTTCATTTCAGGAACAAACTCAATTAACCCTTCAGGAATGAGTGCCACGCCAAAATTATCACCATTGTCGGCACGCTGGGCTACCACACTGGCCATGTAATCGACAATTTCGCCAAGGGTTTGTTTTTTTTCGGCAACTTCCTCTGAAATTAATGTAATGTTGGGTTGGGTTTTAAGTGCACATTCCAGTCCGATGTGAGAAGCCGAGCGGCCCATCAGTTTTATAAAGTGCCAGTATTTTTTTGCTGAATTGGCATCGCGCTGGATGTTGCCAATCAGTTCGGAATATACTTTTGTTGCGGTATCGAAACCAAACGATGTTTCAATCATTTCGTTTTTCAGGTCGCCATCAATAGTTTTCGGGCAACCAATAACCTGCACTCCGGCATTCTTTTTCAAATAATATTCAGCCAAAACACAGGCGTTGGTATTGGAATCGTCGCCACCAATAATTACCAGGGCGTTCAGATCCAAATCTTTGGCAATTTCCAGTCCTTTGTCAAACTGCCATTCTTCTTCCAGTTTGGTACGGCCCGAGCCAATAATATCAAAACCACCAGTGTTGCGGTATTCATCAATTTTTTTGGCAGTGAGTTCAACATAAACATGATCGACCAATCCGCCGGGGCCACCCAGAAAACCGTAGAGTTTACTTTCCGGGTTTATTCTTTTAATTCCGTCGAATATGCCCGAGATTACATTGTGCCCGCCCGGAGCCTGTCCGCCCGACAGGATAACCCCGATGTTTACCGGTGAGTTGCTTTTTTGTTCCTCACCTTTCTCAAAAGCGATAAGCGGCATCCCGTAGGTGTTTGGGAACAATTCTTCAATTTCTTTTTGATTGGCAACCGATTTGGTTTTTTCGCCTTCTACCAATTTAGCTGACCCCTGAAGCGATTTGGGAAGCTTGGGCTGATATTTTGCCCGCTCTTTTTGCAATGCACTAATATTCATTTTTCCTGGATTTTAATTCTAATGATTTAAATTGTTTATTTCCAAAAATAACCTATTTAAAACTGATTACCTACTACTGAAATTTTTCGGCAGTTGATTTAAAGAAAAATTAAGAGGTCTGTTAAAATGATAAAGAAAAGTGCCATTATTCATTTTAATCGGCACTTCAAAATTTACTTTTCAGGGCTAAACCGTTGTTTATTGTATCGTTTTTCCCATTTTTCAAGGGCGAGCTTTTGTAGATCTTCCACTTTATCGGTTTCATCCACAATTTCGAGCCCTAAAAGTGTTTCAAATAAATCTTCCATGGTAACCAGCCCAACCACACTGCCAAAGTCATCGACCACCATAGCCAGGTGTTCGCGGTTCAAAATCAGCGTATCCATAAGTTTAGCCACGGTAAAATTATCTTCAACAAAAAGAATATCGCGTTTTATTTCCTTTGCTCTTACCGAATGTTTATCCTGCGCCAGTTTTTCCAGAATATTGTCTTTCAGAATCAGCCCCGTGATATTGTCCGGATGCTCGTGGTAAACAGGTATTCGCGAAAACACCATGGGTTTTATGTCCTTGTAAATTTCCTTCATGGGCAACTCTTCGTCCACCATTAAAATAACGGAACGTGGAGTCATGATATCGCGCACTTTAAGATTTTCCAGGCGCAGCAGGTTTTGAATAATCGATTTCTCTTCCCGGTCGAGTGCTCCGCTTTTCAATCCGGCATCGGCCATTGCAGCAAAATCGGCCCGGCTGAAAACGCTGCGGCCTTTTTCGTTTTTCACCAGGCGGGTTATACTCTTGCTCATCCACACAAAAGGAGCCAGCACAAACATCAAAACCCTTAAAGAGCGCACGGTAAACGGAGTTAGTTTCTTCCATGAATTGGCTCCCAGTGTTTTAGGGATAATTTCGGATAACACAAGGATTGCCAGGGTCATTGTTCCGGCAATTAATCCTTCGTATGTCACATTTATGCCCAAAACAGTAAGATTGTTTGCACCAAATAATTTTCCGGCCTGAACGCCAACTCCGAGCGCACCTATGGTATGTGCAAATGTGTTTAAAGTCAGGATGGCTGACAGAGGCTTGTCTATATCTTCCTTCATCTTGTTCAGAATATGCCCCACTGTTGGTTTTTCGTTTTGCATACGACTGATAAAGGAAGGGGTGATGCTTAGGAGCACAGCTTCCCACATGGAGCAAAAAAAAGAAACAACAATTGATAAAACAAAATAGAAAAGTAGTGTTGCCATAGTTAATTTATCTCCGAAAACAGCGCCGGAAGGTTTCTCTCTTTCTCCGGTTTTTATACGTCTTCAGTAAACAGTACGAAAATATGGAATTATCGGTTCATTCGAAATGGGAAATCCATTTTTTTTAACACAATGCCGCTAATAAAGCTTTTTTCTTGTTTTTTATGTTCATAATAGTTAAACAGAAAAACCAATAGAACATAGATTTACGAAATTGGATCAGCCATGAAATCAATTTTCTGCAAACATAAAAAATGGGGCTGCCAATCGCTTTGCATTGACACGCCTAGCAAAAATCAAGATAAATGCGGCAGCCGTAATCAGATTTTTAATGATTATTGTTTTAACGGCGAAATTTCTCTGAAATAAACTTCAAGCCGTCAAACAAGCCAGTTCGCCAGTAGCTCCATTGGTGTCCACCATTTCTAACACGGTATTCATGCGGGATGCCCAAATCGCGCATTTTTACATGCAGCGCCGAATTGCCTTTGTACAGAAAATCGTCGTCGCCACAATCGATGTAAAAACGAATGGATTTCAGCTTTTCCTTTTCCACACTGTCGAGTAAATGCAGCGGACTGTATGATTTCCAGTAATCGGTCACCTCGCCGTTTTTTGGTTTTGGGCCATAAATATTCCCAAAATAGCGGTCGTAGGCATCGTTGGAAAGGATCTCCTCATCAGTGAAGGTTCCTGCGCTCATGGCCACACATGACGAAAACATTTCGGGATTCCGCATCGATAGCAGCAATGCTCCGTTTCCGCCCATGGAAAGCCCCGCAACAGCCCTGAATTCCTTGTTGCGACGAATACGGTATTCGCTTTCAATAAACGGGATAAACTCCTCAATAAACATATCTTCCCAGGGGTCGTTGCCATCGTAACTGTTGATGTACCACGAAACTTTTCCGTCGGGCATTACAATGATACACGGAGAAAAATCGCCGCTGGCAATACCCCGGTCGGCAATGCTGTTGACTTCGCCGAACTGAATCCAGCCGGTTTCATCGTCGGAATAGCCGTGCAACAAATAAAGCACCGGATAACTTCGCTGCGAAGTTTGGTAACCCGGTGGCAGGTAAATGGAATATTCTACCGGGTAGCTCACTTTTTCACTCTCAAATACAAGCGATTCGGATACTTTTCCCGTTTGTGCAAAAAGGGTTGCAGAAAAAAGCAGAACAAAAATTATCCCCCAAATTTTTTTCATTTATACTGGTTTTTAAATTAAGAAACAAAACTAACATAAAATTATAACCAAAACAATCCATGTTTTGCGCATCGCAGTGAAATTGACTTTCAGCGACTGGTTGTAATTTATCCATTTATTCTATTTTGCGTTTTTTTACTCATACTGTTGCAAAATTTCCTAAACCTGGTTAATTCATGAAAAATATTTTTCACAAGTGTGTTTATTTTAATGCATCTGCTTCTTACAAAACCCTTTAAATAGATATCTATATCTGAGTGTTCCGACGCCTTGCATTTACATCAAACTAATCGCATGAATTTTGCCTTGTCCGATCACAAAAAATACATCAAAATATTTCTTAACAACAAAATCAAAACAGACTCTCAATCTTGTATTTTTGTAATTCATATTCACCCAAACTTTTTTAATTTTACCCACACTTTAAATCTTGTTAAATATTCACCAAAATGAAAAAAATACCGTTATTAATTTTTGCTTTGATTATGACTATCAAACCCGTAGTTGCCCAGGAAAACGACCCTTATCAGTGGCTCGAAGAAGTTGACAGCGAAAAAGCCCTGGACTGGGTGGAAGAATGGAATAAAAAATCCGTTGATGTTATCACCTCGCAGGAAGGATACGATCAACTCCTGGAGAAAAACCTCGAGATTTTAAACTCGACAGAACGCATTGCGTCACCATCCATTTACGGCGAATACATTTACAATTTCTGGCAGGACCAGGAACATGAGCGTGGTATTTGGCGAAGAACTTCACGCGAGAGCTACCTCAGTGGAAATCCTGACTGGGAAATCCTTCTGGATATAGATAAGCTGGCTAAAGAAGATGACATAAAGTGGGTGTTTAAAGGGGCTTCAGGTTTGTATCCCAACTACAACCGATTTTTGGTCAACCTCTCAAAAGGTGGTGGCGATGCCGTAATTATCCGTGAGTTTGATGTTTCGAAGAAATTATTTGTTGAAGATGGTTTTTATTTGCCCGAAGCCAAAGGCGGTGCCAGTTGGATCGACAAAAACACACTGATGGTTTCCACCGATTTTGGTGAGGGAGTTACCACATCCGGGTATCCCAAACAGGTTAAAATATGGAAAAGAGGAACCCAGCTGGAAAATGCCCGCGAAATTTTTAAAGGCTCGGAAAATGACATGGGAATTTGGGGATCGGCACAGCGAACACAAAACAAAATTTACCAATTGATTTCGCACCGGACTTCGTTTTACGAAGGCTCCTACTATTTTATTGAAAATGACGAACTGGTAAAACCCCAATTGCCCGATGACATTGAAATGAATACCATTTTTAAAAACCAGGTCATATTTCAATTAAAATCGGCATGGAAGGTAAACGGGCAAACGTTTTCCCAGGGAGCGGTAATCAGTATTGATTATAACGATTTAATTGCCGGCAATTTGAACTTTGAATTGGTTGTTGAGCCCGATGAACGTTCAAGCATTAAGGAACTAACAGACACCGAAGACCGGCTGCTGGTAAATATGCTCGTGAATGTGAAAAGTGAACTTTATGCCTACGATTATACCAAGGGCTGGAAAAGGGAAAAAATTAATGTGCCGGATTTTGGAAATGTCACGCTGGGCTCTGCCGATGAAGCCGGGAACGGCTATTTTTTCTACTTTCAGAATTTTCTGGAACCTTCCACACTTTACTACGGAAATGCAAAAACAGGTGAGTTTTCAGCAGTGAAATCACTTCCCAACTGGTTTGATACCGATAAATTTGAAGTCAAACAATTCGATGCTGTTTCGAAAGATGGTACCCACATCCCCTATTTTGTAGTGCATGCCAAATCGATGAAATTAAATGGCGAAAACCCGACACTATTATATGCTTATGGCGGATTTGAGATTCCGATGATTCCGGGCTATTCGGCCACAACCGGAACAAACTGGCTCGAGCATGGCGGAGTTTACGTGCTGGCCAACATCAGGGGCGGCGGTGAGTTTGGTCCCAAATGGCACCAGGCCGGCCTAAAAGAAAACCGTCAGCGGGTTTTTGACGATTTTCATGCTGTGGCCGAAGATTTAATTAAGCGCAAAATTACTTCCTCCGAAAAACTGGGCATTTATGGCGGTAGTAACGGCGGATTGCTTGTTGGTGTTGCCTTCACCCAACGTCCCGATTTGTACGAAGCAGTGGTTTGCGCCGTTCCTCTACTGGATATGAAACGCTACAACAAACTGCTGGCAGGCGCCAGTTGGATGGCTGAATACGGAAATCCGGACATCCCGGAGGAGTGGGAATACATAAAAAAATATTCACCCTACCACAACCTTGAAAAAGGGAAAGATTACCCGGAAGTGTTTTTCACCACTTCCACCCGCGACGACCGGGTACACCCGGGGCATGCCCGTAAAATGGTAGCAAAAATGAGCGATTTAGGCTATAAAATTTATTATTTCGAAAATACTGAGGGAGGCCATGCCGGAGCTTCAACCAACGAGCAACGGGCAAGGATGATTACGCAGCTCTATTCGTACCTGCAAATGAAATTAATGGATTAAAACAAACAGGGTGCAAAAACCTGATAAAAAATATCAGGTTTTTGCACCCTGTAAATCAGTAAAAAAAATAAGCGTGTCTCACTGAATGTATCTATGTTTGTGATGTACAAAACCCGATACATAGAACCAGATAGACGCTTTTGAAGGTTATTGAGTAATCCCGGTTAGACGCGCCGGGATTATTTTTTTTATGTATTTCCTCAATCAATCTATAAAAACCTTTTGATATCAACTTCCTTCTTAACTGAATAGTTTTGAATTGTGAGCAATTTCAGCATTTCGTTTGCAAAATATGGGGCAAGTATCACTCCTTTTGTTCCCAGCCCGTTAAAAACTGAAACATGATTATTTTGAGGATGGATGCCCAGCACCGGTCTTCGATCGGAAGTAGCCGGCCGGATGCCTGCCAAATGGTTTTCAATTGTATATTCTGCGGTAATCAATTTTTCCAGTCGCTGAGTAATTGATTGTTTTCCGGTTTCAGTTGGTTCATTTGTTAAATCTTTCCACTCGTAAGTAGAACCTGCCTTAAAACGCTGATTTCCTAACGGTAACAAAAACACATTTTTATTCAGAATATATTTTTCGAGAATCTCAGTTGAAAACAGTTGCAACACTTCTCCTTTTACAGGAACAAGTTTTATAAAACTGAATAACGGGTTTTCTTTTAATGCAGCCCCCTCGCAAAACACAATGTTATTTGCTCTCAGGTTACCAATTTCAAAATATCCTTTCGAATTATCGATAACTTCAGGGTCCAAATTGTGACGAATCAGTAGCTTATTATTAAAAAAAAAGCGATCAGAAACAGTTAGAAACTTTTTTAAATCCACATAACCTGAGCCCGAAACACGTCCGTATCCCGCTGAAGGGATAATATTCTTCACCGGGCTATTATCTGTTATGTCACTAATGTATTTTGAAAATTCTGTTTCCTGTTTTCGCTTTTGCCATAGCTCTTTTTCCTGTTCTGATAAAGGCTTTAAAATATCTTTTCTGAAAAGAAATTCTTCACCCAGCAACTGTTCAATTTCTGAAAATTTCCCATGCATCACCGGCAGCAATTCGTCGGTCATCCAGCTTTTTGTCAGTCGTTTAAACACCAGCGGATTGTACATTCCGGCAGCAACTTCAGTGGCACGGCTTTTTGTTGGTGATGCCACAATCCGGAAATCCAGCTTGTTTTTCAGCATTTCAAAAGCCAAAAACGAACCGGCCAACCCGTTGCCAACAATCAGAAACTCGGTGTTAATCATGACTTTCTATGAATCCAAGAGCTTCTACGGGGCTTTCAACAGGCAGCTTACAAGTTCCTTCCTGGCAAACATAAATCAATGTTTTGCCTTTTTTAAACCTGCCTTGTAAAATGGGAATTTCAGTGTCCATTTTTGAGAATGCCCACAAAAGATTTGGCCTGTATTCTGATTGCAGCTCCTGCAAATAACTATTGGCATCCGGCCCAACTATTGCCATTTCATAAAAAGGCTTCACCAACTTTAACATGCAGGTTCCCCAATTGGCAAACGCCATCGGATATTTCGGGAAATGGGGCATGACATTCTGAAGCATCTTCAGCACATTATTTTTATAAGCCGGCTTCCCCAACAGCAAGTACAACTTATGCAGGTTATTGGCCATTTCGGAATTGGCGGCAGGCAGCACATTGTCTTCATTCTGAAAATGGTTGGTAATAATTCCGCCGTTTTTAACTTTTTCGGAGAAGTAGAACAATCCGCGTTTTTCATCAAAAAAATGCTGAAACGAATAATTGGTAAGCAATTCAGCTTTTTTCAACCAGCGATCTTCACCGGATACTTCGAAAAGCGAGATAAACGCCCCAATCAGCAGTGCATAATCTTCCATGAACCCTTGCGCTGTGCTTTTTCCATTCTTCCAGGCATGGACAAGTTGCCCGTTTTTCGCCATCAGATTTTCGTTGATGAATACCGCCTTTTTAAGTGCACTTTTCAGAAAATAGTTATCGCCTGTAGCTTTGTAAGCATCGGTTAAGCCCTGGATTACCAAAGCGCTCCACGATGTAACTGTTTTATCATCTAATCCCGGGCGAACTCTTTTCGCTCTTTCATTCAATAAAATACCTTTCCAGCTTTTTACTTTTTCGCGAAGTTCACTTTTCGTTAAACCCTGTTTTTCAGCAAATGAGATGTCAGGCTCATCCCGCAGCAAAATGTTTTTGCCTTGTTCCCAAAATCCTTTTGCCCCCACATTGAAATATTCAGCAAACAGAGAATAGTCATCTTTAAAAATCGATTTTAGCTCTTCCTGTTTCCATACATAATATTTTCCTTCTTCTCCTTCACTGTCAGCGTCGAGCGAAGAATAAAGTGCTCCGTTTTCCGACATCAGTTCCCTGTCAATAAATGCAGCTGTTTCATAAATAACGGTTTTAAATTCGTTGGTTTTAAATTGTTGCCAGGCTTTTGCGTAAATGCTCAGCAACTGGCCGTTGTCGTACAACATTTTTTCGAAATGCGGAACTTTCCATTTTTCATCTACCGAATAGCGGGCAAATCCTCCCCCAGCCTGATCATAAATTCCACCACGGGCCATTTTTTCAAGTGTCAGTTTCACATAACCGAGCACTTTATCATTGCCGAAAAGTTTCCCGAAATTCAGCAAAAAACCGAGGTTGACCGGCATGGGAAATTTGGGGGCGCCTTTATTTCCGCCATTTTCAAAATCAAATCTTTCCTGCCAGTTACTCACCGCTCTTTCCAGAAGTTGCGAATCAGGCTTCACTGCTACTTCATTTTCTTCCGCAATTTTCAGCGAGGCCTGTTCAATTCCGTTTTGAAGGCTCTCTGCGTATTCCCGGGTTTTCTGCTGATTTTCGCTGAAAAAATCAGCCACTGCCAAAATGTTCTTCATCCAGTGTTCTTTTGGGAAATACGTTCCGCCCCAAATGGGTTTTCCATCGGGCAGGGCAATCACATTCAACGGCCAGCCTCCCTGCTGTCCCATCAAATGCATAGAAGTCATATAGTAATTATCCACATCGGGGCGCTCTTCGCGATCCACTTTGATACAAATAAAATGGTTATTCATTAACTCCGCCACCTCAACATCTTCAAAACACTCGTGCTCCATAACATGGCACCAATGGCAGGCAGCATATCCAATGCTAACCAGCAACAGCTTATTTTCTTTTTGGGCTTTTTCAATTAGCTTTTCACTCCAGGGATGCCAGTCAACCGGATTGTGCGCATGTTGCAGCAAGTAGGGAGAAGTAGAATTTATGAGTTGATTTGTATGTTTTTCTTGTTTCATTTTGAGATATTTTAAAATGCCAAATAGTGATTTTTAATTCCCTGGCATTATGTTACTGATGGAACAAAAATTAGTATTGAAAGTTTATGTTTTGAAATTGCCCGTGTTATAACCCGGATTATTCACAAATAATCCCTATCTCTCCCGATAACTATCGGGACGACTAAGATTCAGTAAAACTTTTTTTTAAAAGTTCAACTTCATCTAAGTCGGGATTAACCTGAACTTTATTCATATTTTTAAAATTTATAAATAGTTCAGGATAAAATAAATGATTGTTAATTTCATTGAAAATTGTAACTTTCAGGCTGAAATTAAAGAGAGAACCATGCAAAAAACGATAAAACTTTTATTGTCTTTTTTACTTATTAACGGACTTATTTTCAGTTACTCTTGCATAACCGACGACGAGCCTGAGCCACGGACATTTGAAGACGAAATGGCTGAGCTGGATGCACTACTGGTTAAATTGAATAATGAAGGCTTCACCCTTGACACTACCGAAATGGGTGTGTATTATCTTGTACAAGAGCCGGGTGAAGGCCCATTTCCCCAGACGGGTGATACCTGCTTCATCGATTTCACAGGGTATCTTTCCAACGGAGTAATTTTTGAATCATCGGAAGAGTTTTACGATAATGGTATTTGGAAATTTGTATTTGGCAATCCCGAAATCATACCTGGTTTGGAAGACGGAATAGCCCACATGAATAAAGGAGCCAAAATAGAAATGATAATCCCGTCGAACCTTGCTTACGGAGCAAAGGGCACAGCAAATATTCCTCCTTATACCACCCTGCTTTATACATCAAAAATGCATGATTTAAGGCCAAAGGTACAGTAGCTACAAAGCCATAAGATTACGTTTAAATTTAAAGCGCTATTGCTTTTCTTTTCCGGTTACTTTCAAGGCAGGCTTCCAGAATTTTTAAAACTTCTGTTGCCTCTTCGGGTTTTACAGCCAGTTCTGCACCATTTCTCAACACATCAAAAATGTTATTATAAAAGGCATTGTAATTGCCTGGAATTGTCTGCACTTTCCCCTGAAATTCCAGTCCGTCTTTTTCATAAGTCAAAGTGCCCCACACTTTTTCCGGTTCTGAGCCCCAGTCGTCTCCCACCGGCAATTTCCCTGATTTCATCTTTTCTTCCTGGTTATCGATTCCCCATTTGTGAAAAGTTCCGTATTCGCCAAATATGCTGTAGCGCGGACCGGGATCTTTTACCAGGTACGAACATTTCAAAATAACGGAAAAACCGGTGTACTCCAACCGGATATCGTAATAATCAGCTACTTTCCCACCCTGTCGTACTATTTTCAGGCGGGCATCAACCCATTCCGGTTTTCCAAAAAGCACATAAGCCTGATCCACCATGTGCGAACCCAGATTGTGCAAAACTCCTACATATTCGTCACCTTCTTCTTTCCAGGTATCAGGCTTAATGAAGGTGCGGTAACGGTCGAAATGCGATTCAAATTCGATAAGCCGGCCAACATTTCCCTGCTCCAGCACTTTTTTCACCGTAAGAAAATCTCCATCCCAACGGCGGTTTTGGTAAACCGTGAGGAGAACTCCTTTTTCGCGGGCAAGTTTCACCAACTCTTCGGCCTGCCAGCTTTTTTGAGTGACTGGTTTTTCAACAATAATATTTTTGCCGGCGTTTATTGCCTGCTTTGCCATTTCGTAATGCAAGGCATCGGGGGTGTTAATCACCACCAGCTCAGATTCTTTATTTTCAAGAATCTTATTGAAATCTCTCACAATATCCGCATCCGGGAAAAGTTGGGCTGATAATTTTTTTGAACGTTCAAGAATTTGAATGACTTCAAATCCCGGATGCACTTTAAGTAAGGGGCCGTGAAAAACCTGGCCCGACATTCCAAATGATGCTAAAGCTACTTTTATCGTTGGTTTCATTCTGTTTATTTTTAAGCTATTTGTATGGTCATTTTACTAAAAGTTGTTGAATAACATTCCACAATTTACCTATTTTACAACATATATGGTTTAATTAACAAATATTTGATTGTAACTTCGGATATAAAAACGAAAATAAATTAAGGCAAGATATGAAAAGATTTGTTAAAAGTTTTATGCGAGACATTATCTGCTGCAACCTGGAAACAGGAACTTTTCCGGGACCCATAGTCACAATTTCGCGCCAGTCGGGTTGTTCTGCACAGCGAATAGCCATTAAACTGTCTAAAATCCTGACTGGTTACAGCTATATGTCGGACACCAAAACCGACGCCGAATGGAGATGGGTTGACAAAAACATATTTGAAGATGTGGTGGATGAGATAATTGAAGAAGTAAAAGAAGGTGACTACGATGATAAAGAAGAATCCACCGAGATGTTGAAAAAAGTGGCTCATTCGTTTTCCAATGAGACTATTTACGATATCTCGGATGAAAAAATGATAGACGCTTTTAAAGGTGTTGTTTGCCGGTTGGCCTGCAAAGGAAGGGTAATTATTGTTGGCCGCTCGGCCGGCGTAATTTTAAGGGATTTGCCCAACAAACTTAATGTACGACTGGAAGCCCCCATGGAGTGGCGGATTAGCCGGATTATGCAGTTAAAAGACTGCCTGCAGGCTGAAGCAGTTGAATACGTTAAAGAAATGGATTTAAAAAGGGATTCATTTATTGAAAAAGTGATTGGCCGAAAAGCGATGAACGATGATTTTGATGTGATTTTTAATTATGCCTCCATGCAGGATGACGAAATTATTGATGCCATTGTAAATATTCTGAAAAACAAAAAAATAATTTCACAACACGAGGAGTACTGAATGAAATAAACCCTGAATATTTTTGAAATGTAAAAATTTTGTTCTTAATTCGATAGAAATTATTAAAATTTAAATTCTTCTCACCTTACAAAAAGCTGTCTGAAAAGGCAGCTTTTTTTATAACTTTTTCAGCCATGCTTCGGCTTCTTTTAAACCGGTAAATTCGTGGTTTTTAACTGCATAGTCGAAACCAGGCTGAAGTGAAAATGCACCGTATTCACCCGATTTGCTCAAAGCAATATATCCAATCTGGTGGTTTTCGTAATCGGGTACTTTTTTCACAATGCGCTTCACTGCTTCTTCGCAGGCTTTTGCCGGCGACATCCCGTTGCGCATGAACTCCACCACCAGAAAAGATCCCAGCGTTTTCATAACCAGCTCGCCCGACCCGGTAGCGGCAGCCCCCCCCACTTCGCCGTCAACAAAAAGGCCGGCTCCAATAATTGGCGAATCACCTACCCGGCCATGCATTTTAAAGGCCATTCCGCTGGTGGTGCAGGCACCACACAAACGACCATCGCTATCAACAGCAAGCATGCTAATGGTATCGTGGTTTTCTTCCAGCTGGTTTTCAATATTAATTTTAGGACTGAATTCCCGCTTCTCTTTTTTCCATTTTTTCCAGCGTTTGCGCATGTCATGTGTCAACAGCTTTTCTTTTTCGAAACCATTGGCCAGTGCAAATTTAAGGGCTCCTTTCCCGCTCAGCATAACATGTGGGGTTTTTTCCATTACCAGCCGGGCAACCGAAACCGGATGCATAATATGTTGCAAATAAGCTACTGAACCCGCATCGCCTTTTTCATTCATAATGCAGGCATCGAGCGTTACTTTTCCTTTGGCATCGGGAATTCCGCCGTAACCCACGGTAATCACTTCCGGATCAGCCTCAGGTACGCGCACACCGGCTTCAACCGCGTCGAGCGAATACCCATTGCCGGCAAGAATTTTCCAGGCCTCTTCATTGGCAGGTAAACCATGATTCCAGGTTGAAATAACAACCGGCTTACAAGGTTCAGCTTTCCACATTTCCGACGCAAACATTTTCGTTGATGCGCTTATTCCTGCAATTCCAATTGTACTTTTAGTTATGAATGAACGACGTGTAACCATTTTGACATTTATTTTTTCAGAAACAATCTTATTCGTTCGAAAAATCCTGCAACATTTTCCTGTATTTTGAAAATGCAACAGCCCTTGATATAAATCCCAGGTATTTACCATTATCAATTACAGCGAGATTATACCGTCCCGAAGATTCAAATTTTTCCGCAACTTTTTCCATTGTATCAGTTGGCGAAATATAATGTTCCGGCATATACATCAGGTCTTTTACTTTTACTTTATCGTATAGTTCCTGTTCAAAAATCAGGTTCTTAACGTCGGCCAGTTTTACCATTCCGTGTAAAACCCTGTTTGGGTCAACCACAGGATACAAATTTCTTTTTGAATGCGAAATTGCTTTTACTAAATCGCCCAAAGTTGCGCCGGTCGAAAGTTCTTCAAAATCGGTTTCAATGAGTTGCCTTACCTCCATTAACTTCAACACCGCTTTATCTTTATGATGTGTAATAAGGTCGCCGCTTTTGGCCAGTTGTTTAGTGTAAACAGAATGAGGTTCAAAACGCATAATGGTTAAATATGCAGCCGTCGATGTGATAATGAGGGGAATAAACATATCATAGCCACGCGTTATTTCGGCAGTTAAAAAAATAGCCGTTAACGGGGCATGCATAACGGCAGCCATCATCCCGGCCATTCCTGCCAGTGCAAAATTATCTTCCGGAAGCATCACACTGTTGGAAATATTTAAAAATTTTGCGAAAAAGAAACCGGCAACAGCCCCCATAAAAAGTGTGGGGGCAAAAATTCCGCCTACACCACCTGAGCCTGTGGTGGCTGCCATTGCAATTACCTTAAAAATCAGCACACCGGCCAAAAACAGAACAATAAGATATTCGTTATTTTTCCATGAAAAAAACATGGAGTTGTTCAGCAATTCATTACCCTGGCCGTTGAAAATAGTGACAATCCCGGTGTAGCCTTCGCCCCAGAGCGGAGGAAAAACAAAAACCATTACCCCCATTACAATTCCTCCCAGCAGGAGTCGTAATCCCCACGATTTTATTTTTTTAAACCGGCTTTCTACAAACATTGTCATGCGGGTAAAATATATAGCCACAAGGCCGGAAAAGATGCCGAGCAATATATAAAACCAGACATTATCTACATTAAAATCATTTACCAGTGAAAAACGCAGCAACACCCCTTCGCCCATAAAAAAGTAAGAAAGAATAGTTGCGGTAACTGAAGAAATCAGCAGAGGAATGAGATGAGCCATGGTTAAGTCGAGCATCAGTACCTCGAGGGTAAAAACAATACCGGCAATGGGCGCATTAAAAATACCGGCAATACCTCCTGCTGCCCCGCAACCAATCATCAATGTTATGTATTTATAATTAAGTTTAAATAGCCTGGCCAGGTTGGAGCCAATCGATGCACCGGTTAACACAACCGGAGCCTCTGCCCCTACCGACCCACCAAAACCAATCGTAAACGAACTGGCAATCATTGACGACCATGTATTGTGCCTTCGCAACCTGCTGTTCTGGCGTGATATGGAATATAATATTTTTGAAACCCCGTGCCCGATATTGTCTTTCACAATAAAACGCACAAACAGAGCAGTAAAAAAAATGCCAACCAGCGGGTAAACCAAATAGAGATAACTTATGGAATCGGAATCGAACCAGCTGGTAAGCTGCCCGGCAATAAAATGGATAAGATTTTTCAGTGCAAGGGCAGCCAAACCACTCACAACCCCCACAATTAGGCTGAGAATATAAATAAATTGTTTTTCGGGAATTCTCGCAATTCTCCAAACAATGAGCTTATTGAGCCAGTGCTTGTAAGCTTTTTTCCCCAATATCCTATACATGCGAAACATCTATAATTTGTTTTCGGTATTTTGTGAAAACCCGGGCCCTTGATATGAAACCATAATAGTACCCGTTATTATCAATCACAGCAAGGTTGTACCTGCCTGATGATTCAAATTTATTGGCCACCACTTCCATATTGTCATCCGGTGAAATTGAATACTCGGGCATATACATCAGGTCTTTAATCTTCACTTTATCGTATTGTTCCTGCTTAAAAATCAATTCCCTGACATCGTCCATTTTTACCATTCCCAGCATCCGTCCCTCGTCATCAACAACAGGGAACAAGTTACGATGATTTCGTGAAATGGCTGTTGTTAAATCGCGCAGAGTAGCATCGGGCGATAATTTTTCAAAATCGTTTTCAATCAGTTCTCTTACTTCAAGCATTTGCAATACATTGGCATCTTTATCGTGGGTAAGCAATTCCCTCCGTTGGGCCAGCTGTACATGATAAACTGAGTTGGGTGTAAAAGCCCGCACAACTATAAAAGCAAAAGTAGAAGTAATCATCAGCGGAACAAACAACTCGTAACCTCCTGAAATATCGGCAATCAGGAAAATTCCTGTTAACGGGGCATGGAGCACTCCGGCAATCAGCCCGGCCATTCCTATAAGAGCAAAATTATTTTCATTAATTTTATGAAAACCTATTATATTGTTTACATAAGCAAAAAGCAATCCGGTATTTACGCCCATAAAAAGTGTGGGCGCAAAAATGCCACCAATTCCTCCGCTGCCAAATGTTAGTGAGGTGGCCACAATTTTAAAAAGTACAACCAATCCCAAAAGTACCATGGTCACCCATAAATTCTCATGGTAACTGTAAAATAAGCTGTTGTTAAAAAGGTATTCGAGGTTTCCTGCCAAACCGCTGTTTATGGCTTCATAGCCTTCACCAAAAAGTGAGGGGAAAAGAAAAATCAGGATACCCAGGCCTGCACCACCAACCATTAACCTGACCAGGTTATTTTTCATCCGATCGAAAAGATTACTGAAAAACATGTAAACTTTTGTAAAATAGACCGAAACGAATCCTGCAAGAATTCCCAGCAGAATATAGTGCGGCAAATCGTCCATAACAAAAGCCTGCTCCACATCAAACGGGTAAAGTACACTTTGCCCCAGGAAAAGATAGGACACCAAAACCGCAGTGGCAGATGACAACAACAAAGGCACAAGTGAAAAAACGGTGAGGTCGATCATAATCACTTCAACAGCAAACACAATGGCAGCAATGGGTGCTTTAAAAATAGCGGCCATAGCTCCGGCACATGCACAAGCCAGTATCAAAATTGTGTTTTTGTAATTCATTCTGAATGTTTGGGCCAGCCATGACCCCCAGGCTGTTCCGGTTGCAACAGTCGGACCTTCCAGCCCCACCGAACCTCCAAATCCTACTGTCAACGCACTTGTTATTACTGATGAATATAAATTATGAAAACTTATCCGCCCCTTCTTTTTTGAAATACTGTGGAGCACATTGGGAATTCCGTGCCGCACGTTTTTCCTGACAACAAATTTAATGACAAGCACCGTTAAAGAAACACCTGCTAAAGGAAGTGCAAAATAGATGTAATTCGGCACATCGGTTGATATTAATTTATTTACAAGCAGCTGAGTATAATGGACCGTATTCTTAAGAACCACTGCCGCCAGCCCGGAAAACAGGCCCACAAGGATGCTCATAGCTGTAATAAAGCTACGCTCACTCATGTTCCTCTTCCGCCAGCGGTGGAAACGCGCCATTATATGTAATGTAAAGCTCATTGAAACTGTAAAAATAACAAAACCTGAGGTTTCAGGATTAGTTTTAGCCTAACTTCCAATATTAAAAAATTGTTTCCCAAAAATTAATTGTAAAAATGATATATATCAACTCATAATTCAATAGATTTGAAACAGATAAACTTTAAAACTATGCAAATTAAAATGACAGGTGCCTCCGGTTATTTAGGAGAGGTGATAAAAAAAGAATTGATAGAAAAAAGACACCAGGTTTTGCCAATCAGTCGCAGTTTTTTGTATGGCTCAACTGATGAACTTGCTGCGCAACTAAAAGGGACACAGGTTCTGATTAACCTTGCCGGGGCTCCCATTTTGCAACGCTGGACCAGTCACAACAAACAGGTAATTTACGAAAGCCGGGTTCAAACTACCAGTAAACTGGTAAAAGCAATTCAGAAAATGAATGAAGACCAGCGTCCGCAAAAAGTAATTTCAGCGTCTGCGGTTGGTATTTACGCTGTAAATGGTTCGCACGATGAAAAGAGCACCGATTTTGATAACGGATTTGTGGGAACAGTTGTAAAAGACTGGGAAAACGCCTGGAAGGATCTCCCTGGAAATGTTGAACTTACTATTTTCAGACTTGGGGTGGTTTTGGGAAAGGAGGCCCAAACCATAAAAAAATTGTGGCTGCCTTTCAAGCTTGGCCTTGGTGGAAAAATTGGCAACGGCAAACAACCCTTTCCGTTTGTACATGAAAAAGATGTGGCGCGTGCTTTTACATGGGCGCTTGATCAATCCGGGCGGGACGGAATTTACAATCTGGCTGCCCCCCAAAAAATTACCAACAAAGGTTTTACAAAAGCAATGGCCGGCGCTTTGAAACGCCCGGCTATAATCCCTGTTCCGGAATTTGCCCTGCGAGTGGTTTACGGAAAAGCAGCAACATTACTCACTGAAAGCCCGGAGGTGATTCCACGGGAACTTGAAAAACAAAATTTTGAATTCAGCTATCCTGATATAGAATCTACATTAAAAGAGATTACCGGGTAGAACGAAAAGAAGCAGATTAAAACTCCTTTCGTTAAATTTGCACCGAATAATCAATTAAGCAAGCTTCATGAGCAAGTTGAATAAACGTGTTTTGCAACAAAGCTATCAACAATTTCAGCAAGTTTTCTGGCGCTATCCCGATCGTGTATTTGCCTTGCGGGCGACTTTTTCAATGGGTGTTTTATCCATTCCTTTTATTATTGCCGGATTGCCATTTTACGGAGTTACTCTGGCTTTGGGCGCACTGGCTGGTGCACTTTCCGAAACCGACGACCACCCGAAAGGCCGTGTTAAGGCACTTGCAATAACTATACTCAGTTTTTTTATTTCAAGTTTTGCTGTTGGTCTTTTATACGATCATCCCATTTTGCTGGGAACAGGTTTTGTGCTTTCAACTATCGTTTTTATCCTGCTGGGAGGAATTGGCGAACGTTACCGCGCCATTACTTTTGGATCTGTGCTAATTGGTATTTACGCAATGCTGGGCATCGAAATCAGTCCTGCATGGTACTGGCAGGCAGTGTTGCTGCCGCTGGGAGCTCTTTTTCACGGTGGGCTTACTTTACTTTTTTTGTTCCTGGATCCCTGGCGTTTGCTCGATAAACAAATGGCCACCGGTTTCAGGGCATTGTCGGGGTATCTTGAAAAAAAGGCATTGCTTTTTCCCAGCAAAAAACAAGAGCAGGCTGCTCTTAACAAAGACTTGTCGCTTTTAAATATCACCGTGGTAAACTCTCTCGAAAAGATTTTAGCCGTATTGAATAATTACGGAAGAGAGCTTAAAGATCAGGAACTGTTGCGCCCCTATCTGCAACGATTTATGCTTTTACAAAGCTTGCACGAAAGAGCTGCCTCCAGTCACGAACGCCATGATAAACTAAGCGACACCAAAGAAAATCTGGAGGTCATGGAAGGTTTGGGTGAAATGCTTCACCAGTTGGCCCATGCAACCCAACAATTGGCAGAAAGTATGCTCACAGGCGTACACTACCATCATCCGCCGGCGCTGGAATGGATCTCACAGGCAGTGGAAGATAAACTGAAAAAGTTAGATTCCACCAGGACACAACCGCTTATATTGCTTCACCATAATTTGCACCGCTCACACTTATCGTTAAAAAATCTGGATGATCAGGAAGAAGGTACTTCAATTCCAAAATTAAGGAAAGACAGGGAGCGACCGATGGAGAAGTTACGCCAACTTCTTTCATTCAAACATCCGCGTATGCGCTACGCGCTGCGGTTGAGCCTGAGTTTTTTGATAGGTTACATATTGGTAAAAACGTTTCACCTCGATAAAGGAGCCTGGGTAATGTTAACCAGCATGTTTGTTAGCCAGATTACTTACAGCGACACCCGCCGCCGGTTATTTCAGCGGGTGCTGGGAACAGCTACAGGAGTTGTACTGGGGGCGTTGCTTTTACAGGCTTTCACCAACACTGCCGCACAGGTTATTCTGATGCTCGTTTCTTCAGCAGCCTTTTTTTACTGGCTGCATAAACGATATTCCATTGCGGTTATTTTCATTACCACCTTCGTTATTTGTGCTTTTAATATTATTGCCAAAGACGGAGGTATTAACATTATGATTCCCCGATTAACAGATACATTGCTGGGCGCATCGCTTTCATTTCTTACCATTCGGTTTTTATGGCCCGGCTGGCAATACCGCCGAATGCCTGAATTAATAGCAAAAGCGCTGCAAAAAAACATGGAC
This sequence comes from Tangfeifania diversioriginum, assembly GCF_900141875.1. Taxonomy (GTDB): domain Bacteria; phylum Bacteroidota; class Bacteroidia; order Bacteroidales; family Prolixibacteraceae; genus Tangfeifania; species Tangfeifania diversioriginum. The sequence continues at coordinate 83,136 of NZ_FQZE01000004.1, read as the reverse complement.
TACCTACAGGCTGTGGTTACCGAATACGAAAAACCCAGTACCGATGACCTTGCCTACCGGATTGCGCGCCGGGATGCCCACCTGGCTGACAACGAACTGGCACAGGCCTGGAACAGTATGCGACAGGAACCTAAAAGCAAACAAAAGCTAATGCAGCATGCGTTTACCCTTACTTTCCTTAACCATGCTTTGTTGTCGCATATTTCGGCGCTGGGAGCCCACAGGGAAAGCAACCTGGTGGCAATTAAAAATTTACAGGAAATTTCTCGTCAAATAACTGAGGTATTGAACAAAGCAGGCAATTATCTGCTTAACCGGGAGCAGCAAATTCCGGATGATATTTCTCCCCTGCTGCTGAATCTTCAAAAACAAATTGTTTCAACCGGCTCGGGGTTGAAAAAACAAAACCTGCGTATTATTTACAACATTGCAGATACGGCTTCAAAAATTATCAGGGAACTGGATGAAACATGGGATGTCCGGTAATGAATTTGTTGTCATCGTCTCATTATTCCCAATAAAAAATTGGTAATTCTTTCGGATTTACACATCCGCTTTAAAGCAAAAAAAAACCTTTCGCCGGTTGACGAAAGGTTTTATTATAAGTGACTGTACAATATTTAGTCTAATTGCGGACCAGCAGCAACAAGCGATTTTCCTTCTTCGTTATCAGTATATTTCTCGAAGTTTTTGATAAATTTAGAAGCAAGGTCTTTTGCTTTTTCTTCCCATTTCGTTACATCAGCGTAAGTGTCGCGTGGATCAAGAATCTCTGTTTTAACACCAGTCAATTCTGTAGGAATTTCAAGGTTAAAGATAGGGAGGTTCTTGGTAGGAGCTTTCTCGATTGATCCGTCAAGAATAGCAGTAATAATACCACGTGTATCTTTAATTGAGATACGTTTTCCGGTTCCGTTCCATCCGGTGTTTACAAGGTAAGCTTCTGCTCCGTGTTCATCCATTTTCCGAACCAGTTCTTCACCGTATTTAGTTGGGTGCAATGAAAGAAATGCCTCACCAAAACAAGCTGAGAATGTGGGCTGTGGAGTTGTAACACCACGCTCAGTTCCGGCTAATTTTGCTGTAAATCCTGAAAGAAAGTGATATTTAGTTTGCTCAGGAGTAAGTTTTGCTACCGGAGGCAATACACCAAAAGCATCAGCTGTAAGGAAAATTACTTTGTTTGCATGACCGGCTTTGGAAACAGGCTTAACAATGTTGTCGATGTGGTAAATCGGATATGATACGCGAGTGTTTTCAGTTACTGAATTGTCGTCGAAATCAATTTTACCATTTTCGTCAACTGTTACGTTTTCTAGCAATGCATTGCGTTTGATGGCATTGTAGATGTCTGGTTCTGCTTCAGGGTCAAGGTGAATGGTTTTTGCATAGCAACCACCTTCGAAGTTAAATACGCCGTTTTCGTCCCAACCGTGTTCATCATCACCAATTAACTGGCGGTTAGGATCGGTTGAAAGGGTTGTTTTACCTGTACCTGAAAGTCCGAAAAAGATTGCAACATCACCATCTTTGCCAACATTAGCCGAACAGTGCATTGCAGCCATTTCGTTTAATGGAAGGAAGTAGTTCATCATGGCGAACATACCTTTCTTCATTTCACCACCATACCATGAGCCACCAAGAACGTGCATTTTTTCAGTAAGGTTGAAAACAGTATAAACCTCTGAATTTAAACCGTGTTCTTTCCATTTCTCATTTACAGTTTTTGCTCCGTTTAATGAAACAAAGTCTGGCTCAAAATTTTCTAATTCCTCCTCTGTTGGGCGGATAAACATGTTTTTCACAAAATGTGCCTGCCATGCTACTTCCATAATGAAACGAATTTTCATTCGTGAATTTTCATTTGCACCAGCGAAGCAATCAATAACAAATAATCTTTTACCGGAAAGTTGTTTTACCGTGTTTTCTTTGAGTTCCTTCCAAACCTCGGGAGTAACAGGTTTATTGTCGTTTGGAGACTCAGGAGAAGTCCACCAGATGGTGTCTTTTGTTGTGTCGTCCTTAACAATGTATTTGTCCTTTGGCGAACGTCCGGTGAATTCACCTGTCATTACATTTACAGCTCCCAATTCGGTTACCTGCCCTTTTTCAAAACCTTCCAATCCGGGGCTGGTTTCTTCTTCAAAAAGCTGTTCATAAGATGGGTTGTAAACAATTTCCTGTACGTCTTGAATTCCGTACTTCGATAAATCTAAATTTTTCATAACTACCTAATAATTAACTTTGTAAAACTTGATATTCTACCTATATCCGGGAAACAAAAATAACTTTTTTTTCTGCTTGAGGTGGATAAAACAGTCCATTTGCCCTGTTTTACCGACCGATTAAACATTATCTTAACAATGAAACCGGAACGGTCGAAAGTTTGATTATTCATAAAAAAGGTGCTCCTTTCGGGAAACACCTTTTTAACTATACAATTGGTAAATCAATTCATGATCTTGGGTGATACTGATGGATTGTATCCTTCAGGTAATCGCGATCGATATGGGTATAAATTTCGGTAGTTAATATTGATTCGTGTCCCAACATTTCCTGAACAGCTCTTAAATCGGCTCCGCCATTTATAAGGTGCGTAGCAAAGGAATGCCTGAAAGTATGCGGACTGATTTTTTTATCGAGATTAATTTTTTGCGAAAGATTTTTAATTATGGTGAATACCATTACCCGGCTCAGTTTTTTCCCTCTACGGTTTAAAAACAATATATTTTCACTCTCTTTGTGAATTTTCAGTTTTTTGCGGTAACCATTCATGTATTTGTTAATTTCTTCAACGGCCCGGTTACTAACAGGCACAAGCCTTTCTTTATCTGCTTTTCCTTCAATTTTTATGAACCCTTGATCGAAAAACAAGTTGGTTAATTTCAGGTTAACCAGCTCAGAAACCCTTAACCCGCAACTGTACAGTGTTTCGAGCATGGCTTTATTGCGCTGGCCTTCGGGTTTTTCAAGGTCGATGGCATCAATCAGGGTATCAATTTCCTCCATCGATAAAATATCAGGTAATTTCCGGCCGATTTTGGGCGATTCAAGTAAAGCTGTCGGGTCGCTTGATATTTTTCCTTCTATCAGCAAATACTTATAAAATGATTTTATGCCCGAAATAGTTCGGGCCTGCGTCCTCGGACTAACTCCCCTTTCATTGAGCCATTCTACAAAACTCTTTAAATGCTGCAGTTTAACACGTTCAGGAGTTACCCGCTTTTGGCTTGTTTCCAAAAAATCAACCAGTTTATTTATATCGTTAATATAAGCCGCAACTGAATTTTGCGAAAGTGATTTTTCTAATTTAAGGTAATTTTCATACCCTTTTTTACTGTCTTCCCATTTCATAACTTTCATATTTTACTTTTAAATCATTAGATTTAAAAATTTTTAATACTAACTTCGTCAATCAATAATATCCAGATAATAATGCTTTTAGATACGTTTAATTAACTATAAAGTTACTACAAAAAATATTAAAAACGAAATATAATGAATTTATTGATTATTAACGGGCCCAATTTAAATTTGTTAGGAAAGCGTGAAAAAACCATATACGGTTCGGAAAATTTTGAAAATTATTTTGAAGAGTTAAAAACTCAATTTTCTGAACTGGATTTAACTTATTTTCAATCAAATATTGAAGGAGAGATTATCGATAAAATCCATGAGCATGGTTTTGCTGTTGATGGTATTATTATTAATGCCGGGGCCTATACACATACTTCGGTGGCCATTCGCGATGCCATTGCCGCAGTTCCTGCTCCAACCGTAGAGATTCACATCTCCAACACGCTGTCGCGTGAGAATTTCAGGCACAAATCAATTATCGGGCCTGTTTGCAAAGGATGTATCATGGGGTTTGGGCTTGGCTCTTACAAACTGGCCATACAAAGTTTTTTGTAAAAATTACCGGGTTATTCAATTCTTAATATTGCGGTGCATTGGGGGAGTTTCCTTAAATTTATACAAAAAAGGCCATACTTTTGCGGCTTCTAAAAAATTAGCTGAAAAATGAGACAAACTAAAATTGTAGCAACAATATCCGACAAACGGTGCGAGAAAGAGTTTATCCAGTCGCTTTTTGATGCGGGAATGAACGTGGCCCGTATCAACACCGCCCACATTACCCCCGAGTCAGGAAAAGAAATGGTAAAAAACATCAAAGCTGTTTCTGATAAAATAGCCATTCTGATTGACACCAAAGGGCCTGAAATCAGAACCTGCAGCCTGCAGTCAGAAATTGATGTAAACGAAGGGCAGATAATTACAATTTCGTACAAGGAGACGAAAAGCGAGCACGAAAATGTTTGTGTAAACTACCGCGACTTTGCTAAAGACTGCAAACCAGGCGACCGAATACTGTTTGATGACGGCGATATTGAGGTGACTGTTGAAGAAAAAAAGAGAGATGTACTTTTTTGCCGGGTGAACAATAACGGTAGAATTAAAAACAAAAAGAGTGTAAATATTCCGGGGGTTGCAACTCATTTGCCATCGCTTTCTGACAGAGATAAAGAATTCATCAGGTTTGCTGAAGAAAATGAAATTGATTTTATTGCCCACTCGTTTGTCAGAAATGAAGAAGACATTTTTGAAGTTCAGAAATTTTTAGACAGCATAAACAGCCCGATAAAACTGATTGCCAAGATTGAAAACCTGGAAGGAGTTGAAAAAATTGACGAAATTCTGGAACATTCATACGGAATTATGGTTGCCCGGGGCGACCTGGGAATTGAACTTCCGGCTGAAAAAATACCAACTGTGCAGCGTAACCTGATACGTAAAGCAATTGTACAGAAAAAGCCGGTAATAATTGCGACCCAAATGCTTCACAGCATGATTGAAAACCCACGCCCTACCCGCGCCGAAGTTAACGATGTGGCCAGTGCTGTTTATTCGCGTGCTGACGCCATAATGTTAAGCGGCGAAACAGCAATGGGAAAATATCCTGTGGAGTCGGTAAAAACGATGGAGCGGGTTGCTCTTGAGGTAGAACCCGACCGCGATAAACGCTACGATGTAATTATTCCGCCAACTAAAAAAGAGATACCCGCTTACCTGGCTCACTCGGCCATTAGAACTGCCAAAGAGCTGGAACCAAAAGCAATTATAACTTCAACAACTACAGGGAGAACCGCCAGGTATCTTGCTGCTTACCGCTCCGATATTCCGGTTTATGCCAAATGCCATTCACAACGCGTTGTGCGCGAGCTTGCACTTTCATTCGGCATTATTCCTTCGTTTCTGGAAATGAAAAAGGATAAAATGAAAATTCAAAAAGCGGCTTTTAAAACATTGGTTGCCGATAATACAATAACGTCAGACGATTTGGTTATTTATGTTGGTGGCCGGTTTGGTGAAGACTGCGGAGCTTCATTTATCGAAATTTCAACAGTGGACAAAATAATTCCAAAGGATTAAAAAGGTAATTTTACCGAAAGTCGATTATCTCAATATCACCGTAATTACTTGCATCGAAAACAAAATAATCATCAGTTAATTCGGTGTCAATATTCATTTGGGTCACTTCAATACCGTATAAATTCCCGTCGGTTCCGTGGAGAACAGCTGAATTGATCATCATATTCGACTTGTCGATGAATAAAACAATTTTTGAAACATCGTGGGCATCGGTATCGGGATATAGTTCAATCTGATACAATGTTTTACCCCTGTTTTGCTTTTCGCCGATGTATTTCGATTCAAATCCTTTTTCATAAATACTAAAAATAGAAGAGGGATCCATTAATTCGCTGCTGTTGTCCTCAATGTTCGAAATGGTAACCTGGTTGCCGTCTTCCATGTAGTTCCAAAGGGTTTCGCCGTCAGAATAAACCTTCATGCCCACATCGGGTAAATCAACAACATATCTTTGTCCTTTCAACTGAATGGAACCTTCATTTTTCTCATGAATTTCCATTTCTTCATTATCCATAGAAAAAATAAAACTGGCTGAAATTGTATTGTATGATTGCGTTTTTTCGCTTACTTCATTTAAAATCTGTTTGGCTTGTGAGCCGTTTTGTGCAACTGCAAGAAAAGGAATTAATCCAATAATCCCGATAAAAAATATTCTCTTCATTTTTAAAATTTTAATTTAAGCTATTCAATAATTGTTCCAAAGTGTATTCGTCTTGGATCAGTACCTGCCTTGCTTTACTTCCTTCGCTCCCACCAACAACACCTGCCGCTTCCAGCTGATCCATTATTCTTCCCGCACGGTTGTAGCCAATGGAAAACTTGCGTTGAATCATCGATGTGGACCCCATTTGGTTTATTACCACAATGCGGGCAGCATCTTCAAAGAGTTCATCGCGGTTATTTAAATCAACTTCGCCGGGTCCGGCTTCTTCCTCTTCCACATATTCCGGAAGCATGAAAGCAGTTGAAAAACCTTGCTGTTCCGAAATAAAAGAACAGATCTTTTCTACTTCGGGGGTGTCCACAAATGCACATTGCACACGTGTCATTTCACTTCCTGACGCAATGAGCATATCTCCCTTCCCAATGAGCTGATTGGCTCCCGGCGTGTCCAGAATTGTTCTGGAGTCAATCATCGATGCAACTTTAAAAGCAATTCGGGCAGGGAAGTTGGCTTTTATAACGCCGGTAATAATATTGGTTGACGGGCGCTGGGTGGCAATAATCATATGAATTCCAACTGCCCGGGCCAACTGCGCAATACGCGCGATGGGAAGTTCAATTTCCTTGCCGGCAGTCATTATCAGGTCAGCAAACTCATCAATTACCATTACAATGTAAGGCAAAAAGCGGTGACCTTTTTCCGGGTTCAGGTTGCGGCTGACAAATTTCTTGTTGTATTCTTTAATGTTTCGGGCATGGGCTTTTTTCAGCAAGTCGTACCGCTGATCCATTTCCACATTTATCGAATTCAGTGTGTGTTTAACTTTTTGAATGTCAGTAATAACCGGTTCTTCTTCATTTGGCAACTTGGCTAGGTAGTGTTTTTCAAGAACAGAATACAAATTCAGCTCCACTTTTTTGGGATCGACAAACACGAATTTGAGCTGCGAGGGATGTTTTTTATACAGCAACGAAGTAATAACCACATTAATTCCCACCGATTTTCCCTGCCCGGTAGCGCCGGCAACCAAAATGTGCGGCATTTTGGTAAGGTCGAACATGTACGTTTCGTTAGATATGGTTTTTCCCAGCGCAATGGGCAGCTCCGCATTGCTTTCCTGAAATTTCCGTGAACTCAAAATTGACCGCATCGATACGATCTCAGGATGCTGGTTGGGCACCTCAATTCCAATGGTTCCTCTTCCGGGAATTGGGGCAATAATACGAATTCCCAGTGCTGCAAGGCTCAGGGCAATGTCGTCTTCAAGGTTTTTAATTTTGGCAATGCGAATACCCGGCGCGGGAACAATCTCGTACAGGGTAATGGTTGGCCCGATGGTAGCCCTGATCTTAGTGATTTCAATTTTATAATGACGCAGTGTTTCAACAATTTTATTTTTGTTGGCGAGCAGCTCTTCGTTGCTAACCTCAGCATTTCCGGCTGCGTGGTCTTCAAGAAGTTCGAGTGTAGGAAATTTAAATTTTGAAAGCTCGAGCGTGGGGTCATAATCTTCCATCTTTTCCGGACGGTAATTTTCCAAAGCCTCTTCCTCTTTTTTCTGCTGGATCGTAAGTTCGAGGTCTTCTTCGTCTTTGTTCTTGCTGTCACCGGAACTTTTCCGCTGCACATCGTCAGCTTCTTTAACTTCGGCATCGGGTTCAAAAATGGCTTTCACCACATCATCTTCATCAATTACTTTCGAAATTGAATCATCTTCAATGTTATCAACTCCATTCGTTTTCTGATCGCTATTTTCAGCACTCGTACTTGCCTCTACTTCAGCTTCTTCTTTTTCCGGTTTTTTCCTGAACAATCTTTTTATTAATGAATAAGCAGAATCGAACCTGAAAATCAACAGTGACAAACCTGAAATAAAAAGGAACAGAATAACCCCGGTTTTTCCGATTAGTGCGCTGAGCCAGTTACTTAAAATGAACCCATAACGCCCGCCGGCATACATGAACGATCCGGCATCGGTTTTTGAAAATGCAAGCCCCAGTGTTAATGAAAGCCAGACAATTAGTAAAGTACTGAATACCAAACTGCGACGGTATTTCACCAGATTCCGGCCTAAAATTTTAAAACCGGTTACCAGCAGCAGGTAAATAAACAGGAAAGATGAAAAACCAAAACCCCGATTGATAATTACTTCAGAAAGCCAGGCACCGGTTTTTCCGGCTTTGTTCTGAACTTTTATATCGGATTCCAAAACTAAATCTTTCCAGGGTAAATCGAGTTTACTTTGGTCGGCACCGCCATAAAAAATAAATGAAACAAAGGCAACCAACAAGTAAGCAGAAATCAGTAAAACCAAAATTCCCGCAATGAACCTGAACTTCTCATTTTTAAAAAAAGGAATGCTCTTTTTTCTCTTCTTACGGCTCGTTTTTCCAGGCTTTTTTGCTTTTAATACCATACAGGTTTTACTTGTTTTAAAATGAAGTGCAAATTTAACTAAAATAATTCAGGTTGCCTTTCAATTTTTTGTTTCAAAGAAACAACGTTCAAATAATTAAATTGATTGCCAAAATCTGTTTTTTCTGCGTGTTTATAATTCAAAAATCCACTCCGCTAACAATTTAATTTCTCATCACATAAATTGCTGTTTCTTAACAGAATATAAATGCAAAAAGATGACAAAACCCTGTTCCTTTTATCCGATGGATTTTTTATGTTTGTTTCGAATGTAAAATTAAATGAATGGAACGACTTGCTGTAGTGGCATTGGGAGGAAATGCCCTTTTACGCGGAAATGAAGAGGGGACCATTGAACAACAGGAAAAAAATGCAACGGAAACTGTTGAAAACCTTGTTCACCTGATAAAAGATGGTTACAACCTGGTAATCACCCATGGAAACGGGCCACAAGTTGGTAATATATTAATGCGCAACGATGCCGGCGAAAAGCTCTACAATATTGCCCCCATGCCACTCGATATTTGCGTGGCCGATTCGCAGGGTGGCATTGGGTACATGGTGGAACGCATGCTGCGCAATGTGCTCATCGACCACGGTATTCAAAAAAATGTGATCACAATGGTTACTTTGGTTGAAGTGGATGAACACGACCCGGCTTTTAAGAATCCGACAAAACGAATTGGAAAAATATACAGCAAAGAAGAAGCTGACCGGCTCAGCAACGAAAAAAACTGGATGTTTAAACCTTCGTCGAAAGTTGAAGGTGGTTACAATCGTGTAGTTTTCTCCCCCACTCCGCTCGATATTATCAATAAGGAAACAATTGAACTACTTGTAAATAACGGCAATATTGTTATTGCAGCCGGAGGTGGTGGCACACCAGTTTATTATGATAAAGACAACACCATACGAACGCTTGATGCTGTTATTGACAAAGATCTGGCATCGGGATTGCTGGCAAAAAATATTAATGCCGATGAACTGTACATTTTAACCGATGTGCCTTTTATTTACAAAGATTTTAAAAAACCAACCCAGCAAAAACTGGAATTTTTAGACTTTGCCGATACACAAAAATACCTCGAAATGGGTACTTTTGCCGAAGGCAGTATGGAACCCAAAATCAGAGCGTGCCTCAACTTCCTGAAAGATGGCGGTAAAAAATGTGTGATTACTGAAGCCAAAAAACTGGAGGATAAATCGTTTGGTTCAAAAATTACAATGCATTACGAAGATTAAAATTATTGAATATGGCTTTTAATTTGAAAAACAGAAACTTCCTGAAATTACTGGATTTTACTCCGGAAGAAATAAATTTTTTACTCGGATTATCGGCAAACCTGAAAAGCGCGAAATACACCGGTACGGAGCAGCCTAATCTAACAGGTAAAAACATCGCGCTCATATTTGAAAAATCATCTACCCGCACCCGGTGTGCCTTCGAAGTGGCTGCCTTCGATCAGGGAGCCCGGGTAACCTACCTGGGGCCGTCGGGTTCGCAAATCGGGCACAAGGAATCGATGAAAGATACAGCAAGGGTTTTGGGCCGCATGTACGACGGTATTGAATACCGCGGTTTTGACCAGGCAATTGTGGAAGAGCTGGGCAAATTCGCAGGCGTTCCGGTTTGGAACGGACTCACCAATGAGTTTCATCCCACCCAGATACTGGCCGATTTTTTGAGCATGAATGAGCATTCGGACAAACCACTGTCGCAAATCAAATTTTGCTACCTGGGCGATGCCCGCAACAACATGGGCAACTCGCTGATGGTGGGTGCAGCCAAACTGGGCATGAATTTCCGTGCCGCGGCACCAAAGCAGTGCCAGCCGTCCTCTTATTTACAGGAACAGTGCCACCAAATTGCAAATGTTACCGGTGCAAAAATCACTATTACTGAAAATGTGGAAGAAGCCGTGAAAGACTGCGATTTCCTTTACACCGATGTGTGGGTTTCGATGGGCGAACCGGAAGATGTGTGGGCCGAACGAATTAAGTTGCTCCTGCCCTACCAGGTGAATAAAAAAACAATGGAACTCGCCGGAAATCCGGATGTGAAATTTTTACACTGTCTTCCGGCATTCCATAACCGCGAAACAAAAGTGGGCGAAGAAATCCATCAAAAATTTGGAATTGAGGCCATGGAAGTTACCGAAGATGTTTTTGAAAGTCGTGCCTCAGTGGTTTTCGACCAGGCCGAAAACCGGCTGCACACCATTAAAGCAGTGATGGTAGCTACCCTTGGATAATGCAAGAGTAACGGTTTTTAATTGTAAAAACAAAGTGCCCCGCCATATCCGGCGGGGCACTTTGGCAAATAAACATTAATCTCCTTATTCCGGTTCCTCTTCGATTTCCTCAGGAGGGCAACACCGGTATTCCTGCGATTTTTCCAGAAGCTCTATTTGCTTTTTAAGCATTTCATTTTCAAGCTTCTTTCGTTCCAGGCTCAGCTCAATTTCTTGCTGAAGAGCCGGTTCGCAAGTTTCACATTCATCAAGGCAACCTCTCACAATAATACCGGGTGTTGGCAAAACTTCCGAACGTTCCCACGATAGTTCTGCAATAATTTTCTCTGTTGGTTTTCCTGACTGCCGGTCGAGTAATCCGGCCTTTACAAGATCTTGATCTACGGCTTGCAGTGCAGCATTCCGAAGGGAATCATTATAAGTTGGTTCACTTCGTTCCAGGGTTAAATTGGCAGTTCTGTAAGTTGATGCAGCAGAAAAAGAACCAGCAGAAAGCCCGGCACTAACTAAATTTGCCTGTTGCCGTTCAGCAGCGCTGGTTCGGGCCATACGTTCAATATCCAGGCGGTTTTTGCTGGTAGCTGCAACTGCTTTTGGCACCACCGCAACACGGCCGGTAGTATCAACCGGAACCCGTTGAAAAGCACCTGTTGGAACCTTGGGATCTGCAACCCGGCGTTCAATGGCAACAAGTTTTAAACGAACGGTTTGCATCTTGTTAATTTTGTGAAACAAATAGGTTACCGCTTTGCACTTGTTGGGATTACTGAACATTCGGGACGATGATTCATAATGGGCCTCCGATTCGCCTTCCTGATGTGTTCGTTGTTCAACTTCTCCAACAGAAGTAGAACTTTTTGCCCGTACACTGGCAGCGACATATCGTGATGCAGATTCAGCATGTTGAGACAAACTGCGGCTAAATTCACTTGCCGATTGTGCATCATAACTGCCACCACCGCCACCGCCACCAATTTCTACAATACCAAAAAGTGAAACACTTGCACCGCCTCCACCTTCGGCCCATGACTCTTCATAATTTGAACTTGAAGAGCCACTTTCATTAACTGTTAAATCACTCATTGCCTGAGCCATTCCCGCTGTATAAAACGATTCTTCAGAAGTCGTTTCATGCCGGTAAGCCAAATTCGATTCACTGTCGAATGACCACCGATTGTGGCGATCGCTTGTAAACAACCGAACTTTTTCACCTGGAAGCAGTGTGGTTGAATAAATTGGATCGCCTACAACCAACGGACCAGAGCATCGTTCAAGGCGGAAGTGTAATTCCACCTCCACAGGAACTTGTTGCCGATTATCGCCAACCCGCGGACGAAATGGCATGCGGTAACGGAAGTTCAGCGTGTCGCAAACAGGTACTTGTTCTAATTCAGGACAACATCCTAAATCCGGAATTTTCACTTTTGCGGGTACTTTTTCTTTTGCTTTTCCATTCATCTTTTTCCCTCCTACATTTTGTTAAATAAATAAATTATAAAATAGTAAATTGAATCATCTTTGCTGCAATAAATATTTATTCAATTTATGTCATATCTCAATAAATATCAACAATTTAGCAAACAAGTATAACACCCTCAACAGGTATTAAAAAACTGTCACATTCTTTAATTAATACTCATTATGGATTTAAATACAGACAGTATCTGCATTGGTAAACAATTCAACTAAAAATATATGCACCTAATAACCAGAAAACTATAAATATTTTTACCTGAAATAAAATAGGATGTTTTAGTATTTTTTTGTATCTTGTTTGTAGTATTTATTTACTAAGTGGATGTTTCACAATTAGTCAATAAAAAATGGTCAATAAATCTGATATTATGAACCGGGTTGAAAATGTAATCCGGGACAAACAATACAGTAATAAAACAGAAACAGCTTATACCGACTGGATTTACAGATTTATTACATTTACTGACCGCGCACATCCAAAAAACATGGGTGAAAAGGAAATTAAAAACTTCATTCATTTTCTGGCTGTTGACAAGGGAGTTTCAGAATCAACCCAAAATCAGGCATTAAATGCCATCTCATTTTTTTACAGAGACATACTTCAAATTTCTTTAAAAAACAGTGAGTTGGTAAGTGTTAATTTCAGGAAGAAATTGCCTTTGGTTTTAGAACGCGATGAAGTTCAGAAAATACTGGACCAACTCAACGGAGAAAAAAAGCTGATGGTTTCACTTTTATACGGAAGTGGATTACGCTTGATGGAATGTTTGAATTTACGAATAAGAGACATTGATTTTAAATTGAATAAGCTAATAATTCGTGATGTAAATGAAATAACAGAACGAAAAACCATTCTTCCGCATATATTGAAATCAGCATTAAATAGACAGGTTGAAAAAGCAAAAATTAAGTTTGAAGAAAACAGCACGATCAAAGAATTTTCAGGAGCACCGGTGCCTGAAAACTGTAAAAGAAAATACCCCAATGCCTTTAAAAAATGCGATTGGCAGTTTATTTTCCCATCGGTAAAACTAAGGGAAAATCCGCATGCAAACAGCTTGGTGCAACATCATAAACACGAAAGTTATTTGCAAAAGGCTATAAAAAATGCAGTAGAGAAATCTGAAATTGGCAGGAATGTTTCCTGCAATACATTACGTCATTCTTTTGCAGCTCATCTGCTCGAAGATGGATATGATGTGCGCGCAGTTCAGGAATTAATGGGACACAAGAATGTTCGCACTACAATGAAATACAACCAATTATTAAACAGAAACAGGTTAAACGTACACAGTCCGCTTGATTTTTAGAACTTTCTTCGTGTTCATTTCGAGAAGTATCCTGCCGATGGAACTAAAAACAGCGAAAAAAGTTGAAACAAGCTCACAAAATAAAGTACGGACGATATTCAGCAACGGCCTATACATTGTGCAAGTGTGATCGCATAACTTTGAGTCACTGCATCACCAAACAAAGTATTTGCAGTTTCCGTTCTCAGTCCTGTTCAACCAAAAAATCAAATTCCCGCTTGATTCTTCCGGCGGCAATCCCTAATTTAGCTCCCCTAATTTTTTGTATATCAATAAAAGACCAAAAGCCTGTGTTAAAAACCGATCAAAACCATCCGCAGCAGATGCCTGCCCTCCCCGACTTCCCCGTTGGAGGAATTATTGTGGAAGTTTGGATGACAACAACCGGCTTATTTGCAAACAAAATAAATTCAACTCAATGAAACCAGTGAACCGGGCCTTAGCCATTATTTCGTTATTCCTTATAGTCAACTGCAGTTCAATTGGGTTTGCTCCGCACAAAGAAACAACGGAAACCGCAAAACAGGCAAAGGAACAAAAGACAGTTTCAAAATCCACCGTCTCAAAGTTGGAGATGTGCCGGGAGTGTTTTATTGTGCCAAAATCAGGAAGTCACAGAGACTTAAGAAAGGGGTATTATTTTGATCAGGAAGAAAACAGGTGTAAATTATTCTGGTACTCAACAGGCGCCGGTTGTATTCCACCTCCTTTCAAAAGTTTTGAAGAATGTATAGAATGTTGCGGAGGACCGGTTTTCAAATAGAAAGATAAATACCCCGACTACATGATACACGGTTAGCACAAACTGGAAGCAAGTTGCACTTTAGTGAAACTTTTTCTATCTTTGCATCATGAAATCAAATGTGAGATTCAGAACAGCAATTTTCTACAAGGACTACTTTGAAAAATTTTTTCTCAAGCAGTCTGAAAAAACCAGAGCGAAAATAATCTGGACTATTCAATTGATTGAAGAACTTGAACGAGTACCAGAGATTTATCTGAGACATATTGAATCAACAGATGGTCTTTATGAAATTCGCATTAAACAAGGCAATGATATTTTTAGAATCTTTTGTTTTTTTGACCAGGGAAAGCTGATAATCTTAGTAAATGGATTTCAAAAGAAAACGCAAAAGACACCAAAAAAAGAAATAGAAAAAGCACTTAAAATTATGGAGGAGTATAAAAATGAAAAGTAATAACAGGATGACTCTTAATGAATTTAAAGATAAACATTACGGAGTTAAAGGAACGCAGAAACGTGATGAATTGGAAAATGGATATGAAGATTTTAAGCTTGGAGCTTTATTGTATAAGGCCCGACTTGAAAAAGGGATGACACAGTCAGAACTGGCAGAAAAAGTGGGGACAACAAAATCTTATATTTCCAAAATTGAAAACAACGTAAAAGAAGTTAGGCTTTCAACTCTGCAGAGAATAGTTCAATCAGGGTTGGGTGGTCAACTTGATTTGTCGATAAAATTATAAATACTTGCACTAACAAACAGGCCCCTGAGCGGTCTGCAATGCCTTTCCGTAAATCGGAACAAGTAGTCCCGCGTTTGGCGGGAACCCGACGACGACTTCCTAACACCGGTTTCAGGATTGTGCAGTTATTAAAAGGTTTTTAAATTTTTGAACGAAAAAACCGTTAAGGCACCCTTTAAACAAAATACAAATTTACTACCCAAGCCGCATCATTTTACCTTCTTTGGCATATTCTTTTTGGATGCCCTTAACCAGGTCGTTTTTCGAAATTACGCCTGATTTTTTTTCAAAAGTTTGCAATCCGGCATAATGAATTACATTGACAATATTGGCACCGGTCAAATCATAATCGCGGGCAATTTGTTTCAGCACAATATTTTTGTCTAACCGGGCTTTTTTAGGCAGGTAATTTTCCCATAAACTCAACCGCTCCCGGGGACCTGGATTTTCAAATTCTACAATAGAATTAAAACGCCGTGTAAAAGATGGGTCAATGTTCGTTTTCATATTGGAAGCCAGAATTACCAGTCCTGCGTGTGATTCAATTCGCTGCAACA
Source organism: Tangfeifania diversioriginum (assembly GCF_900141875.1). Lineage (GTDB taxonomy): Bacteria > Bacteroidota > Bacteroidia > Bacteroidales > Prolixibacteraceae > Tangfeifania > Tangfeifania diversioriginum. Next base: position 67,544 of record NZ_FQZE01000004.1, on the reverse strand, counting down.
AATACGAAACTTCCTGATTGGCGTATTTGTCGTGGGCATCGCGCACATTGGTCCGTTTTCCGAATATGGAATCAGCCTCATCAAAAAAAAGTATCCAGTCTTTATTTTCCGCTTTATCGAAAAGCTTTGAAAGATTTTTTTCGGTTTCGCCAATGTATTTCGAAATGACCATGGAAAGATCGATGCGAAACACATCGCGGCCTGTGTATTTCCCTAAAAGAAAGGCCGTTATTGTTTTTCCGGTGCCCGAAGGTCCATGAAAAAGTACCCGGAAGCCGGGTTTTATTTTGGCTTTCAACTGCCAGTCGTTCAATAGTTTATCGTTGTAGTCCAGCCACGTTTCTATCTCTTTTATTTCATCGCGTGTCTTTTGCTGAAGGACCAAATCATCCCAAGTAAGAGGTGTAGAAATCAGTTCAGCAGGAAAATCGCTGCTCAGCTTTGGTTTTGAGATTTCGCCAAGGGTGAACAATTCAACGTATTCCTCATCGAGAATCAGCTTGCCGCTCATCAACGGCTCGCCATCGCCCGGATGTTCGAGGTGAAGCACATTATTTCGCGCCAAAAAGCTGGGTTCGCCAAAAAGTTTGGCCACGGCAGCACGCTGCTCAAAATCATTACCGGCCAAAATAAAAAGCGCTGTTTCGCCGGTGGGTAAAATTCCCCGGTGGTTTTTTCCTTTCACACCGCCAAAATCGGGAAAATCGCCCCCGTTGGGAAAATAATCAGCAATAATGGCATTAAAAAATCCGGGGTTGATTTGCGGAACCAGCGCCAAAAGCAAAATTACAGTTTCGTTTGCTGAAAGCTTATTTTTGCGAACAAACTTGTAAAAATTCGATTCTTCCGTTTGGTTTTGAGGGAATTCAGGAAAAACCATTTTCTTGCCTTTCAGCTCCGCATCCAGGCGTGCACGAATTACATCGCTTAAAAATTGAAGTGCTTTTTTGTTACTCATCGTAAAATCAGAATCAGTTAATTTCTCAGTGCTTTTTTATTTTGCTGAAACAGTATCGGCAGCAGCCTTTTTTAACAGGAATGATTTTACATTGCTGAGTTTTTGCGTAACTTCCACATTTTGTAATGATTTTACCTTCAGGTTATTTTGTGAAACCACCGGTTTTATTGCCTCTTCTGAAAGTTCACCCGTTATTTGCAAATTATTTAAATTTGAGGCTGGTTCAGCAATCTGGGTGTTTCCTGATTCAGAAAGTGTTGCCTCCTGCTCAGGTTCTTCCTGCTCAGCTTCTTCTTCCTGAGCCATTGCCGAGACATTTCTATTTACCTGTAACTGAGTTTCAGCTAGCCGTTTAATATCCCTGGCTTCCTGGTTGGTATTATCTTTTTGAAGAGCCTTATCAGCAAGGGTTACAGCTTTTTCAGGGTTCCCAAGCAACAAATTCGATTTACTAACTTCCATAATATCTTCAGAATCAGTTGCTCTTTTCTCAAGTTTCTCGGTGTAAAGTTCCACTTTTCGTCTGGACGTGCTGTCTGCAGGGTTTTCAATGTATTCTTCCAGATGCTTTCTGAAAGCAATCCGGTCTTTTGAAATGGTTATTTCTTTTATGCTCGGGTAGCCAATCATAACAATAGGAATAACAAAAAACAGAAGCAACTTTTTAATTTGCTCTTTTTTGATAATGTAGTATAACAGCCCGGCGCTGAGAATTAAAAACAAAATTACACCAAGTAGTAAAAGGGTTATTTCGTATAATAATAATCCGTCAAATAAATCCATCTCTTTAAATTTTAAAATCGTTACTAACTCACATTTTTCAAATAAGCGCTGTTTTAATTTGCGCATATTATTTCAGTACCACGTTCGACATTCCCCGCAATTTTTCAATGTCCGATTTCACACCAGGCCGGTTGGGGAATTTTTCTTTGATTTGATCATAACGGTTCAGTTTATCGATTTTTTTCGCTTCATTTTGAATTTTGCCGATTCGATTTACTGAAAAAGAACTCCCGGTATTTTTAACAATTTTTGAAGGAGAATCTTTTGTTAAAATAACCCTTTCTTTTGGAGAAGAGGTTAACTGGTAATTCCCGAGCGCAGTATCTACCGGGTTTTGAATAACTTTTTTTGGCACCAAAGATTCTTTTTTCTCGAAATTTTCAGTTTTTGGTTTTAAAAGGTTGGCTTCCACTTGCAGCCCGGTTGGAACGTGTTTTTCGGCGCTTCTTATTTCATTTACCGCAGGTTCGGCATCACCGGGCGTGTTTAGCGCTCCTCTGCCGTAAACAGGTGTTACGGAATAATATACAATTGCTCCTGATTTTACGGCAGTTTTCACTTTCGATTCGACACCACTTTCATGCAGCCGGTTTCCTTCTTTCGAAAGCGGGGTCATGTTTTTCCATACACCCGGCCCGTGGACGTTGTGATTTAGCAAATGCCCCCTGACATAGTAACTGCTGCCCCCTTTTCTTCGTTTCAGCAAGGAATCAAAAACTTTATGTCTTCTTGAAGTCGGGACACTTCCTCCCGGACCTTTTTGAGTCAGCTTTTTGGCAACCATTGAACTGCCCATAACATCACCCCCACGATTTTTTGATTCATAGGTTACTTCAGTTTCGGGTAAATCGCCGGTGGCCGTTCCAAAAAGGATTTTGGCATGAACGGTTAGTTTTTTCATCAAGGCTTCCAGTTCCTGTTGTTTTTTCTTCCTGTTGTTGTTTTTCTCAGTTTCATTTGCCCCGGTAACCCGTTCCCTTTTTTTGGCATCAATTTGGGTGGCAATGGCTGCAGCCTGCTGTTTGGCCGCATTTTTCTTTTCATCGTTGCCCACATCAACACTGGTGATAAAATCGGAAAAAGCAGTTGGATTGCTCGCTACCATCAACTTCGCTGCGTTTTCTTCACCCGTGAAATAAATTTTGTGATTTTTCCCGTCGTCTCCTTTAAAACTGGTTTTTGCTTTCCACCATTTGAAGACTTTTGCCGCGGCTCCTTTAATTTTGCTGCCTGCTTTCCGGAACCAGTTCCTGGCTTTCAGGATTACTTTATCGATGGCTTTATCAATCCGGGCACGAATTCGTTTGATCAGTTTTTGCACTTTTGAAGCCAACCCGCCGATTCCGAGCAACGAAGCCAAAAAACCGATGACGACAGGAATAGCCTTTGCCAGTGCATTTTCAATGGCCTGTGCCACTTTTGACACTGACCCCGAAGCAACCGCTTTCACCCCGTCGATAAACGCACTGACCAGTTCAATAATTTGCCGGCCCCGTTCAATGAAAAACTTCACAATATCGATGATCATCATGGCCGCTTTCACAAAAGCAGCGGCAGGATTCATCAGGCCAAGCACCCATTTGATTCCGGCCTGGATTACCTGGGTGATTACCATCTCTTTAATGGCACCAATCACGGTTTCTTTCAGGTCGTTAAATTGTTCTTTTATGTAATTCCACAACCCGGCAATTCCGTCTTTCCGGATAATCTGAAAAATCTCAAATCCTGTTTCAAGGGCTTTTACAACGGGCTCGCCCAATAATTTCACGGCCTTTTTTCGAATGTAGTCCCAGGTAAGTCCGAGCACCTGCATCACCAGACTAAATATTCCTTTCAGGCTGAACAAATCGTCGGGAATGGTTATTCCCATCGATCCCAAAGCGCCGGTCAGCCAACCAACCAGCCCCGCAGTAAGATGTTTGAGAATATTGCTTCCAAAATTTTTGAATCCCTGCGAGATACCGGAAATCAGGTTTCCGAGGAATCCAATGGGGTCTGCCACAATGGTTTGAATAACTGAAATAGCAGAGGCCAGCAGATTAGTGAGTGTGTTTTTAATTTTTATTATTGTTTCGATTACACCTTTTACTGCATCCAGCGCTTTATCTACCAACCCGCGATTGGCGGCTTTCATTTCTTCAATCCGGGCATCCACCGCCTGCAGGCTTTCGGTGTATTGCTGTGCCAGTGAGTCAATCAATTCATCCTGTTTGGAATCGACGGTGTTTTCTAGTTCATCGAACCGACTTTGAATACTTTCGGCAGCCTCCCGGCCAATTCCCTGCAATGCTTCGGGCAATGCGGTTACATAATTTGTTACTTCCTGTTTGCCTTTGGTAATACGATTTTTGGCTTCATTGAGTTTTTGGGCCACATGTTTTGAAATGGCGGTTAAAGCCACATCCATTTCATCAATATACTTTTTCCGGCCTTCGGTAAAGTAGGCATTCACCTCATCGGGAATTCCCATGAATTTATCTCTCAACCAGCGGCCTTTCCCTCTCAGCCCTGAATAGCGGCGTGATTTATAAGCATCCATCCGTTGTTTTACATGGGCTTCGAATTTTTGTTTTGCCTGTTGCGCCGCCGTGGAAAACATGCGTGTAACGTCCTCGTCAAGCGATTCCAAAATCTTCTCAACGTCCGTTTTTGTCTTTTCGTAAATGACATTAATTTCGGAAGCAATCCGTTCCCGCTCCGCAGTATCCCGGGTTCCTGTTTGTTGCTGCTGCCCGGCCACCTGGTTTAAAACTAATCCACGCTGGCCATGCATTCCCTGAAGCTGCTCCTGATTTTCCACTTCTGCCTGCTGACGCGCTCCCGACAATGTTTGTTGTTCATTCTGTCGAAATTGTGACGGAGCATTTACTGTATTTTCGCGGGCTTCCTGTTTGGCCGATAGCGCCTGATTGAATGCGGGTTCGTTTGATTTTGATAATTGCTGGTCGGTAATTTGATTTTCAGCCATGGTTTGATCCACTTCCTGCATATTCTCCTGCAATGGCTGATTAACCTGGCTTTCCGGCCGGGGATCAGGCATGGCATTTTGAGCGTTCGTTTGTCCGGGGGGGCTTCCTGTCTGAGGTTCAGGTAGCGCTTCCATCTCTCTTTCCGGTACGGAGCCCACGTCCGGTTCGCTGGAAGTAGCTTGCTCGATGGAACCCGCAGCCTGCGATTGTTCCGTGGCCACATCAGACTGGGCTGCCTGGCTCACTTCTGCAATATTGTTATTATTTTCAAAATCAGCGGCTTGCTCCTGATTTTCCGGCAACTGCATATTTTGAATCCGTTGCATTAACCTTTCTTTAAATGCTTCGGCATTGAATTCACCGGGTTCCTGTTCATTCATCGTTTCCACCTGCGAAGCCTGTGCCTGGCTTTCCCGCTCGTTGGAAGGTGATGGTGCAGCATTTTGGGCTTCCTGTGCAGCTGAACCGGCGGGTTTATGTGTTCGCTGCTTTTTGGCCTCATTTTTAATTTTTTGTTTGGTGGCTTTAAAAGCCGGATCCTCTTCGGGTGATTTCGGATAATCTGATTTTGATTCTTTTTCACCTTCTTTTGCCGCATTGGGGGTATCCTTTTTTCCGGTTTTATTCTTTTCAGTTGCCCCCGGAACAGTCTTCTTTGTTAATTCTTTTTTTCCTTCCTGTTTTGCTTTTTCCTCACCTGTTTTCTGTTCAGATTTTTGGTCCGGGACATTTGTACTGTTTTCTTTTTTCCCGCTTCCTACCGGAGTTGAAATGGAGGATTCTTTTTGTTTACTGTCGTTTTCCGGTTTCGATTCGGCAGAAACCGCTCCCTGCTGGATGGTATGAGTTACTTCGTGTGCAAGCAGGTGCTGGCCGGAACGGGTGGCCGGGTTGAATTTTCCTTCGTTAAAATAGATGTTGTTCCTATTGGTAAAAGCCTGTGCATTTAACTTTTTTGTCATTTGCACGGCATTGTTGTCGGTATGAATCCTGACACCTGACAAATCCACGCCCAGGCTGTTCTCCAGGTTATTCCGCACATTGCGCTGCAATTGGCTGCCGTTTCCCTGGCTCTGCCTCAGCGATGATCCAACGGAAGCATCAGGCGAAAGTGCAACAGCGGTGTTACTCTCACTTTTTGCCTGCATTTCTTCCTCCTCTCCTTTCATCTGCACCTGCTCTTCTTCCTCATCCTGTTGCATTTGAACTGGCTCTTCCTCCTCTTCTTCTTGCAACTGAACTTGTTCTTCTTCCTTTTCATTTTCCTGCTTTTGGACAGTTTCATTCAACCGGGCCTGAATATCTTCATCGTCTTCATCCTCCTTACGCTGAACAACCGGGGTAATGGTTTCAGCCAATGGTTTTTCCTGGATTTCTTCTTCTGGTTTGTTTTGAACGGAAGGTGGGGCGGGTGAAAAAAAGGAGGCGCTCTTTTGCTGCTGATGGTTCACTACCCTGTCGGCAACCTGGTCGGCTTCAACTTCATGCTTGTCTTTGGGCTGGCTTACATTAAGTCTGGCCTGGATTCCCAAAAATCCGGAACTCCCCGCTCTCTGGATAAACGGAGAGCGGTTGGTTGTTTTCGATTCCGATTTAACTATGGTTGCCTTCATTTTCTGTTACCATTCAACAAACAACAATTCTTTTCTCAACGAAAGTTTTACAATGGAAATATTCCACTCCAGCTTGTCGAGCAATGCATCCTGAGGTTTACGCTCCATTAATAATTTATATTTTTTCCCATCTTGTAACAACTTTCCTTCGCGCTGTAAAAACATTTGCCTCAACCCATCGGGCGAAGTATTTTTCAGCGCCGGCCAGTTTTTTATGGCTTCTTTCAGCATAATTTCTGCCTCTTTCCTTATTTTCGGAGTTAGCAGGCTTTGCCGCTGTACAGGCATTTTAAGCGGAATTCCGCAAAGGAATTTTTCAAAAATCATATTTCCTTCCAGGGTGTTTTCCTGACCTGTAGCCAAAAAATGAAGCACCTGAACGGCTAAATCACGATTGCCGGTCATAATCATTCCGTGTTGGTCAATTACTTTTATGACCGTGAAAAAATGCTTTAAAAAAGGGTGCAAAATGATCAACCCACCATTTTCAACCAATCTTTCATTTTGTGAATCTTCTGCAAAATTTGATTGCTCCGTAATATTTTCATTTTCAGATAACTTCGAATCAGCTATTTGCGGTAATTCCGGAATCAGGTTATCAGGAAATTGATTGGTTTTAATTATGGACAGAAGATGGTCTAATGTTGGCTGAAACTTTGAGCTTGTTACCAAATCGGCCGGTGCTGCCTTTAAAATAAAAATACTTGCTTCTGCCAGTAAGCGGATGGTTTTATGCTCCATCACATCAACATTTTTTAGTAAAACCCTGAACCAATTGTAAAATGCGTCAGTGATTTTTTCAGCGTTTGTTTCAGCCGAAACACTGATAATCATTTCAAGAAACGGGGTTTTTACCTGATGTGGCAAAGCTATAAGCAGAGACTGGATACGTTTTTCTCCCAGTTCACTTAAAAAAGGATTCATTTTTATAAAAAAAGCCCCAACCATTTCGGCCGAAAACTGGGAAACAAAGCGTAGCAATGCCAAACGATTTGACTGCAATAACTTCTCGATTTTTTGAATAAAAAACTCGTTGTCAAAACTTTTTAGCCAGTTTTCTTTTTTCTCAAATTCCCTTATTTGTTTCCCACTCCCGTACCACGGAAAATAACCATTAGCGAGAAAAAAAAGGAATATTTCTTCGTGGTTTTTGCCCCTCGAAAGATTTCTCACCCCACCTGCCCCATCATCAGAATACTGTTCAGCAGAACTTTTTGTCAGCTTTTTGGCCAGTTCTTCTTCAAACCGGTGAAGAAGGTCCTCCTCCATTCCTTTGAAACTATCCACGTTTTTTACCGATAAATCAATTTTCAATTCATCGAAACGGATTACAGCGTCGGGATTATCGTACAAATCAAGCAAATGTTCAATTTTAGGAAACAATTCATCTTTTAGAAACCCATCGATGTTTTTGGTGAGTGAATTGGCAGTATTCACCTGCGAGGTATTTATCTCCAAAAAAACTTTATCGATTATGTGAACAGTTTCTCTCATGAAATCAATTTGTTTTCAAGAATAATTTTCCAATGTTCTTCGAGTAAGGTGTTTCCCTCAATTTTCGCACTCCATTTTTTCAAAAAGGCGCTAAATGATTCCGGAATAGCAACTTTCTGCTCTTTCAATTTTTGGAGAATTGTAATGATCTGATCCAGCAACTTTGTCAGTATTTCTGCTGAAGCCTGGATGGTTTCTTTATCCTGGCAAGCCAGCACATTGTAAAACAGCTGGAGTTGCAAAACAAAAATTTGAAGTAGCCGTTTATATTCTTCACTTTCAGGATTTTCTGCCATCCGGCTAATCATTTCAGCAGTGGAATCCAACAACTCTGTGAAGAGCTCCGGTAATTTGGCGTTGTTTTTACCCGAGAGGAAATTTTGTAAATCATCGAGTACGCCTTTATTAAACTCAGCAGTTCCGCCATATAGCTGACTGGTTGACATCCAGACAGGAACAACAAAATTGGAATCCGGAAGATTTAATTTGAAAAGTATTTTTAAATCATTACTGATGATTTCACCGGTTTCATCAATGCAGATATCTTCTTCGGGCTCATCATCAATAAAATGGGTTTCAGCCGTTAAGTCCTGCTTATCGGAGCCACAGAACTCGCTAATTGCTTCGAGACTTAATCTCCATGCTGTTGGACTATTTGGGTCGAGATTAATAACCACCGGGGATTTGTCAGCTCTTTCCTGTTTTTTGCCATTAATTGTCCAGACATAATTATCTGCTCCCGTTGAATTATTGGTCAAAACCAACTGGTTACCTTCCTGACTTGCTGTGAATTTAGCTACCGGTGCTTTATGCACTTTAGCAGAAAAATCGGCTGTCTTTCCGTTTACTTTAAAAGAATGTTCGCCAATGCCTGCTTTGGCCGGAATGAAAATGTAATTACCGTTTTCATCGTGTTCAACGCCCGGTCCTTCAACTTTAACATTGGCACCGGCATCTACTGTAAATGGATAGGCTTTTTCATCCTTCTCACAATAATTTGCTTCGGGAAGGAAAACCTCAATTATAATTTCAAAAAGCCGGATTTCATGTTCCACCGTGGACGAGCAAACACCATTTGAGGACACAACTACCAGTTTTACCACAACCGAATTATTCGCATTGTCGGGCAACTCCTGGTAGCGGTGCGAAGGGCTCTTTTGGGTTGAAGTGGGACTGCCGTCCCCAAAATCCCATAAAAATGAAACACCTTCAATGTCGCCGGATGGTTCAAAGGTAATTCGCTGGTTAACTGCAGCTCTTTCAGGAGCTTCGAAATCAACCTGCGGGGCTTTAAAAACTATCAGTTCGGCATCGGTAATCTGCTGGTTCACGGTGAAACGAATTGTCTCACCCAGCAGTTCTTCAGGGAAAGCATTCGCATCGAAAACCAGTTTTTTATTTTCAATTTTCATTCCCGGGACTTCCCTGTTCGCCTCCACAATTCCATCCTCAGGAAATACCTCAAAATCGATTTCGGAATCTTTTCCGAGACAGATTTCATCTTTTTCGAGCAACAGACGGGCCGGTGGTTTCTGAATAATGAAATTTACCGGTGCACAATCGGAACAGCACATATATGGCAGTGAAAAATCGGCCACTACCACATTGTTGGAAATTTCGTCGGCTGCAAGGGCACCGGACACCATTCTTTCCAGTTCTCCTTTTAACTGTTTTTCGTATTTTGAAATATTTTCTTCTGCAATCATACCTGATTTGGCAGCATCAATATATTTTTCCAACCGGCTTATCCTGTTTCCAAATGTTTCGGAAGCTGCTGCCATGCCCTTTTCTGTTCCAAGACGTTCTTCAAATTCAGCATCTTCCGTTGCTTTTTCTTCTTCTGCCGGCTTTGATTTATTCAGGTAAACAAGCACAAAAGTTCCTCCGGGCTCCACGCCGGCCTTGTGTTCCAGCCCCGGGTGTTTTTCTACAAATTTTGAGAGTTGCAACCGCAGTAAAATGTTTCTTTTTCGCTGATCAATTTCTTCAAGCAAAACTTCCAGCTTTTTTGCAGAGCAGCAAATAGAAGACAACTGGGTAATTAATACGCCCATAAACGCTTTCAGCTGAGCCGAAAGTTCAATGTTTTGATAGGAAGTTTTCATTTTATCGACGCGGTTGCACAACTCCTTCAGCGTTAATTTGTAATTGGCAATATTTACATCGCTTACATCAACCAGTATTCCCGGCATTTTTCGGGACAAAACATGGGAATACGCCATTAGCTCGATAGATTGATCGATTACAAATGCTTTTACTTCGGGCTGGTTGCTCCAGGCATCGGTATCAATTTTTTGATTGGCCAGATTTTCAGCCTGAACAATTAAATCGTTCACCGACCCGTCTTTGTATTGCTCAAGTATTGGTAACATTACACTGCCCAAAGCGTTTTCATCGGTAATTAAATGGTCGGAAACAATATTGCTTTTTGAATAAACTGCTTTGTAATAAGTGTCTTTGGGCTGGGTAGTACCTTCAAGTTTTGAGGCCTCCCTCGTGGCTTTTTCGGTATTGGCAGAAGTGAAGGTATCAACACCAAGCCGGGCTTCAGACATCGCTTTTACTCCTGATATATCTTTCAGGTTTGTTCCGGGTTCGTTCATGCTGAAACCGGAAAAGAATTCCGAAACTTCGGCAAGAACGCACTCCTGCTCTTTGGTCCAGGCACGCAGCAAAACCTTCAAATCTTCAAACTCACATTCATAATCGTCAATGTTCAGGTTTTTCCGGTTAATGTTAACCGACAATGCTTTTACATCGAACGCGAGGCCGTAACTATTTTTAAGTTTATCAATTTCTTCCAGAACCGTTTTGTAATTTTTCCCCTGATGACCTTCAATTCTGTAAAAATCAAAACCATCAGTATTATACAGTAAAGGTTCCCGGATATGTGGTGCCTCCGATAACAGATTGGTATGATAACTCAAATTGGTATCTGATTTGTGTTTTTCAGCTTTAAGGTGATTCCAGTTCTTTAAAAGTTTTTCATTCAAATTGAAATAAAATGGAATGGCACGACGGCTTAACACTGAAAGCTTTCCGGAAGGTGTGATTTTGGTTTCGCCGACAAAAGTTTTGAACTGCGCAATCATTTGAAACAACCGGGAAACAAGGCTGTGGCATTGTTCAATTTTATTGTTCTCATTATTCAGAATTGGGGATTTATAAAACTCGTGCCGGTAATTTTTAATTTTCGTGTCTGCTTCATCGATGCTACCCAGCATTAAATGTTTGGGAAAACTGTTGATATCAGGGCAACACTCATATTTCAACGACAAAAGCAAACTTTTTATTTCGTTGTAAGTATCAACAATATCTTTTATAAAATCGTAACGGTATTGAATGTTGAACGGAACATTATAGGCACCGAATTGTAAAATCGATTGCAATTTTTTAAGCGATGCATTCAGTTCATTGTCTGAAATTTCCATCTTTAGAATGGGTTCAAACTTCTGTGCAATCGTTTTTATCCCTTTAGTCAAGCCTGAAAGTAACGAATCATCTTTGTTGAGCGCCAGAAAATATGCCCGTTTCAGTTCATTGTAATCAGCCGAATTTGAGGGGTTTAGCACGACCCTGCGAACAGCCACGTCGGGCAATTTAAACACAGAATCGGCAATATTGTGTTTCGAGAAAATGGAATCGAGCCCCAAAATGTAACTGGCATCGGTTTTTGAAACCAGCAAAACCCTGAGCCTGGCCACCTGTTCCACTCCCTGATTATCGCAGTCAACGGCCGTACACAAATCACCTTCTTTGGCAAACGATTCGAGGTAGAGCACCACTACTTTGTCTTCCAGGTTTTCGAGCGAACCTAGCGGATCGGCATTTTCGGATTCCTGTGGCAGAATTTCCCACATGTCAAGCGGAACTTCCTTTAAGTTATCGCCTTCACTTTCAAAGCGTTTAAAAAAGTGGTAGTTGGCAAAATTATCCTCAAACTTTCTCACCCATGAATATTCAATCTGTTTCAAATCAACACTTTTCAGAGCTGATTCAGGGATATTTTCTCTTAAAAGTAACAGGTCGCCATCAGTGGTTACTCCGGCGCCCTGTGAAATGATAACAGAAGGGTTGGAAGGATTGTATTTTATTTTGAACCCGCAGACAATTCCCACGCCGCTTAAAATAACACGTGATAACCGATCCTGGTCTTCAAAATAACTGATAACCCCGTTGAGCTGGCTTTCCGTTAAAACCTGGTTTTCGACAAAAGAATGGTATTGCGTGCTGATTTCGTTTAATTTCTGTGCCATAATTCTTTCATTTAAAGGTTTCCAATGTTGGTGCGTCCAAGGATAATTCTGCCTTTCAATTCATCGTCTTCATCATCACAATCAATAAGTTTACCTGTTGGATAAACCGAATTCAACTCATTTAGCGCTTTTATCAGATTTTTCAATTTTAAATTATTTTGAGCCTGCTCCAGATTGGTTTTGGAAACCAAAAATTCGCGGAAGGCTTTTTCAAAATTGAGCATGTCATTTTTATTGTTCGGTACTTTATTTTTTCGATCGCCTACCCAGCAAATGCGGGCAAGAATGTGAGCCGGAATTTCTTTTCGTATGAGGTCTTCCAAATAGTTTCTGAATTCTTCGCTGGCAAACCGGTAAACCCAACCGGGCAAAACTACTGTTACACGGAATGAATACGGGTCAACCGGATTACATCCGTTGCAATCGTCGGCACAAACCGGGATAAAGGATTCCAATGGAGAAGAATTCGCTGTCACGTCAGGGCGAAGCAAGATGTGTTCGACTAAAAACATTCCTTCTTCGCTAAACTCATTCGCCATAAAATCAATGATTTCCAGCAGGGCATTTTTCAATTCATCCTGAGTGTCGTAATAAGTAAACTGCCGGGCAATAATTCTTTTGGTGCTTGTGGGCGGAGCCTCCAAATCGATTACATCGAATGAATATTTTCCGGATTCCGCTTTCTGGATTTCGAAGTTTTCCACTTCGGCTTCATCAAAAATCTCATTTTCAAATGCTTTTTCTATTTCTTCCGATGAAGACTCAACTATTTTCAAAACAGAGAGGTACAGTTCGTTTTCAGCCAGCTGAATGGTGGGATAATTTTCGGTGGCCGATAAAATAATTTCATCGTCGGTGTTATGAATCCTCCAGCGGAAAACAGTTTCCCCATCGGAATCTTCCAGTTCATAAATCTCCACAAAAGAATCGGAAAGGTTGCGCCGGTTGAAATTTTTCATTCCAATTAACCGGGCAATTCGTTTTTGAACGCCCGCTACATTGTCGGTATTCCAGAGTTCAGTTTCGGGTTGCCTGAAATAATTGAAAGCACTTCCCCGCTGCCGGCTGGTGACATCATAATCTTTTAAGAATGAATCTTTTGAAAGCAGCACAGCTTTGTCGGCGTAACTGCCGTAAAGTTGTTTCATCAAAAATGCATAATCGCTGAATTTTTCGGAAAACCGTGCAATCAGGTGATCGAGCAATTTGTTTTTGCGCTCCACATTGTTATCCAAATCTGCTAATAGTTGTTCTGTCAGAGCCTCCGGGTCTTCTGCCGGATAATTTCTAACCAGCTCTTCAAAATCTTTTATGTCTTCAACTGCCTGGGTGAAATACGTTCTTTTCAACTGATTGTCAACCGACAAGACATCTTTCACTTTCCCCAGGTGAGCAAAATAGGTGGCAAACACCTGGTCGAAAAACAGCAAATAACCTTTTAGCTGTTTGGCCTGGGATTTCCGGGCTGTTTTTGCCCGCTTAGGCAAACCGTTTGGCCCAATTCCATAGGTATCCGGGAAATCATTTTGAATGGTTGTGGTTTCATTCGTTCCAAAATTTTCACCCGCGGGAATTTTGGGTTCCATATTTACAGTTGCCTGGGCCTGTTCTTCTTTTTCAGCTTCCCCGAGCTCTTTCAGATAGGCTTTTACCTTTTTGTTATTCACGTTAACCGGCAAAACACTTTTATAATAACTGAAAACACTTTGGTCGCAACGAACGGGCTTTTTCCCGTCCTGCACACAAATCAACCATTCATCTTCCTCGTTTTCAGGGTATTTGCAATCATTAATTGAAATTTCTTTTATAACCTTTACGCCTTCAATATCCGAAATCAACTGCATGATATCCGATAAACGAACCTCAGTGCGCAATCCGGCTGATTCCAGCTCCCGGGGATCGACAAACCCTTTTGAAAGCAGCGGGCCTTCAAAAATCTCATCGGTTGTGTACCCTTTGCTGAGCATCTGCTGCAGTGAATAAAATTTCAGCGAAGGCGAGAAATAGTCGTCAATAGCCCGCAAAACCTTTGCATGAACCAATTCTTCATCGGTATCAGGCAGCACCTCAATTTTTGCACAAACCGAAATAGGATGGTTTTCAACTTCGGTAACTTCAACCAAATCTTCGCAAAGGTTGCGGTTGGCATGGTAAATGGTTCGGATTTCTTCTTTTATCCGCTCTATTTCAGCATCTTTCAATTCATCAGTCGGAAATTTTTCTTCGTCCAATTCATCAAAATCAACAATAATAGAATAGAGCCCCTGTAAATCGAATTGTTGTTTATAATTTTTATGAATTTCTTCAAAATCAGCAGAATTATAGGACAATTGTCCATTTTTACAATCCACCCAGACACTTTTTTTATACGGTTTCAACCAGCAGTTTTTCACCCCATCGATATCAATAAACAATTTTCGGTAATCATTTTCGGTAACAGGCTTTGACGGTAAAATCTGTGAAGCTTTAAAAAACTGGTCTTCTATTTTTGCTGAGCTGTCGTTTTCGGGCGAAAGAATATTTTCAACAGGCATTTGGAGCCGCGTGCCAAGGTCGGTAATGGCGTAACACAGCATTTCAAGCATAGTAATTCCCGGGTCATGGGAATTAAAGTCGGTCCACACGTTGCCGGCCAGTTGTTCGATATATTCCTGTCCTTTTTTTCGCAGGAACGAAAAATCGAGGTCGTCACCCGTTTCAACGTTTTTAGGCAGGGTAATATGTTTTTTTAGCTCTGACATTTTTCTTGTGTTTCAGTAGTTTCCTCGTTACAACTTTTGCTTTTTGTGCTGATAGAGTGCTGTTTGGACGATACCAGGATGGCCCTCGGGCTTGAAGGTGCCACCGCTTTTGTGCTGACTTCAGTTCCTTTCACCAGTTTTACATCTTCCACATAATCCACATAGCTCAGTTTTTCAATGTAATTGACAACCAAACTCCGGTGCAGCGAAACTCCAAAATCGATGCGTCCGGTGCGTTCAAAAGCCCAGGGAGAAAGCAACCGGGTGATGTCTTCATTTAATTTTTTCTGATAGAAATTTTCGTCGAAGCCTGCGTGGAATTTTGCTTTCAGTTCAACTTTTACTTCCTCGTAATCAGGATTGGCAATAACTGCTTTGACGTGAAGTGAATTGTGCCGGTTAATGAATTGGCTGATTTCATTAAGTTTGGCCTGACTAACCCGTGGCTGATAAATGTCGAAAACATTTTTGTTGGCTATGTCAGGAATTACAATCAACACCACATTTCCCGGCGAAAGAAAAGCGTTTTTATACGTGTGGTTCAGGCATTTCACCTTAAAAATTTCCGGGAATTTTTGCAATACCAGGTGTTCATAATCCCAAACAGTTACAGCTCGGTTTTTATGGCGCAGTCGTTCGCTGATGCGCCGGTAATAGGCTGTGTCCGATTCTTCAGGCATTCCTCCGAATGACGAAAACGGCTGGGAAACACCTTTTACAGCAGCACTCCGTTTTACCATCTTTGTAACGGATTCTGCAGGAAGTCCTTTTTCAAGGTGCGACAATTCGTTTCCATTATCTCTGAATTCTGCCTGAACGGCTTGTGCCTGTATTGAAATTACCTTGCAAACCGCATCGTAATTTTTATGGATTTTAACTTTCACCCAAACCAGGCCAGCCGGCAATTTTGTATTATTTTCCGTTACTTCTTTCGGAATGGAAAACCGCACTATTCCCGATTTCAAAAAATTATCGGTTTCGTTGGAAATCATATAATTAGAATCGATATTTTTCCACTCGTTCCGGCACATCACAAACCACTCGGCCTTTTGATCGCCGGTGAATGAGCCGGCCAGCGGATTTTCGCTGCCTTCCAGTACCTGCACCAGCAACGACACCGTTTGTTGTGGTTTTGCATTTTCGAGGCCAATGTACAGCTCGCCACCTTTGCAGTAAACAGGCAGAAGATTTACTTTTTTGTCTTCAGTATTTAAAAAATTAAGCTGATGCTTCAGCCACGGATGTTCTTCCGACTGCCCAAACGGATGTTCGTGAAACAGCGTGAGTTTGTTGGTTGCATATCCTTCTTCATTGGCATTTAGGTTGATGCTGTTTGCTGCCTTATAATCAAGCGAAATTTTTTCAACCATTGGCGTGTATGGTTCGTTAGGAATCAGCACATTTTCATCCTCGCTTTTAAAAGCCAGCGCATAAATTTTGGGAAACAGTTCGTGCAAAAACGACTGGTTTAAGGATAATCTTACCGGCCCGTTTTTATCTTCCTCAAAAATTTGCGATGTGTTGGAAACCTGGAACTTTGTTTGAAATCCGACTCCCTTTGGACTAAAAAGTGGTTTTGCATTGCCTCCGTCAACGGTATCCCACTCCTCTTTGTTCAGAATATCAATTTTAGCAGTGAAATAGTTGTTGCTGTTTACAATTAAATTATCGGGGTTTTTAAACCATGGAAAAACGTTCATTTGTGCTTGCAATGAAGTCCGTTCGTTTTTAGGAATTTTTGATCGAAGTGTTTGGCTCATCGCTTCAATATCCAGCATGCCAAATGAATAGGTGGAAGGACTTGTTTGAGCGAGATGATCCTTACGGTAAGCAAAATACAAATCAATAAAGGCATCTCTGCTGCTGTTTTCCAATTTTTCAGGCGTGTTTTTCCAATCCATTTCCACATCCAGCTGTGTCCAGCGTTTTTTGAAAAGCTCAGGGCAGTCGATGTAAAAATTCGAACGTTTTACGGGCTGGGTGCCAAACGGATAAAAGGGTTTTTCGGCATTCAGTTTGCCAATATCGCTTTCGAGCAAAAGGCTTTTTACCCCGCGCACATCCACTTCCACATTCAGGTTTTCGAGTTCATTTTCTACCAAATTCCGGTAAAGGTCAAAACCGGCTTCGTTTTCGGTTTTAAAAAGTACCCTGCATACCGGAAGGTTGGTTTTGAAATTCTCACCCAAGACCTCTGAATTATACGGAACAACCGGCTTTTCATCTTTTGGAACCTGAAAAGCGATTTTCAATTTTTTCTGGCCCGGATTAATTTCTGAGGTGAATTCATTTCCTTCTTCGACCTCAAAACCGGGCATTATTTCGAAAGGCCCCAGCCATCCTTTTTCGCCCGAGCAGTATATTTCCAGATTGTTACGAAGAATTTCGGCTGATACTGCACCGGGAGCTTTTGAAAATTCGGCTGTTATAAAAACATTTCGTTCGCCTTCCTGCATTTCGAGCACTTCGGTTGCCAGGGCGAATCCCACTTTTGCATCCGGTAGTTCCGGGTACTTTGCATCATCGTAATAACCAAAAGGCCACCATTTTATTTCATTTTCAGGGAAGTCAGCTCCCATTCCATCATACGAATTTGCTTTTTCCGCGGCTTTCAGTTTTTTACCGGAATGGGTGTTGTAAACGCTTTTTAACGAGGCAACAGTGCTCTTATTGGCAACAAACTCTTCGGTAGTTTTATAAATTCGTTTTACACCTGCAGTGTCCTTTCCTCCATCTAATTCTGTTTCTTCAGATATCTTCTCACTGGTCACATTTTTTGCCAGCTCAAAAATCAGATGTACCTTATCGGGTGTGGCCGGGAGCTTTTCAATTTGCAGAATATTTTTGTAATAAAAATCGAGGTGCCGCTTTGTTAACTGGTTAAACCGCTTTTTTGAGAATTCAAGTAATTTTATGAAACTCACATAAAGCGCCAGATGAGGATTTAATGTTTTCCCGGTTTCAACACGCGATAAAAAATCCTTAAATTCCTCTTCAGCAACAAAAAATTTTGTCCAGTCGCCGGCCGGGTTTTCAAAATCGCTGGTATTGAAATAGTTTACATGCTGCGCAAAGCGATATGCAAAGCGCATCCATTCTTCCAGACTAAAATCATTCAGTTTTACAGAACCGGGATCGAGCGATTCAACAAAACGACTGTATTGGTCGGTGCCTTCTCTTTTTAACGTTATATTTTTGCCGCAGTCAGACATATAAATTCAGTTTACAGTTCATTCCCTTCTTCTTTATAAAAAGGAAATACCATGTTTTTTCGCGAATTCGTGGTTCGTATCGTATAATCAATGTTAATCATCAGCACACCATTAAGCTCGTCTGCTGCATCAATATCAATTTTGTTGACATCAATTCGTGGTTCATGGTAAAGAATGGACGTTTTAATTAAATCGATGACGTAAGTTTTCAGGGTGAGATTCATCGGCTTGAACAGCAATTCTTCGAGGTTGCAACCGTATTCAGGCAGCATTATGCGTTCGCCCGGCCGGGTAGCCAGTAGAATTTCGAGACTGCTTTTAATATCTGCTTCATCTTCAAGCATTTTTACCGCACCTGTCTCCTTCTGAAATTCAGGAGGAAAACTCCATCCTCTTCCCAAAAATGATTTCTCTGTATTCATATCCAAGTTATTTCCCAATCAAAATTTCCAATCACTTTTACCACTGGTCTTATCCGCCTATTAAAACAGTTGGGCTACCGGCCACAATTGAGCCGCCATGTGCTGTAAGATCCCCCATTCGTGCAGCGGGCATCCCGCCAATCAATACCGTGGCTGAGCCAACTACAATGGAATCGGGTGGTCCTGAGCAGGTAGCCATATCGCCTACTCTTGCTGCCGGCATCCCACCAATTAAAACCGTTGGTTCGCCGGGTGGCAGAACTGGTCCCCCCACATGTGGAACGGTGCCTGTCACCATCGGGCAGGTATGCATATCTGTTATTCTTGCTGCTGGTTTTCCCATAATATTTATTAATTAATTTGTACAACTGAGCCTTTTATTACTGCCGTAGCACTCGATGAAACTTCTGCTCCTGCGGTACCTTCGGCTTTAAATTGGGCATTTGCTGTTACCGTTACATTTGTGCCTTCAATATTTACATCGCCGGTTGATTTTATTGAAATATCAGCAGGACTGTCGAAAACAATTCCGCCTGAGTCGAGCGTAATTTTATTGGAATTTTCGTCCTCCAATTCAATGATTCCGGCATCATCATCAATAACCACCTTTTTCCCGCCGGGAGTTTCCAGCACAACTGATTTTTTGTCGTCGTTAAAAATGAATTTCATTCCGCTGCGTGTAACAAATCCTTTTTCATGATTATCATCCGAGGCAGTCAGCGGTGCGGGTTTGGCGCTGCTGTTCATCATTCCCAACACCACTGCGTCGTTGGGGTCTTCGTTAATGAACCCCACAATAACTTCATCGTCGATTTCGGGCCGGAAAAAAGCTCCGCGGTTTTCGCCTGCATCGAGCGAAGCAATTCGTGCCCATATGCCCTGGTCCTGGCCGTCGATTACAGGTAACCGAACCAGAATGCGGTCTTCGCCATCAGGATCGTTTTCCAGTTGCGTAACAATACCAATTTGCAATCCATTTACAGCTGCCATCAAGCCTGCTGCCGGTAAATCATTGATTGAATGCGATTCGGTAAACCATTTGGGGTTAATTCCGAATTCGGCATCAACAGTCCAGTTTCCTTCTGTAATCTGGTGGCGAACAGCTGAAATATAAACCTTCCCACTGAATCGTTCGCCCACTCCCTGCAACTTAATAAGAGTTCCAGGTTTTACGCCCGGAATACCCTGAAATTTCATGCGGCCCCTTATCTTTGCCATTTGATTAAACAGCCATTTGGCATCAGCCCATTCCTGCAGCGCAGTGTTGTTGGCTCCGATGCCTGCTTTCAGTTCAAGGTTTTGGAGTCCTGTCACTTCCGATAATTCGTTTGCACTGATATTGCCATTAAGCGAAATTCCAGGGTCATTGGCTTCCATTTCAAGCAACTCCTGATCAGCAGCGTTCCACCCGAAAGAGGTAACTTTTTGAAACTGGTTGCGTGCATCTATTTCGGCATCAAAATCGAGTAAAGTAGCTCCGTAAGAAACAGTTTCCGTTTCTGCCTGCGATACATCCGGTTTTTGAAATATCAATTTGCCATTATCCACAATGCACACTTTGCCATTTGCCTGTGCCCGGGTGATGCAAAAATCCCAATCAGTAACATTATACTGAACCAGCTCCTTGTGAGTGACATTTGAAGATTCTACCTCATTTTCCAGGCCGTAAGTTTCAATAATTTCACTGATAATATCACTATCGGTACTCTCGTAAAAATATTTACTTTTACGGCCAACCGTCATTTTCACTGCTTCATCTTTGCATTCAACAATCAAAAACGACTGGTTATTCCTTATTTTTAGATTGTGCTTGATTACCATGCCTTTAAAAACAGTTTCTTCATCAGAATGGTAACCTGCTTTAATTTCAATTTTTTTCCCGGGAATAAACAGATCCTTGTTACTCAGGGCAAAATCCTGCGCAGCCGGATCGCCATCGAGCAGAACAATTTTTGCGGTGGGAATGCGGTTAATTTCCTTTTCCACAGCGATATTCATCACCTGGATTGAACCGGAAATTTCTTCGCCGTCAACCAGGATTTTGTGCGTAATTAAATCGGCCGAACGCGATGTGCTGATTACTCTTTCTTCGGGCATAATTATGAACTTTTTTCAAGTGGTGGAAAAAATATCTTTTGTCCCACTTTTAGTTTTCTGAAATTCAGAATGTTGTTTGCTTTTGCAACTTCTGCATAATATTTCGAGTCACCGTAAATCCGGTAAGTCATAAGCGGAAGGGTATCTCCTTCCTTAACCTCACGCACGTGAGTCAGGTCGGGCGAACTGTTGTTTTCCATGGCCACCCGCAGGTTGTCTTCCACAAAGCCTTTAAATTTTGCGTTGGCAACAGCCCTGAGCGGTGTCCCATCAGACTTGAACAGCTTGAATGTGAGATCCATTTCGGAAAGCGTGCCTTTAAAAAGAAGGGTGCCCCATGAGATGATGAGATAATTGGGGCGGTGCTCATCACCATTGTAATCGAACACCACTTTTTTAAAATGTTCCACATCGTCGATTACTCCGCCGCCTTCATCCCTGAATGTTTTATCATCGGCAGTTCCGGAAGTGCCATAATCGGTAATAACCCCCGTGCGATCGAAAACAAATTCCAGTTCGAGCCCTTCGGGAGGAATTTTGTTAAAACGGGGAGCTCCCCCACTTGTTCCCGGCGCCTGTTCTTCGTTCTGCTCAATTTGATATTTGTATGTGTATTTCTCAGGATTCAGCAATGTTCTGAATTCGCCATCGGCCACTTCTTCCGAAAATTGCTCATCGCAAAAAGCCTTAATACTCAGTTTTATCAGTTCACCGCTCATTTATCTTTCCTCCTTTTTTGAAAGAATTTCCATCACCTGCTCCACGCATGCAGCAATAAGCAGTTCTTTCTCTTTGTGTTCCATTTTGGCTGAACCACCGTTATTCTGATTATCGTCCACATTTATTTTAATGTGCAGTTCCTTAATTTCTATGGGCATATTATTTTATATTGAAATAGTTATAAGCCAGCTCAATGGTTTCAATTACAATTTTGCTCTCTTCGGCATTGAAATCAGCCATGGCCCACTTTACCGGATAGGCGTGCACCACATTCCAGGTCATGAGAGGCTCGTGCTCTTCATTCAGCAGGCTGATGGTTAAATCAACTGGTTTGATGTCGTAATCTTCCACAGCATCTCTGCACCATTTAACGAGCCCCGAATTTACCAGCACTCCTCTTTTCAGCACCAGGTTGGGAAATTTTGTGCGAACCGGCAACTGGTGTTTAAACCTGTTTTCACCTCCTTCGGCAATTTGTTCGGTTTCGAGTTCAACAGTTAAACCCGAAACCGACTGAAACTGGAATTCGCCTTCGATGTGGGAAAATTCCACCTTAAAATGAAATCCCAAAGGAGGATAATAGTTTGCCATTTTTATTCATTTTGAATGGTTAAACCTTCGTGCACTATTTCCATTGACTCGATGGCCACTTCGTTACCGTCAGCTTTCAAATCGGTGGACTGGATTTTTGCCGGCCAGGCGTTTTTCACCTTCCAGGTCACCACCGGTTCGTGCTCTTCGTTGAGCAGGCTGATGGTGATGTCGCGACGCTCTATAGTATTGAGTTTCACGGTATTCCACCAGTTGAAATATTCGTTATCGGTTGCAAAAGTACCCCGCTTTAAGGTGATGTTGCTGAATTTCTGCATCCCGGGCATTTTAATTTTTGAGAACTCCGGACTTGCCCCTTCGCGGTATTCCACTACCTCCGATTCAACATCCAGCCCCGAAACTTCGGTAAATCCTATTTTTGTTCCACCCCACTCTACCTGGAAATGAAACTTTACCAATGGATATGTAGTTGCCATAATTATTTGATTTTAATTGTTTTATAATTTATTTACGATTCCTGCATTTTGTGAGAAAATTTAAGTACAATGAACTCGGCCGGACGAACTACTGCCATGCCAATTTCAACATGCATATATCCATTCAGAATATCCTGGGCGGTCATTGTTTGTCCCAGTCCAACGCGCACATAAAATGCCTGATCCTGTTTGGCTCCGGTCAAAGCGCCGGCACGCCACTGAAGTGTCAGGAAATTTTCGATCATCGCCCTTACTTTTACCCAGGTGTTGGCATCGTTGGGTTCGAAAACAAACTGGGAAGTAGCTTTTTTAACCGACTCTTCCACCATGTTAAAGAATCTTCTAACGGCAATGTATCGCCATTCATTATCGTTGCCGGCCAGTGTGCGGGCTCCCCAAATGAGTGTACCTTTTCCGGTGAAGGCGCGAATGGCATTTACTGATTTTCCGGCTTCAGCATCCACATTAAGTCCTTCCTGTTCTTCGTGTGTAACATTTACGGATGGGCCTTTCACAGCTGTTATGCTGACATTTGCAGGCGATTTCCACACGCCACGTTCGCGGTCCACAGAAGCATATTTCCCCACAACAGCCCCGCTGGGTGGCAACACAACTCCTTTTGAGCTGATGGCATTAACAATACCACTATACACCGGATCTACTTCCCTGAGCAGCTCTGTACGACTTTTTCGCGATGCCTTCAGCTCGGTGTAGAAATTATCAATCAGCTTTGCAAGCTTGTCTGCCAGTGCTTTAAAATAGGGTGCTGCATTGGCAGCTGTTGATGAAGCTGTGTAGATATCATTTTTGTCAGTTGAAGGCGGATCAAGCGTATAATCGGAAAAATCTCCTGCAAAATCGAAAGTATTATCCAAAAGTGGCGAGGCCCAGGGAGAATCACTGTTTGCAGTCTCGCTAAAATGATTGTATTCATACAACTTTTTTACGAGCCCGTGAAAATTGGAATCCTCCTTTTTAAACTTTTCATGAATGCTGAAAGCTGAATTGCTGTCATCCGGATCGTTATCAGCCGGAGAAAGCGAATAAAAAGCGGAAAAATCAGCATAAAGTTTTGCTGCAAAATCTTCAAGCGATGTTTTATTATCGAGGGTTACACTTGTATCAGCAGTTAATGGTTGCTGACTGGAAATATCATCATCAATATTTTTAATGGCTCCCACCACATCGCTGTTGAACAGTGTTTTAACATCAATATTTGAACCTTCTTTTTTAAATGTTCCAGCCAAAATGGCATCGTAATCAATTTTAAAGGGCAAAGTAGTTTTAATCCAGGGATAGTAGGCCGCACCATATTTCAGGTAATTCATTCCCACATTATTCCTGAATTCAGCCACCGGATCGTCTGATGGTGTAATTTCCTTTTGGCCGCCAACCAAATCAAGCACGGCAAAACGGTCTTGCAGCTTATTACACTGGGCAAGCATAGCAGCGTGAACTTCACCGGCCTGGGCTTCACTTAAATGAACTGTTTCAGGAATTACCAGCAATGTTGGTAAATCTTCTTTTTCCAATGCGGCCAGGCCAGCAAGCAAATCTTCTTTTTTTACATCTCCGGGTTTTGAATTATAACCTCCAACCGAAACGATAAAACACTCGCCCCCGCCGTTGGCATAAAACATACGAACAGAGTCGAACAACAAATTGATGCTGTTTACTTTTGCCGATTTCACTGAATTATCAGCTTTAAGTTCAACCTCAATATTGGTAGGATCGGGAGCACCGCCAAAATAGAATTCAAATTCGGGCAGTGACCTGATTTTCACAGGCCTGATAATTTTTTCGGGAGTAGCATCGTGATAATCTTCTCCGTCAACAACAGCCTGTTCAGTATATCCCACAAATGCGGGAATGGCCGTTTCAACTTGCGCTACAGACGGCGGAAATTTGGAAATCTCCTCAATGTAAACGCCTGGTGTTTTGTAAGATGTTGCCATAATTACTTCTTTTTAGTTTTACATGATTATTTCTGAATATATTTTATTGTTTGCTGAATCTGGTTTGATAAGCTTTACATCCGGATTGGGCAGCTCTTCACCATCCAGTTCAACTATTATAAACCCGTTTTGGGTTAACGGTTGTTCCGATTTAGTGACCAGCACCCTGGGATCACCGTTTTCAACTTTTACATTATCATGTGGTTTTACTGATTGGTCGGTGTCAAAAACATACCGCCACAGCGTACTCCTGTTCAAAAATTCAAGCTTAAAGACGGGGATGTCCGCCTGGAAATCTCCCTGAGCATCTGTTATATCATGCGATGCGTTTTGGCCTTTCATGTATATGCGAATGATGCCGAAGAGATTTTTTTGCTGTTCAGCCGAAAGTTGCTGCAATTCTTCGACTTGTGAGTCCGCGGATAAAACAAATGAGTCGTCAGCAACTTCATTTGAATTTTTTAAAGGAATGAGCGGAAATCCGGGATTTTCGGAGCTTAACCGCTGGTTGGAAAAATAGTGAAGCTTACGGGCATTTTCCAGCTCCAAATTGGTGTAGTTCAAAAAATTGTTATCAGATAGCTGAATAACAAAGGTGAGATTAAAATTGTCTTCAATGGGAATAAACGGTTTTTGCGGGTTATTGGCATCCTCTTCTGCCCAAATTCCAAAGCCTGAATTAAATTGTGAAAAAACCATCTTCCGACCACTCAATTTTTGCAGGTCAGCGGTGACAGGCGTTATATTAAAAAACCGGTTAAAGTTGTACATTTTCAACTGTTTAGCCTTATTCTCTTCTGACATATCGTCAAACTCCACTTTTCCTTTATTCAAAAAATACCTGTGCTGTATTTCAACCCTGAAAAGTTCCTTGTATTTCACTGAAAAACTCATTGCTGCAAATCGTTTAGGTTTCCGCCAATATGAGTAATCACTTCAGATGATGCCAGTTTTTTATCTTTATCAATTTGTACAAGTTGTATTTTGTAAATCACCGATGGTAACTGCCTACCGCCCAGCGTGCCCCAAATATGATTTTGTTCTTCGAACGAAGGAGAAAATAATTCAAGGTTAAACCTGAAATAATTAAGCTCTTCAAATGCAACATTGTTACGGTTGTAAACAGTGTTGGTGGAGGTAAATACCTTTTTCCCCTGAAAGTATTCAATTATTTTGGAAATACTGCGCAGCGATTTGTCGTAAGTGTCGCAGTTTGCGCTAATTAAAAGATACAGGTTTAAATTTACCGGTTGATTTTTATACGCTGTTTTGTTGTCTTTTACCTCGAAATGCGGTGTGTTTTTCAGCGTGGTTTCTTCCTCAATTTTCAACAGCGAAAGCACCACCTTACCTTCCACTTTCTTTTCGTCATTATTATCTCCCGAGCCCCACAAGGCAATATTATCCAGCGCAATAATTTTTTCTAATCCTATTTCAGTAAAATATTTTTCAAGCTGTTCTTTTAAAATCTGTAAGGTTTCGTAAATCATTATATTTTCAGTTTTAATGAGCTTCAAATAAATAAAATACAACAAGAACACTTAAAGACCTTATTGTATTAAACCAACACGTTTCAATTCCTCTTTCTTAATTTCTCTCAGGAATTTTTACAACTTGATTTTTGAGCTCAGCAGAACACAAATGATCGTTCTGCACGATTTAACGGTTTCGCCAAACAATTTACGGCAAGAAAAACAGAAAGTCAATGTTTTACATGAAAAAATATTAAATTTATCCACAAAGCATTCACATACAAGGATTTGTATCAAACAATATTAATTTTTAAAATTCAGTCAATATTCCTTTTTCAGTGCGATAAAAATATCACCCAGTAAATTTATGAGTTCAGAATGGCTGCCTGAAAAATGATTGAACATAAAAGAAAAGGCAAGTTTTTTTCCACTGTTTGCAGTTAAATAACCGGCATAGCAACGCACACGGGTCATCGATCCACTTTTGGCAAGTAATGATTCTTCTGAAAAATTTTCAGGGTCAAACTGGTAGAGTGTTCCCTCTCCTGCTGAAGGCAATGAATTCTCGAATACCGGAAAAATTTGTTCTGAATTGGCCATATAACTTAGCAAATGGGTAAAAAACTGCGGGGTTACCAGGTTGAAATGCGATAATCCGCTACCATCTTCCATCACAATTTGGTTGGTATCGAAATTATTTTTGCGGTAAAAGTCGGTTATCTGCTGCAATCCATCTTCCCGGTTGCCAATTTCGTTGGTTTCTACGGCAATTTGTTTTACCAAATGTTCTGTAAATAAATTAACACTCTCAATATTTAAAACCCGGACTATTTCAGCCAGTTGCGGGGATTCCTGAATGTAAATATTCTGAAATTTATGTGCGCTCACTTTTTTGAAAACAACATTGCCGCTTATAAAAATACCCGCATTATTCAGTTGTTGCCAAAGGTTGTCGGCCAGCATTTGTTCAGGAAACGGATTGGAAGCCTTTATGGTAAAAGCCGACCTGTTTTTGGGAATGGTGCCCCGGATAACCCTTTTCCCGTCGAGCGGACTGCCAAAAACAAAGGCACGATCGCGATTGATATTCGATGAAAGCACTTCATTTTTGAATGTAAGCCCCCCAACTTTGGGATAAACAGCAACAATCTCGGTTGGCTGATTTGCTTTTCGTGGTGAACGAAACGTTATCCGGAAAAGATTGTCATAAGCAGTCAAAGCGCTGGCTCCTGCCCCGTAATAGTTGGCTATGTCTTCCCAAATCCATTTGGGAGGGATTTTTTCAGAATCATACAGCGAACCGTCCAAAACCAGATTGCCTTCCACTCTTTTTATTCCGGCTGCATTAACCTGCTCAGCCCACGATTGCAAAAAATTTGGCTGATAGTAATGCGTCGTAAAATATTCCGAACCTAATGCCGGATCTCCTCCTCCGATAACAACCAAGTCTCCTTGCAAAGTGGCATCAACAATTTCACCGGTATATCCAATTTTTGTCTGAAACCGGTAATCAGGGCCAAGTATCTGAAGAGCTGCGGCTGAGGTAACCAGTTTCATGGTAGAGGCAGGAATCATCAGTTTGTCACTGTTTAAAGCATACACTTCTTCGCCCGAACTTAAATCTACAATATGAATGCCGGCAGTAGCATGCTTGTAATTTTCCTGCGCCATCAGGTTCTGAATCAACTCTTCAAAACCTGGTTGAGCTGTTGACCAATTTCTGAAAAAAAGTACTGCAACAAAAATAATTATTCGTAACTTCATTTTTTGTAAGTTTGATTCTTTAAAAATAACAGATTGTAAAAGATAACGGCACATTAAAAAAGTATTCTGACATAAAATTTACAGGCCTGTTATTTTTGCAATCTGAAATTACAAGCAAATGTTACGTACTATATTACTGGTTGGCACCGGAGGTTTTATCGGAAGCGTCATGCGCTACCTGGTTCAGATTTTTGTGGAAAGAGATATGAGCAGTACATTTCCTTACGGAACACTGGTCGCGAATATTGTTGGTAGTTTTATTATTGGAGTTGTCTTCGCCCTTGCCGGAAAAGGAAACCTGATGAGTGCCGAATGGCGTATGTTTCTGGCAGTGGGAATTTGCGGCGGGTTCACTACTTTTTCATCGTTTGCCTACAACAATTTCACCATGCTGAAAGAAAACACTTTCGGTCCTTTTTTTCTGAATGTTTTCGGAAGTCTGTTTTTAGGAATCCTTGCAGTGTATTTAGGCGTATTACTGGTACGGGTAATATTTTAAATCAAATATCATGGAAATTTCAGGTAAAGCAGGAATGCTGAAAGTTTACGTGGGCGAATCGGATAAAATCCACAGTCGCCCGTTGTATGAAGAGATTGTTTTTGAAGCACGGAAAGCCGGACTGGCAGGTGCCACAGTTTTTAAAGGAATCATGTCGTTTGGTGCCAGTCATTCCATTCACACCCTAAAAATATTTGCTTTGTCGGAAGACATGCCGGTTTCAATTGAAATTGTGGACACTAAAGAAAACCTTGACGAGTTTGCTGAAACTGTTTCAAACCTGATGAAACAAAGCAAACGGGGTGGTTTAGTAACCTACCAGGAAGTGGATGTGTTGCGTTACGAGGTTGGGGATAAATACAGGAAATGAGCAGATTGGCGGTAAGTATATGGAACCGTAAACTTTTTTGTTAGAACAATTCTCTACTTAGGGATTTTAAATCAGCGGAACAGAAACCACTGCGCCCGCATCAGGTTAACACTATATGAAATATTGAAAATCCGTTGAACCGCTCTTTTACACCAAAGCAAACATTTTACTATCTTTGAACTGCATTTTGCGAATCAGAATTAACTTTCTGGTTTTCTGACAAAAACAAATAATAAGTTAAACAATAAAAACAATTCACCATGTTAATTAGCGACATTAGAGCAAGAGAAATTCTGGATTCTCGCGGTAATCCAACCATAGAAGTAGAAGTACTTCTCGAAAGCGGCGCCTTTGGCCGTGCTGCTGTACCATCAGGAGCATCAACCGGCGAAAACGAAGCGCTGGAACTACGCGACGGCGATAAAAACCGTTACCTTGGAAAAGGTGTACTGAAAGCGGTTGACAATGTAAACGAAATTATAGCCAAAGAATTGGTGGGCATGGATGCCACCGACCAGGTTGCAGTTGACAACAAACTGCTGGAACTCGACGGTACCAAAACAAAATCGAAATTGGGAGCCAACGCACTTTTGGGTGTTTCACTCGCTGTTGCAAAAGCTGCTGCTGAATTTGCCGGTGTTCCGTTGTACCACTACATTGGCGGAACCAACGCAAAAACTTTGCCGGTTCCGATGATGAACATCATTAACGGCGGTTCACATTCCGACGCACCGATTGCATTCCAGGAATTTATGATTCGCCCCATTGGCGCTTCTTCTTTCCGCGAAGGATTGCGAATGGGTGCCGAAGTATTCCACAGCCTGAAAAAAGTATTGAAAGGTCGCAATCTGAGCACTGCAGTTGGCGACGAAGGTGGCTTTGCTCCAGAACTGGAAGGAACCGAAGATGCACTGAACAGCATCATCGAAGCCATTAAAAATGCCGGCTACAAACCAGGCAGAGCCGAAGATGGTGGCGACGTTTCAATTGCACTGGACTGTGCTGCTTCTGAATTCTTCGAAAACGGCGTGTACAACTACGCTAAATTTGAAGGCGAAGATGGTGCAAAACGTAACCAGGAAGAACAAGCTGCTTACCTTGCGGAATTGGTAGAAAAATTCCCGATAGACTCTATTGAAGACGGAATGGACGAAGGCGACTGGGACGGCTGGGTAAAACTGAACGCGGCTATTGGCGACAAGTGCCAGCTGGTTGGCGACGACCTGTTTGTAACCAACGTGGAATACCTGCAAAAAGGTATTGAAATGGGCGCTGCCAACTCCATCCTGATTAAAGTAAACCAGATTGGTACATTGACCGAGACTCTGGATGCCATTGAAATGGCGCACCGCGCAGGTTACACTTCAGTTACATCGCACCGCTCGGGCGAAACAGAAGATGCAACCATTGCCGACATTGCTGTGGCTACCAACTCTGGTCAGATTAAAACCGGTTCACTGAGCCGCTCCGACCGTATGGCAAAATACAACCAGTTGCTTCGCATTGAAGAAGAACTGGGCGAAAGCGCAATTTACGGTTACAAAAAAATCTACAAAAAATAAAAGTAATGCGGTTTTCAGCCGCTCTCTTTTAACCGAATAACTAATTATCCCTGAGGGTTTCAAAATTTCCTCAGGGATTTTTTTGTGTTTTTTTTAACAGAATGAAAAACTTGCTTGTAAAGCTGAAATTTCAATTTACATTTGCAAAAATTAAAACCGGTTTATAAATGTAATTTGAATGCCGGTTAAAAGAAGTATAAAAAGAAAACAGACCGCTTTATGAT
Organism: Tangfeifania diversioriginum; assembly: GCF_900141875.1. Taxonomy (GTDB): domain Bacteria; phylum Bacteroidota; class Bacteroidia; order Bacteroidales; family Prolixibacteraceae; genus Tangfeifania; species Tangfeifania diversioriginum. The sequence goes on along the minus strand of NZ_FQZE01000004.1, from coordinate 37,405 downwards.
TTCGTCGATTATTGAAATACTGGTTATGCTCAACCCCTTTGCATTGTTTCTATACCTGGAACCAATCCGAAAAGATTTGCCACATAAAAGTTTTATGCGGGTAATATTTAAAGCCACGCTTATTTCATTTGCAATATGCCTGGCGTTCTTTTTTCTGGGCGATTCAATTTTCAGAAAAGTGTTTCAGATTGACTTTGAATCGTTTCGCATTTTCGGCGGGATTATAATTTTTTCTTATGCCTACTTTTTCATTGTTCGCGGCCAGAAAGCCTTGATCATGATCAAGGAAAACCTCGACGATCTGGCCTCCGAAATTGCGCTTCCGTTTATGGTTGGCGCCGGGACAATTTCACTCAGTATTTTGCTATCGCAGAAACACTCGATTGTAATTGGAGCTCTTTCCCTGGTTATCATTTTTGGGGTAAATTTTCTTACCCTTTATACGTTAAAAAGGTTTCGCGATTCCATTGACGGCAGAAAGTTCAAAACCGCTTTCGATAAAAACATGGAAGTTTTACTCCGGTTAAACGGATTTTTCATTGGTGCAATTGGGATCAATATGGTTTTAACAGGAATCCAGAACATGTTTGTTCTGTGATAGGTAAATACAGAAAGAATTAACTAAATATCTTCAAAATCGACATCGGTAAAATCTTTCCCCTTTTCTTCACTGTCAACGGTTACCTCTTCGGTTTCACGGCTCTCTATTTTCTCTCCGGGCTGGTTCTCTTTTATGAACTTAATTACGTCAGTCAAACTATCGGTAAACTTGTCGAAATCTTCCTGATAAAGAAATACTTTGTGTTTTTCGTAGTGAAATTTACCGTTTTCGGAATACCTTCTTTTACTTTCGGTAATGGTTAAATAATACTCATCGTTTCGGGTACTTTTTACATCGAAAAAATAAGTTCTTTTTCCTGCCCTAATCACATTTGAATAAATTTCCTGCCTGAATTTTTCGTCAGTCTTTTGCTTTTCTTCCTTACTGTCAACCCTTTCCATTCTTCTTAATTTTCGATTTTATTCAAGTTAGTTATTCAAAAATAGAAAAATAATTCAATTATTCCGGTTGAAAATCAATAATCGGGTTCCATTTCCAGGGATTATGTTCATTTGAAAACTAATTTATACTGATTCTAATTTCTGAGAATTTACCGGTAAATTTGATTAGTTGCAGCGAGCAGGGTGTTGTGCAAAAGCGAAACCCTTGTCATAGGGCCAACTCCACCTGGAACAGGAGTAATAAATGAACACCGTGGAGCAACCTCGTCGAACAAAACATCTCCTTTCAGTTTCCAGCCCGATTTTGTTTTGTCTGATTTTACGCGGGTGGTTCCCACGTCAACAACTACGGCCCCCTCTTTTACCATGTTGCCCTTCACAAATTCGGGCGAACCGATGGCAGCCACCAGAATATCGGCGCTTCGGCATAGTTCTTCCAGGTTTTTGGTGCGGCTGTGGGCAACCGTAACCGTGCAGTTATTGGCTTTCTGCGACATCAGGATACTCAGCGGGCGACCAACAATGTTACTGCGGCCAACAATCACGCAGTTTTTTCCGCTGGTTTCAACATTGTAGCGGTTCAACAGTTCAACAATTCCAAACGGTGTGGCAGAAACAAACGCGGGCATTCCAATTACCATGCGACCTAAATTTTCCGGATGAAAGCCATCTACATCTTTTTTGGGGTTGATGGCCTCAATTACTTTCTGGTCATTGATATGCGCGGGAAGTGGCAGTTGAACAATAAAACCGTCGATGTCGTCATCGTTGTTCAGTTCATCAACTTTGGCAAGCAGCTCTTCTTCGGTCACGTCATCTTCAAACCGAACGAGCGACGATTTAAACCCCACCGCCTCACAATCTTTAATTTTGTAAGCAACGTAGGTTTCGCTGCCGCCATCGTGGCCAACCAAAACAGCAGCGAGGTGAGGTGTTTTTCCGCCTTGTTCCTTAAGTTTGGCAACCTTCGCAGCAATTTCCTGCTTCATTTCTGCTGCCACTTTTTTCCCGTCAATCAGTTCCATAGTTTTTATTTTGAAACAACCCTGCAAATAACAAAGTTGTATTTTAAAATTAGACTATTTAAGCAAAATGCAAAATAACAATTAAGCAAATCACAAAACACAAATAATAATCAAACACCAAAAATCAATTTCAAAAACACAACTATTTCAAAAATTTTGGAATTTTAAAAATTGAACATTGTAATTTATTTGATATTTGTTTTTTGTCTATTGGTATTTTAATAAAATTCAAAACTTACAATTTAATTTTCGCTCAACTAAAAACGTCTTCCCGGCTGCTTCATTCCTCCCATCATGCGCTGCACATTTTTGCCCTGCGAAACGGCTTTCATCATTTTTCGGGTTTCCGCAAATTGTTTCAGCAAGCGGTTTACTTCCTGTATGTTAGTTCCCGAACCATTGGCAATTCGTTTGCGACGGCTGCCGTTAATCACTGCCGGATTTTCACGTTCTTCGGGTGTCATTGAGTGGATGATGGCTTCAATATGTTTAAATGCATCATCGTCGAGGTCCATGTTTTTCATGGCTTTCCCCATTCCCGGAATCATGGAAACCACATCTTTCAAATCGCCCATTTTCTTAATCTGGTTGATTTGTTTCAGGAAATCGTCGAAATTAAAAGTGTTTTTCGCCAGCTTTTTTTGCAGTTTCCGGGCTTCGCCTTCGTCGAACTGTTCCTGGGCTTTTTCTACCAGCGAAACAACGTCGCCCATCCCAAGAATACGATCGGCCATACGTGTAGGATGAAATACATCCACGGCATCCATTTTTTCGCCGGTACCTACAAATTTGATGGGCTTTTCTACCACCGAACGAATTGAAAGCGCTGCACCTCCGCGGGTATCACCATCGAGTTTAGTAAGTACCACGCCGTCAAAATCGAGCGTGTCGTTAAATTCCTTGGCTGTGTTTACCGCGTCCTGGCCGGTCATGGCATCCACCACAAACAAAATCTCGTCGGGTTCCACCGCATTTTTAATCGATGAAATTTCTTTCATCATCTGCTCATCAATAGCCAAACGACCGGCGGTGTCAATAATCACCACGTCGTGGCCTTTGGTTTTGGCTTCTTTAATGGCCGCTTTGGCTATTTTCACCGGATCTTTATTTCCGTCTTCGGTGTAAACCGGCACATCAATTTGTTCGCCCACTACTTTCAACTGGTCAATCGCTGCCGGACGGTAAACGTCGCCTGCAACCAGCAACGGATGGCGACCTTTTTTGCGTTTGAGCATGTTCGCCAGTTTCCCGGAAAATGTTGTTTTACCAGACCCCTGCAAACCGGCCATCAAAATAACTGAAGGCGAGCCGGTCAGTTCGATTTCGGCAGTTTCGCCTCCCATCAGTTGGGTCAGCTCATCCTTTACAATTTTTACCATCAGCTGGCCCGGCTTCACCGCAGTAAGTACCTGCTGACCAAGCGCCTTTTCTTTTACATCATCGGTAAATTGCTTTGCTATTTTAAAGTTAACATCGGCATCGAGCAAAGCGCGGCGGATATCTTTCAATGTTTCCGCCACATTGATTTCGGTAATCATCCCCTGCCCTTTCAGCATCTTAAACGATTGCTCCAGCCTGTCAGTTAAATTGTCAAACATCTGTTATAATTTTTCTATTTGAAAATGAGTCCCAAAAATACAAGTTTAAAGTTGAATGTAAAAGGTTGCAGGGAAACTTTTTGGAAATTGCATTTTGACTGAAGAATATCCGGAAGTGCTAAAGAATTCGAAACATTTTGCAGGATAAAGATGGGATACGAGCAGAATATTCCATATTATCCTGCTCAATTTAGGAAACTTCCTTTTTTATGAATTTATGAATAAATGACATTGACGTTAATTTATTTATCTAACTATAATTAATGACTTTTGAAATAATACCCTATTTTTCAAAAATATAGAGATATTGTAAAATCCTGTTGAATACTTTTTCAAATTAATATAATTGAATTTTAACATTTCTTCTTGAACCAATATTTGTCCGTTACTATTGCTTATAATAACATAAGCATTATTTTGATATCTTGAATGGTTTTCAATAGTTAATTGTTTTATAGCTTGATTAAAATGGATTAAAAAATCATTGGTTTCATCTAAACTATTGGTGCCAGTATATGTAACTGTTATGGATTCAGAATAAGCACTACAACCATACTGATCTTCAATTTTAACAAAGTAAGTCCCTGTCGAGGTAATATAATATTCCCTTTCAGTGGAAACCTCCATACTATCCTTAAACCAAGTGTATGAATAAAACCCATCTTTTGCACTTACTTTTAGGTCTTCTTCTGAATTTAAGACAAAGCTTCCACTTATATCAATTAAATCGTCGTCAAATTTGTTGGAAATTGAAATTAATACTGAATCGGAAGTTGCGTAGTCATAATTTGTATAGGAAATCATTATTGTATCTACGGAATTCAAATTGAGCTTTTCCCTAATTTCTTTCAGTTTTAATATTCCTCGAAAATTCTGTGAGTGCATACTCTCTTCGTATAATAAATGTTGGTATGATTTTTTACCTGATTTTATTTTAATGAATACACTATCTACTGCTGTTTCATTGTTATTCAACATTAGATCATAAAGACTTATTACTGGTAAATCACAATTACTTGTGAAATGAGATTTATTTATCCCAATTTCGGGCAGACTTACTATATTGTCTTTAACGGTAATTGTTATTTTGGCACTGTCTTGAGTGTTGTGCTCATCGGAAACAAAAACATAAAAAGTATGAAATCCAATATCTTCTTTCGTCGGCTGCCAATTTATAACTCCATAATTATCAATTTTTAAATTTTCAGGGGCTTCATACGTGTAAAAGATTAGCTGATCTCCATCTGCATCATTGGCATAAATTTGACCTAAAAATATTGAGTCAACATAAACAAAACCTGGAGTGATTACTTCATTAATATTTGGCGGATTATTCTGATTCTTTTTATGATATGTCACTTTGATACTTGTTGAAAGTTTACTTTCCACATTATTCTCATTAATTGCTGAAACTGAAAAATGATATATTTTCCCCGAAATCAGTTCTGACAATAAAAGATGGTTCTTTTTTCCTGCATTAAATGAATTTGTTGTATTTAAAAACTGATCATTTTCACTATAATATACATTAAAATTTACATCCTCGTTTTGAGAATATTTCCACTGCAGTTTTAGGGTGTCATTTTGTAGAATATAATTTAAATCATATGGTGGACTAGGTGCATTTTCACTTTCTATTCGAATCGAATTGGGTGCATAAACTTTGATAGGTGCATTTACATTATCATCAAGTACTCCATAAATAAAATACGCACCATTTGAGATTTTTGAAGTATTCCATTGGTATTTATCTATTTCCTGTTCCAAATTTATTTCATCTATTTTAATCCCGTTAAAACCAATGTTATCATCGTCATAGTATAGAGATAATTGTGCATTGTTTTTTGAAATGCCACGATAAGGAATAATTATCTCATTTTGACTTTTCTCAATAGAATCAAGCATCAGGGAAGAATTCATTTCAGCTCCTATTACATCAACAAAGATATCTTCATTCATATTTTCTGCAATTATTGTCCACTCTCCAGTTGGAGGATCATCAAATTGAAAGAAAATCTTATTTTCTGTTTCATTTTCTGTATAAAATTGATTTGTGTTATTTACCGTAGATTTTGAAACCACCGATCCATCTGGCAGTTTGATACTACAATCAGGCATTTGGCCTTGTTGTTCAAATCGAATAATCATGGTTGGTGAATTTTGTTGCAGCGAATACACCTGTTCAAATTTAGTAGATGAACTTTTTAAACCTTTTTGAACTGTGCGAGAGTTTAAAATAAGGCTTTGGCCTTCAAAACGATTCAAAGAAGCATTTTTAAGTTTTAGTAAATTTTCATCTCCAAACAAAATTTCATTCCAATTTTCATATCCTCTTCCATAGTCAACACTAAGTTTTCTATCTGACCATTCTGCTTTATAATTCAAATTGAACCAGCGAATTTTTGTATTACCTGCTATAATATTATTTATAAGATAATTGTCAGTTTCGGCCACAACATGAGGAAGACCAACTAATCCGCTTAAAATATCAAATGGAAATCCTTCTAATGCCGGTATACTTAAAGTAGCCCAAAGATTTCCATTTACAAGAATCAAATTATTTTCTTTAAAAATTGAAGCAACCAGACTACCATTAAAAACATTAAATAATGAAACATCTCCTCCAAAAGCAACCTTATTTCGTTGAATACTTAAATCAACATTCGCCATGTCTTTATCAAACAGTTGCAAACTTCCTGAACCGTAAAATTCTTTTCCCCAAGTGTAGCTAAGTGATAAGTCATTTAATTTGACGATTTCGAAATTTCCTTGAACTGTTGGAACAAGATCAATACCTACAAGTAAAGTTATCGGAGGATTAATAAGATCATCCACTCCACCGTTAATCTCAGAAATTGAAAAACCAGTTGTTGCAAAAGGTATTGGATAAGGAAGAGCAGCATTTATTTGAACATAGTTCATTTTACCACCTATTATTTCTGAAGTTGCTCCAATTCCAAAAAAAGGAGTGGATAAATAAGCTGATGCAGAAAAATAATCATCTATGGTATTAAATGTTAATCCTAATGTATCAAGTTTAACACTGTGAATTTTAATGTCCTTCAGTGAAACAGTACCAATTAACCTTAATCCATACTGCCGGGTTACTTCAAGCGTCGTAATCTCCGCATCAACCGTGTTAAAAAGTTTCGGAAGTTTTAAATCACCATTTATTAAAACCCCTTCCTCAATTAAGTAGATGCTTTCCACTATTACTGGCAATTTACTTAATTTTATGCCCATATTTTCAGGTGTGAATTTTGAAAAACTTAAACCCTCGGCAAGCTTTAATTCAAAAATTCCATCATATATGTCAACAGTCTCAAAAATTGGTATATTATCAAGAAATATAATTCCATTTCCTGTTATTGTTAATTCATCAGTCTTAACTGTTATATCACTGTCGATTTTTAAATGATTATTAATTTGGACATTCCCTTTAATAGTATATTCTGAATTGGTTATTTCAGTTATTTTATCACCATAAAATTTATATTTTCCGATCTCTATAAAATCAAGATTTGGAGAATTTGCGAATGTGAAATAAACAAGCGGTGATTCGATTGTTCCGAGCGTTACATCCTTTTCAAATTGAATTCTACTTTCAACATTGTAGGTTTGATTAGATTCTTTATCATACACCTTTAATTCAATATCATCCTCGGTTGCTAAATCAGAACCTATACTTAATTGAAACTGACGGTTATTCGGTCCATCAAAAATACTGGTATATCCTCGACAAACACCATTTTTAAAAGCCCCCAGCATACTACCTTCAGAATCAAGTACAGCATCCTGATGTTTAACTACAGCATGCACAACCATTGTGTTGAGGTATCCTTTATCCACATACCATCCCGGTTGTTGTGGATATGCCAAAGATGCAGTTAAGGATAATATTATGACGATTGTACTTTTTCTCATCTCGGTATTATTTAGTATTACAGTTAGCGAGTTTTAATAATCTTTTTGACTTGATATTGTCCATTGATGTTAACGTTCATAAAATATATACCCGGATTCAGCTCATCTGCTGAAATTCCTTTTTGGCTAAGATTTACAGTATTCAATCCTGGATTTAGATATAACTTAATGTAAGCATGAAGGTTTCCAGCAACATCATACAGTTGAATTACCACATTGCTTTGCATTGTAAGATATAATTGCAGATTTATATCTTTGACGAATGGATTTGGATAAACTAAAATTTTATCCTCCACTTTTAGCAGATTTGCTTTAGTCGGATTTACGTAATTGTAAATTAATGGTGATGTAATGCTACCAATAACTTTGTCAGGAACCATTTTAATCGTATCGGTCAAAATAAACTCCCTTTTTAATTCAGGTTCATATAATCTTAATTGAATATCATTTAGATTATTTTCTTTTGTTCCAATAGTTACAATGAACTGTTTACCAATAGGACCATCAAAAATCTCACTATAACCAAGGCATTGATCATCTTTGAACGCACCTAATAAACTGCTAGGCGTAACCATAAGCTGAGAGTCGATCATTACCTGTGCATTAATGGCCATTACATATTGCGATCCCGTTGGATTACTCCAACCACTTGAACCTTCATCGTTAAGGGAAACTATGGACTTGGTTCCTTCATTATTATAATTGAAACTATTCGAATGAGAGACAACTAGTTTATAACCAAAACCAGGATACATCGTATAGTTTTCAGGATACCATGTACCACCGCTAAATATTGCTGTTTTTCCTTTACTTGGTTCAGTCATGATGTAATCATTGTCATTGAATATTAATCCTGAAAGTGCATTATTTATATTCAATGATCGTTGTGGGCAGAAACCAATCCAATTTGCACCTTCGGTTAGCTCAATTGTTCCACATTCGGCAGCATTTCCAGAAAGTACTATTTCACCTGGTTCGCTGGAATGACTATTTAGCATGTACATTTTACCGCAATCAATCATATCCAGAACTCCATACCAATTGCTTCCTGAGAATGTTGTTGCTTCAGTTTGAGATTTTAATTGATCACTATTTGTTTTTGTAGAATTTATAACTGACTGAACAGACATATCCGAATTTTCAACATTGAATGAAATCCAGTTCCAACCTTTATATAATGGAATTCGCTGAGTAACTAAACTTGGAGAATCTATAACCTCAGCATCAAAATCCTTAGTGGTTGTTTGATTATTGGTGTCAGTCACCATTAACTGAATCATGTAAGTACCCGGTTCGTTTGCATAATTATTATCGCCACTTGAAAAGTAATAACCTGATAAATCATGCGATGTAGCACCAGAAAGATCATTTGTAAAAATTTTTTTCCCGTTTACCAGCATGGTTATGCTTTGGAGGCCATTGTCGTCATTAACAGTACCCGAAAAATACTCTTTTTGAGGAATCTCATATTCGTAGGGCAAAGAAGCATTAATAAACGTTGGTGGATTGTCTACATCGATTTTGCCTTCTAAAATATGAATGTATTGTTGTACATCATTAACATTTTTACGATATGAATATTCACCAGTAAGACTATAATTATACTCTTCAATATTTACTGTATTATCAGCATTGACTGAATGAACATATGCGACATGTCCATAAGTTCCATAATCCCAGTGTGCGATTGCACCTTTTTGAGGCATTTCGTCAACTCTGTAACCTAAATCTTCCAATATGCCTGCCCAATTCTTTGCATGGCTTAAATGTGTGCTTTCTCCAAAAACACTATAATTTCTAAAAGGATCTGTTGATTGCAATTGAGTATGCCCTAAATCACGGTTAATCCGCCAGCAAACAAATGATGTACATTCTCTGCGATAAAAAGCCCAGATATCTGCAACACACTTATCATCACCATCACTGCAACTGGTTGAATTTTTATATACTTCGGGATAATCATCAATTGGTTCATCAATTGGTTGATTCGGATCATTGACTGAAATGGGATAAACACTTGTATTGTTTGTTTCATTGTTTTCGGGATGATAGTTGACTTCATCCACAATCGCAATTATAAAATAGTTTCCAACAGTTATATCACCAGAAACTTTTATTGTCGCATTAACATTTTCATTCCCAGATGTATTTAATTCAGAATTTGGGAAATCAGGTTTTTCGTTATTACTAGACCATAACAGTGTTTTATCGCTGTCTAAATAATTTATGGTTGATAAAAACAATTTAGCATCAACATAGCTTCCTTCTGATAAATACCCGTTTTTAAGTTCAATCTGCACAGGTATTTGATAAGAACGACCTTTATCTAAATTACCTGAAATGTTAAATGCTTCAATTGTTAAATCAGGTAGATTAGGCGTCGTTTCCTGGAAAACTTGAACATTAAAATTTTTTGATGTGGTTTTATTATTTATATTTTTCAATGATAGGGTTACAGTATAACTCCCTGCGGTGTTTGCATAGTCAGGATTGCTACTGTCAAAGTAATAATTTGATAAATCAAGTGTTTTTTCACCTGATAATGTTTCACTAAAAGCTTCATAATCGGTTACATTAGGCCCGCTTATGGTCATTGTTATGCTTTCCAGGCCATGATCGTCCGTTGCACTACCTTCAAAATAAACCGTATCGGGATACTGCACACTTGAAGCAAGGCTTGCACCCGAAAATGACGGTGGGTTATCCTGTGATACGTTAATATTAAAACTTTGTGATTGGGTCTGCCCCTTGGTGTCGGTAATGGTCAGGGTTACAGTATAGCTGCCCGCCGTGTTCGCATAGTACGGGTTGCCGCTGTCAAAATAATAACTTGATAAATCCAGTGCCGTTTCTTCAGATAGGGGATCACTAAAAGCTTCATAATCGGTTACATTAGGGCCGCTCACGGTTATTGTTATGCTTTTCAGTCCATAATCATCTTTTACCGTTCCACTAAAATATATTTTTTCAGGTAAAGTTGCATCTGATGATAAAACAACATCAATAAACTCAGGAAAGCTGTCATCTGTGAAAACACTGAAGGTAAAGGTGTTGCTGGTCTTATTGCTGCTGTTGTCCTTGGCATAGTAACTATAATCCCCGTCTGGGCAGGCATCGCATGTCCAGGTGTTGGTGTACTCCCCGCTGCTGTTGACGCTCTTCGTTAAGCTCGTGGCACCGTCAGGTCCGTCAAAATACAACGTGGCTGTCCCGCCAGGGGTAAAGCCCGAACCTGTCTGGGTAAACGTGGTCCCGTCGCTCCCGCTTGTGGGTGAAACCGCAACCTGGGGGCTGGCTGTGAAAACACTGAAGGGAACGGTGTTGCTGGTCTTATTGCTGCTGTTGTCCTTGGCATAGTAACTATAATCCCCGTCTGGGCAGGCATCGCATGTCCAGGTGTTGGTGTACTCCCCGCTGCTGTTGACGCTCTTCGTTAAGCTCGTGGCACCGTCAGGTCCGTCAAAATACAACGTGGCTGTCCCGCCAGGGGTAAAGCCCGAACCTGTCTGGGTAAACGTGGTCCCGTCACTCCCGCTTGTGGGTGAAACCGCAACTTGTGGATTAATTGATATAATAGAAAAATATGAATCACTAAAATCCCAAACACTGCCATTCATGGCACTAATTCCTATTCTGTAGTCATTACCATTTGTCAATGAAGATGATGGATTGAAAGGATATGTTCCTGTATTTGAAGCACTAGATGCAAGTCGTTGAATATTAGTATTGCTTTTATATAAATCGATTTGAATACTACCAGTAACATTAGAACTGTTCCATTGAATTGTATAATTTGAACCGGTATATAATAGTTCATTACCATTTGGAGAAATAACTGTTATGTCAGGTTGCGCATAAGTAATTCTTAAATAAACCTTTTTAATTGTACAAGTATATTCTGAACCAGACTCAAGAAAAAACCGAAAGTAATAATTCGTATTAATAGAGGTTTGATTATTCCAATTAGTCATTGAGACATAACCATATGACCCAGGATTTCCTTCGGGTAAATCTCCTTGTGAAACAAGGCTTACACCTCCATAAGTACCGGGGTCAGTTCCTTTATTAAATCTACAACTTACATAATTCTGAACGACACCATATGCTATGTAGTCAAATTTTGCTTGAACATCTGTAATTATCGCTCCACTTGGTATTCCTGTAACCTGAACATAGAACAATTTTGATGTTCCTGGTTGAATTTGATCGTCTGAAGTTCCTATTGTATATGCAAAATCTTTAGTTTGTGAGGACAAATTAACTGAAAATATTATTAAAATAATAACAAGCAAAACTCTTTTAGATCGGTTTGTTTTAGTCTTTTTCATGAATATAAATGCAATAGAAGATTAAACATAGTTTCATTAAACACCTTTAAAAAATAGTGATATCGGTTTTATTCACCGAAAAACCAAATTCGGGCGGCTGATTAACGGAAAGGACAATAACTTTTTGGGCAAACAGAAGTTGTGGAAACAAAAAAAAGAAGAATAAAAGATTTTTCATACCGGTTTTGGTTTGTATTGGTTTCGTGTTTATTATCAATTTATAAAAATAGAAAAAATGATTCAGCTTAAAAAACAAATGATTGGATTATTCTGACATTACCTTTTTTTTAAAATTAGCTGTTCCTAAGTTTCACCAATAAATGATTTTCTGATATTCAAAAAATAGATTATTATTGTAAATAACAGAATTAGTTTCATCTAATTCCTGATAATCAAAACATAGAGTAATCATGCAAACAATAAGAATAGAAATAACAGGTGAAGATTCATTGGAAGAACTCAAAAAACTGGAGAAAAATAAGTTAATCCGTATTCTGAATGAACCGGATATCAATTCATATTCTTTGCCCGGCGAAGCTATTTCTGAGAATGACTTTAAAAACTGGATTGAATATGCTGAAGAGTCTCCGACAACCGACATTTACCAGGCAAAAGAACGATGGGAAAATCAAAAAAAATTACTGTTCTTAGCATAATTCAAAGCAGTCGCAAAAGCTCCAGGATAAGAAAATTCCGTCAATCAAAATAAACTTTCACTTTCATTTTCAAAAAAAATGACTTAGGAATTCATGCCCCGCTGTAACTGCTATAAAAGAAAAACCAGCTCCAAAAAATCTTTCCTACCTTTGCACAAAACAGCATTTAAATGAATCAGACAATTATCGAAATCATAGCCCGGCAACTGGGCATCCGCGAAAAACAGGTTACCAACACCATTGAATTATTGAACGAAGGAGCAACCGTTCCGTTTATCTCTCGCTACCGGAAAGAGCGCACCGGCAGCCTCGATGAAATGCAGGTTTTGCAAATAAAAGAGCAAGACGAAAAATTTACGGAGCTGGAAAAACGCAAGGAAACCGTTCTGAAAACCATTGATGAACAGGAACAACTGACACCCGAACTGAAAACCCGGATTCAAAACTGCTACGATCCGGTTGAATTGGAAGATATTTACCTCCCCTACAAACCCAAGCGGCGCACCAAAGCTACCATCGCCCGGGAGCGCGGATTGGAGCCGCTGGCAAAAATTGTAATGAAACAATTTGAACGCGATCCGGAATCAAGAGCACAGTTGTTCTTGAACGAAGACATTCAAACCCCGGAAGATGCTCTGGCCGGGGCACGCGACATTATTGCGGAGTGGATCAGCGAAAACGAAAAAGCCCGAAACATCGTGCGGCGGGCCTTTGAAAAAGAGGCCGTAATCACTTCAAAAGTGATCAAAGGAAAAGAGGAGGAAGCTGCCAAGTACCGCGATTATTTCGACTGGAACGAACCGCTGAAGAAATGCCCTTCGCACAGGTTGCTGGCCATGCGCCGCGGCGAAAAGGAAGGATTTTTGCGTGTTTCGGTAAAACCCGATGAAACCCGCCCGCTGGAAAACCTCACCCGCTTTTTTGTAAAAGGACAAAATGAAAGTTCGCGCCACGTGGAAATGGCAGTGAAAGACAGCTACAAACGTTTGATTGAACCTTCCATAGAAACCGAATTTTCGCAGCTTTCCAAAGAAAAAGCCGACGAGGATGCAATTGGTGTTTTTGCGGAAAATTTGCGCCAATTGTTGCTGGCACCGCCACTCGGACAAAAACGAACACTGGCTATCGATCCCGGTTACCGCACCGGCTGCAAGGTGGTTTGCCTCGACGAACAAGGCAACTTGTTGCACAACGAAAATATTTACCCACATAAACCACAGGAAGAAAAAAAGCTGGCCGCCAAGAAAATCACGACAATGGTGGAGATGTACCAGATTGAGGCGATTGCTATTGGCAACGGAACCGCCGGCAGAGAAACCGAAGCATTTATAAAACGGTTGCGCTACAACCGCGACATCCGCGTTTATGTGGTGAACGAAGACGGCGCTTCGGTGTATTCTGCCTCCTCGGTAGCGCGCAAGGAATTTCCACAATATGATGTAACGGTACGTGGCGCAGTTTCCATCGGTCGGCGTTTGATGGATCCACTAGCAGAACTTGTGAAAATCGATCCGAAAAGCATTGGTGTGGGCCAATACCAGCACGATGTAGATCAGAAGAAACTAAAAAACAGCCTCGATTCAGTAGTCGAGCTAAGCGTGAATGCAGTGGGCGTAAACCTGAACACCGCCAGTCAGCACCTACTGAATTACATTTCAGGGCTCGGGCCGCAACTGGCAGAAAACATTGTGGAAACCCGGAAAGAAAATGGATTGTTTGCCTCGCGCGACGAACTGAAAAAAGTCTCCCGGATGGGACCAAAAGCTTATGAACAGGCTGCCGGATTCCTGCGAATTCCGGATGGCAAAAATCCGCTGGATAACTCGGCAGTGCACCCCGAATCGTATTTAATCGTCAAAAAAATGGCAGCGGATTTGAAATGCAACATCAGCGATTTAATTCAGAATGAAGAGCTGGTAAATCAAATCGATCTTCAAAAATATGTGACTGAAGAAACCGGGCTGCCCACGTTGAACGACATTAAAGACGAACTGCTCAAACCCGGTCGCGACCCGCGGAAACCGATAAAAGTATTTGAATTTGCCGACGGTATTTTCTCCATTGACGATTTGCGCGAAGGCATGGAAGTGCCGGGAATTGTGAACAACATCACCAAATTTGGCGCTTTTGTGGATGTGGGTGTGAAACAATCGGGGCTGATACACATTTCGGAAATGGCCGACCGGTTTATTTCCGACCCGAATGAAATTGTGAAACTGCACCAGCATGTAAAAGTGCGGGTGAAAGAGGTGGATGTGGAACGGAAACGGATTCAGCTTTCACTAAAAGGGGTGGAGCAGGATTAAAGGACAGTCATAGCCTCACTTTGAGTGAAACTATGACTTAAGGTATAAATACAAACTAATCTTCTTCCTCGTCGAGAAACTCTTCGTTTTCAAACTCTTTTTCCAGGAACTCTTCAGCTTCCTCAATCAGTTGTCCCACGGTGTCTTCGTCTCCGGGCTCTCCGTCAATCCAGTGAATGACCTGGTTGCTCCAAAAATCATCAATGTCGGCTTCAATAATAAAACGGGGCGATTCGGTGTGTACAACGAAAATAGTGTCGGGTGTTTCCAGTGAATTGTCGGCTAATAAAAATCTTGGTAACATGGCTTGTTTTTTAAATTTGAAGCTAATTTATGAAAAATCTTTTTATCAATCAGAATTATTCTTTAGATCAATTGCTATTTTAGCGCAAACAAAACTTAGCCTGATATGAATCAAATCAACGATTTTCTCTCAGTTATTGACGGATTTATCGGCGGATCGCAATGGTTCGTTTTTTTATTGCTCGGAACCGGACTGTTTTTCACCATTTATTTAAAATTCCCGCAATTCCGCTACCTGCGTCACTCACTGCGCATTGTCCGTGGAAAATTCGACAAAGAAGGAGATGAAGGAGACACCTCACATTTTCAGGCACTTACCACTGCACTCTCGGGAACAGTTGGCACCGGAAACATTGCCGGGGTGGCACTGGCCATTCACCTGGGCGGACCGGCAGCGCTTTTCTGGATGCTGGTGACCGCAGCCGTAGGTATGACCACCAAATTTGTGGAAGTCACCCTCTCGCACAAATACCGCGAAAAAGCGGAAGACGGTTCAATTGCCGGCGGCCCGATGTATTACATGCGGAAGCGGCTCAACATTCAACTTAAAAACAAAAAGGTAATCAACACAGGAAAATGGCTGGGGGCTATTTTTGCCGTGGCTACCATACTTTCGTCGTTTGGCACCGGCAACCTGCCGCAAATCAACAGCATCGCCAACTCCATGTTCGAAACATTCGGGCTGAACCACATCCTTACCGGCGCGGTACTTTCGGTTTTTCTGGCCATGGTAATCCTGGGCGGAATCAAGCGCATTGCAAAAGTTACCTCCCGACTGGTGCCGATTATGGCTGTGGTTTATTTCATCGGGGCCATAGCAGTAATCGCCTACAATTATGATAACATAATCCCTTCTATTTCTGCCATCATCGGCGATGTATTTACAGGGTCAGCAGCAGCCGGAGGGTTTCTGGGCGGCAGCATTGCCTTTGCATTTAACCGGGGCGTCAACCGCGGGTTGTTTTCCAACGAGGCTGGCCAGGGATCGGCGCCCATTGCCCACGCCGCGGCACGCGCCCACGAACCGGTTTCGGAAGGACTGGTGGCACTGCTCGAACCGTTTATCGATACCATTATTATTTGCACGCTCACCGGACTGGTAATTTTATCATCGGGCGTGTGGTCTGAAAAAATTGAGAACCAGTTCCAATCGGTAGATATGATTGTTCTCAAAGGAAACTATTCGGAAACCAATGAAACGGAAAAACAACAACTGGCCGACTTCCTGCTGGAAAGAGAAGATTTGCCGCTATTTACAGGTACGCTGAATGTTTCTGATGGGGAAATTCAAAACCAGCCAACTATTCTTCATGCCCGTTCAGTGGCTGAAGATGTGAAAGTTTGGATGAATGATGAACCTTATTCAGGAACGATTGAACTGGCTGATGGAAACCTCACACCGGGACAGAATGTAACACTCTCCGGAAAATCGTTGATGCACAGTGCGCCATTAACCACTGTGGCCTTCACCCGTAGTTGGTTTGGCGAATACGGGAAATACATTGTATCCATCGGGTTGCTGATGTTTGCATTTTCCACAGCCATCAGCTGGTCATATTACGGTGGCCGGGCGGTCACCTATTTGTTCGGAATAAAAGGCGTTATTTATTACCGAATTATTTATGTTATCGGGTTTTTCCTCGCATCGTTTACTGATACTACCATTGTTTGGACACTTTCGGGAATTACCATTGCGCTGATGACCATTCCCAACCTGATTGGTATTCTGTCGCTGCACAAAGAGATGAAATCGGAAGTGAAACTTTTCTGGCAAGAGTGGCACGAGCATTTTCCGGGGAAAAATTCGGGGGGACTTTAGGAAGTTGGCAGTCTCAGTCTCAGTCTCAGTTTAACAGTAAAAGAGATGAACGGCCTTTCATCTTTACAATTGATTTTTGAATTTATAAGCAAATTTTTAACCTGTTTTTCTTTCTGAAAACTGCGACTGTGACTGAATACTAAAAATTCCCTATTTTTGCGCTGAAATTTATAGCCATGCAAAAAATTTATCCTGAACATTTTGAGGAAAAGATTGGGTTCGACCGCATCCGTGAGATGTTGCGCAACAAGTGCATCAGTACCATGGGAAACGAATGGGTGGATGACATGCAGTTTCAGGATAAGTTTGAAGTTGTCACGAACCAGTTAAGCGAGGTAACCGAATTCTGCCGTATCATTCGCGAGTTTGAAAATTTTCCGGCCAACCATTTTTACGATTTGCGCCCGGCACTTCAGAAAATTAAGATTGAAGGCCGTTTCCTGGAGCCCGCCGAACTGTTCGACCTGAAACGCTCGCTGGAGGCAGTGCGTGCCATCGTGCAATTTTTTCAAAAACAGGAAGAAGAAGTATTCCCGCTGCTGAAAAAGAAAACTGAACGGGTGCAAGTTTTTCCGTACATTTACGATCGCATCGACACCATCATCAACAAGTTTGGAAAAATCCGCGACAATGCATCGCCCGAACTGGCGCAAATACGGAAAAGTATTTTATCGCTGAATTCAAACATGTCGAAACGACTGCACGCCATTTTGAAACAGGCCCAGAAAGACGGGCTGGTGGATGAAGAGGCATCGGTTTCCATCCGCGACGGCCGGGCGGTGATTCCGGTTCTGGCATCGAACAAACGCAAAATAAAAGGCATTGTTTACGACGAGTCGGGCACCGGCAAAACGTCGTATGTGGAACCCAACGAAATTGTGGAGATGAACAACGAAATCCGCGAACTGGAATATGCCGAACGCCGCGAGGTGGTGCGCATCCTCACCGATTTTTCAAACGACATCCGTCCCTACTTAGAAGATCTGTTTTACTCCTACGAATTTCTCGGCGAAATAGATTTTATACGTGCCAAAGGACTGCTGGGAGTTGAGTTCGACGGCATTCGCCCTGAAATAGATGACACTACTACTATTCAGTGGCAGCAGGCAGTGCATCCGCTTTTGCAAAAAGCGCTAAAAAAAGAGAACCGCAAAATTGTACCACTTGATATCCAGCTCGACACGCAAAATCATATCCTGTTGATTTCAGGACCGAATGCGGGAGGTAAATCGGTTTGCCTGAAAACAGTGGGATTGTTGCAATACATGCTGCAGTGTGGTTTGTTAATTCCGCTGCAGGAAGGGAGCAAAACCGGAATTTTCAGCCAGCTTTTTATCGACATCGGCGATGAGCAGTCGCTGGAAAACGATTTGAGCACCTACAGTTCGCACCTGATGAACATGAAATATTTTGTGAAGAACTGCAACGAAAGAACATTAATTCTGATTGATGAATTTGGCTCAGGAACTGAACCGATGTTGGGCGGTGCCATAGCCGAATCGATCCTTGGCGAACTAAACCGCCTGCGCACTTTTGGCGTAATTACTACGCACTACACCAACCTGAAACACTTTGCTTCAGCCACCGATGGAATTATAAACGGTGCCATGTTATACGATTCGCAGCACATGAACCCGCTTTTCAAACTTGAAATTGGGAAACCGGGCAGTTCGTTTGCTTTTGAAATTGCCCGGAAAATCGGGCTGCCGGAGGAAATTCTGGAAACCGCCACCAACAAAGTCGGCAAAAAACACATCGATTTTGATCGGAACCTGCGCAAAATAAACCGCGACAAACGCTACTGGGAAACCAAGCGGCAAAAAATCAGGAAGGTGGAAAAAATCCTCGACGATACAGCAGTCAATTACGCGGAAGAGCTAAAAGAAATCCAGAATCAGCGCAAGGAAATCATGAAAAAAGCGCGTGAAGAAGCCGACGCGCTGCTGGCAAGCGTAAACAAACGAATTGAAAATACCATTCAGGAAATAAAAAAAGCACAAGCCGACAAAGAAAAAACCAAACAGGCACGCGAAAAACTGGGCAAGCTAAAAAATGAAGTTGCCAAAAAATCGGATGAAACCGACAGCCGGATTGCTACAAAAATGGAAAAACTCCGCCGCAGGGAAGAAAAACGAAATCAACGCCGGCCACAAGAATCTAAAAATAAGGTTCCAAAAAAAGAACCTGAAAAGCAGATAGAATTAAAACCCGGCGACAAAGTCAAGATAAAAGGACAAGAGACTGCCGGCGAACTGATTGAGCTGAATGAGAAGAACGCAGTGGTAGCATTCGGGCAGATGATTACCACACTTCCCCGCAAACAGGTGGAACGACTGAGTAGCAATGAGGCAAAGAAACTGGAGAAAGGACAAAAACAGGGAGGTTCGCACTTAGCCGGAAGTAACCTGATGGAACGGCGGCTGAGTTTCAAACCCGAAATCGATATTCGCGGGCAGCGAGCAGATGAAGCGATTCAAAACATTCAGGAGTTTATCGACGAAGCCATCATGCTTGAAGTTTCGCAACTGCGCATTCTTCATGGGAAAGGCACAGGCATTTTGAAAGAAACCATCCGGAATTACCTTCGCTCGGAACCGATGGTACGCACATTTAAAGACGAACATGTGGATTTTGGCGGTGCCGGAATTACCGTGGTAAATCTGGCATTGTAATTTTTTTACCCAAAATATTTTTGAATGACCGCCTCCATGTGCAATTTTTTCAATGGTTTTGTGAGGTAGTCGCGGCAACCTGCTGCCAGGGCTTTCTCTTTATCGCCTGCAAGAGCATAAGCCGTTTGTGCAATAATCAGTGCATCGCTGTCAATTTCTTTTATTTTCATTGTAGCTGTGTAACCGTCCATCACCGGCATTTTAATATCCATCAGCACCAGGTCGGTTTCAGGGTGTTGTTTATAAAGCGCAACGGCCTCCTGTCCATTTTCGGCAAACAACAGTTTTTTACATTTATCATCCAATATCTCGGCGAGGTACATCCGCCCCACTTCTTCATCTTCGGCAACCAAAATGGTAAGATCTTTTAAAGTGACATCAATTGGCAAATCTTCTACCGTAGCTTTTTCTGAAATTTTTGTATTCGGTGTTTCACGGCAAGGCACAGTAAAATAAAAACTTGAGCCTTTTCCCTTTTCAGAATCCAGCCATATTTTCCCGCCCAGTTTTTCAATGTACCCTTTGGCTATCGAAAGTCCCAAACCGGCTCCCTCGTAGGGTTTCGACAAGCTGTTATCAGCCTGAACAAACCGCTTAAAAACAGAGCTTTGCCTTTCTCTTTCAATACCAATTCCTGTATCCTTTACAAAAAATTCCAACTGATGGGTTGATTCTTTTTTATACCCAAATTCAATCTTCCCTTCGTTGGTGTATTTTATGGCATTCTTTATCAGGTTCGAAAGTGCTGCATTCAATTTTTCAGCATCTGTAACAATATCAGCTTCATCGTCAGTAAGCGGAGAATGACAGAAAATTTGCAGGCCCCTGCTTTCAGCTTCCGGTTTAAAAAAGTTATAGAAATAATTTAATTGTTCATTTACATTCACCTTTGAATAATTGACTTCCAAAGTACCCGATTCAATGGTTGAAATATCGATTAAATCGTTAATGGTATCGAGCATGCGCTTACCGCTTTTCTGAATAATTTCCACATACTGAACTTTTTCTTCTCCTGCTAATTTAGGTTCTTTCAGCAATTCGGTAAAACCGAGAATTCCGTTCATCGGAGTGCGGATTTCGTGGCTCATGTTGGCAAGAAAAGCTGATTTTAACCGGTCGCTTTCTTCGGCGCGTTCTTTGGCAACCATCAGGTCTTCAATCATCTTTTTCTTCTCGGTAATATCTTCCCTAACCGAAACAAAATGAGTGATTTTTCCTTTATTATCCATAATCGGTGAAATGGAAATGTCTTCCCAAAAATCTTCACCGTTCTTCTTTTTGTTTATAAGCTCTCCGTGCCATTCATGGCCTGAAAGCAGCGTATTCCACAGTTGTTCGTAAAACGGTCCCAATTGTTTGCCCGATTTAAATATTCGCGGGGTCCTACCTTCCACTTCTTCAAAGCTATAACCGGTAATTTTTGTAAAAGCAGCATTTACATATTCAATGTGTCCTTCCACATCGGTAATTACAATGCTTACCGGACTTTGATCCACCGAGCGGCTGAGCAGCCGGAGTTTGTCTTCAATCCGGATTCGGTCCGAAATATCCCTGGCCACGCTGAGAATAACGTTCTGTCCCCTGTATTTTATCAGGCTCGAGTTGATTTCAACCGGTATTTTCTTCCCTTCTTTAGTTGTGTGAACAGTGTGGAAAAACTGTGTCTTTTCGGTTTGTAGGTTTCGGGCCAGTTGTTTAATATCCGCTTCACTCAGGTTGTTGTCAATTCTGAAAATGCCTCTCTGAAGAAGCTCTTCCCTGGAGTATCCCGTTACTTTACCGGCCCTTTCGTTAACGTCTAAAAGCGTTCCGTCGGGATGAATAATCCAAACCGTTTCGTTCATCCCGTTAATCAAATCTTTGAATTCAGCAAGGCTATCGTGGAGTTGTTTTTCAATTCTGTCTTTTTCCTGTTTGTCGCGGCTCTTTTCAATGGCATCCTTTACCGCGTACGGCAGGCGCTTAATCTGTTCTTTTATTACATAGTCGGTTGCGCCGGCTTTCATGCAGGCAACCGCTGTTTCTTCATTCATTGAGCCGGTAAGAATGATAATAGGAAGAAAAGCTGAGTGGGCAAGGGTAATTTTCAGGGCGGTCATTCCATCAAATGTGGGCATGGAATAATCAGATACCACAACATGCGGATTGAATCCATCCAGTTGTTTTCTGAAATCGGGTTCTGTGTCCACCACTTTGTAAATAAACTCAAGGCCTCCTTTTTTTATTTCACGCCGTGCCATTTCTGCATCGGCAGGCAGGTCTTCTGCAAACAGGATTCGTATGGGCTGATTCTCCAGGCTCATTTTTCAAACAATTAATTCGGCATCAAATATATTAAATTAAGGGATTTTACAATTGTGGCTGTTTATTTAATAATAACCAATAAAAACCAAGATGACGGACGGCTTCCACAAATTTGTCAAAATCCACCGGCTTCACAATGTAACTGTTCACGCCAAGTTTGTAACTCTCCACAATATCCTTATCTTCCTGCGATGAAGTGAGCACAATT
Source organism: Tangfeifania diversioriginum (assembly GCF_900141875.1). Taxonomy (GTDB): domain Bacteria; phylum Bacteroidota; class Bacteroidia; order Bacteroidales; family Prolixibacteraceae; genus Tangfeifania; species Tangfeifania diversioriginum. Next base: position 15,260 of record NZ_FQZE01000004.1, on the reverse strand, counting down.
ACCGGAATTACTTGTGTTTCAGGATTACTCTTTATCTCTTTTAAAACTTCAATTCCATTTACTTTAGGCAACTTTAAATCGAGTAAAATCATTTTGGGGAGGTGGTTAAAATCTTTGTCCCTGCCAGAGAATTTCCCCCTGGCGAATATAAAATCGAGTGCTTCCTCCCCATCGGTTACCACAAGTACTTTATTCGAAAGATTATTCTTTTTTAAGGCTCTCAATGCCATTTCTGCATCGTGCGGGTTGTCTTCAACCAACAGTATTTCAATTTGGTTATAATCTCCCATTGCTGTTTTTGTTGCAAATTATAAATATTTATTTCAAATCAAATGTAACAATTGTATTCTTTTGTAAAGTGGGCTAAATTGCCCGTCACCTCTTAAAATCTGAACTTTTAGAATATAAAAAAATCAAAAAAGATAATAAGTTTGAATACGATTATGGCTGCTGGTTGAGCAAAAGCCAGTACAGGCCCAAATCTCTAACAGCATCAACAAATTTATCGAAATCAACCGGTTTAACAATATAGCTATTTACGCCCAGGCGATAGCTTTCAACCATATCTTTCTCTTCTTTTGACGACGTTAAAATAATTACGGGAATAGCCTGGGTTTTGGGATTACTTTTTATCGCCTCCAATACTTCAAGTCCGTCAATTTTGGGTAATTTTAAATCGAGCAGAATTATTTTTGGCCGGTGGGTTTGTTCGCGCCCCGAGAATTTCCCTTTGGCAAAAACAAAATCGAGGGCCTCTTCCCCATCGCCAACAATAAGCACTTTATTGGTGAGGTTATTTTTTTTGAGGGCCCGCAATGCCATTTCAGCATCGTTTGGGTTATCTTCAACAATCAAAATTTCAATTTCGTTGTAATTCATGTTCAAATTATGTTTTATGGTTAATTTCAAAGTTATGAATAATTTAATGAATATCCAGAGACAAATTATTTTTATATTTAAGGCAAATCTAAATGAAATGAAACTATTACTGACAACATTTTTACTGACCGCTATTCTTCTTACCAGCTGTAAATCAATCAATAATTCAACTGAAAACTATACCGGTGATGTTATAATTTATGGAGGCACATCGGCTGCAGTAATTGCTGCTGTTGAAGTGGCACAAACCGGGAAATCGGTAATTATGGTTTCACCCGACAAACACCTGGGTGGGCTCACATCGGGTGGACTGGGGTTTACCGATACAGGCAGAAAAGAAGTGATTGGCGGGCTCGCGCGCGATTTTTACCACCGCATTTACAATCATTACCAAACAAACGATGCCTGGAAATGGATGGAAAAAGACGAATACGGAAACACCGGACAAGGCACTCCCGCTATTGACGGCGACATGCGTACCATGTGGATTTTTGAACCACATGTGGCCGAACAGGTATTTGAAAATTATATTGAAGAATTCGGCATAACTGTTTTCCGCGATGAATGGCTCGACCGGAAAAACGGTGTGGATAAATCCAACGGGAAAATTAAATCCATCACAACCCTTTCAGGGAAAACATACGAGGGAAAAATATTTTTGGATGCCACCTACGAGGGCGATTTAATGGCCGCTGCTGGTGTGAGTTACCATGTAGGACGCGAAGGGAACGACAAATATGATGAGAACTGGAACGGAGTGCAAACCGGTGTTTTTCAGCACGGGCATAATTTCAGTGTATTAGATACTCCCATCGATCCCTATTGGGTTTCCGACGACCCTTCAAGCGGATTGCTGCCACGCATCAGTAATAATCCTCCGGGTAAAAAAGGGGAAGGCGACCACCGAATTCAGGCCTACTGTTTCCGGACATGCATGACCAATCATCCTGAAAACCGCATTCCTTTTCCCAAACCGGAAGGTTACGACTCAACCCAATATGAACTTCTGGTGCGTATTTTCGATGCCGGCTGGCGCGAGTGGTTCCAAAAATTCGATGCCATACCCAACCGTAAAACCGACACCAACAACCACGGCCCGTTTAGCAGCGATAATATTGGCATGAATTACGATTACCCCGAAGCAAGTTATGGACGCCGGAAAGAAATCATCAAAGAACACGAAACCTACCAGAAAGGCCTGCTTTGGTTTGTGGCCAACGACCCGCGGGTACCGGAAGAAATTCAAACCGAAATGCAAAAATGGGGCCTCGCCAAAGATGAATTTACCGACAACGGCAACTGGCCTCACCAGATTTACGTGCGCGAAGCCCGCCGCATGATTGGCGAGTTTGTAATGACCGAAAACGAGCTGATGAAACGCACGCCCACCCCGCGCTCAATTGGGATGGGGTCTTACACCATCGACTCGCACAATGTGCAGCGCTATGTTACTGAAGACGGACATGTGCAAAACGAGGGCGACATTGGTGTTGGGCTGCCAGGGCCTTATGAAATTGCCTACGGTTCAATTGTCCCGCAAAAAGAAGAGTGCCGGAATTTACTGGTTCCGGTTTGTGCATCGGCCAGCCACATTGCCTTTGGCTCCATACGTATGGAACCGGTATTTATGATTTTGGGGCAATCGGCGGCAGCAGCTGCCAGCATAGCTATTGATGAAAATATCGCCCTCCAGGATGTGGATTATGAAAAACTGAAAAGCCTACTGCTGGAGAAGGGACAGGTACTGACAATGGAAGATGCGGTGGGTGAATAACCGCTTACACGTGCAAACCATGCAACGCCGGAATCGAACAAAATTCCGGTTCCCGCTTGCTTTTTTCTCCCGCAATTCTTAGGTTTGCTTTTAAAATATAATGTCATCCGGTAAAAAAACCAAAACCTATGTTAAATTCCGAACCGAAAATTCCACCCCCCATTCCTTGCTTACTCAACTTCTTTTTACAATATAAGAAGGAAGCCGAATTATATCATGAGATACAAAGGTTGATAATATTTTCGATGGGTGGAAATATTGTTTAATTATGGATTACAGACAACAGAGTTGTGTGCAATGGTAAAAGAACAGCGGTGCAACATAAAACCAATAATAAGATAAAAAAGGGCGAAATACAATGACTAGAAAAAATGACTAAGTCAAAAAAAATAAAGGATGCTAATTATCAAAAAACTGAGAATTTATTTCTATGTGTTTTTATAAATGATTTTGTCAAAAAATTTCGTAGCTACAATAATGACGAATTTATTATTTCAATCTCAGGACTGAAAGGGTTTATTACAAAAAATGACACGGCTTTAACAAACTTGTTTGATAAACTCAAAGAGAACAAATTCACTATAGAATTTGAAGAAAATGAAGAAAGCATTAATCACTTAGAAATTTGTTGCAAAAATATCACAAAGGATTCTTTTAGTAACTTTGAATATAAAATCCAAAATTTACCGACTATTGTTGACCTTTCAGTTAAAACAGATATACCTCCAGTTGGCATAATCATTATACAGATTGTAGCACAGATAATTAGCAAATCGAAAATTCTATACAAAGCAATTGTTCTTGATTTGGATGATACATTATGGAACGGAACTCTTTCTGAAGTCGGAATAGATAAAATAAATGGAAATTTGCATTCTGAAGAAGGGACTCCATTTATCACCTTCATGAAATTTGTTAAAACTCTGGCGAATGAGTTAGGCATTTTTATCACAATATGTTCAAGAAATGATTCTAAAATGGTAGAATCAGCAATACATAAATTGGATGAAAACATTTTTCCGATAAGAAATCAGATTGATTATATTATTGCAAATTATAACGATAAGAGTAAAAATATTAAATTAATAGCAGAACAACTCTCGATTTTGCCAAATTCAATCGTATTTATTGACGATAATCAAATCGTTAGAGATGAAGTGAAACTTAAATTGCCAGAAGTATTTGTCCCAGAATGGTCAAATCATAGTGAATTAGTAACTCAATTAATTGCTGGATGTATATTTGAAAGAGATGAGTTGTCCTTAAATTCACAAAATAGAAGAAAACAATATAGAATAATTCAAACGGAACGTACTCAAAACACTTTGCCTAAATTATCTGTCAAAGTAATCAAGGACGAAAAACATACAGAATCCATTAAATTATATTCTAAATCAAATCAATTCAAATTCTCACGTAATAATGATTTTTTTGATAGTGATGCAAAATCATTATATTTTGAGATACATAGAGAAAATGGTGAAAATTTGGGAATCTGCTCAGCAATCACTTACACCATTTCAAACGACACTTTTCTTATTCACAACTGGGGAATAAGTTGCAGATATTTTGGAATAGGTCTTGAAGAGTTTATATTGTTGTACATACAAAAAAACACTAATGCTAATAAGATATTCATTAATTATCATAACACAGAATACAATCAAAAAGTTAGAGAACTATTGGTTAAATATTCGGATGCATTTATGAATAACGACAAAAATGATAAATTTGAAATAATAGTTTCAAAAGAAATTGCAGATAAAATGGACGATAACACAAATTTGAGAGAATTATAAAATGGAAAGACGAAAATTATACACACTGGGCTATACGTTATTTCAAAATGGAGCTGTTATTGACATTGAAAAAATGTTCAAAACGTTAAAAGAATTTAATGTTACTCATTTAATTGATGTTCGCTCTATGCCTTATTCCAAGCAGTATCCACAATGCAATGCCGACAATTTAAAAGCTGCAAGTAAACATTTTTCTATTTCATATGGTCATATGCCAGAATTGGGAGCAAAAGCAAGTCCAATGCAAGATGTATTTTCTAAAGCTTCAGATATCTTTTTTGAAGATATATTTCCTATTCCAAAGAGCAACAGACCCGAAGATGCTGAACTATTAGATTATGAAGAGATAGTCGATTTTCAGAAATTTAGGAAAGATGAATATTTTGCAGATGGAATAAAAAGAATAGAAACGGCATATGATAATAATTACACTCTCGCCCTTATCTGTAGCGAGAAAAAACCAATTGACTGTCATCGGTATTTTTTAGTAAGTAAAACGGTTGAGCAAAAATATGGAGAATGGTTAGATGTAGAACATATCATTCAAAACAAAAGTGCTAAAATTGACACTGTTTCTAATGCAAATTTAAACAACCAGTTATCTGAAATAATATTTAATAAATCTGAAATTAAGAAATTAGATATTTTAAATTCTACGATTTTTGAACCAGCAAAAATTGAAAATTATTTTGGTAATAACCAACAAGAAAAAGTAAATGATTTCTCTGACAGATACTGGAACTTAATGCACGGATGGAAAAAAGCAAAAAATACTAACTATAATAATTTTGAAAATTATGATTAATTTATTTAACATTGGTTTTACCCAAAAAACAGCAGAAGAATTTTTTGGTATTTTAAGGAATAATAAAATTGATTGTCTTGTTGATGTGAGATTAAACCCCAATGGACAGTTATCAAGGTTTGCTTTTGAAAAGGACTTACCTTATTTTTTAGACAAACTAGCTGACGGATGCAAATACGTCCACAGAGTTGACTTTGCCCCTAAAAAGGAATTATTAAAAGAGGTAAGAACCAAAGGTTCTGCAATGAGTAAAGATTACAAATTGTTTGAAAAAGCATTTAAGCAACAATTGGAAAGGGAATCAAAGATTGAGAATTTTGTGGAGCAATTTAACAAATATCATAATGTTGTTTTGCTTTGCTCAGAGCCCACTACTGAAAAATGCCATAGAAGAGTGATTAGCGAAGTTTTGCTCAATAAATTTAGTAGTGCTATAAAATTTGGAGGCAATTTGTAATGAAAAAGAAAGTATTATTAATAGCAGTCAGTTGTAAAGAGGGCGGTTTATGTCCAGGAGGACTTGATTTAGATGACCCTAGCAAATGGATTAGAATAGTTAAAGATGATGGTCATGCAGGTGCAGTCCAAGGGCATGAAATTGACTTTGCAAAACCTCTTGACATTATTGAATTTGATGGCAGACCAATACCTCAAGGAAAACAACAAGAAAATTGGGTTATTGATAATGGTTCATGCAAGAATAAAGGTAAAGGACACTTGAAAAATGGAAACGGAACAGACAAGGAAGTTCTTGATTGGGCATATCAAAAATACGCTTATAAAGGTTTTTGGAGCAATTATAAAGCATATCTGAATGAAAATGAATTTGATGCTATAAGTAATCCGTCAGAATCAATAATGAAAGTGGATAATGTAAGAATTTATAGTAATGAAAGGGATAAGGCAAAAATTGATTTTGATTGGAGCGGTGCGCGATACAGAATTAAGGGAATTTCTATGACAGACCAAGATTTTTATGACAAAATAAAACAGGGTGACGTTACATTTGATAATGCGTATATCGTGATTTCAATCCCAAAAGAAATTGATGATTGGACTCATCCTGAAACAGGTGAAAAACGAGCATATAAATTTGTAAGTAAGATTTATGAAATATAATTTGACATAAAGCCACAGCACACAATCGAGTAGACGGCTGATAGACTAAAAGTCCGCCAATGCTCCTCTCACACCATCCGCCAGCTGGCTGATACGGGTATCATATACCGCAGTTCGCTAAGTTATAGGAAACAAGGCCGTGTTTGGCCTGATTTGGTTGCGGAGTTCCAACATCGGAATGTAACCCCTCTTTTTCAATCTCAAAACTGTTAGTCAGGCTACCCCACATACTGGTACCCCAGCCCGTTGACGGTTTCTTTTACTTTTGCCAGATCGAAACCGGCTCCGGTAATTTTCACAGTTTCGCTGTTGTTATCGGCTATTACATTTGTAATTCCTTTCAATGCTTCAAGGTTTCTTTTCACGTTGGCTTCGCAATGCGAGCAAGTCATTCCGGTTACTTTTACTGTTATTCCTTCTGTTTTTTCCATTTTGCTTTTCTTTTTAAAGATTGAATAAAAATATCCGCCTACCATAGAAACAATCAACACAATGGCAGAGGTCCACATCAGCCAGTCGGGCAGCATTTGGTGTTCGCCATGCACATGCACTACTTTGCTCAGAATAAAATCGGCAGGAATCAGCCAGTTAATGAGCACGCCAAAAAGAAGTGCTCCTCCTATGATGGAAGCCAAATAAGCAGTGAGTGATTTTCGTCCCATGGTTTTAGCCAGCACGGTTATGGTGGCTACATTAGTTGCCGGGCCGGCCATCAGAAAAACAAGTGCCGCCCCCGGCGAAATACCTTTCATTAATAAAACTGCTGCAATAGGGATTGACCCTGTGGCGCAAATGTAGAGCGGTATTGAGGCAGCCAGTATAACCAGCAGCTCAACAATTCCCATTCCACTGAACATGCTAAAAAAATCCTCGGGCAAAGCCACAGAAATTAAGGCAGCCAGCAAAAAGCCAATAACCAGCCATTTGGCAATGTCCTGCAACAATTCAACAAAAGCATAATCGGCCGCTCGCACAACCGAATGCCTGTTGTCTTTCTTTTCCGGCTCATCGCAATTACAGGAATCATCGTTGCAGTTATCCTTTTCATTGTTGATGGCAGCTGTATCAATTTTCAAATTTGAATAGGATGATGACTGCTCTGCAGGTTTGTCCTTCACAAAAATATTGGTAAAAACACCGCCGACAATGCCTGTAAAAAAGGCAACTACCGGGCGTAAAACAGCAAATGGCCAGCCCAGCATGGAATAGGTTGCCAAAATTGAATCCACACCGGTTTGGGGTGTTGAAATCAGAAAAGAGTTGGACGCGCCTTTGGAGGCACCATTTCTGAAAAACGAAATCCCGGTTGGAATTACTCCGCAAGAGCACAAAGGCATTGGAATTCCAAGCAGTGATGCATTAAAAGCCGACCGAAAATTGGATTTTCCCAAATACTTATCGATGTGCCGCTGCGGAAAATACACTTTTAATAAACCGGCAAAAATCAGCCCCAGTAAAAGCCACGGCGCCATTTCGAGCACAAGGAACCACAACTCTGAAAAATATTCTTCTATATATATCAACATAAATATCTTTTTTTCTGCAAAAATAACAATTCAAATTCAATGCTTGTTTTAGATCCACATAAATAAAAAGACTCTGCATCATTTTTTAATCTATGCGCTGAAGAAGGGGCAAATAACTTATAATGCAGGAAAACAGATTTTTGTCTTGTACCTGGATTTTCAGCGGATGCAAAAAAACAAGGGGATATTCAAAATAATGAATATCCCCTTGTTAAATATTAATCACCACAAAGCGAATCAGTTCACTGCCGGAGTAATTACAAATTTACGGAATTCAACCGAGCCGTGGTCGCCCTGAATCATAATTGGTCCCGGTGTTCCTTCATTGCTGTTGAGCGAGCCACCGGTAATTCCCGGAATTGGCCGGTTAGAAATCACCTCGATTCCATTATGCACTAACGTTAAGTGCCGGCCTACCAATGTAATTTCAAAAGTTTGCCACTCCCCTGGCTTTGCTCCTGCATATAATGCCGGTGCAATAAATCCATAGATTCCGCCGGTAGTTATGTTGCTGACGGCAAAACTGTCCACAATCTGCATTTCATAACGTCCGCGCAAATAGATTCCGCTGTTGCTTCCCTTCGGATAACGAAATTCAACGCTCAGTTTAAAATCATCGAATTTTTCTTTCGTCACCAGGTTACCACCTGATTCCTGATTGACCATAACGCCGTCAACCATACGAAATTTGTTGTTTGCCGGAATAATCCAACTCGACATATTGTCATCCAGCAGGTTTTTGGGATTTCCCCAAACCGGTGGTTCTTCGCGTTTAAGGCTTGGTGCCCGCACACCGGTCCACTCCAATTTATGGCCGTCGAGCATCATGTAGCCCTTCAGTTTATTATCTTCCAGCGAAAATTCAAAATAGAGATCTTCAATATCCATCCACTGCGGGGGGATGGTAAAATTGTATTTTCCGGTTTCCGGAGAATAGTTGATTTTTGAAACGGGGCGGGCGCTTCCTTCGTAACCCACATAACGCCCCACAAGAGTGGAAAATCCTGAAAGTTTAACTTCCAGCCAACCGGGAAATCCGGCATCACTCATTAATCCATGGCGGAAAAGCCCGAGCTCTTCCATATCATCGTCCCCGATAACAATGGTAAGATCCCACTTGCCAATCACGCCCATACCATCATCGGAAGATTGTGCCAACGCGGAAAAACTGATGCCTAAGGTTAGCACAAACAGTAAAAAGAAGTTTTTGAATATTTTCATCATGATAAAATTTTAAAAATGTAACAACGCCTGCCGTGCAGACAAATTTTAACTTTCAGGACAAATCTACATAAAAACGGTAATGGGAGAAAATTTTAAATACAATTCATTCTGAAGATATCTGCCTACCTGAACGGTTGTTTTTGGCCGGTGTAATTAAAATCATTATGCTAACCAATAACATGGCAAGTGTTAAAAAGAAAGTTTTACTGAGTCATAGCCGTGCCGAGTTGTCATTAAACCAGAACACGCAAAACAAAACTACCGCCGATTGCTCATTCATCAATACCAGTCAGGGTTACCGGCCCAAGTAGTCCGGCATCTTTAATTTCCCAGCCGGAAGCATCAAATGGTTCGTATTCGATGTTCACAAAATTGATGTCGTGAAATTTTTTCCAGTCAACTCCCCGAATATCTAGGTCGCGAATGCGGTTGGCCGCCACGTTGGTAACCTCAACTTCCAGCAGGTTTTTGCCCTGTTGCAAATTGTCCACTTTCACTTTATAAGAAGGCCCCAAAAGTGCCCCTGCAAGTTCCCCGTTTAGTTTCACCCGGGCACAATCTTTCACTTTACCAAGATTCAAAAAGGCAGAGCTTTGATTTTCATTCCAGTTGAATTCGATGGAGTAGCGCGCAGTCCCGGCAAACCTTTGAGTTTGCTCATCGCCTATTTCAGTCCACGAAACCAGTTGATCGGTGGCAACGTCACCCGGATAAACCGGTCCGCCTTCCAAAAAACTGATTTTCCACATCCCTTCAATTTCGCGGCTGTTTTGTTCCGGTTCAAAATAGGTAAAAGCGGGCGCATATACTTTTTTATTTAGGCAACGGATGAATACAGTTCTTTCCGGTTCCAGCTGAATCCGTACCGAGTTGTTGTTGCTTTCTGCGGTTGATATTTCGCCGTTTTCAGGAAAATAAAACAGGTATTCCTGCGCAGTCGACTGAAGGTCCACCCACTCATCGAGCGCTGTTGAATTGCAGTTAAAAACCATGTACCAGTCTTCGTTTTCATTTTTCATTTTCAAAAAATGAAATCCTTTTTCAGCAAGCGATTGCTCGCCTGAAATTCCTGCGTTGCTCAGCAAATCGACCACATTTCCTGCATGCTCACTGAGGTCAGTTTTTACTGTTTTCAACTGCCGTTCCCTTTCTTCCAAATTAAACATTCCCGGCACGCTTTCAGGCAGAAATTCATCAAAATAAACTGTTCCGCCCTCATCAACAAATTGCCTGAGTTGCTGCATTGTTTCCAGCGGAATGTATTTTGTTTTTGGAACCACAACAGCTTTATAGTTGGCATCACCTCCGGTTACAATTTCATCATCTATCATTTCACAATTTAACAGTTGTTTATCCGAAATGTAATCGAATGTGTATCCTGCTTCCATTAACGATTCCGACAGCTCATTAATGGGATGAGTAATAAACCAGCCGGCATCTTTGTTCACCCCGAGGTGGTTGAACAACCGTCCTTTTCCGGCGGCCACATCATAATAGGGCCAGTACACCAGCACATCGTTTTTGGCAGTTGACTTTTGCAGAACCGTCTGGCTGCGTTCGATGTATTTAAACAGCGCCGGCATTTCGCGCCACAGCGGATTACGGTTGTTTACCTGTGTAGAAGCGTAAAACAGCCAGCCCGGCCATTCGGCATCATCGGGCGAATAACAGGTTCCGTGAAAAAACATGTGATTGATTCCGGCCAGAAAAAACCGGTTGGTAGCCCGCATCATGTCGGAAGTGGTTACCGTCCAGTGCTCGTCGAGCCAGGTGTAGCTTTCGGATGAAACCAGTTTTTGTCCGGTAACATGCGCCGCCGAAGAAGCAAATTTGTTCACAAAAACATCCACGGTCCCCGGTTCTACAGTCCTGAATATTTCGGTTTCAGGAATATCACAGGCTGCATATAAATCGAGAATATTGCCCGGCGAACCGTGCGCCTGGTTGCGGTTCAGGCTCTGGTGACTGTTGGCCCATTCGGTCATTGGGTCAATAAAAGATTCCAGCACGAGGTCAGACAACGTTTCGCGGTAATCCGACTTTACCCGTGCTATAATTTCTTCTTCCTCAGAATCACCAGCCAGCACATGCAGGTATTCGGCCAAATCGTAACCTCTTCGCGTTTTAAATTCCTCTGTAAAATGAGTGGTAAAATCGCCGGTATATTCAAACGAATCGTGAAAAAAGCAGCGAATTAACCCTTTGTCAATTTCCAGGCGTTCCCATATTTCATTTAGGTACCAGTCGGTAATTTCTTCGTTGAACGTGTCTATTGCCCAGCCTTTTCCGCCGTCGGAGGCGCGTTTTACCATATCGCGGTTTTTCAGGCGTTCAGCAAAATATACTGTTCCGTTTGCCGGAGCCGTAAAATTTTCATCCGGATTAAAAGCAGTGGCCTCGTTGTTTTCATCAACAAACGAAGCTATTGCAATTACAGGAACATCAGGCTTTTCAGCAGTTTTCCCTTTTCGGATTTGCTGCTTGTGCACGCGTAGCGACCACAATCCTTTTTCTTCGGGGACAAACGGCCCGCCGCAACGCCAGCCGCTGCCCGGAGGCAAATCCACTCCCATGTTCAGGCTGTGGGCTTTTTCAATGGTGAATTGCAGCATATCGGAAAACTCCGGAGATAAATATTCAATGAAACGATCTTCCTCGCCTCGCACGCCGTAAATCGGAGTTATTTCCACACCGCCGATACCCATTTCGGCCATTTCGTCTAACTCGCGGCTTATATTTTCTTTATCAACTGCATTGCCCATCCACCACCAACGTGTCCAGGGTTTCGATTCTGCCGTGGCTTCCGGCCATGTCAACTGTTGTTTATCTGAAGAACATGAAATTAAAATGAAGAAAGAAAGTAGAAAAAATAATCTGTTCATTTTCATTTTGTAAAGTTTTATTTAATAATGCCTGCCAATAAGCGGATGTTCAACAATTGCCCCTTCGCAATGATTGAAAAAATTAATAAAAATGCGAACAAAATATCCCGTTTATTCATTGTTCTTATTTTACATTTGAATTTGTTAAAATAACAAAAAACAGAAATCAACAATCATTAAACGGTAAAATATTGCCATGGGATTAAAAAATTCGGGTCTTATTATTTTTTTGATAGTGAGTGCTGTCACAAGCGCGAATACACATTTTTCACTAAGTGACACAACACAGCAAGTCACTTTTCAGGACACCACGTCACTATCAGGCGAAATCGATGCGGTTACGGTAACTGCTTTCAGGGCACCATACAATTTGAGAAACACGCCTGCCCCCGTTAATTTGATTGTACCTGAACTACTCCAAACAGGCAGTGCGCTTACACCGGTTGAAGCCCTGAACCAGGTGCCGGGCGTTTTAATGCACCACGGCACACTCTCAACCAACCGGCTTACCATAAGGGGTATTGGTTCGCGAACGCCGTATGCCACCAATAAAATCAAGGCCTATTTTGGTGAAATCCCACTGACCAGCGGAGATGGTGAAACGGCACTGGAAGATCTCGAAAATTCAGCCATTCAGCGGGTAGAAATTATCAAAGGGCCTTCTTCCAGTTTGTATGGTGCCGGACTGGGCGGCACCCTGCTTTTTCAACCCAAAAGCCTGAAAAACAATTTCGTGCAGCATCAAACCACAATTGCTTCGTTTGACACCTATAAAAATACGCTGGAAGCGGGAACCACAACCAACAACCTCGATCTTTACGCGCTGGGTTCCATACTGAACAGCCAGGGTTTCAGGGAGAACAACTCAACAAACAGGGGCAATTTTCTGCTGCATTCCAACTATTCTTTTTCTGAAAAAATAACGCTGGGGGCTTTGCTGAAATTCACAAAAATGAAAGGATACATTCCCAGTTCGCTCGACTCCCCCACGTTTCAGGAACATCCTGAAAAAGCAGCTGCCAACTGGAAAGGCATTGAAGGTTACGAAGCCTACACCAAAGGCCAAATGGGGCTTTCGCTAAATGTTCTTCCCGGCAATCGCAACAAAATATCGCTGGCCGGTTTCGGAAGTTTCCGCGAAGCCGACGAGCCGCGCCCGTTCAATCTATTGAAAGAAAATTCAGATTACCTGGGATTGCGTGGCTACTACCAGAAAATATGGAATACCGACGTGGTTAAAACTACTTTCACATCGGGGATTGAACTGTTTCGCGAAAAATACAACTGGTCCACCTGGTCGAACGACAATCCCGAAAATGCCCTTTCCAACAACAGCGAAAAACGAGCTTACGAAAACCTTTTTGCGCAATTGGAACTGAATTTTAGCGACAGTTTTTTTCTGTCGGCAGGTACCAATGCCAACCTCACACGTTTCGATTACACCGATAATTTCCCGGATGATGGAGACCAATCAGGCGAACGCTCCTACAAACCGGTCATCTCGCCCCGCATTGGTGCCAATTACAAAGTATCCGGCACATTTTCAGTTTTTGGAAATGCGAGCCATGGATTTTCCACTCCCTCGTTCGAAGAGACACTGTTGCCCGAAGGACAGATTAATCCAGACATAAAACCGGAAAGTGGCTGGAACCTGGAGGCGGGCATCAGGGCAAACTGGAACAACCGGTTGCAGGCCACGGTGAGCTATTACCGCATTTACATTAAAAACCTGCTGGTGGCCCGCCGTACCGGAGAAGATGCTTATGTGGGCGTGAATGCTGGCAAATCGCTTCACCCCGGTCTGGAAGCAGCGTTGCGCTGGGAATTGTTAAATCCGGCAACCTACCCTTCGCTCGTTTTGAGCGGAAATGCGACCATTGCCAATTATCATTTTCAGGATTTTGTTGACGGTGATAATGATTATTCCGGCAACCTGTTGCCCGGAACCACCCGTAATACCTGGCTGCTGGCAGTGAATTTCAGCCCTGTGGAAAATATTCAGATGAAAGCCTGGCACCGCTTCACCGGTAAAATGCCGGTGGATGATGCCAATTCAGATTTTACAGAATCGTATGGATTAACCAACTTTGAAGCCGCATTCAATAAGAATTTTGGGAGCATAAAGCTGGAATTAAAAGCCGGAGTACAAAATATTTTCGATGTTCACCACGCTGCCATGCTCGCCGTGAATGCGCCTTCGTTTGGCGGCAGTCTGCCCCGCTACTACTACCCGGGAAACCCGAGAAACTATTTTGTGTCGGTGCTGTTGGGGTGGCGCAAACGTTAACCGTTCAGCGGCGAAGGTCCGCTCGACTGATATTTCCAAGAGAATTTGCTACTTGAGTTACCCGTCGAGCCGCGGAAAGCGGCTTGACGGGTGGGGTAAAACTCCCTGGATATTTCCAAACATTTTAATAGTTATGTCGTTGGATCGTAACAAAGGACAAAAAAAGCGAAGCGTTATGAAAGCACTGATTCTTATTGATATTCAAAACGATTTTATACCCGGCGGATCACTGGAGGTACCTTCGGGTGATGAAATAATTCCGGTTGTAAATAACTTGCAGGAAAAATTCGATCTGGTGGTGGCTACCCAGGACTGGCACCCGCAAAACCACATGAGTTTTGCTTCGAACCACAAAGGGAAAGAACCTTTTGAAATGATTGAACTTGGTGGTATGGATCAAATTCTGTGGCCCGATCACTGCGTTCAGGATTCAAAAGGTGCTGAATTTCACCCCGAACTGAATACAACAAAAATCGAAACCATTTTCCGAAAAGGTATGGATTCGGAAATTGACAGCTACAGTGGTTTTTACGACAACGGCCATAAAAAAAGCACAGGGCTGGCAGGTTACCTTCGCGAGAAAGGAGCTACTGAACTTTATTTCTGTGGCCTGGCTGCCGATGTGTGTGTTTACTATTCAATAAAAGATGCGCAGAAAGAAGGGTTTTCTGCCACTTTGATTGAAGATGCCACACGTGCCCTGGACAATAAAAAGTTTGCTGAAATGAAAGCTGAATTGCAGGGGTTAGGACTGAAAGAGATTTCAGCAAAATACTTATAAAACTCCCCCTCAAAAAAATAATTAAACGGTAATTGTTGAGAACTTTACAAAGCAAAAAAGTGAAATTTAAAAGTGAAAGCTGTATTTTTAAGTAAAAAACCACGCCCAGAGGACGTGGCTTTGGGATAACCCCTGGAAGGGGATGAAAATACCTTTACCCTCAGAGAAGGTAAAAGCTTGTTAT
>NZ_FQZE01000011.1 GCF_900141875.1 Tangfeifania diversioriginum | reverse complement strand
CCGGCCTCGACCGCGAAAAAGGGTACATCGGTTTCCTGGGGCACGGTTCACCGCTGAAATTCAGGAATATCAGGATTAAAGACTTAAGTGAATAAGTGTTAATTTGTTCTATATTTGAACGGGGTTTCCTTTCGGGAGCCCCGTTTTTTTGCATAAAAAAACCGCTCCCGGAAACCGAAAGCGGATTTTTTATAATATTATCTGTTATTTCTACTAAAGGCTGTTAACTGCATTCAAGTCTTCGAAAGCTTTCTGCAGGCGGGCAATCATCGATTCTTCACCTTTACGCAGCCATGCGCGTGGATCGTAAATCTTTTTGTTTGGTTTATCCTCCCCTTCCGGATTACCAATTTGCGTCTGCAGGTAGTCGTGTTTTTCAGCTTCATAAGCACGCACGCCATCCCAGAATGCCCACTGTGTATCGGTATCGATGTTCATTTTGATTACACCGTAATCAATGGCTTCGCGAATTTCTTCGTGCGATGAACCTGAACCACCGTGGAAAACAAAATCAACCGGGAAGTCATCATCGAGATTGAGTTTATCTTTGATGTATTTTTGTGAGTTTTTCAGAATCACCGGTTGCAATTTTACATTACCTGGTTTGTAAACACCGTGCACGTTACCAAATGAAGCGGCAACTGTGAAATTCGGGCTCACCTTTTTCAACTCCTGGTAGGCATAAAAAACTTCTTCGGGCTGTGTATAGAGTTTTGAGCTGTCAACATCGGAGTTGTCAACGCCGTCTTCTTCACCACCTGTAATGCCAAGCTCTATTTCGAGTGTCATACCCATTTTACTCATTCTCTCGAGGTATTTTTTACTGATCTCCATGTTCTCTTCCAGTGTTTCTTCCGAAAGGTCGAGCATGTGCGAGCTAAACAGCGGCTTTCCGGTTTCTTCGAAATGTTTTTCACCGGCATCGAGAAGGCCGTCAATCCAGGGCAGTAATTTTTTTGCTGCGTGGTCAGTATGCAAAATCACACGTACCCCGTAAGCTTCTGCCAACGCGTGTATATGTTTTGCTCCGGCAACAGCACCCAAAATGGCCGATTGCAGCCCTTCGAGTTTCAAACCCTTGCCGGCATTAAATGCGGCACCGCCATTGGAGAATTGAATAATAATTGGTGCATTGGCAGCTTTGGCAGCTTCCATTGCAGCGTTAATCGATGATGAACCTATAACATTTACAGCAGGGAGCGCAAATTTATTTTCCTGTGCTACCCTGAAAATGTATTGTACGTCGGAACCGGTTACAACACCCGGTTTTACAGCATCAGCTATTTTTTCCATAATTTTTACTTTTTAATTTATTGATTTCTTCGCAATTACATGTTTTTCCAAATTTACAATTTCAGTTGCGGTGCTGCAAAAATAGGTTGTTAACTATGATTAAATTCTTTATTATTTAATATTTAGATTAACAGCAGGCTCAAATCAGGTTTGATTCTTTTCTGAATTTGCGTTTTCAATCTTTTGACTGACAATATTTTCTGCTTCTTCCACTTTTTCTTCCACCTTTTCAATCCTGTCCTTTTTATCCCTGCGCTTTAATTTATCTATGAACTTTTTAAGAAAAGGAATTTCATAGGCCATTAAAAACAGGCCTGCTGCCAAAAACAGATAACCCAGCGGAATGAACGGAAAAAACATGAAAATTACTCCCAAGATGAAAATTATGAATCCAACCACCAGGCGGATGTATTTTATATGTTTTGGTTTAATGCGTTGCATTTGTATGCTAATCTCAATTGTTAATAAACCCCAGGGAATATGTTATCTAAAATAGCTAAAGCTCCAGTACTTTGAAGGTGTACAAGCACAAATATCCCTTTAGCAATGATAAAAAATAATTTTGAGCTGACAAAAAGATTGAAACACGGTTTACCGGCGGCCCAATAGCCAGTGGCGACAAATTATGATAAGCAACAAAACCAGCCACCCGCCCCAGCCCTAAAACTTTATGTGCAAAAAAAACCAGTAGAATGGGGAATTTTAACCATGACATCAGCATAAATAACTAAAAACAATCAGCATTTACAACCTCCGTTTTCAGCATGAAATCAGGCAATTAAAACATGATTACAATATAGATTTGCAGCGAATTTATCAATCATTAATTCGCTTTAAAATGAAAAGAACGCTATTAAATTATTACAATTTTACATTAAAGTCAAAAACAAAATCACACTTCAGGAATAATTCTTTGAGTTGGAAGAAAAGAATTTATTCCATTTTATTTTCAATGATCTTAGTTGCAAGTTTTACAATGGCTAATGCAGCAACTTATTATCTCTCTCCTACTGGTAATGACACATCAGGGGATGGCTCAATAGGTTCTCCGTGGTTTACGTTAAATAAGGCATGGACTGTAATTAAAGCAGGCGACACCATTTATTTACGGGGTGGAACCTATGAATATAATTCAAGACAAACTCTTTCTGGCAAAAACGGAAGTTCAGGTAATAATATTCATGTATTTGCCTACCCTAATGAAACTCCTGCCTTAACAAAATCGAGTTCATTTACTACCCCCTCATGGCCTGTTACATTAATTTATTTACAGGGCGATTACACCCACTGGAAAGGAATTGAAATTTTTGGCTTTGAGCAGGCAACTGCTACCATTTGGTATGGAATGTGTCTTAGAAACTCAAATAATAACATTTTAGAACAAATAAATAGTCATCACAACGGGCATGGGCTAATGATCAGAGATGCTTCAACTAATAATTTGGTTTTAAATTCTGATTTTCATCACAATTACGACCCATTAAATAATTATGGAGATGGGGATGGTTTAGAAGTTGGGTTTTTGGCTCACGGTTCTGTTAATACAGTCAGGGGATGCCGTTTTTACTTTAATAGCGATGATGGAATTGATTTGTGGAGTAATGACGGATATGTCACTATTGAAAATTGTTGGTCATGGATGAATGGTTACAGGGAAGATGGAGTAACAACCGGTGGTAATGGAGAAGGGATTAAACTTGGACAAACAACATCAGATTACAGTTCGGAATTTCTCAGAACAGTTCGGAATAATTTATCATTTTACAACCGTAATGATGGTATTGTCCAGAATGGGGCAAACTGTAAAATTTATTATTATAATAATACTATCTACAATAATGTAAATAGAGGAATGGAGTGGTGGACAGATTCTTTTGCAAATGTGGTACGGAATAACATCAGCTTTGGAAACGGAAATAGTAATTATTCAGGTGACATAACTAATGCAACAATAAACTATAATTCTTACCATGCAACATGGCAACCAACAGGCCCTGTTGCTTCCAGTGCCGATTTTGTTTCTATTGATACAACCGGGGTTTCCGGACCAAGACAAGCTGATGGCAGTTTACCTGATATAGATTTTCTTAAATTAAAGAGCGGTTCAGATTTGATTGATGCCGGGACTGATGTTGGTATTGATTATAACGGGACAACACCTGATTTGGGTGCTTATGAATATCAGGCAGCAGTTGCCAAAGAATACACGACAGAAGAAATTTCTATCTGTGAAGGCGAGTCGTACGAAGGATGGACAGTTTCAGGAGAATATGAACGTACCCTGACAGCTTCTTCCGGAGCCGACAGCTTAGTAACGACAATTCTTACAGTTCATCCGGTAAAATATATAACCGAGGATATTACTATTTATGAAGGAGGAGATTATCTGGGTTGGACTAAATCCGGTCAGTATGAGCGAACGCTTACTTCTTCAACAGGATGTGACAGTATTGTTACAACCAACCTTACGGTTATACAAACAATTCATACTACTGAAAAAATTGAAATCTGTGAAGGCGGGTCGTACGAAGGCTGGACAGCTTCGGGTGAATATGAACGTATCCTCACAGCATCTTCAGGGGCTGACAGCATTGTAACAACATTTCTCACCGTTAATCCGATAGAATACACCACCGAGGACATTACTATTTATGAAGGTGAATCATACGAAGGCTGGAGTGAATCCGGTCAGTATGAAAGAACATTGACAGGTTCTACCGGATGTGACAGTGTTGTTACCACCAACCTTACGGTCATACAAACAATTCATACTACAGAAAATATTGAAATCTGTGAAGGCGGGTCGTACGAAGGCTGGACAGCTTCGGGAGAATATGAACGTACTCTGACTGCTTCTTCCGGAGCCGACAGCTTAGTAACGACAATTCTTACAGTTCATCCGGTAAAATATATAACCGAGGATATTACTATTTATGAAGGAGGAAATTATCTGGGTTGGACTCAATCCGGTCAGTATGAACGAACGCTTACTTCTTCAACAGGATGTGACAGTATTGTTACAACCAATCTAACGGTTATGCAAAATAAATATACAACCGAAGACATTTCAATCTGTGAAGGCGAGTCGTATGAAGGATGGACGACATCAGGTCAGTATGAGCGGCTGTTAATTGCCGCAACAGGAGCCGATAGTACTGTAATAACAAATTTAACGGTAAATCCTGTTTATAATATTACTGAAGACATTACTATTTTAAAAGGAGAAAATTATTTTGGGTGGACAGAATCTGGCACTTATGAACGATTTTTAACGACTTCAACAGGTTGCGATAGTATTGTAACAACAAACTTGGTTGTAATGGACCATTTTATACCTACCTGGTGGGATGAAAATGGGCAGAACCACATGAATTTCTACATTGCCGATGCGAATATAAATGGTGTTGAACTTGAGGTTAATGATGAAGTCGCAGTCTATGATGGAGACCTTTGTGTTGGTGTGGCAAAATTATCTACCCCAATAAATTCGAGTGATGAAAGCACCTACCTTTTTGTTAAAGCTTCTCAGGATGATGGCAGTGGGAATGGATTCACTTCAGGAAACCGTATTTCATATAGAATTTGGGATTACAGCAAAAAAATTGAGGTACCTGTAACGAGTGTTACTTATAAAAATGATGTTTCGGAATGGATAACTTCCGGCAACTTTGTTCCCGGCGGTACATCTGTCATTGAAATTGGTTCAGGACAAAAGGAACAGGAGGTTGCCATTACCCAATATATAACCCTGGAAAAAGGATGGAACATCTTCTCATCCGATGTAGTACCAGATGTTTTGGGGATGGACACTGTTCAGGATAAAATTCAATCAATGGGATATTTAGTAAAAGTTCAGGACGAAGCAGGAAATACATACGAACGTCAGAATGCAAAAGATGGCTGGATCAATAATATTGGTGATATTCAACAGACCGAAGGATACAAGATCAGAGTTAAGTCGGACTGTGTTTTGGATATCACAGGACAGCCGGTTGCACTTCCTCTAAATATTTTCCTCAGAGAAGGTTCAAATTTAATTTCATTCCCATATAATGGAACTGTTGATGCCATGAAAGTAATTCAACCCTTAATTGATTCCGGGATTCTTGTAAAAGTACAGGATGAAAGAGGAAATTCGATTGAATATTGGGGAAATTCACTTGGTTGGATTAATGGAATTGGAAATTTTAATGCAGGAGAAGGTTATCTTGTCCAGGTAAACAAAAACGGTGAATTACCAATTTTGGGGGCATACGAAAAATCGGGGCTTTTAATAGCCAATGATTTGGAAACCGAACATTTTAAGGTTGATTACGAAGGTAATGGTACCGGTCACATGAATATAAATATTACGGGATTAGATAAACTTGATATACAGTTCGGGGACGAAATTGCAGCGTTTGATGGCACTGTATGTGTTGGAACGGTTAAAATAAGTGAACATAACATTGGCAACAATGTAGTGAGCCTGAATGCATCAGTTTCAGATGCGACTACTCAAAATGGGTTTACTGAAGGAAATACCATTGAACTTAAAGTATGGGATAAAGATAATAGTTCAGAACTTCAGATTCAATCAGATATTATAAAAGGGAATATGCTATATAAACAATATGGTAGTGTGTTTGTGCAGTTGAAGAATGCCATCTCAACTTCGATCAATACTTTTGATTTAATTGAGATCAACATGTTCCCCAATCCGGCTGATGACCAGGTTACTGTAAGCATCTCAAATCTTCCGACAAACGAAAAAACTGCTGTTGTCTTGTCTAATGTAGCCGGAGAAATAATTATTCGCCGCCAAGTATTTTCATCACGCGAAATATTGAACATCAGCCACTTGTCTCCAGGCATGTATTTTGTCAGGACCATCGTTGGTGAGTCTTCAGATGTAAAAAAACTCATGGTTAATTAACAGAAACGACGTTGGTTATCAAGTGTATAATAAACTAAAATTCCAAGGGTCCAGCTTTTTATAGCTGGACCCTTTTTATATATAAAACTCATCCAATAAAAAAAGTGATACAAATCAAATAAAACAAATAACCATAAATTTCGTTAAAAATTAGTACTACATAGAATCTAAATAATATTTAGTAATTTCGATGTGAGAATAATTTAATCAGCATTTATCATGTTTGATGTTTTAATAAATGAATACCCGGCTCCGGAAAGGGTTATCGGAAGAGTGATTAGGAATGGTATCATTTTAAAAATTGGAAAACATAATCTTTTTATTAGTGTTTTATTTCTCTTCTTTTTTGCAGTTTCGGCCAATGCAACAACTTACTATCTCTCTCCCACTGGAAACGACACAACGGGAGATGGTTCAATAAGTTCGCCGTGGTTTACTTTAAATAAGGCATGGAAAGTAGTTACAGCTGGTGATACTATTTATTTGCGAGGAGGAACTTATGAATTTAATTCACGGCAAACTCTTTTTGGCAAAAACGGAAATTCAGGTAATTTCATTCATATATTTGCCTATCCTGATGAAACACCAGTTTTAACAAAGTCGGGTTCATTTGTAACTCCCTCGTGGCCTATTACTTTATTGTATGTTCAGGGAGATTACACTCGCTGGAAAGGAATTGAAATATATGGATTTAGTCAAGCTACGAATGAAATTTGGTCTGCATTTCGATTTACAAATTCTAATAATAACATATTGGAACAAATAAACAGCCATCATAATGGGCACGGTGGAATAATTACCGGGAATTCAACAAAAAACCTGATAATCAATTGCGATTTTCATCATAATTATGATCCACTCACCACAGATGCTTATGGGAATGGGGATGGTTTAGAATTCCCTTATATAAATTATGGTACTGATAATACAGTCATGGGATGTCGATTTTACTTAAATAGTGATGATGGAATTGACCTTTGGGAAAATGATGGCTATGTCACTATCGAAAATTGTTGGTCATGGATGAATGGTTACAGGGAAGATGGTGTAACGCCCGGGGGTAATGGCGAAGGGATTAAACTTGGTAAAACAACGACAAGATACAGTTCTGAATTTCTCAGAAAAGTTCGGAATAATCTATCTTTTTATAACCGTAATGACGGAATTTCTCAGAATGCAGCAAACTGCAAAATATACTATTACAACAATACCTTATACGCCAATGGATACAGAGGACTGGAATGGTTCATTTATGCCAGTGCAAATGTGGTTCAAAATAACATCAGTCTTGGAAACGAAAATAGTAATTATTCAGGTGAAATAACTAATGCAACAATAAACAATAATACATACCATGCAACATGGCAACCAAAAGGTCCAGTAGCAACATCAGATGATTTTGTTTCTATTGATACAACCGGGGTTTCCGGACCGAGACAAGCTGATGGCAGTTTACCTGACATAGATTTTCTGAAATTAAAAAGCAGTTCAGACTTAATTGATGCCGGAATTGATGTTGGTATTGATTATAATGGGACAGCACCAGATTTGGGTGCTTTTGAATTTCAGGCAGCAGTTGCCAAAGAATACACGACAGAAAAAATTTCTATCTGCGAAGGCGAATCCTACGAAGGCTGGACTGTTTCAGGAGAATATGAACGTATCCTTACTGCTTCTTCAGGAGCTGACAGCATCGTTACCACGAGCCTAACAGTAAATCCAATCTATGATGTTACCGAAAACATCACAATTTTTGAAGGAGAAAACTACCAGGGATGGACGGAAAGCGGACAATATAAACGAACGCTTACTTCTGTAAGCGGCTGCGACAGTATTGCAACCACTAATTTAACATTAGCACTTACTAAAAACACTACCGAAAACATATCGATTTGCGAGGGAACCTCTTACGAAGGCTGGACCACGCCTAATAAGTATGAACGGATATTGACAGCCGCTTCAGGAGCTGACAGCATTGTTACCACGAACCTAACAGTAAATCCAACCTATGATGTTACCGAAAACATCACAATTCTTGAAGGAGAAAACTACCAGGGATGGACGGAAAGCGGACAATATAAACGAACGCTTACTTCTGTAAGCGGCTGCGACAGTATTGTAACCACTAATTTAACATTAGCACTTACTAAAAATACTACCGAAAACATATCGATTTGCGAGGGAACCTCTTACGAAGGCTGGACCACGCCTGGTAAGTATGAACGGATATTGACAGCCGCTTCAGGAGCTGACAGCATTGTTACCACTTATCTAACAGTAAATCCGACCTATGATGTTACCGAAAACATCACAATTTTTGAAGGAGAAAGCTACCGGGGGTGGACGGAAAGCGGGCAGTACGAAAGGACACTCACTTCTGTGACCGGATGTGACAGCATTGTTACCACTTATCTAAAAATAAAACAAGCACTGCCAACACTTACCCAATCCATACAACTGGATAAAGGATGGAATATTTTTTCATCTTATTTAAATCCACCAAACTCGAACATGGAGCATCTGCTTGAAAGCCTGCAAAAACAAAATCAATTAATTGAGGTTCAGGATGAAAATGGAAATACTTATCAAAAGAATGAAAATGGCTGGGAAAATAATATTGGAGAAATAAAAATTTCTGAAGGTTATAAAATAAGAGTAACCAATTCCTCCATGTTACAAATTCAGGGAGACTCAATATTATTGCCTCTAAATATTGAGCTTAAAACAGGTTGGAATATTATCTCGTTTCCTTATAACGGAAGTGTTGATGCTATGTGGTTTTTGCAACCCATAATCAATAACGGAATTCTTGAAAAAGTTCAGGATGAGAAAGGGAATTCAATTGAAAACTGGGGGACTTCAATTGGCTGGATAAATGGAATTGGCAATTTTACAGCGGGCGAAGGCTATCTTGTCCAGGTCAATAAAAATGGGTTGTTGCCAATACTTCATAACTATGAAAAATCAGCAGGTTTATTAGCTGATGAGCCAGAAACAAACTATTTTCATGCTGATTACGAAGGAAATGGTTTCGGCCACATGAACGTTAATATCACAGGATTAAACGAAACAAATCTGCAAGTTGGGGATGAAATAGCCGCGTTCGATGGTGATATTTGTGTTGGTGCCGTAAAATTGAGCGAAACAAATTTGATTAGTAACGTAGTGAGTATTCGCACTTCAGCTGCAGATAAAAATAAGACAAACGGATTCATTGAAGGAAACTCAATCCAATTGCGAATCTGGGATACTGTTAAAGATGAAGTTAATTCCTGCGTGACAAAAGTAATGAACGGAGAGTTAGTATATCAGAAACAAGGGAGCGTATTTGTTCGAATAGAAGAAAAAAAAAAGTATGAAATGAATGATTCAAACACACTGAAAGTTAATATGTATCCTAATCCTGCAAGTAACATAATCACCATTCATTTTTCCACATTACCTGAAAAAGGAACCAGAATTGAACTTACTGACATGACTGGCAAACAACTGATAATCCGTGAAGCGCAATCAAATCAGGAAATATTAAATATCCAGGAACAACCAGCAGGAATGTATTTAGTTAAAATTATTGCAGGAAAAAATTATCAGGTGAATAAGCTGATAAAAACTGAATCCCCATAATGTGAATATCATTTATAAATGATTCTGTCTGCCAGCTGGTTCACTCAGCATCACCTCTCCACCTATTATAACCACCAGTTTACAGCAAATTCCTGATACACTGCCTGCCCGTCCGGGCAGAAAATTCTTCCGAGGGAATCATTTTGCAGAGAGTGGAGACCCCACAACAAACAACTGACACACAAGCTAATAACAAGACAAAAAAAATACCGACAGCTCTACAGTTGCCGATATTTTCAATTTCACCGTTTATGCGATAGTGTTAAAAATTATAATAACTTATCCACCCCCATCGCTTAATACCAAAAGCATCTTTAAAAGAAGTGCTGTTTGGTAAAGGTATGGAAAATGAATTACTTACGCCTCCTTCATAACTTGACAATGGAAATTCCCAATATTTCGGACAAATGCCGTCATATTCATCATCACTTAAATAAGATTGAAGCCCATTCAAAGCCCCCACATAAACCCAAACGCCGGTAAGAGTATAACCCTCATTTGCTGTTACTTCAATCAACAAATTTGTTCCATCGTCGTCAACGTTAACCTCTCCGTAATAATTATACCAGCTACCTATTGGATATGTATCAGCGCCATCATAAACATTGGTACCCAAAAAAGAACACCAGTAGTCGGGGTCAAAGTCAATAAAAGGAGTCCCCTCTGATTCTCCAAAAAACTCCTCGCCTTCATCATTTACCATTCTTGCCTTAGTTGTAGTTATAAAATAATCACATTTGGCAAATGCAGTTTCTTCCTGACCGCCCTTCTTTACAACTGCATGCGCTACTACCAAATAACCATCAGCGCCTGGATCAACAATGTCGTCTAAAGGTATTGTAAAGCTTGCAGTTTCATCATACAAGCCGCTGGCTGAATAAGGGAACTTGCCAATTTGAACGGCTCTTTTATTTTTATTCATACAAGTTTTCTCAAAATCGTTCATATTCCCCACATAAAAATGAACTTCTGATATCATCCATCCATCCATGGCAACATATTCCACATAGAGGTAATCTTCATCGTGAGAATACACTACTTTCCCTGCATTCATATTCTTACCGGCAATAAGTTCGCAAACCATATTGTTTGATGCAGGAATTTCACCATTTTTTAATAAAAAATCAGCAGGAATTTCAGATTCCGGAGCAATAACAATTTCCTCCTTTGAGCACGAGGAAATAATAAATAGCACTGCAAAAACAGGCAGCAATACTAACAATCGACGAATAACGAGTTTTGTTTTCATAATAAATAAATTTAAAGTTTTTAATACCCCATTATATCTTCTATTAGAAGGTACAAATTTTAATTGAAATCATTTGTGTAATATTTCCACCACACCCTCCAATCCTGCTCGCAAAGCACTGAAAAAAACAGCAATTAGAAATCAAAACCATGATACCTGGCTCACTATTTAAAATTGTTAGTGAACAAATATTTTCTATAAATGGGACAAGATTTACAAGGCGAAAACAAGTTTTTCGCTAATCCCTGACTTCAAGCTATGTTTTTGGATAAACTACCCCAAGACAGGGCCATCGAGGTATCAAAAAAAGTTTGCTTTGCAGACATTATTATTTCCGGCTCCAAGCCCCGGAGTATAAAACCACAATATGAATAATACCTAATCAGATTTTAAGCTATTAATTATTCTGCAATTTTTTAATTCACCGCTATTGGGAGTGATTGGTTCTTTAATAAACATTTTATATAACATTTGAGTCGATAAAATGCCAACCAAAGCCATTTGATCAATTTCCGAAATAGTATCTTGTTGTTCTAATTTAGCAAGAAATGTTTTTACTTTTTTCAGGTTAAAAATTCCATAGGAAATAATTGATTCATCTGAGAGGAAATCATTAAAATGATCCGGAGTTTTAAAGTTATACAGACTTGTTGAAACAGGTGCGCGGTAGGCCTGTTTTGACCTGTTTGTTATTGAAGCAGGAATTTTTCCAACGCTCAGTTTTTTTAATATGAATTTTTCATTCAGGCAATTCAATTTAAAATTGTCGGGTAATTTTGAGCTGAATTCAATAAGACGATGGTCTAAAAACGGGTAACGTCCTTCCACAGAATTCCCCATCGCCATTCGATCGCCCTGGGAGGATAACAGATACCCGGACATAAAAATAGTTGCTTCAAGGTACTGAGCCTTGGCGAGTCCGCTCCACCGGGCGAAACCGTCAGGGAGTGCTTTTAATGCACCAGGCGAACTGTTGCTGTTCTGCGAAGAGATAATATCATCAGAAAAAAAAGATTTCAACCGGCTTGTATTATTCCAACGTAGCAAGTGAGAATACGCCGGATTTTCAGTTTCGCTTAATTTGTAACCAAAAAACATTTTTAATGAAATTTCCGGTGCATCTTTTACCAGTGGAATATAAGGATAAAGTTTTGTCAGTAATTTCGGGCGGATTTTGGAATTGGGCTGCGAGGCCCAAAACCTTCTGATTTTTGTTTCTTTAAAGATATTATATCCGCCAAAAAATTCATCTGCGCCTTCGCCGGTTATTACAACTTTAATATTGTTCTCACGCACCTTTTTTGATAACAAGAACATAGGGATAGGGGAAGTTCTCAAAATTGGAAATTCAGTGTGCCAAATTGTTTGGGCAAAACTTCCGGCCAATTCTTCTGAAGTACAGGAAAAAGCGATGTGATTTGTATTAAAAAAATTTGCCGCTTCACTTTGATAACCTGATTCATCATAAGCTTTTTCAGAAAATCCTATTGAAAATGTATTTAAAACGTTTGGTTCAATTTTTTTAATATAAGAAGTTGTAACACTTGAATCGAGTCCGCCACTTAAATATGCACCAACCGGAACATCAGCTTTTAATCTTATTTTTACTGCATCGTCGAGTAAATTGTCTAATTCTTCAATCGAGTCCGACAAATTCTTGACAATTGGTTCTTTTGTGGAGGTGTAATCCAGGCTCCAATACTTATTGATTTGGATTCCTCTTGAACTCACGTGCATGTAATGTCCGGGCTGTAATTCAAAAATACCTTTAAAAGGAGTTTTGGGTGTTAGAGTTGTCCAGTAAGTAAAGATTTGAGAAAGACTTTCCTCATCCAAAGATCTTTCTACATGTTCCAGTGAAAGCAGTCCTTTTATTTCAGAACAAAAGGCAAAGGAATTGTTTTGGTGCCAGTAAAAAAGCGGGCGGATACCAACCCGATCGCGCGCCAGGAACAATTCTTTTTTATTTCTGTCCCAAATACAAAATGCAAACTGACCATTAAAGTACTTTAAACAATCTGCTCCATAAGTGGCATACATTTGTACCACTACCTCGGTATCGCTCGTCGTTTTAAACCGAACACCTTTTGTTATTAATTCTGACCTTAATTCAGTATAGTTAAATATTTCTCCATTATAAACGATCCAGTATCTGCCCGATTGATCCGACATAGGCTGTTGGCCGGAGGTAAGATCTATAATACTTAACCGAACACTGCCCATTCCCACATTTGAATCCTGCAAAATACCACTCTCGTCGGGTCCCCGATGTTTAATCAGCGAAAGCATATTTTTTACAATCCCTTCCGTTGATGGCTCTTTTGACGATTGATAATTGTAGATTCCGGCGATTCCACACATAGTATCTGGTTGTTTTATTTATATTTTAAATATGGCGGTAGAGAAATGGGTGTTTTTATTTACAGCAGGCAGCTATAACCCTTATATTTCCTGAGGTATCTTTTGCAGAGGTAACAAATTCCCAGTCTCCTGATTTCTCACAAATTTGAAGGATAAAGGAGCCTTGCCCAACACCAACTTCGAAAATTAACCACCCATTTTCAGAAAGAAATTTTGGTGATTCTCTAATTAATTTTTGAATTAGTTTAATTCCCATCATTCCACCATCAAAAGCCAAAGCAGGTTCGTGAGATGCAATTTCAGGATTCATTTTAGGAACTTTTGATGATGAAATATAGGGCGGATTACATACAATCAAATCGATTTGGCCCCAATATTTCGCTGAGTCAAAACCTGCAAACAAATCACTTTGTTTAGCTGTTGCTTTATGCCCTAATTTTAAAAAATCAATATTCTCTTTTGTCAGTTCAACTGCCCCAGGAGAAAGATCCGATAAATATACTTTTACATTTGGATGTTTACTGGCGAGTGCCAACCCAAGGTTCCCCGATCCGCAACAGACATCGAAGATAGCAATAACCGATTTTTCTTTTGACAGTTTTAGGCAAATCTCATGTGATTTTCGCCCTAAAATTTCAGTTTCTTTTCTGGGGATTAGCGCCCGGGGATCACATTTAAATTCAATGCCCATAAAGTTTTGGCGACCAGTCAGATGAGCAAGCGGAATCCCTCTCATACGTTGTTGGACCAGTTGCTGCAATATATTCTCCTGATTTACTGACAGTTGAGGAAGTGGGAGATGCACTGCTTTTTCAGCAGAAACAGAATTCCCATATGCTTTGTGCCACAATGCCCTTATTGTTGAATCAATGTTTTCTTCAGGTTTATCCTTTAGAAAAATAAGGCTATGCCGTAATTCCCGACTGATTTTAATGAACAATTCCTCCATTTTAATGAACTAAAAGTCTTTTTTTTAGCTCCGCTTTATCTATTTTACCATTACTGTTCTTGGGCATTTCTTCTACTAAAATAATTTTATGGGGAACCATAAACGGTTCAAGTTTTGACGAACATACTTTTCGAATCTCCTTTTCATTAAATAGCTCATTGTTGTGTGTTGTTACAAATGCAATTACGGATTCACCCAGTACTGGATCAGCAGCACCTAATACTGCAACTTCTTTTACCCCTTCAATTTTATATATCACATTTTCCACTTCAACCGGACTAACTTTTTCTCCCATGGTTTTAATAATATCATCGCTTCTTCCCAGAAAGTACAGGAAACCTTCCTCATCCATTTTAAATAAGTCCTGCGCACACAACATTCTCTCACCAGGAACAGGCCCCGGTTTCAACATTTGCTTACTCAACTCTTCATTATTCCAGTACCCGGACATTACGTGCGGCCCCCTGACATACAATATCCCGGGCTCGTTCGGAAGAACCGGGTTACCATCTGCAGATAAAAGCAAAACTTCTGTTCCGGGAATAGCTTTCCCCACAGAACTGGTTTTCACATCAATTAGCTCAGGTTCCAGATAACAAACTCTTTTGCATTCAGTGAGCCCATACATTTTGAATATAAGTGAATTAGGAAATATATTTTTTAAATCAACAATAAATTCTCCAGGAAGGACTGCCGCGGTATTTGTTATTTTTTTGATGCTTTCAAAAGTGATTCCGGTTTTCTTATGCATCGAAATCATCAAAGCATAAATTGAGGGGACACCAGGGAAAACAGTTGGTTTATACATCTCAACTTGTTTAAATACTTCAGGAGGAAAACTAAAAGAGTTATCAACAATTAAAGTTCCCCCTATTGTAACAGCCATAATTAATTGGTAAAGTCCGTAGTCAAATGCTAATGGTAATACCAACATTATACGGTCTGCCTCGGTTAACCGAAGATACTCCACAAGGCTCCATGAAGTAAAGACCATTGCCTGGTGTGTCATCATCACTCCCTTTGGAAATCCAGTGCTGCCTGAAGTGTAAATTAAGGCTGCCAAATCATTTGGGATGATACGGGGCAAATTAGCTTCGTGATCATTTGTTTGAATAATTTGTTCAAAATTATTATACGCTTTACCATTATTTAATTCAGCATGAATTTCACCTGTAATAATAACCTGCTCCACAGACTCTAATTCATTTAGCGCAACTGAAAGCTCACCCAAAAGCTGACTTTCAGAAATAACCATTTTTGCGCTGCAATCCTTCAATATATAATTTAGCTTTTCAGCTTTTGTGTTTGGATTTATTACAAGAAAAACACCTCCTGCAAGTGTGATTCCATAAACGGAAACCGCGCTTTGCCAGCAATTATTCAAAAATATTGCCACACGGTCTCCTTTTTTTATCCCCTCTTTTACAAGATAAAAAGCTAAATTGCCGGCGGACTTTTCCAACGACTGGTAGTTATAGGTTTTTCCCCTATAAATTACCACCGTTTTATCCGGATGTTTCCTTGCCGAAAACTCCAAAGCTTCTCCCAACAAGCGTTGGGGTTTACAAAACATGTTTCAATATTTTTAATGAAAGTTGCAAACAGATTATGAAGTGAAACGCTTTCCCGGATTATTCACAAATAATCCCTATCTCTCCCGATGACTATCGGGACGACTAAGATTCAGTAAAACTTTTTTTTAAAAGTTCAACTTCATCTAAGTCGGGATTAACCTGAACTTTATTCATATTTTTAAAATTTATGAATAGTTCAGGCTTTATGACTGAAGTTTTCTTTGTACAAAATTTGAAATTGCATCTATCGATTCAAAATTTTCTTCTGTTAGTTCTCCACCTGAAGGTGTAACTGAAAATTCTTCTTCTATAAATCCAATAATCGACATAAAACCCATCGAATCCATAACTCCTTGTTCAAAAATCAAGGTGTCATTATCGATTTTTCCATCTTCAGCATAAGAAGCCTTCACGATAAACGCTCTTATCTTTTCCTGTATTTGAAGTAATTTTTCCATAATTTTGTTTTTTTAATAAGTTGCTAATTTGACAGTTCATTTTCATTGATTTTTTTTCCCGTTGCACTAAATTTCATTTCAGTTTCAAACTGAATT
This sequence comes from Tangfeifania diversioriginum, assembly GCF_900141875.1. Classification (GTDB taxonomy): domain Bacteria; phylum Bacteroidota; class Bacteroidia; order Bacteroidales; family Prolixibacteraceae; genus Tangfeifania; species Tangfeifania diversioriginum. The sequence continues at coordinate 121,393 of NZ_FQZE01000011.1, read as the reverse complement.
ACAGAAGGTATTTTAAAATTGGATAGATTATTGGCGCAGTGCTGCTTCACGACTTCTTCAGTTAAATCCATAGCGCCATCTGATACTATTATTGTTGCCTTTAAAGCATGCGTAAAAGTATCATCCTTTACAGCCGTTATAGTAGTATCTATAACGCCCGGAATCATATTGACAACCTCTTCTACTTCTTTGGGACTTAGCCTGTTGCCTCCAATTTTAATAATTTCCTTTTTTCTTGAGACAAGATATATATAACCCTCGTCGTCAATTTTAGCCAGGTCACCGGTGTATAGCCAACCGTTTCGAAGAGTTGTATTTGTTTCTGTTGCATCTTCAAAATACCCCGACATAACATTATCCCCCTTTGCTATAATTTCACCCACTTCTCCCTTAGATACTATGTCTCCATTAGAGTTTACTACTCTTAATTCGACTCCGGGAATTCCTTTGCCAATTGAACCTAATTTCTCTTTTAGTTTCGCTGGAGGCAGGTACGATAAACGGGCGGTAGCTTCAGTCTGACCATACATGGTATAAAACTGAATATTTGGAAAAGAATGGATAAATTCTTTGATAAAAGTATTATGCAATTTGCCACCAGCCTGGGTTACATATCGAAGCGAAGGGAATTCTGTGTTTTTGAAAAGATTGTTTTTTCTTAACAAAATTTGAAAATGACTTGGAACACCGGCAAAACCTGTACAATTATATTTGTTAATATTATTTATTGTTGATGCCAGGAAGATAAAGTTATTATTTAAAACCAATTGGCCTCCAACCCGCAGGTGGGTATGCAACAGTGAAAGGCCGTAGCAATAAAAGAATGGTAAAACAACCAGCATTATATCATTCTCTTCTAATTCCAGATATTGAATAATTGAATTTGTATTGGCAATTATATTTTTATGCGTTAATATAACGCCTTTGGGAGTGGATGTGGAGCCTGAGGTAAATATTATTTCGGCCACACGGTTTTCATCAAAATCTTTTTCTATCTCACAACGTTCTGTTGTTTTGCCATTTATTATTAGTTCAAGATTCTCTTCCGAAATTATATCGATTTTTACATTTAGTTTTTGAACTCCCTTTTTCGCAATAAACCCCAAAGAACATTTTGTCTTTTCTCGAATAAAATCAAAATTCTTTTGTTCGACCGTTGGATTTAAGGGGATACAAGTATTTCCTGACTTGATAATGGCCAGATAGGCTATAACAAAAAACAGGCTATTTTGAGCTATGAGAATAATGTTATTATTTTGCCCTACATATTTTTGCAAATATGCTGCTAATCTATATGAACTTTCGAATAGGGTTGCATAGGAACACTTTTCCTGAGGACCTAAAATAAAATCCTTCTCCAACGCGTATGTATTTTCGAAAAGGTAGTCAATACTGTTCATTTTCCTAATATTTTAGAGGTTGCATCCTTAAATATTCAGTTGTCCTTTTTTTCCTTTCAAGACTTTTATACGCTATTTCTATATATTCAGCCGATTTTCCCAAAGCTTCTCCAACTTTATCAGGGGATATTTTGTTTTCCATGCCATACCAAATTAAATCCATTTCCTGATGAGGCAGCTGGAAGAAAAACTCCTCCTGGGTTTGTTCGGCAGAGTAGGTGTCTGTTGTTGGTGTGCGCTTGATAATCTCATTTGGGACACCCACATGCTCCGCTAATTGATAAACCTGCGATTTATATAAATGCGCAATAGGCATTATGTCCGCTCCTCCATCACCATATTTTACAAAAAATCCTTGTTCTACCTCGTGTTTGTTTGGGGTTCCAACTACGGCATAATGTAACTTCTCTGCATGATAGTATAGCATAGACATCCGGCTGCGTTGTTTAAAATTCGATGCGGCAACTATCTGAAGGTACTCCTTTATGGGTAAGATCTTCCGTTTTTCTGTACCATTACTATTAACTATTGTAATTGTAAATACCGGTGGCAACGATTGATTTAAACTACGTTTATCAATTCCAATTTTCATTTTGTAGGTATCTGGATTGTATTCCGGAAATACACGAACCACCGCCTCGTCTCTTCTTTTATAACAACCAAATCCTTTTAAGGCACCTGTAATGTTTTCTTCAATGGTTTGAACATTGAATTTTTCAGCCAATTTTTGTGCAAAAGCGATGCTTTCACCACTGGAGTCTTTTTCAGGCAACATGATACCAATTACATTTTCGGAACCAAGTGCTTTTACTGCCAGGGCAAGGGTTAACGAAGAGTCAACGCCTCCACTTATTCCAACTACTGCCCCTTTGCGTTTTAAAATTTCAGTGATATCTTTTTTTAACCTTTTTGATATCCTGTTTACTTCTTCTTCTACATTTTCAATTTTCAAAATTTCTTGTGAAAATGATTTATTGTTTTTCAGGTTCATAGTGTTAAAATTTACATTTCGTAGTATGGTTGTTCTTAACTTAAAATCTGCACCTTATAAATAAAAATCCCCAAACAGCCCAATTCTGTTATATTATCAGCGACTAACTATTTTTTAATGACTTTTTGAACCGTTAATTCATTATTTGCATCAACAATAATGAGGAAATTATTGCCTTCAAAATTCACTAACGATAAGTTTGAAAGTTTATCAAACACTTCCTTTTTCATAAGTAACCGACCTGAGAAATCCCGAATTTCAATGGAGGCTCCCTGGTCAGAAATACGATCAATTTGAATTTTTATCTCTCCGTCCGTCGGATTTGGAAAGACTTTAACACCTGGCTGGGATGAACGGAGTTTTACGCCAACCGGGATAGCAATGAAATACTCCTTCGTACTAGTATATTTTGATTCATCGGTAGCCATTGCAATAACTTTAACCATACCTGGGTTTTGTGTTGTCAATAATCCCGTGCTGTCTATAATGGCCTCTCCTGTAATATTTTCGACAAACCAATCCGTCTTTTGATTTGTTGCGTCTGAGGGAGTTAGGATTACATCAAATTGTACCTGTTTTCCAATACCTCTAATTGTATCACCCGGAATATTGCTGATTATCTCCAGTTTCTTAACCAGAATCGTCTGGTTCTTAATGGTTATTTGTAGTTCACCTGTCACTCCTGAGCTGTCGGTAGCACTTGCGATTACCCGGACAATCCCTTCTTTTTCAGCAGTGAGCAACCCGGAAGAGTTTATGGTAGCGCTTCCTGTTTCATTAATAACTGACCAGTTTACCGTTTTAGTTGTAGCATTAGCGGGCAGGACTTCTGCCTGTAATTGCAGAATTCCGTTATTAGTTGAAATTGTGTTGCCCCCGCTAATCGAAATACTTTTCACCGGCACATACACATCCGTGTAAACAGTCCATCCTTTATTTTCAAGATTGGTTTTATAAATCCATCCTTCTTCGGTTGGCGGTTGGTTATTGCGTAAATCAATGGTGCCGTTTTGGGGATCAGTACCAAGCTCATCCATTTGCCTCAATACATCATCGATTCCTGCAGAAGTAAGCTTATTAAAACTTAAGTCTAATTCTTTAATCTGAACGCAACCTGCAATATTTACTTCGCTGAGTTCATTATGGTCCAAATCCACAATTCCCCAAAGATATTCATTTTTAAAAGCTCCCCTAAAATCAACAGAAGTATATTCATTCCCATATGCACGTATCTCAATATGCCTGTTTGGATTTGATTTTGGTATAACTAATTCTCCCTGCTGGTTGTTATTGTCTATTAACAGTTCCGCAATATTGGGGTATCCACTCATATCATTAAAAAAATGCTGATTGGAGAAATCGATATGATGAATACATAAATGCCACAAACTATCCGTCTTATCAGGTAATGTAACAGCAGTAAAGCTATTGTCAGATGCACGTAAATCCTGTAAGTGAGGCGAATCGCTCAAATCAAGAGTTTGTAAGTTGTTAAAATCAAAGCATGCTCGCTTTAATTTATTTGTATTGGTAAGATTAACTTCTTCCAGCGTAGTCGAAAGGAAGCATTCTATCGTTTCCAGTTCTGCGAAGTTACTGAAATCCAATTCAGTAATATCGTTGTAGGAAGAACACCATTCTTTTAAATAAGGAGCAACCAGGTGGAGGTTCTCGACCGAAGAAACTTTTTGATCTTCAACAAGTTCTATATCCGGGGATCCATCATCTCCTGCATCGTATCCTATGTTTATACGCCGCACTGCACTCCAGGGAGTAACCTTTAGCCTGTTGGCTCTTAACGCATTTGACTCGTAATCTTTCGTTGGTGCAGGCGAATTACTCGTGGTGCCATCAGCCCATGTCCAGGTAACCTCTGCGTCGGCTTGCAAGGTTAGCACAGGTGAAAAAGAACTGCCAGTAGTGTAAAAAATGATTTCATCGGAAAAATCCTGTGCGATATTCTGGTTTGTTTCTTCGTTGTTAAGACCCGAAAAACAATCCTGGATTGGAAAAATAAAAAACAGGCTGGAAATAAAAATAGTTATTGCTTTTTCTTTCATCTGTAATGGTTTAGTATGTAAAATAAATTGAAAACTGAAAAACTGTTGTTTTTTCTTTTAGAGATCAAAAAAACTAATAGCCAAATGACACTCTATCATCAGCGGTTTTTAATGACTTTGTGAACTATTAGTTCATTATTAGTTCTAATAATTATGAGGAAATTATTGCCTCCAAAACTTTCCAATGAAAAGTATGAAAGTTTTTCAAAAACTTTTCTCTTCATAAGTAATCGACCTGAGGGATCCCAAATTTCAATATCAGCTCCCTGATCAGAAATACCCTCAATTTGAATTTTCATCTCTCCTTCCGTAGGATTTGGGAAAATTTTAACACCTAACTTGGATGAATTGAGTTCTATACCAAGAGGGATTACAATAACATATTCCTTCGTACTTGTATGATTTGATTCATCAGTTGCCTTTGCAATAACTTTAACCACCCCCGGATATTGTGTTGTCAATAATCCCGTACTGTCTATAATGGCCTCCCCTGTAATATTTTCAACCGACCACTCAATGTTTTGATTTGTTGCGTCAGAGGGGGTTAAAATTACATCAAATTGTACCTGTCTCCCAATACCTCTAATTGTATCACCTGAAATAGTACTGATTATCTCAATACTTTCAACAAGAATCTTTTGATTCGAAATGGTAATTTGCAGTTCCCCGGTGACTCCGGAGCCGTCAGCAGCAGTGGCAACAGCTGTGACTGTCCCGTCCTTTTCGGCAGTTAGCTGCCCCGAAGCGTTTATGGTCGCACTTCCTGTTTCATTGCTGACCGACCAGGCTACTGTTTTGTTTGTTGCATCGGCGGGAATGACCTCTGCCTCTAATTGCAAGGTGCCGTTATCGGTTGATATTGTATTCCCTCCGATTATTGAAATGCTTTCCACGTGAATAACCTGGTTCGAGATGGTTACCTGAAGGTCTCCGGTGACTCCGGAGCCGTCAGCAGCAGTGGCAACAACTGTGACTGTCCCGTCCTTTTCGGCAGTTAGCTGCCCCGAAGCGTTTATGGTCGCCCTTCCTGTTTCATTGCTGACCGACCAGGCTACTGTTTTGTTTGTTGCATCGGCGGGCATGACTTCTGCCTCTAATTGCAATGTGCCGTTATCGGTTGATATTGTATTCCCTCCGGTTATTGAAATGCTTTCTACGGGAATAACCTGGTTCGAGATGGTTACTTGAAGGTCTCCGGTGACTCCGGAGCCGTCAACAGCAGTGGCGACAACTGTGACTGTCCCGTCCTTTTCAGCTGTTAGTAGCCCCGAAGCGTTTATGGTCGCCCTTCCTGTTTCATTGCTGACCGACCAGGTTACTGTTTTGTTTGTTGCATCGGCGGGAATGACCTCTGCCTCTAATTGCAAGGTGCCGTTATCGGTTGATATTGTATTCCCTCCGGTTATTGAAATGCTTTCCACGGGAATAACCTGGTTCGAGATGGTTACCTGAAGGTCTCCGGTGACTCCGGAGCCGTCAACAGCAGTGGCGACAACTGTGACTGTCCCGTCCTTTTCGGCTGTTAGTAGCCCCGAAGCGTTTATGGTCGCCCTTCCTGTTTCATTGCTGACCGACCAGGCTACTGTTTTGTTTGTTGCATCGGCGGGCATGACTTCTGCCTCTAATTGCAAGGTGCTGTTATCGGTTGATATTGTATTCCCTCCGGTTATTGAAATGCTTCCCACGGGCACATATAAATCCGTAGATACGGTCCATCCTTTGTTTTCCAGATTGTTTTTATGAACCCACCCTGTATAGGTTGGCGGCTGATTGTTGCGTAAATCAATAGTGCCGTTTTGGGGATCAGTACCAAGCTCATCCATTTGCCTTAATACATCATCGATTCCTGCAGAAGTAAGTTTATTGTAACTCAGGTCCAGTTGTTTAATCTGAACGCATCCTTCAATATTTACTTCGCTAAGCTCGTTATGATCCATATCCACAATTCCCCAAAGATATTCATTTTTAAGAGCTCCCCGAAAATCGACAGAAGTATATTCATTCCCAAATGCACGAATCTCAATATTCCTGTTTGGATTTGATTTTTGAATGACTAATTCCCCTTGCTGGTTGGTATATTCTATTAACAAATCCGCAATATTGGGGTATCGGCTCATATCATTAAAAAAGTGCTGATTGAAGAAATCATTATGATGAACACATAAATGCCATAAACTGTCAGTCTCATTAGGCAATGTGATTGTAGTATAGCTATTGGCAGCCGCACGTAAATCCTGCAAGAGAGGAGAATCGCTCAAGTCAAGATTTTTTAAGCCATTAAATTCAAAGCATGCTCGCTTTAATTTATTTGTATTGGTAAGATTAACTTCCTCCAGCGTAGTTGAAAGGAAGCATTCTATCGTTTCCAGTTCGGTAAAGTTACTGAAGTCCAATTCAGTAATATCGTTGTAAGAGGAACACCATTCTTTTAAATAAGGAGCAACCAGGTGGAGATTCTCGACCGAATAAACTCTCTGATCTTCAACAAGTTCTATATCAGGAGTGCCATCATCTCCTGCATCGTATCCTATGTTTATACGCCGCACTGCACTCCAGGGAGTAACCTTTACCCTGTTAGCCCTTAACGCATTTGACCCGTAATCTTTCTCTGGCGCAGGCGAATTACTCGTGGTGCTGTCAGCCCATGTCCAGGTAACCTCGGCATCGGCACGCAAGGTCAGCACAGGTGAAAAAGAGCTGCCGGTGGTGTAAAATATGATTTCATCGGGAAAATCCTGTGAAATATTCTGATCAATTTCTTCGTTGCTATGGCCCGAAAAACAATTCTGAATTGGGAAGATAAAAAACAGGCTAAAAACAAAAATAGATATAGCTTTTTCTTTCATCTGTAATGAGTTTGCTTGTTTTATTTTCTTATAATCTTTAAAGTTACTTTACTTTCGCAACGTTTTCATGCAACATGTCAACTTCTGAAGAATCCTGTTTGCTCAACTTGGTTATCTCAACAATCCGTTGACACAAAAGAGGAGCAGCTTTTTCGGCTAATATCTTATTTGGATGGGAATCTGTCGGGCTACTTGCATATTCCGGTTTTAAATAAAGATCACCTTCAGTTTCAATATCATAAAAATCCCAGATATAGATGTTATCGTCTGGGGTATCCCACTCTTTTCGAACCCAGTCAAAAAAAGATTTCGCCCTTTGCGCTCTTTCCTTAGTTATGCTTTTTTCGACCCGTGCGGCCCCCGTCCATACCAGGAATTTAGTATCGGGAAACTCCAGCATTTTTTGTTTCAGAGCGTTATACTGAAGTTTGTAGTTCTCGATCCTTTTTTCCGGGGAATTGATATCAGGTTGATTGATATCCTCATCGATATCACTAACCGGGAAACAATGTTTGAATACAATCATGTTGTATTTTTTTGTGAGTATCTCAAGGGTGGGTTCATTCATATAAGGTGCTTCACCGGCATTCTTTACCCAGATGTTGTAATAATCATACGGGTAATTATTCCAGCCATAAGGCTTTTTTTTGGGGAAAAATTGTTCCTCAAAAACATAGTTGGTTCCATGCTTTTCGTTATAATCTTCCAGCCACTTTGCCACAAACGATTTTTGATTTATCAGCTTCCCAATGTAACGAATTGGTGGGGAGCCGGCATTTTTAATGATATTTCCGGTGCTGTGATGGAGAAAGAGGATTTTATACTCATTACCTGATTCCTTCTTGTTAAAAAACCTGAATAATAAGATGGCCACCAGTAAAATTGCACCTCCAAGTATTAAGTAATTGAATTTCATGTTACTACAAATTGAAAATTTATAAATAAATTTATTCTACACCAAAGTGTTTTTTAATTAATCTTTCTTTTTCGGATGGCGACAGGTTGGTCGTATTCAAATAGCCTTTGCTATTGCGAAAAATCAATTTCTGAATGTGAAAATTTGACACCACTTTGGCTGGATTTCCCATAATAACTGAATTATCGGGAAAATTACCCCGGACAACACTACCGGCTCCGACAATGCAATTGTCCCCAATGGTTGTGTTCATTAAAATAATGCTTTTAGCTCCTATAAAAACATTGTTACCAATTTTAATTTTACCACAAACAATTCCATCAAATTCATCCCTGAAACAATGAACAGAACCATCGTGTGTAAAAAATTCGGTATCACTGGCAATGATCGTCCGGTTGCCAATTTCTATTAAATAGGGCTCGGTTGAAAACTGCATGGTATTTATCAGGCAATTTTCCCCAATTTTCACTCCTTGTTTTCGCAGATAACGAATTCTCTTTTCTGGACTGCTTCTTAGTAATAATTTTTCATATATCTGCTTAATTAATCCTTTAATTAATTTCATTTGATTTCAGTTACTGTTGATAATTAACCATAGTACAAATATCAATAAAACACTGATAAACAAATAATTGAACCTCCGTAATTGATAGAGTCAAAAATTTAATTCGCTTAAAGATTCAACAATACTAAACATTTTAAAAAGGTATGTTTTAAAATCCTTAAAATAACCTTTTTATCATTTACAATCTTCCATCAACTAATTCGGGACTGAACAAACCTTTAACATCGTAAATAATACAGCCCTGTGATTTATGAGCTTGTATATTAATCTTTAAAAATTCATGATGTGCCGCGACAAGGATAATGGCATTATAACCATTTCCCTCCGGATATTTACTCATCATATGAATCTGAAATTCATTTTTTACTTCTTCGGGATCCGCCCAGGGATCATAAACGTCAACCTCCATTCCATATTCCCGAAGGTTACGGTAAATATCAATGGCTTTTGTGTTACGAATATCAGGGCAATTCTCTTTGAAGGTAATGCCCAACATGAGTGCCTTAGCCCCTTTTACCGACAATCCATTAATTATCATTAATTTAACTAATTCAGACACCACGTATTTACCCATACTGTCGTTGAGTCGGCGCCCGGCAAGGATAATTTCAGGATGATAGCCAAATTGCTCTGCTTTCTGTGCCAGATAGAAAGGATCAACACCAATACAATGTCCTCCGACCAGCCCAGGTTTAAATGGCAGAAAATTCCATTTTGTACCGGCTGCTTCCAAAACTGATGATGTATCAATATTCATCAAATTAAAAATTTTTGCCAGTTCATTAACAAATGCAATATTAATGTCGCGCTGACTATTTTCAATAACCTTGGCGGCTTCAGCCACATTAATAGCGGGGGCAAGGTGTGTTCCGGCCAAAATTACAGAACGATAAACGGAATCAACGATTTGGCCTGTTTCGGGAGTGGAACCCGAGGTAACCTTTTTAATTTTTTCCACCGTATGCTCCTTGTCTCCGGGGTTTATACGTTCCGGGGAATATCCTGCAAAAAAATCAACATTGTACTTTAATCCCGAAGTTCTTTCCACAACGGGGATACACTCCTCTTCGGTTGCTCCCGGGTAAACCGTTGATTCGTAAACCACAATATCACCCTTTGATATCACTTTCCCAATGGTTTCACTGGCTTTTATCAAAGGTGTCAGATCCGGATGGTTATAACGATCTACCGGTGTAGGAACAGTGACAATGTAAAAATTGCAGTTTTGAATTTCCCCAATATCGGTTGTGCAGAACAAACCCGGGCTATTTTCCCCGTTATTTTTTGTAATCGTGGGATTGTTTATCGTCAACACTTTTTTTAATTTTTCCGGTTCTACTTCAAGTGTTGAGTCGTTTCCCCCCATAATTTCAGCAACTCTGGTACTGTTTATATCAAAACCAACCACAGGGTATTTTGTTGCAAATAGCCGGGCAAGTGGCAAGCCAACATATCCAAGTCCTACTATCGCAATTTTAATCTGGTCTATCATTTTTAGTATTTTTTAATTTACTTCAGGTTTTCCCAATACCATTGCACCGCTTCCTTTAATCCATCGCGCAGGTTATATTCAGGATGATACCCCAGCAATTTTTGAGCTTTTTCCACAGATGCGAGGGAATGGGGGATATCCCCTTTTCGGGCCGGCCCGAATAAGAATTGAATATTTTTTATGACTGGATCGTATTCAGAAAGAAACTCTCTGAGATATCCGGCCAATTGGTTTAACGTGGTACGCTCTCCGTATGCCGTGTTATAAACTGTGTTAATGGAATCCGGATTATTTACCGTTAAGGCGAGCAAATTCATCTGAATCACATTTTCGATATAGGTAAAATCTCTTGAATATTCGCCATCACCGTTAATTACTGGTGACTGATGGCTGATCAACAATTTCACAAAATGTGGAATTACCGCAGCATAAGCCCCGTTTGGATCCTGTTTTCGCCCAAAAACGTTGAAGTAGCGCAAGCCTATGCATTCGATACTGAAAAGTTTTGAAAAAACATTTGCATACAATTCATCTACGTATTTGGTTACGGCATAGGGGGAAAGAGGCTGTCCAATTACATCCTCCACCTTTGGAAGTCCGGCAGAATCGCCATAAGTTGAAGAGCTTGCCGCATAAACAAATCTTTTCACCTTGGCATCTCGCGCCGCAATCAGCATATTCAGGAATCCGCTGATGTTCACTTCATTTGTTGTTGCCGGGTCCTTTATTGAGCGCGGCACTGATCCCAGTGCGGCTTCGTGTAAAACAAAATCCATTCCGTGGACGGCTTCCCTGCAATCATCCGGATTTCGGATATCACCGGTAATCAGTTTAAAGTTGGGATTTGGGAGCAGAAACTCTATATTTTTCATATTACCCGTTGAAAAATTGTCGAGGCACACTACCTTATTGCCAAGTTCAATCAATTTTTCACACAAGTTGGAACCAATAAAACCTGCTCCACCGGTAATCAGTATATTGCGGTTGGATATCATTTTATTAACTATTTATTAAACAATGTTGTTTGGTAAAAACCTCTGTTAGATGCGAAAGGTCCTGTCCGGGGAGGGGATTATTTACAATGAGTTTCAATTAAACTTTTTGTTTCCTCAATATGGCTTTTTGAGGAAGCACCAAATAATACAGATTCTATTTTCGGAAATCTGCCCAGGTATTCAGTGGCTTGTTCAGGTCGTAACGCTCCGGCAGCCAACACTTGCATAGCCACAGGCCTGAATTCTTTTTCTTTTAGGTATTTTTCGTAAACTTCAATGCCGCCACTCATCCTGAACCCAATTTTGTTGATGGAACTACATATTATAGGATTTTCTATACCAACAGAGTTCAAGGCATCGAGCAGTGCAGGCATATTCATAGTAATGTAGCCCGGTTCGGCATTGTACTTTTTTCGGATGTATGCATCATATTCCTTAAATACTTCAAACATTTTTAATCCAAGAATCAAATCGACAAGCACATTTTGAATAAAAATTACAGGGGTTTTAATACCCCTAAACATTTTCATTTCGGCATCTATCAATAATTCCATCAAAGACTTAAAGTCTTTGCTGATAAAAGCAAAACCTCCTTTGGCAAAGGTACCGAATACATTTCCCGGGACATACTGTTTGATTGTTCCCATGATCCCCAATTCGGTAACAGCATTAGCATATTTGTGCGCATAAGGCATACAGGGATAAATATTAAAATCTTTGTACCTCAATGGATTTGCCCGCATATGGTCGCATATATTTCCGATACGGTCGTGCGTAGTGCACATAAAGGTATTGATGCCCAAATCTATGGCCTGATCGATTACATTAATAATGGCCGAATCTTCCTTAAAACGGATCGACTGTGCTCTTGCTTTTTCGTCGGAAGCATGATTTACCGCAAAAAACTGGTTGTCGCCAAATAGAACTTTATCCATGTTTATTGTTTTTTGTAGTCAGCTATAATTAATTCAATAACCTTATCGGTACAAAGACCCTGTTCAAACGAGTTATAATCTGTTTGTTTTTTTTGCTTGATACAATCGATAAAATTGTCGATTTGCGCACTGTACTCTTCACCCCGAAGGTAGAAATCTACCGGAATGGCGAGGTCGGTGATATATTTAATGGTCCAGCCTTTATCCAGGCCTTCCTTTTCAACAGGTTCGTTTAGGTATATTTTAATTTCTGTGGCATCGCAAATTATTTTTCCGTTTTTCCCCTGGACAGTGATTGATGTTGACATTTTTCGGTAGGTTTCATCGCTCCAGTTTACCGACAAGATCCCACTTAATCCGTTCTCCAATATTAGAGTGCCATAAACGGCATCTTCAACGCTTTTTGAGAATATACGCTTTAGCTGAGTGCCGCTTGCCTTTACCGGGCGGGCAATAATTTCCTGGATCAGATTGATAACATGCGATGCATAGTCGTACAGGCATCCACCGCCTTCCTCAGATTTCGACCGCCAGGTTCCCACCTTTTCCTTTACTACCACCGGGCCATAAGCTTCTCCTGAAAAATGAACCAAGTCGCCCAATACCCTGGACTGAAGCAGCCGTTTTAGTTCCCTGAATGTTCCGATAAAATGATTATGATACCCCACTTGATTGAACACTCCCTTTTCATCAGCTAACCTGACTAACTCCTCCCCTTCTGAAACGGTGAGGCTGAATGGTTTTTCGCAAAACACATGCAATCCGCGTTCCAGTGCCAGTTTTACCATTGGATAATGAAATCGTGTTGGAGTGGCGATTAAAACAAAATCCAGTGGTTCCTTATTCATCATTTCCTTATAATCGCTGTATGTTTTTACCTGGCTGTATTTTTTAAAAGCATTTAATACCAGCGATGAGGCATCACAAACGGCCACCATTTCTGCATCAGGCTGGGCGCCCAAAATGGCTGCGTGGGAAAGCCCCATTTTGCCCAGTCCGACTATTGCTCCTTTTATCATTGGTTTAGTGTTTTTTTATATACGTTAAAAGTGGATAATGCAATTGAATCCCAATTGTATGTTTCATTCAGTTTATTATCGAAGTCTCTAACTGTAGGATTTTGTAATTTTGCTAAAATTTTTCTTGACAAAACTTCAGAATTACCTGCCTCAAAATAATCATTTTCTTCAAGTCCGACCTCTAAGTTAGGAGGTATATCTGATGACAAAACATCTATATTGTAACTCATAGCCTCTAAAAGGGAAATTGGCAGACCTTCCTGAAAAGAAGACATTATATAAAGGCGCGAAAAAGAAAATATTTGTTGTAATTTCTCACCTTTGATAAATCCAGTAAGAATAATATTATTTGCTTTAGCTTTATTTTTTAATTTTTTGCTATACGTAGTGGGATAGTCTGTATCTCCTGCAATTACCAGTTTAATATCACTTACCCCTGTCAATTTATAAGCATCAATTAAATAATCAAATCCCTTCTCTTCCAAAAACCTTCCTATTGCTAAGATATAATTATACTTTTCAAGACCTAATGATTCTAGATAATCAGAATGAACAGCACGTTTAGGTGTTTTTATTCCGTTTCTGATAATCTCCCATTTTGATAATTTATATTTTTCAACCAAAATATTTTTCATAGTACCTGAAATAAAAATAATACTATCTGAAAAGTTGATACTAATTCTTTCTGTCAGGTGAAGAAATAATTTAGAAGCTTTGTTCCACTTTTTTTGCGTATAGCTAAGATTATGATAAGTGAATACAACTTTTATATTAAAAAGTTTTAAGATTGGAATAAATGCCCCCGGACCGGTATTGTGATAGTGAGCAATATCCGGATTTAGAAAAATGGTATAAACGGTAGAGAGAAAAGAATGTAAAAATGTTTCCAGATATTTATTCTTAGGAACCCACAAATCGATAAATCTTATCTGTTTATAGATTGTGTTATATTCTTTTACATAGGGTTTTCTCCTAAACACAATTATTTCACAATTAAAATTATCTGCAATTTTTGTGTATAATTCTTCGCAATGTGTTTCAATGCCTCCCTGAATATTGGGAAAACCTCTTGTGCCGATAACACAAATTTTCATTTTCTTCAATGTACAAGTTGATTAATTAAGGTGAGGTAATTATGTTCAAATCTGGCAACCGAGAAGTTTTCTTTCAAATGTGTATAACTATTATTACCTAATTCAGTTCTCAATTTTTCATTCTCCGATAATTCCAGTACATGCATTCCGAGATTTTCAAAATCTCCTGGTTTCGTCAAATATCCATTAAATCCATTTTTTACAAGAAATTCATTATCACCCACATTTGTAGCAACAATTGGCAAGGAAAAACTCATAGCTTCCATAATAGAGTTGGATAAACCTTCAAAAAGTGAAGTTGACAGGTAAACATCTGACTCTGCTAAATATTGATACACATTTTTAGGATTCAGGACTAAAGATACATTGTTAGTAAGAGATAACTCATTTATCCAATTTCTAATTTTGGTTTCAAATTCTCCATACCCAATTATCGTGTAATGAATGTTTTTATTTTTTGAGTTTGTTATTGCGTAATGAATAGCTTTAATTGAAGTCATATAATCTTTTTGACGAACAAAACGGGCTACGGTAATGACTCTAATAAACATTTCATCTTTTTTAATCGCAGCCCTATTATTAAACTCAAAACAATTGTGAATAACCATCATTTTGTTTGCATCGAATCCATAGTTTATGCATTCCTCTTTTCCACTGAAACTATTGGAGATTGACATTGTAAGAAAATGATTGTGGAGAAATCGCTGAATAAAATTCTTAATTACCGAATGTTTTGAATTTCTGATGCCACCGATACGATGCTTAACCTTTAAAACAGAGCCTACAACTGCATTAATTAAATTACCAATAAAAAGATAAGATATAATAACTGATATTTTCTTCTGTTTACAAAAATTAAAGAAACTTACTATTTTCCTTAAATGACTGCCTTTTAATAAAATCAGTTCAATATTGTGTTCCATTATCTCATTCATAAACTTTTCTTCGATTTTATGTGAATAATAAACACAATAGTAAACTTTAAAATACTTATTTAAAAATTTGGCAAGCATAAGACCTTGTTTCTCAGCCCCACCGCTTATTAACCAATTATTGAGGATAACAATTTTTTTCATTTAGTTCGTTAACTCAAGATTTAAAAGGATAAGAAGTTTATGTTAAAATTTTATTATTCCACACCGAATTCGCTTATTCTTTAATAAATAGTCAAAATAATATAACGCACCATAATCTTCCTTGTAAATAATACTGAATAATGTTCTAATCCTCAACTAATGTTAAAATGCTTTAACAGAAATTTTTTTTTGGACCTTCTTGATAAATGTTTGGTTTCAATAACCTCATTTTTAATTTTATTGTAATAATCATCTGTTGATTTGATGACCCTTGCAGGTGAACCAACTGCTACTGAGTTATCAGGAATGTTTCTGGTTACAACAGATCTTGCTCCAACAATTACATTATTACCTATTTTTACACCTGGCAATATAATAACGTCATAGCCTAAATAAACATTATTTCCAATTTTGATTGTACTAATTTTATCCCAGTGTGGATGTCTCTTTCTAAAAATCCATAAGCCACCATCATGGGTTTCAAAATGTACCTTTGTAGCAGAAACATGATTACCAATTTCAACAAGATATGGTTCAGTGCTGAATGACAGCTTATAAAATCTGCAATCGGAACCAACCTTAACTCCAATCTTTTTTGCCCAAAGTACCTGATTAAATAATCTGTATGGGAGGTAATATAATTTAATTAATTTAGGAAACATATTGAGTTTTTAAGTAAAATACTAGGCATCCAACTTTTTGATAAAAAAAATTAAATTCTGTAATAATTGCTTAAAATGATGATTAAATAATCAGTTACTATATAAATATTACCATGAATATATCATAAAATTAAAGGCTGATTATTGATATCCAGTTCACCTACTATCAACTAATTAAGTTTTTTTTGGAAAATAAAGGTCATTTTGAATATTGGTATAATCGATTACAAATATTATAATCTTCAATGTTAAAAACTTATGACTGAATCAGTCTTAAAAATAAAGACTGAGTTTTCGTTTAATGATTTCCCTGATCTGAAATACTGGTCGGAATGTCCAATGCATTCCATCAACTGCAATGATATTATCCATGATATTGATGGTATGGATGGTATGAATATTTTTATTCTTTATCTTATTGATGCAAATATCCATATATGTTTCCTCAACAAATTTGGTTTCACTTAATTCTGTAACTTTTTGAATCGTTATTGATTTGCCATATTGCTCTTCGCAGTTTTGGGCAGGTCGGTACAAAACTCCATCCACCCTGATAAAGTTACCTGCTGACCGGGTTCCGTTTAGTCCTTCTTTCACCGGATTATTGGGGTGAGCAATGTATGTACCCAATAAACTGTCTGAGAAAAAGAGATGTAAATAATATTCATTGTCGTTTTTGCTTGTGGTCCCAAAAATATAGTATTTACCGTTGTGCTTTATAATCGTGGAATCAAGCAAAGGTAAATCCAACATTATTTTTATAAATACAAGGGATTTCTTTTCTGAAACATATTCATAACACGACAAACTGCCCGATTGTTTTGATTCCGGAAAAACATATACCTTGTTATTCTCCTTATAAACAAAGGGATATGAAAGGTGACTTTTGATGTCTAAAACTGTTTTTCGATTTATTTCTTTGAAGTCATGATCAAGTGACATCATGGAAATATTACCATAATTGTTTTTGTACAGATATTCCTCGAAAATAACACTAATGCTTCCATCATTTGACTCCAAAAAGAAGGGGTCTGCATCAAATTTAGCCAGAGATTTTAAATTTAGCCAGTAAATGTCGGGATCAAAGGATTTATTTTTGATTATATTATCAATATTATCGCGGAAAATTCCGATTGTCCATTTCTTAAAATATAATTTCTGAAATTGTGATGATACTATATCTTTTAAGTCACTCACTAAACCACTCATCTTAATTCAATTAAATCAAATATTATCAAACATTTACACTATTCTCTTTAACTTCATAAAACAGACTGCTGATTTCGGCTATTTTATTCTCTGTTAAAGTATGAAATTCTTTCACGTATGTTTTAGCTCTTTTCTCTAAACCATTTTGATTTCCGAGACGATTCATTGCTTTTATCATTCTATCAATATCACCATCCGCTGCAAAACCTAATTTTTCCCTTTTAATAATACCCCCCGGATCGACATAAAGTGATAATACCGGTATCCCGCAAGCCCATGCTTCTACAAACACATTGGGAAATCCTTCCATGGGAGAGGTACTTATAAGTGCTTTTGAACTTGCAATATGATGTAATGTCTCCGGTTGAGTTAACTTTCCTAAAAGAGATACATTCCGAAATTTTTTAAGTTTTTGATAAATCCGTAAGGCGGTCTTATCGCGGGGCGATCCAATCACTTTATACTTGTAGGCAGGCGATTTCTTCACCATTTCATAAAAATCCACAATTCCTTTTCTTTTATCAAGGCTTCCTACATAAACAAAATGATCCGGCACTTGATCTTGCTTTAATTGGATTTCAATCTGTTCAAAAATGTTTGAAAAGACCTGCGATTTAATACTCTTTTGAAGTAAAATATTTCTTTGCCCGGAATGTTGAACCAAAACAAGATCTGCTTTTCTTAAAAGCAAAGGATATATTATCTCAGTCAGCAAACCATTGAACATTACCCATAAGCTCAAACGATTTACCAAATAAAAATATTTAATTCTTTTACTGAAATTCGACACATCAAGGTCGGATGCAATTCCTAATATGAATTTTGCCTTTACCTTTCGAGCTGCCCAAAAGGCCAGAAGATGCCTGAAATCGCGGATGCGACAATAATAAACATCTGCTTGCTGTTTTTTTAAGGAGTTATATAATTTTGGCAAACGATGAGTAAAAGCCCTGATAAAAGGCAAACCGGAATTCCAGCCTTTTATTTTAATGACCTTTATTCCATCTGTGGTAATAAAATCTGTTGATGTATCAGAATCTAAAATAACTACTTCATGCCCGCCTTTTACCAGTGCTTTGGCCAGTAATGCCAACTGCAACTCACCTCCCCCAGAAGTATTTCCATTAAGCGCACTTGCTATATCTCCCCAAAAACAAATTTTCATTATTTAAAATGCTCGTTTTTCTTATTACTTGAATTGAAATAATATTGCTGTCCCTTCATTATATAGATGACATGCAAACTAGTCGTTACTTGTTTAAATATTTAATTCAAGAAAATCTTCTAGTTGACATTTTTGGGGCCAACATTGACCTTTGTGCCAGTTTAATTTTTCATCCCAGTGGCCGGGACAACTTTGAACAGCTGAATCCACAAAACAATAGCTGATTTCATTAATCCATGGTTCTTTTTCTTCATCATATATGAAATCATAAGCCATCGTATTAAAATTAAGCTTTTTTGAAACAGAGAATGCAATTTCGATACAGCGGATATCTATCTTATCGGGATTGACATCAATTTTACCACTACCAGAGGCTCTGAAATCATTTTCTCTTACAAATCTTCTGAATGCAAATGCCCTGTCCCCAATAATCGTTATTCTGGTATCAAAAGTATTATTTGGCAAATATTTCTGAAACAAAATCGAGTCTTTTTGTATCTGCCATTCCGGATATTCAATTTTTTCTTTTATCAGATTAAGTTTTAATAAAATTGATTTTAAAGTTGCTTTTCCATAATTAAAATAACCCACATTGGATATGGACGTTAAATTCGAACGATTCTGTAAGCCTCTTACCTTAACGCCATCATTAAAAACCTGATCAATAATTTTTTTCCCTTCGCCAAAAGAATTTAAAATAACCACATTGCTTGAACTTGCTCCTTTTGACAATTTCGCAATGATTGGAAATTCTGTTTCATTCAGAAAATTATAAGCGTGATTATTATTCCAGAATACCTGAGAATCAATGATTGGGAAACCATGACTTTTTAACAGATAGTACTCTTTTATTTTGTTTTCATATGACCAGTAAGTTTCAAAATTTGGATAGCATTTAATGTTAAATACATTCTGTGCAATATAAAATAATGATTCATAAATCAACATATCTGTATCGCCCTGAGTATGATGAAATAATAAATGCGAACATGATTGCAGTTCATCAAATAATGTATAAGAATTAGGATCAATTAGTTTAAAATGTATATTATTTTCATCCAGTATTTCCTTATATCTCTCACTGTAAGGACATAACCGATTATTTGAATTTAAAAGAAGACCTACTTCCATACCATGTTTTTTACTAAATTTGGAATGTGTGGATTGTTAATATAGTCTCTTATTCTTCTGTAAATTTTCCTTTTTTTGAGGTGCTTCTGTATAATCTGTTCATATTTATCATGATCCAGATTTTGTCTTAATTGAATGTATTTGTCGAGCGGGGTAAAGGGTAATTCAAAAACCCGGTCAAAGATAAAAATGTATTTCTTAACTTTAAATTCCATGCTATTCATATCAATTAATGCTCCCCAGGATATTCTGTTCCATAACATCAGATTTTTATTATAAGATGATTGAGGATTGCCTCTTTCATCATAATACGTTGGAATATTTTTCAATGCTGGCATAATAAAGTTTCCTAAATTGTATGCGATGATTCCATTTTTATATTTTTCGATCGGCTGAGGTGCATGGGCATGGGTCCCAATAATTATATCTGCCCCTGCATCAATTAATTTCCTGGCTTTTACAATTTCCTCTTTTAAAGGATAAGAAGATTCTTCCGCCCCCCAATGTATATAGATGACTATTCTGTTTACTGACTTTCTTAATTCAATAATACTGTCAATCAATTCTTTTATATCCAGAGTATCCAAATGAATGCCATTTTCTATATCAATAACAGGAGAAGTTGACGGGCATACTGCAGATAGAAAAGCAAATTTATTTTGATTAATTTCAAGTATTAAGGGTTGATAATTATCTTCTGCTTTTAAGTTTAAGCCGAACCAACTGATCCTATATTTTTCAAGTTCATTTAAAGTTGACTCCAACCCTTTTTTCCCATAATCCAGAATGTGGTTATTTCCTAAACTTACACTGATTAATTTACCATTAAAGATAGTGTTTAAATGATTTTCACTGGCATTTAGATTTATTTTCCCCGGAACCGGGTTGCCAACCATTGTTATCGGGCATTCCAAATTGATTACTGTTGGATAATGATTTATAAACTTAAATAGTTTGTGTGGGACCACATCTCCTAAAAACAGTATTGATTCTTTCTCGTCCATAAATACATGATTACTTAAAATAATTCTAAATTGTAATTCGTGAAATTTTCTTAAAGAATATATTTTCTTAAAGAATTTAAATCCATGCCAAACCAGACTTCCATAAAAAAGGTTTATCTACAAATCAGTAATGTTTTTAATCCAATTATCTATTGAATATTTTTCAAAAGAAGGGTCCCAACTTGGTATATAAGAATGAATAAAATCAAAATCAAAATCACTTAAATCTGGTTTAATTATTTTTATCCTTTCCGAATCATAGAAAGGTTCTCTTTTAATATATTCATTGGTTGTAATAAGAAGTAAGCCAGCTGCGATAGTTTCAAATGTGCGCATGGTTAAACCTGTTTGAATATCCATTGGATAATCAATCATCGACACTGAATTACTCATAATTTCTACTACTGAATTTAAGGGCAGAAAATTTGAACCTATATATTTAAATGTTGATGGGTTTTTAAATAACAATTTGAGATTCTTTTTTTTGTTAGGTGAATAGAAATAAAACTTGTGTTTTACTTTTTTATTTTTATTATTTAATAGCTTAATAAAGTCCTGAAAAAATTCATATCTACCTTTGTTAAAGTATGTACCTATAAATGAAATATCAAATTTCTTAGGATGATTTAATCCTATTTTTTTAAACTCAGGCAAATAAAAAAGTGGGTGATAATTAAGCTCATACTTTTCACAATCTTTAATGTCAAAGGAATAAATTATATCAAAATATTTTTTATACGGAAGAAAATCAAATTTTTCAACAGAACTCCAGTTATAATTAATTTTAGTTGCGTTTGGGAAGTGAAAAATAAGTCTTTGGAAAAATTCATGTTCGATCATAAAAGGAGCTTTTATCAAAATGATATCGTAACTTCTTTTTTTGATATAGTTAAACATTTCATTTATCTTACTTTCACGTTCTTTAGTATAGGAGGAATGATCTACCTTTCCAATAATTCCTTTTCTATTAAACTCATCATAGGAGAAGAAATCGACTGAATTGCAACTTCTTTCAAATGCTTCTTTAATACCTCTTGTATAAATGGTTTTGTTTGCATCAAAATATAAAATATTTGCTTTGGTTAAATTCATTGTGGATTAATATTTAAAGTTAATATTTTCAAAAAAAATGTAAAAATTTATATTAAATATTATGATTGCTTTTCTGTAGTTTGAACTACTTCACGTTATGTTCAAAATACAAGTTGAAATTTTTCATCTCTTCTAAACTCTTTTCATATTTTTTAAAAATTTCTGCTTCATTTGAAATAATGATCCAATCTATTAAACTACAAATTCCTTCTTCTAATTTAATTGCAGGTTTAAAGTTTAAATCTTTTTGTATAGCCTGAATGTCAGCAAAGTTATGCCTGATATCACCTGCTCTGAAAGAACCTGTGACTTGATAACCTGCGTTACTCTGTATATTTTTAAAAATTAAATTAACGATTTCAAGGACTGTCGTTTTTTGCCCCGTACCGACATTATAAATTTTATTTTTTTTATTAATTAGTAAATCATAATAAATAGCATTAACTATGTCATTAACATGTATAAAGTCTCTTGACTCCAAACCATCTTCAAAAACATTTATCTCTTTGTTTTCCAAAAGTAATTTTGAAAATATTGCTAAAATGCCAGTGTATGGATTATTAACTGACTGTCCCTTTCCATATACGTTCTGAAATCGGAAAATCGTATAAGGTAGATTAATGCTTTCACATAATGTTTTTACCAATTGTTCCTGATTAAATTTTGTAATTCCATAAATTGATTTTGGAGATATCGCACTTTTTTCGTCTGTTGCTAAAGATGAAACCTCCCTGTCGCAAAATGGACATTTACATTCAAATTGTCCCTTTTGCATGTCTTCAATTTTACGAGCATCCGGATAAACATTTCCATGTTCGATACAGTAATATTTGCCTTCTCCATATACTGCTCGGGAAGATGCTAAAATAAATTTTTTAATATTACTCCTATTTTTAATTATACTTTCAAGTAAAACTGCTGTTCCAAATGAATTAGTTTTTACACAGTTCGAAATATCATACATAGATTGTCCTGTTCCTGTTTCCGCTGCTAGATGGACAACATAGTCAACTTTATTTACAATAGTATTCAAATACTTACTTTCTAAAATATCTTCCTCGATGAATTCAGCCTTATTTAAAATACTTTTATATAAAAAAGAATCATATTTGAATTGCCCATGTATTTGTGGATTGAGATTGTCAATAATAAAAACTTCATGCCCTTCTTCATATAAAAGATTTGTAAAATACGATCCGATAAATCCAGCACCTCCTGTGATTAAAATCTTCATTTCATTATTATTTTTTCAATTCCTATTATTGATCTTTTTTTAAAGTTCACTTAAATTAAATGTAAAAGATAAAAGTTCTTTTGATTTTAACTTCTGATATGTTTTAAATCAAGTAGGGTTTAATATAAATTGTGTCCCACAACTTTCTTTTAATTTTTATAAAATAAAATACAAAGAATGTCTTATTATATTTTCACCCAATGGATTATTAAAATACATTATTCTGGTCGCTTATTAAAGATCGGCGATTTCCAACAAAAGGTTTACAAATTAGCGCTTTTATTAAAAAGCACAATCTTGTTATTTGTTTTATATCTTCTTTGTGACTCAAAATTTCCAAACATCCAAAAGCAGCTAATTAGAGGTAAAAGTAATATTGAATAACTTATTGAAATAAATAAAATCAAAAAGAACAATAAAAACTTACCCCTATATTTATAGTGCTCCGAGAGGAAAAAAGAACTTTTTATAGTCAATAAGATAAAAAAAACAAACCCCGCCAACCCACTCTGTGCCAACAAATTACCAATTCCGGAAATCACAGAGATATTTGCTCCAATTTTAGCTGTCCAGCTTGCTTCCGGCCCTCCGCCCATAATACCCAGCATCGGATTTTTTTTGAAATCCTCAAATGCAATCATAAAAGATTCAAAGCGCTGTGGATGGATTTGCTCTTCACTATTAATACTTCTCAATATGGTCATTTCCATATTAGTACTATCATCACTTAATTCCACTATTTTATCGGCCATAAAGGGTAAGGAAAGAATTAAATAAGCTCCAATAAGAACAACAGGAAAAACCATTAAGATAATTTTGACATTATTATTATAATAATAATGCAGCAATATGATCAGTAACATGGCAAAACCGGTGGTTGATTGCGTGGTAAAAAGTGCAGCCAATAATACCCATAACCGGGTGTTGCTGTTTTTATCGGTTTTTGTAATAAAAAGATTGATAAATATGGCCAGGCTGAGATAAACCGCAAATGCTCCCGGCTCCCAGGCATAACCACAATTTCTGGGGATGCCCGAACCTAAATTATTTCGCAGGTTATAATCAAAAGGCTGCACAGAATAAACAATGGCATTTAATCCCCCACCAGAAACAAAAGAAAATGAATTTACGCCCGGGATCTTACTAAATATGCTAAAAAGTGAATCTCCTCCCAAACCGAATTGAATGCTCCAAAAGATCAATCCCACTATTGCCAAATAAAACAGCCAGTATTCATAAATCCGTAAAAAATTAAATTTCAAAACTTTATAACACACATAAACAATCACGAACAAAGTAAAATAATCCAAAAAAATGGTAATCCGTATCTGACTGTACTTTAATGAAATGGCCAAGAAATAGATTGCAAGACCTAATATCAGGAAATAAAACCGTTTGTCGGGCCATATTTTCCATTTAATTGCCAAAACAACGCTTAACCCAACCGGAATTACATAACCAATGAAATTACCCTTGATTGAAGCAGCTTCACGAACAAAAGTGTTGGAATATCCGGCATAAAAGATTAAGACCAAAACAAAGAAATATTCAAAAAAACCTATTTTTTTTTCGAAACTGTCATAAAAGGTATTTTGTGAAAATACTTGTAACACTTTTATATTTTTTTGATTTTCTACAATGAACCGTTGATTCATCAATAATTTTTAATAAAAAGAGTTATTTATTTATCCTTAAACTGATAAACTTTTTAAATGTTAAAAATATTACTAATTTTTCCTTTCAAGTCTTTATTCAAATTTAATTAAAGTCCTTAAGGCTGATAATCAACTTTCTATAATACCAACTCATGCTTGATAAATAGATTAATCCTGAAAAAAACAGAGTACAGGCAGCGCCTGTTTCTCCAAATCGGGGAATTAGGATCAGATTAAATGCCATCGTGCTTAACCCAACGAGAAATGAGCTGTTTCGCAATGCCCCACCCTTTCCATGAGCGCCCAGAAACCGATTAAAAAAATCAGCCAGACCGGATAGGATAATACCAAAACTAACAATATAGGTAAGCGATATTACCGGATGAAACTCCTGCCCGTAAAAAATATTGATAAAGGGGCTAACCAATAACAGAGTCAATAAAAGTGCAGAAGCGCTTATCAGGATGGTAACCCATATTAACTTTCGGGGAATATTTTTGCTGGTTGAAAAATCTTTATAATGGGTTGTGGCAATTACATTTGGGATAAAACTTAATGGCGATGCGATGGTTGCAGCAAGCGAAAAGTAGCCCACCCCACTATTGTCCTTTGCAAAATAGCTAATTAAAATTCCGGTCAGCTGAGCAAAGCCAACAGAAAAAAGACTGCCAAGGTAAACATTGAACCCATAGGTTTTATTATAATAAAAAATTTCTCTCATCCTCGTATTTAAATTCTTGAAGGATGGATTTATTTTATAAATAATATAAATAAATACTAAAATTTGAGTGATTAGGAAAAATCCAAGAATAATTTGCAATTTATTCCCTGTATAATTAAGAAAAAATGAATAAATTATCAGGACAGAAATGAAAAAGCCAAGTTTAGGGTATAACCTCGAATTGGCAAGCAGTTTAATTTTATTATCGGCCTGGAATAAAACCTCGAAATAAACTACTAATAAAAATATCCAGGAAAATGGGATAATAAATATTAAAGTATTTCGTAGTCCCTTTTCATTAATATTATTATCAAAAAATGCATAACTTATTAAAAAAATACTCATTATAATAAAAAGGATACTAAGAATTATTAGCATTGCTCCATAATACTCTTTGCCTTTCATTAAGTCATGATTCAAAACCAAAGCCCTGTTCCCAGCCTGAAAAAAACCAAATGAAAATATTACAACTGCTAAATTAAAAACATTTAATAAAAATTTGAAGTCGCCATAAGATTCTGGCCCTAAAAAACGAGTTATTATCATACTGGAAACAATAGATAAAGGAATACCAATTACATTGACCATTGATAAGGCCATTACCTGCTTGAATCGTTTGTTTTCCAGATATCGTTTAGAAAATATCTTTTTTGTTATCCGTGTGCTAAGGCCAGGTTTTTCAGTTGCCATTTTAATATTTCTGCATTGTTGGTTCTTAATTTTTTATTTAACAGCTTAGATTTTCTCATTCCCATAACTACATTGTAGCGAATTTAAATACAGTCAATTCACTTTTTGTAATATCCATATCCCATTTGTTCACTCACCAGCTTATTGTCGTTTAAAACAATATATACATTGTTAATATCTTTATTTTTAAGCTCACTGAGTACCAACCGGAGTAATTTCTTTTTGGTTACATTGTAGCGGGTAACAATCAAATTTAAATTTGAATATCGTATTATTGCGAGAGCATCAGAAACCTGGGCCAACGGGGGAGAGTCAAGAATTATATACTCATAGTTCTTTCTAAGAAAATCAAAAAGGTTTACCACCATTTCTTTTTCCATTAAATCAAGCGGATTTGGAGGAACCGGTCCCGAATGAATAAAGTCGAGATTTTTAAATTCGGTTTTTTGGATTATTTCGTTCAGCGCCACCTCTTCGTTTAAAAACAGGCTTAACCCGGTTGTTTTGTCCACTTTTTTAATAACTGAGTGCGAATTACGAAGATCGAAATCAAGCAAAATGGTTTTCTTCCCCATTTGTGCATAGGATGCTGCGATATTGAGCGCATTAAAAGATTTACCTTCGCCTGATAAACAAGAAGTCACCAAAATGGTTTTGTGTGAGCTGCCATTCATCGCAAAATTAAGATTGGTCCGCAGTGTACGAAAGGTCTCTGCTGTTTTATCATTCGGTGAAGAAACAAAAACGTTTTTTTCTTTGCGCTCACTGAAATGAAATACTTTCCCAACCACAATTGCGTTTGTAATGTTTTCTATATCTTCCTGCGTGGTAATAGTAGATTTTAAAAAACTTTTGAATAATAAAATACTGAATGGAAAAGTAAACCCCAGAAATAAAGCGATTAAATAATTCATCATATTTTTCGGCGAAACTGGTGATAGCCCAACCATATGGGCAGGCTCAATAACCTCGTTATCGGGTAAATTGGAGGCTTTGGTAATTTTAGCTTCGGCTTGTTTCTCAAGCAGGTAGTTATAGATGGAATTATTGAGATTGTAGTTTCGCTGAATTCCGCCCATTTGCATTTGTGTTTCGGGAAGTTCACTCATCTCCCTTTCTATTCGTTCAATACGACTCTGCATTTCGTTAATTGAAATTTCATTGCTTCGGGCAGCAGCGGCAATATTCTCTGAAACGGTATTTTTAAGGTTTTTTATTTGAATATCAAGGCGGTTTACAATGGGGTTCCGCTGTTGGTTATTTTGTATAAGGTTATCCTTTTGAGTTTGTGCAGTAGATAGCTCTTCTATCAAATTATTGAGCAGCGGATCCTGAACTCCCATAGCTGAGGGGGGCACAATCTGTGTATCATCTGAATTATCACTGTTATATTCTTTGATGTAATCGTAATAACGCTTCTGCGTCATTAGTTCAGCCAATTGATTTTGCAAATCCAATCGCTGTTGGGCCAATCTAGTCGATTGTTCATCGATATTCATTAATTTATTTTGAGACATAAATTTCTGAAGGTTGTTTTCTGTTAGGTTCAAAGATGCAGACACTTCGTCCAATTGCTCATCAATATATTCAAGGGTCATATTGGCAAGGTGGTTCTTTTTCTCCAGGTTCGATTCAGAGTAAACCTGAATTAACTCGTTGATAATATCTTCACCGAGTTGAACAGAATTAGTTTTCATACTTATTTCGATGAATGTGCCCAGCCTATCAGGAATATTAAATTCCAACTTTTGTTCATAATGGCTTACCAGTTGCTTAATAGTGGAAAGTTTAAATGCAAAACGACGGTTATCACTGGATAACAAACTGTCGTTTTCATTGATTGTTACCAAAATCTTAAAATCATCTGTTTCAACAACTTGCCCCACATTCCCATTAATACTAAACTCCAAATCTTTTCTTTCTCCAATCTTATGCCCGGTATTATAATTATAAACCATGGCATCTTGCTTTTCAACCTTTAATGCATAACTTCCATCCGAATTTAAAATAACATCAAAAACAGGCCCAACGAGTTGTGGATGTTCCTTAAAAATAAATACTTTAAATGGTGACTCATTATAGGCATTGTAATACTGGTAATTTTTATATTCATAGTAAGATACTTCTAAATTCAGGTTTCTTACCGTTTGCGAAATATTTGGAAAGGATTTAATTATTTCTAATTCATTCTGGATATTTTGACTCCTGGAGAGTAGTTCGCTGTTTATATACCTGGATTCACCACTGGAACTGCTACTTCCCGAATTATCTTTTAACAATAGAGTGGCGGATACCTTGAAAGTAGGTATTGAATACCAGTTGTAAAAATAAGCAATACCCAATGCCACAATAATGCACGATATGACAATCCAAATATTTTTAAAAAATAGTTTAAAAATATCTTGAATATTCAAGATATTTTGCTCTGGTAGCTTCTGCTGATTCATAATGAATTTATAATTGATTTGTGTGTTTAAATTTTATTGACCAAACACGGTGTAAAACAAGATTCCAGTTGACAATGTTGATAACAAAATCTCAAATGGGAACTGGCGCATACCCCAGAATTTTTTGCGCATGGGTTTCACATACACCATATCATTAGGCCGAATGTAATAGTATTCAGATGCCATCAATGTGGATGATGTCAAATCAATGTTGATGCGTAAATTCTTCCCCTTTTCGTTCCGTGCAAGAATCACATCATTACGGTCTCCATACTCAGTAATATCTCCGGCAAGGCCCAGCGCATCAAATATGGTGAATTTTTCCTGTGAATATGTAAAATGACCTGGGTCCTGAACTTCTCCCAGTACCGAGACGAAGCGGTTTACTAATTTTACTGTAACTGTTGGTTGGCTTAAAATATGCTCTAATGAATCTTGCAAAATGGCACTAACCTCAGGAACGGATTTGTTCTCAACCTGAATATTCCCAACAACAGGCATTCGTATAAACCCCTCCCTGTCAATAGAATACGACATAAGATAGGCTCCATAGGGCTGAATATTTCCATCAATGTCGTTACTCTCTTGTACACCAAGTTGTTGAAAAACATTTGTCGAAGGGTCGTCCAAGCTTTTTATCTGTATGTAAAGCTCATCTTTAGGTTTTAACTTATAATCCGGCACTTTGGCATCATAGAAGGTTTTGACATTTCCCTGCTGGCTGGAATCATCACGCAGGTATTCCACATTCCTTTGTGATACACAGGACGAAAAAAGCAATATGATAGTTAAAATCATTATCGGGAATATTCTTAATTCTTTAATGAGCTTGCTGAATTTAGTTATTCCAATGATGTGCAGATGCTTTTCTGTAAAGCTATTCATTTTCATATAATTATAATTATTAACTGTTAAAGGTATCACATGGGGCACTGTCTGGTCAGGCAGGCTCGCCTCCGCCGGCCAGCGGATAATCATTTTTCTGGGGGGGGGGGTATTTTCCCCATGCCTGTTTCTTTTTGTTTTTTTGATGATAAATCTTGATGTTTATTGTCCATCGCCGGTTAATACAACTTTTACCGTTTTTAATAAAATGATGAAGTCGAGTTTAAGAGACCAGGTATCAATGTATTGCATATCCATTTTCATCCATTGATCAAAGGGTATATTATTCCGTCCTGAAACCTGCCAGACACATGTAATACCTGGTCTCATGCTTAATCTTCTTTGTTGCCATCTTTCGTATTGTTTTACTTCTGTGGGAATAGGTGGTCTTGGGCCAACAATTGACATTTCCCCTTTAAGCACATTTAAAAACTGAGGCAATTCATCTAACGATGTTTTCCGCAAAAATTTGCCAATTTTTGTAATCCTCGGATCATTCTTAATCTTAAATACCGGCCCGTCCTGTTCATTCTTATCCAGCAATGTTTTTTGTAATTCTTCGGCATTAACTACCATTGTTCTGAATTTATAGCAATAGAATTCTCTTCCGTGGAGGCCAGTCCGTTTTTGCATGAAAAGAACCGGTCCACCATCCAATTTGATTAAAATGGAAATGATTAACAACAGTGGAGATAAAATAACAAGAATGAAAAGGGAAAATACGAAATCAAGAATAACCTTAAACTTCAACGCCAAATAATTATCCGGGGTATTTCGGAAAGTTAAAAAGGGCATCTGGTTTAAAAACGAGAGCGTTGATTGCATTTTTACGTAATTCAATAGCATCGATTGCATTCTAAATACTACACCAACTTCTGCACATGAATAAATAAATCTCTGAATCTCATGCTGATCCAACGAACTTTTACAATAGAAAACTTCGTCAATTGTACTTTCGTCAATTACTCTGGATAGATTATGCTCATAAGGAATGATATTGAATTCGCTTTTATATTTATTAATTAATGCTTCGTCATCTGACATGATGGCCCAAACCCGATATCCCCAATCTTTTGTTTCAATCAACCGATCAATAAAATAATAGGAATCAGCGTCTGCAATAATTAGTATTTGCCTTGTATTCCTCCCTTTTCGCCTAAGATATTTCATTGCGACGGATAGAATATATTTGAACGAGTACAATACAATAAAGTCCAATAATGCAAATACCCCCAGTACCAATCTGGAGATTGAATCAAGATTTAAAATTTCAACTGAAGCATATAACAGTATGCTCCCAATAAAGATAATCGTGAAATATTCGACAAAACTAATTGAGTGCATTTTTATACGGCCGACTCTTCCCAGGTTAGCCTGCTCCAAAAGTAAAATCCAAACAGGGATAAGGATAAACATCACTATTTTGTACTGCGCAGGATCCCACATAATGGGTTTCAAAAAGATGTGGGTTAATTTCACCGCTGCCCAAAAGCATCCCAAAGTCAAAATTACCTGAAAAACATTGCTTATTTTTTCAAGTACTGGTTCTCTTTCTTTAAGCATGATAACGGAATTTAATTGACTGAAATATTAATTGTAAAGAAGTATCACTATTCGTGATCTTTTTAGTGCAAATGCATTAACCTACCCCATAACAGGTTAGTATGCCTTATTTTAAAGTTTGAAACATCAGGACTACCACGAAAATTGAAACCCGACGCATTAATACAAGGCCGCCCCCATTAAATCTAGTGGTTATAGATGTATTGCTAATTTCTTTTTTAGAAAATTGCTGTTAAAAAAAATTACTTTTTTTTCGGCCTTATCGTCATTATCAATTATGAGTTCATATATTTTCCCCCATTCAGGAATGCCCAGGAGGTTGCGATCATCAATGTATAAATCAGCGTAAATTTTTCTGCTATAGGAGTTATCAAATTCTTCATCTTCAAAATTATTGTTTACAGCATGAAATGTAAGTCCCCTCTTTTTACAAAATTGAACTGCCTCATCCAATTCTTTGCCTGAACGATGTGTCCAGAGAATAATTTGATGTCCTTTTTGCTGTAAAAGGACTAATGTTTTAATCGCAAAAGGTATTTCTTTCCCAATGGATGGGTATTTATGTTTTACAATGGTTCCGTCAAAATCAACTGCAATTATCATATTTTGTGCTTAATTAATTGTATAGTTCACTTAATATTAACCCGTTAATCAATCTAATGATTTATGTAAGACTCCTAATAAAGCTGAATTTTGTTGTAGTATCACATCCAATACTCTCTTTGAAATTACACAAGCCAACGTTGGGAGTACAATTTTCGGAGGAAGGGCCTAAATCAATAATCTTAAAATCGTCATGATAATATTCAAATATTTTATGAGCAAGGTAGTTCATAGTTCTTAAATGCGAGTATTTCAGGTTGTCGCCCCAGTAAGCAACCTGGACAACAGATTGGCTTACATGAAAAACGATGGCGGCACCAATTGGAAAATTTTTAGCGTTATACGCAATAAAAAAATCGGTATTTATTATGGCCGTGTACATCAAAATCTCCTCCCAACTCATAGTAAGAGGTAGTTGTTTGGTTTGTTTATTCAGTTTAATTACCTGATACGCTATTCTTTTTTCAAGAAGGTTTTCGCACAGGTGAAAATTCAGGTGTTTTTTTAGTGCTTTATTCAGATTATTTCTGCCATTTCTCCAAAGATTATTTTTGTAATTATCATCGAACTTTCTTGTAAAGAAAATATGATTCAATTCAATTTTCAAAATATAAAAATCTTTGTGGAAGAGGCAGTTTATCTGTTTTGAGATAAAGTTTTCATCGTAAACAGGTGGCGGCAGAATCAAGTTAATAGCCTTAAGGTTTTTTGACTTCCCCCATTTAACAAGCAAATCGATGGCGTTTTCAAGATAAGATATTTTGATATCGCCACGTAAATGTATAAAACCACCAAAAGGAGCAGAAAAGGCAGAAAGGAATGCACCTCCTCTAACGCCACCGACAATACCCAAGCGATATTTATTTTCTTTAAAGAGCAAATAATGAAGCGATTCGCATTTATGTTTGTTCAAGTAGTTAAAATCAGCATTCCCGTATATATAAAATGGGTTGCTAATGATATTGCCAAATTTTTCATGTGTTACTTCAAAAATTTCCATTTTTTGTGTTTTAAATCCCCCTCAGGCAGTGAGCTTCAATTTTTTATTCAAGCCAGGGCTAAACGAATTAGCGTCCTATGAAAAATCTTATAATTTAATTCTCAATCAATATAAAGTAAAAAGTTGGCAATCAGGATTCTGTGGTCTTTTCCGTTTTCAGTTGATATCATCATTAAGTAATAAATAGGATTAAATGCTAAAAACTAGCCCGGATTATTCACAAATAATCCCTATCTCTCCCGATGACTATCGGGACGACTAAGATTCAGTAAAACTTTTTTAAAAGTTCAACTTCATCTAAGTCGGGATTAACCTGAACTTTATTCATATTTTTAAAATTTATGAATAGTTCAGGCTAGAGAACAGAAAAACAAAATTTATTAGAAGTTATCCTGCTCCCGGATTTTAAAGTAAGGATATCCTTCACTTTTTTAGCTGCATCTGCCCCATTTTCAAAAGATTCATCTGTTGTTTTATTTTTCCATTCACCATATCTGCCACAATAAAAAATGTTTATTTCATCCAGGTAATCATGCACAAGTGATAGATTATGTGGCCTGTCAAAATCATAAACTATGTTGGCGAAAGGAATCAGACTGGCCTCCTTGAAAAGTATCTTATCCGTTTCCTTCAGAATGCTACATCGTTCCAGGTTACCGATTACAGGTTCAATAAAATGGTTGGGAGAAAGATACAATGGCTTATACTTAGGACTAAAATCTATAATCGCATGAATAATTTCATAATTGTCGGGGGTTTTATCGCCGTTTGATGAATGAGAAAAAATGAGTTTCGAAAATAGGATATCGTTATCGTAAAAATAAGCATAATCAAATTCCGAAGTTTGTTGCCGTTCAATTCCGATACTAACCATTACACAATTTGTGTATGCAAGTTTTTTCACCGCTGACAAAATTTTTTCAGGAACACCGGCCAGACAGCTTATCAGCTCAGGTAAAGGCATTGAGGAAATAAGATAATTGTAACTTACTTGTTCACCGTTTTCGAAAAGTACAACCTTCTGTTCCGTGTCAATATATACAACTTTATGGTTGTGCTTTAGGTCAATGTTGGAAATAATTTTCCCCATCAACCCGGAAAAACTGTTAGCCACTGAGTTATATACATTCTGTTTGCTGTTTAAGCCATTAGATATGGTTAAAGCACCAGATAAAATTTCCTCGAAAGTTGGCTGTTCAAACTCTTCCCGAATTTCTGATAATTCAATTTTTCCCGGAGGAAGAGTATAAATTTTATTTATAAGTTTTTCTAAAAAAGAATCCGTAAATATTTTCCCATAAACCGCATATAACCATTCCTGAAGATTGTTTGCATACTTTTCATTTCCCTGATTTAACTCAACAAGCTCATTTATGACTTTTACAACTATCTCTTTGGGAAGCCCCCGGAGGTTGACAATCGGTGGATGTTTGACAAAGCTTCTTTTCCAAAAATGACCGAGATTTGGCTCATTGGGTATTACTCCCTGATCGACAGATTTGGGAACAAAAAATTTAAACCAACCATTTTGCTTTAATGAAATATACGGTTTATAATCAAAAATAAATCGCATTCTATTGTAAAATGAAATCGCATTTTCGTTGGAAAAATCGTTCATTTCAAAAACAGTTGCCTCCAAATGATGGCTGCTTAGGAAATGAGCAGCCCCCATTCCGGCAAAACTACCACCAATTATAACGATTTTTGCCATGAGGTCTTTAAGGTTTTCCTTTTCAATGAATTGTTATGTGATTTCAAAATTGCAGGAAGGGTTTTTAACTTGCATTTTTTCTTTATGATGAAAAAACCAAAAGTTGAGGTTCCTATTTAATATACAGAAGCTCCGCTTTTCTTGTAAGGAATTCGATCTAGCGAAGAATATTTTTTTTGAGCTGTTCTGGTAGCTTTATTTTTAATTAACTTGATCTCATCTTTAGAAATATTAACATTCAGGCTAACTCCCATCGATGCTAAACGAATAAGCAAACGCGACTGGCCACTTATTCTTACCACCTCACCTTTAATACCTTTAAGAGGGCCAACAAGCACTTCACATTCAGAACCTTTGCGAATGTTTTTATAGTTTACTTCAATTTCTTTTTCTGTTTGCTGAACTATGGCTTTTATGTATTCAATTTGATTATTGGGAATTGACTGGGGTTCACCGCCAAAACTCACATAATAAACCACCCCTGGAATTCGGAGAGCCCTGAAATACTCGATGTAACTTACTTTCACAAAAACATAACACCTGAACAAGGGTAGATCAACCCATTTTTTTCGATCGCTCCATTGCCTCAATGTTTTCTTCAAGGGCAGGTAACATTCAATGTTCTCTTCTTTTAAACGGTCAAATACTTTTTTCTCGTTGTTCGCCTTGGTATAAATTGCATACCATTTATAAACCGGTTTCTGTAAATACATATTCAAAAAAAATTGCAGTGATTAAAATAAGATTAAAGTTTAAATACAAATTCTTTTTTCCACAATAATGTCCTGATTATCAATACATCAATGTTTCTTTTTCAACTTCGCCTTTAAAGTTAAATTTTCCAGGCTCAAATCGGCAAACATGCGTTTCAGCCGCTCGTTATCTTCCTTTAATTTATTGAGTTGGTTAATATCTGCTGATGACAAACTTCCATATCTCGACTTCCAGTTGTAAAAAGTTGCCTGACTGATTCCATATTTTTCTATTATTCGGCTGATTGAAGTACCATCTTTGTATTCCTGAAGAATTTTATGAATCTCGGTTTCTTTGTAACGTTTTTTAGGCATCTTTCTAAAAATTGAGTAAATGATTAGCGCAGTGACAAAACCTGATTTCAGCTATAGTTAAAGTTCATTCAAAACCAACAACCTGAAAAAGAATTTGTTTTTTTGCTTCGTTTTTAAAATAATTTTAGAATTTTTCCAATTTTGCATTAATTCCTGAGAATTTTTCCAATTATTGAATTTTAAAAATGAGTTAAAAAGCAAATCCAACTATCTCTATTTTAATGTTTTAAGGACAAAATTCTCAGTAGATTAGAGCATGATGCTTTGCGACGGGCACTGAGGTCCCCTGCCTGTCACTCACACCTTTTTAGCAGGTTTATGTGACAAAAACTTATCACTCGTTAAAGCTCTGATTGAAATTTTCACGAAAAAAAGTTACAACAATTCAAATAATTTCCTGATTGGAATTTTATTGAAATTTAATAACTCAGATTGACTATAAATTGAAAGAAATGTTGAAAATCTGGGGTTTATGGGGTATTTTTGTATTTGTTAGATTCTAATTTGCGAAAAATTAATTTCCAAATTAGGACATTTTCTCCCACATTGGGACAATGCCAATGGTTAAGTTAATTTGCTGTTAATAACAACAACCAGGGCACTAATAAACAAGTATTTACAACAAAAATAAAAATCATAATTTCTCTATATTTTTTGACTTTACAGATTATCCTACCCGTTTATATTTTATTTTATTAGAATGTACACAATTCAATTCCAGAATTTTAAGGCAAACAAAAAGGCTGCACATTAAAAATTCATGCGCAGCCTTGATTTTTTTTAACAGAAAGTTTTATGCAGCACTTTCTTCCATAAACATTTTTATATCTCCTTCGGGTTCGTTAATTCCGGCAATTCCGAATTGCTCCACCAACACATTGGCAACATTTGGCGAAAGGAATGCGGGCAGTGTTGGTCCCAGATGAATATTTTTCACCCCAAGAGAAAGCAATGCCAGCAATACAATTACTGCTTTTTGCTCGTACCAGGCTATGTTATAAGCAATGGGCAGCTCATTAATATCATTCAGTTCGAAAACCTTTTTCAGTTTCAAAGCAATTACTGCCAAAGAGTAAGAGTCGTTACACTGCCCGGCGTCGATTACGCGGGGAATGCCGCCAATATCGCCCAGGGGCAATTTGTTGTAGCGGTATTTGGCGCAGCCGGCTGTTAAAATCACCGTATCGGTTGGCAGTTTTTCAGCAAACTCGGTGTAGTATTCGCGACTTTTCATGCGGCCATCGCAACCAGCCATCACAAAGAATTTTTTGATAGCGCCGGTTTTAACAGCATCCACAATTTTATCGGCCAGCGCAAACACCTGTGCATGAGCAAAACCGCCGGTTATTGTACCGGTTTCAATTTCCTGTGGCGGGTCACATTCTTTGGCGTGCTCGATGATGTCACTGAAATCTTTCATCCTGCCGTTTTTGCGTTCAGGAATATGGGTTGCACCATTTAGCCCCGAAGCTCCGGTGGTGTAAATTTTGTCTTTGTAACCTGCATTTTTCAAAGGTGGAACAATACAGTTGGTGGTAAAAAGAATTGGCCCGTTAAACGACTCGAATTCTGATTTTTGTTTCCACCACGAGCCACCGTAATTGCCTACCAGGTGGTCGTATTTTTTGAAAGCAGGATAATAATGCGCCGGCAACATCTCACTGTGTGTATATACATCCACACCGGTTCCTTCGGTTTGTTTCAACAATTCCTCCATGTCTTTCATATCGTGACCGGAAATAAGGATAGCCGGATTGTTACGCACGCCAATATTAACTTGTGTAGCTTCCGGGTTCCCGTAGCTGGATGTGTTCGCTTCATCGAGCAGCGCCATCACATCCACACCAAATTTTCCGGTTTCCAGCACCAAATCAACCAACTCGTCAACGTCCAAATCCTCCGTGGTTGCCACCAGTGCCCGCTGCATGAATTTATAAATTTCATCCTTTTTGTGGCCCAGATTCCAGGCATGTTCGGCATAGGCTGCCAGCCCTTTCACACCATAAATTACAAGTTCGCGCAGCGAGCGAACATCTTCATTTTCGGTACTTAACACACCCACCTCTTTGGCCTTTTCTTCAAATTCTTCAACTGAAAAAGCGCTCCAGGTTACAAACCCTGGAAGGTTTTCAGGAAGCTCAATATTGTTTTCTTTGCACTTTTCATGCAGTTCATTCCTAAGCGCAAGGGCTTCATTTATTCTTTTCTCAAAACTGGTTTTGTCGAAATTGGCATTTGTAATGGTGCTGAACAACCCGTCGAACACAAATTTATCCACTTTGCCGGGGTTCAACCCTTTAGCTCTCAGCTTCTCGTTAAACCAGCTGATTCCTTTCAGTACATACATCAAGGTGTCCTGAAGGTTGGCCACATCATCGTTTTTCCCGCAAACTCCCTTTACTGTGCAGCCGGTTCCTTTGGCTGCTTCCTGACACTGAAAACAAAACATACTCATACTATTCTTTTTTTAATGTTTAAAATTTTCTCCCGAATCAATTCCTAAACTGACACATAAAACTATTTACGTGTTTGTCCTGTTCCGGTTATACTAATTTTCACCCAAATATTAAATGGCCCATTCCTCTGATAACACTTCGCCTTTAATTCCAATCATTGCAATTTTTACAGGTACCTTGCGCGATGCCTGCGCCAATGCCATTTGCACCATGCGGGTTAACCCGCCGCAGCAAGGCACTTCCATCACAACCACAGTTATGGTATTTACTTTTGCCTCGTCAATCAGGCGAATTAATTTCTGCATATAAATTTCTTTCCCCTGGTCGAGTTTGGGGCAGGCAATTACCATTTTTTTGCCGGCAATAAACTTCCGATGAAAATCGCCGTGTGCGAAGGCGGCACAATCGGCTGCTACAAGCAAATCGGCTCCCTGAAAATAACTGGCCGCCGGGTTAATCAAATGCATTTGCACTGGCCAGTGATCCAGTTCGGAGGCAGCCTCAGTGGCCTGAGATGCCATTTTAAATCCTGTTGCATTAAAGGATTGAGATGCAGAACCGGGGCAAGTTGCTCCTGTTTTGGGCTGGGGTGAAACTGGTTTTTCAATACCATGAAGCAGTTCATGTACCTCTTTTATTGAAAACGGAAGGGACTCCCGGTTGGCTTTTAGATAATTCAAAGCTTCTTTCAGGTAACCCATCTCGTTGTGATCCTGCAAATGTTTCAGGTGGGCAAAAACAGTGGCCCTGCCCTTTTCAATCATTTGGGCAATAACCGCTTCTTCGTCGTATTCAACGGCCTCCCGTTTTTCAACAGTAATTGCTCCCTGAGGACAGTGCCCCAGACAAGCGCCCAATCCATCGCACATCAATTCACTCACCAGCCGGGCTTTCCCGTCAATAATCTGAAGGGCTCCTTCATGACAATTCGGGACACATTGTCCGCATCCGTCACAAAGCTCCTCATCTATTTTTACAATTTCTCTTATCATTTTTTCTTTTTCCGTGAAACAAAACTACGCATACACCGTTGGGTAAACTGTATCAATTGTTACAAATTCAACATAAATGATAAATTATCAACTTCTGAATGAATGCCCTGTTTTTAAAGGGGTTGCCGAAAACGAAACCCGCAAATTGCTCCAACAGGTTCACTACCAGGTGAAGAAATTTAGCAAAGGCGATATTGTAGCCATTGCAGGTGAGCAAATTTCCAATCTTTTCATCATTCTCTCCGGGAGTGTGCGAGGCGAAATGATTGATTATTCGGGTAAAACAATAAAGATTGAAGACATTGAAGCTCCGCGTCCGCTGGCAACAGCATTTTTATTCGGTTCCGAAAACCGGTTCCCGGTAACAGTTACTACCAATAACAGCGTGGAAATTTTTTCGATTTCAATTTCAGAATTATTGCGGTTAATGCAGCTTAATTCGGTGGTGCTGAAAAATTACCTGGACAGTATTTCGTCGCGCACCCAGTTTATTTCTCAAAAACTTCATTTTTTAAGTTTCAAAACCATCAAGGAAAAAATAGCCCACTACCTGCTGCAAAAAGCCGGCGACCGGTTGCATTCGTTTCAACTGAACAGCACGCAACAGCAACTGGCCGAATTATTTGGAGTAACGCGGCCGTCGCTGGCGCGGGTGATTAGCGAAATGCAAAGAGAGAAACTCATTATTATTGATAAAAAAACGGTAACCCTTTTGAATAAACAAAAACTAAATGAATTGCTCAGAAATGGATAAAAGCAAATTAATTACCTACCAAAAATTTGGTCCTTATTCCAACTTAATAGCATTTAGCACCACCAAATCTACTTTCTCTGGCAGAAGCAATTTACGTTTTACTGGTAATGAGCCCGGCTTGGTGCAAAAAAAACGCGAACAACTGGCCAATGTTTTGGATATTAATGCCTGCCAATTGGTTTTTCCGAGGCAAACACATACCAACTGTGTTGTTAATTTGAACCACATTCCTGAAAATGAAATTTCAGAAACTGATGCGCTGGTAACCAACCAGCCCGGAATTTGCCTGTGCGTTCAAACAGCCGATTGTGTCCCTGTTCTTTTATTCGACCCGGATAATCGTGCTATTGCAGCAGTGCATGCCGGCTGGCGGGGTACTGTAACAAAAATTGCAACCTTAACCGTTAAAAAAATGAATAGGTTGTACGGTAGTTTGCCGCAAAATTTGCTGGCTGTAATCGGCCCGTCAATTGGCCCCGAAGTTTATGAAGTGGGGAGCGAAGTGGTAAAAGAGGTTCGCCAAAACATTCCCAATCCTGAGAAAACACTGCACAAAAATCCAACGGGTTCGTTTCACCTGAACCTTTGGGAAGCCAACCGTCAATTAGTGCTGGCTGCCGGGTTATCGAACGAAAACATTGAAATTTCAGGAGAATGTACTTTTAAAGAAAATAAGAAA
This sequence comes from Tangfeifania diversioriginum, assembly GCF_900141875.1. GTDB lineage: Bacteria > Bacteroidota > Bacteroidia > Bacteroidales > Prolixibacteraceae > Tangfeifania > Tangfeifania diversioriginum. The sequence continues at coordinate 81,284 of NZ_FQZE01000011.1, read as the reverse complement.
TATTACTCGGCCCGCCGCGAAGGGATTGAAACCGGCAGGATAGTTTCCGGAATTATGCTGTGCTGAGTAAAATTGTTTAGAACTCTTAAAAACGGGTTCTGCTATTTCAGTTTGATCGAAAACAACTATCTTCGCAGCAATCATGTTTCCTGCAAAAAAGTAAATAAAAAGAAATGGAAAAATACAAACTGGCAAACAGGCTTACCGGCTGGATTATTTTTATTATATCGGCCATTGTTTACTTAATGACCATTGAACCCACCACCAGTTTTTGGGATTGTGGCGAATTTATTACCACATCGTTTAAACTGGAAGTAGGCCATCCGCCGGGTGCGCCCATATTCATGATATTTGGCCGGTTTTTCACCTTTTTCGGGAAACCTGAAAATGCCGCCATGCTGATAAATGCCATGTCGGCTCTGGCAAGTGCTTTTACCATTTTATTTCTGTTTTGGACCATTACCCACCTGGCAAAAAAACTGATAACCAACGAAAATGAAGTAAGTACCGGAAACCTCATTTCCATTATGGCTGCAGGAGCGATAGGTTCACTGGCCTATACTTTTTCTGATACCTTTTGGTTTTCGGCAACTGAAGGCGAAGTGTATGCCTTCTCCTCAATGCTTACAGCCATTGTATTCTGGGCCATTCTGAAATGGGAAAACATTGCCGACCGGCCGCACGCCAACCGGTGGTTAATTTTCATTGCCTATATCATAGGATTATCAATTGGTGTCCACCTGCTTAACCTGTTGGCCATTCCGGCTATCGTCTTTGTGTATTATTTCAGAAAATACGAAACTACCCGCAACGGATTTATTGCTGCACTGGTTATTTCTGTGGTGATTGTAGGAATTATCATGTGGGGAATTATCCCGGGAGTGGTTACGGTTGCATCGTGGTTCGAGCTACTGTTTGTCAACACTTTCGGACTTCCTTACAAATCGGGAGCTTTGTTTTACATTGCCCTGATTATTGCAGCAATTGTTTATGGCATCCGCTATACTATTAAAAAGAAGATGGTATTTTGGAATACTGTAATTGTTGGGGTAACTGTAATTCTCATCGGTTATTCCTCGTTTGCACTCATCATTATACGCTCGGCAGCCATGCCGCCGATGGATCAAAACAGCCCTAAAGATGTTTTCTCGCTGTTAAGCTATCTTAATCGGGAACAATACGGGCAGCGGCCATTGTTCTTCGGTCAATACTACAATTCACCACTCAATCCGCAGGAGCGTTACACAGAGGGCAAACCGGTTTATTCCCAAATTGATGGGAAATATGTAGAAACCGACCGGAAAGTTGCGCCAAATTACGATGATAAATTCACAACCTTCTTTCCACGAATGTGGAGCAGCATGGATCCTGTTCATGCACAGGATTATCAGCAATGGGGACAAGTTCAGGGACGCAGAATTCAGCACCGGAATGAAAGTGGCGAAAACGAAGTCATTGTAAAACCTACGTTCTCCGAAAACATGCGGTTCTTCTTCCGCTACCAGGTGGGGCACATGTATTTCCGGTATTTTATGTGGAATTTCGCGGGCCGGCAAAACGATATACAGGGACATGGTGGACTACTGCACGGAAACTGGCTGAGCGGCATTAATTTTATCGATGAATGGCGACTCGGCGATCAGGACAACCTGCCCGACCGGTTTGCCAACAATAAAGCCCGTAACACCTATTATTTCCTTCCTTTACTGTTGGGGCTTCTCGGAATTTTTTACCAGTACAATAAAGGAAAGGAAGGCAAAAAAGGCCTCTGGCTGGTTTTCCTGCTGTTTTTTATGACAGGCCTGGCCATTGTAATTTACCTGAACCAGTATCCGCATCAGCCGCGCGAACGTGATTATGCCTACGCCGGTTCGTTTTATGCATTTGCCATTTGGATTGGACTGGGAGTGCTGGGCATTATTGAAGCACTGAAAAAATACATGCCCGAAACCATTGCAGGCGGTGTTGCAGGTGCACTCACACTTGTTTTGGTGCCGGGAATAATGGCCGCCGAAAACTGGGACGATCACGACCGCTCCAATCGTTATACCGCAAGAGATTTGGGTGCCAACTACCTGAAAACCTGCCAGCCCAACGGCATTATTTTCACCAACGGCGATAACGACACCTTCCCGCTCTGGTACAACCAGGAAGTGGAAGGCGTACGCACCGATGTGCGCGTGTGTAACCTCAGCTACCTGCAAACCGATTGGTACATCAACCAAATGCGCCGGCAAGCCTACGATTCTGAGCCAATGCCATTTTCTATGGATGAAGAAAAATACCGACAGGGCACCCGAGATTTGGTTTACCTGATGGATAACCCACGGATTTCAAGAGAAAGCATTGGGCTGAAAGAAGCTGTGGATTTTATTGCCGACGACAATCCGGCCACAAAACTCCGGCAGGCCGACAATGCAGCCTACCTACCCAAAAAAGTAATCAGCTTTAAGGTGGATAAAGAGGCTGTGATTGAAAACAACGTGGTGAAACCGGAAGATTACGATAAAATTGTCGATTCCATCACTATCGATTTATCGGACCGGAATTACCTGCCCAAAGATGAAATGATGATTTTGGATCTGCTCGCTACCAATAACTGGGAACGTCCCATTTACTGGGCCATTACAGTTGGCACAAACAAATACATGAACCTGGAGGATTACTTCAGGGTAGAGGGATTTGGATACCGGTTTGTACCCATTAAAGGCGAGAGTGAAGCCGAACGACTGTCGTACGGAAGTGTGGAGACCGAAATAATGTACGATAACCTGATGAATAAATTCGCTTACGGAAACATGAACGATCCGGATGTTTACATTGATGAAAACAACCGGAGAATGATGACTAACATCCGAAATTCATTCAGCAGGCTGGCCGCCGGATTGGTTGCCGAAAACAAAAATGATTCAGCCATTGCTGTTATCGACCGTGGCTTTGAGTTGGTACCGCCCGAAATTGTTCAGTATGAATTCTTTGGCATTCAGCTTGCCGAAAATTATTACGCCGCCGGTGCTCCCGAAAAAGCAAGAGCTGCCTTCGAAGAAGCAGTGGCGACGTTCGACGACGAACTGAGCTACTTCCTTTCACTCGACCGCAAATTCAGGCAGTCGGTGAATGAAGAAATACAACGCAACCTGTTTTATCTGCAACGAATGGAAAGGACAGCCCGCAACCATGGCGATTCCGAACTGTCAACAAAAATAGGCGAAACGCTGCAAAAACATTTTGAATCTTATAATTCAAATTAAATGAACATTTTAATCATTGGCTCCGGTGGAAGAGAACATGCACTGGGCTGGAAAATAAAGCAAAGCAAAAAAGCCGGACAACTTTTTTTCATACCCGGCAACGCTGGCACCAGCGAGTTAGGTGAAAACATTCCCCTTGGAGTAAACGATTTTCAAAATATAAAAAAAACCATTGTTGAAAAGCAGGCAGATATGGTGGTGGTTGGCCCCGAAGTGCCGCTGGTTGGGGGCATTCACGATTTTATTTCGGCCGATCCCGAGCTTCAAAATGTAAAAGTGGTGGGCCCTAAAAAGGCTGGCGCTCAGCTGGAAGGCAGTAAAGATTTTGCCAAAGACTTTATGATGCGCCACAATATCCCCACAGCAAAATATTTATCGGTAACCAATGCAAACCTCAACCAGGGAATTAATTTTCTGAAATCATTAAAAGCGCCTTATGTGCTGAAAGCTGATGGATTGGCAGCCGGAAAAGGAGTATTGATTCTCGATTCGCTTTCCGAAGCAGAAACCATGCTGAAAAAGATGCTGGAAGGGAAATTCGGGGAGGCAAGCAACAAAGTAGTAGTTGAAGAATTTTTGAACGGCACAGAGGTTTCTGTTTTTGTGATAACTGATGGCAAAGACTACAAACTTTTACCCGAAGCCAAAGATTACAAACGCATTGGTGAGGGCGACACCGGGCTAAACACAGGAGGAATGGGTGCCATCTCACCCGTACCGTTTGCCGGGCGCGAATTCATGAATAAAGTGGAAACCCGCATTATCAAGCCTACCATCAATGGATTGAAAATGGAAAAAATTGACTATTCGGGGTTTATTTTTTTCGGTTTAATAAATGTGGACGGCGAACCATTTGTTATTGAATACAATGTGCGGCTTGGCGACCCCGAAACCGAAGCCATTTTACTGCGCGTGAAATCTGATTTTGTTGATTTATTAGAAGGCGCTGCCGACGGAACGCTTGCCAAAAAAGAAATTGAAATCGACAAAAAAACAGCTGCAACCGTGATGCTCGTGTCTGGCGGCTACCCGGGAAGCTACCCAAAAGGGCTGAAAATTTCCGGTTTGGAAAAAGTGGCCAACAGTACGGTTTTCCATGCAGGAACAAAACCCGAAGGCAGCTCAGTGGTAACCAGCGGAGGACGCGTGTTGGCCGTAAGCTCTACAGGCAACAACAAAACGGAAGCACTGGAAACTTCATACAGAAATGCTGAAGTCATTCAGTTTGATAAAAAATATTACCGGAAAGATTTAGGATTCGACCTTTAATTAAGGTATGATACTTCGTACATTAAAATCAAACAGTGCTGTAAATTTCATCCTGTTCCCTTTGGTTGCAGTTATTTTCTGGCTGAAAAGCCTTTTAGAACCCGTAGTTTATCCGTTTTACAGGGGCGAAACCGAAAATTTACTCTACCGCCCTGTTGCGCAGCTGCTTCAAAACTCTGCGTTTCTGCAAAGCCTCGCATCTTTGTTGCTCATCATTTTAATGGCTTTTTTGGTCCTTCAAATTAACAACCGGTACAGTTTTATCCGTGTAAGAACCATGCTGCCCGCCCCTCTTTTTGTAATACTAATTGGAGGGTTTACCCAACTGCACACACTTCACCCGGTTTATTTCGCAACTGTTTTTTACCTGATTGCCATCTTCCGGTTTTTCAGCGCTTTCGGAAAAACAAAGCCCTACACAGCACTTTTCGACACTGGAATATGGCTGGGTGTAGCTTCACTATTTTATTTCAATGCCATAATTCTATTGCCGGCTTTTTTAATTGGCGCCGGCATTTTAACCCGCGAAACCCGGTGGCGCGAGTTCGTTATTCTTATTACCGGTGTTTTTGTCCCATTTATTCTGGCGTTTGGTTTTGCTTTTTATACCAACCACTTGCTCGAGTTATTAAAAATCTTAGAACTAAATATTGTAACACCCAATAACTATTTAAAAGGAAATATTGCTTTGCAGGCTTTTCTCGGGTTTCTTGTTTTATTTACCCTGCTTGGCAGTGTGAAGTTACTTCAGCAATACAACACCAAAAAAGTGAGTACCCGCAAGTTCTTCACTGTTTTCTTTTTCCTGTTCCTTTTTTCGGTTTTCAGCTTTGTTTTTATTCCGGCAACTTCGCAGGAGATGCTAATGATTATTGCCATTCCTGCAACGTTTCAGATATCCAATTTTTTTGTTTTTCTGAAAAGCCGGTTTTGGGGCGAACTGCTCTTTTCGTTGCTCTTCGTTATAGTTATTGCACTGCAGTTTTTTAGTTAACCCACAATGAAAAAAGAAAAACCAACTCTGGCCATTTACGGAATCCAGGACCGCGGGAACTTTGAACATCCGCTTTATGTGCACGACCACAACCTGGCGTTGATGCACAACGGAAAAGTAACCCACTTCCTGCAGCAGGAGCGAATCTCGCGCCGGAAAAGAGACAACTCGCTTCATATTCATTTAAAAGAAATTATGAAGCAGAATAAATTGCTGGACGGCGATTACGATTTGGTTTTTACCGACAACGTGGTTGGCCGCACTTTCCTCACATCTGATGGCGAAGCCCGTTTTGAAGCTCCGCTAAACAACCGGCTTTCGGAAGGCCTTGAAAAAGGAAAATGCTGGTGGTTTGGACAGGAGAAAGAAGCGCATGTTCTTAACCACGAATTGGCACATATTTTTTCGTGCCTGCCGTTTTTCGGCCCTTTCAAAGAGAACAGCCTGCTGGTGCATTTTGACGGTGGTGCCAGTGTGAGCAACTTTTCGGCTGCTCATTTCTTCAACGGAAAACTGAAATGGCTGGAATACCATTGGGATTTGAAACCCATGAGTACAATTTACAATGCCAACGCGTTGGTTTTTGCCATCATTGGGGCAAAACTGCCCGAACAAAATGCAGTGCCCGGAAAATTTATGGGATTTGCAGGCTTTGGCAACCCCCGTCCCGAAATTGAAGATTGGCTCATTGAAAACAACTATTTTCAGAATATCTGGGGGAAGACATCGCATTTTTTCAGAAAAGCCAAAAGCGATTTTGGAATTGAACTGAAGTCATTCGACCAAAAAAATCCGTTCATTCAGAATGTTGCGGCCTCGCTGCAACACATTTTCATTCAGCAAATTATAAACAAACTAAAAACACTTGCTGAAAAAACAAAAGCTGAAAATTTATATTACACGGGCGGCTCGGCGCTGAATATTGTGGCCAATACCAAAATCATCGAGCAAAACATTTTCAAAAATGTTTACATCCCGCCCTGTACCGAAGATTCAGGATTGGCTCTGGGGGCAGCTGCTTTTGCCGAATGGAAAAAACACGGCACGGTTAGTAAACACGGGCCTTACCTGAACAATTGGGGGATTGAAAACTATTCTGAAAATTACTCTCCCGAAACGGTTTTGACTGTGGCCAAGATGCTGGCCGAAAACAAGTTTGTTGGCGTGTGCAACGGTTTTGGCGAAGCCGGCCCAAGAGCTTTGGCCAACCGAAGTATCCTGGCACGGGCCAATTCAAAAAAAATTGCCCGGGAGTTGAGCATCAACAAAAAAGAACGCGAGTGGTATCGCCCGCTGGCGCCCGTTGCGCTTGAGAAAAACACCCGGTATTTTACAGAAAAAAACAGCATCCATCCACTTTCAAAATACATGCTTATCGATTTTGCAGTTCTTCCCCAAAAGCAAAAAGAACTGGCCGGAGCTGTTCATGCCGACGGAACGGCACGTTTTCAAACCCTTTTCGAAAAAAATCAAAATCCTTTTCTATTCGACCTGCTGCAAATCCTCGATGAAAAATTTAATGTAAAAGCCCTGATAAACACTTCCTTCAACACCCGGAATGAGCCAATTGTGCACACCACTGAAGATGCACTTGCGGCGGCAAAAAAAATGAAACTCGCCGGGACGGTTTTAAATGGGAAACTGCACTTTTAAATCCAATCAGCCAGTCAACTGCATTTCCTTTTTTGGGTTAAGAATATCATAATTCTTCTGCCTGTTTCAATCCTATAACTTACACTAAAAATTAGATTCAGAACAATTAAGTATTTTTGCCAGCACTCAAAATGAAAAAATATGGCACTCATTTTAAATATTGAAACCTCAACAGAAGTATGCTCGGTGAATGTATCGGAAAACGGCAATTTGCTGTTTGAAAAAGAAAGCCGTGAAGGATTAAACCACTCAGAACTGCTCACCGTATTCATAGAAGAACTTTTTAACGATAACAACCTGGTTATTAACTCCATTGATGCAGTGGCAGTGAGCAAAGGACCAGGATCGTACACAGGGTTACGCATTGGTGTTTCGGTGGCCAAAGGATTGTGCTATGCGCTGGGGAAACCGCTCATCGGAATTGGCACCCTCGAAGCCATGGGAATTTACACCAGCCAAAATGCAGAAAACTATCTCCCGGAAGCTTCCACTGAAAAAAATCTGCTTTTTTGCCCCATGATTGATGCCCGCCGCATGGAAGTTTACACCGCGCTTTACAACACAAAAAGCGAAGTTGTTGAACCCGTTTCAGCAAAAATTATTGACGACAATTCTTTTTCAACCCAACTTCAGGTTAACAAAATACTTTTTTTCGGAAATGGTGCCCGCAAATGCAAAAAGGCGCTTAACCACCCAAACGCCCTGTTTTTAGGCCCCGAAAAAGCTTCGGCACGATTTATGCAAAAACTGGCAGTAGAAAAATACAACAAAAACATTTTTGAAGACGTTGCCTATTTTGAACCGTTCTATCTGAAAAATTTTATTGCAACGGTTCCTAAAAACAAATTAATTGAATGAAAAAGTATTTTGCAGCCATAGTATTAACAGTCCTTCTCGTTCAAATGCTAACAGCAAAGGAAGAACGCATTCGCTACAACCTGAAATTTGGTTTTGTTAAAGGCGGCGAGGCTGAACTGGTAATTTCCGATACCATTTTTAACAATACCAAAGCCCTCCACTACTACATGGCAGGCCGCACAACCGGATTAACCGACAAACTGTTTGGGGTTAACGATATTTACGAAACAACTGTTGATGCCCAAACACGCTTGCCGCTCAAGTCAATCCGCAACATAAAAGAAGGAAAATACCGGTATTACAACGAAACATTGTATTTCCACGATGCCGATTCAATTTACAGCCTGAAATCAGGAGGCAGAGAAGCGCCCGAAAACCTGGTAGATATCATCTCAGTTTTTTTCTATTTCATTAACAATCATTTGATGGAAGATATTGAACAGGGTGAAGAGGTTACACTTCCAACTTTCCATGCCGATAAAATTGACGACGTAACTGTACAATACCTCGGGGAAACAACAGTAGATACCGATCTGGGCAAGATTGACTGCTATATTCTTTCCCCGACCGTGAGGAAAGGAAAACTGTTGAACCGGTCGGACGGGTTAAAGTTTTTCATTTCGAAAGAAACCAAAATGCCGATACTGCTCGAGTTCGACATGCGTGTAGGCGCACTAAGGGCAATTTTACAAAGCTATAAAATAGACGGTAAGGAACAGGTGGCAAAATAATTTGATAAATTTTCATCAAAAAACTCCTGAATCCATTCATTTTTAACCGATTTATTTATTTTTGCAAGGTCTATAAATTTGAATAAAATATAACTCATGGCATCAACATCAGATTTCAGAAACGGAATGTGCATCAACTATAAAAATGATATTTACACGATCGTACATTTTTTGCACGTAAAACCCGGTAAAGGTCCCGCTTTTGTCCGCACAAAACTCAAAAATGTTAAAACAGGACGTGTGATTGAAAATACCTTTTCGTCGGGCTCAAAAGTGGAAGAAGTACGAGTAGAACGCCGCCCTTATCAGTTTCTTTATAAAGACGATATGGGGTACAACTTCATGCACACCGAAACTTTCGAACAGGTTCCCATTCAGGAATCGATGATTGAAAACGCAGATCTGTTAAAAGAAGGACAGGTAATTGAAGTGAACTTTCATGCCGAAACCGAAACGCCACTGACAGCTGAAATGCCCCCATTTGTGGAGCTTCAGGTTACACAAACCATTGAAGGCGAAAAAGGGAACACGGCAAGTTCAACAGCCCTGAAACCCGCCACCCTTGAAACCGGTGCCGAAATAATGGTCCCCATGTTCATTAATGAGGGCGAAGTTATAAAAGTAGATACACGGGACCGGTCGTACAGCGAACGGGTGAAGAATTAACACACAGCTTTATAAGTTGTGGGCAGATTTACTACCCATTCTTTAGTGAGCAAATGCATCGGGATTTATCAGAACCGGGAAGGTTGCATTTTTCGCCACATCGGGATCAAAAGAGTTAATGGACAGAACTTTACCCTTTCGCGTATCATACAACTCTGCCCCCGTAAATAAACCTGGTGCCCAGGCATGAATAAATGTCCCATCAAAATATCCATCTGAAGTGTTACCAAAGTTGTGCGCATCATCCTTGTTTGTTGCGTCATACCATGGCATATACCGGAGTTGATGAACAAAATAATTCATTAACTCATTATCAGGCAACAATGCCCACTCTCCGCTATTCCTCTCATTTCTTTCCTTATCCCCACAGTCATTGGGACGAGGCAGCACATTCCATTCATTTTGACAATCGGTATCATGCCACCAGGCCAATTCAGGCCCAAAATTAATAACACGGAAATGCTGAGCGATTAGTTCGCTAGCCCACTTATAATGACCGTTGTATCCTGAGATTGCCGTATAATATACAATGCATTTTTCAGAAATACTATTATCAATAATCCATGCTGAAGCAAGCGTAGCTGCCTGACCGCCAATATTTACAATTACTGGTTTCGCAGGGTTTTTTGAATATTGCTCATTAATAATTTTCACATAAAGCTCAGCTCCCTCTGATAATTTCCCCTCAGCTTCCTTCTCGGTATGTGCCTCAGTTCCAATGGTTACTTTAGGAATTAAATTTTGGCGAATACCTGAACTTAATGCTCTTTCACGCATATCATAAAATTCCTGTTTCCACTCTGGATGGTAAAAGCCCCAGCCATCCGTCAAAACGGGTGTGCAAATGTAACCCTGAAAATTCATATTGCCTAAGGCAGCCATCACAAAGGCCCATTCATCCTCCAATACATCATCGACGATATCATTATCGTAGATCACAGGATTATTAACGGACTCCCCTTCCTGTGCAGTTACTCCATGAATATAAAGACCTTTGGGACAATCCGGATGGTTAAAACCCCAATCTCCGATTTGTGGTAAAGGATTTTTTGTCCAATCTTTGGTTTCAGGATTCCATTGAGCATATAACCCAAATTCAAAACATAATAAGAAAATAGAGAATAAGATAATTTTATTCATTCTGCAATCTTTAAAATACGATTAACTAATCAATTGAAAATCCTGTTTTGAAATTTTCAATTTCAACTAAATTAAACTGGGTAAGTTTATAATTGGAATCTTTAAGAATTTCAGCAAGTTTCATCTATGGTGTTGGATTTTTGATTTCACAACTACAAATTTATCATTAATTTTGATGTGAGTATGGGTTAGGAAAAATGAATAAAAAATCTATTACAACATAAGGATTTGATGAGTAAATTCATGAATAAAAAGATATCACTGGATTTCCGAAAAATTAAAATCTAAGTAAACAGAAGGTTTTTTCCCTTATATCCGTCAAGCGGTTCCAAACCGCTGGACGGGTAATAATCTCTTCATTTTCAAAAAAATTGGACCAGTATAACTTCACCTGATTTCCACGGTTATTTCCATTATGTCATTAAAACATGAAGCAGGTAACATTGGGATTCATACAATTTGAATATCTTTGCGTACTTATGCCTAAATCAATTAACTTTTTCTGAAAATGAAAATTTTGGGAACCATCTTGTTTATTTTAACCGTTTCGCTGTTAAATGCCGCCCCACTGAGAGTGCTGAAAAACGACACAATAAATGACACACACAACAAAGATTTTGTTTACAACGTGAAAAAAGCGCAGTCGTCAATTATCATCGACGGTGTGCTTGATGAACCCGACTGGCAGGCTGCCCAAAAAGCCCAACCATTTTACAGGGTGCTGCCCGTCGATACCGGCTTTGCCTATCAGCAGTCGGAAGTTTTAATGACGTACGACGACGAAGCGCTTTACATGGCATTCGTGTTTTACGACACAGTTCCCGGGAAACGGATTATGGAATCGTTTCGGCGCGATTTCAATTTTGGAAACAACGATAACTTCCTCTCTTTTTTCGATACATTTCTCGATCAAACCAACGGGTTTTCGTTCGGGATATCTGCATCGGGAGCAAAATGGGACGGCACTATGAGCGATGGCTCTGCGGTAAACCTCGACTGGGATTGCAAGTGGGAAGCGGAAACGGTTCACCACGACGACCGGTGGGTATCTGAAATGCGAATCCCATTTAAATCGGTCCGCTACCCTTCGGGGGGCCAACGCTGGAATGTAAATTTCAGCCGCCTCGATTTGAAAACCAATGAAAAATCGAGCTGGGCGCCCGTGCCCCGTCAGTTTCCAACTGCATCGCTCGCCTACACCGGCGTGATGCGTTTTGATGAACCGTTACCAAAATCAAGAATAAATTTTTCGCTGATTCCCTACATTTATGGAAGCTTTGCCAACGATTATGAATTTGGTGACGGCGCAGCGTACGACAAAGATTTTGGCTTCGATGCCAAAATTGGGTTCTCATCCGCTTTAAACCTCGATCTGACTTACAACCCCGATTTTGCCCAGGTGGAAGTGGATCAGCAGGTGACCAACATCGACCGCTTCGAACTGTTTTTCCCCGAAAAAAGGCAATTTTTCCTCGAGAACAGCGACCTCTTTTCAGGGTTCGGCTACCACACGGTAACGCCGTTTTTTTCGCGCCGGATTGGGTTGGATGCACCCGTTTTGGCAGGTGCACGATTAAGCGGTAAGCTCGGCAACGACTGGCGCATTGGGTTTATGAACATGGCAACCCGCGAAACCAGTGAGCACCTGGCACGTAATTTCACGGTAGCTTCAGTACAGAAAAAAGTTTTTACCCGCTCCAATTTCGGGTTCATTTTTGTGAATAAAGAATACCTGAATCAACCCGACAGCACCAATTTATTTAACCGCGTTGCCGGCTTCGATTACAACCTGGCCAGCAAAAACAATTTCTGGGAAGGCAAATTTTTCTATCACCGTTCCTTCCAACCCGGCAATCCCGACAAGCAATATTCACAGGGAGCACGCCTCGAGTACCAGACAAAAAACATCCAGGTAGAACTTTCGCAAACATCGGTGGGAGAAAATTACTGCGCCGAAACCGGTTATGTGCCCCGCACAGGATACAATTTTTTAGGACCCGAAATCCGCTACCTGTTTGTTCCGAACAAAAAAGTGGTAAGCCACGGCATTGAAGTTGAACTGGAAAACTATTTCGATCCGGATTACAAAAAAATTGAGCACATTTACACCTACAGCTACATGTTCGAATTTCAGAACCGTTCAAGTTTGGAGTTCGGCTACCAGGATTCGTATGTAAAACTTCAAAAAGATTTTGATCCCACACATATCAATAACCACTCGCTGGCTGCAGGAAGCAGTTACCGATTTGGCGGGGCTTATATTAATTACATGTCGCCATCAAAAAACCTGTTCAACTGGCAGGCCGAAGCAGCTAAAGGAACATTCTACAACGGCAATATTCAATACATTCAGGGGCAGCTTGGGTATCGTTTCCAACCCTACGTTAACCTGACCATGAATTTTAACTACACCGACATGGATTTGCCACAACCGTTTGAGCATACCAAATTATGGCTGCTGGGCCCCAAGCTCGATGTCACTTTCTCGAAAAATATTTTCTGGACCACTTTTGTGCAGTACAACGAGCAGCTCGACAATATGAACATTAATATGCGGTTCCAGTGGCGTTACCAACCGGTTTCGGACATTTACCTGGTATATACAGACAATTACATTCCCGGCAGCTGGAACTCGCGAAACCGGGCGCTGGTTCTGAAAATGACTTATTGGCTTAATTGAGTTGCGGGTTGCAGATTGCAAGTTACAGGTTGCAGGTTCACCGTTCACTGTTTACCGTTCGCTGTTTACTTTTGCCTACAAACTGCAACTGCTCACTGCGACTGCGACTACGACTGTCCACTCTCTTCAAATCAAACCAGTTCAGCCTTTTCTTACCAAAATGTTAAACCGGTTGGGCCTGTCTTTAAATCTTTTAAACCTGAATAAATTCGATTATCTTTGCGCTTCTTAAAAACAAATCGTATTTTATTTGTTTAAATAGTAACGTTATAAACGCAATATTAAAATGAAAGTAACTGTAGTTGGAGCCGGAAATGTTGGAGCAACCTGCGCACAGATAGTTGCCGAGAAAAACATTGTTCAGGAAGTAGTTTTACTCGATATTAAAGAAGGAGTATCGGAAGGGAAAAGTTTGGATTTATGGCAAACAGCCCCGGTTAATTATTATGACACCCGGCTGGTTGGCTCAACCAATGACTATTCAAAGACAGCTGACTCTGAAGTAGTTGTAATCACCTCGGGAGTTCCGCGTAAACCCGGAATGAGCCGCGATGATCTCATTTCAATTAACGCCGGAATTGTAAAAAGCGTTACCGAAAACGTAGTGAAATATTCTCCGAAAGCAAAAATAATTATCGTTTCCAATCCGCTCGACGTAATGACATACGCTGCTTTCGCTACGGCTAAAAAGCCTAAAAACGAAGTAATGGGAATGGCCGGAATTCTGGACACTGCCCGTTACCGTGCTTTCCTTGCCGAAGCGCTGGATGTTTCGCCACGCGATATCCAGGCATTGCTGATGGGCGGCCACGGCGACACCATGGTTCCACTGCCTCGCTATACAACAGTTTCGGGCATTCCGGTTACCGAATTAATTGACAAAGAAAAACTGGATGCCATTGTTGAACGCACCAAAAAAGGTGGCGGCGAACTGGTTAACCTCATGGGAACTTCGGCCTGGTACGCACCAGGTTCGGCAGCTGCCCAAATGGTGGAAGCCATTGTAATGGATCAAAAACGCATTTTCCCCTGCTGTGTAAAACTGGATGGCGAATATGGCCTCAACGATATGTTCGTTGGTTCTCCGGTTAAACTTGGCAAAAACGGTGTGGAGGAAATTCTGGAAGTGGCCTTAAACGAGGAGGAAAAAGAAATGCTGCACAGCTCAGCAAAAGCTGTTAAAGGTGTTATGGATGTGTTGGATGGAATGAACATCCTGTAAAAACATAACAGATAACTTATAGTTGGAACGGCTGTTTTACGAAGCAGCCGTTTTTTTTATTTATTTTTGGAAGATGAAGATTACTGTTCCCCTGCAAATAATCGAATTGGAAGACGATAACTATCACCTGGTTATTTCCTCGGTACTTCCCGACGGAAATCAAGGATTGTGGGTAGTCGATACCGGTGCTTCGAAAACGGTGTTCGATAAAACCCTCTCGGAAAACTTCTCAACTGACAACCAGGGAACAGAAGAAGTGCACACCGCCGGAATTGGCGAAAATCCAATTGAAACCGAAACAGGCAGGCTCCAATCGTTTTTGCTGGGCAAAATGAAAGTGGAAAACCTGCGGGTGGCGCTGCTCGATTTATCGCACATCAACACCTTTTATTCAAAAGCAACAAACCTGAAAATCTGCGGGTTAATCGGGAGCGACTTTCTGTTGAAACACCAGGCAACAATCGATTACAAAAAGAAATTGCTCCGATTGAAATTATAAACTTTTCATTTTTGCAAACCTGAACAATTTGGGTATATTTGCTGCGCTCAAAATGAAGGCTTTGGAATTAAATATCAGGTTATCGAAAAAGGCGCTTGCCAAAATTGCAGTTTTTGCTGCATTGATCGCAGTTGCTGTCCTTCTCGATGTATATTTTGAGAACCATCCGGTAGAGATGGATGAAATGGAAGAAACAGCCAACGCTTCAACAGAATTTGGCGTAGTTTACCTCTTCAACCCTGTTAATTCCTGCGGTGCCAGTACATCATCTCAAAAAACTCCTACGCGAAAATTATTTGAGCACTCGCACAACAAGCACATTCAGCAATACCACCAGGTTAGAAACTACCAGGTGCTAAAAACTGAAAGCAAAAAGCCACACAACCCCTTGATTTTTTCATACCACCATCTCACGTTCAGGCATTACTACTTTACTTTTCCTGACGACGATCCGCTGCTGTCATAAACAGATTTGGCGCATTCGCTATTCCTGAAAAAGCGAATTTCAGCAATGCTTTTTAAAGCAACTTTCAACTTTTTTCAGAAAAAAATTTCAAAAAAAATAAAACAATTTAAAAATTAATTTTCATGCAAAACAAAGGTGCGATTTTAACACTTGCCATCTTGCTTGCCGCTGTTTGCCTTTACCAGCTATCGTTTACCTGGAAAGCCAAACAAGTGGAAAAAGATGCTGTGGAGTATGCCCAGGGCGACCCGGACAAAGAGTATTTATACCTGGACTCCATCTCAGGCGAAGTTGTATATAACTTCTTGGGCCTGAAAGAATTTACCTACAAAGATGTGAAACAACTCGAGCTTAACCTCGGCCTCGACCTTAAAGGAGGTATGAACGTAACGCTTGAAGTTTCAGTTGAAGATTTAATCAAATCGTTGTCGAACAACAGCACTGACTCCACGTTCAACGCTGCGATAGCCCGCGCCAACGAACTTCAAAAAGAAAGCCAGACCGATTACGTTACACTTTTCGGCGAAGCATTTGAAGAGATCGATCCCAACGCGCGGCTGGCTTCAATTTTCCTGACACTCGAACTTCGCGACAGAATTAACATCAATTCAACCAACGAAGATGTGCTCGATGTTATTCGCGAAGAAACCAATGCGGCCATCGACAATGCTTTTAACATTATCCGCACGCGTATCGACCGCTTTGGAGTTGCGCAGCCCAACATTCAGCAGCTACAAACAAAAGGCCGCATTCTGGTTGAACTCCCCGGGGTGAAAGACCAGAACAGGGTGCGCGATCTGCTTCAGGGAACGGCCATGCTCGAATTCTGGGAAACTTACGAAAACCAGGAAGTTTACCAGTACCTGTTGCAAGCCAATGAACGGTTAAAAGATCTGGAATCGATTGAAAGCGACACAACAGAAACTGAAACCGAACAGGTTGATGAAAATGCTGAAACCGACGAAGAAGTTGCGGAAGCTGATACTGCAGAAACAGAAAGTTCGCTACTCGATGAACTTTCAGAAGGTGCAGCAGATGACACTACCGGAGCAGGAATGGATAACCTTGAAAATTTCAGGGAAGAATATCCGCTTTTTGCTCTCTTAAACCCAAGCACTGACCAGCAGGGACAGCTATTCCCCGGCCCGGCAGTGGGAATTGCTCATTTTAAAGATACGGCAAGGGTGAACGACATACTGGCCCGTGAACAAATTAAAAACATTTTCCCAAGGGATTTGATGTTTCGCTGGACAGCCAACCCGGTTGACGAGGCAGGAAATTTCTTCCGCTTAATTGCATTGAAAGTAACTACCCGCGACGGTGAACCACCACTTGATGGCGACGTTATTACCGATGCCCGCCAGGATTTCGACCAGTTTGGTTCAAACCCGGAAGTGTCGATGTCCATGAACAGCGAAGGTGCCAAAACATGGCAAAGGATGACCAAAGAAAATATTGGCAAATCAATTGCTATCGTGCTCGACGGCTACGTTCGCTCGTTTCCAACCGTTCAGAATGAAATTTCAGGTGGTCGTTCAAGCATTACCGGCCTGGAAAGCATTGAAGAGGCAAAAGACCTTGCCAACATTCTGAAGTCGGGTAAAATGCCCGCTCCGGCACGTATCATTCAGGAAGAAATTGTTGGTCCATCACTCGGGCAGGAAGCCATTAACAGCGGGTTCTATTCTTTCCTGATTGCATTTATCCTGGTGCTGGTTTACATGTTCTTCTTTTACAGCCGCAATGCCGGCCTAACAGCCAATGTGGCACTGATTGCCAACATGTTCTTTATTATTGGAGTACTCGCATCGCTGGGAGCTACGTTAACACTGCCCGGTATTGCCGGTATTGTGCTTACCATTGGGATGTCGGTTGATGCCAACGTGCTTATTTACGAAAGGGTACAGGAAGAACTCAGGGCCGGGAAAGGACTTAAACTGGCAATCTCTGATGGGTATAAAAATGCATATTCCGCAATTATCGACGGCCAGGTAACCACGCTGCTCACCGGTATTGTACTTTATGTATTCGGCTCAGGACCGATTAAAGGTTTTGCAACTACCCTGATTATTGGTATTATCACCTCACTTTTCAGTGCCATATTCTTAACAAGAATTATTTTTGACTGGAAACTGAAAAAGAACCACAAGATTTTATTCAGTTCGAAATTCACCGAAACCTGGTTGCGCAATACTTCCATTAAATTTCTTGAGAAAAGAAAAGTTGCATATATCGTTTCTGGCGCACTGATTATTTTGTCTATTGGTTCGCTTACTTTCCGCGGATTAAATTACGGTATCGACTTTAAAGGAGGCCGCACCTATGTGGTACGCTTCGACCAGGATGTGCAGGTGAACGATGTCCAAACTGCCCTGGGAAACGTTTATGGCGAAATTCCCGAAGTAAAAACATTTGGTGACGACAATCAGGTTCGAATCACTACTGATTACAAGATTGATGACGACAGCGAAAACGTTGACAACGAAGTAGAAGAGTTGCTAATGCAGGGGCTTCAGGAAGAAGGACTGATTGACAGCAACGTAACGCTTGAACAGTTTACTTCTGATTACCAGATGAGTTCGCAAAAAGTTGGACCGTCAATTTCTGACGATATCCGAAAAGATGCCGTTGTGGCAATCAGTCTTGCACTGATAATCATCTTTTTATACATACTTATCAGGTTTACCAACTGGCAATATGGCCTGGGAGCAATTGCAGCTCTCGCCCACGACTCCATAATTGTGCTGGGTATTTTCTCACTGCTGTACAGCATTCTGCCGTTTTCGCTTGAAATTGACCAGGCATTTATTGCGGCAATTCTTACCGTTTTGGGTTACTCCATTAACGACACGGTAGTAGTTTTCGACCGCATCAGGGAATACCTGAAACTGCACCCGAAACGGAACCGGGAACAAAATGTTGACGAAGCTGTGAACAGTACGCTTCGCCGTACATTTAGTACTTCGCTTTCCACATTTGTAGTGTTGCTGGCCATTTTCCTCTTTGGCGGGGAAACCATTCGCGGGTTCACATTCGCGCTTCTCGTGGGGGTTGTTGTAGGTACCTACTCATCGTTGTTTGTAGCTACACCAATTTCGTACGAGTTCCAAAAGAAAGTGGCAAAAGTTGTTAGCAAGCGTAAAAAATAATGCTTTGAAGAATAACAAATAAAGTGAATAGCCTTGCATTTTGCAGGGCTATTACTTTTTTAAGCCATCATTAAAAATTGATGGTTCCAATTTGTATATTTGTGAGCTAAATAAAAAAAGAAGAATGAACCATATATTATTCATTAGCGGAGGGGAACTTGTTTTGGTAATGCTGCTGGCATTGCTTTTTTTTGGTGCAAAAGCAATTCCGGATATTGCCAAAACCCTGGGAAAAGGAATGCGCGAATTTAAAAAGGCAACCAATGAAATAAAGCGCGAAATCAACGAAAACACTTCTGATATCAAAAGGGATTTCAACGAAATTAAAGACAACGTAAAAAAGAAAACCGATGAGGTGAAGCACGAATTTGACGAGCAAACTTCTGACGTGGAAAAAAACATTCAGAAAATATCGGATGATGTAAAAGAAAAAGCCAACGAGGCTACTGAAAAAGTTGGTAAAGAAACCACCAAATTAGGAAAGAAAATAGAAGAGTCCGCTGATGATAATGCCAAAGACAAAAAAGATGACGACAAAAAAGGCATTAAAGATTATACAGAGGATTAATTAAACCCGGGAATATGGTTTTGCTTTCTGCCCTGGCAATGTTGGTTTGTTTTGTATTACTGGCCCGCATTGTCGATTTATTTTTCATTGCCTCCCTGGACAAAATTTCCACCGATCTTCGTCTTTCAAGCGATGCCGCAGGAGCAACACTTATGGCTGTTGGCTCCAGCGCCCCGGAATTGTTCGTAGCCCTCTTTTCAGTTTTAAAACCCGGGGAACACCAGGCCATTGGCATTGGAAGTATTGTGGGCAGCGCCATTTTTAACCTGCTTGCCATTGTTGGGGCAGCAGCACTGGTGCGAAAAACCAAATTAACCTGGCAGCCCGCAGCCCGCGATTTCTTTTTTTACACCCTTTCCGTGCTATTGTTGATTCTGTTTATCTGGGACGGAAGTTTTACCATGAATGAAGCCATCATCTTACTGGGAGTTTATGTAGTTTATGTAGTGGCCGTGATTTACTGGAAAAAAGTATTGCCCTATAACGATCTCGAGTACGATGAGCCGGAAGCAAAAATCAACAAAAAAGGAATTATCGGAGTTTTCGACCGGCTGATTTCACGTATTTTCCCCGATGAAAAACATTACTACCAGGTATTTCTGCTTTCAGTTCTTTTAATTGCAGGATTGAGCTGGGCACTGGTTGAGCTGGCAGTTTTTGTGTCAGCAGCAATGAATATTCCCGAATCGATTATCGCACTTACTGTTCTTGCTGTGGGCACCTCTGTTCCCGACCTGTTTTCCTCTTTAATAGTTGCGCGGCAGGGACGCGGCGATATGGCCGTAAGCAATGCCATTGGTTCCAATATTTTTGATATACTTGTGGGACTTGGTTTACCGCTGGGCATTTTTATCCTGCTTTACGGCGGAACAGTAGAATCTGGCGGAGACATTACACGTTCGGCTGTCATCCTGTTTGGCTCAGTTGTTTTGCTACTCCTGCTGCTGATTTTCAGCAAGTGGAAACTTGGAAAATTGTCAGGAGGTATTCTGATTGGGATTTATATTTTATACATCATTCAGGAAATACTATTTGTTTAAATTTGAAGTTATTAAATAAAATATTTGGCCGTTGATTAAAGCAAAAAACATAAAAAAATCGTTTGGGAACCTCGAAGTGTTAAAGAATATCCACCTGGATATTCCGCGGGAAAAAATATATTCGGTGGTGGGGGCCAGTGGAGCAGGCAAAACCACTTTGCTGCAAATTTTGGGCACACTGAGCAGACCCGACAGCGGCGAAATTTTTTATAATGACAAGAATGTATCTGCGCTTCCTGAAAAAAAGCTTGCTGAATTCCGGAACAAGGAAATCGGTTTTGTATTTCAGTTTCACCACCTGTTGCCGGAGTTTACTGCCCTCGAAAATGTTTGTATCCCGGCTTTTATTGCCGGGCTTTCAAAACGGGATGCCGAAAAGGAAGCGATGAAACTGATTGATTACCTGGGATTAAACGACCGAATCCACCATAAACCTTCTGAATTGTCGGGTGGTGAAAAACAGCGTGTAGCAGTGGCGCGTGCCTTAATCAACAAACCCGCCGTTGTTTTGGCCGACGAGCCCTCGGGCAACCTCGATTCGGCCAACCGAAACGAATTGCACGACCTGCTTTTTAACCTGCGCGACGATTTTGGGCAAACCTTTGTAATTGTTACCCACGATGACCAGTTTGCTGAACGTTCCGACAAAATTATCCACCTAAAAGACGGAGTGATTGAAGGATGGGAAAACGGAACCACAGAATGACTGAAGAGGCATTTGCTCTCAAAGAATTTCTCGACGAAAAGGCTGAAAAATACAACCGCCCGCTATTCACAGAAACCGATCCTGTTCAGGTCCCGCGCCAGTTCATTCAAAAAGAAAACATTGAAATAGCTGCATTTTTAACGGCTACCATCTCGTGGGGCAGCCGACCGGCAATCATAAAAAATGCACTCCGCCTGATGGCGCTCATGGACAACCGCCCGTATGAATTTATCATGAACGCAGCACCTTCCGATTTTGAAATACTAAAACCTTTTGTTCACCGCACTTTTAATGGCGACGATTGCATCTATTTCGCCCAATCGCTAAAAAATATTTATGAAAAGCAAGGCGGGTTGCAACCGGTTTTTGTAAATGGTTTCAAAAAAGGGAACAGCATAAAAGCGGCATTGCAACATTTTCACAACCTGTTTTTTGAACTGCCCGGCGAACGCACTCGCAAGCACGTGGCCAATGTGGAACGAGGTGCCTCGGCCAAACGCCTGAACATGTTTCTGCGCTGGATGATCCGCAACGATAACAAAGGAGTTGATTTTGGCCTTTGGCAAGGAATTCCAACTTCTGCACTGATGCTTCCGCTGGATGTGCATACCGGGAATGTTGCCCGCAAACTGGGCCTTTTAAGCCGAAAACAAAACGACTGGAAAGCAGTGGAAGAAGTAACAGAATCACTTCGTAAATTTGACCCGGAAGATCCTGTAAAGTACGACTTTGCACTTTTCGGACTGGGCATTTTTGAAAAATTTTAACATGGCACATAACACCTGGTTTCAGTTTAAGCAATTTAAAATTATTCAGGAAAAAGCAGCCATGAAAGTGGGCACTGACGGGGTTCTGCTCGGTGCCTGGGTGAATATTTCAGAGGCAAGGACAATTCTGGATGTAGGAACGGGAACAGGAATAATTGCTTTAATGCTGGCACAACGCTCGCAAGCAAAAATTACCGGAATCGAGATCGAGGAAAATGCAGCCGCAGAAGCTACTGAAAATGCCCGTAACTCGCCCTGGTCAAACCGGATTTCAATTCTCCACACATCTTTTCAGGAATTTGCAGCCACAAGTCAAAATCAGTTTGATTGCATTGTTTCCAATCCGCCGTATTTTGCCAACAACATTAAATCAGCTGACAAAAATCTGGCAGTTGCAAGGCACAGCGATTTACTTTCGTTTTCCGATTTGGCCAAAGCAGCCAAAAAGCTTTTAACAACCAATGGAAAACTGGCGCTGATTTTACCGGCAGATAATGCTCCAAAATTCATTGAGACCGCAAAATGTTCCGATTTATTCCTTTCATTTTTAACGGAAGTGAAACCCACGCCACAAAAACCGGCAAACCGCTGGCTCATGGAATTTACACAAAAACCACAACCGCCTGAAAAAACCAGTTTGAGTATTCGGAATGATGATGGCAAAGATTTTTCGCCCCAATACAAAATGCTGACGCACAACTTCTACCTGAAATTTTAAATGCCTGTTTAAAATTTTGGCTTTCAGGGTTAAACTAAAATTAAAAAATGTTTCACGAACAATTGTGTTACCAATGGGTTAATTCTCTATAATTGCAGGCAATATTTAAGACAAAAAGGTATTTTATTTTCTGCAGTTATTAATTTTGCACATTTTAAAACGTAAACAGAAAACAGAGAAATACGGCATGACAATTACTATGAAACCAGAAGTACAAATTGACACCAATTACTACAGAGTCCTGGATATTCGCAATTTAACAGAATCAACATTTGTGTTGCAGCTTCCCAAAAGCAGGTTCAAATTTGAAGCGGGCCAACACATTTCGCTTTCAATAAAGGGAGATTATCAAAGTCGTGAGTACTCCATTTACAGTGCTGAGGAAGGAGAACACCTCGAAATTTTAGTGAAAGAAGTTGAGGGTGGTTATTTTTCGCCCAAACTGAAACACCTGAAAAAAGGTGATATGGTTGAAATCCACGGACCGTTTGGGAAATTTGGGCTCGACAACCCAAAACGCGACACGCACAAACATGTATTTATTGCCAGCGGAACGGGTATTGCCCCTTTTCACAGCATGATTCTCAGTAATCCCGGTTTAAACTACCAGATGATACACGGGGTGCGTTTTGCCACCGAAGCTTACGAAAGAGGACATTACGACAGCGATAAATTTGTTTTGTGCACTTCGCGCGATGATTCAGGTGATTTCCAGGGGCGTGTTACCGATTACATGGAACAAAACCAATTTGATGAAAACACCAGCTTTTACCTCTGTGGTAACAGCGACATGATTTTCGATGCCATGGAAATCCTGAAAGGAAAAGGTTTCAGTCGCGATAACGTAAATGTGGAAGTGTATTTTTGAAAGAAGACGGAAGTCGGAAGACGGAAGCCTGAAGAAAAGTCCGTAAATAAGAACTGTCATTCCCGCGAAAGCGGGAATCTCATAACCTTTAGCAGATCCCCGCTTTCGCGGGGATGACGACTTAAGTCGTCACTTTGAATCCACTTTTTCACCGTAAGCCAAATCGCCGGCATCGCCCAATCCCGGAGCAATATATGATTTGGCAGTGAGGCTTTCATCCACAGCTCCCAGCCAAAGCGTTACATTTTCAGCTCTAATGGTTTCTTGAATATATTCCACCCCCTGCTGGCTGGCAATAATAGCCACCAAATGCACATGCGCCGGGGTCCCTTTGCTGAACAGCGCTTCGTAGCCAATTTCCATCGATTTTCCCGAGGCCAGCATGGGGTCGGATAGTATAACCACTTTCCCGTCGAGCGATGGCGAGGCCATGTATTCAAATTCAATATCGAAACCACCGTTTTCGGTGTATTTCCGGTAGGCCGAAATAAAACAGTTCTCAGCGCGATCCAAAATTTTCAGCAACCCGTTGTGCATTGCCAAACCGGCACGTAAAATGGTAGCCAGCACCGGCTGCTGTTTCAGCACCGGCACCTTTGCAATCCCCAGCGGTGTTTTAATATCTGAAGTTTCATATTCCAGCTCCTTGCTGATTTCGTAGGCAAACAATTCGCCAATGCGGTACATGTTTTCCCGAAAACGCATCGGATCTTTCTGAATATTGCAATCTCTGATTTCCGCCAGATACTGGTCGAATATGGTATGGCTATTTCCAAATACCTTAACTTCCATGCGATTTTACTTTAATTATCTTTGAAGTGATTGTATTAATTGTTTAATTCAACAATTTTCGGGTTCAAAAATATCAAAAATATTAAACAATCTGCCATGAGTGTACTGCCTGATTTCTTATTAGTTGGCGCTTCAAAAAGCGGCACTTCCTCCATTTACCATTATTTGAGGCAACATCCTGAAATATTTTTGTCGGATGTTCAGAAAGAGGGCAGGTATTTTTCGCAGATGGAAGGAAACTTCAGTGGCCCGGGCGACACGAGAGTGGATGCGACAATTACACGCAATCCGGAACAGTACAAAGCACTTTTTCAGAATTGTAAAAATGAAAAAGCTGTTGGCGATATTTCTCCCGAGTACCTTTATTTTCATGAGAAAGCGATTCCCTTAATTAAAAAGGTTTTAGGCGCCGACACAAAAATTATTATCATTCTCCGCTCGCCGGTTGAGAGGGCATTTTCGGGCTATTTGCATTTTAAACGCGACAAACGAGAGACACTTTCATTTGAACAAGCACTTGAAAAAGAGGAGGAGCGGAAGCAGAAAAACTGGATTTGGGCCTGGCAGTACAAAAATTCGGGTTTGTATTACGAACAGGTGAAAGCGTATCTCGACAATTTCACGAATGTTAAAGTAATTGTTTTCGATGATCTCAGGGAACAGCCGCAAAAAGTACTGGCTGAAATTTGTGCGTTTATTGGAGTAAACCCCGGTTTTGATTTCGATACCAGTTACAAATACAATGTATCGGGAACGCCTAAAAATCAGGCACTCTACAAGTTGGAAACTTCGCGCAAATTTGTGATTTTTCTGAAAAAGCTGATGCCGAAAAAACTGGCACAAAAATTAAAAAACAGATTGACCGGCGAAAAGCAAATGGAAAAAGAAGAAATGCTGCCCGAAACCCGTAAACAGTTGATTGAATTTTTCAGGGATGATATTTTGAAGCTGGAAAAGCTGATTCAGAAAGACCTGTCGCACTGGTTAAAGTAGCGGGATTTAGTGCCTCACAGTGTCCTTGCCAATCAATTTCCGCAATTCGTAATACATAAATTCTCCTTTTAAATTGAGTTTAAAGTTGCCGGGCTGCTCCATCGGGTAGCGCTGAAAATGGAATTTGAATTCATCGTATTTTACTCCGGCCGTTCCAAAAGTGATGTCGCAAATTTGTTCTTTTTCAATGGTTTTCAATACCGGTGCCGGAACCCCGGAATCGGTAAACGGAAAAGCAAATGCTTTGATTTTTTGCGGAATGTTTGCCGAAATCCAGTCCATGCTTTTTCTGATTTGTCCGAGTTGCTCATCTGAAGAAATTTTCCAGAACTCCGGATGATCGAAACTATGCGCGCCAATTGAAAAACCGTTTTCTGCAAGCTTTTTGGTTTGCTCAACTGTGAGATAGGGTTCTTGATTCTGCAAGAATTTTTCAAAATCAATCCCTATTTTTTCTGCTGCCTGATCGAGTACAGCAATTTGTGAAAACTCCGCCTGCAATATTTTCCGGCCCGATAATTTATTTTCCTGAAGGATTTTTTCCGCTGCTTTGTTCGGCTTTTTTTGCAGTTCACTCAAAATCAGGCTGGCTTTGTATTTGTGGAAAAGCTGTTTATTACCAACAAATCCGGGGTTAATGAAAAAAGTAGCCGAAATTCCTTTCTGCTGCAAAACCGGTGCAATAATTTCGGCACATTCGCGCAAACCGTCATCAAAACTAAGGTGAAATATTTTTGAGGAACTTTCGCTGTTTTCAATCAATTCGTCAAGCGAAACCGGTTCAAAATGTTTCAAAAAAAAATCCAGCTCTTTTTCAAAATCGGCAACATTCCGGTAAGGATAATTCAAAATGTGTGGAAGTTTGTCGTTGCTCACCACATGATAAAAAGGAAGAAAAACCGGCGCTGTTCGTCTGAAAAGCGTTTTTGCCGGCACCAACCGGCCAATTTGTTTGCTGACTGAACGTGCGAACGTGTTCATTTTATTTCCGTTTCATCCATTTAAACGGCAAAGGTAACCGATTAAATTTAAGTTGATGATAGGTTTCCGGTATAGCTCCAAAACCTTTATAAAACCTGGCTACTCCGGGAATGGTGGACCCTTCGAGATCGAGCAGGAAATTGCTGTCGGCGTTTTCACGAATAAACTGGTCGAGCAGAAAAAACATACCGCCCAACTCTTTCCCTTTCAAACTGGTTGCTGCATTCATATAAATGACCCGCTCTTTCCACCGGCAAAAATACACGGCCGCACACAACTCATTTTCTGATGTATAAACTCCATAAATTTCGCCAATTCCTTTGTACCGGCCCAGTGCAAAAATGCTTTTCAGTTTTTTGAATGCATCGTCCGAAAGCCTCGCAGGCAGGTTATTTCGCTTAAAATCGAGGTACTCTTCAATTCGGATTCCGGCAACATACGACAATGCATTTTTGCGGGCTTTTTTGATGTTTCTGGAAGTATTCTTCGAAAATCCGGAAGCAATTTCTGTATAATTTTTTGAAAGGTCGAGCAAATAATTGTCGCGGGGAAAAAATGCGATTGGTCCGGCTACCTTATTATTCTTTGAGTTTATTTGGGAATCGGCATAACGAAAATGCTGAAATAAAGCTGAATAAAACTGTTTCAGGAGGAGTTCAGGAGGATCGGGAAAAATACCGAGTTGCTGGCTGAACAGCGGTTGGTAGAGGTATTTTATACCCCATTTTTTCCGGTATGGAAGTGGCATTACCACATCGTAATCTCCCAGAATTAAAGCATCCCAGATTTCAGCCGTGCGATCGAGGTGCCACGACATGGCGTAAATCCGGGAGTTGGCTGCATTTTCAACACACCTGTCCCATTTTTTATAGTCAATATTTTTATGTTCCAGGTATTTTAAACCTCCGCCGTTATTGCTCATTAGCCCACTTAAATCCTTTTTTGTTCATTTTCTCAAAAACGTCGCGGTATCCTTTCCAGTGCCCGGTATCGTTTACTGTTTCGTTGTGCCAGATGCTGATAAATGTGCCACCCGCTTTTTTAACCTCTTCCATTAAAGTTTCGGTTTTCTCCTGCGCTTCACCGGGCGAAAGTCCCAGATAATTGCGCAACGTAACATCCATCACCTGAAACGGATAAATTTTAAGATTTGTTGCCTTCTCTTTTTTTACATCAAAAAAATAGAAAGGAGTGCAAATTCCGGCCCTGAACCCGGCCTGCGAAGAATATCCCATGGTATAATCTTCCTCAATACCAGCTTTAACCAGTCGCCGGTAGGTTCGTGGAAATTTCAGTCGCAAAAAATGCTGGCGGCTTTTTATTGGTTTTTCGCCTGTTACTTCTTCCAGTCGTTTTATTTCAGCATTTAATTTTCCTTTCCCTTTTTTCTTGCTTGAAGAATAGGACGGATGAATTCCAATGTCGTACTTTTGGGCTGTTTCCTGAATAAGTTTTCTGAACAATTTGTTTTTGTAAGAGATGTTTTTGTCATACCTTTTATAATCGCCCAGCAGAAAAAAGTACAGCACATTGGTCTCATTTCCTTTAAAAACCGAGTCGAGATAACTGAATGTGTCATACGGATCGGCTTCTTTTCCCTGCCAAACGCGCAACCTGTTCTTCACCTCCTGGATTTTTCCTTTCAAAACAGATTTGGAAACAGCGCCAAATCCCCGCCAGAATCCTTTATGCGAAAAAGCCCAGGCATTGTCGATATCGATGGTTGAGATGAAATTAAAATCCGATTTAGGGAATTCAACTTCCGGATATTTTTCCTTCATTTTGGCGGCCAGCATGTGTGCCCAGATATTTACCACGGGCTTTTCAAGAAGGCCGTATTTGTACAGAATGCTTTTTTCAGCGGGGTAGCGTTTATATTTCCCATGTTCTTTTTCAATATATTCTTCGTACCGGCTGACCAGGTAAAACGCTGCTGCAAAAAGGTCGAATGGGAAAACAGAATCCCTTGAACTTTCAAAAAAATATTTCTCGCCTTCATACCAAACCGGTTGAATATTGGGCTGAATAAGTGCTTTGCAGTGCATAAACCGGTGCGGTTTGATATACAGTTCATCGCCAAATTTTTCGTACGAGTAATTTATTTTGGGCAGTTCCGAATTTAAAAATTCAGAAGACTTACTCGTAAAAGCCACTTCTGCATTAAGTATTTGGGTAAAAATTAGTTTTGCAGTGTACTCAATCCGCGAATTCAGTTCATCAGAATAAAAAAGTATCATCGTTTTGGTTCTTTTACATCATGCCTTCATCGGCAAGACTAAGATAACTGTTTTGTCCGATTATGATATGGTCGAGCACGGAAATGTCCATCACGGCGGCGGCATTTCTTATTTTCCGGGTAATTTTCAGATCGGCTTCCGAAGCTTCCATTGTGCCTGACGGGTGGTTATGGCATAGAATAAGGGAGCTGGCCAGTTTTTCAAGCGCATTTTTCAGGATGATACGCACATCGATAACTGTACCTGAAATGCCACCCTGGCTGATCATAAAGTGATCGATGATTTTGTTGCCGCGGTCGAGCAGAAGTACCCAGAATTCTTCGTGGTTCAAATCGCCCAGCAACGGGGTGAAAAAATCGGCACCATCGCGGCTACTGGTAATTTTCTTTTTCACAAAGACCTCGGCTTCTTTGCGGCGTTTGCCCAGCTCAAGCGCCGCCACTATAGAAATGGCTTTTGCCTCGCCAATTCCGTTGAATGTTTTCAGGTAGTCGATTCCTTTCCGGCCCAGGTCGTTGAGGTTGTTATTCACTGAAACCAGGATGCGCCGCCCCAGTTCTACCGCGGTTTCATTCAGGTTTCCTGAACCAATAAGGATTCCAATAAGCTCGGCATCGGTAAGCGACCGTGCGCCTTTAACCAGTAGTTTTTCACGTGGGCGGTCTTCTACAGCCCATTCTTTTAGTTTAATTTTTTTGTATTCGCTCATTGCTATGGTATGGAGTGATTTAACAGGAGTAAAATACAAAAAAAATAATAACCCACAGTAGCAGGCAGCAAAAAAAGCCTCTCCGCAAAGCGAAGAGGCTTTCAATTTATCATGAAAATTTCTTTTATAAGCTACTCAGCTGACCTGCAAGTTTCGATTTCAGGTTGGCTGCTTTGTTTTTATGAATGATATTCTTTTTTGCCAGTTTATCAATCATAGAAACCACCTTAGGAAGTCTTTTTACAGCTTCTTCTTTATCGGTCTCATTCCGCAAATCCCTAATCGCGTTGCGGGTAGTTTTGGCGTAATATCTGTTGTGTACGCGCCTTTTCTCGTTTTGCCTAATTCTTTTTAAAGCTGACTTGTGATTTGCCATTTTGTTCTATTAAAGTCTTAAAAAATTAAGTAGCCCGTAGGGGATTCGAACCCCTGCTACCAGGATGAAAACCTGGCGTCCTAACCCCTAGACGAACGGGCCATCATATGTTTCCCTGAAATTGGGACTGCAAAAATACTTCATTTTTGTTATCCACCAAATTTTCTTTATAAATTTTTTCTCTGCCGTGATTTTTTAACCTAAACCTTAACGAACCCGGCTGACAGCATTCTGAAATCAAGCTTTTTAAGAATGTGAAAATTATTTTAACGCAATTCAAAATTCTGTCCCAGGTACACTCTTCTCACATCCTCGTCGTTGGCCAGCTCTTCGGCATTGCCTGCTTTCATAATCGATCCTTCAAAAAGCAGGTAGGAGCGGTCGGTAATTGACAATGTTTCGTGAACGTTGTGATCGGTAATGAGCACGCCAATATTCTTCTCTTTAAGCTGCATAACAATCTGCTGTATGTCTTCCACAGCGATTGGATCAACACCGGCAAACGGTTCGTCAAGTAAAATAAATTTGGGATCGATCGCCAGCGCCCGGGCAATTTCTGTACGGCGGCGTTCGCCACCCGAAAGCTGGACCCCCTTGCTCTTTCGGATGTGTTGCAGCCCGAATTCATCAAGCAGGCTTTCAACCTTTTCACGCTGGTATTCTTTGGAGTATTTGGTCATCTCGAGTACAGCCTTCAGGTTATCTTCCACACTCAGTTTTCTGAAAACCGATGCTTCCTGTGCCAGGTAACCGATTCCTTTTTTTGCACGCTTATAAACCGGTAGTTTGGTGATTTCTTCCTGGTCAAGAAAAACTTTTCCTGAAAGGGGTTGTATCAGGCCCACAATCATATAAAACGATGTGGTTTTGCCGGCACCATTGGGGCCAAGCAACCCTACAATTTCCCCTTGGTTCACATCAAAGCTAACTCCTTTAACTACCGTTCGTTTACGGTATTTCTTAACAATATTTTCTGCTCGAAGAATCATTCAGGCAAATAACGAATTTATAGTTGAATATTATATTTCATCCATCTCTTTTTCACGTTTTTTAACTACCCTGCGCGAAATAATAATACCTATTTCATACAGAAACACCAACGGGAAACAAACCATTATCTGGCTGAATATATCGGGCGGTGTAATAACAGCCGAGAGGAGCAACATAACAACATAGGAGTGCCGCCGGTATGTTTTCATAAACTGCGGGGTGAGCAAACCCACCTTGCTCAGGAAATAGGAAAAAATGGGTATTAAAAATATTACACCGGCTGCCAGCGATATGGAAGTAACCGAGCCTATGTACGACTTCAGGTTAATTTGGTTGGTTACATCACCACTTACATTATAGGTGCCTAAAAAATGGATAGAAAGTGGTACTATTAAATAGTATCCAAACAGTATCCCCATTAAAAACAAAACAGAAGTAAAGAAAACAGCACCGCTGGCATGTTGTTTTTCGTTATCATAAAGTGCGGGTTTAATAAAGCGCCAGAATTCATAAAAAACCACAGGTGAAGCAATAATAAAACCTGCAATAATCGAAACCCAAATGTGGGTCATAAACTGTCCGGCAATTTTAATACTTATCAACTCCAACGGAGTTTGGTTAATTCTTAACGCATCAGTTCCCACTGCGTCAGCCAGCTGTGCAAACATCCGGTTAGTCCAGAAATCGGGAGTACGCGGATTTAAAATTACAGTATTGAAAATGAAATCTTTTAAAATAAATGCCGCCACAGCAAACACAATAATGGCAAGTGCCGACCGGATGATGTGCCAACGCAATTCTTCCATATGCTCCAAAAACGACATCTCGGCATAGGCTGATTTCATTCCGCTTTTATCTTCCTCGTTTTTCTTCTTCCCAAAACGCTTATTTCTTTTTTCTTCTTCGCTCATTAACCTTTTCTTTAAAAACTCCACAAATATAAATACTTCCTGCTATTTGAAGCTTTCCATCAATCCAATAATTTAAAAGATTGCTATATATTTATAAAATTTATTAAAATGTATTGACATTTTTTCTACTTTTAATAATTTAGAATATTAAGAATTAGCAGAAGACATTGAGGGAGAATTGTTTTTATGAATAACCAAAAAACTTTAACGGATTACTTACAGCACTATTTTGGGTTCGACCGCTTTAAAGGCCAACAGGAAGAAGCGGTAAAAAGTGTGATGGATGGAAATAATACATTTGTACTGATGCCAACCGGCGGAGGAAAGTCATTAATATATCAGCTCCCTGCACTACTGCTCGAAGGAACTGCTATTGTTATATCTCCGCTAATTGCCCTGATGAAAAACCAGGTGGATTCCATAAGAGGAATGCATTCCGAAGATAAAGTCGCCCATTTTTTAAATTCATCATTATCGAAAGCTGCCTTACAGGAAGTAAAAAATGATGTACTGGCAGGAAGTACAAAACTTTTATACGTAGCGCCTGAGTCGTTGACAAAAGAAGATAATATTGAGTTTCTTAAAAAAGTGAAAATCTCATTTTATGCCATCGACGAGGCGCATTGTATTTCTGAATGGGGACACGACTTCCGTCCGGAATACCGGCGCATCAGGCCAATTGTTGATGAAATTGGCAACGCCCCCATTATTGCACTTACGGCAACAGCAACTGCAAAAGTACAGCACGACATTCAGAAAAACCTGGGTATTCTCGAGGCACGGGTATTTAAAGCTTCGTTTAACAGGGCCAACCTTTATTACGAAATAAGGCCAAAAGTAAAACCCGAGGCCCAAATTATCCGGTTCATTAAACAAAATGAAGGCAAGTCGGGCATTATCTACTGTCTGAGCCGTAAAAAAGTGGAAGAGCTGGCCGAAACACTACAAGTTAACGGTATTAAAGCATTGGCTTACCATGCAGGCATGGATGCGGCCACCCGCTCGGGCAACCAGGATAAATTCCTCATGGAAGAGGTGGATGTAATTGTGGCTACCATTGCTTTTGGAATGGGAATTGACAAACCCGATGTGCGGTTTGTAATCCACTACGATATCCCCAAAAGCCTTGAAGGATATTACCAGGAAACCGGGCGTGCAGGGCGCGATGGCGGTGAAGGGCAGTGCATTACTTTTTACAGCTATAAAGATATTCAGAAGCTGGAAAAATTTATGCACGGCAAACCCGTGGCCGAACAGGAAATTGGCAAACAGCTTTTGCTCGACACTGTTTCTTACGCCGAATCGGCAATATGCCGACGCATTATATTATTACACTACTTTGGCGAAACATATACTAAACAGAATTGTGGCAACTGCGACAACTGCCTCAACCCCAAAGAGCAACTTGAAGCAAGCGACGAAGTGGTACGGGGCCTGAAAGCCATTATTGAGGTAAATGAGAAATACAAAGCCGACCATATAGCCAATATATTAATTGGTAACAAAACAGCAGCCATCAAATCATTTAAACATTATAAGGTTAAATCGTTCGGCGCGGGAAAAGACCACGACGAACGCTTCTGGAACGCAGTTTTCAGGCAGTCGATGATTGCAGGCCTAATTAATAAAGACATTGAAAACTACGGTCTGTTGAAAATGACTGAAAAAGGGCACGAATTTCTTAAAAACCCCACCAGTTTTATGCTGGTAAAAAACCACGAATACGAAGAGGAAGGAGATGACGTTAACACCGGTGGTGCTCCGTCGGGAGGAACAGGCGGTGACCCGGCATTGTTTGCCATGTTAAAAGACTTACGTAAAAAAATTGCCCGAAAAAAGAACCTTCCTCCTTTTGTAATCTTCCAGGATCCTTCACTGGCCGATATGTCAATCCAGTATCCGGTAACACTCGACGAACTTCAGAAAATACAGGGAGTTGGTCAGGGAAAAGCCCGAAGGTACGGGAAAGAATTTGTTGAGCTGATTAAAAACTATGTTGAGGAAAATGAAATTGAACGTCCTGAAGATTTTATAGTACGCACCATCGCCAACAAATCGAAGATGAAAGTTTTCATCATCCAAAGCATCGACAGGAAAATTTCATTTGAAGACATTGCCGGCTCCAAAGGAGTTGAGGTAAAAGATATAATTTCGGAAGTGGAAGCAATTGTCAACTCCGGCACGCGATTAAATATCGACTATTACCTGAACGATGTGTTGGATGAAGATCATCAGGAAGAGGTGTTCGACTATTTCAGGGAAGCGGAAAACGATTCGGTACAGGAAGCTCTCGACGAGCTCGGAGAAGATGAATACTCCGAGGATGACATCCGGCTGATGCGTATCAAATTTATGTCTGATATGGGTAATTAATCCTTTTTTCACCCGATTGAAAACAAAACATTAATCAAGTGTAATTTGTTAACTTTGCACCGTTTTTAATCGAAAAATTAATAAAAGAAATGAGTGTTGCAGTAAACGAAAAATTGAAATACAAAGTGGCAGATATCGGGCTGGCAGAATTTGGGCGTAAAGAAATTGATATCGCCGAAAAAGAAATGCCCGGCTTAATGTCAATCCGCAAAAAGTTTGGCCCGTCAAAACCCCTGAAAGGAGCCCGGGTAATGGGCAGTTTACACATGACCGTGCAAACTGCAGTATTAATTGAAACCCTTGCCGAGCTGGGTGCAGAAGTGCGCTGGGCAAGTTGTAATATTTTTTCCACACAAGACCATGCCGCAGCTGCTATTGCAGAGTCCGGCATCCCCGTTTTTGCCTGGAAAGGCGAAACACTCGAAGAGTACTGGTGGTGTACTGAAAACGCCCTCGATTTTGGCGACGGAAAAGGCCCCCACCTGATTGTTGACGACGGCGGCGATGCCACCCTGATGGTCCACCGTGGTTACCAGGCAGAAGAAAACGCTTCATTACTCGATCAGCCGGCAGAAGGAGAAGACGAAGTTGAACTCAATAAAATACTGAAACGAATTCTGAAAGAAACGCCTGACCGCTGGCACAAAGCCGCAAAAGACATGAAGGGAGTTTCTGAAGAAACCACAACCGGTGTTCACCGCCTCTACCAAATGAAAGAGGAGGGCAAACTGCTCTTCCCGGCCATTAATGTGAACGACTCGGTTACCAAATCTAAATTTGATAACCTCTACGGTTGCCGCGAATCGCTGGCTGACGGGATAAAACGCGCTACCGATGTAATGATTGCCGGAAAAGTTGTGGTTGTAGCCGGTTACGGCGATGTGGGCAAAGGATGCGCCAAGTCGATGAAAGGCTACGGCGCTCGTGTAATAGTTACCGAAATTGACCCGATTTGCGCACTGCAGGCCGCCATGGAAGGCTTTGAAGTAAAAACAATGGAAGAGGCCCTCGACGAAGGAAATATTTTTGTTACCACAACCGGAAACAAAGATGTAATTACCGCCGAACACATGGCCAATATGAAGGACCAGGCAATTGTTTGTAACATCGGGCATTTCGACAACGAAATACAGGTGGCCAAGCTCGAAAAATTTCCGGGCATTAAAAAACTGAACATCAAACCACAGGTTGATAAATTTACCTACGAAGACGGACACAGTATCTATCTGCTCGCCGAAGGCCGCCTTGTTAACCTGGGTTGCGCAACCGGCCACCCGTCATTTGTAATGAGTAATTCATTTACCAACCAGTCGCTGGCGCAAATTGATTTATGGCAAAATGACTATGAAATTGATGTATATCGTCTGCCTAAAAAACTCGACGAGGAAGTAGCACGCCTGCACCTCGAACAACTGGGCGTGAAACTCACAAAAATGAACGACGAACAGGCCAAATATCTTGGAGTTCCCAAAGAAGGGCCTTTCAAACCAGACCATTACAGGTATTAATATAAAAGGATGAAATTTTCAAAACGGGGTTCTTTGCAGGATCCCGTTTTTTAATTATATACCCGAAGCGTAAATTCATTAACCACCGAAACATTATACTGTTTCAGCGGCATTTCGGCAGGCCCACGCGAAGGATACGCACCGCTGATTAAAATAAACTGCGACTCACAACACGGACATTCGGCCAGCACTCCCTCGTTTTTAACAATGCAGCCACGGCTTACTTCATGAGTGCACGTGGCATCAAAAGCATAATACGAACCCGGCAGCTCGCAATACACAATTATGCCACCATAACCCACATTAGGAAAATAAACTGAATTTGTTGCAACAGTCAGTTCGTTCACGATATTCAAATTAATGGTGAATGAAACCGGCACATTCGGAACAGGAGTGTTTTGAGGCTTTTTGCATGCAACTGAAAAAAGCATCAACAACATGGAAACCATAAAATACTTTCTGCTTTTCAGGATCAGCTGCTTCATTTTTCTTATTTTTACTAAAACTTTCCAGTAGCCAATTTATTGCTGCAAAAATACAAAGAATATGGATGATTTATTAGTTATTATTTTAACATTGATTTTTGCTGCTGCCGGCATTTTCGGGCAGTCGAAAAAAAAGAAAGCACAGCAAGCCAAACAGCCGGTGCCAAAACCGCAACCCGAAGAGCATGACAGTTTCTGGGATTTCCTGGAAGGCGAATCGCCGAAGCCCCGTGAGTCAAAGATTGAAGCCCAACCGGAACAAGCCTACCGGCAACCACAGCAGAACACCGAAAATAAAAAACCTGAACCGGTTCAAAACGTTCAGCCGGCCAAAAAAAAATCATCCATTTATTCTACTGACCTAACCGGAAAAAAGGAGGCTGAAAACCAAAGGAAGTCGAAATTAAAAAACAAATTTTCGCTAAGGAAAGCCGTAATTTACAGCGAAATATTAAACCGCAAATACACTTAGATTGCCATAAATCATTCATTTTTAATATTTTTATAGAAGTTATTTTTAATATTGCAGAAATTAACTATTTTTGTGAAAGGAAGAGTTCCGGGAGATCTGGAATTCTTTCTGTTTTTTTATAGCTCAATTATAAATGAGGAGGAATTAAAAATGTCGACAGTAACATATTTGACACAAAAAGGACTTGATAAACTAAAAAAAGAGCTGGAACGGCTAACAAACGTAGAACGACCGGCCATTTCAAAGCAAATTGGTGAAGCCATCGAGAAAGGCGATATTTCGGAAAACGCTGAATACGATGCCGCCAAAGATGCCCAAGGTATGCTCGAAGCAAAAATCGCTGAGATACAGTCAAAAATCGCTAATGCCCGTATTCTCGATGAATCGAAAATCGACACTACTCAGGTTCAGATTCTGAATACCATTAAAATTAAAAACAAAAAGAACAATGCTACAATGAAATATACCATTGTTCCTGAAAGTGAAGCCAACCTGAAAGAAGGAAAAATTTCAGTAACAACCCCTATTGCCAAAGGATTAATGGGCAAAAAAGTGGGCGACGAAGTTGAAATTAAAGTGCCTTCGGGTATTATTCCTTTTGAAATTGTAGAAATCTCAATTTAAAAAATTATGGCAAGCATTTTCACAAAAATCGTAAATGGCGAAATCCCGGCTTACAAGGTAGCGGAAGATGAAAAATTCCTTGCCTTTCTGGATATTTCACCCGTTGCCAAAGGCCACACGTTGGTAATTCCCAAAAAAGAAGTTGACGACCTCTTCGATCTTGAAGATGAACTTTATTCAGGATTGCAGCTTTTTGCAAAAAAAGTTGCTTCCGGGCTAAAAAAAGCAGTCCCTTGCATTAAAGTTGGAATGCTGGTTCTGGGGCTCGAAGTGCCACACGCGCACATTCACCTTATCCCCATGCAAAGCGAAGCCGATGTTTTAAACTTTTCGCAAAAAATAAAAATGACTGAAGAAGAGTTTGTGGAGTTGAGCAAAAAAATTGCACAGGAAATAAAATAAGACATTAATCTTTTTTACTGAAAAGCCCGGTTTTTTTACCGGGTTTTTTTATCTCATTTTTTTCAACAATTGAAATTCCGGCCTTCAAAAATAGTAACTTTATGCTTCCTTTGGGGCAGGTAAAATTTTAAAAAAAGGCATAAAATGGTTCCGTTTTCACATTTACACGTACACTCACAATATTCAATTTTAGATGGTGCTGCCAGTGTTGCCGATTTGGTAACCAAGGCAAAAAAAGACGGCATGAGGGCCCTGGCACTGACCGACCACGGCACCATGTTTGGCATAAAAGAATTTCATTTAAAATGTAAAAATGCGGGACTGAAACCCATTCTCGGTTGCGAAACCTATGTTGCCCGGCGCTCGCTGACCGACAAAACAAACAAAGAGGACCGCTATGGCGACCACCTGATTTTGCTGGCCAAAAACAAACAAGGGTACAGAAACCTGGTAAAACTTATTTCAGTAGCCTACATCAACGGATTTTACTACAAGCCCCGAATCGACAAAAATCTGCTCGAAAAACACCGCGAGGGACTGATTGTTTCCTCGGCTTGCCTTGGTGGCGAAATTTCCACGGCAATAATGAACAACCACGTGGAAGATGCTGAAAATGCAATCCTGTGGTACAAAAATTTATTTGGCAGCGATTTCTATCTCGAACTCATGAGGCATCCATCCGAAATGCCCGAACAGCGCGAGAATGTGTACGACAAACAGGTGCTGGTTAATGAAACATTGCTGAAACTGGCAAAAAAACACGACATAAAAGTAATTGCAACCAACGATGTGCATTTTACCAATGCCGAAGATGCCGATGCCCACGATCTGCTTATTTGCCTGAACACCGGGAAAGACATCGACGATCCGTCGCGGATGCGTTACACTAAACAGGAATGGTTTAAAACCCAGAAAGAAATGAACGAACTGTTTGCTGACGTGCCGGAAGCGTTATCGAACACCGCAGAAATAGTGGATAAAATTGAAAATTATGAACTGGATTCCGATCCAATTATGCCCTACTTCCCCATTCCGGAAGAGTTTGGAACCGAGGAGGACTTCAAAAAAGAATACCCGGAAGCAAAACTAATTGAAGAATTAGGAGAAAAGGACTTCATCCGGATGGGCGGTTACGAAAAAGTAATCCGTGTAAAAAGGGAAGCAGCCTACCTGCGTCATCTTACTTTTAAAGGTGCCGAAGAAAGATACGGTTCGCCAGTTCCTGAAAATGTTGTAAAACGCCTCGATTTTGAACTGAACACTATCAAACAGATGGGATTTCCGGGATATTTCCTTATTGTTCAGGACTTTATAAATGCCGCCCGAGAAATGGGAGTCCTTGTCGGCCCCGGGCGTGGTTCGGCTGCCGGAGCTGCCGTCTCCTACTCTACCGGAATTACCAACATCGACCCCATTAAGTACGATCTGCTTTTTGAGCGTTTCCTCAACCCCGACCGGATATCAATGCCCGATGTGGACATCGACTTTGACGACGACGGCCGCGAGAAAGTACTCGACTATGTGACAAAAAAATACGGACACGATAAAGTAGCGCACATCTGTACTTTCGGCACCATGGCCACCAAACTGGCCATCCGCGATGTATCCCGCGTGCTGAAACTCCCGCTTCCCGAAGCCGACAGGCTGGCAAAGCTCGTTCCCGATGCCCCAAAAATGACTTTCCCAAAGGCATTCAAAGAAAATCCGGATCTTAAAAAAGAAAAAAATTCCGACAATCCGCTAATTGCCAAAACCATAAAATTTGCCGAGACGCTCGAAGGTTCGGTCAGGCAAACCGGAGTGCACGCCTGTGGCGTACTTATCAGCCGCGACCCGCTTACCGACCACATTCCACTAATGCCTACCAAAGACGGTGAAACGCTGCCAACCACGCAATACGACGGGCGTTTCGTGGAAGATATCGGGTTGCTGAAAATGGATTTTCTGGGATTGAAAACCCTTTCGATTATAAAGGAAACACTCGATAATATCAAATTTTCAAAAGGAATAGAAATTGATATTGACAATATTCCGTGGGACGACGAAAAAACGTTCGAACTGTTTAGCCATGGTGAAACAACGGCCATTTTCCAGTTTGAATCCGACGGGATGAAAAAACACCTCCGCGACCTCAAGCCCAACCGGTTTGAAGACCTCGTGGCCATGAACGCCCTCTACCGTCCCGGCCCAATGGAATATATTCCAAGTTACATTGCACGTAAACACGGCCGCCAAAAAGTGGAATACGACCTACCCATGATGGAAACATACCTGAGCGAAACATACGGAATTACGGTATTCCAGGAGCAGGTGATGTTACTGTCCCGCCTGCTTGCCAATTTTTCGGGCGGCGATTCAGACACCCTCCGCAAGGCAATGGGTAAAAAAATTACTTCCCTTATGGAAGAGATGAAAGAGAAGTTTGAAAAAGGATGCATGGCCAACTACAAATTTTTGGACGAATGTAAACTGGTTGGCAAAAAGCCCGAGTCGGTAATCGAAAAAATATGGAAAGATTGGGAGGCATTTGCATCATACGCTTTCAATAAATCACACTCGGTTTGTTACGCCTACATTGCTTACCAAACCGGCTACCTGAAAGCACACTACCCGGGTGAATTTATGGCTGCCAACATGAGCCGAAACCTCAACAATATTACAGATATCACCAAACTGATGACCGAATGCAGACGCATGGGAATGAACGTGTTGGGGCCTGACGTAAATGAAAGTTTCATCAAATTCACCTCCAACAAAAACGGCGACATACGTTTTGGAATGGCCGCCATTAAAGGCGTGGGCTCCAACGCGGCAAAAGACGTAATTGAAGCCCGCAACAGCAGCGGGAAGTTTGAAACTGTTTACGATTTTGTAGAGAATGTGAACCTGCAAACCGTCAACAAAAAAAATATGGAAGCACTTGCAATGGCAGGCGCTTTCGATAGTTTGAAAGGACTGAAACGAAGCAGTTTTTTTGCCGGCGAAAATGAAAACGACAGCACCACATTTATTGAAAAATTAATTCGCTACGGAAACAAAATTCAAACCGAAAACCAAAGTATGCAGCAAAGTTTGTTTGGCGATGCAGGAAGCAGTTCGGTAGTGAAAAAACCGGCAATTCCCGAAGTGGATGAATGGCCGCAACTTGTTTTGCTCGAAAAAGAGAAAAACCTGATAGGGATTTACCTTACCGCACATCCGCTCGACGATTACAAAATTGAAATTGAAAACTTTTGCGCACGTGATGTGGCACTGAAAGACCTGAAAAACGATATCGATAAATACAAAGGTCGCGATTTTACTTTTGGCGGAATGGTGGTTGCCGCACGCGAAGCCACTTCCAAAAACGGAAATCCGTTCAGCACACTCACCCTGTCAGATTATACCGACACGTATGAATTCTTCTTTTTTGGCCAGGATTACGTCAACTTTCACAAATTCTGCAAAACCGGGCTTTTCATTTTGGTGAAAGGCACTGTTAAACAACGGTTCAACAGCGAATCGTATGAATTTAAAGCCACTCAGATTGAGTTGCTTTCAGAAGCGCGTAAAAATTATGTGCAAAGCGTAACTATAAATATTCCGCTCGGCAAAATCAACGAATCGGTAGTGGAAGAAATTGAAAAACTGGCTCAAAACAATAAGGGCAAAGCGTTGTTAAAATTTAATGTTTACGATCCGGAAAGCAACATGTTCATTAACCTGTTTTCGCGCAGTAAACGGATATTTTTGTCCAATGAATTTGTTCGCTTTTTTGAAGGGAAAGAAGATATTGGATACAGAATTAATTAAATTTGTATAAAACAAAAGAATATTCACATTAAAATAAAAAAATTATGGCGAAAGAAATAACTGATGCCAATTTCGAAGAATTGGTTTTAAAATCCGACAAACCTGTAATGCTCGATTTCTGGGCAGTTTGGTGTGGCCCCTGCCGTATGATTGCCCCTATTGTTGAAGAGATGGCTGAAGAATACGAAGGGAAAGCGGTAATTGGAAAAGTGGACGTGGATTCAAATCCTGAAGTGGCTATGAAATACGGAATCCGCAACATTCCCACCACGCTTTTTGTGAAAAACGGCGAAGTGGCCGACAAACAAGTGGGCGCAGCACCTAAAAATGTTTTTACTGACAAGCTCGACGCACTGCTTTAATTAAAATGCATTGCTGAAGAAATAGTGCACCGGATGGTTTTTGCTGTCCGGTGCTTTTGTTAATTTCGCTGCTGTGAAAAATATTTTCGACATAGAACAATTTCATCAGTTCGATAACCTCGGCCTGATTGCCCGCGAAGTAGTAGAAGGTTTCATAACCGGTTTGCACCGCAGCCCGTTTCACGGTTTTTCGGTTGAATTTGCCGAGCACCGGCTGTACAACCAGGGCGAATCAACCAAACACATCGACTGGAAACTGTTTGCCCGCACCGACAAGCTGTTTGTAAAACAGTACGAAGAAGAAACAAACCTGCGCTGTCAGCTGGTTATCGACACTTCTTCCTCAATGTTGTTCCCGTACCACAAAGGGAAAAAACACCTGCAAAACAAGCTGGCTTTTTCGGTGTACACGGCCGCCGCTCTCATTTATCTGCTGCGCAAACAACGAGATGCAACCGGGCTCA
This sequence comes from Tangfeifania diversioriginum, assembly GCF_900141875.1. GTDB lineage: Bacteria > Bacteroidota > Bacteroidia > Bacteroidales > Prolixibacteraceae > Tangfeifania > Tangfeifania diversioriginum. The sequence goes on along the minus strand of NZ_FQZE01000011.1, from coordinate 39,568 downwards.
CACTTTTTTCTGATGAAATTGAATTTCACACAGCACCACGGCTCTCGTCGGTAAATGCCGAATTGATGTATGGTAAGCTTTCGGAACTTATTCAACCCGAAAATGCCCACTTGCGCAAAAACACCAATACCACCGAGGTGCTTCACCAAATTGCTGAAAATATCCACAAACGCTCGCTGGTAGTCCTTTTCAGCGATATGATTGACAGCAGCGAAACCGACGAACTCTTTTCGGCCCTGCAGCACCTGCGCTACAACAAGCACGAAGTCATCCTTTTTCACGTGACCGACCACAGGCAGGAACGCGAATTTGATTTCAGCAACCGCCCGCACAAATTTGTTGATCTTGAAACTGGCCAAGCCATAAAACTGAACCCCTGGGAAGTAAAAAACCGGTATGTTTCATCGGTGAAATCGTATTTTAACGATCTGAAAGTGAAGTGCGGCCAATACCAAATAGACCTGGCCGAAGCCGACATCAACAAAGATTTTAAAGAGGTTTTGCTGGCCTACATGGTGAAGAGGAAGCAATTGTTCTAAAAAATCAGAGAATAAAATTCTGGTAATTTTCTGAATTTATAACTTCAAAATCAGCATTTTCATAGGTTTCGAGCCACGACCTGGGAACTTTTGATTTCTTCTTTTTCCATTTTATTTCATAACCGGAAAGTTTTCCTGACGATTCTTCAATATAATCCAATTCTGCTCCGGTATACGTTCGCCAAAAATAAGATTTGGCATGGGCTCTTTTGTAGCTATTCCTTTTTATTCTTTCTGAAATTATAAAATTCTCCCACAGCGCACCAATATCGGGGCGTTTATCCGGCAATGAAAAATCTTCGATAACTGAGTTCCTTATTCCGGTATCGAAAAAATATATTTTTTTATTCTTGGTGATCTCCTTCCGAAGGTTCCGGCTAAATCCGGGTAATCGATAAATTACAAAAACTTTTTCGAGCAGGTCGATATAGGAAATAACAGTATCGGTGCTTAACCCCAGTTTTCTTCCCAGTTCGCTGTAAGAAACCGGAGAGCCTATTTGATAGGCAAGAAGTTGCAGTAATTCATAAATTTTCCCTGAATTTTTAATCTGGCTAAGTGTAAGTAAATCTTTATACAAAAACGACTCGATTATTTCTTTCAAATAATCCATTTTGTCTAATTTGTTTTCATAACTAAAAACTTCAGGGTACATTCCAAACATCAGATAATCTGCCAGTTCGGAATCTAATTCAAAAGAATTTTTAAGTTTGGATATTTCAAGCAGTGAAATAGGGAATAAGGTAAATGTCCACTTCCGGCCCGTTAAGGGTTCGCTTATTTTATTGGCAAGCTCAAAAGAAGAAGAACCTGTTGCTATAATTTTTAACTCAGGAATATTGTCTTTGATGATTTTTAGATTTAGTCCAATATCCGGCACTTGCTGAGCTTCATCAATGAAAAGCAAGTCGTAGCCTGAAACAAGACGTTTAATTTGAGTTAGGTCTGCACTCGATAAAATTTCTCTGTATTTTAACTGATCGGCATTAATTTCCAGTCCTTTGCCAAAATCATTTTTAAGTATTGTTTTTATGAGCGTGGTTTTACCAACCTGTCTTGCGCCGTAAACCACAATGATTTTATCCGATTGCTTCAATCGATGAATGATGTTTGCTGCAATATATCTTGGTATCATCTCCAAATTTTTATTTCAAATATAACAAATATTCGACAAATTAGCGTGAATTCATCGAATTGACTCGACAAATTAGCGTGAATTCATCGAGAACATGAGACAAATTAGCGCAAACTCATCGAATGAAAGGTTTTTGAAATCGACTCGTTTCCCATAAACCACTGGGTATTTTCCTTTTCAACATAAAATTCCTACATTTAACTGTTCAAACTAAAATACCCTGACCCATGCTGGTAAAAACTTATGGAAGCTCAGTTTTCGGAATCGATGCCACCACCATCACCATTGAAGTAGATGTTACAAAAGGGATTAAATTTATGCTGGTTGGCCTGCCCGACAGTGCCGTAAAAGAGAGCCAGCAACGCATTGAATCGGCTTTGCGGCTGAACGGTTTTAAATGGCCACGCTACAAAATCATCATCAACATGGCACCGGCCGATATCCGCAAAGAAGGCTCGGCTTATGATTTACCGCTCGCAGCTGCAATTCTGGCTGCATCAGACCAAATCAGTGCCGAAAAACTGAGTAAGTTTGTACTGATGGGTGAACTTTCGCTCGACGGTACTTTGCAACCCATAAAAGGCGTTTTGCCCATTGCTATTAATGCCCGCAAAGAAGGTTTCGAAGGGTTCATCCTGCCCAAACAAAATGCGCGTGAAGCAGCAGTAGTGGACAAGCTGAATGTTTATGGCGCCGAAAATATCCGCGAGGTAATTGATTTTCTGAACGGCGAAAACAAAATTGAACAAACCATTGTGGACACCCGCGCCGAGTTTTATGCCCGCATGAACAACAACCCACTCGATTTTTCGGATGTAAAAGGCCAGGAAAACGTGAAGCGGGCGTTGGAGATTGCTGCTGCCGGCGGGCACAATATTATTTTAATCGGTCCGCCCGGTTCGGGGAAAACAATGCTGGCCAAACGAATTCCCACCATTTTGCCGCCATTTACTTTGAAAGAAGCACTCGAAACGACCAAAATCCATTCGGTAGCCGGAAAGATTGGCAAAGACACTTCACTGATGACCCGGCGCCCCTTCCGGAGTCCCCATCACACCATTTCTGATGTCGCACTCGTGGGCGGTGGCAACTATCCGCAGCCGGGCGAAATTTCGCTGGCACACAATGGGGTGTTGTTCCTCGACGAACTGCCCGAATTTAAACGCACGGTGCTGGAAGTGATGCGCCAGCCGCTGGAAGACCGGCTCATTACGATTTCACGCGCTAAATTTTCGGTGGAATATCCCAGCAGTTTTATGCTGGTGGCTTCCATGAATCCCTGTCCGTGCGGGTATTACAACCACCCCACCAAAGAGTGCGTTTGCGGACCCGGTGTGGTGCAAAAGTACCTCAACAAAATATCCGGCCCGCTGCTCGACCGCATCGACATTCACCTGGAAGTGGTGCCGGTGCCATTTAAAAAACTGGCCGAGGCGGAGTCGTCCGAGAACAGCGAAACAGTTCGTGAGCGGGTGATGAAAGCCCGGAAAATTCAGGAAGCACGGTTTGAAAACCACAAAGGCATATATGCCAACGCGCAAATGAACTCGAAACTCATCCGAAAATATGTGCAACTGGACGAAGCCGGCAACGAACTCATCAAAAATGCCATGGATAAACTGGGCCTCTCCGCCCGCGCCTACGACCGCATTTTAAAAGTAGCGCGCACCATTGCCGACCTCGAAGCAGAAGAAAACGTGCAGGCACACCACCTCTCGGAAGCCATTCACTACCGGAGCCTGGACCGGGAAAATTGGGGAGGATAGGAAGTTGGCAGCCTGCCCTGCGGAATCCGACGCAGGAGGAAATTCCGGCAGGGTTGGCAGTGTGCAGTTGGCAAAGTGGCACAAATTACAAATTTTCGCCAGCTTTGCAGACTTTAATGGTAGGCGTTACGATGCGCCTCGTTTATCTCCAGGAAGGCAATCAGGCTTAAACCAAAAGATTAGTTCTTTTATTTACCTAACGGAAGACTTACGTCCAAATCCTTACATATCTTTTCAGCAGTGAATTGCTTAATATCAGGGTGTCTTGGAATTGTTGAAATTTTCCCGTTTGCAGGATTATAAAAAAGACTGTGTTTTTTCCCTTCTCTCAATAAATAACATCCATTTTTGGTAAGATGCTTAATAAATTTTCTCCGTTTCATTCCGAGAGATCAATTGTTTCCCTGTAGCTTTTGGAACCCGCAACAACACTTTTTTGGGAAAGGATCTTGTTTGATTCAAGAACCATTTGGAGAGCATCTTTCAAATTCTCTTTTGCCTCATCTAACGTTTCTCCCTGAGTATTTGCGCCGGGAATTTCCTCAACATACGCAGAATATCCGCCTTTGGGTTCTTCAACAAAAACGGCAGTAAATGTGCAATTATTTAATTTCATCATATTTGATTTTCACCAAAGATATTAAATTACCACTGAAAATTCTACAATAATAAGCAAAAACAAATCAACTTAACAAACTCACTATGAATTCATTTCATTTTTCACAACCTCCGTTTTCTTCACTCTACTTCCCGGATAAACTTTTAACGCTTCTTCCAAAATTTTCAGGCTTTTGGCCAAATCCTGCCGGTTGAGCACATAGGCAATGCGCACCTCATCCACTCCTTTGTCGGACGCGGTATAAAACCCCGACCCCGGCGCCAGGTAAATGGTTTCGTTTTGGTACTCAAAATCAGCAAGCAGCCAGGCACAAAACTTTTCGGCATTATCAACGGGCAGGCGGGCAACCGTGTAAAATGCCCCCATCGGGATGGGTGAATAAACCCCTTCGATGCGGTTCAGTCCGTCGATTAAAAACTTCCGGCGGTTCACATATTCATTGTAATTACTGAGCATATATTCCGGGTCAGCGTCGAGCGACGCTTCGGCAGCAATCTGTCCGATAAGCGGCGGGCTCAAACGGGCCTGGCAAAATTTCAGCACATTGCGTTTCACCTCTTCGTTTTTGGTAATCAGCGCCCCAATACGTAGTCCGCACTCGCTGTAACGCTTTGAAACCGAATCGACCAGCACCACATTCTGCTCGATTCCCTCCAAATGAAACGACGAAATATATGGCGAACCAGTGTAGCAAAACTCGCGGTAAACTTCATCGGAAAACAGGTACAGGTCATACTTTTTCACGAGATCGCGGATTTTGTTCATCTCCTCCTGCGTGTACAAATAGCCGGTCGGGTTGTTGGGATTGCAAATCATAATCCCTTTGGTTTTGGAGGTAATCAATTTTTCAAACTCCTCCACCGGAGGCAATGCAAAACCATCTTCAATACTGGCAGCAATGGATTTAATTTGTGCGCCAGCCACAATGGCAAACGCTTCGTAGTTGGCATAGGCCGGTTCGGGCACAATAATTTCATCGCCCGGATCGAGACAGCTCATAAACGCAAAAGTCACCGCCTCACTTCCGCCGGCAGTTATAATAATATCTTCAACATCCACATCAATTTTAAATTTGTGGTAATATTTCGCCAATTTTTCGCGAAAAGAGCGAATTCCCTCGCTGGGAGTATATTCCAAAATGGCACGATCGATATTTTTTATCGCCGCAAGCGCTGCCGGCGGGGTTGGCAAATCGGGCTGACCAATGTTTAAATGATAAACTTTAACCCCCCGCTCGCGGGCTTTATCAGCGAGTGGCGCTAATTTTCGAATGGGCGAGTCAGGCATGGCCTTTCCTCTGTCTGAAACTTGTGGCATGTTGTAAAATATATTTTAAAGGGAACAAAGATATAAGTATCAATCTGAAAACAATAAATATTAAAAAATTTCAATTCAGCTTGTTAGTGAAACCTTAACTTTCAAATTGACATTTACCTGTTATATAAAACCATTCCACAGCCAAATCCTTAATATTTATCATATTTTGGTAAATTGCAGGATTCTATTTTTGGCCAAAACATTTAAAACTAACAACTATGATTATTGGAGTTCCCACAGAAATAAAAAATAACGAAAACCGCATTGCGCTTACGCCGGCGGGAGCAGCAGAATTGGTAAAACGCGGACATGTGGTTTATATCCAGTCGGGTGGCGGAAACGGCAGTGGTTTCAAGGATGAAGACTACACAGAAGCCGGCGCTAAAATCCTGCCGACCATTGAAGATGTTTATGGCATTGCCGAAATGATAATGAAGGTGAAAGAACCGATTGAGCCTGAATATAAACTGATTAAAAAAAACCAGGTGCTTTTTACCTATTTCCATTTTGCATCGTCGGAAAAATTAACCAAAGCAATGATTGACAATGGCTCGGTTTGTATTGCTTACGAAACCGTGGAGCTCGACGACCGTTCGCTGCCGTTGCTTGTGCCCATGAGCGAAGTAGCAGGCCGCATGTCGGTTCAGGAAGGCGCCAAATTCCTCGAAAAAACTTTTGGTGGCTACGGTGTATTGCTGGGAGGTGTCCCCGGAGTTCCTCCTGCGAAAGTATTGATTCTGGGTGGCGGGATTGTTGGAACCGAAGCGGCAAAAATGGCTGCCGGACTGGGCGCCGATGTTACCATTATGGACATCAACCTGAAACGGCTTCGCTACCTCGATGACATTATGCCGGCCAATGTGAAAACCTCGATGAGCAATGATTACAATATTCGCGATTATGTGAAAACTTACGACCTGATAATCGGGGCAGTACTCATCCCGGGAGCTAAAGCGCCGCGGCTAATTACCCGCGACATGCTCAAAACCATGCGTCCGGGAACAGTTATGGTTGACGTTGCTGTTGACCAGGGAGGTTGTTTTGAAACCACAAAAGCTACCACACACGCCGATCCTACTTTCAATATCGACGATGTTATTCACTACTGCGTGGCCAACATGCCGGGAGCTGTTCCGCGCACTTCAACAATAGCGCTGACTAACGCTACCCTCCCCTACGCGCTGCAAATTGCAGAAAAAGGATGGAAACAGGCCTGTACCAACAGCATTCCACTGCGCAAAGGATTAAATGTGGTGAATGGGAAAGTGGTTTACCAGGGAGTTGCCGAAGCTTTCGGTCTGCCCTTCGAAAAAGCAGAAACTGTGCTGTAAAAATCTAACCAAATCAAATATTTCAAAGCCTTCTGTTCTTTTACAGGAGGCTTTTTTAATTTGATTTCATTCGCTTATCTTTAACCTGAAAATAGATGGAATGAACCGCTTAAAAGAAAATATTTACGAAATCATTTTTGAAGCCGATACCCGGACAGGCAAAGTATTCGACATTGCCCTGCTAATTATCATACTAATGAGCGTGGTTTTGGTGATGCTTGAAAGCGTTCCCGGAATCAGGAAAAGTCACGGGGAAATGCTTACAATTCTGGAATGGGGCATCACACTCATTTTCACTTTTGAATATTTTGTACGCATTGCTGTGGTCCGAAAACCACGGAAATACATTTTCAGCTTCTATGGAATTATTGATCTTCTCTCCATTCTGCCCACCTATCTCAGCCTGATCCTGATTGGCTCACAAAGCCTTATAGTAATTCGCATGCTGCGCATGTTAAGGGTTTTCCGCATCCTGAAACTCACCCGCTACACACAGGCAGGACGCACACTGGCCCGTGCCCTTTGGGCCAGCCGCGAAAAAATCAGCGTGTTCATCTTTTTCGTTATCATTCTGGTAGTCATCATTGGCACAATGATGTACCTGGTTGAAGGGAAGGACGGAGGGTTCACAAGTATTCCAACAAGTATTTACTGGGCCATTGTCACACTCACAACAGTGGGTTACGGTGACATCAGTCCGGTAACTGCATTTGGTCAGTTTCTCGCCAGTTTTGTAATGATTTTGGGTTATGCAATAATTGCCGTTCCCACCGGAATTGTAACTGCCGAAATGATTAATCCAACCGGAGAAAAAAATATGCAGGTTTGTCCCACCTGCATGCACGACAAACACGATAACGATGCGGTGTACTGCAAAAAGTGCGGCGCGAAATTAAATCTTTAACGAAAGATGGAGTTTTCAACTCAAAACTCATGGCACCACAGGAGTGATTCCATGAGTAAAAAACCGCCCGGTTAACAACACTTCAATATTTGTGGATATTTAAAACTGATTTTTCTGAAACAAAAAAATTGGTTTGGTTATTTTTGTGAAATGTTTGTTGGATTTCATTAATAAGAATCCCGATTAAAACGATAAAAATTATCACGATTTAAGATTTTGAACCACAAAGAAAAAATGAATTCCTTTCTTGAGTCTCAAAATCTTGTGTTTTGATACTAACTTGTAAATTATGAAACAATATTTGCACCTTCTTGATACCATTCTGAAAAACGGGACTGAAAAAGGCGACCGCACCGGAACCGGCACCATCAGTGTTTTCGGTCATCAAATGCGCTTCGATTTAAGTGAAGGATTTCCGGTTGTCACCACTAAAAAGCTCCATCTGAAATCTATTATCCACGAACTGCTGTGGTTTTTGGCAGGCGATACCAACGTAAAATATTTGCAGGAAAACGGCGTGCGCATCTGGAACGAATGGGCCGACGAAAATGGCGAACTGGGCCACATTTACGGTTACCAGTGGCGCAGCTGGCCAACTCCCGACGGCCGGCACATCGACCAGATTTCGCAGGTGATCGATTCCATTAAAAACAATCCAAACTCGCGCCGGCACATTGTGAGCGCTTGGAATGTGGGTGAACTCGATAAAATGAACCTGCCCCCCTGCCACATTCTTTTTCAGTTTTATGTGGCCGACGGAAAACTCTCGTGCCAACTGTACCAGCGCAGCGCCGATGTATTTCTGGGCGTACCGTTTAACATCTCTTCCTATGCGCTGCTCACGTTGATGATGGCGCAGGTAACCGGGCTAAAGCCCGGCGATTTTGTGCATACTTTCGGCGATGTACACATCTATTCCAACCACATCGAGCAGGTGAAACTGCAGCTCACCCGCGAACCGTATCCGCTGCCAACTATGAAAATCAACCCGGAAGTAAAAAGCATTTTCGATTTTAAATACGATGATTTCGAATTGGTGGGATACCAGTCGCATCCGCATATAAAAGGGAAGGTGGCGGTATAGCAAAAATGCTGATTAGGTGAATTTTTGTAATCATACTTATTCTGTTTACCTTTGAAAAAAAGAAAATGGAAAAGGCAATTCATATAAAATATCCCGAGTCTCTGGCCAACGCATTAAAGCTTAGCCCTGAGAACTTTGAAAAAGAGATCAAAATGAGCTCGCTGGTAAAATTATATGAAATGGGCAAAATTTCATCTGGAGTTGCAGCAAAGGTTCTTGGGATAGCGAGAATTGATTTTTTGGATCAGCTTTCCAATTATAAAGTTTCTCAATTGGGGTATTCAAACCTGGACGAAGTAAATGAAGATATCGAAAATGCCTAAGATTGTATCGAATACCACCCCCCTAATCTCATTAATGAAAATATCTCAACTTGAAATCCTTAAAAAAATCTATTCTGAAATCATTATTCCTGAAGCTGTATATAAAGAAATTGAAGCTGGGAAACATAAAGATTTTTATCGAGACCTTTCAGAAATTGACTGGATTAAAATTCAAAGTATCAAAGATAAACACTCAACTGATTATTTTTTAGAATTGGATGCCGGTGAGGCTGAAGCGATTATATTAGCCTCGGAAATAGGAGCAGATTTAATTATTATGGATGAAAAATTAGGGCGGCACCATGCCAAACATGCCGGAATAAAAATCACCGGAACAATTGGAGTTCTTGTGAAAGCTAAAAAGCTGGGATTGATATCGAAACTGAAGCCATTGCTAAAAGAATTGACAGAAAAAAACGTTTGGATAAGTGATAAATTAATATCGCAAATTTGTAAAACAGTTGATGAATAAAACTATGATTCACAAAAACATTTCGATAATTGTGGCCATTGCCGAAAATTTTGCCATTGGTAAAAACAACGACCTGCTGTTTCATTTACCAAACGATTTGAAACGGTTCAGGGAAATTACCACCGGACATAGCCTGATTATGGGCCGGAACACGTTACTCTCGTTACCCAAATGGCCGCTTCCCAACCGGCGGCACATCGTGATAACCGACAAGCCTGATGACAATTTCCCGGGCTGCGAAACCGTGTTTTCCATAGAAGAAGCCATTGAAAAAGTAAAAAACGAGGAGGAAGCTTTTGTAATTGGCGGCGGAATGGTTTACAAACAGTTTTATCCGCTTGCCGGAAAACTCTACCTCACACTGGTACACCAGCCATTTGATGCCGATGTTTACTTCCCGGAAATCGATTTCTTGGAGTGGGAAGAAACTGCCCGCCAGAATTTTTACGATGAAAAAAATGGTTTCAACTATTCTTATTTAAATTTGAAAAGAAAAAGTATTGAGTGAATATTCTGCTGGCAATAGGGCTGCTGTTAATTATTGGCTACTCACTTGGATTTTTAGCCGACAAAGTCGGTTTGCCAAGAATCATCGGTTACATCGCCACCGGAATACTTTTTAGTCCGCACACTTTCAGTTTTCTTGAAGCAGGAATGGTCACCAAAACCGAACCGTTAATCGATGTCAGCCTGGCATTCATTGCTTTCGAAGTAGGTGGCTCATTAAAATGGAGTAAACTCAAAAATTACGGCTCAACACTGTCCCGCATTCTTTTGCTCGAAAGTCTTACACCATTTCTCCTGGTCTTGGTTTTGCTGGGAAGTGCCGGTTTTTTATTCTCTGAACTATTTTCTTTAAGCAGTCAGTGGGTTGTTGTCCTTGCCTTACTAATTGCACCGTTGGCAAGCCCTACCGATCCGTCGGCCACCATTGCTGTCATGCATCAGTACAACGCAAAAGGCGATGTTTCTGATACCATTATGGAAGTGGCAGCACTCGACGATGCAATGGGCGTTTTCCTGTTCAGCATTTCGGTAACAGTGGCGGCAATTGTTGCGGGAAACAGCGATGCGAGTATTGGTGATTCTCTTTTCCATGCACTTTACAAAATTCTTGGGGCAATTATTACTGGTGGAATTTTAGGATGGCTTACAGGATTGATTTCCAAATTTTTCAACATTGAAAGTGAAGGACAGTGGATTGTTTTGCTTTCCGCTTTTATCATCCTAACATTTGGAATTTCAACACTTTTGGGACTGGACGAATTGCTTGCGGCAATGGCAGCCGGCGCTTTTATTGCCAACTTTAATAAACAAAGTAAATTTCTTTTTAAAATCATTGAACGATACACAGAGGATCTTATCTTCTTATTTTTCTTCATTTTATCAGGGTTGCATCTCGACATTACTGCTATTCCGGCTGCAGCATTCCTTATTGCCGTTTTTGTAGTGCTTCGTATTTCAGGCAAGTATTTTGGCTCACGTGTTGGCGCTGCCTGGGCCAACGCACCGAAAAATATCAGGAAATACACTGCCGGCGGGCTCATTCCGCAGGGAGGCATCGTAATTGGGCTGGCACTGCTGATTTCGAAAAATCCTGACTTCTCACAAATCTCAGATACACTGCTCGCAGTTGTTATGGGCAGTGCCATTTTCCATGAAATTATAGGACCACTTACCGCTGTTCGTGCTTTAAAAAAAGCGGGTGAAACCAATGCTGAAAATTCAGAATAACATCTGTTTTAAACGAATTCATATTACATTTGTTCCTTCAATTTTAATTTCAATGATGAAAGGTATTAAATTAACGTTGTTGTTTCTTTTAATTTCGGCAACTGCTTTTTCACAAAATTCGGGGTTTCTAAACCTGAAATACGAAGAAAACTACACCCCCACCTACGACGAAGTAATTGAAATGTACCAAAAGTTGGATACGCATCATGAAAATGCGCGGCTGTTTGAAAAAGGTTTGACCGACTGCGGAAAACCGCTTCATCTTTTTGTGATGAACAGCGAACCGGAATTTGACGTGGAGGCTATTAGAAACCAGGGGAAATCGGTACTCCTCATTAACAACGGAATCCATCCGGGTGAGCCAGCCGGAATAGATGCCAGCCTGCAGTTTGCCGATGATATCTTACGCAACAATGAAGGAATGGCCCAAATTCTGGACAACACGGTAATTATTATCATTCCGGTTTACAGCATTGGCGGCCACCTAAACCGCAGTGCCTACAACCGCTCGGGACAAACCACACCCTACGAAACCGGTTTTCGTGGAAATTATGCCAATCTCGATTTAAACCGCGATTTCACCAAGTGCGATTCAGAAAATGCACGCAGTTTTCATAAAATTTTCAGCGAGTGGGAACCCGATATTTTTCTCGACACGCATACTACCAACGGCTCCGATCATCAGTACAGCATCACTCTTGTTCCGCCACCGCCCACACTTTTCCCGCCGGTAATGAAAAAGTTTCTGCGCAACACATTCCTTCCCATGCTTTACACCGAAATGAATTCCAGGGAGTACGAACTGATTCCGTATGTGAACTATTTTTATCACGACCCGAAACAGGGAATTGCCATGTCGCAGGAGGGACCGCGCTACTCCTCGGGTTTTGCTTCCATGTTCCACACCATTGGAATGATGACAGAAAATGAAATTTACAAACCTTACGCCGATCGCGTAAAATCATGTTACCAGTTTATTCAGGTTTTGGCAGAATACACTTCCGAAAACAGCAAAAACATTCAGGAGTTACGAGCCGAGGGAATTCGCGAATCAATGGCAATGAAGGAATTTCCGGTGGCTTACAAGCTGGACTCAACCCAGTTCCAGACAATTGAATTCAAAGGGTACGAAGCCGTGGACGAGCAAATCAGTCCGGTTACCGGGCTGCCCCGCTTTGGTTACGACAAATCGCAACCCTACACTGCGCAAATAAAATACCTCAACACGTGGGTGCCCACCGAAACTGTTCCGGTGCCGGAGTTTTACGTTCTTCCGCAAAGCTACCGGGAAGTTATCGAGCGACTCAATCTTCTAAATATTCAATATTCAAGACTTCAAAATGATACTGTGCTGGAAGTTACTGTCGATTATATTGATGAAATTACCAGCCCCGCGCAACCTTACAACGGGCACTTTTACCACAACAAAGTGGAAACACGGAGCGAAGTGCAAAAAATTAAATACTACCGCGGCGACCTGGTCATTCCAACCCGACAGGAAAAAATAAAATACCTGCTCGAAATGTTTGAGCCCAAAGCCGAAGATTCATTTTTCAGGTGGAACTTTTTCGACAACATTCTCGACCAGCGCGAGTATTTTTCATCGTATGGTTTTGAAGAAAACGCACTGAAATACCTGGAAGAACACCCTGAGTTCAAAGCTGAATTTTTAAAAGCACGGGAACAGAATCCCGAGCTCGCCAGAAATCACCGAGCCCAATTGGCGTGGATTTACAACAACTCCGAGTGGAAAGAAAAAACCTGGAAACGTTATCCGGTGGGGCGCATTTTCCAGTAAACTTCAAAAAAACAATTATCCGAGCAATTTGCCAAGATTATCAAATTTGAGGTTGTAATCTTCCATTGAATATTCAATAACCTCAAAAGCCTCACTGGCCCCGTAAGTTGCAGCTATTTCGGTGTTGCTGTCCTGGCCGGGCATATCCTTGTAAGTCAGAAAATAATGTTCGAGCCGTTGCACAACTATTCCCGGCACTTCGTTGATATCTTTCAAATGACCGTAAACTGTATCGTTTAACAGCACTGCAATAATTTTATCATCGGCCTGGTTGCCGTCAATCATGCGAAAACCTCCAATCGGGCGGGCATTCACGAGCAAATCGCCGTGAGCCAGCGCTTTTTCAGTAAGCACACAAATATCGATAGGATCGCCATCGCCTTTAATATTTTGCTTGCCTGTTTTCTTGCTTGCCAGCGCTCCTACTTTATCGCCGCAATACGTTTGCGGAACAAAACCGTAAAGCGCCGGCACCACGTTCGAGAATTTCTGCGGACGATCAACCCGAAGATAGCCGCTTTCCTTATCAATTTCGTATTTCACCGTATCGGTAGAAACCACTTCGATAAAAGCGGTCAACTCCTGCGGTGCATCTTTTCCAATGTAAACCCCGTGCCAGGGATGCGATTTATAGCGAAGCCCCATTAATCGTCCGATGGGATCGGATATCCTGTCTGCCATTTGTTTTAGTATTGGTTTGTTTGATGAACCCTTCAAACTGATTTTGGTTCAACTCAAACGTGATAAAAGCTGTTTGCAATCTGATTACTACTCTTCAACTCCGAACTCATAAACACAAACCGAATAGTATTCTTCTCCCGGGTTTAAAATTGTTGAAGGAAAATCTTCCTGGTTCGGGCTGTCTGGAAAATGTTGCGTTTCGAGGCAAAAAGCCGAACGATGATCGTAGGTTTTTCCGTATTTCCCGGTGTCGCTTCCATCGAGGAAATTACCGCCGTAAAACTGCAATCCGGGCTCGTTGGTGTAAACTTCGAGCGTGCGGCCCGAGTTGGGTTCCAGTACCCTCGCAGCAAAAGTCAGCGCTTCGTCGGAAGGCAAAAGTACCCAGTTGTGATCGTAGCCTTTGCCAAACTCCAGCTGTTTAAAATCAGCGTCAATCCGCTCGCCAATGGGAGTCGGCACCCTGAAATCCATTGGCGTACCTTCAACGGGTGCAATTTCGCCGGTAGGAATCAAACCGTCGTTTACCGGGGTGTAAAAATCGGCATTTATCTGAAGTAAATGATCGTTAACAGTTCCGTTTCCGGCACCTTTCAGGTTGAAAAAAGAGTGGTGGGTTAAATTTACCGGAGTAGCCTTGTCTGTTGTAGCCCAGTATTCAATTTTCAACTCGTTGGCACTGGTGAGCCGGTATTGCACTTTTACATCCAGGTTGCCCGGGTAGCCTTCCTCCATGTGTGGCGATGTGTAGGTTAAAACCAACGTATTTTCGTCGGGCTGGGCGGCATCAAATACCACATCGTTAAAGCCTTTAACGCCCCCGTGCAAATGGTTATCGCCATCATTCTGAGCAAGATGGTAAATGGTATCGTTCAACACAAACTCTCCGCTGGCAATGCGGTTTCCGTAACGGCCAATCAGTGCTCCGTAATAAATTTCGCTGGAGTTGAGATATCCATCAAGTGTTTCGTAACCTATAACAATATCTTCGAAATTACCGTTTTTATCGGGCACCCAAAGATTGACCACCCGGCCACCAAAATTGGTAATCTGCGTAACAATTCCGCTATCATTTTTAAGAGTAAACAGGTTCACTTCCTTCCCGTCAATTACACCTCCAAAATCAGATTCATCAATAAGCACAGGTTCATTTGAACACGATAATAAAACGATTGAAACCAATAAAACAGCAATTTTCTTCATTATGGTTAATTTTTGATTTGTTGAACGAATCCGCTAATTTAAGCGATAAATTTACACTTTGAAAGTTCAGATAAAAGTATTTTAGATTTTAAAATGAATTCAACCATGAGACTTCAATCGTTTTTATCAGCTGCCTTGTTCGTGTTTCTTTTCATACTCACTGGTTGCCAGCAAGAACCGGAACCGGCAAAACGCCCCAACATTTTATTTGCCATAGCCGACGATGCATCGTGGCAGCATTTTGGCGCTTACGGCTGTAACTGGGTAAAAACCCCGGCGTTCGACCGTGTGGCTGAAGAAGGAATTTTATTTTCGCGGGCCTACACACCCAATGCCAAATGTGCTCCTTCGAGGGCATGCATCCTTACCGGGCGTAACAGCTGGCAGCTGGAAGAAGCCGCCAATCATTCGCCACACTTTCCGGCAAAATTTAAAACCTATGCTGAAGCGCTGGGCGAACACGGCTACTGGGTGGGCAGTGTGGCCAAAGGCTGGGCACCCGGCAATCCGGGTGAAATAAACGGAAAGCGAAGGGAACTCACAGGTCCAAAATTCGATGAATTAAAAACCGAACCACCGGCAAAATTTATTTCGAATAATGATTATGCCCGAAATTTCGAAACTTTTTTGGATGCCCGCCCCGATGGACAGCCTTTCTGTTTTTGGTACGGAAGCACCGAACCTCACCGGGCTTACGAATTTGAGGCAGGAATGAAATACGGCGGAAAAAACCGCGACGATATTGATAAAGTTCCCGGGTTCTGGCCCGATGTGGATACAATACGAACCGACATGCTCGACTATGCTTTCGAGATTGAATATTTTGACCACCACCTGCAACTGATGTTACAGAAACTTGAAGAAATCGGGGAACTGGAAAATACACTGGTAATTGTTACGGCCGACAACGGAATGCCTTTCCCCCGAATAAAAGGGCAGGCTTACGAATATTCGAACCACCTGCCACTGGCTATTATGTGGCCCGACGGTATTAAAAATCCGGGAAGAATCTTTCACGATTTTGTCAATTTCATCGATTTTACCCCCACTTTTCTCGAACTGGCCGGTCTCACCGATAAAGAAGCCGGAATGCAACCGGTTACAGGAAAAAGCCTTACCGATATTTTTTATTCGGATGAAAACGTAACTCCTGAACGAGATTTTGTTTTGGTGGGGAAAGAGCGCCACGATGTGGGACGCCCCGACGACAAAGGCTATCCTGTCCGGGGCATTTTAAAAGGTGAATACCTTTACCTGCGTAATTTTAAGCCGGAGCGCTGGCCCAAAGGAAATCCCGAAACCGGCTACCTGAATTGCGACGGGAGCCCCACAAAAACGTACATTTTGAATACTCGTCGAAATCAAGGAATAATGGAATATTGGCAGTTGAATTTCGGGAAACGTCCCGGAGAAGAATTGTACCATATTGAAGAAGACCCTTTTTGTATGACAAACCTTGCCGGTAATCAGTCTTTTTCAGAAATAAAAGCGAACCTTTCACAACTAATGGAGGAAAAACTCAAAGCACAGGGCGACCCCAGAATACTGGGTAACGGGGATATTTTTGACAACTACGAATACGCCGGTGCAGTTCGAAATTACTATAACCGTTACATGTCGGGTGAAGATGTCCCGGCCGGTTGGGTAAATAAATCGGATTACGACACTGATTTGGCTGAAAAATAACCTCTGCCAACCCACTGGCGGCTTTACCTAAAATTCAAATTGCTGTCAATTTATATTTTAATACCTGCAAGCCGGAACGATTTATTAATTTTGCAGCGTTAAAACTGGACAGAATGAAAGTTATTGATATCATAAACAATGCGAAAAAACCTGTTTTTTCGTTCGAATTGCTGCCACCGTTAAAAGGAAATGACACGAGCCGGATTTACCGGACCGTTGAAAGCCTGACAGAATTCGATCCCAAGTACATTAATATTACCACACACCGCGATGAGGTTGAATTTTACGAGCAACCCGACGGGGCGATTGTAAAGCGCACTACCCGCAAACGACCGGGGACAGTTGCTATTGCAGCATCTATTCAACATCGTTACGGAATTCCGGTTGTGCCGCATATCCTGTGCGGCGGTTTTACCAAAAGTGAAACCGAATATGTGCTTATCGATTTGCATTTTCTGGGAATAGAAAATGTACTTGCCCTGCGCGGCGATGGCGTAAAAACCCAGCACGTTTTCAAACCTGAACCCGAGGGACATGCCCACGCCAATGAACTGGTTGAACAAATTGTAAACCTGAAAAACGGAATATATCTCGAAAAAGATTTGAAAAACAACACCCCACTCGATTTTTGCATTGGCGTGGCCGGCTATCCTGAAAAGCATTTTGAAGCCCCGAATATGGATCAGGATTTGGCTTACCTGAAACAAAAAGTGGATGCCGGCGCCGAATACATTGTTACCCAAATGTTTTTCGACAACCGGGTGTATTTTGATTTTGTGGAGAGATGCCGTGCGATCGGGATCAATGTTCCCATCATTCCCGGAATTAAGCCCATCAATTTAAAAAATCAGCTCACTGTGTTGCCCAAAATATTCAGTATTGATTTGCCCGCTGAACTATCGGGCGAACTGGCCAAATGCAAAAATAACGAAGAAGCCAGGCAGGTAGGTACCGAGTGGGCTATCCACCAGTCGAAAGAACTGGTGAAACATAATGCTCCGTCGCTGCATATTTATACCTACGGCGTTTCTGACAATGTAAAAAAAATTGTGAAGGCAGTTTTCTGATTCTCCCCCGGCAACTTATTGGTTGGCCTGAACATCAATTTCAATGGCATCCTGCTCATTCAGCAGATCATTCTCTTTCTGATTGTTCAGTTTCAGGGAATAAATCATGGCTTCCACCTGCCGCAGGTAATTCCGCTTATCTTTATTGGGTGCAAAAACATAACCAAAAGCCACAATAATCCGCTGATTGGCTGCATCCAGCTCAGCCAGGGAAATATAGGGCCCGCCCATATAATCGTTCATTAATCGCCAAAGGCCACGCATTTCGGAGGTGTAGTTGCCATTGTGTTTAATAATATTCTGAACTTGTTCAATTCTCCTTTCGGTGGCCATGTAACTGCCTTCGGTGGGACCGGGAACATTGGCTCGCAATATACTGTCGCGTACTTTTAGCAGGTAATTTTCGGTAAAAGCACTATCGGAAACATAAGGGAAAGTGTACAAAACAATGCCTTGCGAAATGGCTGGAGTTTCATACCGTAACCAAATGAAATCCTCTTTTTGCTCGGCTATCTGGAATCCGGGGGCAACTTTCATAGTCACACCAAATTCATCGTTCAGCACATTGTAAACCCCCCGCTCAAAATACTTATTATAATTGCCTGTCAACCTGTCTTTTTCTGCTTTAATAAAATAGGAAAGTATTCGATCTTTATTCTCATTAAAAAGCTGTTCAAACTCTGCCCTGTTTTTTGCCTGTATAATAACTGTTGCCTGCGGCTGCGCCCAAACATCATTTTTAAATACCACCCTCGATGTATCGACAGCTGAAGATATTTGAGTCTGCAGGATATTCCGTGTGGTTTTAAAAATTTTGGTGAAAGCAACATGCGGCACTTTAACCAGATCGAACAATGGCTCGTCCTGCGGCAGGGCAACATGCTCCTGCGCCAGGTGCTGACGAATAAGCTGGCCAATATCACTGTTCCATTCTTCTTCAGAAATTACTACGACCACCTCTCCGGCCTTTCCGGTAACATTTGTATGTATTCCGGTATTGGTGTCTTTACATGACGAAAAGACCAACACCGCAAAAAACATTAATACTATCCGTGTCACATTTTTTATGCCCATTTTATCAGTTTTTTAGTTTGTGAAAACTGCAACAAAAATCTTACCAGTATAAAATAAAAAATCCCGTTCATGCACTATGGCATAAACGGGATTTTTTAGTCTTTTTCAGTTATCAACTGTTTATTTTTTCGGGTTCTTCTTTGTTGTCACCCTTCGCCTCTTCATCATCCTCCTTGGTGGCTTTTTTGAATTCTTTCATTCCTTTGCCCAGGCCCTTCATTAACTCTGGTATTTTGCGCCCTCCAAAAAGAAGTAGTACTATAATTAAAATGATAATTATTTCCTGTGGCCCGATAAATCCTGCAATTACAAATAAGTTCATGTTTCAAAATTAAAAAGTTCTGATGCAAAAATAGAATTTTTTTACTTAAAAAGTCCCATTAATCATCTTAATTATATCATTTGCGTTGGCAAACAGTACTAATGCTACAAGTACAATCATTCCGGCAATTTGTGCATACTCTAAAAATTTCTCTCCGGGTTTTCTTCCCGACACCATTTCAAAAAAGAGGAACATCACGTGCCCGCCGTCGAGTGCCGGGATGGGCAACAGGTTCATAATGGCCAGGATAATGGAAATGAACGCGGTCATGTTCCAAAATGAGAACCAGTCCCACTGCGATGGGAAAATATTTCCGATGGTGGCAAAACCGCCAAGTGATTCGTACGCTTTTGTTTCGGGGCGAAAAATTAGTTTAAACTGCTTCAGGTAATCTTTGGTAGTTTGCACCCCCCGCTGAATTCCAGCCGGAATCGATTCGAAAAATCCATAATCGACAGTGGCCAGCTCAAACACATCAGTATTGGTAAATGTAGGATAAAAACCCAGTTTACCTTCTTCTGTAACCCCTACTTCTTTTTCAATTTCATTTCCATTGCGAAGCAGCGTAAGTGTAACTTCTTCATTGCTTTTTGATGATAAATAATCGGCAAACTGGTCGTAATACTCAAATTTATTTCCGTCAACGTTCACAAGAACATCTCCTTCCTGAAGACCGGCTTCGTCTGCGGGAGATTCTTTCTCTAACCTTCCAACCTGAATATCGAACGGCCTGCGGGGTGCCATCACCTCTTTACTTTTCAGCATCATGGCCAAATCAGCACTGCTGATTTCAACATTCACCTTTTCGCCATTTCTGTCAACCTGCACCGTTTTTGCATCATCGAAAACAATTGTAGGGATTATTTTCATGAAATTTTCAACCGGTTTGTTTTCAACGGTTAAAATTTTATCGCCATCCTGAAACCCGATTTCTTCGCCTACTTCATTCACTTCAATGCCATATTTCACATTTTCGGTAGGCAGGTAAGTTTCGCCCCAGGCATACAAAACGCCAATGTAGATTAACATGGCAAAAAGGAAATTCATGAGCACACCGCCAAGCATTATCAGCAACCGCTGCCAAGCCGGCTTGGCCCTGAATTCGTAGGGCTTGGGTGGCTGTTTCATGGCTTCCTTGTCCATCGACTCGTCAATCATTCCCGAAATTTTCACATATCCGCCAAGGGGAAGCCAGCCTACTCCATACTCGGTTTCGCCCTTCTTAACTTTAAAAAGCGAAAACCAGGGATCAAAAAACAGGTAAAATTTTTCGACTCTTGTTTTAAAAAGGCGGGCAAACATAAAATGCCCGAATTCGTGCAGTACCACCAGTATTGAAAGGCTTAAAAGTAACTGGGCAGTTTTTATCAATATCGTCTCCATTCTTCTATTATCTGATTTTTCTTAATTCCTGACTCCTGTTAACAATTCTGTAACTCTTCTTGTTTCGGTATTGGTATGAATTAAATCATCCATGTCTGGTTTTTCAATAAAACTCACTTTTTGCATTGCCTTTTCAATCAGGTCGGGCATCTGTAAAAACCCTGTTTTTCCTTCGAGGAAAGCCTGAACCACCACTTCGTTGGCGGCATTTAATACGCAGGGCACATTTCCGCCATCTTCCAAAGCTTTAAAAGCGAGTGCAAGGTTACGAAAAATTTTTGTATCTGGCTTGGCAAAGTCAAGTGTTGGGTAATCGAGAAAACTAAACCGGGGAAAATTATTTTTTATGCGGTACGGAAAACCGAGGGCATATTGAATAGGCAGGCGCATATCGGGCAGGCCCATTTGGGCTTTTATTGAGCCGTCTTCGAACTGAACAAGCGAGTGGATGATAGATTGCGGATGCACCACCACATCAATTTGTGCGGCAGGAAGCCCAAAAAGCCAGCGGGCTTCAATCACTTCAAATCCCTTGTTCATTAACGAGGCCGAGTCGATTGTAATTTTTGCCCCCATGTCCCAGTTGGGATGATCCAGCGCATCGTTAACCGTTACATTTTCCAGTTCCTTTAATGACTTTTCACGAAATGGCCCTCCCGAGCAGGTCAGAATTATTTTCTCAACCGGGTTGGTAAATTCACCCACCAGGCACTGAAAAATTGCCGAGTGTTCAGAATCTACAGGAATAATATCTACCTGGTTTTCTTTTGCAAGCTGTGTAATTATTCCCCCTGCCACAACTAGTGTTTCTTTATTGGCAAGTGCAATATTTTTCCCGGCTTTTACAGCATGGTAAGTTGGTATTAATCCCGAGTAGCCCACCATTGCTGTAAGCACAGTATCAACAGTTTCCATTTGCACAATCTGGTTCAAAGCATCTGTGCCGGCAAAAACTTTAACAGGTTCATTTTCCAATGCGGCAGAAACTTCTTTGTACTTCTTTTCGTTGGCTATAACAACTGCATTGGGCTGAAATTTTTTGGTCTGCTCAATTAATAAACCAACATTGTTGTTGGCCGTTAATACTTCCACCTCAAACATTTCGGGATTTTCAGCAATAACCTCGAGCGATTGAGTTCCGATTGACCCCGTTGAACCAAGAATGGCAATTCTTTTTTTCATAAAACTTAGAAATCAATATATTCTGCCGGATTAACAGCTGTTCCGTCGTGCCAAAGTTCAAAGTGAAGGTGCGGGCCAGTTGTCTGTTCGCCGGTATTGCCAATTATGGCAATGGCTTCGCCGGCCCTGACCCTGTCGCCAACTTTTTTTAGCAACTCGGCGTTGTGTTTGTAAACTGAAATCAATTCAGCATCGTGCTGAATATATATAACGTAACCCGTTTCAATGGTCCACCCCGAAAAAATAACGGTGCCGTCGAGCACCGATGAAATACGGGAGTTTGGCTCGCCCACCAGGTCCACTCCAAAATGTTCGGCCGATGAATTGAAGTGGTTTGAAACAACTCCTTTTACCGGCAAAAAGAAATGAATCTGGCTGAGGCTCAGGTTTTTCCTACTGCCACTCCCCAGCGACAAGCTGGTTTGTTCGGCCAAAAGTTTATCCTGAAATACAGAATCATGGTTATACTCATGAAAATCAACCTGATTGGGTTCTACTGTTGAATCAATAGCAATTTGATCACCGGGAGTTTCGCCCTCCAAAATAGCCTGGATACCATTAAAAAACTTGTCCCGTTTCTCCAGTTCGTTTTCCAGTGAATCGAGTTTTAAGGCAGATTCAACCATCATCTGGCGGTATTCGGATCTCGGATAGCCGGGAATATATTCACGAAGACCGGTTGTGGCAATAAGCAAAATAACGAGCACAACAATCAGTGCCGACAAAAGGCTGGTCACGGTAAATACCTTAAGCCGTGTCAGTTTCATGCTCCAAACCGATTGAAATGTGGTATCGTTATAAATAATTAACCGGTACCGGTCGCTGAGTTTTTTAAACAGTTTTTCCTTCACTTTCCCCTGCCATTTTTGCAAGCTACAAATTTAGTAAGAAATGATAAACCACAGCAGGGTTTAGGTTTTTTTAACCACTGACCAATAAACGCAGGGGTTACCTCACCGGATAGCAGATTTTCGTGTGCCATTTGTCGGGGTCTGCTTCATTGGCCGGGTTGGTGGCATACATTTCAATTGGTGGACCTGCAAGTTTAAATTTCCGGGTTTCAATCCAGTTTTGAATGGTGGTATGTGCAATCTCCAGTTGCTGGTAGTCGCCAAAATAGCTCAGCGTTGCGCATGTATTTGCCGGGAATTTCCCTGTTTGAAAGGGTTCCCGGGGTGTGATTTCTCCTGAAACCGGGAATCCGCATTCCAAATCAATGGTCCCGTCGGCAATTTCATGATAAATGGCAAACGGCATTCCGGCAGTTTCAGCCGCTGAATTTTCAATGAACCCGGTCACCTCATCAAACATTTCCCCCATTTTTTCACTCACAATTTCAGCACTTACTTTTTCGCGGATTCCGGCATAGTAAAACGGTTCCACACTTGTCAGCTCAACAATCAGCGCGTTTTCATCATCCAGCACTTCACATACAGTTTTCAGATAATCAAGGCTTTCCTGTAAATCGGGCCCCACAATTTTATTCTTCAGCAAACCCGCCCAACGTGCAAACGGATTGTAACCCACGTCGCAAACCAGCAACCAGGTCAGCACAGTTTCTTCGCCTTTCTGTTGAAGGGAAAATTCCATTTCTGAAGGTCGCTTGTCAGGGAATTCAATTTTAAAATGAATCAAACTGTAAGGATCCGACTCAACAATCGTTAACCGGCCTCTCTTATTTTCAAATTGTTCACTTTCCCAAACAACTCCTGCGCTGTCGCCAACACCGTTATTTATAAACCTCAGTTTGAGATCAGGATCATCAATGTGCCATTTCGACCATTTCTCCCAGCTGTGCAAATCGTTTACCTGGCTGAAAACAATTTTGGGGGAAGAGTTTATGGTTGTATTCCGCTCAATTTCAACGTTACGCGGCAACAAATAGGCCAGCAAAATGAAGAGCGCAAAAACAAACAAAATCCACATTAATGTGCGTATAATTTTTTGCATAGTTGTATTCATTTTTAACGTACTGAAAGTAATTCATTTTTAGTTGAAATCAAAAACCGGTAATTTAATTTCTTTCGGCATTTTGTCCGTTTGAACCAGCTTCCCTTAACACATTCGCCCAGGAAAAGACAAATGTCACCAGCTAATGAAATTTGAAATATTATATTTGCGGTTCCAATATTTTAAATGAAGAATAAAAAAAGATGAGAAAATTGAGTTTTTTACTGCTCCTTGCAACACTGTTTGCGGGCAAAGCAGTTGCAGATGAAGGGATGTGGCTTCCCTCGTTAATTCACAAACTGAATATTAATGAAATGCAGGAGATGGGCCTCCAATTGAGTGCCGACGACATCTACAGCATAAACAATTCAAGCCTCAAAGATGCAGTGGTTGCCCTCGACCGGGGTTCTTGCACCGCGGAACTTGTTTCAGAAGACGGTTTGCTGCTCACCAACCACCATTGTGGCTTTGGAGAAATCCAGGCACACTCAAGTGTTGAAAACGATTATTTGCAGGATGGTTTTTGGGCCATGACACGCGATGCAGAACTGCCCAACCCGGGAAAAACAGTTTCTTTTCTGGTTCGCATTGAAGACGTAACCGACAAAGTGCTGGCCGACGTAACCGATACCATGAGCGAAGAAGAAAGAAGAAATGAAATACGCTCGGTTACAAGCAAACTGGAAAATGAAGCCAAAGGCGATACTCATTACGAAACGTATGTACGCAGCTTTTTCAATTCCAACGAATATTACCTGTTTGTTGTGGAAACGTTCCGCGACATCCGCCTGGTGGGGGCACCACCACAGGCACTGGGTAAATTTGGCGGCGACACCGATAACTGGATGTGGCCCCGCCATACCAGCGACTTTGCCATGTTCCGCGTTTATGCCGGCCCCGATGGAAAACCTGCCGATTTCTCAGAAGAAAATGTCCCATACCATCCCAAACACTTTTTGCCCATTTCTTTAAAAGGCATTGAAGAAGGCGATTTTGCCATGGTTATGGGCTATCCCGGCAGCACCAACCGGTACAAAACTTCGTATGGAGTAGATTACACCATGCAGGTAACCAACCCGGTACGCGTTGAAGTTCGCGAAAAGAAACTCGATATTCTCGACGATTATATGAATACCAGTCAGAAAGCACGTATTCAGTATGCCTCAAAATATGCAGGCAGCTCCAACTACTACAAATACAGCATCGGCCAAAACAGGGGGCTGAAAAACCTGGAAGTTATTGCCAAGAAAAAAGAACTGGAAGATGAATTTACAAGCTGGGTTAATGCCAACAGCGAACGCCGTGAAAAATACGGTGAAGCACTGAAGTACATTGCCGACACCTACGCTGACAATGCTGACAATAAAGCGCGGGAATATATGGCCGAATCTTTGATCCGCGGACCGGAAATTTTTATGTTTGCCTATCGCACGCTCCCTTTGTACCGTATGCTCGAAGAAGGTGACCATGGCCCTGAACGGGAACAAATGATTGCCGACAGAATTGCAGAAAGCCTCGACAATTTCTATAAAGACTACCATGCTGAAACCGACATGAAAGTTGCTGCGGCGTTAATGGAGCTTTATGCTGAAAACAATCCGGTGAAATACCATCCTGACTTTTTTGAAGATGCGCGGAAAAAAGGATTTGAAAAATACACCGAAAAAATGTTCAGAAAGTCGATGTTCGATGATCAGGAAGAACTGACAGAATTTCTGAAAGCCCCACGTTTCAAGGATCTGAAAAAAGACTGGGTTTTTCAGGCTTCGCGCGATATTTTCGATAAATTCCGTGAGATTGGGGAACTGGCCAGCCAAAAAGATGACCAGCTTGCCAAAGGCCGCCGCCTGTTTGTGGCCGGTTTAATGGAAATGCAGGAAGACAAAAGTTTCTACCCCGATGCCAATTCAACCATGCGCCTTACCTACGGGCAGGTACTCGATTATGAACCGCGCGATGGTGTGATTTACAAACACTACACGACTACCGACGGATACCTGGAAAAAGAAATTCCGGGCGACAACGAATTTCACGTGCCGGAAAGAATGAAAAATTTACTGCAGGCCGAAAATTTTGGCCGCTATGCAAACGAAGAAGGTGAACTCGTTGCCTGCTTCATTACCAACAACGACATTACCGGCGGCAACTCCGGAAGCCCCGTTATTAACGGAAAAGGCGAACTCATCGGGATTGCATTCGACGGCAACTGGGAAGCCATGAGCGGCGACATTGCCTTCGAACCCGAACTGCAACGCTGCATTAACGTGGACATCCGGTTTGTGCTGTGGGTAATCGACAAATATGCCGGCGCCACACACTTAATTGACGAAATGTTGATTGTGGAATAAAGAACTTATTTCTTTCAAAGAAAACAGGCTTCACTTCGAATTAAGTAAAGCCTGTTTTTTTATTACCTGCTACAATGGTAACCGCTGAATTGACCACATATTCGGGTCGTTGTGATCTGCCGGAGGTTGTTCCTGAATCACCCAGATTTCACTGCCCGAAACCGATGGAAAAATTTTCACTGTTTCCGACCACCACGTATTTCCTGGAGGATAACCAAATGGCGGGTTTGGACTAAGTTCCAGCGTTTTTTGTTCCACAAGCGTATTGTGATCAATTATCTTAATGTAGGAAGTGCTTCGGTTCCAGGGCACATCACATGCAATAAAAATTTTCCCCGGAGAATTTTGGTGTGCCATAGAATAGATTGTCAAGTCACTGGAAAAATCAAATTCACCAAGTACCGGCGGAGTTTCCATGCTCCACAATTGCCCGGGCACATATTCAGGGATCTGATAAATACGGCGCGTACCGGCAAATATCCGCTCTCCGTCTTCAGCCAGCCAAAACCCGTTAAGCGACATCCAATATTCGTTTAGCGAATCGGGAACCAATTCATGGGAAATATCGAAAACAAACAATCCATCTGGGCTCCAGCCCGGCCGGGAAGCAAGAAGTAAATTTTTCCCCGGAACTTTTTTAAGAATAGAAATACCTCCGGTGTAATTTTTCGCCTTGTTTCGGTTTCCTGATTCCAAATCGAGGCCGGTCAGGTAATAACCAAATTCTGAATTTTCCAGAAAAAACAAGCGGTTTTCTGAGGCAAAAGCAATATTTGCCGGAATATTTCCTGCCGGATAAGTTTGGAGCAACGCCCCGGAATTAGCGGAATAGGTTGAAATTTCAGCATTCGAAAATCCAACAGCGAAGGTGCTTTCGTCTTCCGATATATCAAAACATTGCGGAATTCGATCGAGATTCAGCGTATCGGCATCCTGCGAATCGGCGCTGAAAAAGAGCAGGTTGTTGGGATTTTTAGTTAACACCACTACCTGATTCATGTTTTTGATGTACCTGGCGTCAATAAATTCACCCGACAAATAATTGCCGTAATAGGCTGATTCTTCTATGGTAAATTTAAATTCAATGAAATAGGATGAAGAAGCTGCATTGTGCCGGATTTCCACCTTCCCGGAATATTCACCCGGTTCAAGGTCTTCGGAATCAATAGTATATTGCCAGATTCCGTATTCATGTGCGTTAAGCATTCCTTCGGTGGTTTCCAGCGTCAGCCAATCGGGTTTGTTCACCACTTCCCACAAAAGAATTCCGTAACCGCTGTTATTAATCTGGTACATGCCCTGGAACGTGTAGTCCACTTCAATCACCGGCGGCGTGTTGCTGATATCCGGTTCACCCACATTCCAAACCACAATTGTGTGCTGCACCAGTCCAACATCTTCCACCTCAAAAACCAGCGGAAGGGCAAAAATGCCAAGGTCAAAATACATTTCGTTTTTGTTTACGCTGAATTGAAAATTCACCCCGGAGCCCGGATTTACAGTGCCTTCCTTCGGGCTGACTTCCAGCCACCGCGGAAACTGAAAAAGTTTCCAGGAAGCCGCTTCTGTATTTCGCATATTGATTTCCTGCTCAAAGCTCTGGACATCGCTCATCACAAAAATGGAATCACCCGCCACATAATCTGTTGGATATTTTGTATCCAGAAAATCGTTACTGCATGAGGCCAGCAATCCAATCAAAATGAGCAAGCCAAAACCAAATTTTGAATGAAATTTATTTTTTCTGTGAATTGTTTTCATGTTCTTCGTTTCAAGGTAATTGATTACAAATAAAATCTCAGTCCTGCTCCAAGATCAACTCTCGACAAACCTTCCATTTGTTCTTTTTCCAGTTTAATATCCTGAATATTATCGCCATTGTTGACTTTTATTTTCGAGATGGTTGACTGAAAAAATCCCGCGCACAGAGCCACTGAAATTTTTTTCCCGATAAAATACTCCAGACCAAATTCCGAGTTCCCGCCATACGCCTTCCCGGTAATCAGCAAAGGAGTGTAAATAATTACCGATTCTTCCCTGAAAAGAGTAAGGCCGCTGGAAACCTGTCCGTAAAACTTAAATTTAGGGTTTATCCGGTGCTGCATATAAAGCGATAAACCCACGTAATTGGTGTAAATGTTATCGGTGAATTTGCCGTAAATAAAAGTGTATGTATCTCCCGAATCAACCGCCCCGTGAAGGCTTCCTGAAGAATGGTGAAACTGGTAATCGACTCCCAGTCCGCAGTTTTCCCAAAACATGTAGTGTATCTGTCCGGCAGTTTTAACTCCTGTTTTTAGCTGTTTGAAATAGGAATCAATTTCCGAAGAGGGAATTCCCTGGTTTTCCAGATTTCTTCGCGATTCTTTTGTGCTGGCAATGCGGTAACCTCCGCCACCAGTTATTGAAAACCGCCATCTTTCGGTTTGAAAAACGTTGCTTGTAAAACTGTTTTCGGATTTCTCCGCATCACTAACCTGCCATGATTTAACATCTCTTCGGCTGATGCTCGATTTGGTTTTCACTTCTCTGGTGAACTGCGTGAAATGGATGTATTGAGCGGATACCCGGTTGATTTTGCAATCAATAGTATCGTTTGAAATAGTGATAATCCTGTCCTGGGCAGAAGAAGACAGAAAAAATCCCAGCCCCAAAAGCAGGGTTACGGTCAATAATCGGGTTTTAAACATTGAAGATGGTTTTTTTGATATTCGCGTAAAGATAGACTTAAAATTTCTAAAAAATTATGTTGTGAATTGACTCTTTTTATTGGATTTTAAAAAAATTACATCCTCTTTTGTACCAACTTTTGTTAAGTGAAAATGGCAAAACCTAAAATAACGATATACACTGACGGCGCTGCCCGCGGGAATCCCGGCCCGGGAGGTTACGGAATTGTGCTGATTTCGGGGCAGTACCGCAAGGAACTTTCGCAGGGATACCGCAACACCACCAACAACCGCATGGAACTGCTGGCCGTGATCGTAGCACTCGAAACACTCAAAATTCCCGGTAGTGAAGTCACTATTTACACCGACTCTAAATACGTGGCCGACGCTGTGGAAAAAGGATGGGTATTCAACTGGGTGAAAAAACGGTTCAAAGGCAAAAAAAATCCCGACCTCTGGATGCGTTTTCTGGAAATCTACAAAAAACACCACGTGAAATTTGTGTGGGTGAAAGGCCATGCCAACAATCCGCTCAACGAACGCTGCGACCAGCTGGCCGTGGAAGCTTCCATGCAGCCTGGTTTGTTGGAAGACACTGGTTATCAAACTTCATGAAATACGCAAAAAAATGGATTTTGTCATAGAATAAAATCCCATTTCACTTTAAATTGCAGCTTTCTTTCAGAAAAATATTTTCAGAAATAAAACATATTAAATATTTCGAACATGAAACATTTCAAACTTTCTGCCAAAACCCTCCTGGTAATCATCCTGACAATTTTAACCAGCTCAACCGGATTTGCCCAGCAACCACGTGAAGAAATAGCCGAAAAATACAAATGGAACTTTTCCGACATGTATGAATCGGATGCTGCATGGCGCGAAGCCCTTGAAAGTTTCAAGCAGAAAATAAATGAAATTGACCAGTACAAAGGAACCCTGACCGAATCGCCTGAAAATTTACTGAAGGCCCTGCAGTTCAATACAGAACTGAGCAAGCAGGCCAGCAAAATATACACCTACGTGTCGATGAAATCGGATATTGACACGCGCCAAATGAAATACAACGGCATGAAACAGGAAGTGCAGCAGATTTTTTCTGAATTTGGTGCACGCTCCGCATTCTTTCAACCCGAAATTTTATCGGCCAGCCAGGAAAAAATAGAAGGTTTTATTGAGGAAGAACCTCAACTTGAAATTTACCGGATGGGCCTGGAAAATATGTTCCGCACCAAAAAACACACGCTCAGTGAACCCGAAGAGCGCATCATGGCTCTGTCTGGCTTGGTAACGGGTGTGCCCAATGCGGTTTTTAACACTTTTTCGAATGCCGAAATGCCCCGGCCTTCTGTTACGCTATCGAACGGCGAAGAAATACAGATTGGAACAGCAGCCTACAGTCGTTACAGGGCGCATCCCAACCGCAACGACCGCCGGAAAGTATTTGAAACGTACTGGAACAATTTCGGTGATTTCAGTGGCACCTACGGAGAAATGCTCTACGGAAATGTAAAAACCCACATTTTTAATGCGCGGGCACGCAGCTACGAATCGTCGCTCGAAGCTTCGCTTTATCCCAACAATATCCCGGTTGAGGTCTATCATTCATTAATTGACAATGTGAATAAAAACCTCCCGGCATTTCATCGCTACCTGAACATTAAAAAGCGAATGATGGAGGTGGACACGTTGCGATACTACGATTTGTACGCTCCCGCTGTAAAGGATCTCGATTTGAAATACGAATATGACGAGGCAAAACAAATCATTCTGGAAGCGCTGGAACCACTGGGTGAAGAGTATGTTTCAACAGTTGAAAAAGCATTTAATGAGCGCTGGATTGATGTCTATCCGTCTGAGGGAAAATCCTCGGGCGCTTACTCCAATGGCTCCGATTACGACGGGCATCCCTACATTCTGCTAAATTACAACGATTTATACAGCGACGTGAGCACGCTTGCCCACGAGTTGGGGCACACCATGCAAAGCTACTTTTCAAATAAAACACAGCCTTACCCGCTGGCCGATTACTCCATTTTTGTTGCTGAAGTGGCCTCCACTTTTAATGAAGTGCTGCTGTTTAATTACATGCTCAACAAAATTGAAGACGACAACGTGAAGCTCTCATTGCTTATGAACTGGCTCGATGGTTTTAAAGGAACGCTTTTCAGGCAAACGCAATTTGCTGAGTTTGAATTGAAAATCCACGAGGAGGCAGAAGCCGGAAAACCGCTGACCGGCCAATCGTTTTCATCCATTTACGACAACATTGTGAAGCGTTACTACGGGCACGAAAAAGATGTGTGCTTTATTGATGACTACATTGATATGGAATGGGCTTTTATTCCGCATTTCTACTACAATTTTTACGTGTACCAGTACAGCACCTCTTTTACAGCGTCCATTTCGCTGGCCGAAAAAGTTTTGAGCGGTGACCAGGAAGCACTTAAAAAATACATCGAATTCCTTTCGGCAGGTGGTTCCGATTATTCCATTGATCTACTAAAAAAGGCAGGCGTTGACATGACTTCTTCTGAACCATTCGACAAGGCAATTGAAGCAATGAACGGCGTGATGGACCAAATTGAAGAAATACTGGATAAAAAAAAGCAGTAAAAAAAGGCGAATTCTGTAAAAATAACCTCAGTTGATTTCCCAGTACAACATGCTGCCTTTCAGTTCAAGGTAGTCGAAATCGAAATACCGGTAAATAAAATTAATGGGGAAAAGCTGATAGTAACGAACGGGCTGTCCGTTGAGTTGCGCAGGCACCCATTTATCGGGGAGGGTGTGAAATGCCTGCAGGGCAAGATTGTTGAGCTCCCGGGTCATGCCCTCTTCAATGCGTATGCCGTCAATTTCGCCATTTTCCATAACAACAAAACCAACCACAATCCGGCCTTCAACATCCGAAATATCTACTTCCGATTCCTGAAACGTTTTTAAAATGTGGTCGTGCAAATAGGGCATTCCCAACGAAAAACGTGGTTCAGTATCCACCGAATAAAAAACATTGTCGATGTAATTTTCTCCGTTCTCCTTCCGGTTCCTGTTCGAAACCAGTTCATTTTCAACATATTCCGAGACTGACTTTTTATTGCCGTTCGGATAAAACTCGGTAACCGTACCATGTAATATCAACGGTAATTTTGAAAGCGTAAATCCTTCGCGTTTAATTTGTCCCCTCTGCCAGTCAGTAAATTTGAAAAGTGAATCGTTTTTTGGCGAGAATGTCCGGGTTAGTTTTTCCCTCGAAAAGGTTTTTCCTCTGACAGTAACAGAAAAAACTGAAGGTTTTTCAATTTTAATTTTTTCAGTAAATGTCCGCATCCATTCACCATCTTCCCATCTGCTGGTGCGCACTCTCACTCTTTTATCAGAGCGGTATTTAATTTCTTTTTTGAATATTTTGGTATTTACTTCTCCGATTTTCCCGTTCACTCCAATGAACAAAACTGTATCATTTTGCCCGGAAAGGCCGCACGGAAACAAAAAAAGCAGTATAACAATCAGTTTCTTCATTTTTTAATACTTGCCAATCAACCTGGAAAGTTCAGACTCAATTACTGAAATTAATGAAAAGAAAACACAATCAAGTACTTCTCCTGTTCTTTTTATATTTTTAAAGCCAAAATTCAATTGAAAAATGAAGAATCTGATCTATTTATTCACCGCTTTGTTCCTGTTTTCCTGTGCACAAAATCAATCAGCAACTGTTCAAAGTCCCGATGGAAAAATCCGGCTTCAATTTGGAGTAAACGATTCGGGCCGACTATTTTACTCGGTTGATCACAACAAAAACAATGTAATCCGGGAATCGCAACTGGGTTTTCAATTTTCAAAAAATGATTTCTTTGGAAAAAATCTTGAGATGGTATCAAGCGAGCAAACTTCAGCCGATGCCACCTGGAAACCTGTTTACGGCGAACAGGCTGAAATCAGGAATCATTACAACCAGTTAAAAGTTCAGCTACGGGAAACAACTACTCCGGGCAGGAAATTCGAAATGACTTTCCGTGTTTACAATGAAGGCGTTGCTTTCAATTATACTTTTCTGCCAAACGATGGAGATAATTCGCTTACAATTGAAAAAGAGCTAACCGAGTTTCACCTCCCGGGTAATTATGACAGTTGGGTGGCCAACCGTGCTCAGGCAGAATACCGCAGAACTCCGGTAAACGAAATATCAGAACCTGCTGAACGTCCGCTCGTGATTGAAGCAGATAAGAATTTCCTCGCCATTGGCGAAGCAAAACTGATTGATTTTTCGCGGATGAAACTGCAGGCCGGCAAAAAGGAAAATTCGCTGGTGGCTGTCCTTCACGACGAACCAACAGTTGAACTTCCTTATACTACCCCGTGGCGCACCATCATGATTGGCGATTCACCCGGAGAACTACTCGAAAACAATTATTTTGTATTGAACCTGAACGATCCTTGTGCCATCGATGATGTTTCGTGGATAAAACCGGGAAAGGTAATTCGTGAAGTCACGCTCACCACGGAGGGAGGTTTGGCTTGTGTTGACTTTGCCGCCCAAAACGGACTGCAATATGTAGAGTTCGATGCCGGATGGTACGGTCCTGAAGGCGATGAAAAATCGGATGCAACCACGGTTACCGTTGACCCTTCCCGTTCGCCGGGCCCGCTCGATTTGCGCCGGGTAATTGAATATGCAGAAAATAAAGGAATCGGGATAATTGTTTATGTGAATCGTCGCGCGCTGGAAAAACAGCTTGACGAAATTCTGCCGCTTTACAAATCGTGGGGAATTAAAGGCGTAAAATACGGTTTTGTGCGGGTGGGCGACCAGAAATGGACAGCCTGGTTGCACGAAGCCGTGAAAAAAGCAGCCAACAACCAGTTGATGGTCGATATTCATGACGAATACCGCCCCACTGGATTTTCGCGAACCTATCCCAATTTAATGACACAGGAAGGAATTCGTGGCGATGAAGAAAGTCCGTCGAACCAACACACGCTGATTACACTTTTTACACGTATGTTGGCGGGAGCAGGCGATAATACCATTTGTTACTATGCACCGCGGGTAACTGAAGAAATGAGCGGCCATGTTTCGCAGCTGGCAAAAGCAGTAATGATGTACAGTCCGTGGCAGTTTCTGTTCTGGTACGACCGGCCATCTTCGCCATCAACCAACCTGGGCGGTGTACCCGGTTCCGATGGTTACATTCAAAATGACCCGGAACTGGAATTTTTCAACCAAATGCCCACCGTTTGGGACGAAACAAAAGTGCTGGAAGGTAAAATCGGGGAATATGCCACCATCGCCCGCCGAGCTGATAATGATTGGTTTTTGGGATCGCTCACAGGAGAAGAATCCCAAACGCTCGAATTGGATCTCTCCTTTTTAGATTCCAGCAAAAGTTATGAAGCAACAATTTACACGCACAATGAAAATTCGCCCTCATCAACAAACGTGGGAATTGAAAAAAGAGAAGTTGATTCTGAAACTGAGCTAAATTTTGAAGTGGCTGCTAATTCAGGATTGGCAATCCATTTTCAGGTTGAATAATCAAAAATCCAACGCCAACTGCTCATCTTTTAACCGAAACGAAAGCCGGTGATATTTGCTTATTCCGTTAACAGCAATGGCTTCGCGATGAAATTTGGTGGCGTAGCCTTTGTTTTTCACCCAGTCGTACACCGGAAATTCGCGGTGGATTTTCGCCATGTACTCGTCGCGCCAGGTTTTGGCAAGCACCGAAGCTGCAGCAATGGAAAGAAAACGTCCATCGCCTTTTATCATGCAGGTAAACGGGATGTCGGTTTGCGGACGAAAACGGTTCCCGTCGATGAGCAGGTGCTGCGGCTTTACTTTCAATTTTTGAATGGCCCGGTTCATGGCCAGAAAGGAAGCATTCAGGATGTTCACTTTATCGATTTCTTCGTTGGAAACCATTTCAACTGCCCAGGCCAGTGCTTCCTTTTCAATGGTTGGACGCAGTTCATTTCGTTGTTTTTCGGAAAGTTGTTTGGAATCGTTCAGAAACGGATGTTCAAAATTTTCAGGCAGAATGACCGCCGCTGCCGCCACCGGCCCGGCCAGGCAACCGCGACCCGCCTCGTCGCAGCCGGCTTCAAGTAATCCTTTTTTATAATAACCAAGTAACGAACCCGCCATTTTGCGCTATTCAAAATATTGCAACAAAACTTCTCCCCAAATATCGTAGCCTTTTTTATTCATGTGAAGGTTGTCATCCAAAAAAACATCGGTAAAAACCTGTCCGTTTTCATCGAGCATTGGGCTCCACACATCGGCAAATTCCAGGTTGTCGGTCTTCCTGCACAACCTTTCCAGTTTTCGGTTCAGCCTGTTGTATTTTTTGCTGTATAGCCAACGCGCCACGCTTGGTTTGGCCGAAATCAAAACTACTTTTGTGTGGGGTAAATCTTCCTGAATCATTCCAACAAGCAATTTCGCTTCTTTATAAATTTCCCGTGGTTTTTCTTCGTCGGCAATGTCGTTATCACCCTCGTAAATAAACAGGTAATCGGGATTGTATTCGGGAATTAACTCTTCGTAAAAATAAATCAGATCGCTGAAATGTGAACCACCAAAACCATTGTTAATCACGTTGAATTCGGGGAAATACTCTGCCACATCTTTCCACATTTTCACGCTGGAGCTTCCGGTGAAAACGGCGATTTTCTTCCCGGACTCAAATTGATATTCTTTTTGAATAAGTTCATCGATTTCGTTTTTAAACCGGTTGGGATCCTGGGCGCTAAGGGTAAAAACGCCAAACAGCAAAACAATCACTTCCAGATATCGTAAAAATCTCATCTTCAACTATTTTAAATCTTTATAACTAATCAGTTTTATTCCTTTTTTCTGAATGGTTTGCTTCACCTTTTCGCTGGTAAAAACGCGGGTGACCCATTCGCGATCTTCGGCCACATTCTCGTAACCCACGTGACCCACGGTTTTCATTTCATGGGAAGCAACTGCCGGATGTTCCACAAAAAGGTATTGGCCAGGGGTAAGTTTTTCGAGATTCATGCAAAATTCTTCGATGCGTTGTTCCATGGGCGCATCCCTGTCCCAGCCGGTGAAACGCTGCAATCCTTCGGTATTCACTTTTAGATTGTACTCTTTAGCCAGCCGGTTCACCAGTTCGGCAATTTTCGGGTCGAGCATGGTAAAACCCATGTGGTTGGAAAGGTGCGAAATATGCGACACATGCTTCAGCGAGAGTTCGATTTGTGCACGCAGTTCCTTTTCAACTTCTGCCAGGTTCCAGTCCGATTCAGAAATGGAAGAACCTTCCGGGAAGTTGGGATTCTTCCAAACCATCGGAAGAAAATAGCCGTCCTCGTCCACCAGGCCGGGGCAATGAATAAGTGGGCGCCACTTTACGTTGCTCCACTCACTGGTTAGTGTGAGGTGAATGCCTACATCGAGTCCCGGATTTTCGTTCAGTAGTTGCACCGCCTCGGGGAACCAGGCACAAACCGGCATCAGTTCCACCGAGCGGGCAATTCCATTTTGGTACGATTCAATGCAACCCACATTCGCCGCGTGAAACGAACCGATATCGTCGGCCCGGACGAGGAGGTAAATGGTGTTGTCATTCTGAGCAGTTCCCATAAAAACTGACATTAATAAAACGAAGAAAAAGAATAATTTTTTCATGCTAAAATTTATTTTGGGTTTTCCTTTGCGACTTGGCGAGAACTTATAATCACGCGAAGACCCAAAGTTAATTGACAACAATCCTCTCATCCAAACCACTCCCGTTTTCTGCCCTGCAAGTTGTTCAGCGTATCGATGGTGATGTTCACGTCGTTTACAATCTGAAAATCGAACATGCCCACACAAATAAAATCGGCACCGTTTTGGAACGCCCATTTAAAGCCGTCTTCGGGCGAAATAGCCCCGGCAGCAAGTACTTTGAAACCCATTACCGGAACTTTGGCCCGCTCAACAAACGCAGTGGTTTTATCCGGGAACAGACAGAAACAATTGTCGTGAAACCGGTTGTGGTCGAGGTGTTTTTTGCCATCCACTTCAAACGGCACCCGGTTTTCACGTGGGTGTGCCGACCAGTATTGATCGTGGTGCATGGTTTTCATGTAATAATCCGGTATAATTCCCTGTTCCTCGCAGGCAATGAGTGAATCCACCGTGTGCGAAGCCAGTCCGGCAGTGTAGCCTTGCGAGCGAATGCGATCCATCATTTTTTCTATCACATCCAATTTATTGTCGCGCACCAGCCAGTCGCACCAGTTTCCCTGGATTTGGATCACATCCATTCCCGAGTCGATGGCTTTGTCAATATTGACGTAGTAATCGCTATTCTCCATATCAGGATGCACCTGAACAATTACCTTGATGTTGCTGCCGGTCATTTTCCGGTATTTCACCATGGTTTCAATAGTTGGGAACCCGATATTTATGGAGTCGATTCCGGCTTTTTCGGCCAGCATCAGGGTTTCAAAAATCTTTTTTTCGGTGTTGTACGCCCGGAAAAGCGAGGGTACGTAAATGAGGTCGCGAGAGTGTGCCCATCCGCCAATAAGATTCCCGCCCAAAACGAGCCGGCTGAATTCCATGTTGCCTATTTTACCTTTTGGCAATTCACCTTTCAGTTCCGAAATGTCTGCACCGCCCACCTGGATGGTTGCCCCGGAAAGTGTATCGACACCATATTTTTCGTTGCTGCTGAAAGCCCCCCAGCCCAAAACTCCAAGAGCCGGCAATGTAGCCAGGTTTTTCAACGCTTCCCGGCGCGACGAAACCGCATTTTCATTTTCAATTGCCTGTTCGGTTTTCTTTTTTGGAAGAAAGTAGGGCAATGCATGAATTCCAAAACCTTTTTCTTTCAAAAAGAAAAGGGTAATCAATGCCAACGCTTCAATCAGGTTTCTGTTTACCACAAAAACATTCCCTTCAACAGCTCCCATCTGTAATCCTCCAAAAGGTGGATATGCAAAATAATAAAGCAGTAAAAGTACCACGCCCGAAATGGCGGAAACACGAATAGCCACGCCAAGAAACAGCGCCAGACCGATTAAAATCAGGGCCACAATGTTAACGGGATCGATTATGCTCATCAATGTTTCGGAGCCACCCATCCAATGGTAAAAACCGGCAAAAGGCCCGGTGGCATTTGCCAGGTAGCCTGCTGCCGACCAGTTTTCGATCCATAATTTCGACAATCCTTCATACAAAAAATGCCAGCCAATGGCCACGCGGAAAAAGGTGATGATGAGTTTTTTCAAGTCCGGTTTATTCATGATTCAGTAATTGATTTTATGAAACCTGATTATTCCAAAACGAAAATAATGAAATGGCGCTAAGATTTAATTTTTAGCAAAACAACTTTCATTTTCATTACTTAATTTAGATTTCTTCTTGATAATCAATCTTTAAAACTGTTGATTTCTCGCCATGTTCCCAATTAAATCAAAATTGTATCTTTCATAAATTCGTCAAATTATTACATTTGTGGCTTACTGAAAAATCAATATAATGAACAGCACATTTGCGAAAACCAATTACCTTCTGCAATCTGTAAAATCGGGAAAAACTTTTGATGACACCGGCTGGGTGTTGGATGCACCCAATGAAAAAGATCCCACTTTAATTCGGGCCATTTATGAAGAAAAGCAACTTGACGTAAAAGACGATTCATGGGGGCTTTACAAATTTGCTGATTGGCTTCCGGTGAGCCGCACATTAAAAGGTTCGTCGGCTCCGGTTACTTATAAGAGCGAAAAACTGGCGGCCGAACTTGGTTTGAAAAACCTGTGGATTACCTTCAGCGGCTACTTCCCCGAAAAAGGGGCAAGCATGACTACCTGCAGTTTTAAGGAAACGGAAGCCTACTCGGTTTGCGGAAGAATGACCCCTGAGATGGATAAAGTCCTGGTGGTTGCGTCAGCCGGAAACACCTCTCGTTCGTTTGCAAAAGTTTGCTCCGAAAACAATATCCCGTTGCTTATTTGTGTTCCGGAAGACAACCTCGACGCACTTTGGTTCGACGAACCGCTGAACGATTGCGTAAAACTGATTTGCAGCCGCTCGGGAAGTGATTATTTTGATGCCATTCATCTTTCGAATATAGTTGCCGGCCTGGATGGGTTTATTCCCGAAGGGGGAGCTAAAAACGTGGCCCGCCGCGACGGAATGGGCACAACTGTTTTATCGGCAGCCACTACCATCGGGCAGATTCCGGAATATTATTTCCAGGCTGTTGGAAGCGGAACAGGCGCTATTGCAGCGTGGGAAGCCAACCTTCGTTTGCTGGAAGACGGCCGGTTCGGCAAAAATAAAATGAAACTGATGGTTTCGCAGAATGCGCCGTTTGTACCCATATCAAATGCATGGAAAGCCGGTTCGCGTGCTATGCTGCCGCTGGATGAGTCGCTGGCCCGCAAACATGTGGAAGAAATTGATGCCAAAGTGCTTTCAAACCGAAAACCGCCTTATCCAATAGCCGGCGGATTGTACGATGCGCTGAAAGATTCCGGCGGCGATGTGCTGATTGCCACCAACGAGCAAGCCAGGGCTGCCGCAAAATTATTTGAAAAAACAGAAGGAATCGACGTTCATCCTGCAGCAGGCATAGCAACTGCTACTTTGATAGATACAACTCGCCAGAACCAAATTGATAAAGAGGCGCTAATAATGCTGAACATTACCGGCGGGGGTGAAAAACGGTTTAAAACTGAAAAAAACCTCTTCTACCTGAAACCGGACATAATTTTCGACATTGAACCCGATCCTGCCGATGTAGAAAAAAAGGTAACAGCACTCTTCTGAATCCTGGGTTCTTAAATTACCAACCGATTTAAATTTTACATTACCTTTGGTATAGGTGCAATACGCCATTTTTTCGTCAGAATTGAAAGAACTAATTAAGGTTTGCTGAAAAACAATATTAACAATTGATTGTCAATAAATTACATACAAAAAAGTCACACAATTTAGCTTCAAAGTGCAAACAAAATATTA
>NZ_FQZE01000042.1 GCF_900141875.1 Tangfeifania diversioriginum | reverse complement strand
GCTCCGGCTACCAATGCGCTTTTCAGAAATCTTCTTCTGGATGATTTTTTATCGAAACTCATTGTATTGATTTTATAAGTATTTTAAATTGAATTGAACCAAAAAAAGGCTGCCTTAGAATTTGACAGCCTTTTGAAAAGTATAATTTGAATTACTAATGACCTGGATTTTGTTCTAAATTTGGATTTAAGCTTCTTTCACTATCTGGTATAGGAATTAAGTTATCTTTATCCAAATCGTATCCGTTTGGAAATTTAGTATGAATTAAATCACCATCAGGTCCTCTAACTTCAACAGGGTATATTTCAGGTCCAATTTCCCATCTTTTTATGTCCGACCAGTAAATGCCTTCAAGAGCAAATTCAATTCGCCTTTCTTTTCTTAATGCTTCTCTTGCTTCAGCTTGCGACATTCCCAATGGAAGTGGTGTGATTTTAACGTCTTCCCGTTCAGTCCGGAATCGGTTTAAAATTCTAATAGCCTCATCAATATCTGTGTTTGTTTCTATTAGAGCCTCAGCTTTTGACATCAATACATCACCATATCTTAAAATCATATAATCAAGAGGTGATTCAGTTTGTTTTACAACTTGTGTCTCAATTGTGTATTTTCGAATTGCATACCCAACACGCTGCCCAGTATGATTTTTGATTTCTTCAGGATATTTTTGTCCTTGAAATTCAGCACCTGGGCGAAGAATTGTAAAATCAAGCCTTGGGTCACGATTTTCAAATTGTGCCAAATTATAATCATCATCAGAACTTTGAATTGGAGAGCCGTCTACTGTTTCATATGCATCAACGAGGTCCTGAATTGGAGCAACGGAATTTGATCCATCAATACCAAATTTTAAATTTTGAGGTTGCCAATATCTATCAAAAATACTTCCTTGTGAAATTGGACCATCAAGAAATTGAAGAGCAAAAACAGTTTCACTATTTCCTTCGTTTTCAAGTTGGAATAATCCATGATAACTTGGAAATAAACTGTACTTATCCAAAGCTTCAATTTTTTCTACATATTCTAAAACTTTAGGATAATTGTTTTGATATAAATATGCTCGCATTTTCATTCCAAGAGCAGCTCCAAGATCGGCTCTCCCTTTTTGAGGAGCTGATTCATTAAGTCGAGAGATTGCTTCATCATAATCTGAATGCACTTGTTGCCATGTTTCTTCGAGAGATGCTCTTGAAACACTTCGGGCCTCCTCTGTAGTCAGTGTTTTTGTAATAATTGGAACTCCACCGTAGGTGTCTGCCATAAGTGCGTAAAAAACTCCCCTCAGGAAATATACTTCACCAATCATCTGTTTTTTTTCTGATTCAGATAAAGAAGTGACATTATCAATATTCTCTAAAAAATAATTTGCTCGATTAATTCCGCGGTAACAATATTGCCAACGTCCGGAAACAACTCCTCCGATCCCTGAATGAACTTCACCAGAGCCAATCTGTTGTTGCTTTCCTTCCCAATGAGCCCATTGAAAGGCATTTGGAGTACATGCATCCCATCCTCCACCATAACCATACACATTATTACTTCTTAATACATTGTAAATGCCCATCAATGCCAGAGAGGCATCATCACTTGTAGTCCAGAAATTCTCACTGGTTATTTTATCATCAGGAAAAATATCCAAATAACTTTCATTACAAGATATCATTCCAAGTGTTAGAATGAATATTATTAAATAATTTTTTTTCATAATATCTTAAATTTGAGTGTTTTATTAAAATGAAATATTTACGCCAACT
Source organism: Tangfeifania diversioriginum (assembly GCF_900141875.1). Classification (GTDB taxonomy): domain Bacteria; phylum Bacteroidota; class Bacteroidia; order Bacteroidales; family Prolixibacteraceae; genus Tangfeifania; species Tangfeifania diversioriginum. The sequence goes on along the minus strand of NZ_FQZE01000042.1, from coordinate 29,193 downwards.
GACCAAATTCTTGGAACCGGATATTGACTGTACCCATTGTTAAATGTATCTCTTTCAGGATCAAATCCCTCATAATCATCACTTACGAAAGTAAGAACATTTTGTCCGTTGATATACACATAAGTATTTTCAATTGAAGCAAAATCAGTCCATTGTGTTGGCAAAGTATATCCTAATTGAATATTTTTAACCTTTAACCAAGATAGATCATTTGCCCAAAAAGATGATTCTTGCCTATTCCATGTATCATTTACAACTATACGAGGTGTAGTCTCGCTAGGATTTGTTGGTGTCCAAGCATCTCTCCAACGAGTAGTAATAGATCCCCCTGAAATCCCTAATGGTTCAGTCCATGCACTTTGTGTGTAAACATTTACTCCCGCAATCCCTTGAAGAAGAATATTAAAATCAAAACCATTATAAGACAATCCACCATTGATTCCATAAGTAAATTTTGGAATAGTATTACCAATTTCTGACTTATCATTAAAATCAAGTTTCCCATCAGAGTTTCTATCTTGGTATTTTAAATCACCAGCCTTAGGAGTATATCCATTGGAGTGCATATGTGAGGCAGCTTCTTCATCTGACTGGTACACACCTTCGGCATTAAAGCCATATAAAGTTCTGTATGAATAGCCTTCTCTAATTAAGTAAAGTTGATCAGGTGAATTACCTTCTCTAAATTTTACAACTTCATTCTCTACATAAGTAATATTTGCACCAATGTTATAGGATAGTCCATTGCTTATATTATCTCTCCATTCAAAACTTGCTTCCAAACCTGTGTTTTTCATTTCTCCAACATTTTCATAAGGAGGTGTTACTCCTCCCAATATTAGAGGAATTGGTAATTGAACCAATATATCTTCTGTGTTTTTTAAAAAATAATCAAACTCCGCTGTTAGGCGATCGTTTAAAATTCTGAGATCGACACCAAAGTCGAAGGAAGTTGTTGTTTCCCATGTAATATCTTCATCAACCAAAGCCGTTACAGCTGCTCCTGGTGTTAATGAATTACCAACATTGTAACTGGTTCCATTTGTTTGGGTAATAGTTGTCAGGTATGGCCAATAATCATCAATATTTTGATTACCTAATTCTCCATAAGATGCTCTGAATTTTAATTCATCAAAGAATCGATCTTTTAAAAATTCTTCTTCACTAATTCTCCAACCTAGTGAAGCAGAGGGAAAAAATCCCCATCTATTTCCTTTTTTAAATCGTGATGATGCATCAGCTCTTAAATTAAATTCTGTTAAATATTTTGATTTATAAGCATAATTAATTCTTCCAAAATAAGATAACATACGTAGCTGATATTTAGTGCCTTCGGCAATGGGACTGGCTGTTCCTGAGTTTACTTGATGCAACCCTTGTTTTGGAGGATCAGATTTTTGTGCCCTTACATTTTTAATTAACTTATCTTCCGATTGCATCCCTGCCAATGCCCCCACTTCGTGATTATCTGCGAAGGTTCTATTGAAATTCAGTGTAGAGTAAAATGTTTGATAAAATTCGTCTGAAAAGTATCTTTCAATATTTACTGTAGAAGGGAAATCAAGTGGTTTTACTTGCTGCTCTGAAGTTGTATAGCACCAAAGTACTTCATTGTAACGGTCTCTAAGATTATTGTTGTATTGACCTGAATACTGTGTGTTTAATTCAAGTCCTTCCATTAATTTTAGATTTGCAAAAACATTTGCTTTAAAAAAACTATTCGAGAACTTTCTTAGTCCATTATATAAATCAGGCATCGGGTTTCTTGTATCTGTGATTGGTTGTCCCGCTGTAGCTCCACTTAAGTATAATGCCTGTGTTGCACCAAACCTTCCATCTTCAGTATAGGGCGCTGCATATGGATGTCCGTTGGCTATCATATAAACAACTCTCCCAATGCCATCATAAGGTTCATTAGTGATTTTGCGCATTGCATTAAATCGTCCACCAATTGTTAACCAATCATTCACTTTGGTTTCATTATTGAAAGTAACTCCAAATCTTTTTGAGTTAGTACTGTAATATATACCCTCGTGATCTAAGTAATTGATTGAAAAGTAGTTTTTTACTTTTTCTGAACCTGAGTTTATTGAAATATTATGCTCAGTAATGGGAGATACCCTGGTTACTTCATCCAAAAAATTAGTATTGGGGTATAAATACGGATCATCACCGTTACGAAATGCTTCAATAACTTCAGACGGAAATTTAGCATCGCCACCATCCATCGCTGAATTCCATATTTCCATGTATTCCGCACTGTTACTTATTAAATCAAATCTTTCTCCCATTTTTTGGAGTCCATAATAACCATTATAAGTTACACTTACTTTTTCTGTGGTTGTGCCCATTTTGGTTGTTATCAAAATTACTCCATTTGCTGCTCGTGAACCATAAATTGCAGCAGAAGCGGCATCTTTCAACACAGTTATTGATTCTATGTCATTAGGATTTAGCTCAGCCATCCGGCCCTCGACCCCATCTATTAAAACTAATGGGTTTGAATTATTTAAAGTTCCAAAACCTCTTACCCTTATTGTTGCTTCATCACTTCCCGGTTGTCCTGAGTTTTGGCTTACCCAAAGTCCAGACGAAAGACCACCAAGTGCTTGAGAGGCATTTGTTAGTGGCCTGTTTTCGAGCTCTTTTTCGAAGTTAACAGTTGAAACAGAACCAGTTAAATTTGATTTTTTTTGAACACTATATCCTACTGCCACAACTTCTTCCAATCCAATCGTTTCTTCTTCCATGGAAACATTTATGGTGGTTTGATTGCCAACCGGAACTTCCTGTGTCCGCATCCCCACGAACGAAAATTGCAATACAGCATCTTCAGGAATGCTTGTAAGTGTATATTCTCCATCGGCATTGGTAACAGTACCATTGGTTGTTCCTTTCACTACAACAGTAACACCTGGTAAGGTCTGTCCTGAAACATCGGTTACTGTACCGGAAACGGCACGTTGCTGCTGTACCGTTATATTTTCCTGCCCGGAAATACCTGTTTCGCCGTACTGGTTGGAGAGGACAATTTGCCGGTCGAATAGAAAATACCGGATTTCTTTTCCTTCAAAAAGCTGGTCCAGAATTTCATTGATTTTTTTGTTCTGCACCTCCACATCCACTTTTTGTTCCACATCAATCAGGTCTTTGTTGTAGAGAAAAAAGAATTCCGATTGATTTTCGATTTCTGTCAAAACTTCTTCAAGGTTGGCATTTTTAAAGTCCAGGTTTAGAGTAGTTGACTGCGCATAGGAACCAAGCGCAAAGGCCTGCCCCATTCCAAGTAAAATCAGTAAAGTCGTTAGTCGTGTCATTTTCCACAATTTTTTCAGGGTACGGCTCCGTATAACAAAACCGCAATCCCGTCTTAATTCTTGAAACTTTTTCATAAATTTACATTTTTGTAGAGTTCATAATTAATTAAAATTAAAAGATTTGATTGCTCTGCAATTTCATGCAGGAAGGTGGTACCAACACTTTCCTGCTTTGCATTTATTCTTTTCGTTTTATTGTCACTTTCTTCTTCCGGTAAACATTTTCATCACTTGTTTCTCTTTTCTCAATGGTATATTCCATTGGAGTAGTCATTGCCAAAAGTCGTAATACTTCTTCTAACGGTTCATCCTGAAAAGTGGCTTTAAACCGGTAACTTTTTAATGTTTCATCTTTAATTTCAATATTCACGTTATACCAGCGTTCTATGCGTGCCACGGCTGTTTCCAATGGCTCATCATCGAGCAGCAAGAAACCTTCTTTCCATGCTGTGTAGGGTTTGGTATCCACTTGTTGTACCCTGAATCTATTCTCGTCCATTGAGTATTTAAGTTTTTCACCAGGAGCCAGCATTTTTTCAAAATTGCCATTAACTCCCTGGACTTCAACCGCACCTTCTTCTAACACAACTTCTGCATACTTTAAATCTGCATAAGTCATCACATTAAATTGGGTGCCCAGCACACGGACATCCATATTTTCGGTGTTTACTGTAAAAACGGTTTCGTCGTGTTGTACATCGAACCAGGCTTCACCTTGCAATTCCACATTTCGAACTGCAAACACCGGGTTGTATCTGAGTTTTGAGCCGCTGTTGAGCCAGCCTGTTGAACCGTCGGGCAGCGAAAACTGTGTTCGGGTCCCTTCTGGTGCATTGATTTCCACCCATGCCTCGTTGGTGGCGGTTGGTGGCGGACCAATAAAATAATACCAGGCTGAAAATGCCAGGAGAGGAATTAACAGTATGGCTGCTGCTTTTTGATAAAATCGGAGCCATCGTTTTTTCCGGGCTTTTTTGCGTTCTTCGGTAAAAATCTGGTGCTCGATTTCGTAATAAATGTGTTTCAGCGAATGCTCGTCGGGTTGTTCCTGTTCATTTATTTCGTTCCACTGTTCCGACAAATATTGTTTTGCTTCCTGGTAATCGTGAATGCGGTTGAACCAGTTTTTTACTTTTTTGTAATCGTTCCAGGAATATTTTCCTTCCGAAAATTTTTGGAGGGTTTTATATGTCACGTCGTACTTCATTTTTTGTTTTAAAAGAAGGAGCGTTTTTTACCACTCCTTCTAATTGTCTAACTAAACTAACCAAACCTATGAAATTGTAATTTTCTTGTTTTATTCAATTGTTATATCCCGGAATTGTAAAAATCCCCAGTGAGAAAAATGTTCTTTTTTTACGGATATCCGTTTTTTTTTACCCAAAATTATTATGATTTTCTTCCAATACCCCAGCCCCAAGGGGTGTGAAGAAAATCAATTTGCCCCCCTTGGGGTTTGGGGTAAAAAATTGATTTTCTGCTCATTGCATCTCCAAGTTAGGTAAAAAACGGATATACATATTATTTTTACCCGTCAAGCGGTTTTGATCCGCTGGACGGGTGGGTGCATTGATTATTTAGACGTTAATTAATGTCGTTTAGCTTTCGTAATTATCAATAATTCAACCCACTCCGGGGTTGTTATTTACATCTTATCCTCTACCCCTGAGCTTCGCACAGCCTGTCCCGTCATATCGGGAGGGCTATTATTGTTAATGTCCTTTGGACATTCTTCTATCCACCAAATGGTGGATAAACAATAATAGCCACGGGTAAAACCCGTGGAGATAAAGCAGATACAAAAAGAACCCCGAAGTGGGTTCAACTCTTAATTTGCATTATTTATTTTTCAAAAACAGGCAGAAGAATATCATGCCTTTTATGCGGAGTTGGTCAAATTCTTTTTTCAGGAATTTCATGGCTTCGGTAATGTGGTATTCCACAGTTTTGGTGGTGATACCGAATTTTTCGGCAATTTCTTTTTGCGATTTCCCTTCCAGTTTTTTCATTCTGAAAATTCGCCCGCGCCTCTCGGGCATTTGCTGAATCATTTCTTCCAGCTTATTTACCATATCCTGGAAATCATCTTTTTCGTCGAAAGTTTCCTTGTTTTCAGCAAATGAAATAAGTAAATCGTGTTTCAGTTGATTTGATTCAGCCAGTTTGTTGAACTGTTTCCGAATCACATTTAGCGCAATTGTAAATAAATAGGATTGAAATGATTTTGTTGTATCTATCTCTTTTCGTTTTCTCCAGATCTTAAGAAATACCTCCTGTACCACATCTTCTGCAGAATCGCTTGATTTCAGATAGCTCAGCGAGAAACGAAATAATGATTGGCTGTATTTTGCAAAAAGATTTTGAAAACACTCGTGGTCGCTTCTTTTCAATCCTTTCAGTAAAGCGGTTTCAATATTTAGTTTTTTTCCGGTCAATGTTTAATTGCTTATTTAGTTCTATCAAAGTAAAGAAAATCAAAAACAGAATCACTGAAAAACATAATAAAATTTCGAAAATATTATAAACAGGCACTTCCAATGGGCTTAAATATTAATTTTACAAATAAAAGGGAACAAATGAGCGACAAACCAATAATTAAGAAGGCCTCCGGCGAAACGGAGCCGTTTTCGGAAGAGAAGTTACAAGCTTCATTGCGGAGAACGGGCGCCAGCGACGATACCATTGCATCGGTTGTAAACGATGTAAAATCGTGGTTACAGGATGGAACGACAACCCGGAAAATTTATGCACGGGCTTTTTCGCTACTCCGCAAAAAAAGAGGCGGGGTGGCCGCCCGGTACAAACTTAAAAAGGCAATTATCGAGCTTGGCCCATCGGGATTTCCGTTTGAGCATTTCGTAGGGCAAATTTTTAAGGAGCTGGGGTTTGAGGTTGAAACCGGGCAGGTCATTCAGGGAAATTGCGTGCAGCACGAAGTTGATGTGGTGGCTACCGGCAATGGTGAACAACACCTTATGGAATGCAAATTCCACAACAGCCAGGGAAAATTTTCGAGTGTGCAGGTCCCGCTTTATATTCGCTCACGAATGGACGACATCATCGAAAAACGAAAAACAATGCAGGAGTACAACGGACTCCATTTTGAAGGTTGGGTAGTTACCAATACCCGATTTACGTCGGATGCCCTGCAATTTGGGAAATGCAGCGGACTAAAGCTGTTAAGCTGGGATTACCCCAAAAACAACAGCCTGAAAGATTTAATTGAAAGGGAACGCATTTTTCCGGTAACAACACTTGCAAACCTAACGCGGAAGCAAAAAAATGTGCTTTCTCAGAAAGGAAATGTGCTTTGCCGTCAGCTTTTGCAGCATCCTGAGGAGCTCGATCAACTTGGGCTTACGCACTCAAAACGAAAGAAGCTGATGGAGGAACTTGAAGCGCTAAACGGCAAATAATAAATTTTTGTAACTAATCAGTTTACTCAAGTATGATTAACATTGATAAAAGGAGCAAAAACAGGCCTAACCTTCAGGTTGGGATAAAAAAGATAACGCTCCAACTTAGGATTTTTGAAAAATTTGTATTTTGCAAAATACAAATTTTTCAAAAATCCGGGGTCCAAATCATACATCCGGTACCCAGCCTGAAGGCAGGGCCTATTTTTATTGATTGCCTCTTGCTGAATTCAATATAAAAAAAACAAGTGGGCACAAAAAAACCGGTCAGCAACTGACCGGTTTTTTTGAACTATCGAATTTCGATTATTCTTCTTTCTTTTTGTCTTCTTTTGAATCAGAATCATCATCAGCCTTTTTCGCTTCATCAGCGCTTTCAGCCTTTGGTTCTTCAGAAGAAGTATCTTCAGCTTTTGGTTTTTCAACCACTTCAGTTTTTTCTTCGGTTTCTTCCACCGGCTGAACATCTTCCACTACTTTAACTTCCTCGTCAGCTTTTTCAGCTGGTTTTTCTGATTTTTGAGCTGCCGGCTTCTGGGCATCCGATTTTTTACCGCTTCCGCCACGACGTGAACGACGACGTTTTGGTTTTGCAGCTTCTTCTTTTGCTTCAAGCATAGCTTCGTTGTAGTCAACCAGCTCGATAATACACATTTCAGCATTGTCGCCCAATCGGTTTCCCGTTCTAAGGATACGTGTATATCCTCCCGGCCGATCGGCAACCTTTGCAGCTACCTCCCTGAAAAGTTCAGAAACTGCCTCTTTGTTTTGCAGTTGGCTGAATACAATTCTCCTGGAGTGTGTGGTATCGTTTTTTGCCCTGGTAATAAGAGGTTCAACGTACATGCGCAGTGCTTTTGCTTTTGCCACAGTAGTTGAAATCCGCTTACTTTCAATTAGAGAGCTGGCCATGTTCGACAACATTGCCTTACGGTGCGCACTTGTGCGACTTAAATGATTAAATTTCTTATTGTGTCTCATTGCCTTTTAATCCTTGTCAAGTTTATACTTACTAATATCCATCCCAAAACTCAATCCCATATTCTCGAGAAGGTCGTCAAGCTCGGTAAGCGATTTTTTTCCGAAATTTCTGAATTTCAACAGATCGTTCCGGTTGTAAGTTACCAGGTCGCCAAGAGTATCTACATCTGCAGCTTTCAGGCAATTCAATGCCCTTACTGAAAGGTCGAGATCGACCAGTTTTGTTTTCAGTAGCTGGCGCATGTGCAGTACTTCTTCGTCGAATTCTTCATTTGCAAATTTTTCGTCTGAGTCGAGTGTAATTTTCTCGTCAGAGAAGAGCATGAAATGATAAATCAGAATTTTAGCCGCTTCTTTCAGTGCATCTTTTGGAAGCACAGAACCGTCGGTTTGGATATCCAGAATTAACTTTTCGTAGTCGGTTTTTTGTTCCACACGGAAGTTTTCAACCGAATACTTTACTTTTTTAATCGGGGTGTAAATTGAATCCACGGGGATTACTCCAAATTCCTCTTCCACCGGTTTGTTTTCGGTAGCCGGAACGTATCCACGCCCTTTTCCAATAGTAAGTTCAACCTGGAGTTTCACATCAGGCTCCATCCTGCAAACTACCAGGTCGGGGTTTAAAACCCTGAACCCGGTCATAAACTTGTTGATATCGCCGGCTGTAAATTCTTCCTGACCTGAAATTGTAACAGTAACTTTCTCACTGTCAAAATCTTCCACTTCATTTTTGAAGCGAATCTGTTTCAGATTAAGTATAATATCTGTCACATCTTCAATAACTCCTTTAATCGTAGAAAATTCATGATCGACACCCTCTATTTTAAGCGTGGTAATTGCATACCCCTCGAGCGATGATAATAAGATGCGACGCAGGGCATTGCCAATGGTAATCCCGTAACCGGGTTCCAGTGGTCGAAATTCAAATTTTCCGAATCTGTCATCAGATTCTAACATTATCACCTTATCGGGCTTCTGGAATGCTAATATTGCCATAATAACCTTAAGTAATTTATTATTTTGAATACAACTCTACGATAAGTTGTTCTTTGATGTTTTCAGGTATTTCTTCGCGCTCGGGCACATTAAGGAATTTACCGGCCAACTGGTCGTTATCCCATTCCAGCCATTCGTAATTCGAACTGCGGCGCGAATGCAATGAGTCTGTAATTTCTTCCATCGATTTTGATTTTTCCCTTACACCAACAATGTCGCCGGGTTTAACCAAATACGACGGAATATTAACTACGTTTCCGTTTACTACAATATGTTTGTGTGTAACAAACTGACGGGCAGCGGCCCGTGTTTTTGCAATACCAAGGCGGAAAACAATATTATCGAGCCTCGATTCGAGCAGCTGCAACAATACTTCACCGGTTACCCCTTTAGCTGAAGTAGCTTTTTCGAAGAGGTTACGGAACTGTTTTTCCAGAATGCCGTAGGTATATTTTGCTTTTTGTTTTTCTTTTAACTGAAGCCCGTATTCCGAAACTTTTCTTCTCCGGGATGACATACCGTGCATTCCCGGTGGATAATTTTTATGCTCAAAAACTTTATCCGGCCCAAATATGGGCTCTCCGAATTTACGAGCTATTTTAGATTTTGGTCCTCTGTATCTAGCCATTTCCTTTTCGTTTTAAAATTATACACGACGTCTTTTAGCAGGTCTGCATCCATTATGTGGCAGTGGGGTAACGTCAACAATTTCGGTTACCTGCAAACCTACAGATGAAAGGGCCCTGATTGCTGATTCGCGACCGTTCCCTGGTCCTTTAACATATACTTTCACTTTGCGTAATCCAAGGTCGTATGCGGTTTTCCCACACTCTTCTGATGCCACCTGGGCAGCATAAGGAGTGTTCTTTTTTGAACCGCGGAACCCTTTTTTGCCTGCTGACGACCACGATATAACTTCACCGTTCATATTTGTCAGCGTAACAATGATGTTATTGAAGGAAGAGTGAACATGGGCCATTCCGTTGGCTTCCACATTAACCACTCTTTTCTTGCTTGATCCTGTTTTTTTTGCCATAACTTAAAATCCTTATTTAGTGGCCATTTTTTTGTTCGCAACAGTTTTCCGTTTCCCTTTACGGGTACGGGCATTGTTTTTGGTGCTTTGTCCTCGTGTGGGCAAACCAATACGATGACGAATTCCCCTGTAAGAACCAATGTCCATTAATCGTTTAATGTTCATTTGTACTTCAGATCTAAGTTGCCCTTCAACCTTATAATTGTCACCAATTACACGGCGAATAGCTCCAAACTGGTCATCGTTCCAATCCTGTACTTTGACGTTTGGATCAACGCCTGCTTCCTCAAGGATCATTTTAGCCCTGCTGCGGCCAATACCAAAAATATAGGTAAGAGCTACCTCACCTCTTTTATTATTAGGAATATCAACACCTACAATACGTGCCATATAAGTTACTTTTTTTTCAAATTAAATTACCCCTGCCGTTGTTTAAACTTCGGGTTCTTTTTATTAATCACATATAAGCGCCCTTTACGGCGAACGATTTTACATTCGGCACTGCGCTTTTTTACTGAAACTCGGGTTTTCATTCTACCTATTCTTTAGTTTTTATACCTAAATGTAATTCTTCCTTTGGTTAAATCATAAGGAGACATTTCGACTTTTACTTTATCTCCGGGCAAAATTTTAATATAATGCATTCTCATTTTACCTGAAATGTGGGCCGTAATAACATGCCCGTTTTCCAACTCTACGCGAAACATCGCGTTTGATAATGCTTCGATAATTGTTCCATCTTGTTCTATGGAAGGCTGTTTTGCCATATTAAAATCTGTTTTTTAAAATTCGTCAATAAATTAATTAGTAATTATAAACCACTGTTTGTTATCCAATTTTTCTGCAAAGATAACAGAAGGTTTTTATATTACATAACAGAACTAAATTCTCCTTCAGGCTGATTATAACCAGATAAAAAACTTCTTAAATTCCGCCACCGGCACGTCCTTTAATCCGGCCCGATTTTGTCAGTCCATCATAATGGCGCATTAACAGGTGACTCTCAATTTGCTGCAGTGTATCTAACACCACCCCAACAAGAATTAGCAGTGACGTTCCGCCAAAAAACAGGGCAAACGACTGATTAACTCCCATTATCATTGCAAAAGCAGGAAGAATTGTAATTAAACCGAGGAAAATGGAACCGGGAAGTGTAATTCTCGACATAATAGTATCGAGAAATTCAACCGTTCGTTTTCCGGGTTTAACACCGGGAATAAACCCACCGTTTTTCTTCATGTCTTCTGCCATTTGGGTTGGGTTAATGGTAATTGCAGTATAAAAATAAGTAAATGCAACTACCAGTGTAAACTGCAAAAAGTTATACCAAAAACCAGTCATGTTTGATAATGCAGCCGCAACACCACTGAGGTTTTCGGAATTGGCAACTCCTACAAGGGTAATAGGTACCATCATAATTGCCTGGGCAAAAATGATAGGCATTACACCTGCAGCATTAACTTTAAGCGGAATGTACTGACGTACTCCACCATATTGTTTATTACCCACAATACGTTTGGCGTATTGTACCGGAATACGGCGCGTCCCCTGAACAAGCAGGATTGCAGCCATAAACACTACGAACAGGATAACAAACTCGACGATGAACATTACCAGTCCTCCTCCTTGCTGGTTGATTCGGGAAGCAAATTCCTGAGCAACCGACTGAGGCAAACGGGCAATAATTCCAATCATAATGATGAGCGAAATACCGTTACCGATTCCTTTATCGGTAATGCGTTCGCCCAACCACATCACAAACATAGAACCTGCTGTAAGAATAACTACTGAAGAAACCGTAAACAAGGCTCCTTTCAGAGCAAATGCCGATGCGGGCAATTGCATATGCAGGTTTGTTAAATATGCCGGCGACTGGAATATCAGAATAACAACGGTTAAATACCGGGTAATCTGATTAATTTTCCTTCTTCCTGACTCTCCCTCTTTCTGCAACCTCTGGAAATAGGGAACAGCAATTCCGAGTAACTGGATTACAATTGAGGCAGAAATGTACGGCATAATTCCTAAAGCGAAAATTGAAGCCTGTGAGAATGCACCTCCTGAAAACATGTCAATCAGCCCAAGCAACCCATCTGATGTTTGACTTTTTAAATTTTGCAATTGGGCCGGATCAATGCCGGGAAGCGCTACAAACGATCCTAATCTGTAGATTAGGATAAAGAACAGTGTTGTTCCGATTCGCAACCTTAAGTCTTCAATTTTGTAAATATTCTTTAGGGTCTCTATAAATCGTTTCATACTAGTTTACAGTATTTCAGTGGTTCCGTCTAATTTTTCAATTGCTTCTTTGGCACTTTGGGAAAATGCGTGGGCTTTAACATTGAGTTTAAGATTTAATGAGCCTCCACCCAAAATCTTAACTTTTTCGTTTTTTGAAGCCACACCTGCACTTACCAGCGTATCCAAATCAATTGAATTCAGATTTCTGCTTTCAGCCAATTGTTGCAATACATCGAGGTTTATTGCTTTATATTCAACCCTGTTGAAATTTTTAAAACCTGATTTTGGAACAACGCGCTGCAAAGGCATTTGACCACCTTCAAAACCTACTTTCCTGGAGTAACCTGATCTCGATTTCTGACCTTTGTGGCCCCGGGTGGATGTTCCTCCTCTTCCTGAGCCCTGTCCTCTTCCAATTCGTTTGTCTTTTCTGGTAGAACCCGAAGCAGGTTTTAACTTACTTAAATCCATAATTTTAAGCTATTTGAAATATTTTATACTTCTTCAACACTAATTAAATGCCCCAGTTTATTGGCCATACCAACAATTTGGGGAGTAGCTTCATGTTCAATAGTCTGGTTTAACTTGCGTAACCCCAGCGCTTCAAGCGTTGCTTTCTGGCTTTTGGTTGAACCAATGCTACTTTTTACCTGTGTAATTTTTATTTTAGCCATAACTGTGTTATCCTTTAAAAACTTTTTCCAATGATACACCTCTTTGTTGGGCTACTGTATAAGCGTCTCTCAGTTCGAGTAGCGCTTCCATGGTAGCTTTAACCATATTGTGCGGGTTGGAAGAGCCTTTGGATTTTGCCAGAATATCTGTAATTCCAACACTTTCGAGAACAGCACGCATTGCACCTCCGGCTACAACACCTGTACCAGGGGTGGCGGGCTTAATCAATACATCAGCTCCACCATAACGAGCAGCCTGTTCGTGTGGAATAGTGCCGTTAATAACCGGCACTTTTACCAGGTTCTTTTTAGCGGCTTCAACGCCTTTGGCAATTGCGGTAGTCACTTCGCTTGCTTTACCAAGGCCCCAGCCTACAATTCCGTCTTCGTTACCTACAACTACAATGGCCGAGAAACTAAAGGTTCGTCCACCTTTTGTAACTTTGGTAACACGGTTAATGGCTACTAACCTGTCTTTTAAATCAAGGTCGCTTGTTTTAACTTTTTTACTAATTTTCGCCATAATCTTATTAGAATTTAAGGCCGCCTTCACGGGCCGCGTCAGCTAATTGTTTAACTCTGCCGTGGTATAAATAACCACTCCTGTCGAATACAACTTTTTCGAAGCCGGCATCTTTTGCTTTTTTAGCAATGAGTTTACCAACCATAGCCGCTTTTTCGGATTTGTTTCCTTCTTCCGAAACAATTTCTTTTTCGGTAGAACCTGCAGCCACTAAAGTTGTTGCGTTAACATCGTCAACTAATTGAGCATATATTTGTTTATTGCTCCTGAATACACTTAAACGCGGACGTTCAGCTGTGCCGGATATTACTTTTTTCACCCGGCTTTTTATTCTGTTTCGCCTTTTTGTTTTTGTTAATGCCATAATAACTAATTTTTCAAAAAATTATTTAGATGCGGCTTTACCAGCTTTACGCCTTAACACTTCACCTACAAACTTAATCCCTTTTCCTTTGTATGGTTCAGGTTTACGGAACGATCTGATTTTAGCGGCTACCTGTCCAATCAATTGTTTATCAACGCTCTTTAGCGTAACAATGGGGTTGCTGCGTTTATCAGATTTTGCTTCAACCTGTACTTCGGGTGGGAGTTGCAGGTAGGTATGGTGTGCAAACCCCAGAACAAGGTCAAGGACATTATTCGGTAACACTTCGGCACGGTATCCTACGCCTACAAGTTCTAATTTTATTTCGTAACCTTTTGTAACGCCCACAACCATGTTGTTAACCAATGCACGATTTAACCCGTGCAACGATTTAAGGCGTTTTGTTTCACCCGAACGGGTAAAATTGATGGTATTATCTTCAATTTCAACCTCAATTTCGGGATTTAGCTTTTGGTGCAACTCACCAAGAGGTCCTTTCACTGTAACGGAATGATCATCGTTCAGCTTTACTTCAACTCCTGACGGTATTTCAATGGGCCATTTACCTATTCTTGACATGATCTTTTCCTTTTTTTAATACACGTAACATAAAACTTCACCACCAACTTTCTGCTCACGAGCTTCTTTGTCGGTAATTACTCCTTTCGAGGTTGAAATAACAGCAATTCCTAAACCATTGAGTACACGCGGTACATTAGTACTGTGACAGTACTGGCGCAAACCTGGTTTACTAATTCTTTCTAAACCTTTTATTGCAGATATATTCGTTTCGGGGTGGTATTTCAGTGCAATTTTAATGTTGCCCTGGTAGCCTTTATCGTCTTCAAACTTATAGTTTAAAATGTACCCTTTTTCTTTCAGAATTTTGGTAATTTCTCTTTTTAAATTTGAAGCTGGGATATCTACTACGCGGTGTTTTGCAAGAATTGCATTACGCACCCTTGTAAGATAATCTGCTATCGGATCTGATACTTTACTCATTATTCAAGTCTTTAACAATTACCAACTAGCCTTTTTAACTCCCGGAATTAAACCTTCTGAAGCCATTTCTCGGAAATTGATTCTGCTGATTCCAAATTGCCTCATGTAACCTTTTGGTCTTCCGGTAAGTTTGCAACGGTTGTGCAAACGTACTCTGGAAGAATTTTTAGGCAACTTCTGCAATCCTTCCCAATCTCCTTCGGCTTTCAGCCTGGCCCTTTTCTCGGCATATTTTTCAACTAGCTTTGCCCTTTTTCTTTCGCGGGCTTTCATTGATTCCTTGGCCATAGCTTAGTTCTTTTTAATGTTTTTAAATGGTAAACCTAATTCTTTTAACAGAGCAAAACCTTCTTCGTCGGTTTTTGCAGAAGTAACAAAGGTAATATTCATACCATTAATTTTACTCACTTTATCCAGAACGATTTCGGGGAATACGATTTGTTCCGGCACACCGAGTGTGTAGTTTCCACTTCCGTCCATTTTACTTTCGATACCGCGAAAATCGCGAATACGTGGCAATGCTGCCGAAATAAGACGGTCGAGGAATTCATACATCCGGTCGTGACGCAATGTAACGCGTACCCCGATTGGCATTTTCCTTCTCAGTTTAAAGTTGGAAATGTCTTTTTTGGACATGGTTTGAACTGCTTTCTGACCGGCAATCATTGTCATTTCCTGTTGGGCAATGTCAATAATTTTTTTGTCGGCAATAGCATCTCCCACGCCCTGATTAAGGACAATTTTTTCCAATTTCGGAACCTGCATGACAGAGGAATAGTTGTACTCCTTCTTCAGCGCAGGAATTATTTCTTCCTGATATTTCTTTTTTAGAGTTGGTACGTAAGCCATTACTTAATCTCCTCTCCAGATTTTTTGGAATAACGTATTAATTTACCTTTATCATTTTCTCTGCGCCCAATACGGGTTCTTTCTCCGCTTTTCGGATCGACCAGCATCAGGTTTGAGATATGGATTGGTGCTTCCTGTTCAATAATACCCCCCTGCGGATTATCTGCATTGGGTTTGGTATGTTTTTTTACCAGGTTCACACCTTCCACAATTGCTCTGTCGTTGTTTCTGATTACTTCAAGTACGCGGCCTTTCTGGCCTTTGTAGTTTCCGGTAATCACAACCACCGTGTCACCTTTCTTTATGTGTAACTTTTTTTGCATTATACAAGCTTTTTCAAATTACAGTACTTCTGGTGCAAGAGAAATAATTTTCATATTTTTATCTCTTAACTCGCGTGCAACAGGCCCGAAAATACGGGTTCCGCGCATTTCTCCCAGATTGTTTAACAGTACCACGGCATTATCGTCGAACCGGATGTACGAACCGTCTGTACGGCGTACTTCTTTATTGGTGCGCACTACAATTGCCCTTGATACTGAACCTTTTTTCACTTCGCTGCCCGGTATTGCACTTTTTACCGAAACAACAACAGTATCGCCAAGCGAAGCATAACGTTTCCTGGTACCTCCAAGAACACGTACACAAAGTACATCTTTGGCCCCACTGTTATCGGCAACCGAACATCTTGTTTCTTGTTGTATCATGATTACTTCGCTCTTTCAATTATTTCAACTAATCTCCAACATTTGTTTTTGCTGAGCGGACGAGTTTCCATAATCCGCACTTTATCACCAATGTTGCAGTCATTTTTCTCATCGTGGGCATGAAATTTTGTTGTTTTATTCACGAACTTTCCGTACATGGCATGCTTCATTTTCTTTTTTTCAGCTACCACAATGGTTTTGTCCATTTTATCGCTAACAACAACCCCGATTCGCTCTTTTCTGAGATTTCTCACTTTATTTTCTTCCATCGTTGAATTAATTCTGGTTTTCACTTAATTCCCTTTGACGAAGAACTGTTTTGAGCCTTGCAATATTCTTTTTGGTATCCTTTAATTTTAAAGGGTTATCAAGTGGTGAAACTGCATGGTTCAAGCGAAGGCGAACAAGATTTTCCTTTTCGGTATCAATTCTCTCGACGATTTCTTTTGTCGTCAATTCTTTAATTTCTGAAGTTTTCATATTCATTCACCTTTTTTATTCTTCAACAAAATCTCTCCTAACCACAAACTTTGTTGTTACCGGCAACTTTTGGGCTGCAAGGCGCAATGCCTCTTTGGCCATTTCGTGCGATACGCCGTCGGCTTCAATAATAATGCGGCCTGGCGATACCGGTGCAACAAATGCTTCCGGAGCTCCTTTACCTTTACCCATGCGTACTTCGGCGGGTTTTTTGGTAATTGGCTTATCGGGAAATATTCGTATCCATATTTGTCCTTGTCGTTGCATATGACGGGTTACCGCAACCCTGGCAGCTTCAATCTGCCTTCCGGTAATCCACGATTCTTCCAACGATTTTATCCCAAATGAACCGAAAGCGAGTTGGTTCCCGCGTTGGGAATTGCCTTTCATCCGGCCCTTTTGTACTCTTCTGAATTTTACCTTTTTTGGCTGTAACATTCTGTTATAACTTAATGAGTGTTATTAACCACTATTTTCTTCTTCTGTTACGTGCTCCGCCGCCAACTCCTTTGCCTCCGCGGCCTTGTTTCTGGCCAACGTTGGGTGAGAGGTCGCGGTTACCGTAAACCATTCCTTTACATATCCAGACTTTTACTCCGATAAGCCCGGTTTTGGTCAGCGCTTCTGCCAGTGCATAATCGATATCGGCGCGGAGGGTGTGCAACGGAGTACGGCCATCTTTGTACATTTCTGCACGTGCCATTTCTGCTCCGTTCAACCTACCCGAAACCAATACTTTAATACCTTCGGCTCCCATTCTCATGGTTGAAGCGATAGCCATTTTAACTGCCCTGCGGTAAGCAATCTTACCCTCGATTTGCCTTGCGATGTTGTTGGCAACAATTTTGGCATCGAGTTCAGGACGTTTGATCTCGAAAATATTGATCTGAACTTCTTTACTGGTAATCTTCTTCAGCTCTTCTTTCAGTTTATCAACTTCTTGTCCACCTTTACCAATAATAATACCTGGGCGTGAAGTGTGTACGGTAATGGTTATGAGCTTTAATGTGCGCTCAATAACGATTCTGGAAATACTGGCTTTGGCCAAACGGGCATTCAAATATTCCCGTATTTTTTGATCTTCGGCCAGCTTGTCGCCGTAATCGTCACCACCGAACCAATTCGAGTCCCATCCTTTGATGAACCCTAAACGATTTGAAACTGGATTTACTTTTTGTCCCATGTACTACTGATTAAGATTTTCTTCAACAACATTTTCTTTTCGGTCAACGTAAAGTGTCACGTGATTGGAACGTTTTCTGATCCGGTGAGCTCGACCCTGGGGAGCCGGACGTAACCTTTTCAGAATTCGGCCTGAATCTACCATGATATTTTTTACGTATAATTCACTTTCCTCTAAACGTTCTCCTTCGTTTTTAGCCTGCCAGTTGGCAATGGCTGATAAAAGGAGTTTCTCTACCCTGCGCGATGCTTCTTTCGAGGAATATTTCAAGACATCCAGCGCGTGATTTACCTCCATGCCGCGGATCAAATCGGCTACAAGCCTCATTTTTCGTGGAGATGTAGGGCAATTTCTTAAAACAGCATAATATTGTTGCTTTCTTTCTTCTTTACGTTTTTCAGCTGCTAATCTTTTTCTGGCACCCATTCTTTCTTCTTTTTAAAATTAAAATATGCCTATCTTCTGTTACCAGCATGTCCCCTGTATGTGCGTGTGGGTGCAAATTCACCCAAACGATGACCTACCATATTCTCGGTAATATAAACCGGAATAAATTTGTTTCCGTTGTGTACGGCTATGGTATGGCCTACAAAATCAGGAGAAATTACTGAAGCTCTGGCCCAGGTTTTTACAACCGATTTTTTCCCTGCATCATTCATCGTGTTAATTTTCTTATCAAGATTAACATCGATAAACGGGCCTTTTTTTAACGAACGACTCATAATTACTTTTCTTTAATTATTTTTTCTTACGTTCTACAATGTACCTGTTGGACGCTTTTTTCTGCGAACGGGTTTTGTACCCTTTCGCCAGAACACCTTTACGTGATCTTGGGTGTCCGCCTGAAGCACGTCCTTCTCCACCACCCATTGGGTGATCGACCGGGTTCATAACAACACCACGTACTCTTGGCCTTCTTCCTAACCAACGTGAGCGGCCGGCTTTACCGGATTCTTCAAGGTTGTGTTCTGCATTTCCAACAGTTCCAACAGTTGCCCTGCAGGTTGTTAGTACCATACGAGATTCGCCTGAAGGTAATTTCAGTACTGCGTACTTACCTTCACGAGAGGTCAATTGCGCAAATGCGCCTGCACTACGTGCCATCACACCACCCTGACCAGGATGGAGTTCAATGTTGTGAACCAAAGTACCAAGAGGTATTTCGGACAGGGGAAGGGAATTTCCAACTTCAGGAGCAACGCCTGAACCGCTTTTAATTGTTTGCCCAACTTGCAACCCGTTTGGCGCAACAACGTACCTTTTCTCGCCATCTTCGTATTTCACGAGGGCGATTCGGGCAGAACGGTTCGGATCGTACTGAATTGAATCGACAACAGCTGCAACACCGTCTTTATCGCGTTTAAAGTCGATAACACGGTATTTGCGTTTGTGTCCCCCACCTCTATACCTCATCGTCATGCGGCCCTGGTTATTCCTGCCACCAGTTTTCCGCAGGGGCTCCAACAATGATTTTTCAGGTGTAGATGCAGTAATGGTATCAAAAGCACCAATTATTTTGTGCCTCTGACCCGGAGTTACTGGTTTTAATTTTCTTACTGCCATTTTATTAATTAAATATTACTGTAAAAATCTATACTGTCTCCTTCTGCCAATGTAACAATTGCTTTTTTGAAAGCATTGGTTTTTCCGGTGATAACGCCTGATTTGGTGTATCTTGACTTCATTTTACCACCGTAAACCACTGTATTGACAGAATCTACTTTTACATTATACATGTTTTCAACCGCTTTTCTAATTTGCGGTTTGGTTGCATTGCGATCAACAATAAAGCCGTAACGGGTGAACCGTTCTGACAGCTCGTTCATTTTCTCGGTAACCAATGGTTTTATTAAAATTTCCATCTTATTAATCGCCTTTTAGTTTAAAAGCCTCTTCTATTTTCTTCACCGAACCTTCGAGAAGCACAACAGACTTTGCGTTTAAAATATTATAAGTATTTAGTTCAGAAGCTAATACAACCGAAACATCGCGCAAATTTCTGGACGACAAATATATGTTATTATTTTCGGCTGGTAAAACGAAAAGTGACTTTTTATCAGCAATTTGCAAATTGCTTTTCATATTCACAATTTCTTTCGTTTTGGGTGCTTCCATATTAAAATCTTCAACTACTACAATTCCGTTTTCACGGGCTTTGTATGAGAGTGCCGATTTACGTGCAAGTTGTTTAACTTTTTTGTTAAGTTTAAAACTGTAGCTTTTTGGACGCGGGCCAAATGTGGTACCACCTCCGCGGAAAATTGGCGATTTAATATCGCCGGCACGTGCTGTACCGGTTCCTTTTTGTCTTTTTATCTTACGGGTACTTCCGGTTACTTCCGAGCGCTCTTTAGATTTGTGGGTTCCCTGGCGTTTGTTTGCCAAATATTGTTTTACATCTAAGTAAATGGCATGGTCGCTGGGGTCGATTCCAAAAATCTGGTCGCTTAACGTAACCTTTCTTCCCGTATCTTTTCCTTCTTTATTCAGTACACTTAGTTCCATTGTTTCCTAATAATTAAGTATGAACCTTTGGCGCCAGGCACCGAACCTTTCACCACTAATAAATTCTTTTCAGGAATCACTTTTAATACCATCAGGTTTTCGATGGTTATGGTTTCGTTACCGTCTCGTCCGGCCATGCGCATACCTTTAAAAACGCGGCTGGGCCACGATGATGCACCAATTGAACCCGGTGCTCTCAGGCGGTTATGCTGACCGTGCGTTTGGTCGTTCACACCATGGAAATTATGGCGTTTTACTACTCCCTGGAATCCTTTTCCTTTGGAAGTTCCCACAACATCAACATAATCCAGTTCGTGAAAAATGTCAACAGTTACAGGGTCTCCAAGATTAAATTCTCCCTGGTAGGTGTCCCTAAACTCTACTACTTTGCGCTTTGGTGTAACACCGGCCTTTTTAAAGTGCCCAAACTCTGCTTTGGTGGCTTTGTTTTCTTTTTTGTCACCGTAAGCAAGTTGCAGCGCATCGTAGCCTTCTTTTTCTTTGGTCTTAACCTGTGTAACCACACAGGGACCGGCTTCAATCACAGTGCATGGGACATTTTTCCCCTCAACACTGAATACGGATGTCATTCCGATTTTTTTTCCAATAAGTCCAGCCATTTCGACTACTTTTTTAAATTATCAAACTTTAATTTCTACTTCAACGCCACTGGGTAATTCCAGCTTCATTAAGGCGTCAATTGTTTTTGCAGTTGAGCTGTAGATGTCAATCAACCTTTTGTAAGATGACAATTGAAACTGCTCCCTTGATTTTTTATTTACAAAGGTTGAACGTAAAACAGTAAACACCCTTTTGTGTGTTGGCAGTGGAATTGGACCACTTACAACAGCTCCTGTTGTTTTTACTGTTTTTACGATCTTCTCAGCCGACTTGTCAACCAAATTGTGATCGTACGATTTCAGCTTAATCCTGATCTTTTGGCTCATGATGAGAACTCAATTAAATATTTATAATAAATCAACTCTACCTTGTACATTTTCAAGTACTTTTTCGGCCAGGTTACGCGGCACTTCCTGATAATGGCTGAATTCCATTGAAGAAGTGGCTCTTCCTGACGATAATGTGCGCAACACGGTAACATAACCGAACTGCTCTGCCAACGGAACATTGGCTTCAATAACTTTCGCGTTTCCTTTAGTTTCCATGCCGGCCACTTCACCTCTTCTGCGGTTAAGGTCGGCAATAATATCGCCCATGTATTCTTCCGGAGTTACAATTTCCAGGCTCATAATGGGTTCGAGCAATTTAGGACCTGCTTTTGATGCAGCGTTCCTGAATGCTTGTTTTGCACAAATTTCGAACGACAACTGGTCTGAATCCACGGGGTGGAACGAACCGTCGAACAAAGTGACTTTAAGCCCGTCAACTGGAAATCCGGCAAGCGGCCCGTTTGACATGGCTTCTTCGAAACCTTTTTGCACTGAAGGAATGTATTCACGCGGAATATTTCCTCCTTTAACTTTATCGATAAATTCGAGGCCTTGCACACCTTCTTCTGCCGGTTCAACTTTAACCTGAATATCGGCAAATTTACCACGTCCCCCGGTTTGTTTCTTGAATATTTCGCGAAACTCAACGGGATTGCTGATTGCTTCTTTGTAAGCAACCTGTGGTGTTCCCTGGTTACATTCAACCTTGAATTCTCTTCTTAACCTGTCGATAATAATTTCGAGGTGCAGTTCACCCATTCCGCGGATAACGGTCTGGCCGGAATCATGATCGGTATTGACCTGGAATGTCGGGTCTTCTTCTGCCAGTTTTGACAGCCCATTCCCCAAACGGTCGAGGTCTTTCTGCGATTTGGGCTCCACAGCGATACCAATCACTGGTTCCGGAAATTCCATGCTTTCCAGTTCGATGTGGTGTTTTAAATCGCAAAGGGTGTCGCCGGTCCGAATATCTTTAAAACCTACAGCGGCACAAATATCACCTGCTTCAATTATATCTTTTGCATTTTGTTTGTTGGAGTGCATCTGGTAAAGACGCGAAATCCGCTCTTTTTTACCGGTACGAACATTCATCACCTGGCTTCCGGCCTCAATTTTACCGGAATAAACGCGCATATATGCCAGCCGGCCAACAAAGGGGTCGGTAGCAATTTTAAATGCGAGAGCTGCCATTGGTTCATCAACGTTGGCAGTACGGATTTCTTCTTTTTGGGTTGCCGGGTTAACACCGGTAATATCGCCTTTATCGAGCGGACTGGGAAGGAAAGCACAAACAGCATCGAGCAGGCGTTGAACGCCTTTATTTTTAAAAGCGGAGCCGCACATTAACGGTACGATTAAGCCATCGATGGTTGCCTTGCGGATAACTGCGAGCATCTCCTCTTTGGTAATCGATTCGGGATCTTCGAAATAGCGTTCCAAAAGCTCATCATCAATTTCGGCAACTGATTCAACCAGTTTTCCGCG
Source organism: Tangfeifania diversioriginum (assembly GCF_900141875.1). GTDB lineage: Bacteria > Bacteroidota > Bacteroidia > Bacteroidales > Prolixibacteraceae > Tangfeifania > Tangfeifania diversioriginum. The sequence continues at coordinate 6,481 of NZ_FQZE01000042.1, read as the reverse complement.
CCATTCTTCAGCTTGTTCTTTAAGATCTTCGGGAATTTCTTCCAGGCTGTAGTTGGTTCCCATTGTTTCGTCGTCGAACCAGCGAACAGCCTTCATTTCAATTAAGTCGATTACTCCTGAGAAGCTATGTTCAGAACCAATAGGAATCTGAAGTGGAATAGGATTAGCTCCCAGTTTTTCTTTAATTTCATTATAGACATTAAAGAAATCGGCTCCCTGGCGGTCCATTTTATTCACAAAAGCAATGCGTGGCACACCGTATTTTTCGGCCTGCCGCCACACAGTTTCAGATTGTGCCTCAACACCACCTACGGCACAAAAGAGTGCCACAGTTCCGTCGAGTATCCTGAGTGAACGTTCAACTTCAACAGTAAAATCGACGTGTCCGGGAGTATCAATTATATTAATTTTGTGTTCCTGCTCTTTATATTTCCAGAAGGTAGTAGTAGCAGCCGAGGTAATTGTAATACCCCGTTCCTGCTCTTGCTCCATCCAGTCCATGGTGGCAGAACCATCATGGGTTTCACCCAGCCGGTGAGTTAATCCGGTATAGAACAGTACTCGTTCTGTAACGGTTGTTTTGCCGGCATCGATGTGGGCCATGATGCCAATATTTCTTGTATTTTTCAGATCTTGCTTAGCCATATTTTAATACCAATTTTCTAATCCTGATTATTTTACTATACCATTTATAACCACTAAACTAAAATCTGAAATGTGCAAAAGCACGGTTGGCTTCGGCCATGCGGTGGGTATCTTCTTTACGTTTAAAGGCACCACCTTCACCGTTAAATGCAGCAACTACTTCTGCTGCCAGTTTATCGGCCATTGATTTACCCGAACGTTTACGGGCAAATAAAATCATGTTTTTAATACTGATAGCCATTTTTCGCTCCTGCCTGATTTCCATAGGGACCTGAAAGGTAGCACCACCTACACGGCGGCTTTTAACCTCAACGGCAGGGGCCACATTTTCCAACGCTTTTTTCCAGACTTCAAGGGGGGTCAGTTCAGTATCTTTAACACGCTGTTCAACCAGTTTTAACATATCATAAAAAATAGCATACGCTACTGATTTTTTTCCGTCTTGCATCAAGTCGTTGACAAACCGGGTTACCAATACATCATTAAAAATTGGGTCCGGTAAAATAATCCGCTTCTTCGGTTTTGTCTTTCTCATTTTGTACTCTTTAAGTGTTATTTAAATCGGCTGCCCTTCGGCGGTCTTCAGCTAATCTCCGGAAGACATCGAGAGACTTACTTACTCAACCAAACCACTAAATAACCAGTTTGTTATAAAAAAAAATTAAATTATTTCTTAGGTCTTTTTGCTCCGTATTTTGAACGGCGCTGCAAACGGCCTTCAACACCAGCGGTATCGAGGGCCCCGCGAATAAGGTGATAACGTACACCTGGCAAGTCTTTTACTCTGCCGCCACGCACCAAAACAATGGAGTGTTCCTGCAGGTTATGTCCTTCGCCCGGAATGTAAGCATTCACTTCTTTTCCGTTTGTTAACCTTACCCTGGCCACTTTACGCATAGCCGAGTTAGGTTTTTTGGGTGTGGTGGTATAAACACGCACACAAACGCCACGCCTCTGCGGGCATGAGTCAAGGGCCGGAGATTTACTTTTCTCCACCCGGGTTTGTCTTCCTTTCCTAACTAATTGTTGAATAGTTGGCATAAATACCTGTTTTTTATTTAGTTAATAATCCTTAAAAATGGACTGCAAAAGTATGTTAAATTTCAATAAAAACAATGTTTTTCCGGTTCTATTTTATCTTTTCCCCCTGAAAAACGGCACGCAAAAGTACTAATTTTGAGCAAAGAACAAACTGTTTCGTGCTTTTTTTTAAAAAAATTAAAGTTAGGATTGCTTAAATTTTTCAACTGTCCGCAAACTTACTCACTATTCATTCGTTCTATCAAAAGAAATTGTTGTTTCTGAGATGGCAAAGAACTGGAAATCTGTTAAAATAAATATCCTTTCCGGATACATTGCACTCGTCCTGATTGGTTCGGTTACGGTATGGATTATCTACAGTGAAACGATAAAATTATCAGACAATCAGGTAGATATTAACCCGGTGACTGAAAAAATTCTCAGCGTTAATTCTATATTAACGAATTTATACGAAGCCGAGGGACTCGAAAGAAGTTATTTGCTTACCGGTAATCGACAACACTTCAGGAAATATAACTTACTTATGGATTCCATAAGTTACCAGGTAGAATCCTTTGGTAAGAATGCCACGAATCCGCTTCAAAAAAATCATACTGACAGCATTCAGGTTCTGCTAACGAAAAAAAGGCAGAACCTGGAGGAGATAATCTCGACCAAGAATGCCGGCTCCTCTGAAAGGCTCTATGAGCGAGCAATGGTAAGGCTGGCGGCAAACAAGGATTCAATCAACCAACTGTTAAATATTTACAAGAATATTACAAAAAGCAAAGACAGCATTGTAGTTAAACAAACCAGGAAAAATTTTTTCGACCGGCTTGTTAATGTATTTCTCCCCCAGGAAAATGCAGACTCAACGCTTAAAGTAGTTTTCAATGAGTCGATGCAGATTGACAGTATTATTGATGTATTTAATCCGGCAGATTCTGTTGCCCAACTTTTAACAACTGTAGTTGAAGAAATAAAGGAGGAAAGTAAAGTTTTTGAGAAACAACTGCTAAAAAAGGAACAGGACATACTTGAAAACGATCGGACCATTACCATTCAAATCAGGCAAATGCTTGCCCGCCTCGAAAATGAGGAACTGCTCAATTCAATAATGAAGGTTGAGCGGCAGCAATCACATATTCAGAGTATTACTACCAAAGTAGTTCTCCTGGGAGCAATTGCTTTAATCATTGTTATCGTTTTCTTAATCCTTATCCTGAAAGATATAACAAAAAGTCAACACTACAGGAAAAATCTGGAACAGGAAAAAGCCTATTCCGAAGCCCTGTTAAAAAGTAAAGAGCAATTTATGATGAGCATAACACATGATCTAAAATCCCCGCTCAGTTCCATTATGGGTTTTTCCCGGCTAATATCAAACGAGAATTTCACCGGCCGTCAAAAAGACTACCTCAAAAATATTGAACAATCTGCTAAATACATTCTTCGGCTTATTAATGACCTTCTGGATTTCGCACGCCTTGAATCCGGAAATCTAAAAGTTGATAAAATCAGGTTCAACCTTATTGGAACTTTAGAAGAAGTTATTTCGGGGTTCCATCCCCTGGCCCAATCTAAAAACCTATTGCTTGAGTTTGATATTAAAAACCTGCCAAACACTGATTACTTATCCGATCCGATACGCATAAAACAAGTACTATATAACCTGATTTCGAACGCCCTAAAATTTACCGAAAAAGGCAAGGTAAGCATTAACTGTTCGGTTACAGCAACAAAGGGACAGACAGATTTTATTAAAATAGAAGTTTCCGATACGGGAATAGGAATCACTCCGGAAAACACGGAACATATTTTTGAAGAGTTTTCGAGAGGTTCATTAACCGGGACCAGTAAATACGAGGGGACCGGACTGGGACTTGCCATCTCGAAAAGGATAGTAGAGTTGCTGGACGGGCAAATTCAGGTGCAAAGCAATTACAAAAAAGGAAGCTGCTTTACCCTAATTCTTCCGTTACTGAAGCAACCAGCAAAATTCACCAAAGAAAAACAAACTGCAGGAAATGGTATTCCGGCAACGGTTTCCCGAAATTTCCCCATCGAAAATGAGCAAATACTCCTTGTTGATGATGCCCCTGTTTTACTTGAAATGACAGCAGAAGTACTCAAAAAAGAAGGGTTCCAGGTTAAAGCCTTCACATCCCACAAACAGGCTATTGAAGCCCTGAGCAATGAAAAATTCAACCTGTTGATTACAGATATTCAAATGCCAATGATGAATGGTTTTCAATTGTTAAATTTTTACAGGCAAAACAATAAAAACGGCCATGCTATTGCAATAACAGGACAACTTAATAACATACAGAAATACAAAGATGCAGGTTTTAACGCAGTCATTCAGAAACCTTTTGTCCCGGATGAATTTCTGAACAAGGTTATTCACGTATTAAACGGCAAAAAAAACGATTATACGGAAAAACGAAATAAACATACCAGCCGTTCCAACAATTACAGCATTAAAGGAATAGCGGCTTTTGCCCATGGAGATTCGGAAACCATACAAAAAATCCTGGCTTCGTTTATTCAATCTACCAGTCAAAATCTGCAGTTGTTCAATCAGTATCTCCAAAACGGGGATTTAAATGCGCTTTCAGAACTGGCACATAAAATGCTGCCCATGTTCAGGCAATTAGATGCTGAAGCTGTCATAGCACCATTGTCCATCCTGGAAAAAAATAACTTCAGGGAATCGGATTTGCCCTATTGGACCCGAACCGCCCAAACAGCAAAAATCAACATTGAAAAATTAGTTGAAAAGTTGAAAGAAGAACATCAAATTCCTCAATCAGGTAAACTGATATTATAATATTTCAACTTATTGTAAAGTGTTTTTCTGTCAATCTTCAACAGGCGTGCAGCTTCACTTTTATTATAATCAGTTGTTTTTAGTGCTCTCTGAATGGCCTGAACTTCGTTGGTTTGACTAAATAATGCAAAGTCATCGGAATTCTGTTTAAACAATTCTGCCGGAATTTCTTTTTTTGTAATAAACTTACCACGTGCCAGCAAGGTGGCCCTCTTCACAATATTTTTCATTTCGCGCAAATTGCCAGGCCAATGGTAGTCTATAAAAGCTCGTTCCACATTTTCGTCAAATCCGTCAACCGATTTTTGAAGATAACTATTTGCCTGTTCAAGGAAATGGTTCGCATACAATAAAATATCGGTCTTCCGCTCCCTCAGCGGGGGAATATTCAGCTGAAATTCATTCAAACGGTGATATAAATCTTCTCTAAACCTACCCTTTTCATGAGCCTTGAGTAAGTCTTCGTTAGTGGCTGCAATCACCCGTACATCAATTGGGATTTCCTGGTTACTTCCCACAGGTTTTACATGTCGTTCCTGCAAAACCCGAAGCAATTGGATTTGTGTGTTGTACGACAAATTTCCCACTTCATCCAAAAACAAAGTGCCTCCGCTGGCTGCTTCAAAATACCCGGTTTTATCTGAAATTGCTCCGGTAAAAGAACCTTTCACATGACCAAAAAACTCACTGGCTACCAGTTCAGATGGTATTGCGCCGCAATCAACAGCCACAAAAGGTTTATCGGCCCTTTTACTCAACTCGTGAACCTTCCGGGCTGCATACTCTTTGCCGGTTCCACTCTCTCCCACAATTAAAACTGACATTGGAGTGGGCGATACTAAATCGATATACTCTTTTAAAGATTGTGCAGGTCGGCTCACTCCCTCAAAATAACCGGAAAGACTCGAGTAATCCTGGTTTTCTTCAGAAGCCACACCTTCCGCCTGGTCTAATGCCTCACGAACGAGATTGAGCACTTCATCAGGATTTAAAGGTTTGGGAATATAATTGAATGCACCTTTTTTTATCGATTCAATTGCCGTTGCAATATCGGCATAACCTGTCATCATTATAATTTGTGTTTTGGGAGCCTTCTTTTTTATCAGCTTGATGAGTTCCATTCCACTGGTATCCGGTAACCGCAAGTCGGTAAAAACAATTTCAAAATTTTGTTTCTCAATCTTTCGCTTTGCCTCAGCCGTTGAAAAAACACTGGAAACCTTGTATCCGCTTTTTTCCAGCAATGCCTTTAACATCAAACAAAATGTAACATCATCGTCAATTATAAGGATTTTTGCCATAACAGTTAAATTCGTTGCCGTTTATGTAATATATTAGAAATAAACGACAACGAATCTGTATTTGTTGCAATTTTGGTAAAACAACTTTTAAAAAGATAGCCTCTGTTATTTGAATTTCAATAACAGAGGCATCAAATCTTTAATTTTCAGCAAAAGAAGTAATTGTGAATAACTTGACCAACTTCTTTTGAATATGTAGTAGTTGTGTGTGTCGGGCAGGTTAACATTCCTAACCGGATTAATTTATTGAAAGTTACTTCCCATCTTCGGCAGTTTCAACTTTCAAAACCTCTCCATTTGAATTGAAAAATGCAAAAACTTTTTGCTCCCCTTTGATGAGTTTCAGTTTATAATTACCATCACTTCCCAAAAAGGCTTTTTCCAGTTCGTAACCACCATAAGATTCTTTTACTGCTGTTAACACAGCTTCGGGGACATCTTCTTTCTGAATTTCCTCATAGGTAACCTCCTCCTGAAGGATAACCATTGGCTCTGAGGCATTATCTGCTAAAACTGCGGTGGACATTCCCATCCCCAAAAACATTAACACGATTGAAAACATCATTCCTCTTTTCATAACATTTATATTTACAATACTTCGTTAAAAATGTGGATAACTATTTGAAAATGAGCAAAATAAACCATCGGAATATTTGATTAAACCCCTGATAATCAGTATCTTAAT
>NZ_FQZE01000012.1 GCF_900141875.1 Tangfeifania diversioriginum | reverse complement strand
AGACAATGGAATTATTAGTGAATTTTCAACCTGCTAATAACGGAGTTGAACAATGCCTATTAAAAATAAATCGTTAGTTTTTCAGCAAACCCTAAGTAAATGAAGATTAGAAAATTGCTGCGGATATTGCACCGCGATTTGGGATATTTTATTGTAGGAATGACCGTAGTTTATGCACTTTCGGGGATTTTTTTAAACCACCGGCACGATTTTAATCCCGATTACAAAATTTATTTTACCGAGTTTCAAACTGATATTAACTCAGCCGAAAATGTTGATGAGCAAGCTGTAAAAAAAGCACTCACAAATCAGGAAATGGATGTCGTTTACAAAAAACATTACATCAATAACCAGGGAATGATTAAGGTTTTTATTGAGAACGGCGAGGCAATCATTAACCCTGAAACCGGCAAGGCATCGATGAGTTACCTGCAGCGACGCCCCATCATATTTGAAATGAATAAATTACATAAAGCATCAGTTGGCACCCTTTGGAAATGGGTGAGCGATGCAATGGCGGTAATCCTTCTTTTTGTGGCTGTTTCCGGCCTGTTTTTACTGAAAGGAAAACGCGGGCTAAGCCGATGGGGTTGGTGGTTTACTATTGCAGGTGTAATTGTGCCGTTAATTTTCGCATTATTGTATATTTGAAAAAGTAATAATTTAACCAGGTAAAAATGAAACGATTAATTCTGTTAGGCTTTTTGGGAATTTTGCTGTTTGGGTGCAACAACACAACCCAACAAAAAGGGAATGAAACTGCAGAAAAGTCCGCAACGGTATATTCTGTTGATGATTTGCTTGCCAATGCTGCAGAGCTGGAAGGTGAAGAAGTAACGGTAAAAGGCACAGTAATGCACGTGTGCAAACAAGGTGGCGGCCGGTGTTTCCTGATGGGGAGCAACGAAGATACGAACATCAGGGTGGAAGCCGGCGAAAAAATCGGAGCTTTCAGCCAGGAACAAATGGGGAGCGACCTTACTATCAGCGGTATTTTTAAAGAAGTGAGAACCGAAGCCGATGCACATAATCCGGAAGGGGAACATGGCGAAGGTGAAGATCATGAAGACGACGCTGACACAGAAGAAGCGCATCGGGTTATTGCAGAAGCTCAGGACACCTCAGAAGTGGTTTATTTTATTGACGGACTGACAATCGTGAAGGAAGAAATTTAGCGGTTTTTGAAGAGCCTGACTTTTCATGTCCGGCGGATTCACGAACAGTGGTTTTGTCGTTTCCCGGGAATCATTTCTCAGCCGGAATAAATTCCAGTGAAATAGAATTTACACAGTGGCGCGTGTTTTTATCGGTGTATCCCTCGCCATAAAACACATGGCCCAGGTGCCCGCCACAGTTGTTGCAGGTGATTTCAGTACGCCGGCCGTCGGCATCCAGCGTTTTGGTTACTGCGCCTTCGATTTCATCATCGAAACTGGGCCAGCCGCAGTTCGATTCAAATTTATCTGACGATTTGTACAACTCGGCTCCGCATCGTTTACATACATAACTGCCTTTGGCTTTGTGGTTGTTGTATTCCCCGGTAAACGGACGCTCAGTTCCTTTTTGGATAATCACATATTCTTCAAAATCGGTTAATTTTCTGTATTCATTCATTTTTTCGTCCTTTTTTACTTCAGCCTTAATCGTAGCCTTCTCCTGAACCTGTCCGCAGGCAGAAAATGCAACGGCAAAAAGTAATATGTTTAAAACTGTTTTCATCTTGTTTGATTAAAACAAGCTGGGTGGTTTCTTGGTTCAATTTTACTGCGACAATACAAACTCGCTTATTTTGTTTTATTCGACAAGGCACTTTATATTTGTAAAAAAGAAAAGGATGATTACCGATATTCAAAGACGAAATCAGATTTTAAAGCGAATTAGCAAAATTCCAAAAGAAAAGTTGAAAGCTTTGGATGACTACATTTCAAAGCTTGAACATGAACCAGCAAGGAAAAAAAGAACTTTATCTTTTGCCGGAGCATGGAAAGAACTGGATGAGTCTGTTTTTGATGAATTTACGAAAAAGCTGATTAACAATCGTCAAAAAAACAGGCGAAGAATTGATGAATAGGGCACTCATTGATACCGATATTCTTTCTTACTATTTCAAGGGTGATAAAACAGTAGTTAAAAATTTTGAGGTTTATCTCCAACGTTATGATTTAATAGAAATAAGTATCGTTACTTATTACGAAATATTAAGCGGTTTGCTTGCTAAAAATGCACTAAAACAAATTGAAATTTTCGAGGAGTTTGTCATTGATAACCTGATAATTCCATTAACAGAGGATTCTGTGAAAATTTCTGCAGAATTGTATTCAACCCTGCGGCAATCAGGAAAAATCATTGATGATATTGATTTATTAATTGCCGGAGTGGCAATTGAAAATGAGATGACTTTGGTGACGAATAACGAAAATCATTTTAAACGAATTCCCGGGCTAAAAATTGATAACTGGTCAAAGCATGTTTTAAGATTATAAATGGAATAATTATTAAAACTTTGTTAGTTAGTGCCTTTTCTTCTTTTTTTAACGCAATTTCTATTCTTATTAACCAAATTGATTCTGAATTTATAAAAAATCAAACCTCCCGAATCCCAATCCCCGGTCGGTCAATCAACGTAATTTTACCATCCACAACTTTTACTCCTTCATACGGATCGTTTGAAATTAAAAGATTTCCGTCGAGGTCGGCCCATTCGGCTTGTGGTGCAAGCTGGGCGGCTGCAGAAATGGCGCACGAAGTTTCGGTCATGCAGCCAATCATCACCCGCATCTGGTTGGCATGGGCCAGGTTAATCATTTTATGGGCTTCGCGCATGCCGGTGCATTTCATCAGTTTGATGTTGATGCCCGAATAAACGCCTACAGCTTCATGTACATCGCAAAGCCGCTGAATGGCCTCGTCGCCGATTATTGGCAGCGGAGAATTTTCTGTCAGCCAGGCGTGGTCGTCTTTCCGGTTTTTCGGTAGTGGCTGTTCCACAAATTCAACGCCCTTTTCTTTCAGCCAGTGTACCATTTCCAGCGCTTCCTCTTTGTTTTCCCAGCCCTGGTTTACATCCACGCAAAGCGGTTTGTCGGTCACTGAGCGGATGGTTTCAATCATCTCTTTATCATTATCACCACCCAGTTTCACTTTCAAAATATTGAATGGTGCTGCTTCTTCCACTTTTTGCTTCACCACTTCCGGTTCGTCAATTCCAATGGTAAACGAGGTGTTTGGGGTGTTTCCCGGCGAATAGCCCCATATTTTATACCACGGCTGTTGCATAATTTTTCCTGTCAAATCGTGCAGGGCAATATCCACCGAAGCTTTGGCTGCTGTATTCCCGGGAGCTGCTTCGTCCACATATTCAAGAATATCTTCAATCCGGAATGGGTCAGTAAATTGCGCAAGGTTTAGTGAAGAAAGAAACGAACCCGCCGTTTTTTGCGTTTCGCCCAGGTAGGGCGGCATGGAGGCTTCGCCGTAGCCGGTAAACCCCTCAAAACTAATTTTAGTGAGTACTACCGGTGTGGTGGTACGCGAACTGTTGGCCAGAGTAAAAACATGTTTTAATTGTAAATCGTAAGGTTCAAAACTGAGTTTTAATCCTTGTTTCGGAAATACGCCTTTCATATTTGAATAAGTTAAATGCGGCAAAATTACTCCGCCTGCTGTTAACAATGCTGTATTCTTTAAAAATTTTCTTCTGCCGGTTTTCATTTTCTTGTAACTTTTAAACACTTCGTTAATACCACGGATGGTTTTTCATCCACTGGATTCCTTCTGTTCCTTCAGAACCGATAATTCTTCTGGCCCGCATAAATGATTCTCTCCGGTATTCAGAATAGTTTTCACTGGCCGGATTGAAACTATTCTCTTTTATCCTTCCTGAAGCGTGAATGAATTCGGAACCTCCGGTTGAAATGGCCACATGTGTGATGCGTTCTGTGGAGTCCTCAGTTATTCTGCCGAAAAACAATAAATCGCCTGGCTGAAACTGACTGAAATCTTCACCGGAATCCACGAAACTACCGTGCCTGACCTGCAATGATGCATCGCGGGAAAGAATTATTCCGTGCATAAAATAAACCATTTTGGTGAAGCCACTGCAATCCATGGCAAATGCTGAAGTTCCGCCCCAAAGGTAAGGTCTTCCGGTAAATCTTCGGGCCAGTTCAGGAATATTCACTGAATCGGGCTGGGCTGCTTCCAAAAAATTATCGAAATCCTGCCAGTCAGCATTTCTTATAAAACCAGTTCTTTCATCGGGGAATTGTACTTCTGCACTGTTTCGGTTCCGGTTAATGACTTCCAAAATATTGCCGGCAGTAATGTCCGAAACAGGATTGTTGAGCTGTTTATTTTGGTAAACCAATGTAAAATCGCCGGTAAAAATTAATCTGTCAGTTTGCCGCCAGCTGTTTAATTCATTTTTAGTAACCGGTATAATTGCCGATGCATTTGCCCATGAAATATATTTGTCGGGTGTTTGTACTAGGTACCAGTTTCCCTGTTTTTTTAAGAGTTTTACAGGTGTTCCCAGCAGTGCCTGAGTAACCAGTTCAGCGGAGTAACGCGGTTTGGCCCGAAAATTCGCGACCGAAAGGTTCACCAGTGCAAACATTTTTTCACCCAAAGTGGAATCGGGGAGTAAGGTGATTTCATCCGTAAATTGCAGTGGTTCTAAGGCAGCTGCCATATCCTGTTTTTTTTGCAGATTACTGATTTCGCCTTTTAAAATTAATTTGCCCTGCTCAAATGCAGGAACGACCTCAAAAACTGTTTCGCGTTTATCTGCAATGTGTTCTTCTTCGAAGTCGGCAATGATTTTTTCGGCTTCTTTCCGGCTATCAACACCGCAGGAAATCAGCACGAAAATAACCGGGAATAAAAGCTTTTTTACCATTGATTTTGTTTATTTTGCCGGAGTTCCAAAGATAGAGAAAGATTGGTGAAATTTAAATAATATTTATCAGTGAATCATGATTTTAATATACCGGTACTCTACCGCGATGAGTTTATTCTTGTGGTGAATAAACCTGTTGATTTACCGGTTCATAAAAACGATTTCATGCCGCACGATGCGCCCTACCTGACTAAACTTGCCGGCGACCTCACAGGGCAGTGGATTTACAACGTACATCGGCTCGATTCCAAAACTTCAGGAGTTATTGTGCTGGCTCTGTCCAAAGAAATGGCGCATCATCTCACCCTTCAGTTTGAACGCAAAGAGGTGAGAAAAAAGTACCTGGCCATTGTGCAGGCCAACCCGGGGGAAGGAACGTTTGACCAGAAAGTGCTGGTGAAAAAAAAGACAAAATTTAAAAAACCGGCTGTTACCCATTTCAAAACACTTCAATCTGTTTTAACCGGTATTTCACATAAAGAAACCGAAAATGTAGTGCTTAGCCTTGTTGAGATTCAACCTGAAACCGGACGGTGGCACCAGCTACGGCAACATTTTGCAAAAAACAGGTTCGATATGCTGGGCGACACACATCACGGCGATTTCAAGCTGAATAAAATAATTACAGAAAAAACCGGCCTGAAACGATTGTTTTTGCATGCCTCTGAACTGGAATTTATGCATCCTCAAACCCATCAAGAACTTTCCTTTAGCGCGCCAATACCCGAAGAATTCAATGAACTTCTTAATTTTTTTGGCAGATAAAATTGTGATTTATTCTATATTTGAATTTTTATATTAAATACGAAAAAGGGAGAGTTGTGATGAGAAGAACCGGACTGATATTATTAGCTTTATTTTTAATTTCTTTTGGACTTTATGCCCAGGCACCTGTAAAAAAAGCATTGTCAATCGACGATTTTGAAACGTGGAATACTATCTCGAATCAAATCATTTCGAATAATGGGGAGAGGGTTGCTTTTGTTCAAAAACCTCAGCAGGGCGACGGGATGTTGATTGTTAAACATTCTGACAGGCTGGATGCCATTCCGCGTGGAAACAGGCCTGCATTTGGTTCCGAAAATGATTTTATAGTTTTTGAAATCAAACCTCATGAAGACAGCATCAGGCAGGCAAAACTGGATGAAGTAAAAAAAGATAAAATGCCTAAAGACAGTTTGGGAATCAGGCTTTTTGGGACCAATGAAACGGTGAAGTTTCCGAAACTGAAATCGTATAAACTGCCCGAAGACAATGCGCGATGGATTGCCTTTTTAACCGAACCTGCTCCCGCTGAAAAAGATACTACCGATGAGAAGAAAGAAAAAAAGGAAGTGAAACAACCCGGTGATGATTTGGTGTTGTTTGAAGTGAATTCCGGCGACACATTGCATTTCCCGAATGTAACCGAATATTTTTATGCTAAAGATGGCGCATCGGTCTATTTTATTCAGCAGAAAAAAGATACACTGAACACCTATTCTTCCGTTCATCATTTCAATACTTCCCTGGGGCAAAACAGGGAGTTGTACTCTTCCGAAGGCTGGGCCCAAAAAGCTGTTGCCGATGAAAGCGGTTCCCAATACGCATTTCTTTTCTCAAAGGACACCATCGATGAAAAAGTGTACGAATTATACTACGGCACACTGGAATCGGAACCTGAAGTTACTGTGGATAGTTACACCAGCGGAATTCCGGTAGGCTGGTCGCCCAGCGAAAACGGGAATATTTATTTTTCGGAAGATGGGACTAAACTTTATTTCGGGACAGCCGAAAGCCCGGAACCTGAGCCAAAAGATACAGTTTTGGATGAAGAAAAGCCGAAGCTCGACGTGTGGAGCTGGCACGATGATAAGCTACAACCACAACAAAAAACTGAGCTCGACCGCGAAAAGAAACGAACTTTTTTGGCTGTTTACCATACCACCCTCGATCGGTTTATCCAGTTGGCCGATTTAAATATCAAAAATGTTTCACCTATCCGGAAAGGCAATGGCAATGTTGGTTTGGGGTATAACGAATCTCCATATCTGAGAGCCTCGAGTTGGACTGGCAAACGTGAACGTGATTATTATCTCGTTGATTTTGAAACGGGTATTAAAAGGGAAATTGTTGAAGGGAAATCATACGCCAGGCTATCACCCCACGGGAAATATGTTGTTTGGTACGAACCTGAAGACAGCAGTTATTATTCGCGTTCAACCGATATTAACAACCTCGATCCTGTTGCACTTACAAAACTAATTCCGGTGAATTTTTACGACGAACGAAACGATCGCCCCATGGATCCGCGTCCCTACGGAGTTGCCGGCTGGAGCGAAAACGATCGGTTTGTTTACATTTACGACCGCTACGATATCTGGAAGATCGACCCCTCGGGAGAACGTGTTCCTGTGAATATTACCAAAGCATTTGGCCGCCGCAATCAAATTCGCCTGCGTTACCAGAAACTGGATCCGGAGTTGTTACACATTCCTTTGGAAAAGAATGTTTTACTGCAGGCGATTGACGAAAAAACCATGGAAAACGGTTTCTTTAGTTTCGATTTCAGTACAATTACTGAACCCGAACTGGTAGTAATGGATAAATATTATTTTGGAAATGTGAAGAAAGCCAAAGAAACAGAAAAACTTATCTGGACACGTCAAAACGTGGAAATATTTCCTGATTTGTGGACAAGTAGTATTGATTTTTCCGAGGCTGAAAAAATTTCGAATGCCAACCCGCAGCAAGATGATTTTATCTGGACAACTGCTGAGCTTGTGGAATGGAACTCTCTTACTGGTGAACAGTTGAATGGTATTTTGTACAAACCTGAAAATTTTAACCCAAATAAGAAGTACCCGCTGATGGTGTATTTTTATGAACGCAACGCAGAGAATTTATTCCGGCACCAGCATCCGGCACCAAGCCGTTCAACCATCAATAAAACATTTTATGCGAGCAACGGATATATGGTATTTGTTCCCGATATCACTTACAAAGTTGGCTATCCCGGGCAAAGCGCCTACAATGCCATTGTCAGCGGCACGCAATACTTAATCAATGAATTTCCATATATCGATGAAAAAAATATTGGATTGCAGGGGCAAAGCTGGGGAGGTTACCAAACGGCCTATTTAATAACACAAACCGATTTATATGCCGCTGCCATGGCCGGTGCCCCGGTAAGCAACATGACCAGTGCGTATGGCGGAATCCGCTGGGGTTCGGGAATGAGCCGGATGTTTCAGTATGAACATACACAAAGCCGCATTGGTGGTACGCTGTGGGAAAAACCGCTGCATTATATCGAAAACTCGCCGCTTTTTTATGCGCCTAAAGTAAACACCCCTTTACTGATGATGCACAATGACGATGACGGTGCGGTTCCATGGTATCAGGGCATCGAGTTCTTTGTTGCATTGCGCAGATTGAACAAACCCAGCTGGTTGCTTACCTACAACGGAGAACCTCATAACCTGAAAGGTTCGAGCTGGGCCAACCGTGTGGATTTAAGCAAGCGCATGTTCGGATTTTTCAATCATTACCTGAAAGGCGAACCAATGCCAGAGTGGATGGAAGAAGGAATACCGGCTATTGAAAAGGGCGAGAATCTGGGGTATTGAATAGTTTATTTTTTGTTTGCCGTAAAAACGGGGTAGTTCATCGAATTTATTCAGTGTTTCATTTTCTTTCCCGGAATTTTGGAGTAACGATTTTCATTGTAGTGCGTCTAACAATAAACAAAACGAGTAAGCCATGAAACGATTATTCCTACTTCCGGTTCTTTTCCTTTTCCTTTTTACCTCGTGCGAATACGATACAGGTGTTTCCGAAGCATTTACCAAATACCGGTTTAAAGACGGCGTTACAACCATTACTGTTCCCGGGTGGCTGATTCATTCCGCTGCCATGTGGGGCGATCTGGAAAGGGAAGAGCGCGATTTGCTGCGCAGCATCGATAAAGTGAAGGTGCTCACCATTGAAGATAAAGAACTGAATGCACGCAGCAATCTGCACAAAGAGTTTTACGAAACAGTGCACGAACGTGGCGATTTGGAAGAATTACTGGTAGTGCGTGACGGCAACGAACAGGTAACTATTTTCGGAAAAGCCGATGAAGAATCCATTGAAGAAATGCTAATATTGGTTGGCGGCGATGATAATGCCATCATTTACCTGAAGGGTAGGCTTAAACCTGAATTAATTGCCAATTTTATGGATGAAAATTCACAAAACGGGTTTTTGAGCTTGAGGAATTGAATAGCCCTCAAAAAGCATCATTGCCTAAAATACCCGATAATTTATATCGTGTACTACCAAAATTATCCGGTTTATTTTTGCAGATCGGCTATCACCAACCTGATTTCGCCATACGAAAAATCATCACCCAGTTTGTTTTTAATTTCTGAAGTTGTTTCCCGGTCGGGGTTTTGTTCGAGTTTGGTTTTTATGGTTTCGTACTTTTCCGGAGGAATTAATTCGAAAATATCCAATTCGCCTTTCTGCACAAAATGGGCCAGGTGCCCTTCGATGGTCGAGGGAGCGAGGTTGCGTTTTTTCGCCACTTCAACAACCGAAAGTCCGTTCTGAAATAGTTTCAGCGATTGCTCTTTGGTGCCAAGTCCGGCCAGAGCCACTTCTTCGTTGGCATTCAGCGGAATGTCCATCCCTTTTTTGTTGCGGTATTCCAGTATCAGTGCCAGTATCTCCTGTCCGAACTGCTCCATTTTTTTTCCTCCCATTCCTTTTACAGTCTTCAATTGAGACGAAGTTGCAGGCAATTCGTTGGCAATTGTAGCCATCACTCTTTGGCGAAGGACGCGCGATATGGCCAGACCGGTCTCTTCGGCTTTCAAATCGCGCCATTCCACCAGTTTTTTGTAGAATTCAGGATGATCCACATTTACCGCTGCCACTTTGCTTCGTTTTTTCGAAGTAGGTTTTTCAATGGCTGCAACAGCGCGTGTCTCTAAATAGGAGGGAATAGAAAACTCTTTCGAGGACGCTTCGAGGCAGGCTTTTTTTACATTCAAATCCATTTCCAACCGGCCAATTGCATCGGTAATTCGTTTGCGCAACGCCTGGTTATCGGTTTGAAACCCGGCATCGTCCAATGGTTGCAGAATCAGTTGCTCCATTTTTTCTGAAAAATAACCGGTAGCTTTTTGGATGCGTTCCTGCAAAGCAGGATTATTTTCAGCCGGGCCGGAACCATTCAGTAAATTTTTTACCTGAATATAAAAGCGTTCTGCCACATCGGCCATCTCTTCTTTCACCGGAACAAGCATTTTACGCAACGTTTCATTCAGGTTGCCCATTAAAAATTCAGCATTGTCTTCCCACACTTTCAAAATGTAGTGGGCCGAACGGATGACAAAGCTGAAATCGTACAGCTCTTTTATCAGTTCCAGTTCGTAGCTTTTGCGTGACTTTTCAAGATCGTTGTCATTCGGCTGATTGCGCTCCACATCTTCGGTAAATCCAATTACCGTTTCATCGCTAATGACGCTGCCGGAATCGAGCGGGGTGCTTAAAACCAGCCCTTCCAGGTTTTTGCAGCGGCTCAGCGCCACGTAAACCTGTCCGTGGGCAAACGACTGTTTTGCATCTATAACAGCTTTTTCAAATGTCAGGCCCTGGCTTTTGTGGATGGTAATGGCCCATGCCAGTTTCAGCGGAAACTGCACAAATTTCCCCACCACATTTTCTTCGATTTCCGAAGTTCGTGCATTCAAATTGTATTTGGTATTTTCCCAAACGGCGCGCTCCACAATAATCGGTTCCGTTTCGCCGGGGCAAAGTACTTCGATTTGGTCGTCATCAATTGTGGTTACTTTCCCTATTTTTCCGTTGTAATATTTTTTTTCAATCGAAGCATCATTTTTCAGAAACATTACCTGTGCGCCGTTTTTGATTTCTAAAACAGCATTGGCAGGGTAGGAGGATTCCGGAAAATCATCTTCTACTGAACATTCGAAAGTGTGTTTTTTTGTGGACAGTTTGTTGAGGTGATTGGCATTAATGCGGTTTGCCTGGTAGTTGTGCGTGGTGAGCGTGATGTAACCTTCTTCTTCCGGTGGATTGAAATTGGGTTTGAACCGGCTGTTTAGTTTTTTAAGATCGTCAAAGTTCATTTCATTTTCCCGGACTTTATTCAGTAGATCGATAAAATCCTGGTCACTTTGCCGAAAAATGTGTTTCAGCTCGATGCCTGTAAAGCTGGAATTTTTTAGCGCCCGACTGCTGAAAAAGAAGGCAGTTTCGTAATGATTCTGAAGGATGTTCCAGTCGTCTTCTTTTACCACCGGGGCCAGTTGTTGCAAATCGCCAATCATCAGCAACTGCACGCCGCCAAATGGTTTTCTGCGGTTTTTAAAACGCCGCAACACCTCGTCGATGGCATCGAGCATGTCGGCACGCACCATGCTGATTTCATCGATAACCAGCAAATCGAGGCTGCGAATAATGTTGATTTTATTTTTGCTGAACCTGCGGATTCCTTCGTTTTGCATTTTTGCGCCCGGAACATAAGGCGAAAAAGGCAGCTGGAAAAAGGAGTGAATGGTAACTCCTCCGGCATTGATTGCGGCCACACCGGTTGGCGCAACCACTACCATGCGTTTGGGCGAGTTTTTTTTCAGCGTTTTCAAAAATGTGGTTTTCCCGGTTCCGGCTTTTCCGGTCAAAAAAATATTTTCTCCGGTGTAGCTTAAAAAGTCGCGTGCAAGCTGAAGTTGCGGATTGTTTTGGATTGACATTATTTTAGATAAGTTTTGTTTGGTTGAAAAAATCGTTTTTTGTGTCTATTCGGTTTCGTCTTTTGTAAATGGCTTCACCTCTTGCAATTTGATTCACCCATTTGTTTATGGGGAATTCTTTTAGTGTTTTGTAATTTTCTGATGTAATATCCCGGTACAGAAATTCGGTTAACCGCGACAAGCTGATGGTATTGTCTGAAGCAACCATTTTTGCTTTTTCAATTATTTTCTTATCAAACTGAAGGGTGACTTTCGTGTCCATTTCAAAATTCTTTACGTCTAAAATAAAACATTTAAACGGTAAGAAAAAGCCGGCAAAATATTTTTTCAGGAATATTTTGTCGGCCAGCTATTTTTTTAAATAAATCAGGGTTTATTCAAAATTTTAAGTGAGCAATCATTTCCTAATTCAGCAACCCAAAATAAAAATAGAGCGTTCGCTTCACCGGTTTTTCCATGTTGTTGAGTTCGCCGGCCGGGCCGAGGTTCCATGTGTCGTTGCTGATTCCCATGGCCAGTTTGGTGCCCACGGGCGGAATTCCATCGAGGAAGGAAACATTTCCCACCGGCAGTTCCGGGTAGTTTTTCGGGCCGGAGATGCCGTAAAAATCAAACAACCGCACAAACAAATCCGGCTCCTCGGCAACCATTGTGAATTTGCCGTACACCGAGTTGAATTCTATCCACGACACATCGGAATAATAACCTTTGAACTGCGGATATTCCCATGAATTATCACCCGGCAGTACATCGTTGTAAAACCGCTCATAAACATCCAGTTTCACGCCCTGCAAACGGTTTTTCCAGACGTGCCGCGGTCCGTTGCCCAGCCATTTGGCGCCAATAATATCCGATTCGGGGAAATCGAAACTGATGCCGGTAAAATATTGTTCGCCTTCCACCTGGTATTCGTAATTCATTTCCAACCAGCCGCTTCGGTACATGGTCCAGGTTACTTTTTTCAAATCGCCGGAATAGGTCATTTCTACCACATGCGATTTGGCAGAAGGAAAATTTCGGATACCGGTAAGTTCAGCTTCGCCGCTTACCAAAACCGGGCCGTTGTTAAATGGGATGGGCAGCCCCATATCATTTTCGATTTTTTTGATGGTGCCGTCTTCCTTGCTGAACGCCACCGAAATACCGGAAGCTTTCAAAACCACCACGTCATCATTCTCGAAAAACTCCACTTTTGCGGCTTCTTCCGATGTGTCGCCTTGCTGCTCTTGGATGGGCAGAATATTGTCTGCCTCGGTCCCGGCGGCACGAAGTTCATCGCGGCGCTGTTTCTCTGCTTCTGTGAGTTCGGTTTCAACCAGTTGCTCCATCACGTTATTGTTGCCGTTTGTTTTCCAGCTCCACGCGAAAATTTCCTCTCCATGCGGATTGACTGCCCTAACATACAGTGCATCGTAATTCTTATAATCGGCCGGCAGATTCAGTTTCAAATTACCTTTCTGTGCCGGCTTCAAATCGGGGCTGTCAGTTTTCCCGGATGCCATTACCTGATGGCTGGCTCCCCGGTTGTGCGGCGAGCTGAATTTCACCAGTTGCCACTCGAATTTGCAGTCTTTTAGATTGGTAAAATGATAGCGGTTTTCAACCGGAATGGTGCCATCAAAATTGTCGGGGAGTTTTTCCAGTTCAATTTTCACCGGACTGAAAATCTCGCGCATGGCAAAGAAGCTGGCCTCTTTTTCGCGGTGCGGGCCCACCACGCCATCGGGTGCATTTACGCGGTTTACATCTATGTAGCCGTCAAGGTCGGTGCGTACCAGGCCTTCGTCGCCAAAAACCCAAAGAAAGAGGCCGGCTGACAACTCCGAATTCCAGAACAGTTCCCAGAAATCGCCAAGCCCTGCTGCCATTCCACCGTCGTCCTGACCGTGCAGTAATTCAGTGGGCATGTAAATCAGCGGTCCCTCGAGCAGTTTTTTGGCGCTGTAATAATTTTCATAATGATTGCAGTCGATTCCATTGTAGTCGTTCCCCGGACGGTGATGGGCATGAATAACTGGCCGGTTCGACGGATCGTAAATGGCAAAGTCGTCGTCCAAATCGGTATTGGTTCCGCCTTCGTTTCCGTTGCTCCAGAAAACGATGGAAGGATGGTTCACATCGCGGATGACCAGTTCGCGTACCAGCTTGCTGCCCACTTCAGTATCGTAAGCATTTTGCCAACCTGCCAGTTCGTCGAGTACATACAAACCCAGTGAATCGCAAATGTGCAGAAACGATTTATTGGGTGGATAATGGGCGCAGCGCACGGCATTCATATTCATCTCCTTCATCAACTGAACATCGAGCAAATCGATATCCGGATTGACACACCGACCGGTTTCGGGCCAGAAAACATGTCGGTTAATTCCTTTAAATTTCACCTTGGTACCGTTCACATACACACCATCGTTTTCGCGGATTTCGATGGTGCGGAAACCAAATTTTTCGGTCAGCTGGTATTGGGTTTCAACGCCATCGACGAGTGAAATTTTTACTGTGTAAAGGTTTGGCGTTTCGGAGGTCCAGGTTAACGGATTTTCAATTTTACAGGAAAGCGTAATTAGTGAATCGTTTAACCCAGCGCTGGCTTCGCATGTTTTTACAACGTTTCCCTGAGCATCGAAAATTTCTGCTTTAATTGTTTGTTCCGATTTCAGATTGACCGGGAAGGCATCCATTTTGAAATCACCATTGACATTGGCGGCAATGGCCACACGGTCGATAAATTCTTCGGGCACTGCTTCGAGGTACACCGGCCGGAAAATTCCGCCAAAAATCCAGTAGTCGGCGTAACGCTCGGCGCGGTTAACGGAGTGATTGGCCGAAACTTTATCAACTTTCACTTCGAGTTCATTTTCTTCGCCGAAATTAATTTTGTCTGAAATATCATAACGAAACCTGTAAAAAGATCCCTGGTGAACCGGACCTGCCAAGTCCCCGTTAATTTTTACTTCGGTATCGGTCATCGATCCTTCAAAAACAATAAAAACCGTTTTGTTTTTCCATTCGTCCGGAACCTTGAACCGATGTTTGTAGATTCCCGATTCATCGGCGTATTTATGTTTTTTTCCATAGGTGCGGTAGTCGCGTCCGTAATCGTACTCGCCAAATTCCTGCTGTTCCCAATGCGACGGAACTTCGATTTCGGTCCAAACGCCGCTGTTGCGCCCGCCGGTGCAATAAAAATCCCAGGTAACGGTGTTTTCATTGTCAGTTCCCGACAGGTACTGAATTTCTTTTTGGGCAGGCTGGGCAGAAACGTTTTCAACAAAAAGAGCGAGGATAAAAACCAATAGAAATGACCACTTTGCAAAATTCATGACAGTTGTTTTAACAGTTTATTTGCGCCTTTACTTTTACGACACAAAAAACGCGTTTTTCACCTATGGTTTTCATAAGTTTATTCGGTTGAATTTATGATGCATTTTTAGTTTATTCTGGAAAACTGCCATGCAACAGCTAACAGAAAAACTTCTGCAAAATAATTTTTATTTCATTATAATCAGGATATTACAAAATCGGGAAAAGTATATTCACGCTTTGAAAATGAAAGTATTATAATTCATAATGGGCTCAATTAATAGTTGAGATTTTCTATTTTTGTAAAAAGAGACAGATATTTTATTTGCCAGCGAAATATTTGTTTTTTACATTATAAATATTTTGTAAGATGACCACATTAAAAATCGCCTTGCTACTCTCGATGCTTTTTCAAATTGTGGCTACTATACTTGCCATTAGTTTGATTCGCCGTACCAGGTTTAATATTTCCTGGATATTGATTTCGTGTGCATTTATTCTAATGGCCCTGCGCAGATTATTCGAGTTTTCGGGTTTTTTCTGGGAATCAAAATTGTTTCCAAACGACGAACTAAATGGTTGGATAGGAGTTTTGATTTCAGTATTTATTTTTATTGGTGTAATTTTTATCAAGAAAATTTTTAACCTTCAGGACGAAATTGAAAAGTTAAGAGCGGAGAATGAAAATAAAGTTTTATCGGCAATAATAAATACGGAGGAGAAAGCAAGACAGTCTTTTGCACGTGAATTGCACGACGGAATGGGGCCTGTTTTATCATCAATAAAAATGACACTGAGCGCAGTAAACAACGAAAATTTGACTCCTGTTAACAGAAAAATTATTGAATCGGCACATCATGCCGCAAGTAATTCAATAATTACGTTAAAGGAAATTGCCAATAATCTCAGTCCACATCTATTAACAAATTATGGGTTGAAACAGGCTCTCGAAACTTTGGCTTCTCAACTTTTTCCTCAGAAAAATATTGGTTACGAATTTGATTTTCAAATAGAAGAAAAGCAACTTTCGGAAGAAATGAGCATAAATTTATATCGCATTTTATCTGAATTGATAAATAACAGCTTTGTTCATGCCAATCCACAAAAAGTATATGTTGAAATAAAAGAAAAGGGAGCATTTGTTCAAGTGCGATATATGGATGACGGAATAGGATTTAATTATGATTCAGGAAATGAAAAAGTTAAAAATAAAGGAATGGGATTGAATAATATTTTCTCGCGGGTAAAATCACTGAACGGATATTATACCATTACAACAGCACCTGAAAATGGTTTTTTAATCGAATTCTTTTTCCCATTATAAAAAAGCAATGAAAAAAGTTGATATCTACCTGGTTGATGACCATTCCCTTTTTAGGGAAGGTTTAAAATTATTGCTTTCAAACCTCGATTTTATTGGGAAAATATTCGAAGCAAACAATGGGGAAGAATTTATACAGGGACTAAAAGACAATCCTGTTGATATTGCTTTGCTCGATATTGAAATGCCGGTTATGAACGGAATTGAAGCGGCAAAAAAAGCCAGGCAAATTCAGCCGTCAGTTAAAATACTTGCGTTATCCATGTATTCTGACAAAAATTATTACCTGAGTATGATTGATGCCGGAGCTTGTGGCTTTTTGCTCAAAAATTCCAATTTTGAAGAAGTGGAAAAAGCCATTACCGATGTTTGTAATGATAAAAGTTATATATCCATAGAAATCCTGAACGACATTCTGAAACACCCGGATAGAGCCAGTTTTAACGTATTTGATAGTGAATTAACCGAGCGGGAAACAGAGATTTTACTTTTAATTTGCAGGGGGTTTACCAATAGCGAAATTGCCGCGCGGCTATTTTTAAGTAAAAGAACTGTTGACAAACACCGTGAAAATCTTTTACAAAAAACACAATCGAAAAATACGGCCAACCTGGTAATTTACGCCATAAAAAACGGGTTGCTGCAAATTTGAAAAATAGTTTCCTACGTTTTTAAACGTAGTTTGTAATTTACGTTTTTTGACTGTTTATTTATCGATTAAGCCAAAATACTTTTGTAACGTAAGTTTATAATGCAAAAGTTATGTTTGGCATCAATAATCGTTTCGGGGTAATATCCGGTTCAGGAAAAGCAAAATCAAGTTCAAATAGCAGCTATATTTTTACCTTATTAATAGTCTGTTTACTATCAAAAGGCGGATTTGCCCAATTTACAATTGATGCTCAATACCGAAACCGTTTTGAACTGCGCGATGGGTATAAAAAACTTGCTGCTGAAGGAAGCACCCCGGCAGCATTCATCTCTCAACGCACACGCATTTCATTCATTTTCGAAAATGAAAACTTAAAATTAAAGTTTACCCCTCAGAATGTAAGGGTTTGGGGCGATGAACAATTGAGCAGTTCTACGGGAGTTTTTGGCGATTACGCTTCGCTCGATTTGTTTGAGGCATTTGTTCAGCTTAAAACTGGGCAAAACGGCTGGTTATCTGTTGGCAGGCAGCAACTGGTTTACGACAATCAACGTATTTTTGCGGCCCGAAACTGGAATCAAAACGGAATTGCATACGATGCGGTAGTTTACAAGTTGAAAACTGAAAGCATTGAATTTCATGCAGGGAGTAGTTGGAATTCGACCGGTGAAAACGCTTCTGATAACTTCTATAATCCAAATCGCATTAAATCACTAAACTTTATTTGGGCAAAGCACCAGTTGACAGAAAACTGGAACCTTTCTTATTCGCATGTAGCTTCCGGGGTAACAAAGTCGGAAACTGAAAACAAACTGTTTTTTCGGCAAACAACCGGAGTTTATTCAACCTACAAACAAGATGGATTAACAATTTCAGGAAACCTTTACTATCAATTCGGGAAAAACAACACCGGTAAAAAAGTGAGCGCCTGGCTGGCCGATGCCGATTTTTCCTACACAATTGGAAAGATTACCCCGGGAATTGGAGTAAGCTATCTTTCGGGAAATAAACACATAAACGGGAAAACCGACCATCTGTTCGATGTTTTATATGGTGGCCGCCACCGGTTTTTTGGAGGGATTGATTACTTCAGCAGTTTTAATTCTCATACCAAGCAGGGAGGTCTGGCTGATTATTATTTCTATTTTAACTGGAAACTAAGTGCAAAAATCAGCCTGAAAAATACCGGGCATTTTTTTAGCCTGGCACAAACCAATGAAAATACACCAATCAGTAAAAATCTGGGGTATGAAAACGACCTGGTATTAAAACATAAGTTTTCAAATTGGGGTGCTTTGGAGAGCGGCTATTCGTTTTTTCTGCCAACCAACGCTTTAAAAACCATTCAAAACGTGCCGGAAACTAAATTTTCGCAATTTCTGTATCTGCAATTAACGGTAACACCGGTATTATTCAAAAACTAACGTGTATTAAACAGTAAAATATTCGAATATGAAACGAGCATGTAAAATATTTACGCCCAAGGTGATGATTAAAATTCATGCGAGTTCCATACTATACCTTAATAAATAAACAATATTAATAGTATGAAAAGAACAAAAAATGCTTTGATTTTAGCCGTCATCATTCTGTTGGCTGCCTGCACATCAACAAAAAAGAAAGAGCAAACCATTAGTCTTTCTGGAGCTTTTGCTTTGTATCCGCTTGTTGTAAAATGGAGTGAAGAATATCAAAAGGAAAATCCGGAAGTGCGTTTTAATATTTCTGCCGGTGGCGCTGGTAAAGGGATGGCCGATGCGCTTTCGGGCACAGTTGACCTGGGCATGTTCTCACGTGAAATTTTGCAGGCTGAAATTGACCAGGGCGTTTGGTGGGTTGGTGTTACAAAAGATGCAGTAATACCAACTGCAAACGCTGCCAATCCTGTGGTGGAGACGCTCTATAAACGTGGGATTACGCGCGAAGAATTTCGGGATTTATATATCGAGGGGAAATATTCCAATTGGAACCAGTTGGCAGGAATTAAAATCGATCTGCCAATTAATGTTTTTACCCGCTCCGATGCCTGTGGCGCCGCTGGCACATGGGCAGCGTATCTCGCAGGGAATCAGGAGGACCTGAGAGGAGTTGGCGTATTTGGCGACCCCGGCCTGGCCGATGCAGTGGTGAAAGATGAAAAGGGAATAGGTTTTAATAATACCATTTACCTGTACGATTTAAAAACGGGAAATAAAAACCCGGGGATAGAAGTCATTCCGATTGATGTAAACGAAAACGGAAAATTAGATGCGGAAGAAAATTTCTATGACTCGTTTGACCGGGTGCTGGCTGCCATCGCCGAAGGGAAATACCCTTCACCACCGGCTCGTGAGCTTTATTTGGTAGCCAATGGAAAACCTGCGAAACAGGCGACTCTCGATTTCCTGAAGTGGGTGGTGACTAAAGGACAGAAATTTGTACCTGGAGCTGGTTATGTTCCTTTAACGCAAGAGAGACTGGATGAACAGGTTGCCAACTTGGACAAATAATAGCATTTGATAATACGTTCGAATTGAACAATAAGGTGAAAAATATGAATAGAAAAAGGAGGTTAACAGATATGTTAGTTAACATCTGGATGCGGGGAGGTTTGTATATTTTACTGGCTATCCCTGTGCTTATTGGTGTCGGTTTATATTGGAAAGCTGCCCCGTTACTACAACATCAGTCGTTAATTAGCCTTCTTTTCTCATCAAAGTGGTTTCCAATGAAAGGAGAATTTGGCTTTTTACCTTTCATCTTCAGTTCGGTTTATGTAACCATCCTGGCTTTTATTCTTTCAGCGCCACTATGTTTATTTGCAGCCATTTACCTCACGCAATTTGGCAAGCAGCGTTTGTTGAATTTTATGCTCCCTGTTATCGACATTCTTGCCGGAATCCCATCGGTAGTTTATGGGGTTTGGGGAGTACTGGTTATTGTTCCGTTAGTCGCCGATAAAGTGGCTCCGTTATTCGGCACAACCAGTTCGGGGTACAGTTTGCTTGCGGGTGGAATTGTTTTGGCAGTAATGTGTATTCCTTATATGCTGAATATGCTTATCGAGGTTTTTCATACTATTCCAGTCGGTATGAAAGAGGCTTCATTGTCGCTTGGTGCTACCCATTGGGAAATGGTAAAGCATGTCATCATTCGGAAAGGTTTCCCGGGAATTATTTCAGCTTTTGGATTGGGAATTGCCAAGGCATTTGGCGAAACCATTGCTGTTTTAATGGTTGTTGGGAATACAATGAATATCACCCTTTCTCCTCTGAAATCAGGTTATCCACTGCCGGCATTAATTGCCAATAACTATGGCGAAATGATGTCGATTCCCGATTACGATTCGGCGCTTATGTTTGCCGCTTTATTGTTATTTGTTGTGATTCTGATTATCAACCTGTTCTTCAGATATTTTATTCATAAAACAGAAAAGATATGAACCGGTTGAAACTTATTGAAGAATGGATTTTTAAAATTATCTCTTTTATAGCTGCCTATTCGGTTGTACTAATATTGTTATACCTTCTGATTGTCGTTTTCAAAAAAGGAATTAGTGCATTGTCGTGGGAAATTGTATTTTCAATGCCCGAGGGTGGATATTATTTTGGCGGTGGCGGTGGAATTTTAAATGCCATTGTGGGTTCTTTTTATCTCTCCATCGGAGCCACGGTATTGGCTGTAATTATTGGGCTTCCGGCAGCGTTGTTTATCAATGTCCAGTTAATCAGGTTAAAACGTACTCAGAACACTATTCGCTTTTTTCTTGACGCGTTGTGGGGAATCCCGTCGATTGTTTACGGGGCATTTGGTTTTGCCGCAATGCTGTTTTTAGGTTTAAATGCCTCGCTTTTAGCCGGAATAATAACTGTGGCGCTATTAATCACCCCGATATTGGTGAGGGCCTTTGACGAAGTTTTAAAAACCATTCCGGTTGAACTTCAGGAAGCTTCCTTTTCGCTGGGATCAACCCGTACCGAAACGGCTTTGAAAGTGCTGTTCAAACAGGGCTTTGCAGGTTTTATTACAGCCCTGCTTCTTGCTTTTGGCCGTGGAATTGGCGATGCAGCATCGGTGCTTTTTACAGCAGGATTTACTGACAATATTCCGGTAACTTTTGACGAACCTGTTGCAACACTGCCCCTTTCCATATTTTTTCAATTAAGCTCTCCAATCGAGGAAGTACGGCAACGTGCTTATGCAGCGGCAATTGTTTTAACGGTAATTATTTTAATTATAAGTGTTTCGGCAAGGCTCCTTTCAAAACGATATTCAAAAAATAGTATAAAATGAAACAAATGGCTTTTACATATCAACCAAATCTTTTATCAGAAAGCGTTACCATGGAAAACCAAACAGAAGTGGCAGAAATGAAAAAAGATAGTCCTATCATCGAAATAAAAAATTTAAATGTTAAAACCAGTGAAGGGAAAATCCTTAAAGATATCAATCTTAAAATTCCTAAAAACAAAATTGTTGTTTTACTGGGGCCATCGGGTTGTGGGAAAACCACGCTGCTTAAAAGCTTAAACCGGCTGACGGATTTATATAAAGAGCTAAAAGTTTCGGGACAGATTATTATTGATGGTCAGGATATTATGAAAGCCGGTCAAAACCTTGCAGTTATGCGGCAGAAGATGGGGTTGCTATCGCAAAGGCCTTTCCCGCTGCCGGCATCAATTTATAAAAATGTGGCTTACGGTTTAAAGTTAAAAGGAATACGTTCAAAAAAATTAATTTCACACAGCGTGGAAACAAACCTAAAACGGGTAGGCTTGTGGAATGAAGTAAAAGACCGGTTGAAAAGTCCGGTTACCAGTTTATCGATTGGGCAGCAACAACGGCTTTGCCTGGCCAGAGGGCTGGCAGTGAAACCGGCCATCATTCTGGCAGATGAGCCAACTTCGGCACTCGACCCAATTTCGACCAAAATAATTGAAAACCTTTTTAAAGAGTTGAAACAGCATTATACCATTATCCTGGTAACACATGTTTTGAGACAAGCACTCCGACTGGCTGACCATGTTGTTTTTATGTATTATGGCGAAATTATTGAACAAGGCCATCCCGACGAAATTTTGAAAAACCCTAAAACCGCAATTCTTAAAAAGTATCTGGTGGATGGGAATTAATAATTTGCTTTTGACTATTTGCAGAAGTTAGCGTAGATTTTGAAGTGAGCCTTGCCATTACAAGGATTTTCCAACTAAAAAAGGGAACGCTGTTTATCAGTTTCCCCTTTTCCGGTAGCGAGAGCGAGAATTGAACCGCCGACCTTATGATCTACAGTCACAATATCTCCTTTCCAATCGAGTATGATTCATGGATTAAGTTGAAAGGTAGCTTTATAGGAAAAAATAAAGGGATTTTTTTCCACCGCCGGGATAAGCCCGTACATTTAGACAGTATTTTCCGAATTTCTTTAGTCTATAAAAAGGAATCAGAATAAGTCCGAATGAGTACCGGTGGCCATAAATAGTAAGGTAAGTTCTTTGTCGCTTTGATCCCAAACAAGAAGCCAGTCGGGTTTTAAATGGCATTCCCATAAACCGGCATACTGACCGGATAAAACATGAGTTTTATATTTGGGTGGCAATTTGCCGCTGGCTTGCAGAATATCAATTGCATGTTCAAGTTCGGAAAGATTATACCCTCTTCTTTTGCATCGCTTGACATCCTTTTTAAATCTGTTGGTAAATCGGATGGAATACATCACTAAAGACATTTATTGATGAGGTCCTTTGCGTTTTTAGCTTCCCAAACACGGCCATGTTTAACATCTTCCAGGGCCTCATCCAGTCCTTTGCTTTTCCGAATTTCCGATATTGAAACCACTTCGTTTAATGATTCCAGGAGGGCTACCAGCTTTTTGCCGGCCTTTGTTTTTTCGTTAATGGTAATGGTGTATGTTGCCATAGCTAAAAATCTTTATTGCAAAAATAGTAAACAGCGTTTAAAAAAACAGTGTTCGTTTACTTAAAAAATTGATAAATGCCAATTTTGACGAAAAACCAAAGAGAACCAGACACGGTTTTAGGTGACCGAGGAACAGGGGGTAAGTGCAACTGTAGTTTCTTTCAGAAAAGCCGGAGTTTTCAGACATAAGAAAAAAGGGAAGCACAAAATTGACTTCCCTTTGTTTTCAAGTAGCGAGAGGCGCGCCAATTTTTATTAACTCAAATGTTCAAAAAATATCCTTCAAAGTTACTGTAAACAGACACTTTCATCGTTTTTTAATATTTCCTTTTTACCTCATTGTAAAATAAAATATTACCTTTGTAAAGGGAATGTGTACCGTATGTGTACCACTTTTTATTTTAATAAATATCAGTTAATCAATGAATTATAAAAACAGGTATATCGAACAAAATTTGAAAAACGGTACACATACGGTACACACCTCTTATAATAATCTGAATTACAGCAAAATAAACTAAAACATAAAATCCTATTGTCATGGCAAATTATAGTTTTACACTTCGTAATCAGTACAAACCCGGTACGGAATCAATTCAAAAGGAAATCAGGGAAACGACCGATGCAAAAAAGAGAAATCGGAAATTTGAATCTATACTTTCAGATAAACAAGTCCCTATTCGATTAACCATAGGTTTTGACCGTTCACATCGTTTTCACTGTAAAACCGGAATGAAAATTTTGCCTAAACACTGGGACTTTGAAAAACGACAAATGAAATGGCAGGCAGCCGGATCGCAGAATTTTAACAAACGATTGAATGACTTAAAAGAAAACGTTCAGAATTACTATGATGAATTAATGTTGCTGGATGAGAAACCCAGCTATGAACAGTTAAGGGAACTGATTCAGGAATATGTTACCACCAACACCAAACCCAGGTTTTCAGAGAAAGAAAAATCATTCTTTGAAGTGTACGATGAATTTTTGGAAAGGAAATCAAAGGAACTTAGCCACAAAACAATTCAGAAATTCAATAGCTCAAAAAAGATGTTGGAAACATTCATAGGTAAATATTACAAGTATTTCAATTTCGATAATATTGATATAAACTTCATTGACAAATATAAATCCTACCTGCTTTATGAAGCATACAACCAAAAAACAAAATCAAAAGGTTATCGGGATGACACCGCTGCAAAATATGTTGAAAACCTGAAAAACTTTCTCCGTTGGAGCTATGAACGTGGTTTTCATTCAAACGACATATTCCAACATTCACAGTTCAGGGCAAAAAGGAATTATAACCTTGACATTGTAACGATGACAATTCACGAACTGAAAAAGTTTTATGAATATGATTTGAGAGAAACACCCAGTTTGGAACGTGCAAGGGATTTATTTTGTTTTCAGGCCTTCACCGGGCAAAGGTGGGGCGACATAGAAAATTTTGATAGGAAAGATTTACACACTGACACATGGATATTTGAGGCACTGAAAACCAGAAAAGAAACGATTATTCCACTGGTAGGATATTCAGCCCCGGCAATGGATATTTTGAAAAAATACAATTACGAACTACCAGCTATCAGCAATCAAAAAACAAACGATTATTTAAAACTTGCAGCAGCCAAAGCAAAACTAAACCGGGATGTTGAAATAAACCGTTCACAAGGCAATAAAAAACTGAACATTACCAAACAATTGCATGAGGTTATTTCTACTCACATGGCACGACGTACAGCCGTTTCAATCCTGTTAAACGTGTACCGTGTGCCGGTAAATCAGGTAATGGAAATTACAGGGCACACCGACTATAAAACCCTGAAACGATACATTGACAAAGACCGGGAATCATTGAGGACAAATTTAGAAAAGACACGCAGCGTTACCGATATTATGAAGGTAGTTAAACCGGAATCCAAAACTGCTTAAAATGGAATTGCTGAAAAAATACTTTGCTGGACATTTCCCGGACGACAAACAGTTTTGGAAAACTTTAAACGAAACAAGTCCGGTTAAAGATGAGGTGGAAAAACTTTGCGCTGAACATGGTATTTCAAAAAATACCGAAATCCTTAGCAAGCTATATTTTGTCGCAAAGGTTGTTCGTTTCCGTTCAGAGAATGTTACACCCAAACATGAGAATAAAAAAAACATGCAGTATAAAAGGGAATTGTTCAATCTTTTTATGCACCTGCTTAAAAAAAGAAGTACAACCACCACCGATAAACCAATATTTCAAACCCTCATTGCTAAAGAACACCACCGGAGCCACTATATAACAGACCCCGTTTTATTATCGCAGTATGAAGATTTTATTTTTGATACCGTTTCTGAAATGTTCATCGGGAAAAAGTGGAACCAGCTAAACCAGCATATTGAGTATGAAGGCAATTTTATTGATGAATCATTCCGGGTTAAAAACGATGAGAGAGGCCAAATAATAACAGAGGTGCAACAATGGTTAAATGAATTCGGCACACCCGAAAAGGGACTATTACGAAATCAATCATATTTCACTGGCTTGTTTCTTCGCAGCGTGAAAAAATTCATCAAAAGGGAAACGGATAGGAAATATGAATCAGATCGGCAACTTCATTTCTTTATGGGTAAACTTTGCGTACTCATTGGAATTCTGCACCCCGGCGACCGGGACCAAATTATCAAAGAAATTGAGAACAAACTACGTGCTGTAAATTCCTAAAAAATAACTACCTAAATAAACAAAAAAAAAATTGTATTACTTAGGTAGTAGTTTGTTTGTCAGGTGCTTACATTGAATTTATCTTTGGTGTAAATATTTAAAAAAATGACAAATGAATTTAACCGAATTACTTGAAAATCCTGCCAACAGTTTACGATTAGAGGTAAACGGTGAAGCATTACAGGACTTCGCTGTTCAAATTGCTGAACGTACCGCAAACCGTATCATTAAGGAAATCCAAACCCCGGACGATCCTATCAGTGAAAAAGAAGTTTGCACCATGTTTGGAAAAACCCGACAAACGTTAAGTAAATACCGCAAATGTGGTAAATTGAGATACCACAGGATCGGACGTGAAATTTATTATTTCCCAAAGGAATTAAAAGAAGACATGGCAAACTTCTAAACAGGCATGATTGTAGATTATCTGAAAATACATGACTTACCAGTCCCGGCGGATGAAATCCTGAACAATGACCGGCTGACATTTCCGCTTTCAAACGTCGCCACCACCGGCGAAATGATGAACCGGGCACAAGTGGCACACTGGAAAGAACTAAAGTTTGTGGTTAAAGGTGAAAAAGTCAGCATGAAGGGCAGCCCCCACAAGCACAAAGAAGGCGGCAGCAATTACCGGGACTTTTATCTGAATGATGTTAAGGAAACCATTGAGAAACTCGCTGAAACGTTCCAATTTGACGAACACAGGGCGTTTATTAATTTTATCGAAGTTGGTGTGAACATACCTTTGAATGACGATCCATCTAAATTGATAAAAACCCTGGTAATATACCGGAACAATCCATTTACACCGCTGCACGTTCAGGGCAAAGGGTTTGGCCGCAAATGTGAAACTCAAAGATTCACTATCAAAGTTTATAACAAATCATTACAGTATGGTTTACCTTATCACTTATTAAGGTTTGAGGTTAAAATCCATCGGATGAGGTATTTAAAAGAAAAATATAACTTGACCGGGTTAACACTTGCAGACCTGAAAGACCCGGCAACCTACGTACCATTAAAAAAAATGTTGCTGGATGTTTGGAACGGTATTTTATTATTTAATCCTGCAACTAAACCGGAATCAATTACAAACCCTAAAGACCGGCAACTATTCATTGAAGGCCGTTATCCTGAATTCTGGCAGGGATTGAATAAATACCAACGAACCCGAAAAAAGAAACGATTTATTGAACTTGCAGAGGGCGGAGAAATCAGCAAACAAATTGCTGAACTGATTGAAAAAAAATGCAACCTTCTAACCACTTTTAAACCTGAACCATTGAAAAAGAAAATGCAACCTTCTAACCACTTTGCAGAAACTGCAAAAAATGAAAAAATGCAACCTTCTAACACTACAATAAACAGTTATTTGGTTGCTCACTGTATAGTAACAGGACTTGAAATAAAACACCCTTCACCCTCAAAAAAATACCTCACACAAACAGACATAAAATGGTACTTTGAGAATGAGTATGGCAACTACCAGAAAAAACTCGAATCATTGTTAACCAAAAAATGGAAAACCCGAAATCAGTGTGAACCACTGGAAGCATGGTTTTCTGAAATTGCGCACAAAATACGGTGCAAATTAAGCAACCCTCGTCGGAACCCGGAAAACAACACATGGAATAGTTATGAGAATGTGGAAGGAAAAGGACTGAAACTTTGGCCGACCGAACAACTGGCCGATCCGGAAAAACTGGAATTGATAAAAAACAGACTTTCTGTAAACAACAAAAATTATCAAAAGTATGGGACTTAAAAAAGGAATGACCAACAACCCTAAAGGCCGACCGAAAGGAACCCGGAACCTTACCACCACAGAGGCCAAAGGGATTTTAAACGGAATTCTTAAACAGAATTTCACCCCGGCAAAGGTTAACCGGGACTTGAAAGAATTGGAACCCCGGCAACGACTGGACATGCTCACTAAATTATTATCCTTCACTTTGCCCCGGCCCACTGAAGGGACGCTGGATTTGAATTTTCAGAACCTTACAGACGAACAGTTAAACTATATTTTAGAAAACTTACTTCAAAAATCACAGCAAAATGATGAAGATTAGAGACCTGCCAAAAGAGGCTAAACTGCAAATCCTGAAAAAAATTAATTCAGGTGAAATGAAAGTTAAAGAAGGCATTTTTTTAGAAAACGGAGCCGAAAATGGAATGATTGTCATTACTCACAATGAGAAATACTATTCCGACAACAGTTTGAAACACGAACTATCACAGGAATTCATAAATAGTTACCCCGGCGGCATAGTCTTTATGCCTTGCAACAATCGTAAATAATTCACTTTTAAATAATTCACGACATGGAAGAAAAGAAAGAATTACTGTTCACAGACACTTACAAACAGAAGGCACTTGAAATTGTACACAACAAAGGATTGAGAATCTTACAGCTAATCAACCACCATTACAAAAATTTATCAATCGGGAACCTGAACCGCAAACGGCTGGAAGAAATTCTGCAAGGTAATTTTGAGACCATTGAGAAGAAAGTTTGGCAAACCGCTGAAAAAGATTTGCAGAACTACCAATCTAAATTTATTTCCGATGCACTCCGCAGAGAAGTTAAACAAGTACTGGAAGGATTTAAAGAACAGGCTGGACAACTCACAAAGAAATTCAGTGAAGCACGTTTTTTTGGCAGCCGGGATTTACCACTACTTGCAGAGAATTTCACAATTAAAAACGGTGAAATCCTTTTGACTGATGCAGACCTGGACTATCTGAAAAAAGAATATTGCAGCGTTTTTCTGGAATCCATTGAGCAGCGTAAACTGTGGGAAAAATTAAAACAGGCACAACTGCAGTTGCAGGAAATCAAAGATACTTTGAATGAAATGGAAGTTGATACACCCCTGTTTTTTATACAAGGTGTGGAACCTGGTTTTATTTCCGAAACCGAAAACGAAGTAATTTTGCACCCTGAAGAAATGGTTTTTTAAGGCGACATTACGCAACACTATAAAAAGGGAAAAGGGCGGCAACATTGTCGCCTTTTTTTGTACCCAAACATGGGAATGTGTACCGCATGTGTACCGTTTTAAAATAAAAAACCTGCAAATATTTCATTTACAGGTCTTTATTGTTTAAAAATGTAGCGAGAGGCGGACCCGAACCGCCGACCTCATGATTATGAATCATGCGCTCTAACCAGCTGAGCTACCTCGCCATTATTTCTTTACTGAACTTTAAGGATTGCCCCGCCGACCTTCCCGATTACAAATCGGGGCGCTCCCCGCCCGGATGACTCCGTTCGGACGGGGAACCAGCCGAGCTACCTCGTCATTATTTCAAATTTTTTAAAGCCTGGATTTGTTTCCCTGCCTCAAAATTTCGAGGTGCAAATATAGTATTTATTTTTTTTCAGCCTGATATTTCGTCTAAAAAATACTGCAAATAAAATAAGGGATTTAGCAGCCTGTTGTTTCTTAAAAACAGAATAACTATATTGCCAAAAAACAGGACATGGATGATAAAGTGAAAATTCAGCTTGAATATGTAGTTAACTGCTCTCCTAAAGTTTTGTATAACAGGTTGAGCACAGCATCGGGGCTTGCTGAGTGGTTTGCCGACGATGTGCGCGTTCAGGGCAAAAAATTTACTTTTATTTGGGAAGGTTCGGAACAATCTGCCGAAATTTCACTGCGTAAAGAAAACAAGCTGGTGCGTTTTACATGGCTCGACGGCGAAGATTCCTATTTTGAGTTCCGAATTTCGCAGGACGAACTGACCAACGATGTTTCGTTAATTGTTATCGATTTTGCCGAAGAGGATGAACGGGGAGAAACTACAGATTTGTGGAATTCTCAAATAGCCGATTTAAAACATATTCTGGGTTCATAAAATCATATGTTCTAAATTATTGCTTAATCAAAACCCTGAACTTATGCAAATGTGAAGTTTTAGACTTCAAAAAGATAACTTAACTTTTTTTTACTTTCAGGATTCTTAAAATACCTTAGTTTTGTACACGTTTCGGTAAAAGAAACTTTATATATGAAGCGGCTGCACTGGTACATAATAAAATCTTTTCTGGGGCCATTTTTTATGACCTTTTTCATTGTAGTATTTATACTGCTGATGCAGTTTTTATGGAAATATGTTGATGATTTGGTTGGGAAAGGGCTCGATTTTGCCGTGTTGGGCGAAATGATTTTCTATGCCGCTTTTGGTTTGCTCCCTTATGCATTTCCGCTGGCCATGCTGCTCGCATCGCTTATGACTTTCGGATCGCTGGGTGAAAATTACGAGCTGGTAGCCATGAAATCATCAGGTATTTCGTTACACCGGATTATGAAGCCCCTGTTCGTAATCGCCATAATTATTTCTGCTACAGCATTCTATTTCTCAAATAATATTTTACCACACACCAACCTGAAGTTTACAACTTTGCTGTGGAGTGTGAAACAGCAACGCCCCGAGCTTGTGCTGCAGGAAGGTGTATTTACCAATGAAATGGATGGCTACAGTATTCGCGTGGGAAGTAAAGACAATAACACAAACATGCTGAAGGACCTCCTCATTTACGACCATACCAACAACAAAACAAATGAGAGTGTTACTGTTGCCGATTCCGGTTATCTGCGGATTACAGAAGACAAA
Source organism: Tangfeifania diversioriginum (assembly GCF_900141875.1). GTDB lineage: Bacteria > Bacteroidota > Bacteroidia > Bacteroidales > Prolixibacteraceae > Tangfeifania > Tangfeifania diversioriginum. Next base: position 101,494 of record NZ_FQZE01000012.1, on the reverse strand, counting down.
AAGTTTATGGTGCTGAATCTTTATAATGGCGTAAATTATTCGGAAACCGCCCGCAGCAGAAAAGAGCAGGACAAATTCCCATTCAGGCGCGACCGCTTTGATGAACAAACCATCAGGGTAAAAGTACGTGGGTTTGATTTTAACCGGCGTGACGACCGTATTTTTAAGAATACTTACCGGATGCTGAATATTGATCAACTCAGGTTCATGGAAGATTCGCTTGGCAACGATTACAAAAAGAGGCTGAATAAATTTATCATGGAAATCAACCTGAATTCGGCTACTATTTCCAAAATTTACAACTTAACAGTTTCGCACGATTCGCTTAAACGCGATATTCAGATTCAGCCCGATTCAATTTTTGATTTCGATGAATTTTTTGAACGCCAGGATAATTGGGTGAAAGCTGAAATCACGCAAAGTGCCCTGAGTGCTGCCAGGGGCAATGTGCAAACCCTCAATATGTACGACGACCAGCTTTACAACCGGAAAAAAACACTCAACAAGTATTCCATGGAGCGGCATAAAAAATATACCCTTTCGCTGGCAGTGCTTATCTTCTTTTTTATTGGAGCCCCATTGGGGGCCATAATCCGGAAAGGTGGTTTGGGTATGCCTGTTGTAATTTCTATTTTAATGTTTATTGCCTATTATATCATATCGATGACCGGTGAAAAATCGGCCCGTGAAGATGTTTGGGATATGGCGGGCGGAATGTGGTTTTCTACCTTTGTATTTTTACCCCTGGGGATTTGGCTTTCCTATAAAGCAGCTACCGATGCGGCACTTATGAGCGCCGAAACATACAGTAAATTATTCAGTAAATTAGGGATTGATAAGTTAACCCGAAAGTTTAGCAAAAAAAATGAAGATACTTCAGGTAACCAATAAAGTACCATTCCCTGCAAAAGACGGCGGGGCCATTGCCTGCATGAACATGACCAGCGGTTTTGCACTTCTCGGCCATGAGGTTACCGTTTTGGCAATGAACACCGTAAAACACCACATTGACAGTAATGAAATTCCAGAGACGGTGCAGGACTGGGCGCAGTTTCGCCTGGTTGATGTGCCGGCACATACATCGGGGTTTGCAGCTTTATTCAATTTGTTATTTTCAGGAAAACCTTACAATGCTGTGCGTTTTATTTCAAAATCATTTTCCTGTGAGTTGAAAAAAGTTTTGCAAGAAAATGAGTTTGATGTGGTGCAGCTCGAAGGATTGTATGTTTGCCCCTACATTCCGCTTATCCGCAAGTATTCCAAAGCAAAAATAACTTATCGTGCCCACAATATTGAACACGAAATATGGGAACGTACTGCAGCGCTTTCGAAAGGAATAAAGAAGATCTACCTGAAAATTCTGGCCAAACGCATAAAAACATTTGAAAAAGGATTTTTGAACGATTATGATTTATTGGTACCAATTACCGAGCGCGACGGGGAAATTCTTAATCGGTTGGGGAATAAGAAACCGGTGCATGTTTCTCCCACAGGAATCGATACCAACGTCCTTTTCCCGCATTCGAAAAATTTGGAGCATCCGTCTCTTTTTCACATAGGATCGCTGGAGTGGGCTCCCAATCAGGAAGGATTGATTTGGTTTATTGAAAAATGCTGGCCGTTGATCCATCAAAAATTTCCGGATTTGAACTTTTACATTGCCGGCCGGAATGCACCCGATTGGCTGACGCGCTATTTTAATGCGCCTAATATTGTTTTTAAAGGTGAAATACCGGACGCTTACCAGTTCATGAATTCAAAATCGATAATGGTTGTACCCCTGTTTTCGGGCAGTGGAATGCGAATTAAAATTATTGAAGGAATGGCCCTCGGGAAACCAATTGTTACCACTCCAATCGGTAATGAAGGCATCTCGACAACTTCGGGCGAAAATATTCTGATTGCCAACGATGAAATTGAATTTGTGAATGAAATCGGGCGACTGGTAAACGACCAGGGACTTTACGACAGGATTAGTCGTAACGCCATTGAGTATATCCACGAAAAATTTGATAACTTAGCCCTTGCCGGTGCTTTGGCCCGGTTTTATAAAGAGCATACCGAATGATTTTGAAGCTATTTTTCTGGCTGCTTTTATTTCTTCTTTTTTACACCTTCGTGGGGTATGCATTGGTTTTGTATGTAGCGGTTCAATTGAGAAAACTCTTCCTCGGCAAAAAGAAAAAAAATACAAATGATTACGAGCCCGAAGTGTGCCTTTTTGTAACCGCTTACAATGAAAAAGATTATGTTGCACAGAAAGTGGAAAATTCGTTTCAGCTCGATTATCCCAAAAATAAGGTGCAGTACATTTGGGTAACTGACGGCTCAGACGACGGAACACCCGAAATACTAAAAAATTACAGTAATCTTGAAGTTTACCATCAGCCCGAACGGCGTGGGAAAATGAATGCCATGAACCGCGGGATGCAATTTGTGAAGGCACCTGTTGTAATTTTTTCCGATACCAATACACTGCTAAGTAAAAATACTGTTCGCAGTATTGTGGCCGAGTTTGCCAACCCGGAAACCGGTTGCGTGGCCGGCGAAAAACGCATTATTGAAAAACCATCAGATGCTGCAGCAGCTGCCGGAGAAGGGTTGTACTGGAAATTTGAATCGTGGGTAAAAAAACTGGATGCAGAATTAAATTCCGCTGTGGGAGCAGTGGGCGAGCTTTTTGCCATCAGGAGGGAGCTTTTCGAAGAAGTGGAAACGGATACCATTCTCGATGATTTTATTATTTCGTTGCGCATAGCACTGCGCGGCTACAAAATTTCATACACACCTGATGCCTACGCAGAAGAAACGGCTTCATTAAATGTTAAAGAAGAATTAAAACGGAAAATCAGAATTGCCGCCGGAGGAATTCAGGCGCTTTTCAGGTTAAAATCGCTGCTGAACCCTTTTCAGCACGGGGTGCTGTCCTGGCAATATGTGTCGCATAAAGTGCTGCGCTGGACCATCGCACCTCTTTCGTTGTTTTTACTTTTCGTATTCAATGCTTTTATCGTTTGGCAAAATAATGCATGGAGTCAACCTGATTTTTACACCCTGTTTTTCTGGTTTCAGGTGTTGTGTTATTTGCTGGCAGCTATAGGGTGGTATTTCGAAAACCGGAAAATCAGGTTTAAAATCCTTTTTATTCCCTACTACTTTTTATCCATTAATTATGCCGCATTAAGAGGAATTTTAAGATACTTCAGGGGAGGTCAGCCTGCAGGGTGGGAAAAATCAAAAAGAGCATAAGTTTATAATTTTTCAGTGTTATTTTTAATCTGTCCGGCGACGGATATCATTCTTTTCTCGATATTTTATTGTAATTTTGCAGCTGATTTAAAGAAGATATTTCATGACTGATGATATTAAACTGAATACAATTCCCGAAGCAGTTGCTGCTATTAAGAAAGGCGAACTGGTAATTGTGGTAGATGATGAAGACCGCGAAAATGAAGGTGATTTTATTTTTGCCTCTGAATTAATTACCCCCGAAGTTATTAATTTCATGACCATTCACGGGCGTGGTTTAATTTGCGTTTCCCTCACCGAAAAACGCTGCAATGAGCTCGATCTGGATTTAATGGTTGGGCAGAATACTTCGTACCACGAAACCCAATTTACTGTTTCAGTAGATGGCATCCACCCCGATGTTACTACCGGTATTTCGGCCAGTGACCGGGCAACTACTATTAAAATGCTGGTGGACAGAAATACCAAACCAGCCGAACTTGCACGGCCGGGGCATATTTTCCCGCTAAAAGCAAAAGACCGGGGTGTATTACGCCGTAGCGGCCACACCGAGGCGGCTGTTGACCTTACCCGCCTGGCAGGGCTTTATCCATCCGGAGTTTTGGTTGAAATAATGAACGAGGACGGAACCATGGCGCGCCTGCCCGAACTCATGAAACTGGCCCAAAAATTCAACTTGAAAATCGTATCGATAAAAGACCTGATTTCGTTCCTTTTTCAAAGCGAAAGTTTAATTGACAGGGGCGAAAAAGTCAAACTTCCCACGCAATTTGGCGAGTTTTCGATTATTCCATTTCGGCAGAAATCGAACGGCGCCGAGCATGTGGCACTGATAAAAGGCGAATGGGATGTAAATGAGCCAATTATGGTCAGAGTGCATTCTTCATGCATGACCGGAGATATTTTTGGCTCACTGCGTTGCGAGTGTGGCGACCAGTTACATAAATCGATGGAGATGATCGACAAAGCCGGGAAAGGCGTAATTGTTTACATGATGCAGGAAGGCCGCGGAATTGGTTTGCTGAATAAAATTGCAGCCTACAAGTTGCAGGATCAGGGAATGGATACCATTGATGCCAATATTCACCTGGGATTTAAAGCCGATGAACGCGATTATGGCGTAGGCGCACAAATTTTGCGTAACCTGGGGGTTACCAAAATGCGCCTGCTTACCAATAACCCGGTGAAACGCGTTGGCATAGAAGGTTTCGGGCTTGAAGTTGTGGACACACTGCCCATTGAAATTGAGCCCAATGAGCATAACCAGAGATACCTGAAGACAAAACGCGACCGAATGGGGCATCACCTGCGTCATTTCAATTACGACCAGTAGAAATTGTCTCTTCTTTGAAAAATAAACTTCTGGAATTTTTTCAAAAGTTGGTTTTTCCTTTGATTATATTTTGCAAATAATATTAGTTTTGTTTCGCGAAGTAATAATCAATGTAATTTATTCTAAGTTTTTAAACCATCAGAATTATGACCCGGAATTTAACCGTGATTTTAGCCCTGTTTTTTATTGCCCAGACCTCCTGTAAACAAACCGAAGAACCAGTTGAACAGCCCAATATTTTGTTTATAATGACTGATGATCATTCTTTCCAGACCATCAGTGCCTACAGCGATAAACTGATTGAAACACCCAATCTCGACCGGATTGCCGATGAGGGAGTTATTTTTACGAACGGTTTTGTGGGGAATTCCATCTGTGCGCCCAGCCGCGCTACGTTGCTTACCGGAAAACACACGCATGTAAATGGTCAGATTAACAACCGGGTTACATTCGACGGTTCACAGGTAACCTTTCCAAAGCTGCTGCAGCAAGCGGGCTACCAAACGGCCATGATTGGCAAATGGCACCTTAAAAGTGACCCAACCGGTTTCGATTACTGGAACATACTGCCGGGCCAAGGCGAATATTATAATCCCGATTTTATTGAAATGGGCGAGAAAAAGCAGGTGGAAGGTTACTGCACCACACTAACTACCGATTTTGCGCTGGACTGGCTCGATGGAAGAGACAGTGAAAAGCCGTTTTGCCTCTTGCTTCACCACAAAGCACCACACCGCACATGGCAGCCCGATACAATTCATTTCGATGAATTCAGGGGAAAAACCTATCCGGTACCGGATAACTTTTTTGATGATTATGAAGGACGTACAGCAGCGGCAGAACAAAAACTGAGCATCCGGGAAAACGATATGGATATTCGGTACGACCTAAAAATGCAGGATGAGCGAATTGAATCGCGCTTCCCGGGAATGGATCACACGGCCCGGATGAACGAAAAACAAAAAAAGGCATGGGAAGCCCATTACAATCCGATTAGAGAGGATTATCTTGAACGAAACCTGCAGGGTAAAGAACTGGATATTTGGAAATATCAGCGCTACATGCAGGATTACCTGGCCTGCATTCGGTCGGTTGACGAAAATGTAGGCAGGGTACTCGATTACCTCGAAGAAAACGGACTGGATGAGAATACACTGGTGGTTTACACGTCCGACCAGGGGTTTTACATGGGCGAGCACGGCTGGTTCGACAAACGGTTTATGTACGAAGAATCACTGCGCACTCCACTGCTCATGCGGCTCCCCCGTGGATATTCTGCAAAAGGAGAGGTGACAGAAATGGTTCAGAATATAGATTACGCACCCACTTTTCTCGATTTTGCTGGTGTGGAGATCCCTTCCGAAATTCAGGGAAAATCAATGAAACCACTTCTTGCAAATGAGGAAAATGTGGAATGGCGCGATGGCATTTATTACCACTACTACGAATTTCCGAATGAGCACATGGTGAAACGTCATTACGGCATCCGGACAGACAGGTACAAACTCATTCATTTTTATTACGATATTGATGAATGGGAATTTTACGACCTGGCAACCGACCCGGATGAGATGAATAATTTGATTGATTCGCAGGAACATGCCGCGCTCATCGACAGCCTGAAAACTGAGCTTGTCAAACTTCAGGAGAAATACAATGATAATGATACCGATCGCTCAACATATTAACGCAGCCGATTATTCCACAACAAATTTAATCCGGTAGGTGGTAGCTGAGTTCTGGTTTTTTAGCAGCATGAGATAAATCCCCGGCTCAAATCCGTTCAAACTGAATGAATGTTTCGGTGAAACATGGCTGAAACGGCCGGCATCCACAATTTTGCCCGTCAAATCTATCATTTTGTAGTTCCATTGTGGAGAACCCTGTCCGGCGGGCAGTTCTACCGTAATTTGCTCATTGGCCGGAATGGGGTAAGCCCCTGTTTCAGCCAACTGTTGCATTTTACTTGTGGTACTGTTTTGGGAAATACAACCCACAAAATCCAGTTCAGCAACAGTGGTAAACGGATTTCCGTTTTGTTCTGACAACGACCTGAATTTCACAAACTGGCCGGATTGTGCTTCAAAATCAATTTGCTTCCTTCCTGCGCCTGACTCGAAAGCACCTTCAGCAACGGCCTCGCCCCAGTTGTTGGTGTTGTTCGAAACATACAGTTCAAAATTTTTTACGCGTCCGTTAGCACTGCTTTGCCTCGGCAAATAGTTCAACTGGCTGATTTGATAATCACGGCCGAGATCGATTTGAATTTCGTGTGGCTGCCCCGGTTCACTGTAGTACCATTCGGTATGCCAGAATGAATCAGGATCTCCGTCGAATGCATTGGCAGCTGCCCCGTCTTCTCCAACAGTCTCCTCGCTGTCAACATAAACCAGCGACCAATCTTCTTTATTCAGTTCAGCTGGGTTTCCGCAATCGTTCACCGACGGGCAGGTGGTTGTGGAAACCATTTCATGAATTGTTTTCGACCAGGTTTCGCCATCCTGTTCAACCGTGAGGGTTACATCATAAGTTCCGGGATTTCCCAAAGCTACTTTGGGGTTGCGGATGCCGGCATCGCTTATGTAGGCTGGTTCCGGTGTGATTTCCCAGTTCCATTGGGCACCTTCATGGTTTAAAATGGAATGATCGTTAAAATAGAGCGTATCCTCCATGCAATTGTAGAAAGGCTTTTCCACCCACGGATTTACAATTGGCTGAAACGTGGTTTCTGCGAGGGACGATTCCCAGATGCCGGCATTCCCGGCAACGCGCACTTTGCTGTCGCGGTAAAACGGAAGCGCCAGGTTCACAGTCATGCCGGCAGGGTAGTGGCTGTTGAATTCATTCCAGTAGGGTTGCCCTTCATAACGGTAAAACACTTTCGACCGTGAGCCGTTTTTTGAGTTGGTAAATAAATAGACCAAATCTGTTTCGTCAGGAGTTGGCTGAATAACCATGCATTTGGTATATTCGTTGAGCCCGCTGGTATAATCGGTCCATGTGTCGCCACCGTCTTCCGAAACAAAAATTTTACCGGCATCGGCCGACCACATTCCATTTTGCAGGCACACATAAATTTTGTCTTCGTTAAAAGGCGAAATCACGAAAAACAGTTTTCCTCCCCACGACAAATCGCCGTACTGGCCATTGGTTAAAGCAGATTTGTGTTCCCACAATTTCCCACCGTCGTTACTGCGGTAGAGGCCTTTTCCAACCACATCGGCATAAAAAACGTCCGGATTTTTATGGCTCACCTGCAGGTAGCGCACCCGGTCGGGAAACTGGTGCAAAAGGTCGAAGTTTTCGCCGGCATCGGTGCTTTTCCAAAATCCATTTCCTTCTCCCAAATAAAGCGTTCCGTAATAATTGGGATGATGAACCAGGTTGCTGCGCCTTCCGCCATATTCATCCATATTGGGAAATTTGCTGAAAATAAAGCGTCCTTCGGGCAAACTTTCGGCTGTTTTGGGAAGAATCCAGCCGTTTCCCAGATCATTAAAAGCCACGTGCCGGCTTTTCCCTTTTATCACCCAGCCGGTAGGCGATTCGGCACCACCCATGCGAAGTGCTTTTTCGTCGTAAAAATCGGCAATTGCCGTGTTGCCGTTATGGTAGCGTCCGCCAACAATCAGGTCTTCATTCCATCCCTGGTCGAATCCCCACATATCGGAACCCACAATTCCTTGTGTGCGCGACGAGTAGTTGGCCAAATCGGTAAAGTAGTCGGTGGAAAAATTCATCCCCCCATCGGTAGCCACCCAGGTTTCCCCATTGGGAAGAATCTGCATGTCCTGAATATCGGGGTGAATGGGGAAATCACCGCCGTACCCGCCTGTTTTTGAGAAGTTGTAACCTCCGTCAGTTGATTTAAACAGGGTACATGTTCCCCAAAATACAAGATTTTCGTCGTTGGGAGAAGCCTCAAGAACCAAATCGAAGTAGCCCTGACCGTTGGTAAAACCGCCGAGACCTCCTTTCTGTATGGTTTGCCCTTTTTTTGTTTCTTCCCAGCTGAATGTTCCATTGGAGTTTTCACCTTTTATGATAAATGGTATTCCCTCTCCGTTTTCCCTTGCCAGAAGTGTAACATAAAGCAACGATGGATTGGCTGGTGTAACAGCAAGCAAACCTCCCGATTCTTCGGGGTAGGTGGAAGGAAAATTGTCATCAACGTTAAACGAGCGCCCTGTATTTTCTGAAACGATTACCTGGAAAACTCCTGCAAGGTTTTTTGTTAAAGCATAGATTACCGACGGATTATCAGGTTTAAATTCTACGTCCCAAACTGCGTTGCTCCATTTTCGCGACCAGTTTTCACCGCTATCTTCAGTCATAAAAAATCCAGAAGATGATGCAGCGATTATAATGTCAGGGTTTTCGGGGTGAATTTTCAGGCGTACCGCACCAAATTGTTCAGAAGGTTGCAGCAATGGCATCCATGTTTGGCCGCCATCGGTTGTTTTGTGCATCTGATTTCCGGCAGAAACATAAACGGTGTCGGCATTTTCGGGATGAATGGCTACGGCTGGTGCACCACCACCAAACGGATAGTTTTTTCCCAGAAGTTCCCAGGTCAACCCTTTGTTTATGGTTTTACTTATGTAGCCGGTTTCGGTACCGCAATACAGGACATCGGGATTGGTTTTCGAAACGTCGAATGCATACACATTGGCCTGCCACGGGCACTGTTTCGGATCGCCTTCGGGCGTTTTAAAAGCTTCGTTCAGGTTGGTTTCGTTTTGCCAAAACGTTTCTTTTGGTCCGAGAAACTGCCAGTTGGATGGATCTGATTGTGCCGATTTTTGAGAAAAGAGTGCTTTTTGCTGTTCATTGAACTGCTTCTTCCGGTAAGTTTCCACATCCGGTAAAATTATTTCCCCATCTCCATCGGCATAGTTTTCAATGACTCTTCTCCACAACTTGTAGTATTTGATAACTGGCGATTTTTCATTGCTGTTTTTGAGCCTGTAACTGTTGAAATCATTTTCTATTTCATGAAGATTTACCGGAAATTCGTAAAGCATTTTTTTCCAGCCGGTGTAAGTTTCGTTGAAAGCCGGTTTGTAAACTTTATCAATTCCCGGGAGGTCATCGTAAGGAGTAAACTGAGTTTGGGAATTAATACTTTCTACACAGCAAAAAATCAATACTACGAAAAGGGAAAAATGAATTTTCAACATATCTTTATTTTCAAAAATCAGGAGGCAAAATAAAAGAAAACCCGCTAAAAAACGGGCTTTCTTGTAAATTAAATTGAGTTAAATCTTGAGTGAATTAGAATTCTTTAAGAGTGAGCAATGTAAATGAATTAAATCATTTACTTAAAGATATAATGAAGATTTGTGTTGTCAAGTTTTTTTTAATCTATTTACATTTTCGTTGATAATTTAAATTATGAACAGAAACACTATTCTGTTACTTTGGTCTTAATAAAGTACTTCCCAAAAATCAATTATTTTTCATCATAATCAGATTAAAACTTCCCCCTAGCCATGGCCAGGTGAATCTGCGCGCCTGGATGAGCCTGATCCAGTTTTATCACTTCCGATAAATATTGAATCGCTTCTTCAGCCTGCCCTAAACCGAGACATCCCAGTCCGGCCAGGTATTTACAATGAATCCGGTTACGCGCATCCAGGTCGGCATCCCAAATCAGCAGGTCGGGCAGCGACACGGCGAAATAATCGATTTTGATGTGATCATCGATATGTTTCAACCCAAAATTGATAAGTTTGTTGAATCTGATTTCTGCCTCTTTTTTCCGGCCCAGTTTCAAAAGTGCCAGTCCTTGGTAAAAAATGGTATCGGGCTGCGGGTCGTTGTAAAAAACGGCGGCAGCCGGTTCGCTCATCCCGTTCGATGCCATTTCCCAACACCGAGTCGCCTCCTCCGTTTTCCCATTTTTTTCGAACGCTACACCCATCCAGTAGTTTATGTCGTTCTCCTGTCTCACAGTCAATTTTCCTTCACCGAGGTTTTCGGGATACACTTTTACTTGTTCCAAAAGTTCCAGGGCTTTTGTGTATTCTCCGTTTTTTATAGCTTTTTTCGCAATCTCGGTTAAACTAAAAACATACTGGCCCGACACTTTTCCTTCGCCGCCTTCCCACGGATGGAATTTCCGCTTCATCAGCAGTTCAAAAGCTTTTTCAAACTGTCCCAAAAGGTTGTTCAACGTCACCCGTTCGAGATACAAATCATCGCGGTCTTCCACAAGGGGCAGGTGCTTTTCAAGCATTTCCAGCCGTGGTTCCGGCTTTCGATTCAGCCGCTTGTACAACTGATCCAACTCAAACAAAATCCGGGAGTCGGTTTCATCGAGCGCGAATGCAGCTTCCAACTCTGCCAAAGTTTTTTTACCGTCCTGCTTTTTGTTGAAATAAGCCAGCGCCAGGTTTCTCCGGACAGTCGGTAAACGGTCGGTAATATTTCTTGAGGTTTCCCAGCAGGAAATGGCCTCATCGTAATTTTTGGCATCGTACCAATAATTACCGAGATAAAACCACGCTTTAAAGTCTTCGCTGTTTTTTTCAACAGTCCAGGTCAGCGCTATCAATGCTTCCGGCTGGTTGGGGAAACAAAAACCGGGACTGGCCTTTGCCGCGGTTTCCAAAATTTCCCTGGACTTTTCTTCCATCCCGGCTTTGTAAAAAAACCAGGCATTGAAGTAAAAGGCCAACGGGTAAACATTCCCGGTTTGTTCACGGATGCCTGTTTCGATAAACTGAATGGCTTCGTCGTTTAAACCGGCAAACGCATAATCGAGGGCAAATTCGATGTAATTGTGGATGTTTCCCCGAATCAGGCCGGTTAACTCAGCCCTGACAGAGTTCGAAACCCTGTCAGGGCTAAAGAGCTCTTTCTCATACAACACGCCAAAGTTGAACCGGTCCAGTTCAAGCGATTCATCAGCCAATCGACGAGCTTTTTCCAACCGATCCAATTTACGGAGAATTGCCACTTTCAGATGACGGGCTTTGTGGTTGTGCATGTTTCTGCTGAGTGAACGGTCGATGAGATCGAGCGCTTCCTCCCAATTTCGTTTTTTCATAGCAAGCCGCGCCAGTTGAAAGTAACCGCTGTCCTGCCAGGCTGCATTCCACACCGACTTGTAAAATGCACCGTACGCTTCTTCATCCTTCTCCTGGTAAAGCAATGCCAGCCCGAGATTAAAAAAAGGTTCGCCGTCAACCGGATTGGGATTACGTTTAGTGAGGGTTTGAACGGCAGTGCGGAAATATTTTTCGGCTTTGGCAAACTGCCCCCTGCGCAGGTACCACAATCCCAGCGCATTGTTACACCGGCTGTCGCCGGGGTCGCGGTTCAGTGCCTCCTCGAAATACGGACGCGGATCGTAGGTGGCATGACGGTATTGTTCGAGGTGCAGACCGGTGAGGTACAACTGCTCGTTGCTTTCAATGTCCTGCGGCTCTTTGGCGGCTTTGGCCGGTGCCGGAACCTCTTTTTCGCTATTCGGTTCGGGACACCAGTCAACCAAAACTTTCCCTTCGACTGTTTTTACGGCAACATAAAGTTCTTCCGTTTTCACACCGAAAGGCAATTCCACCGTTTTTTCAAACGAAGTATCCGGGTGGAAATCGAATGATTCTTCCACTAAAATCCGATCACCGCAAGCCAGCAACACTTTCCCGGCAGGATAGGAAGCCGTGGTGTAAGCTTTAATCGTTGCCTTGCCATTTTCGACTTCAAGATTTACCATCGCCTCTTTGGTGGCATTTTTTACCACACCCAAATCACGGTAGGGCATAAAATACTGGCTGAACGACTTTTCCTCTCCAGGCATCAACCACGAAAAATCGGGCTGGTTGTCGGTATAAACACCGCACATCAGTTCGATGTAGGGGCCGTCTTCATCAGTGAGGTTGCGGTCCCAGGCGTGGCCGAAATCGCCGTTCCCCCAGGTCCACTGTTTTTTCCCTGGCGAGATGTGATGGTTGGCCACATGCAGCAGTCCGCCTTTGGAATCGTGTTCATAGCCGCCCACAAAATCGTATTTCGAAGTGATGGCCATGTACGAGGTTGGCACCGGGATATTTTTGTAGCGGGAAATGTCGGTGCCGGGCGAATAATCGACTTTATAATACGTTCCTTTTGCGATGGGAAATTCCGAAACATCGCGCTTGCCATGGTCGAACACGGCGTGCACGTCGGGCGGGAAAACCGACTGGTATTCGTCGTTCACTTTCACCGCCGGGTTGGCCCACCACAAAAAGGTTTGCGGATGGTTGGTACGGTTGTAAAGTTTCACCTTGATTTCCAGGTAGGCTTTGTCAGGATAAAGCGTAAAACCCGCCATTCCGCGGGTGCGGAACATGCGTTCCACTTCGCTGCACCAAACTGTTATGCTGCCATCGGGGTTTTCCTCGATGGTATAATCCACCGGTTCGAAGGTGGAGGGCCGATGGTGCTGGGGCCAATTGAATTCGATACCGCCTGAAATCCAGGGGCCGGTGAGGCCAACCAGCGCCGGTTTAATCACCTGGTTGTAATAGACAAAATGCCGGTTTTTGGTTTTATCGAAAGCCATCTGAATGCGCCCGCCCAACTCAGGCAGGATCATTATTTTTAAATAATCGTTTTCCAAAAAAACGGCATTCCATGCTTTATCCTCTTTTTTATCCAAAATTTTCTCAATCACCGGATGCGGATATACTACACCGCTGCTACCCTGGTAAACACGCTTTCCCAGAAACATGGGGTTTTTCTCCGGTTCTCCAATTCCGTAGGTTGGGATCACAACCTTTTCATTCCAGGCTTTTACAATCATCTTGTAATCTATTCTTAATTGGTAATACTTTTTTCTATCTCTTCCAGACTTCTTCCCTTGGTTTCAGGAAGTTTTTTCAGGATAAACAAAAACCCTGAAATACTTATGACGGCATACAGCCAAAACGTTCCCGATGCATTCAGCGCTTTATTCAGGAGGGGGAACGTGTAGGTGAGCCCAAAAGAAGCTAACCACAGTGAGGTGGTGGCCAGTGCCATGGCAGTACCGCGCACCCTGTTGGGAAAAATCTCGGAAAGGATCACCCAGGTTACGGGCGCCAGTGTGAGCGCATAGGTTGCGATGGCCAAAACAACCAGCGTTAAAATGACGAATCCCTGGATTCCGAGATGATAGCTTCCGCCCAAAACAACATAAATGACAGCCAGGCTCAGCGAACCAAGCAACATTAGTTTGCGGCGGCCCCAACTGTCAACCATGCGCATGGCCACCAGGGTAAATACCAGATTCACCGAGCCGGTAATTACAATATTCAACAGCATGTCGGAAACAGAATAACCGGCAGAAGTAAAAATCTCTTCGGCGTAGTTGAAAATGACGTTTATTCCACACCACTGCTGAAAAGCTGCCAGCACAATTCCGAGCACCAAAACAGGCCGTATCCTTTTTGCTTTCAGCATTTTCCAGTCGATTTTATGCGATGCGTCTTTTAATGTTTCGGCAATGTTTTTTTCTTCGTTCAGGGAATATTCAGTGCCTCCAATTTTTTCAAGAATTTTTAACGAAGCCTCTGTTTTTCCTGTTTTTGCCAGAAAACGCGGGCTTTCGGGAATTAAAAACGCGAGTAAAAAGAAGGAGACTGCCGGTATGGTCTCTGCCCAGAACATCCAGCGCCAGCCCGTTTGTCCGTTCCACGACTGCCGGATAAATTCGTCAGTTGCCCCGTCGGGAACTTTTTCGGCAATCAGGTAATTGACGATTTGCGCCGCCAGGATGCCGATCACAATGGTTAACTGGTTCACCGCCACCAGCCTTCCGCGAATGGGAGCAGGCGAAACTTCTGCGATGTACATGGGCGAAGTGGCCGAAGCAATACCGATGGCCAACCCACCCAGCAGGCGATACACGATGAACGGAGTAAACATGCTGGCCGCACCTGTTCCGATGGCCGACAACGTAAACAGCGAAGCGGCAAATATCAACGGCACTTTTCGTCCAAAACGGTCGGAAAGGTAGCCAGAAAACAAGGCGCCGAACAGGCAGCCAATCAGCGCGCTGCTCATGGCCCACCCTTGCAGGCCGGGCGATTGCGTGATATCAAAAAAACGTTCGTAAAAAGGTTTGGCCCCGCCGATGACCACCCAGTCGTAACCGAACAGCAACCCGCCCATGGCCGAAACCAACGTGATTCCGATAATAAATCGTTTGTTGAATTTTACTTCTGTCATAGTTGCTTTGTTTTAGGCATAAAAATAGCGCATCGTATTATTTTAACTATAGTCTTTTTAAATTTACAGACCTTTAGTTTATGCTGAGCAGGCACCCAAACAATTTGGTGGTCAGTACAAATTTGAAAAATTACCGCTCCTTTTTTTCTTATTGTTTCGTTAGTTTAAATATTTTACTTTTAAAAGCGCCCGCCACAGGAAAAACAATTCCTTTATCCATAAGAAGTTGACCGGTAAAAGGGGTTTCCAAGCCTTCGATTTTATACAAAGCATCAGCTTGTAATCCCCTCAGTTGAATCTCTTTTGAACGTTTCGTCTCGGAAATCGCATTATTCGGATATTCAGCCAGGTTATATACAAAAACAATGGATTCAGACTTATCTTTATTGACATATTGTAATACGCTACTGTTATTTTCGTAAGGGGAAATTAACCTGTAGTGGTCTCCAAACTGCACCGTTTCACGTATTTCTTTATAGCTGAAAATTTTTTCTTTTGCAATCGCCTTTTCCTCTTCTGTCCACTTGGTAATATCGTAACCAATACCCAATACGCCACACATTGAAACGTTGAACTTAAAGTCCAAAGGATGATTTTGACGATGCCAGTCTTCACGTGTTACCCAACTAATCATTGTATTTGCCGGAAAAGCATTTAGATAAGAATGTTGAATAAAAATTCTGTCCACAGGGTCAGTATTATCACTTGCCCAGTTGAAATCCATGCGAGACAACATTCCCAAATCAATTCGTCCACCACCACTGGCACAGTTTTCAAACCAAACATCGGGGAATTCCTGACGCAAAGATTCTATCAGACGATACAGATTTTTCACATATTTAATACGTACACTGCGCTGTTCATCAGTATTTGCAGAAGGGAATCCCGGATCCGTCAACGATTTGTTCATGTCCCACTTAATAAATTTTATATTGTTTTCCTTTAATAATTTATGGAAGCTGTTGTACAGGTATTCGTAAACATCCTCGCGGGCCAGATTCAACATCAGTTGATTTCTGCCTGTGTGGCGTGTACGATTTGGGTAGTGATAGACCCAGTCCGGATGTGCCCTGTAAAGGTCACTGTTAGGATTTACCATCTCAGGTTCAATCCAGATGCCAAAGTCAAGGCCCATATCATTTATTTTGTCAATCATTGGCTTCAGGCCATTGGGAAATTTATTTTTATCCACAGTCCAATCACCTAATCCTGCATGATCATTTACTCTGCCTTTAAACCAGCCATCGTCAATCACAAACATTTCTACGCCTATCTCTTTAGCAATTTTTGCCAAAGCCAGCTGGTGTTCCTCGTTTACATTAAAGGCGGTAGCATACCAGCTATTGTATAAAACAGGGCGTAACTCATTGCGATGCTTTTTTGGCAAGATTTGTTCCCTGGTATAAGAAGCGAGGTTTTGCGAGACACCTTCCATTCCTTTTTCTGTATAACCAGCAAGCATTTTGGGAGTAGTAAAAATTTCTCCGGCTTTAAGATTTATATCCTGATCCCAGAAGTTTATGCCGGAAACTACCTGCACTTCACCATAGGCTGATTTTTCAAAATCTACACGCCAGTTTCCACTGTAAATTAATGAGCCATACCACACTTTTCCATTGTTTTCACTCTTTTCTCCTTCAGGACGGATGGCAAAAAAGGAAGAACCGAACGAACGGAAATCTTTTACTTGCAATGTTTTTAATCCCTGAGTAAGCCGGGTTTCATTGGGTTGAAACTCATGTCCCCATGTGCCGGAAAGATGGGTAAGGTAATAATTGTCTTTCGGCAAGAAAAAACTTCCCGATTGTGCATTTTCAATTTTAATAATCTCATTTTTCCTTTTTCCGGTGTTTTTTACTTCGGTCCATTTTTCAATGAGATCGTATTCGGGAAGCACGCGGATGTATTCAGTCACCATCAGTGGATAAAACACATCTTTCTGTTTGATTATCAAAGTAGAATATCCATCAATTGTAGTGATATTTGCATCAACAAAAGTAAGTTCAATATCTCTTACACCGTCGGCAAAAATTACCTCAAGCATTGGTGTTGTATTTGAATATCCTCCACGAACAGGCAATTCATCTTTCCATTGATTTTTGAGGTGTTTGACATCCTGGACCCTGTTCCCAAAGTAGGTCATATTTATAGAGCCGGCATCGGTTACTGATATTTGGTAAAGAGATGAATTTGTATAGATTGACCAGGCAGTATTGTCATTATTTTTTTCAATAACATTAGATTGAGCAAAAATAACATTTGCCAGGCTAACTAAAATGATTAGAATGATTCCTTTTTTCATGAAAATAATTTTATTTATTATATACATTTATTCCTGAATTACTTGTCCGTAAACATTTATTTCAGACAGAAAAGCAAAACTATCTGGTCCTTCAACAGCTTCATACTTTATAAATTTGCATTCGGGCAGAGATGAAAAATAATACATTTGTCCATTATCACTTTGTGAATCAAAGTCGAAGGGTCCCCAACTTTCAAAATTAATTCCATCCAGACTGGTATAGATTTTAAATTTGGTTTGTCCATTTCCGTTACCTTGTCGCCTGAAACATTCAACTTTATCAAATTTTACCATCTTTTTCATATCAACTATGAAATAATGCGGATAATCAGGTACATCTCCCGAATACTGACTATGCCAAAATGTTCCAATATTATCATCAATTGCAAATGATGCAAGGTAGCTTGGGGCAGCTTCACTTGAAAAGTCAGTAATTTCCCAATCTGCTTTATCAATTTTTTCACTTTGGAACTCGATGAAATTTGGTAGTAAAGTCGATTCAAACTGCGAAGTGAATGTATCAATTGCATTTGGTTCCGGAATATAAAATGAACGGTAATCCATTTCTCCTTCCGATTTCCAGTCTCTGATTACAATCCTGTCATCTTCTGGCAGCAGCATTTTCGTAGTAAGTTCGTCTGAGGTATTTTCATACGCTACTTCTGTTCCAACATATCCTTCTCCCTGGGTTCCCCATGTTACTACAACAGAATCGATGGTGCCCCCGCCTTCAATCGTTGACACCGGGCGGTTGGTTAACGAAGATTCATACACATCGCCGTAAGCCGAGCCGGTTACCTGTTTTTTTACGGAACGGTTTCCGTCCCTGTCGATGTTGTAGGCATAAAACAGGTACGATTTTTCATCGAGATTGTCAATAGTAACGTAAACTGAGTCAACGGGCGTATTCAGTGAAACATCCAACGACTGGCTATTCATTTCGCCGGCATCTTCCCATTCAACAATGCTTCTTTGAATGTTGTTGCCGTTATAAACCAGCCATTTCAGCTGAATGCGGTTCCTTCCCGGCATGGTTTGGAGGGTATCAGGAACATTGGCGTAAATAATTTCGCCATCCTTAACGAAATCTGCATGGACGTCTTCCATTTTGTCGCACGACATGAATGCCATTGCAGATATCAGGAATAATATTGTTGTTTTAAAAATGTATTTCATATTAAATCGTTTTAAATTATAATTATTCGCTAATTACCTGTCCGTACAAAGTAATTTCTGCAATATGAATAAAACCAGTTAAACCCCAGGTTTCATTCACCACAATGCGAATGTATCTTACCGGCGGATCTTCAAGTGTAAATGCATATTCATCGCCGCTTTCAAAATGTTCCTGGTCTTCTTCCGCTGTACCGCCTTCTTCCGAAGGACGCGAGGCAACATAGTCGCGGATTTTGGTCCAGCCTTCCCAGCTGCCGTCTGCAGGCGGTCCTTCTGCCGTCCCCCATATTTCGAGGATTCGTGGATTCCCATGTCCGTAAGCATAACCCCCATCTTGGCGTTGAAATAAAATGAACCGGCTTAACTTGGCAGTTATTCCCAAATCAAGGGTGAAATATTGCGGCCAGCCTGTACCTGCATAGGTGTGGCTTATTGTATTTAAGTTATCGTCGTACATCCATTCATAACGCATTCCCCAGGCATCCATATCAGCGTCCCCAGGCAAAACAATCCTGTTGAATTTCTCTTTGTCGAGTTTTTCTTCAAACATCGGAGTCATATTCATTCTTACAGAATCGGAGAAATTGTCCCAACGGTCGCGAATAACAATTCCGAAGTTTCTTTCTTCCGGCTCATAGCCACGAAGTGTATATTGCCCACTTGCTATACTGGAGTAAACAACATCAACCGGAAAGATTGCCCCGGTTGAATCGGAGGCCAGTATCAGGAATGACAACGGTGCATTGTTCGGGTTTTTCCAGGTGTATTGTACCCCGCCAAATGCGGGTACCATTTCAATAGTTTGCTGAACGGAATGCACATCAGGTGTTAAAGGTTGAATTGTTATATTAACGGGATCGGAAACATTTTCACTCCGGTCAACAGTATAGAGCGTTACTGTGTGTTCGTTTGTATCTCCGTAGCCTTCCACTTTTACCGCATTACTATAGATTGAACTTCGGGTTTCATATTGTTCGCCGTCGCTCAGCGTGTATTCAGCTTTCACATAAAGCAGATCGGTTTCGTCAGGCAAATTGTAGGTAATTGTTGCCCCTCCGGGTTCATTTTCCACAACCGGTGATAATATAGGTTGAGGTGCTTGCGAGTCGGAAGTCAGTGGCTCTTTCTCGATTTCTTCGCAGGCATTAAAGAGCAATGCCGATGCGATGAGTATATTAATTATTGATAATTTCTTCATTTTTAACGAATTTAAAATTTTCATCATTCATTATTACCATCCCAGGTTTTGAACCAAGTTAGGGTTTTTAATCCTTTCTTCTTCTCTGATGGGCCAGAAGTAATCTTTGAATTCGAAGCGCGGTGTAAATATTGTGGTTACGTTGTAGAATTCCAGTCCGCGTCCGCCTATATTCCAGCCCTGAATAGGACGGTTCATATATTGCTCTGCTAATTTCCAGCGACGCAGGTCCCAGAAACGCTGTCCTTCAAAGGCGAGCTCAATCATGCGTTCCTGACGGATAATTTCGCGCATGCCTTCTTTTGTAGTTGATTTTGAAGGCTGGCTGGAGTACTGCGACCAGCTTTCAACTACACCATTCAGACCAGCACGTTCACGAACTCTGTCGATGTATTCATAAACTTCATCATCCGGTGTCGATTTCACTTCGTTTAATGCTTCGGCATAAAGCAGGTAAACATCAGCCAGCCTGATGATTGGGAAAGGAAATTCATAATCAGCCGCATAAGAGTTGCCTGTAAAAGCATTTAACGGGCTGATGAGTTTTTTAGCCCAGTAACCCGTAATCGAGAATTCACCTTGTTGACGTTTGGTAGCCAATTCGCCGGCACGACATCTTACAGTATAGTATTCCGGGTCGAGAACATAAGTGCCACGGTCGAACGCGATAGATGCATAAAAGCGTGGTTCGCGGTCGAAGTGCAGAATAGCTGTTTGTTCACCCGAGCGTACATAGTCGTTTTCTTCAGTCAGTGCAGTTCTCAGTTTGTACCGGTTTTCGTAATCGAAATTCAGATCTTCATTTATCGGCACTCCGTTTTCAGAATAAAACAATTCGGCCATACGCAAAGTAGCACCATAAAGCTGGGTTACCGGGTTAGCCGTTGTAACCTGAATAAGTAACGGCTGCATCATTCGCTGATAGTTCCACGAAAAGGTAAAGTTTGTTGCTCCCCAGATAACTTCCGGACTACCTTTGCTGGTTACTATCGAGCGCAATGTAAGTTCTTTCATAATTGCGTCGGAATGTTCGTACCGGCTGTTATACTGCTCATAAAGTTTTAATCCAGCCATTTCGCATGTTTCAATTGCTTCCAGTGCAGCATCGGCAACTTTTTGCCATTTGCTCACATCATAATCGGGATTAAAAAGCTGACCCCCACGATTGTCGGTCAGGCTCGAAAAATCGGAATTGCCGTTGAACAGCGGGCTGGCAGCTGTAGCCAAAATACGTGCTTTCATAGAAGCCGCAACCGGTTTTGTAATTCTTCCCATTTCGGTGGTTTCCGAGGTTACCTGAATGGGCAAGTCGGGAAGTGCCTCGTCAATCAGGCTCACAATGTAATCAACCACATCGTCCACCGGATCGCGGTAAACTTTGACATCTTCCGTGTCAACATAAATGGGCAGGTTTTCCCTGATGATTGGAATGGGACCATACATTTTAAGCAACCAAAAATGGTAGTAAGCTTTCAAAAATTTAACCTCTGCAATCCACCGACTTCTTTCCAAAGTTGATATGTCGCGAACTTTTTCAATTTCTTCCAAAAAAATGTTGCAGTCACGTATTGCAATGAACATGTTAATATTTCTTCCATGTTGCCTTAAGCCATCCCAAAAGTTTAGATGAGGTGTATTGGTGTTTTGATATCCTTTTGCTATAAACATTGTTTCAATATTGCCGCCATCCACTTCCTCATTCAACCAAGCTTCGTCACCCGAAAGTAACCCTGGGTTAAGCCATGGATTACCAAATTCAGGTAAGTATGAGTAACATGTTGCTAAAAATTTCTCGGCATTGTACCTGTCGGCAAAAGCGTTATCAATGGTTGCGACGTTATCCGGAACTACGTCCAGGTAGTCGCAGGCTGTACCAGGGATTAACAGTAATACGATGGTAACAATTTTTATAAAATCTTTTTTCTTCATGGTAACTTTCTTATTAGAATGAAACTTGTAACCCTGCATTTAAAACTTTCTGGATAGGATATCCCAGGCCATTGCCTCCCATTTCCGGATCCCAGAGTTTGAATCGACTGAAGGTGAGTAGGTTCGTGCCGCTAATGTAAATTCTGAAATTTTCAATTCCATACTTTTGGAACAAGCTCCTCGGTAAAGAATATCCCATTTCGGCCGATTTAAGCCTTAAAAATGAACCGTCTTGCATAAACCAGGTATTTCGTTGCAGGTTATTGTCTTCGAATGAATCGGAAAGACGTGGCCACAATGCATAAATATCACGGTTGCCTTCTGACCAGTGGCTGTCGGCATAAGCCTGCAGCAATGCGTTGTTTTTCTCGTAATCGGCATATGGGTCACCATTCCAGCTGTAGTTCACAAAAGGCGAGGTAGCGTAAGCATCTATCCAGAAAGACGAACGAGCCGACCCCTGGAAAAAGAAGGAGACATCAAAATTTTTGTACCCGGTAGATGCACCAAAACCGTAAATAATTTCAGGCGTGGTAGGATGACCGATTGGCACCCTGTCGAGCGACGTAATTTTGTCGTCGCCGTTTACATCGCGGTATTTAATATCGCCGCCCATGGCAATACTTCCAAGTTCCTGCAACGGTGAATTGGCTACTTCGGCGTCGTCAACAAACAGGCGTTCGGCAATGTATCCCCACTGTTGGGTAATGGGCTGTCCCACACGCGAAAGCCAGGGAGTAGCACTGTAATCAGGTTCTTCGTATTTTTCGAAAATACCCCGTGCGTAGGTGAAGTTACCCCGCGCAGTAATCCATAAGTCGTTGCTAAAGTTGTGCATAATATCTACCGACATGTCAATACCCTTGCTCGAAGCTTCGCCAACGTTGGCCTTTGTATTTGCCTGAAGCCCGAATGTTGAGAATGAAAGACGGTCCATAAGAATATTGGTCCTGTATTCTTTAAATATATCAACATCGAACTCAATTTTATCGAACAGGGTAAATTCAGCCCCAATATTTGTTTTAGTAGCTGTTTCCCATGTAATTTTATCGTTGGCATACCTCGAAATGGAAACCCCGTTGCGTGAGTAACCACCGTCGGCCCCCCAGGCATAGCCTCTTCCTCCATCGTTCAGGTTTACATTCGATAAGTAGAAGAACCTGTCATTCTGCGAACCGATGGCATCGTTACCTACCAAACCGTGGGTTGCCTTTAATTTGAATTCGGTAATTACGTTTGATAATGGTTGCCAGAAATTTTCTTTTGAAATTAACCAGCCAAAACCGGCAGAGGGGAAGAACCCGAACCGTTCGTTTTCAGAAAAACGCTCGGTACCGTTGTACCCAAAGTTGAATTCAAGGAAATATTTGGTGTCGTATGCATACGTGAAACGACCGGAAATACCGAGGTTACGGAAGGGAAGTGACCGCTGCAGGTCGCCGGCATTTCCGTAGAGCGATTGTCTCATAATACCAACGAGCAGACCGGTAACAGTATGTTTTTCAGCAATAGTACGATCGTAGTCGAGGGCACTTTCAGCATAAAACGTTGATGAAACGATTTTCTGTCCTTCCTGGTAATCTAAGTATTCCCGTCCTTCTTCTGAGTTCAGCAACTGAAGTTCGTATTCATCCGTGCGGTTATTATAATCTGTTACATTATAAAAGAACGGGTTATAATTACGTGTTACATCGAAATAAGCATTTCGTGTGGTGTTACCCAATAACCTGAACCGCAGGCCTTCTGTAATGAACTTCAAATCCTGTTTTAATTCAATTTGTGCAAGCATCAGCGACTGGCTGTATTCTTTATAACCTTTCACCATTTCAGCATACGGGTTAATGTAATTCCCGTTTCCGTAATTACCGAACAGAATATGATTGGTATGCTGGTATTTTTCGCCGGGCGGATAATAAGCCGGGAACAGGACAGGATTGGAACGGACAATTGCCTTGTAGGTTTCGGTACCTCCCTGTATTGGCCCGCGGTAATCGTCGAATGTTCCGTGAACGCGAACAACCGCCTCTGTGGTTTTAGTCAGGTCGATGTTGATGTTGGAACGGATTAAATATCTTTTTAAATCGATATTGGAGTTGAAGTCGTTGCGTTGGTCAACATCCAGCACACCATTGTCTTTTGTAACACCACCTGACAGGTAATAACGTGCTACTTCCCCTCCACCGCTGATGTTGAAATTCAGGCGTTGGTTCATGGTGTAATCTTTCAGCAATTCAGATTGCCAGTCGGTAGTTGGATACACATACGGATTGGTTCCGTTTATTGTGTTTTCAACTTTGCTTAAAGAGTAAGGGAGCAGTCCAAGCGGATCGCGGGTTTTAACCGCTTCGTTATGGAGCTGCATGTATGTTATGGGATCAGCAAGGTCAATGTTTTGTGTGGGTTGCGATATAGAGTTTTCAAACCGGATGTTCACCTTTGCCTTTCCTTCGCGCCCCTCTTTGGTTGTAACCAAAATAACACCGTTGGCACCACGCGCACCGTATAAAGCCGTAGCGGTGGCATCCTTCATAATCGAGAATGCCGCAATATCATCGGGATGTAGACGGCTTAAGTCATCGGTAGAAAGTTCAATCCCGTCAATTAAAATAAGCGGATCCTTTTTGTACCCGAAAGTAGTAACGCCACGAATAAAGAACTCGGCATTATCTTGTCCGGGTTCGCCACTCCGCTGGTACGAAATAATTCCTGACATTCGTCCTGCCAGGGCTGTGGTCAGGTTACTGGCCGGTACCCTGAGGTCTTCAGGCTTAACCGTTTCAATGGAAGCCAAAACGCTCTCTTTTTTCTGCCGTGCAAATGCAACAACGGTTACATCATCCAGCTCTTCGGTTTTTGGCTCCATGGTAACATCAATAATGGTTTTGTTCTCCACATCAATTAACTGGCTTTCCATCCCGATAAACGAGAAAACAAGTTTATCGGACGGTGCCGCATTGATAGAGTAAGTACCATCATTATCAGTAATTACACCTCGTGAGGTACCCAAAACCGTAATGGTTGCACCTGGCAGGGGCAACCCTTCAGTATCCAAAACTTTTCCGGAAATCTCTGTTTGCTGCCCTGCTTCGGAAATGGATTCCGAAATCCCAGGGTATGCAAAAAGATTAGTGGAAAAAAACAGCATCACAATTAAACCCGCGCAAAACACTGCAACAAAATTTAACTGTTTTGCTTGTTTTAGAAAACAAAACAGACTGATTTTTTTCATAGTAACTACATTTGATTTTGTCTTATATAAAAGATAGTTTTCATTATAGTGCAATGATATTCTAATCCTATTCATTTAACAATAGAAAATTATGGGAAAAAATGGATAATTCTATTTTATATAGAAAATGTTAAAAATGAACATGGAACCTATTGCCAAAATTTTGCTGGATTTAATATATATTTGAAGTCCAATAAAGAAATTTAGCAAATCTGGAAATCCTATTTTTGCAATGAGTTTTAAATCAGTAATCTGTAAACAAATAATAAAGACAGAATGATGAAAGTTAAAAAAATTAACACAGAGCCTGTAACCGGAAAAATGGACAGTTTTTTTGGAGACAGAAGTATTGTAATGCCAACCAAAATATTAAATAAAATAAAGTCAAATCCCTTAACAAAAGCCCTTTACATAACCGACATTGGGTTTTATCCTTATGCGCTTCACCATTACCGGACAAGAAAATCGGGTATTCATGAAAATATTCTTATCTATTGTATAAGCGGCAGCGGGACCATTCAGGTTCATGGACAATCTTATTTAATAAAACCCAATTCCTATTTTGTCATTCCGGCTCACCGGTCACATTCTTACTGGGCTTTTGAAAATGATCCCTGGTCAATTTACTGGATCCATTTCGGTGGAGCGAAAAGTCATCGTTTCGAAAAGTTTTTCGGTGTCCCGATGATGCTAAAAACTGTAACAACCTCCCGGGTGGATGACCGAATCAACCTCTTTAACGAAATACTGACCTCTCTGGAACTGGGCTTTTCACAAGAGAACATTGAATTTGCCAATTTATCGTTAAGCTGTTTGCTTGCCTCTTTTTTTTATGTGGAAACGTACCGCGCTTCGAAAGGTTATCATAGTAAAAATCCGGTCGAACAGGCTATCTTTTTTATGCAGGAAAACCTGAACAAGTGCATCAAAATTCAGGATATTGCCAACAAGGTTCAGCTGTCGGAATCTCATCTTTCCAAAATTTTCAGGAACAGAACAGGATCATCGCCTTTTGATTATTTTATCAACCTGAAAATGCAGGAAGCCATTCGCTTGCTGACCAATAAATCGATGAGAATAAAAGAGGTGGCATTTGCGTTGGGTTACGAAGATCCCTTTTATTTTTCGAGGTTGTTCAAAAAACATATTGGAAAAAGTCCGGGGGCGTTTGTTAAAACCACAAAAAAATAGCGCTGCAATTAAACTAGCACAAAACACTGCAACAGAGTTTAACTGTTTTAAAACGGGCTTTCTTTTAAAAAATATCATGAGGATTTATATTGTCAAACTTTTTTCCAATCAGGAGGTTGGAAAATTTATTGTAAGTAGGGAGATGTGTTGGATTTTTATTCTTTAAAAAAAGAAGTGTCTTCCTCTTCTTCATTTACATCGAGTTCTATCCCTTCGGGGCCGGTTTTTTCAGTTTCGATTGATTTTTCTTCTTGCAGTTCCTTTTTCAATTTTTCGGTTGTTTTGTTCTGCTTTTTATTCTCTTTTTTAAGCTTCCATATTCTTGGATAAAAATAGAGAGCTGAGATGATATACCCCAGCAGAACACTTGAAAGTAGCACTAGAACCAACGGTGCATTGGGGATTTCCCAGAAAAAAGCGGTTATGGTAATCTCGAACGAATTTTGAAGCGTAAAAATGACCAGTAAAATGGCCAGGATAAGGATGATGATTATAACTGCGCTCATTTCAATAATTTTTTAGCAATATAAAAAAAGGATAGCAGAAATTTGCTATCCTCTTAAAAATAAGTTATGTCCAATTTATTTAATGAATTGTGCGAAACATTCTGCGCAGGCGAATTTTTTGCAGCAGTGAACGGTCTTTGTCGAGCGAAAGCCAGATAAAGCTTGCTTTCCCCACCACATGGTCTTCGGGAACAAAACCCCAGTAGCGCGAGTCGGCCGAGTTGTGCCGGTTGTCGCCCATCATCCAGTAGTAATCCATGTCAAAAGTATAGCTGGTTGTTTCTTCACCATTAATATAGATGGACCCGTTTGTTACTTCCAGGTCGTTGTTCTCGTACGCATCGATAATGCGTTCGTAAAGCGGAAGATTGTCGGGTGTTAGCTGAACGGTTTCGCCTTTTGACGGAATGGTAAGCGGCCCGAAATTATCCACATTCCAGGGGAAATTTTCGTCGCCGGGAAAAACGGCAGGTTCCCAATCGCCCGGTTCTTCCACAATTTTTTCCACTGAAGTCACATTGGCAAAATTTTTTAGTTTTTCCACATTCTCATCGGTAAGCGGGAAAACATAGCGCTCGCTTGAAAAAACAGTCCGGTCGTCTTCGGCAATATGGAGGCGATCCAGAGCTCTCGGGTTGATTGATGTCCCGTTTGTACGCACGATGTAGTTGTGTTGAACCCCGTCAAAATGTTTTTGTGGTTTTCCGTTAACGGTAACCTGGCCGCGTACCATCTGAATTTCATCTCCCGGGATACCAATGCAGCGTTTAATGTAGTTTTCGCGTTTATCAACCGGGCGGGCCACAACTTCGCCAAAACTGCGTGTGTCGTTCCAAACCCGATCTCGTCCGTAGGTGCGAATTAACTGGTAATAACTCTGATTTTGAACATTAAGCGCCACCGTGTCGCCTTCGGGGAAATGGAAAACGACCACATCATTGTTTTTTACATCGCCAAAACCTGCCAGCCGTTTGTAGGGTTGTTTAATCCACTCCACATACGATTTTTTGGTACGTGTAAGCGGAAGTGTGTTGTGAACAAACGGAAACGACAGCGGGGTGTTCGGCGTTTTGGGGCCGTACGCTACTTTGCTCACAAACAGGTAATCGCCCACGAGCAACGATTTTTCCATTGAAGAAGTTGGAATGGTGTAGGCTTCAATAAAAAACATGCGGATAAAAGTAGCGGCAATTACGGCAAAAATGATGGCATCAACCCATTCAACAACTTTTGTTTGCTTTCCTCCCGGCGGGTTTTTTTTCTTCCAGAAAGCCCAGTGGACTTTTTCGGTGATGTAAATATCGAAAATAACGCCGAGGCCCAGTAACCACCAGAAACTTCCGAGCCAGATTACCCAAAGGGTGTACAGTGTACCAACACTAATAAATTTGAACCATTTGTTGGTAAGAATTTCTTTAATCATTAAAATATTTTTAAAGTTTTAACATGTCTTTCATGGAAAGTATTCCTTTGTTTTCATTGCTGAATTCGGCTGCCAGGACTGCCCCAAGAGCAAAGCCTTTGCGGCTTTTGGCGCTGTGGGTAATTTCTATGTAGTCCACATCCGAATCGTATTTAATGGTGTGGATGCCGGGTACTTCGCCCTCTCTTTCTGATTTGATAGGGAACTCGTTATCTGATTCTGCTTTTTCTTTCGACCATTGTTTTATTTCGGGCAAAATTTCAATCATGTCTTCGGCAAGGCTGATGGCAGTTCCGCTGGGTGCATCCAGTTTGTGGGTGTGATGCACTTCGGTCATTTCGGGTTTGTATTCCTGGCGGGAAGCCATCAGTCGGGCAAGTTGCCTGTTCAGTTCGAAAAACAGGTTTACGCCTACCGAAAAATTGCTGCCATAAAAAAATGTGCCGTCGGTTTCGCGGCATTTTTCATAAACCTCGTTTTTGCGATCGAGCCAGCCGGTGGTTCCGCTAACTACCGGAATTCCAGCTTCAAAACACTTGAAATAGTTTTCCACTGCCGAATCGGGAATCGTAAATTCAATGGCACCATCACATTTGCGTAGGTTCTCAACTGTCAGATCGTTTTGGTTGTCGATATCAATAATGAGCTCAATCTCATGTCCGCGCGAACGGGCAATTTTTTCGATCTCTTTCCCCATTTTTCCGTATCCTATCAGTGCTAATTTCATACTATCTGAATTTTGACATTTAAATAATCTGACAAAGATAAAATATTACACTAATGTAGCCAGCCTGGTCTGAAACTTAAAATAATTTCGACCAACAAGGCAGTGGGAGAGGTGAAAGCAAAAAGGAGGAGCTTTCTGAAAAGTTGATAGGGAATTCACTCCAATGTCCAAATTTCAAAACCCAATATTCAAATCTCAGATAGATTTCAATTATCCAAACAGATTAAATTCCAATTCTTGTTGAAATTTTTTTCAATAATAATAGTCTGTTAGACAGCGTTTTAATGAAAAGTGATAAAATTTTTTCAAAAAAATCACTACTTTGTATTGCATGGTTCTATTTTTTGTCATTATATTTGTATAGCAAATAACAAGGCAAAAAACAGTAATAGTTTAAAAAAAGTTCTATATAGAGTGTAACGAATTAAAAATCGCAGCGTCTTAATAGCGAAACAGAAAAAACAGAAACAAAAAAAATTAAAAAACAGGAGGATGAGTCATGAAAACAAAAATTGAATCACAGGAAAGCAAAAAAGTTCAGCACGTAACTTTAACAATGGCATTAATTTTTGCTAGCTTAATTATTATAAGTGTAGCAGTAAATGCCCAGGAAAGTATGAAATCTTATTATGCATCGAACGCAGAAGGTTACACCGCACTTTCAGCAAACGAGCCACGGCTGGCATCGGCTACTGAAGCAAGTTTTAAGGCTTCTGACTCGTTTGCTGCTCTTTTGGAAATTGAAAGTGAAAATTCGCTGGAAGTTGAAGAGTGGATGGTTAATGAAAGCAATTTCGGAACCTTTATTTCACTGGAAGCAGAAACCGATGAACCTTTGGAACTGGAAGAGTGGATGACTGACGAGGCCAGGTTTTACACTACGTTTGAAATAGCTGAAGAAGCTGAGGATGAACTGAAAGTTGAAAACTGGATGCTGAACGGCAGTCTGTTTTAAAAGGATGGAACTGCTTATATGCACAGCGGTAGATATTAGGGAAAAAGCCAGGAAAAACAATTAAAAATTCAAATCAAATGAAAATAGAAAATGCAAAAGCACAGATGAGGAAGGGAGTACTGGAATACTGTATCCTCCTGGTCCTTAACGGAGAGCCGCTTTATGCCAGCAGCATAATAAAAGGGTTGAAAGATGCCAAAATGATTGTAGTTGAAGGCACGCTTTACCCGTTGCTCACCCGTTTGAAAAACGATGGTTTGCTGGCCTACCGCTGGGAAGAATCGACACAGGGACCACCCCGCAAATATTACGAACTTACTGAAAAAGGCCGAAATTTTTTGACCGAGCTGGAAGGATCGTGGACGGAATTATCGGATGCAGTGAATAAAGTAAAACAGATGAGAGCCTGAAATTTTAAAAACAATTTTTAACTTGTAAAAAAATAACCTGAGATGAAAAAGACATTCACAATTAATTTAAGCGGCAGGGTATTTCATATTGAAGAAGATGCCTACACCGTTTTGCAAAAATACCTGGTCAACCTCCAGAATTATTTTGGCAAAGAAGAAGAAGGAAAAGAGATTACATCGGATATTGAGGCCCGGATTGCCGAAATTTTCAGTCAGAAAACGGAGGATGGAAAAAATGCGGTGACCCTGGAGGGTGTAAACGAAGTGATTGAAACAATGGGAACACCCGAATTTTTTGAAGAAGAAATTGGAGATGAAGAGCCGCTGGTCGGACAAAAGAAACCTAAAAGAAGGCTTTATCGGCATCCTGACCAAAAAGTTTTGGGCGGCGTTTGCGGCGGAATTGCCGTGTATTTTAACATGGATGTTGTGCTTGTTCGCATCATTTTTGTATTGCTGGCTTTTGTAACTACCGGAGCGGCTGTGCTGGCTTATTTAATACTTTGGATTGCAGTGCCCAAAGCCGTTACCACCGCACAACGCCTCGAAATGATGGGAGAGGAAGTAACCGTGAAAAACATCGAAAAATTTATTAAAGAAGAAGTGGATTCAGTAAAAGAAAGCTACAACAAGTTCACCAAAACTGAAACTTTCAAAACTAAAGAAGAAAGTACTGCTTCATAAATGGTGCAGGTTTATTTCCAGAGCAAAACCCGGCAACAGAAACCAGAAGCAAAAACTGCGATTACCCGATTGTAATTTCATTTACTACATCAACCACTCCGGCGGTGTTGATTGCCTGGTCGAGAATTTCGTCTCTGATTGACTCCGTGGTTACCGAGCCGCTCACATAAATTACACCATTTTCAACTTCAACAAACAGTGAATCTTCTACTATCAACGGATTCCGCTCAAGTGCCCTTTTCAGGTCTTTTTCAATAGCAGCATCTGAACGGACTGATGACGGCTTGACTTTAATGTTATTCACCACATCCACAACTCCTTTGGTGGCATGAATCATTTTTTCGGCTTTGGTTTTTTCCCACGAACGCGAAACAGTTCCCGATAATGAAACAACGCCTTTGTCGGTTTCCACTCTGATGTTTACCGGATTAATATCGCTGTTCCACTTCAGCATATTCTGGATATTTTCGGTCATTTCAAAATCGTTGGGAATATCCTGCTTCGCTTCAAATTTCACGGTAAGCTGATTGTCAATTTCGAAGTTCCCGGCCACCGACATGGCTTCGCGTGCCGCATCAATTTTTGAGCTGTAGCTGGGCACGCTTCCGGTTAATATCACTTTTTTGTCTTTAATTTCTACCTGAACTTTGTTGGCATCAATGGCATCGTTCCATGCGAGCTGTTCAACAATGTTTTTCTTAATTACTTCATTCGATTGTGGTTTCATACACTCTGTTTTTGTTGTTTTTTTTGAAAAATCGGCCGGAATTACATGTTTCTGACATCGAGAAAAGAACCGCTTTCGTATGCCAGTGTCTTTTCAATTCCCCGGGCTACGATTTTTGCCGCTTTGTCGGGAGGTGGCATTTTTTTAGTCCCTTTGGATGATTGCAGCTTTTTCAGCACCGGGAATTTTTCCAGTTCTTCCAGGCTGTAAATGTAATCCTGCATGTTGGTATCGATAAGCCCCGGTGCCAGTGCGCAAAAGTGTGTTTTTGTAAATTCTTTTGCATAAAGGTCGATGAGCATGTTGAGCGTGGCTTTCGACAGCGAATAGGCATTCCAACCGCGTGATCCGCTAACCGAAGCTCCCGATGAAATGGCAACAATCTGGTCAACTTCTTTTCCCTGGTTGAAAAGTGCTTCAATCAGTATTTTATTGGCCCACACATTCACATCCATTGTTTTTTTGATTTCTTCGAGTGGGGTGTCTTTCAGATCTTTTATTTCGTTTAAAATTCCGGCATTTAAAATTACCAGGTCAAGTTTAACAATACCTTTCAGAAAAGAGTACAGGTTGGTCTCCACTTCCCTGAACATGGTTAAATCCTGGGGCAGAAGATTAAAGTTGGGATTGCTTTTTAAGCTACTGTTTACTTTTCGGCTAATCCCGTAAACCTTGTGGCCTTGCTCCAGGTAGTAACCTGCCAATCCAAAACCAAGGCCCGAACTTGTTCCTGTAATCAGTATGTTCATTTTAAATTCTGTTTTGTTGAGTTCGAAATTATGAAATTCATTATGAAATCAAATTCTCATTATTCATAGTTAACGAAAAATTCTGGCTGAATTGATAATGGAATAGAGCCCGTAAGCCAGGGCGTAAAATCCAATTAAAATGGTAACAATGCGCGTGCTTTCAAACGGATTGAGCACAATTAAGATTCCGCTTAAAAGTGACAAAATGCTCAAAATTAAAACAAAAATATTTGAAAACGGGGGCAGCATTTTTTTTAGATAGATTGTTAAAAAATAGAGGCCGGTTATTAGGGCCCAAATTCCAATAATGGTAATAAAAACAGTAGCTACCAGCTTGGGGCGTGCTAAAATTACAATGGCAATAATAATTCCCACAAGGCCTTCAATTAGTATCAGGTACCAATTGTTGTTTGCGTTTTTCCCCCGTATGGCGCCCACTGTTAATGAAATGCCGCCTATTAAAATTGAAATGGCAAAATAAATGCCCAGTGCCGCAATTGTTATCCCGGGAAAAAATAAAGTAACCAGCCCGAAAATGATAGCCAGGATACCATTTAAACTGATTAAATAATGTCTTAACTGCTTTTTCATTTTTTTGTTTCAATTTAAGAAGAAATATTTGAACGTTACTATTATAACTTAAAATTATGAGACTGATTAAAGCTGCCGCACTTTTTATCCTGCCTTCTTCCGGTTGAAAGAACCCTGCGTTAATTCATTGTTTTTGCCAGTGTTTGCAGAAATTCTTTCACCTGGCTAACATCTTTCAGCTTGTACTTTGCTGCTGTTGGTTTTCCGTGCTCACCAACCAAAATGCCAATTCCGAAATCTTTAATGGCTTCAAAACCGTCTTCATCGGTAATGTCGTCGCCAATGTAAATCGGAATAAATTTGTTTTTGTCGGCAGCTCCCAGTTTGTCCATAATCCAGCGCAATGCTTTTCCTTTATGCCAGTCCACATCCGGTTTTACTTCAATAATTTTTTTGCCTTCGCCGGTTTTAAATTCCGGAAATTTTTCAACAATTTCTTTCACTTTTCCGATTATGGCCGGCACATTTTTTTCTTTCGCATTGCGGTAGTGCACACCAATGGCGTAGCGTTTTCTGTCAATCTGAATTCCACTGTCAATAGCCGGAAACACTTCCTGCATGAGCTTTTCAATTTTATCGAGTTGCGGAAGTATCTCACTGGTTTTTTCATGTTCGTTGTACAATCCATCCGGTCCGGAAATCCGAAAGCCGTGGCTTCCGGCATAGATGAGGTTGCCGAGATTAACTTTACTTTTCAGGTCGTCCATATCGCGGCCGCTTACTACAGCAACTTTAAATTTTTTGGCGCATTCCCGCAAAACGGTTTTCATCTCGTCAGAAATGATGGCATCTTCAGGGCGTTTCACAATAGGCGTGAGTGTGCCGTCGTAATCCAGAAACAGCACCGGCTCTTTTTGTCCGAGCAGTTTTTTTATTTCTTTTTCCTGTAAAATCATCATAAGTTATTTTTTTGCTGAAGTACAGGAAAAGAGTGTGCCAAATGCACGAATTTATGTTGTCGGTTGAAAACCAGGCAAAATTATGGCCTGCAAATATTTAATGTGTGGCGCTGCTACGCAAAAGTGGGGAGCAAATCAACATGTTTAAGTGGTTTAATTGTTGCTTTCAATTTCCACCAACATCAACACACACCATTTTTTCCATGTCGCGAGCTATAAGTTTGCCGCTGCTGAAGGCCATTGGCGACCATGCTTGAGATTTGCCCGAGTCGAAAAACGAAACTTTGCCCAGCTCATCGTATCTATCTGGCGACGGATTTATGAAGTGAATGTCGCCGTTTTTCCCGTTTTGTGCAATTAAAATGTCATTCACCCGAATCAACGAACCCATTTCAAAATTGGGCGTGTCACCCTGTTCCCAAACAAGCTTGCCATCCATTGTCATGCAATACAGCTGATTAGGGCGGCCGTTATTGTTCAGGTAGATGTGGTTATCAACTACTATTCCGGGGTGCATTTTACAGCCTGCTTCTTCGGTGAAAAAGAGTTCATTCACGCTAAAATTATTGCCCTCTTTTTTGATTTCCAGCATTATTGAAACCGGCTGGTAATTGTCGTTGTAGGAGCAGTCGGTTAAGAACAATCTTGTATCATCAACAACCGTGGCAGGCGAAATTGTGTTAAATGATTTCAGGCCGTTGTAACTCCATAACTCCTCGCCGGTTTGGGCATCGAACGAAACCACTTCGTGTGAAAAAGTTGAATCTTTGCGGTCGTATGGACTAATCATTACCACCTGGTCAACTCCTCCGAAGCTGGCCAAAACAGGCGAGACATGGAAATTGTGTCCGGTGAGCGGACGGCTTTGCCAGGCGATTTCACCGGTTAGTTTATCAAAAGCTACCACACCCGCTTTTGGCGACTGCGGGGCAACAATTACCCAGTCGTTATAAATTAACGGCGATTGCGAAACGCCCCAGTTGGGCAGTTTTCCATCAAATTTTTCAAGAATATTGAGCGACCACACGGGTTGCTGTGTTTTCTTATCGAAACAGTGAAAATGGCCATGTGGGCCAACACTCCAAATATAGTTCTCGTCAACGGTTGGAACGGCCCTCGATCCAGGGTAGGGGAGTTCACCTTTGGCCTGGTAAGAATAATTCCATTTCTCATCGCCGGTATTTAAATCGATGCAGCGGAGAATATCCTTTTCGCCTTTCTCGCGGTCGAGGACAAAAACCTCGTCGCCGAAAATACTGGCTCCGCCATAGCCCGGCCCCAGCGGGAACGACCATAACTCTTTCGGGCCATCTTCCGGCCATGACTCAAAAATTTGTTCACCTTCAATTGTTGCATTCCGGTTGGGCCCGGTATATTGGTGCCAGTTGTTTTGTTGCTTCGAGCAACTTGCTGAAAGAAGTACAATAACGGTAAGTAATAGCAGGTTCTTCATTTTTTATAGTTGAGATTGTTTTTCCCAAAAATAGAAATTTAATTCAACCCCCAATGACTTGTTGATATATGTTAATGCTGGTTTGTAGCTCCCTCATTTAGAGTCATAAAAAAAGAAGCCATCCGGCTAAGGACAGCTTCTTCAATAAAAACTATTTTGAACGCTTTTTTAAGAAAGCATTTCTTTTACCTGTTTGTACACATTTTCGCCGTTAAAGCCCAGTTTTTCATCCAGCACTTTGTAAGGAGCAGAAAATCCGAATGTTTCCATTCCCCAAATCGAGCCGTTTTCGCCAACCAGTCCGGTGAGCGTTTCCGGTAATCCTGCCGTTAGTCCGAAACGTGGAATTCCTGTGGGCAGCACACTTTCCTGGTAGTCTTTTGGTTGGTTCCTGAACAATCCTTCGGAAGGGGCTGAAACCACCTGCACGTTCAGGTTATCTTTTTCAGACAGAAGTTTAGCACCGTCAACCAGCGACGATACTTCTGAACCGTTGGCTACGAGAACCACATCTGGTTTGGCTTTTGGTTTCAGCACAATGTAGGCTCCTTTTTCGGTTTGCAGTGCCGATTGATACGGATCACCACTGGCCGGAATGTTCTCAATATTCTGGCGCGACAGTATCAATGCTGTGGGTGTAGCTGTATTTTCAACAGCCATTTTCCATGCCGCTGTGGTTTCGTTTCCATCGGCAGGGCGCAGCACCAGCATGCTGTTTTCACCGCTGTGGTTTTTCAGTTTTTCCAACAGCCTGATTTGGGCTTCCTGCTCCACTGGCTGGTGGGTGGGGCCATCTTCACCAACGCGGAATGCATCGTGTGTCCAAACGTATTTTACCGGAAGTTCCATTAATGCAGCAAGGCGCACGGCTGGTTTCATGTAATCGGAGAAAACGAAGAACGTTCCGCAAACCGGGATAACGCCGCCGTGCAACGCCATTCCGTTGGCCAGGCAGGCCATGGTGAGTTCACTTACACCAACCTGGAGAAATGAACCACTGAAATCGCCTTTTTGCAATGGTTGGGTTTTTTTCAGGAAACCGTCGGTTTTATCGGAATTGGAAAGGTCGGCCGAAGCCACAATCAGGTTCTCAACTTTGCCTGCCATTGCTGCCAGCACAGCGCCTGAGGCTCCGCGGGTGGCTACGTTTTCTTTTTGTTCTACTGAAGAAAAATCAAATTGAGGCGCTTCATCAGTAAAGAATGTTTTCAGTTTTTGGGCCAGCTCCGGATTTTCTTTTTCCCATTTAGCCTGCTGTGCTTTTTTGTCAGCTGCGGCTTTTATCAGTTCTTCTTTTCGTTTGTTGTAAAATTCTTTAACTTCTTCAAAAATCTGAAACGGATTTTCGGGGTTGCCACCCAGGTTCTCAATGGTTTTTTCAAATGATCCTCCTGCTTTCGACAGTGGCATTCCGTGAGTTGAAGTCTGGCTTTCGAACGAGCTGCCATCTTCAGTAACAGCTCCTTTCCCCATTACTGTTTCGCCAACAATGAGTGTGGGTTTTTGTGTTTCGGCATTGGCTTTTTTCAGGGCTTCCCTGATTTGGTCCTGGTTATTGCCGTCAATTGTAAGCACATTCCAACCCCAGGCTTCGTATTTTTTTGCCGTGTCTTCAGCCGTAACCACATTGGTTTTTGTGGAAAGCTGAATTTTATTTGAGTCGTAAAACATGATGAGGTTTCCGAGGCCCAGGTACCCTGCTATCCGGCCGGCACCCTGCGATACCTCTTCCTGGATTCCGCCATCGGATATGAAAGTGTAAATTTTGTGTGCCATCCAGTCGCCAAAGCGGGTTGTCAGGAACCGTTCAGTAATGGCAGCTCCAACTGCCATGGAGTGACCTTGTCCCAGGGGACCCGAGGTGTTTTCAATTCCCCTTGCCACATCTTTTTCAGGATGGCCGGGTGTAACGCTGCCCCATTGCCTGAAGTTCTTTAGATCATCCATGGTGAATGTTCCGGCCATGGAAAGCACGGAATAAAGCATGGGCGACATGTGTCCCGGATCGAGAAAGAATCTGTCGCGATTGGGCCATTCCATATCTGACGGATCGTAGTTTAAAAATTCGGAGAAAAGGATGTGGATGAAATCAGCACCTCCCATCGCACCACCAGGGTGCCCCGATTTGGCTTTTTCGACCATTGCGGCCGACAGAATACGGATGTTATCAGCTGCTTTTTTGTCAATTTGATTACTCATGTTATTATTATTTTAGTTTTTATTCTGTAACAGAGGTTCAGCCCAAAAATAACAAAAAAAGAGGAACCCGCAGGCTCCTCTTGTGCAGTGTTAAAATATTCTTATTTCTGAATTATTCGGACCATGAAAACTCCTTCAATTGATTTTAGCTTGGAAATGAGCTGTTCATCAATTTTGGATCGGGTTACATCAATAATGTTGTAGGCAATGTTATCACGCTTTTTATTCAGCATGTTATCAATGTTTAACCCTTCGGAAGCCAGCGCACTGGAAATCTGGCTGACCATGTTGGGGATATTTTTATTGCCAATTAATATTCTGGCCCCGTCGTTTCTCTCCATAAATGCCTCGGGAAAATTAACCGAGTTTTTTATGTTACCGTCTTCAATAAAATCTTTTAACTGATTTACCGCCATAACGGCGCAATTTGTTTCCGACTCTTTTGTTGACGCGCCAAGGTGCGGAATGGCAATGACCTTGTCCATATTCAGGGTTTCTTCGTTGGGGAAATCGGTCACATAGCGTGAAACTTTACCTGCGGCAATGGCTTCTTTTAAATCGCTCCGGTTTACCAGTCCGCCGCGTGCAAAATTGAGCAGGCGCACGCCGTCTTTCATCATGTTGAATTTTTCTTTGTTGATGTATCCTTCGGTTTCGGGGGTGAGCGGGATATTTAGTGTCACATAGTCGGCCTGCGCCAGTATTGGCTGAATGCCTTCCACCCAGGTTACCTGGTTGCTCAGTTTCAGTGCTTGCTGAACTTTCATATAGGGGTCGTATCCGATTACGTTCATTCCCAGGGTCTGGGCAGCATTAGCCACGAGCACTCCAATGGCTCCCAACCCAATTACTGCAAGCGTTTTTCCTTTAATCTCCTGGCCTCCAAAATTCTTTTTCCCCTGTTCAATCGATGCCGGGATTTCGTCTCCTTTGTCAGCCAGTGTTTTGACCCATGCTGCTCCGTCGATAATGTCTCTCGAGGAAAGTAAAAGGCCTGCAATTACAAGTTCTTTTACCCCATTGGCATTGGCGCCGGGCGTATTGAAAACCACAATCCCTTTTTCGGTGCATTTTTCAACCGGTATGTTATTTACTCCGGCACCGGCACGGGCAACAGCTTTTAACGAGGAGGGGAGTTCCATGTCGTGCATTTTAAAGCTGCGAAGCACAATGGCATCAGGATTGGGAATTTCGCTTGCAATTTCATAGTTGTTGAGGGGAAACAATCTAAGACCGTCGGGATCGATTTTATTTAACGTTTGAATTTTGAACATAAGTATTTGACTTTTTGAGTTGTAAATCTATTGATTTGCTAAGGAACAAATATCATAAATTTATACCAAGTAGTTCAATGGAAAGCGGTAAGATTTCAATATAAAATTAACATTAAGTAGTTTTTGCGGGGGTAAAAGTTTTATTTCTTCAGTTTGAAGCTGCTTATACAATTAAATTGTAACAATATTGGTCATTAATAATGAACTGTCCTGATTTTCGAGCAAGAAGGTTAAGTATGAAAATCCCTGATTTTATCCATTGTTAAGGAACTCTTTATTTTAGCTGCACCTTGGCAATTATTGGTAAATGATCCGAGGGAAACCGGTTGTCTTTAATTTCGCTTAAGGCAGCATATTTTAAAACCTCGATGTCTCCTTTCACAAAAATATAATCAATCCGACGGCTGCTTAAATCGGCGTTAATATCAAACCCGTTATACGTACCTACAGGTCCGTAGGGAGATTCTTTTGTTACTTCGCGGCTGTCACCCAGGTAATCTTTGAGCATTTTAATGGGTTCCTGGTCGGGAGTGAGGTTAAAGTCACCCGTTAGAATTGCCGGGGTGTTGGCGGGTACCATTTTTTGTATTTTTTCGCGAATAAGTGTAGCTGAATTTTTCCGGGCTTCCACGCCCACATGGTCAAAATGGGTATTGAAAACCATAAATTCTTTACCTGTATCTTTCGATTTAAAAATGCCCCAGGTAACAATCCGGTTGAGTGCTGCATCCCATCCAGTGCTTGGTTCTTCTGGTGTTTCTGACAGCCAGAAAGTGCCGTGGTCCAGCAATTTGTATTTTGATTTTTTGTAGAAGATAGGATTGAATTCGCCCCCTTGTTTACCATCCTTGCGGCCCACACCAAACCATTCGTATCCGGGCATTTTATTTTCAATATCTAAAATTTGGCCGTGGAGGGCTTCCTGCAAACCAAAAATGTCAGCTTCGTGAAATTTCAATAATCCGGTGGCCATTTCAATCCGGTTGGGCCATGCGTTTTCTCCGTCACTTGGGGTGTTGAGCCTTATATTGAAAGAAACGATGTTCATTGGTTGCGAAAGTAAAACGGTTGGAATTAAAAGCAGAAAGATAAAGATTGTTTTTTTCATTGTTCACAGAAATTAAATTGTTCATATTCCGGTTTTTGCTGAATTCCCTGCACCACAGTGTGACGGTTTTCAGCGGTACCGCTGAGCACAAAGTTAAAACAAAAGTTTACAATTTCATCAAAATAATCGCTCATAGGGTTGCTGGCCATTTCGTGTCCGCCACCGCAGGTAGTGTGTAGCCAGTGTGGTATTTCAAGCTGTGCCAGTTTTTTTGCAATAGTATGCGAGCCGTGCAAAATTATGTACCCAGGTGCATTGGGTTTGCAGTAATGATGCGGTGCCGAGGCATAAGGTACCAGGTTGTCGTCAGTTCCGTGAAAAAGCAACGAAGGAACGGCCGAGTCCTCAAAAATTATAGAAGTGTCAGGAATTGCACCGGCCATACCGATTACCCCGGCATAATCAACCGGGCCCGATTCGAGTCCGTAACAAAAGGGGGGCTGGTAGGCTGTTATCAGTGCCGCTTCGGCTCCGGCACTGCTGCCGGCAAGTATTATTTTTTGCGGATCAATCTCAAACAGGTGTCTGTTTTGAATCAGGTAATAAGTTGCATCCTGAATATCTTCCATCGCTGCATGGAATGTATTTAGCTTTTCTGTGGCCGGGCAGTTGCAGCCAAAACCACCTTTTTTACTTTTTCGAGTCAGCCGGTACGAAATGGATGCCGTTACGTAACCCAGTTTTGCCAGGCGGCTACAAAATTTTACGTTCTTTTCGTGGTCCCGTTCACCTCCCTGAAAACCACCACCGTGAATGTACATAATTACAGGCCGTTCAATTTCCGGATCGTTTACCGGCATGTAAATATCCATGTCGAGGTTTTGTCCGTCTTTTGAAGTATAAGTATGAGTTTCTGTAACTATTTCATCGGTAATTGGAGCGAGGTATCGTCCCTGGGCAAAGGCGGAAAAAGTTATTCCCCAGAAGAGCATTAACATTGACGTAAATTTCATAGCACCGAAAATTTTGCCGAATATAATGAAATAATAAAAAAAAGGGACCCTACTCTTCGGATCCCTCTGTACAAATGCCCTTTTTAAAACCAGATAAATCAATTACGATTAAGTAATTTAAAGTTTATCTTCCCTAAAATTTTTAACTAAACTACAATGCCGGAATTTGCAAGAACTGATCCTGTTTTTGTAAGTTGTTTATTTGTAGTGTTTTGTTGTTCGGATTATGACTTCTTATTTTCTCTAAATGGGAAAGGTTTTTTGAATTGGGATAGTTTGTTCTTTGGTTGAAGAAAACTGAAAGAGCAAAATAATGATCAAAAAAAAATCCGGTGCCACCCTGGCACCGGATTTTTTTTTGAGAAGTAATTGATATTAATAATGTTTCCGTTTCGTGTATTTTGTATGTAGCAGATGATGTGATTTTTCACCCAGTGGCTCAATCAGGAAATCTTTATAAAGTTTTTGTATTTCCGGATTTTCGTGCGACTTCCGGAGCGGCAGGTCGCCATCTTCGGCATAAATGGCTTCGGTGCGTTTTCTCCTGATTTCAGGGTTGGTAGGAATAGGTTGTCCGCCACCACCGAGGCATCCGCCCGGGCAGGCCATAATTTCAATAAAATGGAAATCTGCTTCGCCGGCTTTTACTGCATCCATCACTTTTTTTGCGTTTACCAGTCCGTGGGCCACTGCACATTTCAATTCCACCCCATCGAGGAATGACCATTCCTTGAGTGGTTTTTCTATTTTGATAGTGGCTTTCCGCACACCTTCCAGGCCCCTCACCGGCATGATGTTCAGGTTGTCGAATGGCACGTCGCGGCCGGTAACCAGCTCGTAGGCTGTGCGTAATGCGGCTTCCATAACCCCTCCGGTAGCACCGAAAATTACACCGGCACCGGTTGATTCGCCCATCAACCGGTCGAATTTTGCAGGTGCCAGCTTTTCAAAGTCCAGTCCGGCCTGTTTGATTAAAATAGCCAGCTCACGGGTGGTCAACACATAATCCACGTCGCGGTAACCGCTGTCGTGCATCTCGGGGCGGTTAGCTTCAAATTTTTTGGCCGTACAAGGCATTATTGAAACTGAAACGATGTTTTCGGGATCAAGGTTCCGGGCTTTGGCATAATATGTTTTTGCCAGTGCCCCAAACATTTGCTGCGGCGATTTACAGGTCGATAAATTATCGAGGTATTCCGGGTACAGATGCTCGATGTATTTAATCCATCCCGGCGAGCAGGAAGTTGCCATCGGAAGTTTCACATCCGGATCTTTATCAACCAGCGCTTTTTTCAGGCGCGTCAGCAGCTCGTTCCCTTCTTCCACAATTGTAAGGTCGGCTGTGAAATCGGTATCGAGAACCGAATTGAAACCTAACCGCTTAAGGGCAGCCGCCATTTTGCCCGTTACTCTTTCTCCTGGTTTCATACCGAGTTCTTCTCCCAAACCAACGCGTACCGCCGGTGCTGTTTGAACAACCACGTGTTTGGTTGGGTCGGCAATGGCTTCCCAAACTTCTTCAATGTAATTCTTTTCAACCAGGGCACCGGTGGGGCAGTGGTTTACGCATTGTCCGCAATTGGTGCAAACCACATCGTTCATCGGTTTTTCAAAGAAAGTGGCTATTTTCATTTTATCGCCCTTGTAGGCCACAGTGAGTGCATTTACACCCTGAAGTTCGGAGCAGGTCCTTACGCAACGCTGGCAGCGGATACATTTGCTGTCGTCTTTCATTATCGACGGTGAAAACATATCGATGGTATAATTTTTCATGGGTGCCAGCTCCAGAAAGTCCTGGGTCATGATTTTATATTCCGATGCCAGTTCCTGCAGTTCGCAGCTTCCATTGCGGTAGCATTTTGTGCAGTCGGCATTGTGTTCCGACAGCAGAAGTTCAATAATGTGCTTTCTTGAATTTCGAACTTTCAGACTGTTGGTTAATATTTCCATCCCGTCTTCGCAAGGAGTTGCGCAGGCTGCCGAAAGCCTTTTCTGACCGACTACCTCAACCACGCAAACCCTGCAGTTTCCTGCAACACAAAGGTCTTTGTGGTAACACAATGTTGGAATGCGCACGCCTTGTTCCTCGGCTGCCTCAAGTATTGTTTTCCCTTTTTTTACGTCAACAGGATAACCGTTGATTGTAATATTGATATTTTTTGCCATTTTTTTCTGATTTTCAATTTTAATAAATCATCTCTTCCCTAAAATTTTCAACAATAGAAGAGAAAGAATTTGCAACAGATTGTCCTAATCCACACTTTGCCGTGTACTGCATGGTTTCCGTCAGCCTCAGCAGTTTTTCGAGGTAAGAAGCTGGTTTTTCACCGCGTTTTACCGCTTTAATCCCGAGCAGCAGTTGTTGGCAGCCCACCCGGCAGGGGGTGCATTGCCCGCACGACTCTTCCCTGAAAAACTCGAGGTAATTGTCGAGCACGTTGAACATGGAGCGTGAACTGTTGAAAAGCATCATGGAGCCACCTGTTGGCAGCGAAATGCCAACAAGTTTTCCCTGGTAGCCGATTGCCGTGTCGTTAAATTTTTTACGTGGCACCAAAAATCCTGATGCACCGCCCACCTGAACGGCTTTGGTATCACCATCGCCAAATTCATACACAAAATCCTGCAGGCTCATCCCCAGTTCCAGTTCGTAAATTCCCGGCTTGGGCGTGTCGCCCGAAACAGAGAACAGTTTTGTTCCGCGCGAGTACTGAACGCCCAGGTCGTAGAATTTTTTTGCGCCGTATTCAAAAATGGTGAAGGTGTGTACCAAAGTTTCTACGTTGTTTATAACCGTTGGGCCATCCATGTACCCGGCCTGGGTTGGGAATGGCGGTTTGTTACGTGGCTCTCCCCGTCTGCCTTCCATTGATTCCATCAGGGCGGTTTCTTCCCCGCAGATATAGGCACCGCTTCCCATAAAAATTTTGACTTTAAAATCGAGATTGGTCTCTTGGCAGTAGTAATGGAACTCCTCGATGGCCTTGTTTAGTTCTTCTTCGAGAAATTTGTATTCGCCACGCAAGTAAATATATCCTTCTTTTGCCCCGGTTACATAGCCGCAAACAGCCATTGCTGTAAGTACTTTGTAAGGGACGCGAGAGAGAATTTCACGGTCTTTGAATGTGCCGGGCTCCCCTTCGTCGGCGTTGCAAATCACATATTTATTTTTTGCTTTTGCCTCAGCGGTGAGTTTCCATTTCAATCCGGTGGGGAAACCGGCTCCTCCTCTTCCTTTCAGTTCCGAGCTTATCAGTTCGTTTATAATTTCTTCCGGTTTCTTTTTTATGGTAGTGGCCAGGACTTTCTCCCAGTTGTTTTCATTTTTAAAAATGAAATCCACCCTTTTTAATTGATATGAGTATGCCATTGCTTCCTGTTTTTAATTAAATTGATTTTTTAATGTACCCTGAAAGAATTTCCCGGATTTTTTCCGGGGTGAGATCGGTATAAACTTCATCATTTATGAGCATTGCAGGAGCTTTGTGGCACCACCCCAGACAATTGGTTTCGAGCAAAGTGAACCGGTTATCAGGGGTTGTTTCTCCCACTTTAATTTTAAGCATGTCCTGAATGGAAAACAAGATTTGGTTTTTCCCTTTCATGGCACATGTAATGGTTTTACAAACTCTGATAATAAACTTACCGGCGGGCTGGGTTTCCAGAAATGAATAAAAAGTTGCCGTGCCGTAAACGTCGGATGCCGGAATATCCATCTCCCGGGCAATTTCCACCATTGAATATTCCGAAAGGTATTTTTCTTGCTGTACCACACCCTGCATCACAGGGAGCAGACTTTCTCTTGTCCTTCCGTATTTATCGGCAAGGCCTTTAACTAAAGATTGAACGGGATCCATAAGCATAATTTTAATTATAAGTAAAACAGGTTGAGTAATTATTTTTTTGCAGCCGCTAAGGCCAGGTTGTTTTTCTTTACATATACTTTGTGTTTCAAATATTAATTGCATAAAAGTAAACACTTGATTAATAAAAAACCAAGATATTTAGGCGTAACATGCCTGTTTTTCAACATGATTTCGTGATTGTAAAATAGACTAAATTTAAATAAGGATTTTTTTCTTTATTTCGTTGAAT
Organism: Tangfeifania diversioriginum; assembly: GCF_900141875.1. Lineage (GTDB taxonomy): Bacteria > Bacteroidota > Bacteroidia > Bacteroidales > Prolixibacteraceae > Tangfeifania > Tangfeifania diversioriginum. Next base: position 56,940 of record NZ_FQZE01000012.1, on the reverse strand, counting down.
ATGGCTGGTTTTTTGTTATAAAAATAAATGTGTTTTTTTTTCTAACCTGAGGCAACCTTTTCTGGGGGTTATGCGTCTTATTTTATGAAAGCCATTTTTTAAACAATTAATTCATTTTTCAGCCATGAAAACGATTATAAATATTCTTCTATTCGGTGTTTTTGTACTTTTCCCCTACGCAGGAAATACGCAGATGATTTCTGTATCAGGGGTTGTGAAAAATTATGTTTCAGACGGAGCCATCGAGAATGCCTCTATTTATGAAGCTTTTTCAGGAATAGGTACCATTTCGAATAGTAATGGATATTATCATCTTCTTTTAAAACCCGGCAATCAGCAACTGAATATTTCATCGCCCGGTTTCGAAAAGTACTCCCAGGAGTTCCGGTTAACCGGAGACACCATAATTTCAGTTCAATTGATTCCCATGAATTTTGGGGAGAGAGAAACTGTAGCCGACCGCGATTCAGATAACTTAACCGACGTACAAACAGCCGTGAAGATTCAGTCGGAGAAAGAAAACTTTTAGCTCGCCCGGTTAACGTTTCAATCTATCATATCTGAAATAACTTCCCCCTGGGTTTTGTCGGGCATAGGGATGCCGATTAAATGGCAAAGGGTAGGCGCAAAATCAACTGCATTTTGTTTTTTGCTGATTATTTTTGGAGAAATACCACCCCCGTAAAAAACCAATGGAATATGCGACTGGTCGGTGTAATTCACTTTTTTGAATTTGTAACTGGGTTGCCACCCTTCTTTGAGCAGAAAAAGAAAATCGCCCGACCGGTTTTTGGCATACGATTTATAAATGAGCGAAAGCAGACCATTGGGCGAATTTCCCTGCTCCAGCTGGTAGGCTGGCAATGAAACCTGAACGCCTTCAAACTGATTGATAAAATTTGATGCTTCGTCGCGCATTTCATCCAAATTTATTTTATTTTTTTTGATGAGTTCATGGTTCAGGTAAACCTGAAGGTCAGAGTAGTACTCAATCCAGTTTTCCTGCCCGTATGTAATGTTCAGGTAGGAAGTTAGCAGGGCAATAGCGCTTTCCGGCGAAAAATGATCCACAGGCATGTTAAATTCTTCCTGCAGGTACTCAACCGGGTACGATGCCGAAGTATTTGCCGTAAGAAAAAACAACACATTATCCTTTCCATATTTATTTTCGGCATGATTAATTACCTCTCCAATGTACTGGTCCATATAGAGATAAGTGTCCTGCATTTCTACCGAGGCTGGTCCGAAGTTGCCGTTTTCGTAATCCATCGACGAGAATGTGATGGTGAAAAAATCGGTAACTTCATCCTGTCCGATGGGTTCGTTTTCCATCAGCCGGATGGCAAAATCTTTTATGATTTGATTGGCATACGGAGTTGTTTTTACAGGGCTGAGATTTTCGGCTTTTCGACTGTACCTGCCAACGGTATGCGGAAATGTGTTCCAGCGGTCAAAATATCCTTTCTCGAGTATGTAATTGTCTTCTTCGCTCTCGGTGTACTCTTTGGGCGGCATAAAAGTTACCCAGTTGCGGTAGCTGTACATTTCTCCATAATTTTGGGTGTTGAACTCACGCACCCACTCAGGGAAAGTACTCAGGTAAAATGAGCTTGAAATAATTTTTCCTGATTCAGTGTCGTACCAATAGGCACCATCTGCCACATGGCCGGCAGAAAAAATGGCTGATTCGCGGTTCATAGCTGCACTGAAAACAAGCGCTTCGCCACGGCTGAAAATTTTCAGGTTGTCGGTTATGGTGTTTGAAAGCAGTTTTTTGGGCGAAGCGTTTCCCTGGTCGGTGTCGGCACCCACTGTGAAATAGTAATCATCCCGGGTGCATTCAATTTCTTTTTGCTTTAACCTGTCGTACCATTTTTTATCCACAATTCCGTGCATCGACGGATGAACTCCTGTAAATAAAGTGGCTGTTCCTCCTGCATAACTCTGAATGTGCTGCGTGAGGTTTATGTTGGTGCAAACAGCTCCGTTGTTGTATAACTTTTTGAAACCGTTGGGGCCGAGTTTATCCCAGTAGCGCTGAATGTAGTCGGGGCGCATGTTTTCAATCATTAACCCGATAACAACTTTTGGTTTTTCGCGGACTGCGGCGGGTTGTTGTGCCTGAACATTTTCGGAAATGAAAAGAAGAATAAATAAAACGAGTATCAAATTTTTTGTCATCATTTTTTATTTTGGCTGCCTAATGTAGCAAAGAAACAGATGAAAGCAAATATAACGATGCTGGTGCAAAAATATTTTTTCCTGATTTTAACACAAAATCATTTGTGTTTTATTCATCTACTATCAGACTAAAATTTTTCAGTCAAAGGTTTCGCAGTTCGGCAATTTCTATTTCAGACAAAAAAATCTTTTCTTTGCACAGCCAAAAATAGATTATGATGGGAAAGAAGCGAGTAAATGTGGTGACGATGGGGTGTTCGAAAAACCTGGTGGATTCGGAGGTTTTGCTGAATCAGTTGCAACGGGGAGAGTTTGAAGTGGTGCACGATTCCAGCGAAACCGGTTTCGATGCGGTTTTTGTAAATACCTGCGGGTTTATTCACGATGCCAAGCAGGAATCCATCGACATGATTCTTGATTATGTGGACGCCAAAAAACGAGGCGATATTCAAAAATTATATGTAATGGGCTGCCTTTCCGAGCGCTACCAGAAAGATTTGGAAAAAGAAATTCCGGAAGTGGACCGCTATTTTGGCAAGTTCGATTTGAAAGCCATGGTGGATGAGCTCCAGGTGAACTATTATCCGGAATATATTTATGAGCGGAAAATTACCACACCTTCGCATTATGGGTACCTGAAAATAGCGGAGGGCTGCAACCGTTCGTGCGCATTTTGCGCCATTCCGATGATGACCGGACGGCATAAATCGCGAACCATTGAAAGCCTGGTGAAGGAAGCGCGTTACCTCGCTAAAAAAGGAGTGAAGGAAATTTTGCTGATTGCGCAGGAATTGTCGTATTACGGAATTGATATTTATGGCAAAAACCGGTTACCCGATTTGATTAACCAGATTTCAGAAATTGATGGCATTGAATGGATTCGGTTGCATTATTTGTATCCCACTAAATTTCCGTATGAAATTTTGCCGGTGATGCGCGACAATCCAAAAGTGTGCAAATACTTAGACATGCCGTTGCAACACATTGCCAATCCGGTTTTGAAAAATATGTTGCGCCACGTGACCCGCGAAGAAACCGAGGCACTCATCAAACGGATAAAAGAAGAAGTGCCCGATGTAATTCTGCGCACAACTATGCTGGTAGGTTTTCCTGGTGAAACAGAAGAAGATTTTGAAGAGCTGAAACAGTTTATTATCGACACAAAATTCGAACGGTTAGGAGTTTTTACCTATTCGCACGAAGAAAATACGTACGCTGCCAAAAAATTTCAGGACGATGTTCCGGAAGAAGTAAAACAGGCCCGTGCCGACGAGATTATGGAAATTCAGCAGCAGGTTTCTGCCGAACTCAATCAGCAGAAAATCGGGCAAACTTTTAAAGTAATTCTCGATAGGAAAGAAGATGATTATTACGTGGGACGTACGGAATACGATTCGCCTGAAGTGGATGGCGAGGTGCTTATTTCTTCTTCTGCCGAACTAAAAAAAGGTGATTTCTGCCAGGTAAAAATAACCGGCGCCGAAGATTATGACTTGTTTGGGGAGGTGATTGAATTAACTCGTTGATTTATTCTTTCTTGTAAATAATTTTTTGTGTTGAAATTCCTTTCTGGGTTTTTAGCCTGAGAAAATAGATTCCATCTGTTAAAATGTTTTTACTGAGTGAGTAATTGTAACTGCCAGCCGGCAGATTTTTGTTGAGGATTGTTGTGATTTTTCTTCCGTGGATATCGAAAACTGACAAATTTATATTTCCGCTGGTTTTGGTTTGGAAGGAAATGATAGATTCGCTGGTTGCAGGGTTGGGGTATATTTGAATGTTGTTTTTAGGAAAAAGAGAGGTTTTTATATCTGTAGTTATTTCTTCAATTTTAAAATTATCTATCATTACTTTATTGGTAGTACCAATAGCTGTTCTGTAGCGGAAAGCAAAAACCAATTCGTCTCCATCATTTGGTAGATTTAATTCTAAGTTGTTCCAGGTCCATTGCTCTATCGTTGGGAAATCGGTAATTTTTATCCATTCCGTATCTTCAATTTTTCCCTGAAAAGAAGTGGTATAATAAAATTCCGGAGTAAAATTATCCCCCCAATAGTAATATGAAAAACTTACTTTAACATTTTCAACTTCTGTTGTATTAAACAGACCTGACAAAAGCCAGTCGTCTTCTTCGTAAGGCGAATCGTTTACATAAATACGGGTACATAATGAACCATCCCTTCCTTGGTCAAAAATGTGCCATCCTTCCTCTCCCAAAACGTTTGCCCGATTCCAATTCCGGAATGTATTTTGGTCATCGTTAAAATCGTCGAAAAAAGGAATATTTAAGGTGTCGGGTTCGAAAACAGGATGGAGCAAACTATCCAGATAGGCGAGATATCCAGACTCAATTTCTTGCTCTGATTTATGGAGTGCACCTTCAAAATCGCCTTCACCTACAATGAAATTTTTCACATCAATATAATTGTATGTCTGAAAAATGTAGTGAAAAAAAGCGGCCCCAAAAAAGTAGGGGTCAATTCCCCTGAACCCATCAACGCCCCGGTGCGGATCCCATACAAATTCGTCCATAGTAGGAGGCCGGCCAAAAGTGTTTTCATAATAATCGAAAACATCGATTATTCGTTGGTTATAAAAATTTAATTCATCCTTTCTTGTTGGAGCGTTTGACATGTATGTTGTCAATCCTTCGTCATAAAAAAATGAAAACATATTGAAATGGTTGGAAACGGTATGAAAGAACTCGTGTTTGAGAACACCGTAATTCCACCAGTTGTCAAGCACGTTCTTGTTTGCTTCGGTAAACAGGTAAACACTTAGTGCTGAGCCACCGTAACCTGCGCCATTCGAATTTGAGCTATATCCACCAATTTCCATTGCGTTTCCCTGGTCGTGGAAAAATGTAAATGCCCACGGATGATTAATTTCCAGCTCATATAATTCTGAATATTTAGCCAATAATATCTCAAGAGAATCAATACATTGATGCGCATAAACAGAATCGGAAGGTGCTGAATAAGCAAAAAAATGTTCGGTTGCTGCAACACAGCGGAATCGTTTATCCTCCTCAATTAAAAAATAACCGCGAATGTACCTTGGCCAGTCTGCTGCAATAAAGCTTGCTGCCCCGGGATTTACTTCGTCATACGACCATCCACCAACAATCTGTCCTTCGATTAGCGAAACGGTTACATCTTTTTTCGATGTAGTTGCAATCCCCGTGGTATCCTGAATAAAACTGATTTCCGGATTTTCCCGCCCTTCCATATAGGCTTTCATTGAATCGACACGGGGTCTGAATCCTGCTTCAAACAAACCAAAACCTTCTAAAAAGTATGCCGGAAAATACGGATTGTTATCCCGAATAATTCTTCTTTTACTTACAGCATATTGTGCAAATTCATTCACGGCAAGTCCTGAAAGGTTATAGTAATAATCAGATTGAAGTTCGGAAGTAATTGGAGATAAATAAATCTCGTTAAGTTCTAAACTATGAAAACCACACTTCCACGAAGGGGTATTTTCTTGAATAAGCAATATGTCTTCCCTGGGGCTGTATTTTATTGCAATTTTTGAGTCCGTTGGAAAAATAGAATCTTTACAGGGGCGGTTCCAAAGTGAACTTAATTTGGCATATTCTTTTTCCAGTTCATTTTTTATCTGGAGGTGAAAATCTTCTTCTCCGGGAATGTTGGTGTAAAACTCAAAATGCTCGGTTTCGCCAGCTTTGATAAAAGGAGAATCGGGTATGTACATTTCAGAGTAATCAGCCGCATGTGTTGAAATGCGAATCTCATCAAACCAACCGTCGAACTGGATGTTACTACCACCATCCACTCCTCCTATAAAAAGTTCAGCATCACTATGTTGTATTTTCCCGTTACTTCCCTGCGGGAAATTGCGAGTAGCTGTAAAAACCGGTCTTTTTTGTTCGTCGTGCACATAAAAAGATACTGTTTGGGCTGTGGTATCGAAGACCATTGCAATGTGATACCACTTACCTTCTTCCAGCAAATGATTTTGATAGAAGTTAACTTCGGTATCATTCTCAAACTTCACATAGCCACTAAAACCATTTCCATTCGCATCCACTCCCAGACCAAATGATTGGTATTTATCAATTAAAATAGGGTATTCGGTTTTTTCATTCCCCAAATCACCGGTTTTAACCCAAAATTCAATGGAAAAGCTGCCTTCAAAATTCAAAAGGTCGTTATGTGGCGAGTACAGGCAATGCGAATCTTCTGAGTCCGGCGTGTTATCTATACGGTATGCTTTCCCAAGTTCGGGAATTGGATTGTCAACGTATGTTCCAGCCATACTTTCTATTAGCGTAAAGCCATTATTTGCACTGTTGGTAATATCTCCTTCAAAGTGCATTAAAAGAACTGTGTTTTTATCTGCAGAATAAGGACCACCATTTTCCTGGGCTGCTAAAAATGTAATTAAAGAAACTGTAAAAAACAATGTGAAAAAGATTTTCATCGTGGTTTTTATTTAGCGTTAATAATCAACTTCTTGGTTAAAATCCCTTCGGAAGTTTGCAGTTCGCAAAAATAAACTCCGTTGGTTGTCAGCGAATTTGAAACCGGAATGGTGTGCATTCCTGCATTAAGTTTTTTATTGAGCAAAGTGCAGATTTTTCTTCCCTGAATATCGAAGATGGAGAGGTTGACTTTTCCGGCGGTTTGGGTTTGGAAGGAAATGATTGATTCGCTGGTTGCTGGGTTGGGGTGGATATTTAAATTAACGGTTGGATTTGTTTTGTGTTTTGAACCTGTTAATCTGTTTTTAACATAAAAATTATCAATAAAATGACTAACATAATTACCATCTGTTGACACAAAACGAAACGCAATGTTTAATTTCTCAGGAGGGGACTGAATCGTAAATGATTTTTGAGCCCATTCTCCTTCAGGTGAATTCCAGGAAAGGTCGTTAATTTTAGTCCAGTTAGTTGAATCAAAAATACTTGTAAAATTCTCTGCATAATAAATTTCAGGATTTATTCCTGTTCCATTATGGTTATAATAGAAAGAAACAAAAACGTTTTCAGCATCACTTGCATCTAAAGTAGGTGAAATCATCCATGAATCAGCATCTTTTTCATCGAGCCAATAAGGATTGATCGCATAAGCACTGTGGTCTCCTTCATAACTGTTTTCAGAAATACTCCAAAAATCATGTGCTTTGTAGCGAAGAATTGACCAGCCATCAAAGTAGGTTTCAAAATCTTCTGTAAAAGGAATGGGTTTTAATTCTCTGGGCGGTCCGTAATACGCCAGTTCTTTTAAAAACTGAACGTACTCCAGTCCAATTTCTTCCTCTGTTTTACCGCCAAAAACAGAATAATCTTTACCACGGTTCCAGAACTCCCTTATTTTTACATAATCGGCATATTTATAAAAAAGGAAGGTGTAAAACAGGTGGCCCAGCATATAAATGTCCGGATCGAATCCATTTTCTCCTTGCGCTGAAAAATTGTCAACTATTTCCTGAAAAGCAGGATCACGTTGAACATTATCCTGGTACCAGTTAAACATTCCAACTAATTTCCATCGATTCCCTTCTATTCTGTTTTGCGGATCGGGGAGTGGCCCATTGGCAAAATCGGCAATTCCTTCGTTAAAAAAACCGCCGGGAGCGTTGTAATAAAAATGGCTGAAAAACGTATGCATAAATTCATGGTGCATAAGCGAATACAGATAAACATCCATGTCGGCACCGATAGGTGTAATTAATGCAATTTTATCGCCCCAGAATGCTGAGCCTCCGTTGAAATAATCGTTATACCCCATAATTTCCATACCAACCGGTTCAGTGTATATACAAATATTCCATTTGTGAGGTATTCCCAGTTGGTATTGTTCCTGCAGTGAATCTAATTTTAATTCAAATTCATTTCCGATTGCCTCAACGAATGGAATTTCGTTGTCAGACGAATATATATTAAATTGAGAGGTTGTATGCTGTAATTTAATTCTCTCAGGAGATTCATTTTGATAAAAGTGCTTTAAAAACACAGCCCACCCATATTCGTAACCATAAGGTGAAATCGAGTAATAACAATCAGCGAGAACTTTCGCTTCAATACAAAAAACAAGTAAATCTTTTAATGAGGTAGAAGGCATGTTTGAAAGATCCTGATATGCGCTCATTGGCGGTACATTAGTACCAAGTTCATTCATTAAATTGAGTAAAGAATCTTGTTGGGGCCGAACACCGCATTCATAAAGTCCAAATCCTTCCAGAAAATAATCGGGAAAAGAAAGCATATTTTCGCGCATAAATTGTCGTGAAACCGTAAGTTGAGAAAACTCATTTACAGCAAGTCCTGCAAGATTTTTATAATATTTTTTTTGTATTTCATTTGAAATCGGACTTAGGTATATTTCCATTTTTCCTCTGTTGTGAAATCCGAGTTTCCAAGGATAATCTTTAACCTCGATATTTAAATCGGCTTTTTGTGAATAAATTACTTTAATTTTCGAAGTATCAGGAAATAAGTTTTCGATGCCAGGTCTGTCCCAAAGCGAAGTTAGATTGTCATATTGATTTTCAAGTACATCCTGAATAGCCAGATAAAAACTACTGCTATCGGGCATATTGGTGCAAAACTCGAAATGTTCGGAACTTCCAACGGTTTCATAAATAAGGGGTTTGTAATTAACTACTTTAAAGTTGTCGAGTAAAAGATAAATTCCCGCATTGGCTGCTGCCTGGTAATGAAATCCAAAATATAAAGTATCACCCGGATTTTCAATGGAAATCTCGCCTGTATCAAACCATTCATTTTCGTGATCTCCCAACGAGTAGATTATTTCAGTCCAATTTGATTCATTTGCATTTCCATTGTATTTATTAGTGAAAAATAATTTGGGTTTTATTCCATCACCAACATGTAAGATATTAAAACTTATGATAACATTCTCTATATCTTCACCCACAATTTTTTTTGTAATTAGCCAGTCATTTTGTGCAAGATCGTTGTTTTCGAATCGCATATATTGACCTGGTACTATGTGCCAGTAATGCCAACCCTCCAGGTTTTCAGTTGTCCAGTTTTGGAACGTTGCATCTTCTTGAATGGTTTCTTCAAAATCATCGAAAAAAGGAAGATCGATTAAACTCTGGGCTGATAATACATTTAAGAGAAGAATCGATAATAAAAAGGTAAAAATAGTTTTCATAAGTGTGGATTTAGTTGTGGTTCATATTTAATTATAAATTTTGATAATGACGCTTTTTATACCTGCCAAACAGAATTTTCCGAGTGGAGATAATGAAATAATGTTTTTAAAGTTAGGGAGTTAAAAAGTTAAATACAAGGGAAAACCGAATTTTGTTATAGGGTGTTCAAAAATTTTATTTGCCAAACAAATACACAATCGACAGCTGTTGCTGCTGGTCCAAATCATCCCAGTCGATGAGGTGGAATGATAAATTAAAATGGCCTTTTACTTTTTCGTGATTAATAAAATGCCAGATGACATCGGTGCGCCAGTAATTTTCTACGCGGTAAAACCGGTCGCCGAAAGCAAACTGGTGGCCTCCGCCGGTATTCAAAACTGATTTCACCCCAATATTCCGGTATCGCCCGTTTGCTTCAGCAAAAAAACTGGAAGAATGAATGAATCCATCCGTAACAGTGCGTTCGCGAAACGATGAACTTAGTATTCCGGCTTTCAACTCTCCCGCAATAGCTGTGCTACCACCTGTTCGGATTCCACCCTGAAGCGCATAGCCAAAATAATCTTTGATGTGATCGCCCGGGAAGTCGATGGCAGGACCGGCATCGTGGAATAGCAGGATGTAATTTTGCAAAAATAGGTTTTTGTAAAAAATTTCACCCGAGAATCCGGCCATGAAATTTTCGCGATTGACATCGGTTTGCCGGCTCACCCAATCCACAAAACCGTTTTGGTGGCCCCAGTCCCAGTGTACTTCACCAAACAGTCCTTCAATATTGGGGCGGTAATACAGTAGCGTGTCGGTGAGCATCACCAGCGGAAAATCAATTTTCCCTCTTCGCGGAAATGCACCAAAAATGAACTCTTTTTTTTCGTCCTGAAACTGGTAATATAGTGTCAGCTTTGGTTTGTGGTAATCAATGTCGCTGCCAAATTCCAGCAAGTGGCTCAACCCGGTTCTAATCCGGTGATTATCCATTTCAAGTCCAATCTCAAACGCACCGCGGCTTCCCAAAATGGTTTGCGGCATGGCATTTTCGTTGAAAAATTCGCGGTTGTCTCCAATTCCCTCGAACAAAACCTGGTATTCAAAATTTTGAGCCAGCCCCCAAAATGGCATAATCAACAGGAATGTGAAAAGCAGTTTTCTCATTGTTATAATTTTCCGAAACGAAAGTAATAAATCATTTGATAAATAAACAGAAAAAATGGGTTTGGAATGTGGTTGTTTGTGCTAACAAAAAAAATAAACTTCTATTTTCGTATAAATTCAGAAACAAAAATTATGGCAGTACTTAAATTTGACGATGTTGCATACGAAAAAGTAAAAGAAGGCCTTCAGCGAAAGATAATTCATACCGATAATTTGATGTCGGTTTTAATTGATTTTTCCAACGGACCGTGGGAGGTGCCAGAACCGCCTCATTCACATCCGCACGAGCAAACATCTTACGTGGCCGAGGGGGAAATTATTTTTTATTGCGAAGGTGAGCCGGAGCAGCACCTGAAAGCAGGAGATATGTTTGCGGTGCCATCCAATAAAAAGCATACCATCAAATTGCTTACGCAAAAGGTGCGCCTGATTGACAGCTTTACGCCAATACGGGAAGACTTTTTAAAGGAAGAAAAAGCAATAAGCAGTAGGCAGTAGGCAAAATTACAATAGGCAAAAAGCGGTAGAGTCAAAATACTAAAAATTATACACCAGTGTCACTCCTTTTTGGTTGCCAAGTTGGAAGGGAAAAATATCGAACCGTTTCAGGTGTTCGTTGTCCCATTTGTATTGGTGGGTGAGGTACACCAGTTCAGTGGAGAAAATACCTATACCTGCGCCCATTAATACATCCGAAACCCAATGGGCATTTTTTGCCACACGCATAACAGCTACTGTGGTTGCGCATGAATAGGCTCCAATGCTGAACCAGGGGCTCAACTCGCCATATTCTTTGTGCATGAAATGTGCAAACGAAAAAGCTTTTGATGTGTGTCCCGAAGGAAATGAACGCACTCCGCCACTGGGACGTGGTTCATTCACCCAGTATTTTAAACGGTCAGTAATCAGCCCGTTCACCAAAAAACTTTTAATGGCTATGGCCGTTTTGTTTCCAAAATTATTTTTGCCTTTTACTCCAACAGCGCTGAGGGCATACACTGCTGCCACCGGTGCATATTGCGCGTAATCGTCGAAAGTGCCGTGGTAAGCAAAATTATCCTGCGTAAAATCGCGAACCGATTCTTTTGTGCCGTTCATAAAATGCAGGGCTGTTCCGCTGGAAATGAGCAGTGTAGGCGCAATCCAGGGTTTTAATCCTCTTTTTTTGTCGGGGTATCTGAAGTTGAGCTGGTGGATGGAATCGCTGTGAAAAGTTAAGTCTTTATTATGGACTGTTCGGAAATGATTAAGTTCTGTTTCGAAACTTTGTTTCTGCCCAAAACTGCGGTGTAAATTTGAAGCTGAAGATACGGATATAAAAAAAATAAAAAATAAACAGTTTATTTTAAGTGCTTTATGAATTATGTTTAAATGATGGTTCACAATGATTATGATTAAAAAAATTAGAAAGTTATTTTATTATCCACCATTTTCTTAACTGAATGTGCAATTCTTATGTATTTCTTTCTCTTCGTTCATAGATAAATACCTTCTGTTAAAATAGAACTGATTATGTGCCCTGTAATTCTTTTCTTTTTTTGGACTTCGTCCTCACTTTGAATTAAAATATCTGCAGGTATTTTATGTTTGGCCAATATCTTTCTTAAAATTGATTTGTAATTTCTTTTTTCCTGTGTCTCAATTGTATTTTTTGTGATTATTAAAAAATCATAATCACTGTCTTCTGTGTTTTCATTCCTAGCCCCCGACCCAAATAAAAGAATGCGACTATCAGGCATCAGGCTATCTGTGTTTTCTTTAATTATTTTAATAGCTTCGCTATTCCGGCTTTCCATTTTTTATTTCCAAAGTTATTAATTTTTCTTTTTGGAAATGCAGTAGATCAAAAAACCTGTTTCGTTCAAACGAAACAGGTTTTTTTGAATTGAATGATTCTAAATCTTTCCTACATCAAAAAGCTGAGCAAGATACCAGCTGCCACTGCCGAACCGATAACACCTGAAACGTTTGGTGCCATGGCATGCATCAGCAAGTGGTTGGTCGGGTCTTCCTTCAATCCCATGTGCTGCACCACGCGGGCACTGTCGGGAACAGCCGACACTCCACAGGCGCCAATCATCGGGTTGATTTTGTTTCCTTTTTTCATGAACATATTCATCAGTTTGGCGGCTGCTACACCACCTGCCGTAGCTATTACGAATGAAGCAGCACCGAGCCCGAAAATTTTAACCGACGACGGGTTAAGGAAAACATCGGCCTGAGTGGAAGCTCCAACTGTTAATCCTAGCAGGATGGTAATAGTATCGATAAGTGCATTGCTTGCGGTTGCAGCCAGTCGTTTGGTAACTCCCGATTCTTTCAGCAGGTTGCCGAAAAAAAGCATTCCCAGCAACGGCAATGCTGATGGAGCAATGTATGCCGTAAGCAGAAGCCCAACTATTGGGAATAATATTTTTTCGAGTTTTGAAACCGCACGCGGAGGTTTCATTTTAATGAGTCGTTCCCTTTTTGAAGTGAGCAGTTTAATTACCGGCGGCTGAATCACCGGAACCAGCGCCATATAAGAATATGCTGCAATAGCAATGGGGCCGATGAGGTTCTTCACCGTTTCGCCGTTGGCCATTACATTCAATCCGTTGGCCAGTTTCGATGAAATGAAAATTGCCGTTGGGCCGTCGGCACCACCGATGATGCCGATTGCACCAGCTTCGGGCGGTGCAAATCCCAGCCAGATGGCGCCCAGGAAGGTAAGGAAAATACCAATTTGTGCAGAAGCACCCAGCAACATCAGTTTTGGGTTCGAGATGAGCGATGAAAAGTCAGTCATGGCACCAATACCCAAAAAGATGAGCGGCGGGTACCAGCCCTGAACCACGCCCTGGTATAAAATATTCAATACCGAGCCGGGTTCGTAAATACCCAGTTTCAGGTTAAAATCAACAACCTGGAACATGGGAATATTCCCGATAAGAATTCCAAAACCAATTGGAATAAGCAGCAGCGGTTCAAATTCGTAGCGTATGGCCAGGAATATGAAAAACAGCCCGATAATCAGCATAACCATGTGTTTCCAGGTTACGTTGGCAAATCCCGAAAATTCATAAAAATTAAAAAGCCCCGAAATGGCCCCGCTGTAATTTTTATAGGTAAAACCATCACCTGTCATTTTTCCGTTGTCTGAAAGGTGAAGTGCCCGTTTCGGCAGTTTTACGGTTTCATGTTCGGTAATGTAATCGGTTGATGAATTGTTGGGATCCATGTTTTTTCGGAGATGGGTTACCGAAACAGGATTAAAATCGAGGATGATTTCATCACCGGAAATGCGATATCGCCCGGAATAGCGCTGTTTGGCCGAGTCGAGCGTGAATGTATTGTTGCTGCCGAAACTAAACGTTTTGTACCTTTTCTGGGTGTCCGGTTCATCCTCCGGGTCGGCTTCCTCTGCATTGTAGGTAGCGTCAATGTGATAACCCGGTGTGCGTGTTACCCACTTTCCGCTGGAGATAGTTTCCTTCAGGTCATTTTTTTGCGCGTTTGCAGCAAAGCCCGAAACGAGAAGTAGAAAAGCAAATAGCAGTTGAAATGTATTTTTCATTTTAAATGAGTTCTGAACGGTTAACCAATTTCGATGAGCACGTCATCCTGCTGAACGGCATCGCCCACATTTACTTTAATTGAAATTACTTCGCCACCTTTACTGGTTTGCACCTGGTTTTCCATTTTCATGGCTTCCATAACCAGTACATTTTGTCCTTCGGTTACCACATCGCCAACCGATACGTTCAGCTTTAATATGGTTCCCGGCAGTGGTGCTGTAACATCATGTTTCCCTGTCGTTTCTTTCTTTTTGATTTCGCCTTCTCCCGGCCTTTTCTCGAGAGGTTTGCGAACCAGGCGTGGTGTTTTCGAGGCTTTAATTTCGTTGTGGATAACCACTTCGTAAAGGGTTCCGTTTACATCAACTTCTGCAGTGTTGTCTTCAATGTCCTTAATGTGCACATCGTAGTCGTTTCCGCTGATGGTGAATTTGTATTTCTTCATTTGTAATTTTTTTGAGTCATTTTTTTTACCCCTTGTCGCTCGTTGGAGCTCCTGTCCCCCCCCTTAATGAGGGAGACAAATCTCAGCTATGCTGAGAATATAGGGGGTGAAATTTTATATGCTATTTGATATTTCAATTCTTTGGCCAGTTTTGAGTTACACTGTAAATTTTTGAACTCCAGGGCGAATATCTCTTTCGCACCTGCTTTATGGTTACAATGTTACTTTCCTCATCGTGCAGTTCCGAGAAATAAAGATGCAGTCCAAGGCTGATGGCGGCTGTTACGTTTCCTTCAACGGAAAAGTCGTCCTCTTTTTCATCTGTATTTTTGGGTTTTTTGTTACTGCTTTTTTTCCTGAATCTTAAATTTACCAGCTTGGGCAAACGCGAAAAAACAAGAAACAGCACGGTGAGTGAAAATACTACAATTCCAAAACCAACGATGGCTACAGTAAACCCAAAATCGACAGAATTGGCCAGTAATAAAAATAAAAGATCCATAGTGTATCCGGTTTTTTAAAGTGGAATATTTGAATGTTTTTTAGGCGGATTCACCAGTTTTTTCGTTGCCAGGCTCTGCAATCCGCGGATAATTCTGAACCGGGTGTTACGTGGCTCAATAATATCGTCGATGTAACCGTAAGCCGCTGCCTCAAAAGGATTGGCAAATTTTTCTTTGTACTCCTCTTCGTGGTTGGCAATAAATTTGGCTTTTTCCTCCGGATCTTCAATTTCGGCCAGTTTGCGCCCGTGGAGTACTTCAACCGCACCCGAAGCTCCCATTACTGCAATTTCGGCAGTTGGCCAGGCGTAGTTCAGGTCGCCGCGCAGCTGTTTACACGACATCACATCATGTGCACCGCCATACGATTTACGAAGCGTTACCGTAATTTTTGGAACCGTTGCCTCGCCGTATGCAAACATCAGCTTGGCACCGTGGGTAATAATTCCGCCATATTCCTGCTTGCTGCCCGGAAGGAATCCCGGAACATCGACCAGTGTGATGATTGGAATGTTGAAACTGTCGCAGAAGCGAACAAAGCGTGCGGCTTTCCGCGAGGCTTCAATGTCGAGTACCCCGGCCAGGTAATTAGGCTGGTTGGCTACAATTCCAACGGGTTGTCCGTCGAATTTGGCAAATCCTACCACAATGTTTTTGGCGTAGTTACGGTGAATTTCCAGGAACTCAGAATAATCGACTATGGTTGTAATAATATCGGTAATATCGTAAGGCTGGTTTGGGTTTTCGGGAATGATTTCGTTGAGGTAATCATCCAGCCGGTCGATGGGGTCTGAGCTTTCGGTAACAATCGGGTCTTCCAGGTTGTTCTGCGGAAGGAAGCTGATGAGTTTACGGAGGAGCATCAATCCTTCTTTTTCTTCATCAACAAGGAAATGGGCCACACCCGATTTCGATGCGTGAATTTTTCCGCCTCCAAGGTCTTCTACCGAAATGTTTTCGCCGGTAACCGTTTTTACCACTTTGGGGCCGGTAACAAACATGTAGGAGTTTTGCTCGGTCATCATGATAAAATCGGTGAGCGCCGGAGAATAAACAGCGCCGCCGGCACACGGGCCAAAAATGGCCGAAATTTGCGGGATGACACCCGATGCGAGAATATTGCGTTCAAAAATTTCAGCATAACCTGCCAGTGAAGTTACCCCTTCCTGGATACGCGCGCCGCCTGAATCGTTGATGCCAATTAAGGGCGCTCCGGCTTTCATGGCCATGTCCATTACTTTGCAGATTTTTTGCGCAAATGTTTCGGAGAGCGACCCGCCGAAAACAGTAAAATCCTGCGAAAAAACATACACCACGCGCCCGTCGATGGTACCGTGACCGGTAACCACGCCATCGCCCAGAAATTTCTTTTTCTCCATGCCGAAGTTGGTGCAGCGGTGGGTTACAAACATATCAAACTCTTCGAAACTTCCTTCGTCTAGCAATAATTCAATGCGTTCGCGGGCAGTGAATTTTCCTTTACGGTGCTGGGCTTCAATGCGTTTAACGCCTCCTCCCAGTTTGGCCTCCGTACGAAGGTCAATCAGCTTTTTAACTTTATCTTGTGAACTCATAATTATAAAAACGGTTTATGTTGACTTGGCTATTCTTTGCCACAAATTTCTGTTAATACCCCAAGTGTTGATTTTGGGTGAAGAAACCCAATGTTCAGGCCTTCGGCGCCTTTCCGGCTTTTTTTGTCAATTAACCGGACTCCTTTTTCTTCCAGTTCGCTGAGCGATTCATCCACATTTTCAGTGGCAAAGGCCAGGTGGTGAATGCCCTGTCCCTTTTTTTCGATGAATTTACCAATTGGACCTTCCGGATCGGTTGATTCCAGCAGTTCAATTTTGGTTTGCCCCACCATAAAAAAGGCGGTTTTTACTTTTTGGTCTTTCACCTCTTCCACAGCGTAACATTTTAATCCCAGCATATTTTCGTAGAAAGGAATGGCCTCGTCGAGGCTGTTAACTGCTATTCCGATGTGTTCTATATGTGAAATATTCATTTTATTGATTTTTAAAAATTATAGTTTTTGTAGTTGTAAAAATCCTTTCCCGGAAACTTTGTTATTTCTTATTTAGATTGAATTAAAATACTGTTTCCCAGAAAATTGTATGTGCAAAATTATTCTTTTTACTGCCCGGGGTCAATAAAAATTAAAAACAATTCATTTTGGCTGGTGAATTTCAGAATTAATTAATATTGAAAAGCACAAAGGTAAAACGTGCAAAATTAAAAAAGGCAGAACTAAGTCTGCCTGATTTATTATCATTTGTTAGTTGTTGCCGTCACTGTTTTCATCCCAAACAAAATGGAAGTGTGGGCCAAACCGTTCAAAAGCAGCTTTGTCGAGTTCTTCCTGGTGGTCGGGATGCGCAATTGAGATGATGAGTTTTGCCCTGTCCTGCAATGTTCTCCCGTAAAGGTTTACTGCGCCGAATTCGGTAACCAGCCAGTGGAGGTTGGCACGTGTGCTTACAACACCGGCACCGGGTGTAAGTATTGGGGCAATTTTGCTGATTCCTTTAGCTGTTACCGAGGGCATGGCAATAATGGGTTTTCCGCCGTTACTCAATGAGGCACCGCGCAAAAAGTCGATTTGACCGCCAACGCCGGAGTAAAATTTGGTGCCGATTGAGTCGGCGCAAACCTGGCCGGTTATGTCAACTTGCAGTGCTGAATTGATGGCCGTTACTTTCGGATTTTTGGCAATCACGTTTACGCGGTTGGTGTATTTAACATCCTGCATGGCCACTCCGGGGTTATCGTCAACAAATTCGTAGAGTTTGTTCGATCCCATCAGGAAGGTGGCTACCATTTTCCCTTTGTCCGTTTTTTTGTTCTTGCCGTTAACAATACCCTTGTCAACCAGTGGCAAAATACCATCTGCGAACATTTCGGAATGCACGCCCAGGTCTTTGTGGTTCCCCAGCATCGAGAGCACAGCGTTGGGGATGGCACCAATTCCCATCTGGAGAGTTGCGCCGTCATCAACCAGTTCAGCCACATAGCGGCCAATTTTCCGGTCGGTTTCGCTAATCGGGCCGGGTTCGGCAGTAATCAGCGGGCTGTCGTCTTCCACAAAGAGATCGATTTCGTTGATGTGAATCATGGCATCGCCAAACGCACGGGGTACATTTGGGTTTACAATGGCGATAACCGTATCGGCTTTTTCAACCGCTGCAAGGGTGGCATCAACCGATGTCCCCAATGATACAAAGCCAAATTTGTCGGGTGTTGAAACCTGAATCATAGCTACGTTAACCTGCAGGTAGCCTTCGCGTATTAACCGCTGTGTTTCCTGTAAAAATACAGGAATATAGTCGGCATAACCGGCTTGGGTTTGTTTTCTGACGTTGGCTCCCACAAAAAACGATTCCAGTTGAAAAATACCTTCAAATTCAGCATCGGCATACGGGGCATGCCCTTCGGTATGAATGTGCTGAATACGTACATTTCTGAACTCTTTGTTTCTGCCGCGTTCACACATTGCTTTAATAAGCGGATGTGGTGTAACGGCTACACTGTGGAGGTGAACTCTGTCATTCGACTTAATGACTTTAACTGCATCTTTGGCGCTGATAAATTTTATATTCTTCATGCTTTTCCGGTAATAAAAATCGGGTTTCAAATAAAGGGCGCAAATATAAAAAAACTATCAGCCATAAAAACTTTCGAATATCATTTCGACATGTTCAAAACCTTTTGTGAATTATTTGTTAAGGAATTGGAATGGGGGTGGTGATAAAAGTCATGTTTTTTTTGTCGTTCAACCATAAATACTATGGTGATGTTAATTTAAAAAATTGACTTTACGGCAGATTTAAAAAATTGACTTTACGGCAGAGTCAGTAAAAAGATGTTGTTTAACACAAATATTTCGGTCGCACCTCGAAAAGAGATTTCAGAAGCTGAATCTTCAAAAAAGAACAATCCATTTATAACATCGGCCTTTGCGGGGTTTTTAAGTTTTAATTTGTTGTAATATATTTGATATTCAGGAAATAAGTAAAATTACTTATAGGTGTTTTCACTAATTATTTATAGATTTGGTTCGAAATACGGGTCAAAAAATAAACCAGGAAAACCAAAATCTAACTAACAATGGACTCTTCAAACTGTCGAATTCTGTTGATTGTTGCACGGGAAGATCAAAATCATCTGCCATTTCGAGAGCTATTAATAAAAAGTGGTTTTGAAATTTGCCTTGCTCACGACGCACAGGAGGCTTTGTCAAAAATTATTGAATGCACCCCCGATTTAATTATATGCCATAATAAGGTGGGGGGAAAAACAGGACTGCAATTGTATCATACATTGAAGCCCGAGCTGATTAAAAGGTGTATGCCTTTTTTTCTATACCTCCCTAATTACCAGAAAGAGGATGTGCTTATCGGGCTTGAAATGGGAGTGGATAATTTTATTATTTTTCCTTTTGATGAAACTACAGTAATTAATAAAATTCAGCATCAGATTGATAAAGCTGAGAAACTGAAATTTTTCGATACCCCAGGTTTTCACCAATCATTCGAAAAGAGTCCTGTGGCAAAGTTTATTACTCAAAACGAGCAAATATTAAAAATTAACAGTGCTTTTTCACGACTGGTACGGAAGCCGGTGGATGTAGAACAGCTGCCTAAAATTGAGGATGTATTTGATATTTCATATCCTGAAACCAACGAAATGAATTTCCGGAAATGTATGAACGGTTTAAAAGACCAGTGCCTGTTTCAAGCACTTCCCTTAAAGCACAATCCCGTTTTAAAATTTGATGTGCACCTGGTTTATACCGAATACCTGGGAGAAGACAAATTTATGGGCGAAGTTATGCCGGTTCAGAGAATTAGCAGAATCGACAATACACCTGATTTGAGCGGAGAGCTAAAACGGGATGCAACAGAAACGGGAGAAAAAGAGGCTGTTTGGCTCACTCCCCGCGAAAAAGAAGTGCTATATTGGTCGGCCCAGGGGGTGCCCATTAAACAAATTGCCAATATACTGCATATTTCTGAACGCACCGTGGAAAAACACCGCGCCAATATAATGTCGAAAACCGATTCCAACAGCATCATCGAAGCCATTTATGCAATGCAACACAAAAAAGGTGTGAATTTCAATTAAAGTCTAAATTTGAGCATGAATTTGACCTCTCACAGCCTCTCCGCCAGCTGGCGGAGAGGAGTCAATCATCGTTCGGATGATTATTGGGAAAGTACAAAATTAAGAGTTTACAGGTTTGAAATTCTGTACAAGCTTAAAGCACTGTCCCAGGTCCACTTCGGGCCTGTCCCTGTGGGAGGGTTTAGGGGGTTGGTAGTGAAGGAAATAGACCTCACCCGGCCTCTCCAGAGGAGAGGAGCCAATCATCCTGCAGATGATTATTGGGGAGGTTCAACCCAATGAGTTTGTAATTTTAGAGTACTAAATAATTTTTGAAGCAGGATCAAAAGTCCCCCTTTGGGGGATTCCAGCCTGCCGGCTGGCAGGCAGGGGGTCAGGACGTACAAAAATGAAACCGTCCAGGGGGGTAAAATGTGCATTTTTGACAGTTGCTCGACACCCTGACACCAAAGAAATAAACCACGCAGTGCAGTAAGTCTGCTGCCCATAACCTGTCAACGTCACCGGACCTGACAGCGTTAAATTTTTCCGGATGCAGGGAAATTGAAAATAATCTTTTGTCCCAAAATTTTTCAAAAATTCCCAAAATGACACAACATTATTTGAAGAATGCCTAATCCTGTTAAAAATACGTAATCCCACGTAGGTAAAGAATGCCGATGCGGAAATTACGTATTTCCTATGCCAAAACTTCACCATACATTCGAATAGGATTTTACGGGAAGATAAATCCGGACATGTAACAAACCCATTTAAAGACTTTATCGGAAAATAAAGCCGCCAGCGAATCGAACTTCCCGACTTGCCACTCTATTGTATGGCTTGCCGGGGAATTGAAACGGAACTGTTATGTGATAAAAAATGAATTTATGAAAAATTTACCGGCTTTCCTTTACTCCATTGAAACCTTCAGCCATAATCTGCAAGCGGAATCAATCACCTTTATAAAAAATCACTCAATATATACCTTCAATAAAAATTAAAAAATCTCATTTCTAAAAACTAAAAATGCCAATACAATGAAAAAACTGACTTTTCTCTTTAATCCGCACGGACCATAAATCCTGTCCGCTATTCTCCGCCCGCTCCGGGTTGAAAGCTTTGGCTTTTTTAAAAGCCCCGGAGACTAATACCACCCGGTATTATTTATTCAACCGAAACAAACAAATTTTAAAAACTAAAAATTTTCAATTATGAAAAAATTATTACTAAGCTTTTCCGTAGTTCTAATATTCCTATTTACGGGAATGCAAACTACATGGGCACAGGCAACGATTAATGTGCCCACAGATCAACCTACGATTCAGGATGCTATCACTGCAGCCAGTGCTAACGACATAATAAATGTTGCAGCGGGAACCTACAATGAAAGTTTCATTTTAGACAAGACTGGACTAACATTACAAGGGCCGAATGAGGCATTAAATGGAAATGATGCCGGCCGTGCTGCTGAGGCAATTATTGAAGGAGTTGCCCGTGTTGAAGCAGATGATGTAATAATCAAAGGACTCGTTATCGATGGAGCCAATGTAGCTCAGACTACAAATCTAACAATGAGAGGAATTTTGGTGGCCAATACCAATGCAAGGGATAATGTAACAATAGAAAACAATATCATTAAAAACTGGGTTACTGGCATTTCATTAGCTGGTAGCAGTACTTTCGCGTGGGTAGACGGCGCAACAATAACTGGTAACCTTTTTGTAAACAATGGGGTTGGAAGCACAGAGAATGTAGATGGCTTAAGCATTACCAACAACGCTTTTGATAATGGAGGCATTGGATTAGGTGGTGGAGCCGTACTTGCTGTTCCGATAACTGGAAATGATTTTTCTAACGGAAGCAGGTACATTTCAGCAGCGACTGGTGTTACAGCAGATTTTGATGCAATGCTTTCCGCGAATACTTTTGACGGAGGTGCTTATGCCGAATTGATAACAGGTCAATGGTATGACAGAGCAATTTTTTCAACCATTCAGGGTGCTATTGATAAGGCCGGAGCTGGAAGTGTTGCTAAGGTAGCTGATGGCACATACAACGAGAATGTTACTATTAGCGATAACATTAGTTTGATTTCTGAAAATGGAGCTTCATCAACAATTATTGATGGAGACAACTCTGGGTCTGAATTAGGAACAATACTTCTAAAACCCGGAGGCAATGGAATATCTATTGGGGCTGTTGGACAAGGATTTACCATAAAAGGTATTGACGGCCCAGCCGGATTGGAAAAAGCAGCAATCTATTTTCAGGGAGCACAGGATAATATTACAATTGAGGGGAATATTATTGAAGCACGAGGCGATGCAGCTTTGTTAGGCGAATACAATGCAGCCAATAACAATATAACCATTACCAATAATGAAATTACAGGACAAACATTTACCGGTGCTAACCCGGCAGGTGTTGGTTTTGGTGCACAATTTAGCTTGCCTAATGTTCCTAGACAGTTGGTAACATTTGGTGGAGGTTCAGGTACAACAAATACTCAGAATTTTACATTTACTAATAATATTATTTCCGGTATTGCCGGGGGAATGAGTATTACTGATGATAACGGAAATACAATATCTCCAACTGAACAGGGAAATACAATGGTAACTTTGGATCTTGTTGGAACAAATGTAATCACAGGGAATACTTTTAGTGGAACAACAACTCGCTATGCTTACGCTCTGCGAGTTCGTGGGGCTGGAGCCTATACCATTACTGAAAACAATTTTACAGGATCATATCCCGGCTTTATTTTTAGTGACTCGAATCCAATTACAGCTACATGTAACTGGTTTGGAACAACAGATGAATCGGTTATTTCATCTAAAATGGATGCGAGTATAACGTTTATACCTTATAATATTTCACAAGGTGGCGCATGTGTTGGCGGTTTAAACTATGCTGTTAATATAGAAAGTCCTTTAGCATCTTCAAATTGCGGAACCCTTGATGTTCCGGTAACTGTTCAGGATTTTAACAATGTTGGTGCCATTTCATTAAGATTAAATTACGATGACGTCTTGCTTTCGTACAACGATGTCACATTAAATACAGCTATAAAATCGGCAACACAAGTGGGGGAAACAGGAACACAAGAGGGTGAAAATAAAGGGCAAATTAGATTAGCATACTTTGGAGATGCTGTTACCCTGAATGACGACGATGTTTTATTCACCCTGCATTTTGATATTTTATCTTCAACCGCCGGAAACTCCACAACGGATTTGACATGGGATAAAAGCAGTCCGGGTTATTGCGAGTTAGCAGGCCCTGGCGGCACCCCGGTTTATACAAGCACATTTAATGATGTTACAGGTGTTGTAATTCCTGAACGCCCTGTAAAAAATGTGGATACTGGCAGAGAATACTGTAAAATTCAGGATGCAATTGATGCCGATGAAACAGATAATGGAGATGTAATTGAGGTTTCGGCAGGAGAATATGTCGAAAGCGTAGATGTATATAAATCAGTTATTTTAAAAGGTGCTGATAAAAATAGTACTTTTATCCAGGCACCTTCGACATTGCCTGCAGCTTCTGATGCTTTATCCAATATTGTATATGTTCATGGTTCTGGTATAAGTACAGAAATTAGTGGATTTACTATTGAGGGGCCAGGACCATCTGGTTGCGGTTCTATCGGTAGAGGAATTTTTGTGAGCGATGGTGCATATGCCAATATTCATGATAATAATATTCTGGATATTCGTGATAATCCTTTTAGTGGATGTCAAAATGGAATCGCAATACAGATTGGTCGAAATGCATTATCAAGCTCAGGAACGGCGATAATTCATAATAATATAATTTCGGGTTACCAAAAAGGAGCAATTGTCGTTGATAATTCTGGTTCTAATGCAACAATTACTAATAATACAATTACTGGTACAGGTACAACCGATGTTACTGCGCAAAACGGTATCCAAGTGAGTCGAGGTGCAACTGCTACCTTAGGAGGAAACACAATATCAGGCAATTCCTTTCATGAGGAAGGAAGTCAATGGGATTGGGGGGCCTGTGGAATACTGTTGTATCAGAGTGGAGCAGTGTCTTTGACCGGGGGTAATAATATTTCGGGTAATGACCAAAACTACTATGCATATGATGTTGCTGGTAATTTGATTCTTGGAGCAGAAACTTTTGGTGCTTCAACTGCCCCAGTAACCTTTGGATATAATATTGCTGATTATACGAATCAGAATATTGATGCAAGTCAATGTACATTTGCGGAAGGTAATCCGGCTAGTGCTGTACTTTCAGAATTGTTTGATATTGAAGATAGAATTTGGCATAGCGTTGACGATCAAACAATATCAGGATTTGTTAATATTAAGGCAGGCAATGTTTATGTGACTCATACAGAGAGTGGAGCTAAAATTCAATATGGTATTGATGCAGCATCAGTAAATGACGTTATTCATGTAAAAGAGGGCACATATTCGGAGAATATAACAGTGGATAAAGACGTAACATTATTAGGTGCTAATGCTGGCGTTGCCTGCGATACACGTGGTGCTGAGAGTACCATTGCAGGAACAGGTGGAGCTGCCGTATCAGTGGCTTCAGATGGTGTAACCATCGATGGTTTCGAAATTACCAATCCAACAGGTAATTATGCTGTTAATTCAACAGGAAACAATAATCTGCTGTTGCAATACAATAATGTAAACGATGTGGGTACCTCCGGCACTCCCGGTAATGTGCATGCAGTAGCAATTAGTATGGGTTCAGCAAATACTGATGATGTAAAAATTCAGCATAACTGTATTTCCAATATTAACAATGCCGGTAATACCCATAGTGGTAGTGGTATTGCTGTTGGTTTTTCAACTGCTACAACTGATATTACCAACTTGTATATTGGTTACAACACCATTTCGCAGGTAAATTCAAATAATGCATTGGATTATGCTTCAGGAGGAAGAGGTGCTAACGGTATTATTTTAAATGTTGGTGCAAATAGTACCGGCAAAGTAACTGATGGGGTAGTAGAATACAATACAATCCATGATCTTTCCGGATACTGGGTACATGGTGTAGGCCTCGAAGGCAATACACCGGGTGCACTGGTTCAAAACAACCTCATTTACAATCTTGTATCAACTTACACTGATATACCCGGTGTGGGAGTAAAAGTAGAAGACAATACTGGTGCTGCAACTGTCAGTGTTAATAACAACAGTTTTACCAGTTTATCACCGGGAATTTTAAATGCTGTTAGCGGAGCAACAGTTAATGCAACCTGTAACTGGTTTGCGGCCGACGTTACAGAAAAAAGCCTTGGTGATGTTACAGTAGTGCCATGGCTGGTTGATGGAACCAATTCAGTTGCATCCGGTCCTGGATTTGAACCGGCTACTGCTTGTGTTGCATGTGCCATTTCCATAGATGCTGTGGTAACAAATGTAAGCTGTCCTGGTGGTGCGGATGACGGAGCTATTGATGTTACCGTTACAAATGGCGTTTCGCCCTATACATATAGTTGGACGGGGCCTGATGGGTTTACTTCGCCGGATGAAGATATATCCGGGCTTGCTGCCGGAACTTATAATTTATTAGTTACCGCTGATAACGGATGTTCAAAAGAGAAGGTAGTAGTAGTGGGTACCGATGCAGACGTAACAGCTCCAACTATAACAGAGGCTTTAGATGTATTAACCGAAGAAGGTTGTACAGATGCTGATGTGCCCGTGGCTAAAACTACGGTAGCGGAATTGGAAGCTATGGGTGTTATAATTGATGACTGCACACTGGATGAAAACATGACAGTAAGTTACAGTGATGCTTCAGCAGGAACCTGCCCGGTTGTTGTAACACGTACTTATACTGTAACCGATGCTTCAAACAATTCAGTAACAGTGGACCAAACAATAAATATTGAGGATAACACTCCACCTTCAATTGCCTGTCCACCACCCATTGCCGTAAAAATGAATGATGGTTGCGAATACGATCCCGCAATAGGTTCAGGCATTGGCGTAGCTACTGCTACAGATAACTGCAGTGATGCTGTTGATATTCAGATATCCAATGACATTACTGGCAATTTGACAGAGGGGGAAAATTTCATCACCTGGACTGCGGTAGATGAATGCAATAATTCTGTAACATGTACCCAAAAAGTAACAGTAATCAGAAATACCCTCAGCGGAACAGTAATGTACAACAACACCGCACAAACACCGATGGCCAACGTTGTGCTGAAATTGTTTGATTCTAACGATGATCAGGTGGGAGATGATGTTGTAACATCAGAAACCAATCCGGGTAACTTTGAATTCACCGGTCTCTGCGCAGGTGACTATACAGTTGTTGCCTCAGATACCAGTAAGGTAGGTTACATTAACGCTACCGATGCCGGTGCAGCCAATGCATGGGGAACTGCCGGCGGAGATATTGAATACGTTCAGTTCCTTGCAGGAGATGTCAATGATAATTTACTGATAAACAGTACGGATGCTCAGGCAATTCAGAATTACTTTGTTTTTGGAGGTTCATTTACTAAACCCTGGGAATATTGGAGTGCTGGTTCTGTAATTCACAGTAACTATAATCCCTTCTCCTCTAATGCAATTCCACCACATCCTGCTGCAATAGAAGTTGTTATATCAGGCGGCGATGTCACACATGACCTGTATGCACAGGCCACTGGTGATTTCAACGGAAGTTTTGGACCGACTTTGAAATCGGCAGGTTCATCTGTGCGCCTGAGTGCCGACCGGAATATGAACGTTGAAGAAAACCAGGTATTTAATTTACCGCTGCGTTCTGAATTTGCTATGGAAGTTGGTGCTGTGTCCATGATACTGGATATGCCTGAAGATGTGGTGCAGGTAACCGGTGTACAAATAGCAGGAAGCGAAGTGCCGGTAACCTGGGCAATGAAGGACAATGAATTGCGCATTGGCTGGAACTCGCTGAACCCGGTTTACGTGGGGGAAAACGATGCATTTGTAGTGCTGAAACTGCAAACTTCTGCAAACTTTACAGAAGGACAGTTGATGGATATCGGCCTGGTTTACAACCCGCTGAATGAACTGGCGGACGGAAACTTTGAACCGATTGAAAATGCAGCGTTGAAAGTAGCCCGTGTAGGCAACGGATTAACTGATATTAATGAGGACCTGGATATTGACAAGATGACTTTCAGTAACTATCCGAATCCGTTCAGCGAATCGACGACGTTAATGTACACCATACCGGTTGACGGAAAAGTAAACATCAGTGTGTACAACGCATTGGGGCAGTTGGTAACAACAATTGTTGACGAAAATCAGCGGACAGGCCGCTATACAATTAACAACTGCGGAGATGAACTGCAACCCGGAATGTACATTTCCAAATTAATGCTGACCAATGGTACCGAGAGCATGGTAAGCACTATAAAACTGAATGTTGTTAAGTAAATAACATTCAAAGAATAAAGGAGATGGGATTTTCCCGTCTTCTTTATTCCTTTTAATCATATAAAATATAATACTATGAAAAAGCGTTTACTAAACTTAATAGTATTCGTGTTACTCTTTGGCGCAGGTCCGCCTTCATTGCTTGCTAAATTTACCGGTTCTGAATTGTTCGATTCAAATACTTTAATTACAGAAAACACGGTAGAGGCCACCATTGAAGGACCGGTTGTAACCGGCTGTGGTACCTACGATGTGCCAATAACGGTCAGTAATTTTACCGATGTCGGAGCCATCTCCTTAAAGTTAAATTACAACAATGCAGATTTGATTTATGCCGGAGTTACATTAAATACCACGTATTTAACGGTAAATAATACAAATGCTGCAGTAGCCGGGGAATTTACACTGGGATATCATGGTGATCCGATTTCCATACCCGATGGGGAGGCACTGTTTACCTTGCATTTTGTGGTTGAACCTTCTCTGGCTGGCACGCCTTTCGAACTTACATGGGCCGATGATGTGCCGGGAAATTGCGAATTTGCAGGCGAAGGAGGAGCACCGGTTTACGAAAGTTCATTCTATGATTTTTCAGCAACCATTATTACCGATGAAATGCCGGAGATAATTTGTCCGGGCGATATAACTGTTAATAATAATGCCGGCGAATGCGGAGCAGTTGTAACGTATGCTACTCCGATAGGTACAGATAACTGTCCAAACCCGGTTACCACACAAACGGCAGGATTACCCAGTGGTTCCTTTTTTTCTGTAGGAGAAACTGTAAATACGTTTGAGGTTAGAGATTCACAGGGAAACAAATCTACCTGTAGTTTTACAGTAACTGTGGCAGATGCGGAGTTACCTGTTTTAACATGCGTTGGAGTACAAACCAAAGCAACAGATGCCGGGGCATGTTCATACACAGTTGTTGGTAATGAGTTTGACTTTTTGACCGTTGATGATAATTGTACGGATATTTTAAATGCTGATGTTGAATACGAATTATCAGGTGCAACAACAGGCACTGGTTCTGAAACAATGGACGGGGTATCATTTGGAAAAGGTGAAACCACCGTTACCTGGAAGGCAACGGATGAAACCGGAAATGTTGGAACATGCTCGTTTGTGGTAACTGTAAATGATACAGAGTTGCCTTCAATAACCTGCGTGGGCAATCAAAGTAAATCAACTGATCCCGGCGTGTGTACCTACACCGCAAAAGCCGGCGAGTTTGATTTTTTGGCTGTCGATGACAATTGTACCACTATTTCACCTGCTTCTGTCGAATACGTATTAAACGGTGCAACAACCGGTTCCGGTTACCAGACATTGGACAATGTTTTATTTCAAAAAGGAGTTACTACTGTTACCTGGAAGGCAACTGATGAGGCATTGAATGCAGAGACATGTACATTTGATGTAACCGTCAGCGATACAGAATTTCCTAAGTTGGAAGTGGTTGAAGACCAGATTGTATCAACTGATGACGGAGTATGTACTTACACCGTTACTGGTAATGAGTTTGATTTTGCTACTGCAACAGATAACTGTACAAATATTTTGGCATCTTCTGTTGAATATGAGTTAACTGACGCAACTACAGGAAACGGGTCTGAAACTTTAGCAGGTGTTGTATTTGAGAAAGGTGTTACAACTTTAACATGGTCTGCATCTGATGAATCGAATAACGTTACTTCCGCCAGTTTTAAAGTAACTGTAGAAGATAACGAAGGTCCGGTAATTACAACCTGCCCGCCTGACAGATCTGCCATTGTTACCGATGGTTGTTCCGTACAACTTCCTGATTTTACTGCGAATGTTGAAGCATCGGATAATTGCGGGGTGGTGAGTTCCGTCGTGCAAAGTCCGGCTTCCGGAACATGGATGGATTTTGATGAAACATCATACACTGTTACAATAACAGTAACTGATGATGCCGGAAATACCACAGAATGTTATCCAAAATTCACAGTTGAAAAAGCAACTGTCAGTGGTAACGTAATATACAATAACGCTGGTCAAAGTCCGATGGCGAATGTTGTTGTAGATTTGTTAGATGCTGGTGGTAATTCCGTAGGAAGTACAGTTACTTCAGAACCAAACGGTGCCTTCGAATTCTCCGATCTCTGCGCAGGTGACTATACAATTGTTGCCTCAGATACCAGTAAAGTGGGCTATATTAATGCCACCGATGCCGGTGCTGCCAATGCATGGAATGCATCAGGAGGTGCCATCGAATACGTGAATTTCCTCGCAGGTGATGTGACCAATGATTACAATATTAACCACGTGGATCCTCAAAGAATTCAAAGTTATTTTGTAACGGGGGAATCATTTGACAGAAATCCGTGGTCATTTTGGTTAGAAGGTCTTACGATAAGCAATAATGCAAGTGATCCTTCTACCTTGCCAAGGAATATGACCGTTACTGTGAGCGGTGCAAATGTAAGCCAAAACATTCTTGCAATGGCTACCGGTGATTTTAACGGCAGTTTTGGCCCGACCTTGAAATCGGCAGGTTCATCCGTGCGCCTGAGTGCTGACCGCAATATGAACGTAGAAGAAAACCAGGTATTTAATTTGCCACTGCGTTCTGAATTTGCCATGGAAGTAGGCGCTGTTTCACTGATACTTGATTTACCATCCGACTTTGCACAAGTAATGGGTGTAAAAGTAAACGGAAGCGAAGTGCCGGCAATATGGGCGGTGAAAGACAACGAACTGCGCATTGGCTGGAACTCGTTCAACCCGGTATATGTAGGCGCAAACGAAGCGTTGGTTACCCTGCAACTGAAGTCGGGCGAAGGGGTAAGCGAAGGACAAATAATGGACATTGGCCTAGTTAATAATCCACTGAACGAAGTTGCCGACGGCAATTTCAATCCAATAAGAGGTGCGTCACTGCTAATTGCCAAAGCCGGGAACGGTTTGGTGGGTGTGAACGAAGAGCTGAACATCGATGAATTGTCATTCAGCAATTATCCGAATCCGTTCAGCAGGTCAACTACTTTAAGTTATGCCATTCCTGAAGATGGAAGAGTAAACATCAGTATTTACAACCAGTTGGGTCAGTTGGTAACTTCAGTTGTGGATGTAAATCAAAAGGCAGGTCAGTACACCATCGAAAATTGTGGAGGTAATTTGCTGCCCGGTATGTACGTTGCAAAACTGCGGTTGACAAATGAAAGTGACATTATGGTAGGAGCCATTAAGCTTAACGTTATTAAATAACATTAAACCACTTAAAAAACAAAAGAAGGGCAATTGGCTCTTCTCTTGTTTTTAAAAACATAGGTTTGGTATTTTTTAGTATAAAAATTTTATATTGTAAAAAACAAATAATAAATTGAGTCCGAAAAATCCTAAAGGTCTAATAAACACGAGAAAAATACAGAAGAAAAACTATCAAAATGAAATTTACAAGAAACTTACAGGTATTAAACTATTTCCTTTTTGTGGGAGTATTTTTAGTTCTTTCATTTAATGTGCAGGGAGCAAATGCGCCGGTTATTACTATGGGTAATGTGTTTAATGCCGAACCGGGAGAGCAGGTTACAGTGCCTGTAACGGTGTCTGACTTCGATAGCATTGGAGGGTTTACTTTAACGCTCGATTACAATTACGATGAAATTCAGTTTGTATCGGGTACTCAGAATTCCTCTCTTGGTGGAACTTTTGATATTGGCGACATTGATTTAGGTGACGGAGTTCACCGATTGACAGTGAGTTGGTTTAAATCAGGAAATGAAGGAGTAACACTGGAAGATGGGAGCACACTGGTAGAATACGTATTTACTTTTCAAAAAGGACCGGCACAGTTAAATTGGTTTGAAAACGGACCGTCGTGTGAGTTTACCGATCCTGGTGCAAGTGTGTTGGATGATATGCCAACATCGGATCACTACAACAACGGGATTGTTTCGGAGGAAGAACTCCCCAAACCTATAATTACTACAGATGGACCTACTACATTTTATGAAGGAGAGGAAGTTACCTTAACTTCGAGCACAGGCAACGGTTACCTCTGGTCAACCGGAGATACAACAAAAAGCATTGTGGTAACTGAAACCGGTTCATACACGGTTCAAACTATAAATGAAGAAGGTTTGCTAAGTGAAGAATCAGAACCGATGGAAGTAAATGTTATTTCGGTTGGCGATGCCGTACTTAGCTTCAGGCTTGCAAACCCGGCTATTATTAACGAAGGCACAAAAAACTTTTTAAAATTCGATATCCAGGTAAAAGCAGATGTTTCGGAAACATGGTTGTGGAAAAGCCGGATAAACATCGATTTTAAAAGTACAACAATAAGTGCAACCGAAACAAACTGGTCGGCAACACCCGGAATGCTTTTCCAGGGAAACAACTCACTTGGCAATTCAAAATATACCGTTGATTTTACTGTCTCGGGCAATTCAGCAGAAATAAATTTTAATGGCGATGAGTCTGCACAAAACCTCGGGGCCACCAATAATGATTTTGCTGAAGTTTCCACCGAGTATAAAACGCTGGTCAGTATCAAAGCGTTGATTATTTCAAACACAGGAGTTGCCGGCATCAGTTTCGATCAAGATTTAATGAACGGCAACCAGCTTTACAAACTTTCCGCTGCGCCGTGGTTTTCTTCCTATGCTATTACAAATGGATACGCATCAGAAAACCTGACCGACATTTTTGTTGGCCGGATTTTTTCGGCAGCCGGATGGAGCCAGATTCTTGGATTGGACTGGACAAAAGTTGTAAATACATCGGTTTGGGAAGGAGATGCAACTATCCCTGATGACTTATTGTCAAATATTAACAACCTCAGGATTCACCCATCGGCTACCTTATCGGTTCCACCATCGGGGAAGTTAACGGTTTATGGAACAACTGATATTGGTTCTGACAAAAGATTGATAATAAATTCAGACGAAACAGGAACCGGTTCACTGCTGGCATCATCAGTTTCGGGCATTGCAAAAGCCCAAAAATTTATTGAACCCAATACCTGGCAAATGATTGCACCCCCATTAAATGGTCAGGGTATTGCTGATTTTTTAACCACAAATACAGGAATTGGCTTTGCAAATGGTACGGAAAGATCTATTACAGATTTTGATGCTTCTTCTGAAAGCTGGAACAATAATTTCACGACTTCAGCTTCCGGCAATATAGAAACCGGTAAAGGATATTTTATGCTTTTGTCTGACAGCAATCAGGTAGAATTTTCAGGAAACGTTCAAACAGGTGACCAAAATATTGCGGTTGCTGCTGAAAAATGGAATTTTATTGGCAATCCGTATACATCTGCAATTCGTATAAATTCTGCAACTGAAAATGAATCGGATTTTTTAAGTGAGAATGCTGAAAAACTCGATCCTGCTTACGGTGCCATTTATATGTGGAATGAGCCGGACGAATCAAACGGATATGCCGGGGAATTTAAAGTTATTTCAAATGCATCAGCACCAATGGATATTCAGCAGGGACAGGCATTTTTTGTGAAAATGAATTCAGGAGAATCGTCTGTAGGTTTTAATTCTGGAATGCAGGCGCACAATCCGTTGTTGCAACAAAAATCAGCAAGCGAGGGTAATCATTTTGTCCGTTTGAATGCATCATCGGGTGAAACGGATTTTTCAACTTTACTCTCCTTTTTAGATGGAATGACAACTGGCCTCGATCCTACTTATGATGCTGCACTGTTTTCAGGCACAACGGATTTGACTGTTTATACGCTGATGGCAGGTGAAAATGATGTTCCTTTTGCCATTCAGGCCCTTCCAATAGTTGAGTATTCCGAGACGATAATTCCGATAGGACTTGAATTTGAAATCGGAGGTGAGGTTGTTTTTTCTGCCGATTTAACCAACATGCCAAACAGTGCTGAAGTTATCTTGGAGGATACCCAAAACGAAATGCTTACTGATTTGACTGAGGGTAACTATACTGTTGAAATTGAAGCTGATTTCAGCAGTGAAGATCGTTTTGTGTTGCATGTAAAGTATGTGGCAACAGATGCAGAATTGATATACACTGAAAATGATTTAAAAGTATTTTTTAACAGAAATGAGCAAATCGTTGTTGATGGAAATGTAAGTGGAAAAACAATAGCCAAACTGTATGATCTGAAAGGGCGATTGATAAAAAATGAAAATTTAATCCAGGGGAATTATAATAAAATTCAACTGTCTGCTTTTGATCCCGGAATATATTTGCTGCATATTCAGGACTTGGAGAGAAATAAAACTCAGTCCTTTAAAATTCCTTTATTTCAATAATTTGTGCCAATGAAAAAACAATTGATTAATTTTTTTCTTCTGGTAATTATTTCTGTTAATGCCTGGTCACTCAATCATGAGGTGTTATTGGATAATGCCCATTATATCGATTGTAACAGAATTGTAATTCCGGTTGTGGTTAAAAATTTTTCAAATGTAGGTGCCATATCTTTAAAATTTGATTACGATTATACAAAGCTGGAATATGAGGATGTGTCTTTAAATTCTTCTATTTCAAGTGCAATTAGTAATGGAGAAAACGGACATTTCGCACTGGCCTTTTTTGGTGATGAAATTAATTTAGCTGATGGTGAAGTATTATTTGAAGTGCGATTTAAAGTAATTGGCACTGGTCCCAGTTCTACGAATATGGAATGGTTGGATATTCCCAATACAGGAAACTGCGAAATTGCCGGTGCCGGGGGTGTGCCTGTTTACCCGGCAAATTTTTTGATTGGTGGATCAATTGTTATTCCGGCGAAACTTGAAGCAGATGCACATTTTGAACCTCTTTTATGCGAAAACAGTGTAACAACAGTTTTTGTTACTGCTGCCGGAGGAGTTCCTCCTTACTCAGGAACTGGGGAATTTCTTGTTTCGGCAGGTTCTCATAATTTCAAAGTGATTGATGCAAATGGTTGTGAAGATGAAATATCAATCGTTGTGCCCCAGCCGGAACCAGAAACATTTCAAGTTGATTCATTGAATGTTTCATCTGATTTCCCGGTTGAAACAGGTTCAAGTATTGAATTAATGGTTGGTTTTTCATCTGATTATCCTGTAGATATTCAAGTTGACTGGGGAGATGAATCTTTTTCAAATTTATCGGATGTAGATAGCGGGTACGTTATTCAAAGTCATTTTTATAATTCTCCCGGTGTTTATACAATAGAAGTTAATCTTACCGATATTTGTGGAAATACTTTAAACAAAATTTATGAATATATTGTAGTTTGCGATCCTAATGGTGGTTTTGTCACCGGCGGAGGATTGCTCTTTTCACCTCCGGGAGCTTTTGTAGCTAGTTGGCGCTTACCAGTTTTTAATAGTTTTGGATTTAAGCATAGAATGAAAAAAATGAACAAATTGATTAAAACTCATTTCTATTTATCTCGAATATTGCAAAAAGCTATTTTTGGTTTTGTAGTTAAATATCAAAAAGGCAGATCAGTACCAAGTGGTCATGTTCAATTTCAGATTCCTGGTGCTGGTTTAAACTTTTCAGGCACTGCTTTTGAATGGTTAGTAATTACAGATAACACACATGCACAATTTCAGGGAACCGGTACTATTAATGGATCTGGTAATTATGGGTTTTTAATTACGGTTACTGACGGAGCAAGACTGGGGTATGATAAATTCAAAATAAAAATTTGGGATAAGAACAATGATGATGAGATTATTTACGATAATCTTATAACAACCAATATCTTCGGATCAATAGTTATACATTCAAAACAAAGCAAATCTGTTGTTGTGTCAGCTGACCAACAAATTATTGCTGAAAAAGAATTAATGGCTATAAATGTCTATCCGAACCCTTTCTCTGAAAGATTAAGAATTGAATTTACTCCAAATGAGTCAGCCTATGCTCGTGTAGATATCTTTGACATGAAAGGCCGATTAGTGAGTACAATATTTGAACAAAATGTTGAAGGAGGAGTAATTTATAATGCAGACTTCAAACCTAAAAACATGAAAAATACTGTATATTTATACAGAATGATTTTTGGGGACGAAGTTTACAGCGGTAAAGTAATTTATAATAATGAATAGCAAAGGTTAGTTGTTGTGACACACACCTGAAATAAGAGGCCTAACATCTGCTATATTTACATTGCCTGCGCAGGAGTTGGAATGTGGAATAGTGGAATAGACGAGAATAAGTTTATTATACTTGCCTTGTCCTGGCTGAAATATGACATGCGGTTGAATAAATTGACCACCACTATTTTTTAATAGTGCCGAAATAATGTTATTTTAAGAAAGGTTCAAATCTGAACCTTTCTTTTTTGTATATGTTCATTATTTCATACTTTTAAACCAAAATAAAAAATGTTACAGCTATGTTAAAAGAAAAAATGTTAAATGCATTGAACGATCAGATTAACGCGGAACAATACTCGGCCCTGATGTACCTGTCGATGTCGGCCTGGTTCGAAGAAAAAGGGCTGCCCGGTTTTGCCAACTGGATGTATGTACAATACCAGGAAGAGCTGACCCATGCCAACAAAATTTTTAACTATGTGAACGAACGCAGCGGCAGGGTAAAACTGAAAGCAATAGAACAGATGCCC
This sequence comes from Tangfeifania diversioriginum, assembly GCF_900141875.1. Lineage (GTDB taxonomy): Bacteria > Bacteroidota > Bacteroidia > Bacteroidales > Prolixibacteraceae > Tangfeifania > Tangfeifania diversioriginum. Next base: position 20,863 of record NZ_FQZE01000012.1, on the reverse strand, counting down.
ACCGAATTTGACAGCGTGATTGACGTGGTGGAAAAAACACTGGAGCACGAGCAAAAAGTAACAGCTATGATTGACAACCTCGTTGACATTGCTGCCGAGGAACGCGACCATGCCACGCACAGCTTTCTGCAATGGTTTGTTGACGAGCAGGTGGAAGAGGAAGCCAACGTAACTGAAATTCTCGATAACCTGAAGTTAATTGAAGGAAAAGGAAATGGTATTTTTATGCTCGACCGCGAATTGCGCCAGCGCACTTTTGTTGACGAAACTCAGGCAGCAGAATAAAGATTTATCGAAACAAAGATATGTGAAAGGCTGCCATTGAGCAGCCTTTTTTGATCTCTCCCAACCTCACCATAAGCTGGCGGTGAGGAGCTAATCATTCTGCGAATGATTATTGAGGAAGTGTTAAATTAAAAGTTCGTAACTTTGAAATGTTGCACAAGATTTAAAGCACGGTCCCTGGTCCCCCTTCGGGGGATTTAGGGGGTCAGGAAGTGAAGAAATCTGACCTCTCCCAACCTCTCCAAAGCTCCGTAAGGGATGCCTTTGGCAGAGAGGAGCCAATCATCCTTCGGATGATTATTGGGGAAGTGCAAAAACAGATGTTTGCAAATTAGAAACGCTTCACAATCTTAAAGTACCGCCCCAGGTCCCCCTTTGGGGGATTTAGGGGGTCAGGAAGTACCAAAAAGAAAGTTCGTAACTTTGAAATGCTGTATAAACATTAAGCACTGTCCCAGGTCCCCCTTCAGGCCTTTCCCTATGGGAGGATATAGGGGGTCGGGGCAAAAAGAACTTGCAAAGAATTAGAGATGAACCAAAATCCGGAAGATAAATCCAAAAAACCCCGTTGGTTAACTGCCAGCAAAAGCTTTTATCCAACCTATAAATATGAAAGAAACAGGTTGAAGCAAAATATGACTCCTGCGGAAATCAAATTATGGCATTATTTACGGAATAAGAAATTGGGCGTTAAATTTCGGCGGCAACATATTATTGAATTTTATATTCCTGATTTTGTTGCATTGTCAATAAAATTGATTGTTGAAGTTGACGGAAAAATTCATTTAAAGCAAAAGAAAGAAGATGCCGAAAGAACGCGCAGGCTTGAATTGTTAGGATATAAAGTTCTAAGATTTACAAATGAGGAAGTTGAAGATGATATTGAACAAGTAATTGAGATTATAGAAAAGAATGTTGAAGAATTGAAGGAGCCCTGACCTCTCCCAACCTCTCCAAGGGAGAGGAGCCAATCATCTTACAGATGATTATTGGGGGCGTGCCAAAATGAAAGTTTGTAACTATGAAATGCTAAATAAGTTTAAAGCACTATCCTAAAGTCCCCTTCGGGCTTGTCCCTATGGGAGGATTTAGGGGGTCGAAAAAGATGAAAAGAATTAGAACGCAACCATGGAATTAACGGAACAGGTTTACACGCGCTACGAACATCTGAAGGAATTTTGCCGGATGAACTGGGATGCGTCTGAAATGCAGCGGTTAGATGAGGCTTTCCGGTTTACCGGGGAAATTATTGGCGATAAGCAGTTTGCCACGGGTGAATATATTCTGAATCACTCGCTGGATGTGGCCACAATTATTGCCGAAGAAATTGGCCTCGAGCCTGATTCTGTCATTACCGGATTGCTGCATAACATCATGTATGCCGGCCTCGATAAAAAAGTTGACCGGAAAGATATTGAATCGCGTTTTGACCAGGTGGTTTATTCCATTCTCGAGGGGATGGCAAAAATAAATGCGCTTGGTACCGATACCGTTGAGCTTCATGCTGAAAATTACAGGAAACTGCTGCTGGCACTGGCCGGCGATGTGCGCGTTATTCTGATAAAAACAGCCGACCGGTTGCAGGTAATGCGCAACCTTCACATTTATGATGCCAACTCCCAAATCCGGCTGGCCAACGAAACATCCCACCTGTATGCACCGCTGGCTCACCGGTTAGGATTATATGCCATCAATTCAGAGTTGCAGGATTTGTTTCTGAAATACCGGAATCCGGAAGGGTATAAATATGTTGTTGACCGTTTGAAAGAAACCGAAAGTGAACGCGCCGGATTTGTGGCCGAGTTTGTTAAACCGGTGGAAAAAACGTTGCAGGAGCGCGGGTTTAAATTTTCAATGAAAGCCCGTACCAAGTCGATTTTTTCTATCTGGAATAAAATGCAGAAAAAAAAGGTGTCGTTCGATGAAGTAATGGATTTATTTGCTATCCGGATTATCCTTGACTCGAAATTTGAAAATGAAAAAGCCGATTGCTGGACCGTTTATTCGGTTGTGACCGAGCAATACCAGGCCAATCCTGAGCGGCTGCGCGACTGGATTACCATCCCGAAATCGAACGGATACGAGTCGTTGCACGCCACAGTAATGGGGCCGCAGGGACGTTGGGTTGAAGTACAGATTCGTACAAAACGGATGGACGAGGTGGCAGAAAAAGGGCTGGCGGCACACTGGCGCTACAAAGGCGGAAAAGACAGCTCCGAACTCGATTCCTGGCTGGCCGGAATTCGCGAAATTCTGGAAAACCCGTCACTGAATGTGGTGGATTTTATCGACCATTTCAGTACTAATATTTACAGCGACGAAACATTTGTTTTTACTCCAAAAGGCGATCTGAAGAAAATGCCGTCGGGCTCTACACTGCTCGATTTTGCTTATGAAATTCATTCACACCTGGGCGATAAATGCATGGGGGGGAAGGTGAACGGGCGAAAAGTTACCCTGAAATACAAACTGAAAAACGGCGATTTGGTCTCCATCGACACTTCCAACAACCAGAAACCCAAAATGGACTGGCTCGAATTTTTGGTTACCACCAAGGCCAAAAGCCGTGTAAAAGCAAGTTTGAACGAGGAGAAGAAAATTCAAGCCGAACAGGGCCGCGAAATGTTGCTGCGCAAGTTTAAAAACTGGAAACTCGACTTGAACGATGAAGCCATCCGGATAATGCTGAAAAAATACGGTTTTAAGCTTGCCAACGATTTTTATTGCGCACTGGCCGAAGGAAAAATTGACCCGCTGGAGGTTAAATCCATTATTACTGAAAAGCCGGAAGTGGAATCAACACGGCGTAAAGTGGAAGATCTTCTTCCCAAAAAAGAGCTGCAGGATTTAACTTTCGATGGGGGAGAAGACTATTTAATTATAGACAATCACCTGAAAAATGTGAACTACAAGCTAGCCCGTTGCTGCAACCCGGTTTTTGGCGATTCCATTTTTGGGTTTGTAACTATTAATCAAGGGATAAAAATTCACCGCAACAGTTGCCCCAATGCACCCCAGCTAAAAGAGCGTTTCCCTTATCGTGTGATTAAAGCCAGGTGGAAAAACACCGAAAGCCCCGGGGCGTTTATCACAACCCTTTACCTCTCGGGTACCGACGAAAGAGGAATTGTTTCAGAAATTTCGCATATTATTGCAAAAGATACGGGCGCTCAGCTGCGTTCAATCAATATTGACTCCGACAAGGGAAAATTTGAGGGGATATTGAAAATATCGGTTTACAACCTCGATCACCTTGAGTTTTTGCTGCATAAAATGAGAAAAGTAAAAGGAATTACTTCAGTTTCAAGAGGCGAAAAATGAAGATATTAATTGCACCAAATTCGATGAAGGGAAGCCTGAATGCCTTTGAATTTGCTGATACGGTTGAAAAAGCTTTTCAGGATTGTTCACCGGAATTTTCTGTACGGAAAGTCCCTGTTGCCGATGGCGGCGATTTAACAGGGGAGGTTTTGGGCAGGGCAATGCATGCCCAAAAAATTACCACAACAGTTGATGACCCACTCGGAAGAAAAATTCAGTCGGGGTATGCCCTCTCCGGGAAAACAGCCATAATTGAGATGGCTGCTGCCTCGGGGTTGAAACATTTATCTTCCGGTGAACTGAATCCAATGAAAACTTCCTCTTTTGGCACCGGGCAGCTCATGGCACATGCAATTGAAAATGGGTGTACTGAAATTTTGCTTGGGGTGGGTGGAAGTGCTACTGTTGATGGCGGTTTGGGGATGATTGAAGCACTCGGTTTCAGGTTTTTCGACAACCAAAATAATTTGCTTCACGGTAACGGAGAAAATCTGCAAAAAATTGATCGGATTGAAAGTCCTGCTTCTTATGTCAACAATGTGTCGTTGAAAATTATCAGCGATGTAAACAATCCTTTGCTGGGTAAAAATGGCGCTGCCGCTGTTTTCGGCCCGCAAAAAGGGGCAACTCCGCAAATGGTTCAGCAACTTGAAGACGGTTTGAAAAACTGGTGTGCAATTCTTGAAAAAGAAAGCAGTAAAAAGCTGTCGTCGCTCAACGGTGCCGGTGCGGCTGGTGGAATAGCTCTGCCGCTGATTGCCTTTTTAAACGCTGAAATTGTGCCCGGTGCTGAATTCATTTTGAAGAAATTAAATTTTGAATCTCATGTAAAATGGGCCGACTGCGTAATAACCGGCGAAGGAAAAATTGATGCACAAACACTTAACGACAAAGCTCCCGCTGTTGTGGCCAGGCTGGCACATCAAAACGGTAAGCCTATATTTGCAATTGGCGGCAGTGTTGAAAGAGAGGCATCAGAAGCATTCAACGGAGTATTTAGTTTTTTAAACCAGCCACTATCGTTGGAAAACTCTATGAAATACAGCAGGGAACTGCTCTACAATTTTTCATTCGAACTGGCGAAACTGATAGCCTCAATTCAAGAAAAATAGTATGAAATTCACTCTTTAATTTATTTTTTTTGAATGTGAACCTTTGGATTTTGCAAATGTTTATTAGTTAGGTTTTTAAAGTTTTGATTTAAGTCGTTTTGCAGTGCTTTTTTTAAACGTGGCAGGATATTTGAATTACTATGAATATAGAAATTCGGTGAATTATTCAAAAAAAATATTTATAGGTTTTTTGACCATTATTATTATTTTTGGAACCTCTCTTACGAAAAAGTTAAAAATAGTTTAAGAAATAGTTTGAAATTAAAAATCAAGAAAGATGAAAAATGTAGTTTTATTAACACTGGCCGTATTATTTTCGGTAGTAACTTTTGGACAGGATGCAGCCGAAAAAATCAACCAGGCCAACGAGGCCATGCAGGCAGAAGACTATGCCACGGCATTTAAGCTTTACGATGAGGCAATGAAAAACCTGGGTGATGTTCAGGTGGATTCAACAATTAATTACAACATTGCCATAGCCGCTTACCGTGCAGAAAATATGGATGGCGCGCTGGAATATTTCCAAAAAGCGATTAATGTTGGTGTGAACCTCGAGAAAAGTTACGAGTACATGGCCAGGATTTACAATGATAAAGAAGATTATGCCAAAGCTGTTGACAATTTTGAAAAAGCTATTGGTGCAGCCGATGGCGATACAGAATCAATGGTGTTTAATGCAGCCATTGCTGCTTACCGTGGCGATATGCTCGATAAGGCAGTTGAGCTTTTTGGCCAAAGTGTTGAAAACGGTTACCGCGGCGAAACTGCGTTGTATTATAAAGCCGTTGCCCTGAGGAAAAAAGGCGATGATGCCGCATACAAAGCAACCTTGGAAGAGGGCGTTAATAAATTCCCCGGTGATGATAAAATTTCATCGGCCCTTGCCAATGTGTATGTTTCCGAAGGAAATGAATTGTACAAAAAAGGTGTAGCCATTTTAAATGCTGCCAATCAAAAAGTTCAGGATGGCAGTTTGAAAACTACCGACGATGCTTACAATGCAGAAGTGGAAAAAGCACAAGTTGAATTTCGTGCTGCCGTTGAAGTGTTGGAAAAAGCCAAAGAGCTGGATGCTTCAAATCAGAATGCTCAAAAATTGATTGACGCTTGTTCTGCGGTTCTTTAACAGTGTAATTACGATTAAAATATAAAAGAGCAGCCGTGTGCATTTTTTGTACACGGCTGTTTTGTTTTAGCCTGAATTAAGCCGAATAAAAAATCAATTAACACCTGATAGTTGAATGCTTATCTTTACTATTTTTGCCAAAAAAAGTGCGAAATGAAGTTAGATATTGAACAACCGGAACAAGATGAACTGGAAGAAGAAGGTGTTTTCTCGTGGCCAATATGGGAACATGAGGAGGATAAGTTTGAGTGGTATTACGAAAAAACTGAAAAGTGCTATATTCTCGAAGGTGAAGCTACAGTTGTTTCAGAGTTTGAGTCGAAAACAATAAAAGCCGGCGATTTTGTGACTTTCCCCGCTGGTCTCGAATGTGTGTGGGATATTCATTCTTTCGTTCGAAAGCATTATACTTTCGAATAAATTTTCACGCTAACCCGCGAGGTGGATTTGGGCCGCAAAAAAGACGGGGCACATTATCCAATTACCAATCTATTCTATCGTTAATGTATCCCCTGATTTGCTTACCGAATATTGTTTCAGGCTGCTTGTAGCCGGGCCTTCCAAAACAGCACCTGAAGTACTGAAAACTGAACCGTGGCATGGGCACGGAAGTTCTCCTTCATCGTGATTGTAGGCGACTGTGCAACCTTCGTGGGTGCAAATTTTTGAAAAGGCGAGGTAGGTATTCTCGCCCGAACGGATTACCAGGATGTTCCCCGAATAGGCAAAACCACCAACTGTTTGTAAATCAGAGAAATCATCATGTGTTAAATCCACTGTAACAGCATTGTCGTCATTGTTCCCGCCATTTTCCTTGTCGTCGATAATATCGTCGGTGCCGTCGCTGCACGAGTTTAAAAGAACAGGTGCTGCAAGCAATACACTTCCGCCAATGGCGAATTTCTGTAAAAAATCTTTTCTTTCCATTTTAGTAATATTTAATTCTGAACGCTCTAATCAGGTTAAATCCGAAAAAAACTGTTCCTTCACTCCAGTCTCCCCGCGAGGAAGTGTATAAATTTTTGGTAATAAATTGTTGGGAGTTGGATAAAATCAGTTGAAACAGGTGCCCGCCTGTATCGATGTCCACTCCAAGCGAGAGGGGTTTGGTAGCTTCCAGTTCTGAATTGAAATGGGGCAGGTATTCAATATTTGCAGAAAGCTTATCCGTTATTCTTACAGAACCGGCCAGTCCTAATGTAAACATTGAAAAATTGTCGTTCTTTGTTGGAATGTATCCGGTTGAAAGAAACCCGGGAGAAACCTGCAGCCCGAAGTTTCCGATTCTTTTGGCTGCATGGAGCTGAACATTTCCCGAAAGTTTGTCCGAAAAATTGTTGTACTGCTCTGGGAAAACATTGCGGATGGTGGGCACTGAGCCGGTTGCTGAAACTACCATTGTGAGCGGGAAATTGTCGGTTTGCTGTGTCAGTTTGTATTTACCGTACACATCATACGTTTTCATGAATGTGCTTCGGCCGAATCCCAGGTTCAGGTTGTGTCCAAACCCATATTCGAATCCCAGGCGCATGGTGGCCTGGTCCAGACCGAAAAGTTGGTACAAACCGCCGTCAATTCCTCCAAACCGGTGCTGGATGAAAAGCAGCAGCTTCCCTTTATCAGTCAGGTTAGCCGACTGCTCGTTAACCAAACGCGTGCCCTGAAAAGTGTTGTTCACTTCGTTGTTTTCCTGTGCCGAAGCAAAACGGAACAAACTTCCTAAAATCAATAGTGTAACCCAAGTCTTCATAATTCAATCTAATGTTTATTAAAACACCTAAAGGTCTGATTTTGTTTTGTTGCCCTCTCGAAAATCCTTAAAAGATAAACAAGCTTGAGTGGTTGGGTTCCAGTAAATAAAGACAGGAAGCGGGGGGTGTGTCCTTTTAGATCAGAATTGTACAATAATAATTAAATTTGTATTTCAAATGTGTTTGATAAACAATAAAAAAACTGCTTTGTTTTTCTTTACAATCATTGACTAATTTTATAGAAAACAATGGATAATTTTTCTTCAGTAGGAAACCAGGAACAGGATGCAATTGATGACCTATACCAATCATACCTTGAAAACCCTGAATCGCTTGACGAAAGTTGGAGGCATTTTTTCTCCGGTTTTGAACTGGCCAAAAAACATTACCCGGCAAAACCCGGTGAAACTGTTACCGGAAATATCGATAAGGAATTTGCCATTCTGAATTTAATTCATGGCTATCGCCAGCGTGGTCATTTGTTCACCAAAACCAACCCGGTACGAACACGTCGGCAATATTCACCAACGCTCGATATTGAAAATTTCGGGCTGGAGAAAAGTGATCTTGAACGAACGTTTCAGGCAGGTAATAATATTGGGATTGGCCGTGCAAAACTAAAAGATATTGTTGAACACCTGGAAGCTACCTACTGCCATTCAATTGGGGTTGAATATGTTTACATGCGCAAACCCGAAGTAGTGGAGTGGCTGAAAAAGCGGATGGAAAGCACCCGTAATTCTCAGAATTTTACTTCTGAAGAAAAGAAGCATATTTTTTATCATTTAAAACTGGCTGTTGGTTTTGAGAGCTTTATTCATAAAAAGTTTGTAGGGCAGAAACGGTTTTCGCTCGAAGGGGCCGAATCACTGATTCCGGCACTTGATGCGGTTATTGAACGTGGTGCAGAGCTGGGAATCGATGAGTTTGTTATTGGAATGTCGCACCGCGGCCGGCTTAATGTGCTGGCCAATATTCTTGAAAAACCTTACGAGAATATTTTTAAAGAATTTTACGGGAAAAAGTATGAAGATGATATTCTTCAAGGGGATGTGAAGTACCATTTGGGTTACGAAAATGAGGTAATGACCGATTTTGGCAAAAAAGTGAAGCTGAAACTAATGCCCAATCCGTCGCACCTCGAAGCTGTGGGGCCAATTGTGCAGGGAATGGTGCGTTCCCGCATCGACTCGGTTTACAAAAAAGATTTTGATAAAGCTGCAGGTATTGTAATTCACGGCGATGCAGCAATTGCAGCACAGGGCGTGGTTTACGAAACCATACAAATGTCGCAGCTGAATGGGTACAAAACCGGTGGCACTATTCACCTGGTCATTAATAACCAGGTTGGTTTTACAACTCCCTACCTCGATGCCCGCTCGAGCACCTATTGCACCGATGTGGCCAAGGTAACACGTTCGCCTGTATTTCATGTGAACGGCGACGATGTGGAATCATTGATTTTCACTATTAAACTGGCCATGGAGTTTCGCCAGAAATTTAACAGCGATGTTTTTATCGATATCCTTTGTTACCGCAAATACGGACATAACGAAGGAGATGAGCCACGTTTCACTCAGCCCATGCTGTATAAAGCCATTACCAGTCATCCTAATCCGAGGGATATTTATTCCGGGAAGCTAAATGAACTGGATGTGATTACGAAAGAAGAGAGCAGAAAAGAGATCAGGGAATTCGATAAATTTCTGGATGAAAAATACAGTGATTCTGAAAAAATAGAGAAACTGAAAATTCGGAAGTTTCTCATACGTGAGTACGAATCATACGAGATGCCGCAAAATGCCATGTTCGACCAAACAGTTAACACACGCGTTAAAAAAGATTTACTAATTGAAATAGGCGAAAAAATCAATACCCTGCCCGGGGATTTGACCTTTTTCAAAAAAGTGAACCGTATTGTTTCCGACCGGAAAATGATGATTCATGACGATAACCTGGACTGGGCAATGGGCGAATTGCTGGCCTACGGAACACTTTTAAACGAAGGCCATCCGGTTCGTATTTCCGGACAGGATTCTGAACGGGGAACATTTGCCCACCGGCATGCTTCGTTTGTAGTGGAAGGAACCGACGAGAAATATTTCCCGCTTAAACATGTTTCGAAAGAGCAAGCACCGTTTCATATTTTCAATTCTCTGCTTTCGGAATTTGCAGTTATGGGGTTTGAATATGGGTATGCCCTGGCGCAACCCAATGGATTAACAATTTGGGAAGCCCAGTTTGGTGATTTCAGCAACGAAGCCCAGGTGGTAATTGACCAGTATATTACTTCTGCTTTCGAGAAATGGGGGTTAATGAATAACCTCGTGCTTTTTCTCCCGCATGGCTACGAAGGCCAGGGGCCTGAGCATTCGAGTGCCCGCATGGAACGTTTTCTCGAGCTGGCAGCCAACAATAACATTCAGGTAGTGGTTCCCACCACTCCGGCAAATGTTTTTCATTTGTTGCGCCGGCAGGTAAAAATGAAAATGCGGCTACCTCTTGTTGTTTTCACACCCAAAAGTTTATTGCGGCATCCGCAGGCCGTTTCCAAAGTTGAAGACCTGGCAAACGGCACGTTTCAGGAAGTTATTGATGATTCTACTGCTCATCCGGAAAAGGTTGAAAGAGTGGTGTTTACCACCGGGCGCCTTTACTACGATTTGTTAAAATACAAAATGGAAAAAGGTATTTCGGATACCGCCATTGTGCGTGTTGAGCAAGTTTATCCAATTCCGAACAAACAAATAAACGAAATTCTAAAACGATACAACACCGCTGATTTGATTTGGGCGCAGGATGAACCTGAAAATATGGGTGCCTGGCCAATGATAAACCGTAAATTGCACTGCCTTGGCTTTAAACTGGTAGCCCGGCCCGAGAATGCAAGTCCTGCTGCGGGATTGATGGAAATACACAGGCAAAGCCTGGATGATATTTTAGAAGCAATTTTTCAGAAAGAAAAAGTTGTTGCCCCTTAATTGATTTTTCAGATAATTGACGTAAAAAAAGACTATACGATGATAGTAGAAGTAAAAGTTCCCAGTCCGGGAGAATCGATAACCGAAGTTGAAATTGGCAGTTGGCTTGTTGAAAACGGAGCTGTGGTTGAAAAAGATCAGGAAATTGCTGAAGTAGAATCGGATAAAGCTACCCTGACTATTGTTGCCAGCGATTCGGGAAAAATTGAGTTGAAAGCTGAAGAAGGAGAAACTGTGGAGGTTGGAGCAGTTGTGTGTACTATTGATAACAGCGTGACCCCTGAAGCTAAAAAAGAAGAGAAAACTGAGAAATCAGATTCCGGGAAAGAAGATAAAAAGGAAGAAGTAAAATCCGAACCGGAGAAAAAAGATGCTGAACCCGTTCCTGAAAAAAAGGATGAGGCAAAAGAAGAAAAATCAGCCGAAACGGATAAGGTGAAAGTAACTCCGGTAGCCAAAGAGCTGATGAAAGAACACGGTATTTCAGTTGACGATGTGATTAAAGGCCTCAAACGTTTGGGTAAAAATGAAGTGGAAACAGCCATGAATGCACCGGCTGGAGCTCCTCAGGCTGTTGCCCCCCAAAAAGAAGCATCGCGCGAAGTGGAACGTAACAGGATGTCGTCACTGCGAAGGAAGCTTAGCGAACGACTGGTCTCGGTAAAAAATGAAACGGCCATGCTCACTACTTTCAACGAGGTGGACATGAAACCGGTAATGGATTTGCGTAAAAAATACCAGAATCAGTTTGTGGAAAAGCACGGATTTAAGGTTGGCTTCATGTCGTTTTTTACAAAAGCAGCCGCGCTGGCTATGGATTTTCATCCTATGGTGAATGCCCAAATGGATGGCGACGAAATTGTTTCGCCGCAATTTGTAGATGTGGGTATTGCCGTTTCCACACCAAAAGGGTTGATGGTGCCAATTGTACGAAATGCTGAAAGCAAATCGATTCCGCAAATCGAGCTGGAAATAAAAGAGCTGGCAGCTAAAGCCCGCAACAAAAAAATATCGGTGGATGAACTCACCGGCGGAACGTTTACCATTACCAATGGCGGCGTGTTTGGTTCGCTGCTTTCCACCCCCATTATCAATCCGCCGCAGTCGGCTATTTTGGGGATGCACAATATTCAGGAACGTCCCGTTGCAATTGATGGACAAGTTGTAATCAGACCCATGATGTACATCGCACTGTCGTACGATCACCGCATCATCGACGGAAAAGATTCAGTGGGATTTTTGGTGAAGGTCAAAGAATTTCTGGAGAATCCGGAGCGGCTTTTCACTGGCGGAAAGGATGCTGCAAAACTGTTGCTTGGTATTTGATTAAAAAAGAGAACCGTTCTCTGAATGAACGGTTCTGTCAATTCGAGTAATGAAATAGAAAAGGAACCGTTCTCTGAAAGAAAAGAACGGTTCCCACACTGGTTAAGAAATTAACGCCGGCCGCCAAAACCGCCTCCCTGCTGCCAGCGGTTTCTCATTTCTTCCTGATACTCCTCGTATTTTTCCCACTGATTATCCGACAAAATCGCCTTGATTTTTTCATCCTGCTTTTCACGCAGTTCCATCATTTTTTCGCGCATACCCTCCATTCCACCACCGTTCTGCTGCAAATCTTCACCCATTTGGCGCATGGATTCAAATCCATTTATCATAATTTCATGCATTTGGTCGGCCTGCTCGCTGGATAATTCGAGCATTTCGCTCATCAATTTTACTTGGGCCCCGGCAAACGATTCAGGATTAAAATTTCCCGGGCCTACCTCTCCGCCGTTGCCAACATTTTGTTGTGAATTTTGATTCCGGTTTTGGTTGCAACTCACGGCAAACGCCATGAAAAAAACTAAAATTAAAAATGTTACTCTTTTCATTTTTTGGATTTTTAAATTTATATCTGTTAATAATTTCCTGGTAAACGCGTACATAATCCACCTCCATTAGTACGAGATATTTCCAATAGTTTGAATATTTTTTTCGGTAGGCTTTGTCGAAAACAGCGTGTTTAATCCTTCAAAAGAAATTTCTGTTGAAGGTTGAAAATTATCAGAATCCAAGTATTCCAAGATGCTGCGGTACAATTGCCGTGCTTCCGGTTTTTCCTGAGCAGCTTTTAAATCCGACATGCAAACCAGCAGTTTCCCGTTGCCCACATTAAATTCGAAAATCAGTCCCAGTTTGTGGTTCCGCTCGATGTTGTCGATTACCTGAACGAGTGGTTTATAACCTTCGGGTGCCAAATCGAGAATAAACGGACGGCTCTTTTTTACAATGGGCCACCACTGCCAGTTGCTATGAAATTCGGTGGGAAACGAATTGAAAAGCGGATGTTCCGGATTGGTAAGAATTCCCATTGTCCCCGGGGAAACGGGTTTATTCATGTTTTCAGAAATGCCTTTAAACATTTTATAATTCCAGAAATCGGTGGTGAAAAGTCCGCCAACCGAAAATTCCTCAAATTTTTCATGATCCGGGAAAAGCAACACTTTGCCGCCTTCTTTCAGTTTTTGAACGACTTTGGCATCCGGACTGTCAGCTATCAGCAGGCCAGCCGGAATTTCAATATTATTATTTTCAGGATAAACCCAAACCGGGTAACTGTTTTTGTAATCTGTTCCCGGAAGCGTAATTTCCAGCATCAGTTTTTGCGGACTTTCGATGTCAGAAAGCGAAAGTTGAATGGTGTTGGTTTCAGCTAATTTACCTTGCGGAATTGTACTTTTTTGTGAACCGCTTGCGACAATTTTTTCGTTGTCATTTTTAAGTAGCCACGATACTTCCTGGTTTTGCAGGTCGTTTGCAGCGTAGTTGGCCACTTTGATGCTTGCGTCGAATGTTTCCGGATTTGTCCAGCAGTATTTTTCCATAATCAACAGCGGAACCACGTGGTTATTAAACTGTGAAAATTCTTCCGGAGAAATCAGGCCTTTGCTGTCCATAAATGCATCGAGCATTCCCACCAGTGCGGTTCCCTGTCCCGGAAAATCTTGCAAATCGAGCAACTGAAAACCGCCAAAACCGGGTGTTCGCAATGCCATTTCAATGTCGGCGCGGTAACAAAGTGCACTTAGTTTTCCGGAAGCATTGAAAAAATCATCGGCCTGATCGGCCATGCCGGCGGTTTCCAAACGACGCTGAAAAACTTCAAGGTTCCAGGGTTTCAATACGCCGGTGTATTTCTCAATTTTATCAAAATTGGGATACACCTGAAACTGCGCAATTTCGTGGCCAACAACCGGAACCGAACATTTGCTGATGGCTTTAGCGTAATTTCTGTCGGTTGAAGGATACGTCCCGTTCAGGTAGCCGCCTTCCCATGCATCGGCAAACGAAAACGAAGCACGAACGTGCGTGCTGTAAGAGTTATCGGTGTCGGGCCCCACGCGACAGGTGACAAAAAAATCTTCGCCTTCGGCCTGGCCGCGTGTTCCGAGGTAATTATTGGAACCATAAGCAAACAATTTTTCTGGTGCCAGCGGCCGGAGCTGCTCCACCATTTTTTGCATCTGGCCGAAACTGCCGCTCAGTTCATTGCCCAGCGCAAACATCACAAACGACGCGTGGTTGCCGTATTCCTTTAAAATATTTTCGCCTTCGTTCAGCAGAAATTCATTCAATCCGGAAGGATCGTCATCTTTTAAACTTCCCCAGAAAGGAGTTTCGGGCTGCATGTAAATTCCCTCCATGTCGGCGGCAATAAAAGCGGCTTTTGGTGGTGTCCACGAATGGTAACGGTAGTGGTTGATGCCATACGATTTGGCTGTTTGGAAAAGTTCCTGCCAGTGCTCTACATTCATTGGCGGGTGGGCGGTTAGTGGGAATACGCAGGCGTTATGATCGCCCCGCAAAAAGGTAGTAATTCCGTTAATGGTAAATTGGGTTCCTGAAGTAGAAAACTCACGAAAACCAAAATCGGTTTGCAGGTTGTCGGTACTTTGGCCAGTGATTAATTCAGCGGTTAATTTGTAAAGTGCCGGATGGAATTCGCTCCATAATTTTACTTTTTCACCCATCGGGTATTTCAGCACTATCCGGTTTTGGCCCGGGTTTAACGTAATTTCGTAGGTTTTGTTTTTCGGGTTGTGTTCTTCGGAAGTGTTCCACGCCGAGGCCGAAAGTTCTACTTTACCCTGCTGTTCGGCTTCACCACTGTAAAAGATGCTCAAAGTGGTAACCGCTTCATTTTGTTTAATATCCGGAACCACCTTCAGCGATTCGATGTAATCTTTTGCCGTGGCTTCTAATTTTATTTCGCCAATAATTCCGTTCCAGTTGGTTTGGGTGTGCTCCGTCCATGCGTGCGAACCTTTAATTCCACCTGGTACCGAATTCCCGTTATCCACTAAAATGGTTAGCCGGTGTTTGCCGGGCGTTAAGGCATCTGTCAGGTTATATTTTTGTGGCGAAAGAATAGTTGAATTTTCCCCGATAAATTGTTTGTCCACCCAAACTTTTGTGGGTTTTGTCCGCTCGAGTGTCAGGAAAATTTCTTTTCCGCTCCAGCTTTCATCAATATCGATTTCTTTTTGGTACCAGGCCCGTCCCTCGTAGGTTCGTTCACGCGATAGCCGCATGGTTTCTTCGCGGTTGGTATTCAAAATTCCTTTGTTGTTTTCATCCAGTGTACCAGGCAGTTTAACCGTTTCAGTCAATGAATTTTCAAACCATTTTTGCTGAATGCCTGCTTGCGAAGAATCGAGCGCAAATTGCCACGTGCCGCTCAAATTCATGGTTTCGCGGGCAGATTGAAATTCGGTGTTTGTACACGAAAAATTGAAAATAAGTCCGGAGATCAGAACGAGTGAAAAAAATGTTTTGACTTTCATTTGCTAATAATTGTTTATTTAAACGACTCATGAAATGGCTAAATTGCCTAAATGATTTTGAAAATTATCGCCTCCGGTTATTTCAGGTATTTCAGATTGATGCTGTACCCCACAATAAAAACGGTTGTAAAAATGGCATTGGTTTCTGAAAAAGCCTGTGGGTTTATCCACAAAAAGGGGAGGAACAAAATTAATAACTGGGCAAAAATATAGAGGAAAAATCCGTCGCGGTGGAGTTTCCACATGCGAATAGCCCCTGTAAGCGAAAGGGCAAACAATGCCATTAGTAAAGTAAAATAAACCGGCGAAATTGCTTCCACCGAATGCCATGAGGAATATTTGATAATAAGTTCTCCAACCTGTTCAAAAAAAAGAGATGCCAGAAAATAGCCGATAAAACCAACCGAGCTTCCAATAAAAGTTAAAATACAGAGGGCACTTAATAGTTGAGGACGGTATTTTTTTTGGTTCATATTGTTATGTTTTCCAATAGCTGCAAGGAATGTTTTTAGTTTTCAGGCAGCAATTCAATTTTAAGTGTTTAAAAATAATGAGATTTTCCGGGGTATATGAACAAAGTGACGGTTTAAAATATATTACCTTTGAATTTAAATTTTAAGTTTAGCAGAAATGAAACGAGATACGCAGGTTTTTGATATCATCCGGAAAGAAAAAGAACGCCAGTTGGGCGGGATTGAATTGATTGCATCCGAAAATTTTGTGAGCGACCAGGTGCTGGAAGCCATGGGCTCGGTAATGACCAACAAATATGCCGAAGGTTACCCGGGAAAGCGCTATTACGGGGGCTGCCAGTTTGTTGATCAAACCGAGCAGCTGGCCATCGATCGTATAAAAGAATTGTACGGTGCCGAATGGGCCAACGTGCAGCCCCACTCCGGAGCGCAGGCCAACCAAGCGGTTTTAAGTGTGATACTGAAACCGGGTGATACATTTCTGGGGCTCGATTTGTCACACGGCGGTCACCTTTCTCATGGTTCACCGGTGAACTCATCCGGAATTCTTTATAATCCGGTAGCCTACAAGGTAAAAGAAGACAGCGGTTTAGTCGATTACGACGAAATGGAAGCACTGGCAAAAGAACACAACCCCAAACTTATAATCGGCGGCGCTTCGGCTTACAGCCGCGAGTGGGACTACAAGCGCATGCGCGAAATTGCCGACAGTGTGGGAGCACTGTTCATGGTGGATATGGCCCACCCGGCCGGGTTGATTGCTGCCGATTTGCTCGACAATCCTATGAAGTATGCGCACGTTGTTACTTCAACCACGCATAAAACATTGCGTGGCCCGCGTGGTGGAATTATTCTTATGGGAGAAGATTTTGAAAACCCATGGGGCGTTACAACCCGCAAAGGCACGGTGCGTAAAATGTCGTCGCTGTTCGATTCTGCCGTTTTTCCCGGTCAGCAGGGCGGGCCGCTTGAGCATGTAATTGCATCAAAAGCAGTTGCCTTTGGCGAAGCGCTCGATCCTTCGTTTAAGGCATACCAGGCGCAGGTAAAAAAGAATGCTCAGGTGATGGCACAGGCTTTTATTGATATGGGTTACAAAGTGATTTCCGGCGGAACCGACAACCATTCGATGTTAATTGATTTGCGTACAAAATATCCCGGAATTACCGGCAAGCAGGTGGAAAACACCCTGGTTCAGGCCGAAATTACCGTCAATAAAAACATGGTTCCATTCGATAGCCGATCGCCGTTTCAAACTTCAGGTTTACGTGTGGGAACCCCTGCCATTACAACCCGTGGTGTAAAAGAGGAGTTGATGCCGGTGGTTGTTCAGCTGATTGACGATGTTGTTGGAAACATCGAAGAGGAGAAAATGCTGAAAGCAGTAAGCGAAAAAGTGAAGCAGATGATGAAAGATTATCCGTTGTTTGCTTATTAATTCTGATCTCCCGGGCCAGAACTTTTAACTTTGAACTCGAAACTTTAAACTGATTTATGGAGTGGTACATGGTTTTTGCACTTCTCGGTACCGGACTGGCAGCAGGTTTTATAAATACCACTGCCGGAGGTGGTTCCATGCTCACCATGCCACTCCTGATGTTTCTCGGTTTGCCTGCCAATGTGGCCAACGGAACCAACCGTGTGGCCATTTTGCTGCAAAATGTGATTGGAGTTCGTACGTTTCACCAGAAAAAAGTACTGGATTTTACCACCGACTACCGGCTGGCAATTCCTGCAATTGTTGGTTCGGTAATAGGCGCTTTGTTTGCGGTGGAAATCAAGGCAGAACTGCTGGAAAAAATTATTGCCGGATTAATGGTGCTGTTGTTGTTTGTTGTGGTGCTGAAACCTGATGTGTGGGTAAAAGAAAGGGCAGGCGCTGTTAATCCCAAACCAACTTTTTGGCAATACATTATTTTCTTTTTTATCGGTCTTTACGGCGGTTTTATTCAAATGGGTGTGGGCTTTTTTTTGCTGGCCGGGTTGGTGCTCGGATGCGGGCATAACCTGGTAAAAGCAAATGCCGTGAAACTTTTTATTGTCCTGATTTATACCATATTTACATTGGGGATTTTTATGTTTCACGACCAGGTGGACTGGAAGGCAGGCCTTATTCTGGCTGCAGGAAACATGATTGGTGCATGGGGCGGGGCACATTTTGCGGTAAAAGGCGGGGCAAAATATGTGCGCTATGTGTTAATCCTTTCCCTGGCTATTGTTATTTTAAATTTGTTTGGTGTATTTGGGTGACGCGAATTTCAATTCGCGTATTTTTAAATCAGCGGAATGCAACATTGTTATCGCTTCGCGGGAATCCGCAGTGCCTGGTAACAACATAAAAATGAGTCAACACAACAAAATATCGGTTACCGTCGTCACCGGCTTTTTGGGAGCCGGGAAAACCACATTTATTAACCGTATTTTAAAAGCTAATCCGGAAACGCAGTTTGCGCTCGTGGAGAATGAATTTGGCGATGTTTCTATCGATACGCAACTGATAAAAGGTGTGGATGCCACCCGGCTTTTTGAGTTGAAAGACGGTTGCATTTGCTGTACCATAACCAACGAATACGAAGGAATTTTAAAGGAGCTGGCCGAACGTTTCCCTCATGTCGAATACCTGTTAATTGAAACCACAGGAATTGCCGATCCGGTTTCGGTAATCCGTCCATTCTTCAAGGATGATGAGTTAAACGCTTTATACAACTATAACGGTTGCGTTTGCATGGTTGACGCCCTTCATTTCGATAACCAGCCCGAAAAAGAAATTTTACTAAAGCAGTTGGCTGTTGCAGATGAGGTGCTGATAACCAAAACGGAGCAATTAACTGATACCCCCAAGAAAGATTTTAAAAAGAAAATTCAGGAAATGAATTCGCTTAGTGCCATTCATTTTGCTGAAAACAGGGCAACGGAAAAGTTCAAGCTGAATTCATCTGTTTCTGAAATAAAATTTCACAATCCTGAACCTGCAGGGCATTCACATGCTAAAATAAATACAAAAACATTCCGGTTCAATCAGTTGCTTGACAAAGATGAATTTATGCGCCGGCTCGCCTATAATCTCGATATTCACAAAAGCATTGTTTACCGGGTAAAAGGAATTCTTTGTTTTGAAAATGAACCTTATGAATTTATTCTGCAGGGAGTGGGAGGGAGTTTTGAATTGAACGAAGGCGAAACATTGGTGACGAAACCGGAAAGTGTGCTGGTGCTTATTGGCAATTTTGAAGATTTGCAGTTGGATTTATTATGACAATTTTTTTAATTCAGCCCGTAACCACCATCCATAGCGGAATAATAATCATGGAAAGCAGTGTGCTCAGTACCACAATGCGCGCCATAAGTGTTGTTTTAAGCTTGTACTGAATCGATAAGGCGTAAGGCGTTAAACCCAGTGGCATGGCAGCATCTACGATGGTGGCTCTGACCTGATCTGCCGGCATGGGTAAAAACTGAATGATGAAATAGAAAGCAGCCGGCAAAATTATCATGGCTACTACCGACCAACCCAAAACCTGTTTCCATTCCCCGATTTTCCCCAGTTGGTGCATCCCCAGAAATATTCCGAGGGAAAATAGAACAACTGCTGTAACCGAGTCGGAAAATAACCCAATGGTTTTCTCTACAAAGGCGGGTAATTTGATATTGAACAAAACTATGGCCAGGCCTGCAAAAACAGAGAGTAGCAAAGGGTTTTTAAGCAGGCTAAGCATTAATTTTTTTATACTGATTTTATGGTGGCCGTAAACTTCAATTAAAATCAGGGCAAGTGTTAACATCCAGAAAACATAAACAGCTGAGATGATAGCTGCTACCGGCAGAATTTCATCGCCCCAGGCGTTACGCAAAACCGGGATTCCGAGGTAAGCCACATTCCCGAAAGGCAGAATCAGAAAAAGTGACCTTTTCATATTGGCAGACATATTGAAAATCCAGGCAATTGGAAAAGCCAGCAGAATGGAGATGATAATATACACCGAGTTGGAAACAATTAAAGGTGTGTAGTTATTTTCACCGATTTCGAGGTGCATCAGCGAAGTAATTACAAGTGCCGGAAAACCAATCCACAGCGCGTATTTGTTCAGGATGTCAATCCAGTGTTCCGATGAGGCTTTGGTGCGTGAAAACAGTACTCCTGCAAAAATTACCAGGAAAAGGGGCAGGACTGTTTCAAGTGCAACTATTAGTGGTCCCATTCGCCGTAATTAATATGAGGCCGCACATCGGTAACCATCATGCCGGCTTTTTTGGCGGCTTCAATTCCCAAATCGCCATCTTCAAACACCTGGCAAGCTGTTGGTTCAACTCCCATTAACTGTGCGCATTTCAAAAAAGTTTCCGGTTCGGGCTTATGGCTGGCCACATCATTGGCCGAAACAACAGCATCAAAATAGTCGGCAATTCCAAGTTCGCTTAGTTGTACTTCTGCACTTTTGCGACTTGCCCCCGTACCAACCGACATGGGCAGTTGGCCATGATATTCTTTTACAATGGCAATTATTTCCTGCACAGGTTCAAGTAGTTCCGCGGAATCCCAGAATGCCTTCTGTTTCAGTTTTACAATGTCCTCCGGATTGGCCGTGAGGTTATATTTTTCAACAATGTGGCGTGCAAACTCTATGGTTGGGCGGCCTGTCATTTCGTGCACAATTTGCGGATCGAATGTGAACCCGTAGGTTTCGCCCACTTTGTTCCATGTGGCAACATGCACAGGCAATGAGTTGGATAATGTGCCGTCGAGGTCGAATATCAGCGCTTTGGCTTCAGGATGAACTTGTAATGTCATGTTTTCTTCTTTGCGGTCAAAAGTAATACTTCGTAACTGAATGTGTTAACTGTTACCCCGTTTTTAGGTTCATTTAAAAATCATTTAAAAAGAATTCTATTTTTCAATACTTCGTTAAAAATGTGGATAACTATTTGAAAATGAGCAAAATAAACCATCGGAATATTTGATTAAACCCCTGATAATCAGTATCTTAATG
>NZ_FQZE01000040.1 GCF_900141875.1 Tangfeifania diversioriginum | reverse complement strand
GCAATCAATATTGCTAAAGTGGAACATTGGTTGAGCCAACCAAAAGAGGCACGTAAACCTTTTTCAATGACTGACATTAAAACCATGAACCACAACAGGTTACTGTTGCAACGATTTATTGACGTGTTCGGTGTTAATGCATACTCTGCTAAAAATCGAAACCATGTCAATGAACTTATATATTATGGCACTATTGCCGCTTAATTTTTTAACGAAGTATTGAAAATTGTGTTTAATTAAAGATTTAAAATTCAAAAAACAGAAGCATTATGAAGAAAATTTTAGCCATCATTGCATTTCTTATTCTGGGAACAGGAATTTCTTTTGCGCAACAAAAATTGGGAGTAAATATTGGCAACAAAGCTCCTGAACTGATTGGTAAAAATACCAACGGAGAAACAGTTAAACTTTCGGATACTCAAGGCAAACTGGTGCTTATCGATTTTTGGGCTGCCTGGTGTGGCCCCTGTCGCAGAGAAAATCCAACTTTGGTAAAAGCTTATAATACCTATAAAGACAAGGAATTCAACGGAGGAGATGGTTTTACAATTTTCAGTGTGTCGCTCGATCGCACCAAATCAGCCTGGGAAGCTGCAATTGAAAAGGATAACCTCAAATGGCCCTATCACATCAGCGACCTGAAATACTGGAATTCAAAACATGCTGCAATTTATGGAGTGCGTTCCATTCCTTCCAATTTCTTAATTGATGAAAACGGAATTATTGTTGCCAGGCAATTAAGAGGTCCTGCACTGGAAGCTAAGCTGAAAGATTTACAAAAGTAGATTCAGGTTATTTATTCCTGAAATATTAATTGCGTTGCACAAATTGACATTCAATGGTTAAATTGGGTGTCAATTTGTCTTTTATATTTGCATGGCAAATTTTTTGTTAATACAAGTTGCAACTTAAAAAATCCGAAAAAAATGGCGAAAGAAAATAGGAATAAAACATCCGAAAAAGAAAAAGCTGTAAAAAATCAAGCTGCTGAAAATGAAGAAAAGGTAACTGAAGAAGTTGGTGATGAGGGTGTAAAAGAAGATAATGAAGAGCCCCGGCAAAAAGAAGAGAAGAAGAAAAACAAGAAAGATAAAAAAGAACAAAAAACAGAGGAGCTGGAGGCCAAGCTGGATGAGTTGTCTGACAAACATTTGCGATTGCAGGCCGAGTTTGATAATTTTCGTCGCAGAACCATTAAAGAAAAAACCGACCTCATAAAATCGGGTGGAGAAAAAGTTCTTTCCGAAATCTTGCCTGTGATTGACGATTTTGAACGGGCTATTCACTCCATGAAAGAAATTCCTGACGACGATGCCGGAAAACAGGGAACACTGCTCATTTACAGTAAGTTTAAAGATTTTTTGAAACAACATAATGTGAAGGAAATTGATGCCCTGCATCAGGATTTTGATGTAGATTATCATGAGGCATTAACTAAAATTCCGGCTCCTGAAAAAAAATTAAAAGGTAAGGTTGTTGACGTTGTTCAGAAAGGATATACATTGAACGATAAAGTCATCCGGTTTGCCAAAGTGGTAGTAGGAGAATAAAAAATTGAAACATGGCAAAAAGAGACTATTACGAAGTACTAGAGATAAGTAAAAGCGCAACAGCAGAAGAAATTAAAAAAGCCTATCGCAAAAAGGCACTCAAATACCATCCGGATAAAAACCCGGGCGATAAAGCGGCGGAGGATAAATTCAAAGAAGCAGCCGAAGCTTATGAAGTACTTCGCGATCCCAACAAAAAACAACGATACGATCAGTTCGGACATGCAGGAGTTAAAGGTGGCGCCGGGGGTGCCGGCGATTTTGGAGGATTCTCCGATATCGAAGATATTTTCTCCGCATTCGGCGATATTTTTGGCGGCCATTTTGGTGGCTTTGGCGGTTTTGGTGGCGGCGGTGGCCGCCAGGGTGGACGGCGTGTGGCACGTGGCTCCGACCTGAGGGTGAAAGTAAAACTGACCCTCAAAGAGATTGCCAACGGAACAGAGAAAAAGATTAAAGTTAAGAAGTACGTTCAGTGCCAGCACTGCAACGGTACCGGAGCCAAAAACGGTTCATCCTATTCCAACTGCTCAACCTGCCACGGCTCAGGCCGGGTAACGCGGGTAACCAACACGCTGCTTGGGCAAATGCAAACCGCTTCCACTTGTCCTACATGTCATGGCGAAGGACAAATTATTACCGACAAATGCAACCACTGTGCAGGAGAAGGAGTAATGCGGGATGAGGAAGTTATCAACGTTAAAATTCCTGCCGGAGTAGGCGAGGGGATGCAAATGAATGTTTCGGGAAAAGGAAATGCTGCCCGCAGGGGCGGGATCAATGGCGACCTGCTGGTTGTTATCACCGAAGAGGAACATCCTCAACTTGTACGCGACGGCAATAATCTTATTTATAACCTGTTTTTGTCGTTCCCCGAAATTACTTTGGGGAGCACCGCTGAAATTCCGACCGTGGAAAGTAAAGTGAAAGTAAAAATTGAAGCGGGTACCCAACCCGAGAAAATTCTCCGGCTTCGCGGAAAAGGATTGCCCGATGTAAACGGCTACGGAAAAGGCGATTTGCTGGTAAGGGTGCATGTCTGGATTCCCAAAAAACTTAGCGACGACGACAAGAAAGTGCTCGAAAAACTCCAGGATTCTCCTGCATTCCAGGAAGGCCCTTCGTTATCCGAAAAATCATTCTTCGAGAAAATGAAAGATATGTTTTAGCCATTTGTTTTGAAAGATTTTCGAAAACAATATAATTTTCTTGAAAAAGAATTGCTGGATGAAATCCGGGAAAAAGGAGTCATAAAAACATTTCACGCCGGCGAATCACTCCTTCGCGAAGGACAATTTATTTCCAGTTTTCCACTCATTTTAAAAGGCTTGATTCGGATTTCCCGAACCAGTGAACAAGGCAACGAACTGCTGCTTTACTATTTGCGCGAAAATGAAGTTTGCGCCATGTCGTTAACCTGCTGCATGGCCAGTATGAAAAGCAGTATTATGGCTTATGCCGAAGAGGAAACGGAAGTGATAATGCTTCCGGTGGCACTGCTCGATGAGTGGATGTGTAAATACCAAACCTGGAAACAGTTTGTGATGCAGTCGTATCAGTTGCGTTTCCGCGAGCTTATTGAAACTGTTGATACACTCGCATTTATGAAACTCGACGAGCGATTGGTGAATTTTTTCAAAACCCGCCATTCAAAATCAGGTGAAACAACTTTTTACGGAACACATCAGTATTTGGCATTACAACTGAATTCTTCGCGCGAAGTAATTTCCCGTTTGCTAAAAAAGCTTGAAAATGAGGGAAAAATTGAATTGTCGAGAAACTTTATTGATTTTCACATGCTTCTGTGACTTTTATTACAGACTGGTATCGTTTGGTTCATTTTATTTGTAACAGAAACATTGAACGTAAGAGTTCATAACTATACTTCATATTTTTTTTGGGTTATAAAATCGGTTAGTAGTTGAAGGTTGTTTGGCCCCGGGCTTTAAAAGTCCGGGGCTTTTCTTTGTATGGTTCTTCATCCAACTACCTGCTGGAAAATGAACGGCAGCATTAATCATATCCAATTATTGCTAATTTAGTAAGGTTTTTACCGTGGAATTTGTGTAAACATTAATCGATGAACCAATTTCTATTTTGAATGATAGAAAATTTAAATAAACTGGAAAAGCAATTTTTTATTGATGGCTTCAGGTTGGGAACAGACGCTGCTGAAAGCGGTGCTGTCAGCTACAATCTGATAATTTCAGTTCAAAAAATGTATGGTTTAATGGATGAGTTTATTCAATCCTTCCTGCAATTTGCAAACGAAAATAATCAATCGGTCGATTGTAAAAGAGGTTGCTCGTGGTGCTGTTATCAGCCGGTATTTGCCCTTAATTATGAATTGCTTGCGCTTAACAAATTTATTCAGCAAAATTTTGATGAACAAACACAAAGCGAAATAAAGAAAAGAGCAGCGGCCAAACAGAAGAGATTGGAAAAATTAAGCGGAGATAAACTTTTGAATTCAAAATTTCCTTGTCCGCTGTTAAAGGATGGTTACTGCATGGCTTATGGGGCCAGGCCAATGGCATGTCGCATTTATCTTTCCAAACAGCTGGATACCTGCCTGAAATTCTACAATTCCCCCGACGATAAAAATAACTTTCCGGCACTTTTGCAGCTTCCTATGCGTGTTGGCCGCCTGATGAATGAAGGCTTTAAATCAGGCCTGAAAAGTAAAAATTGGGTGGTTAAGGAATTTAGGATTGAGGAGGGGCTTCCTGCTTCAGAACAATCCCTGCTTTTTTGAATTTTTCTTCCAGTGTCTCCGGCGAAATGGGCCGGCTATTTTTTGTAAGTACCGAAGTAATCCGGGCATCTACCATGAGCTGGTTGTCGGCTTTCCGAATAACCTGCTGGTTGAAAATTATGCGCAAACGACCCTGTTTGGCCATTTTTAGCTGCACTAAAAAATCATCGCCCGGGCGCAAGGGAAACTTGTAATTCAGTTCGGCACGGATAACAACGGCATCAATGCCGTCGTTGTGCAACTGCGCGAAACTAAGTCCAATTTTTTCCAGGAATTTGTGGCGGCAGTGCTCCAGGTAATTCTGGTAAACCGAATTGTTTACAATACCCTGCAAGTCGCACTCGTAATCGCGCACCTGCATTTCCAGTTGATAATCGTAAATTTCCATTTTTTTATGATGCTTTTGAAACTGTTGTTGGGTACATGCCCACAATTTTTACCAGAAAACGGTGAAATTTGTGCGGGCCTTTCACCGGGGCGGCAAACATCAAAATGCATTTTTTATGAATGAGCGGTATTCCGGCTGCTTTAATAACCTCAACCGCTTCCGGAGTGTCCGACTGTTGCTGAATCCAAATCATCTCCATTCCTTTTGTAATGGCATCTTCAGCAGCAGTTTCAGTGCTTTTTTTAGGTGTAACAATAAACAGGTGCTTCACATCACCGGGGAGTTCTGCCACCGATTTATAGCATTTTACTCCCTGAATTTCATCTGCATTTGGATTTACAGGATACAATTCAAATCCTTTTTCTTTCAGTTCTTTAAAAACAGTGGCTCCAAATTTTTTCGGGTTGCGCGAAACGCCGGCTATTGCCATTTTTTTGGGGGATAGAAATTGTTGGATTTCGGTTAAAGTTGTCATAGTTTTGTTGATTCTTAATTATTTAATCCTAAAATCAAGCAGTTTTTTGTTTTCAAGAAATCCTTCGAGGTGATCGCCGATTTTTACTGCCCCAACACCTGCCGGGGTTCCGGTGTAGATTAGATCCCCAATTTTAAGGGTCATGTATTTTGAAACATGTGAAATTATTTCTTCAAACCCAAAAATCATCAGTTCCGAATTGCCGTCTTGCACTATGCTTCCGTCAATTTGCAAACTGAAGCGAATAGATTCAGTATCAGGGAAAACAGAAACCGGAAGAAATGAACTGCTGATTGCGGCTGCCTGGTCGAATGCCTTTGCTTTTTCCCAGGGCAGCCCTTTTTGTTTCAGCTCTTTTTGCACATCGCGGGCTGTAAAATCAATGCCGAGGCCAATTTCGTCGTAGTAACGATGTGCAAACCGTTGTTCTATGTTTTTGCCAATCCGGTTAATGCGGATTACCAGCTCAATTTCGTAATGTACTTCGTTGGTCCATTCAGGAATATAAAACGGATCGTTGTTGCGGAGAAGTGCCGAATCGGGTTTCATGAAAAATACCGGTTGGTCAGGTACATCATTATTCAGTTCCTGAGCGTGGGCTACATAATTTCTTCCAATGCAAATTATTTTCATTTCTTTCTATTATGGGCTAAAGCCCAATTGTTATCTTCATTCGTAGGCCCCAGCTTGAAAGCTGGGGTTTTCGTTTGTATCATCTGCTTCAGGTTTCCACTAACCCTGGCTTTCAAGCCAGGGGGTCAGGTGAGCTAATAAACATATCGGGCTTTAGCCCATCATTTTATTTCTCCATCATCCGCAACTTAATTTGAGTAAGCACCCTTTTTGTATAAAGCGGAAAATCGCTGTTCATAATCCAGCCAAAATAGCCGGGTTGTTCTTCAAGGATTTTTTCCACAGGAACTCCTTTATTTTTTCCGAAGTTGAATACCTCAACGCCGTCCTCATTGAGAACAATTCTGCCTGCAAAATCCACATTCCGGTCGTACGATGAAAACTCACTCAGTTTTTCCACATCGTTTACAATGGGCATTGATATTTGGCCCCTTTTATCTTCGTATTCCACTTCGCGGTAAGTATCGAGCTGCGCTTTCAGTACTTCGTACGTTGCCTTGGTGTCGGCCAGGGCACTGTGTGCGCCAATCAGTGGTTTATTGCAGTAAAATTTGTAGGCAGCTTCAAGCGTGCGTTTTTCCATTTTGTGGAAAATGGCTTGTACATCAATAAATTTTCGTTTTTTGAAATCGATGTCCACATCAGCTCTTAAAAATTCTTCAGCCAGCAGTGGAATGTCGAACCTGTTGGAGTTGAACCCCGCTAAATCGCAACCTTCGAGAAACTTTGCCAGGTTTTTGGCCACTTCTTTAAAAGTTGGCTCACTGGCCACATCTTCGTTTGTTATGCCGTGTATCCGTGTTGCTTCTGCTGAAATAGGCCTTTCCGGATTCACGCGGTGCAGCACCTCTTCTTCAGTGCCGTCGGGTTTAATTTTCAGCAAGGCAATTTCAACAATACGGTCTTTCACAATATCAATTCCTGTGGTTTCGAGGTCGAGGAATACGACCGGATTTTTTAAGTTTAACTGCATGAATTTTATTTTAAAAAGAAGGTGTCCGAAAATCAGTAACTGGCTTCTGGGACACCTCGTCCGCCGGTGGCGGAACATTTGCGATTTAATTTACTTTGTTTTATGCATTAATCATCATTGGCATGAGCAGCATCAGCACATCCTCTTCTTCCTCCTCCGTTTCGGCAGGCAAAAGCAGGCCGGCACGCGACGGATCGCTCATTTCCATGCGCACATCGGTAGCCGGAATATTGGATAATATTTCCAAAAGGAAGGTTGATTTGAAGCCAATTTCAATTTCATCACCATCGTATTCACACTTCAGGCGTTCCACTGCCGAAATGGAAAAATCGATATCCTGCGCCGAAACAACCAACTGATTTTCGTTTATGCTCAGTTTTACCAGGTTACTGGCCTGGTTGGAAAATACCGATACACGTTTTACGGTGTTGTAAAATGCCAGCCGGTCGATAATCATTTTATTGGGATTATCGGACGGAATGACCGAATTGTAGCTGGGATAATTGCCTTCTACCAGGCGGCATACCAGTTTGAAATTTGAAAGGGTGAAAATGGCATTTTTATCGTCGAATTCCAGTTTTACGTCCAATTCTTCTTTGGGAAGAAGTCCGCGGAGCAAGCTGGCTGGTTTTTTTGGCAGAATGAATGAAGATTCAAACTCCGATGCCGCATCGGAACGCCTGTAGCGAACAAGTTTATGGGCATCGGAAGCCACAAACCCCATGTTTTCGGGAGTGAGCTCCACAAAAATACCATTCATAACCGGGCGTAATTCATCGTCGGCAGTGGCAAACAGTGTTTTTTCAATTCCTTTTTGCAGAATACGGTGGTCAACCGTCACTGATGTTGCTGATTCTTCTTTCACTTCAGGAAGTTCGGGGAAATCTTCACCACTTTGCCCCACAATGCTGAATTTACCGTTTTCTGAAAAAATCTCAATCCCGAAATTTTCGTCATTCACCTGAAAAGTGAGTGGTTGTTCCGGAAATTCTTTCAGCGTATCAATTAATAATTTGGCAGGAACTGCGATGGTCCCATCTCCTTCGGTATTGTCGAGTTCCATGCTGGTAATCAGGGTCGATTCCAGATCCGAAGCAGTAATGGTCAGGTCTGTTTCGGTAAGCTGAAATAAAAAGTTATCCAAAATGGGCATGGTGCTTTTGCTACTGATTACCTTACTGATAGCTGATAGGTGACTCAATAGATCGGTGCTTGAAACAACAAATTTCATACGTATAAATTATAGTTATTATTTTATTTTTTTTGCAAAAACGGCTTTATCCCGAATAGTAATGAATTCTGATTAACCAGATATTTATAAGGATAAACCAAGTAACGAATATACAAACTTTATGGAATATTCCCTATCCGCAAAACTTTCATTTTTTAACGTTTTATGAACGGGAATAACGATAGCGGCGTAAAACGTTGTAAATAACTCCAAAAAGTCCAACTGCCACCAATGGCAACAGGATATTCAGCCATTGCCAGAATGCTTTTTCTTCGCGTAACCTGACCTTGTCGAGCAGCCGGAGTTTCTGGCTTCGGTTACGTAATTGCATAATTCCGTTTTCGTCGTTCAGGTAATACACAGCGTTCATTAAAAACTCCTTGTTACCGAAAGTACGGCCCGAAACCCGGTCGTAACCCAGTTCCTGTATTTGTGGCGGATTGGTTGAGCGGTTCACTTTGTTGGCAATTATACCGCCATCGGCTATTACAACCATTTTTGTTTCATCACTTTGTTCCTTCACTCCCGGGGTTTGAATATTCAGCGTTTCAGTCATCCGGTTTTTAAAAACGGATGTAAAAGAACCCTCAAGCAAAACTCCAACGGGAATAAACGACTCGTTGAATAGCTCACGGGCGGGCGGATTGTCGATGTTTTGCAGGCTCACAGTTGACGGTGACTGCACTGTTCGTGCGTATGGTGATGTGGAAAGGATTATGCTTTTTTCAACATGGTTATTGCCGGAAACGGTATCAACCGAAGAAACAAATTCGGCAAAAACCCGGTTTAAATTGCGGCTAAGCGGGTGGTTATCGTTTGGTGTGAGCAAAGGTGAGTAATACCAGGGATGTAGCGTGAACTGCGGCTCATTTCCCTGTGGGGCTGTGTTTACCCGAATGCGGGCGCAGTCCACATCCTGCAGCAGTTCGTAATTAAGGCGAACGCCATACCGAAAAAGCTGATCGTCAATATTTAAATCGCGCGGAAAAGCAAATGTCATGTAACCTTTCGATAAACTGTCGAGGCTTACCTGCACCGGATCGACGAGCCACATTGTTTTGCCACCATTCATAATGTACTGGTCAATTCTGAATTTGTCTTCTTCGGTAAACGGTTGAGTAGGAGCTGCAATAATCAGGATTTCCGGGCGCGGCTGAACTGCATTTAACGAGTCGGCAGTGATGCGCCTGACACGAAAATCTTCGGTAAGCGCTGAAGCAAAATCATACACCTGGTAGCGGTCCGGTTCGCCCTGTCCTTCAAGAAAAGCAATAACCGGGCGGCGCGTCCGCAACAACTTCTGGAAGGCGTTCACCATTTCAAATTCAACACTTTCTACTGAATGGTTGAAGTTGGCTTCGTGCGTAAAATCGGGGTTGTATTTTAAAAAATTTACCGCTCTTTCCTGGTTTTTGTATTTTATCAGCGCCCCCGGGAAAATAAGTCGCGAACTTACTCCCTGGTCGGTTCTTTGCCTGAAACTGGTGGGTTCTATTCCTTTTCTGGTGAGTTGTTCGATAAACTCTTCACGTTCCGAAGTGTTGGAAATCTGATACGGGGCGGTAACTTTTATACGAATTGGCGCAGTTGAATAGGCGTTTAAAACCGCTGCTTTTTCAAATACTTCCTGCTGAAGTTTTCGCAATCCGGGTTCCAGTTCACCGGCAAGGAATAGTTCAATTTCTACCGGATTTTCAAAATTTTGTGCCGTTGCAATGCTAACTTCTGAAAGCGAATAGCGGTTGTCGGATGTCAAATCGATTCGGTACAAAAAGCTGCCTGATGCCCAGAATACCAGCGCAAGAGCAATGAACAGAACGATAGATTGATTGCGGAATTTTTTTCTTTTCCATTTTTCTTTTCGGATGAAACCAATGGTTATCCACAGGAACAGGAATGTCATTCCGGTAAAATAAATCAGGTCGCGCAAATCGATCACACCCCGGGAAACAGACATGTAGTGGTTGTTGATGCTCATCCAGGAGAACAGGGCATCGAGGATGTAAGGAATACGGGCACTGGCGATAAAATCGAAACCAAGGTAAAAAATGAATGACGACACCATGGCCAGGATAAACGAAACAATTTGATTATCGGTGAGCGAGGAGGCGAAAATTCCGATGGAAACGTAGATGGCAGCCAGGAAGAAAAGGCCGAAAAACGAACCCCAGGTAGCGCCTGTGTCGATGCTTCCAACGGGGTTGCCGAGCAAGAAAACCGAAAGGAAATAGATCAGGGTGGGAAGCAGCGAAAAAGTAACCAGCACCATGCCGGCCAGAAATTTGGCCCAAACCAGTTTGAAATCGCCGATGGGGCGGGTGAGCAGTATCTCGATGGTTCCGGTACGCTTTTCATCGGCAAAAAAGCGCATGGTAATGGCGGGAACCAAAAAAAGATAAAGCCACGGGGCAAGCGAGAAAAAACCTTCGAGCGTGGCATAACCGCTTTCAGGAATGTTGTATTGGCCCGGGAAAACCCAAAGAAAAAGTCCGGTTACCAGCAGGAAGACCAAAATGGCCAGGTAGCCGATCAGCGAGCCGAAAAATGTTTTTATTTCCTTTTTGAATAAACTGTACATTTCAGTTTTATTTGAGTAATTCAACCATTTTTTTTGCAGCCCGGTGCGATGTTCCCGGTTCTCCCATCCGGTTTTTTAAACGCGAATAGTCATCCAATATTTTGTTTCGGTAGTCCTCATCAAACAACAGTTTCTGCATTTCGTTTTTTACATTTTTCAGTGTCATTTTCACCTGAATAAATTCCCGTACAATTTCGCGGTTCATAATAATGTTGGGAAGCGAAACGCCGGCCATGTCAAACACGAAATTGCGCATAATGAAATCAACCAGCCAGCCGCCTTCTACTTTGTAAATTACAGTCTGCGGAACATTGAACAGTGCCGTTTCCAGCGCCGCTGTTCCTGATGCAACCAATGCCGTGTGGGCATTGTTGAGCAAATCGTAGGTTTGGTTGTAAATGATTTTTACACCGGATTTGCTTAAAAACCGGAGGTATAATTTTATGTCGATGCTGTTCACGCCCGCTACCACAAACTGAAATTCTGGATATAATTCAGCAACCTTCACCATCATGGGCAAAGTGCGTTTTATTTCCTGCGTGCGGCTGCCGGCGAGTAAGGCTACCATCGGCCTTTCATCCAGATTGTTCTGTGTGAGGAATTCATTTTTTGGCAAGGCATTTTTTTTGAAAGAAGCAACGGAATCGAGCAGCGGGTTGCCCACGTAATGCACATCCATCCCGTGTTTTTTGTAAAATTCAGTTTCAAAGGGCAGGATGGTAAATAGTTCATCCACAACCTTCCGGATTTTTTTTACACGGTACTCTTTCCAGGCCCACACTTTGGGAGAAATATAATAGAAAACTTTTATTTCGTGTTTTTTGGCAAATTCGGCAACGCGCAGGTTAAAACCGGGATAGTCGATTAGAATAATCACATCGGGACGGAATTGCAGGATATCTTTTTTGCAGAAGTTCAGGTTGCGGTTGATGGTTTTCAGGTTGAGCAGCACATTTACAATACCCATGAATGCCATCTCGCGGTAGTGTTTAACCAGTTCGTCGCCGGCGTTTTGCATCAGGTCGCCGCCAAAAAACCGAAACTGCGCTTCCGGGTCCTCTTTTTTGAGTTGGGCCATTAGGTTTGAACCGTGCAAATCGCCCGAAGCTTCACCTGCAATCAAATAGTACTTCATGCTAAAAAGTTTTTGATATTAAAATTGCCAGGGCGTAAATGATGGTAGCGCCCAGTACTCCGCGGGCGGCACGTTCGTAATTAATTTTTATGAAACCCATAAAAACCAGCAGATTGGCAAAAACGCACAAACTTCCCAGTTTCACAAGGGCCTGCAGGTGCCAAAGACTGTTAACATACTTGCTGAAAGAAACATCTTTTTCGCCTAAAAGATAGACCGCCAGAAAAATGATGACCGGCACTGAAAAACCGGCCAAAAATCCCACGAGGGATTTATCCATTGGCTTTCTTTTGCTGCGTATCAAAATGTCCAGTCTTTAAGTTCGTCAAGCGTTTTATAACAAGTCATATCCACTGATACCGGCACTATCGAAACGTAATTGTTTTGCAGGGCATAAATGTCGGTTTCAGCGGCCTCTTCTTCAAAATTTTTAAAATACCCGGCCAGCCAGTGGTATTCCCTGCCGTGCGGGTCGGTCCGTTTTTCAAACTCCTCCACCCATTTGCCGTGCGTTTGACGGCACACTTTTATGCCCTTGGGTTTGCCTTTTGGGACATTCACATTGAGGCAGGTAAAAGGCGGAATTCCGTTGTCGAGCACGCTTTGAAAAACTTTTGCTACAATAATTTTGGCTTTTGAGAAATCGGCATCGGGGGCAAAATCGTCGAGCGAAAAACCGATGGAAGGCACTCCGTGGAGGCTCCCTTCAATGGCTGCTCCCATCGTTCCGCTGTATATTACACTTATGGACGTGTTGGCCCCGTGGTTGATTCCCGAAACCACATAATCGGGCGTGCGATCGAATAAATTGTTAAAGCTAAGCTTCACGCTGTCAACCGGTGTGCCGTTGCTTTTGTAGGTTGGCGCGCCGTGAATATTTTCAACGGGTGTGGCTCTGAGTGGCTGGTCAACTGTTATTCCGCAGGCTTTGCCCGACATGGATACTTCAGATGAAATAACCACCACATCGCCAAAAAACTGCATCACTTCTACCAGCGCCCGAAGCCCGCCGGCATGTATTCCGTCGTCGTTTGTTACTAATATATAAGGTTTATCTGCCATAACTTTTTAAATAAATAGCAAAGATAACCGAAATATGCAAGATGAAATAATTTAAAATGGATGATTTATCCCGGTGGGAGGTTGACTTTCCCAAGTCAACCACGAAGAGGTAATTCCGCGGAAGCAGAAGTAGAATTTATAAATAAGGTAATAAGGTTGGCGTGTGTGCGTGAACTGCCCGGTTACTAAGGTTAGTTTAAAAAAATAATGTTTTTGAGAGGTGAGTTTAAAATTCGATGTTTTATGCACAAATCAACCTTAAATAAAGTAACTACCTTCGGTGTCGCTCCAAGCGACACCGAGGGTTTGGAATGTAACATCCCGTTGTCTATCCGTCAGGCGGATCGAACCGCTGGACGGGTAATTTCACGGAAGCAGAAGTAGAATTTTTTTAAAAAAATAAGATAATAAGGTTGCGGTGCATGTGAATTTGCCCGGTTACTGAGGTTGATTTTGAAATAAGGTTTTTGAAAGGGGGAGATTAAAATTTGACATTTTATGTACAAATCAACCTTAAATAAATTAACACCTTCGGCGTCGCTCCAAGCGACACCGAGGGTTGGAAAATATATCGTTGTTCTTTATTTTACCCGTCAAGCGGATCGAACCGCTGGACGGGTATTCAGGAAACGAAAAAAATAGTTAGGGATTTGGCCGACCATTTATTATCTTTCGAATATTCTGGATATGAATAAAATGGAAGCAGATCGATTTATAAAGAAAGATAAAAACCATTCCCCGGTTTTGCGGAAATCGGTTTTCCGATTTTACGAAGAACTGAACGACCATTTGCCTGAACCCGTGCGGAAGAAGGAGTTCACTTTTGAGTTTACCGGAACGCCTTCGGTGAAAAATTCAATCCAGGCCATTGGCATTCCGCATGGCGAAGTGGATTTGATTTTGGTTAACGGTGAACCGGTTGATTTTGATTACCAAATGCAGGGGGGCGAAAAAATTTCGGTTTACCCGGTTTTTGAGTCGCTGGATATTTCCCCGGTGGAGCGCCTGCGCCCCGAACCGTTGCGCGACCCGCGGTTTGTGGTGGATGTAAATCTGGGAAAACTCGCCTTAAAGTTGCGTTTGCTGGGTTTCGACACGCTGTTCCGAAACGATTTTGAAGACGATGAAATTATCCGGATTTCACTCGGTGAAAAACGGATTATCCTCACACGTGACAAGGGAATTCTCAAACAAAATGTAGTGAAACATGGCTATTTTCTCCGAAATGACGATCCGAAAAAACAGTTGAAAGAAGTGGTTGATCGGTTGCAGCTGCATCATAAATTCCGTCCGTTTTCGCGTTGTGTGAGCTGCAATGGCGAATTGCAAAAAGCCGATAAAAAAGAGTTGAACCAACTTGTTTCGGATGATACATTACAGTATTACAATGAATTCTGGCAATGCAGCGATTGCGGACAGGTTTACTGGAAAGGTTCCCATTTTGGTAACATCCTGCGTTGGATTGAAGATTTGAAACAGGAGCACTGATTCGTATTTTTGGGTACTGAAGCAAATTTTACGGCGAGAGTCCAAAGAAAACTCTGATGGGGATATATTTCCCAATGAATACATGGTACAATACCACCTGGATAACCTGCAGAAGAAAATAGAAAAGTTACACTCGCTAAGCAGAAACCAATTATGAATATTATTCGTTATTTTTGTAGGAGATAAAAAATGGAAGTTATGAATGTCATTGAAAAAAGAGACTTTATACACAGTAATTTGCACCGTGCCAATGAAAAGACTATCAATGAGTTTTATGAAAAACTTCGTAAAGAAGAAGTTTTGGTAACCAAACTGGAAAGCAGGGCACAAAAAGCGGAAGCTGACATCCGGTCAGGAAAAGTTTTTTCGAGAGAAGAAATTGAGCAAAGAACTGTAAACATACGCCGTTGATGAAACTTGTTTACACAGAACAGTCACTTGTCAGCCTTGAAGAAGCATTAAATTTTATTGCCCATAAAGTAAGCCATGAGAAACTGATTGAAATCAGAAATGAAATCTTAGATGCAGCAGATTCCTTGCTGTTACAACCTCTTCAAGGGCGGACAGAACCCTATTTAGAGCACTTGAATTTAGGGCACCGCCGTTTGATTGTTAGTCATTATAAAATCATTTACCGGGTTATTGGGGAAGCAATTTATATTACCGATATCTTTGATTCCAGGCAAGACCCCGCAAAAATGAAAGGATAATGGAATTGCAATAAAAAGAAATTTAACAACATGGCACGCTGGTTTATAATTGCAGGAATAATTCTGATTGTCATCGGGTTGATTCTCTGGCTGGCACCTGGGCTGTTCAGCTGGTTCGGCAGATTACCGGGCGATATTCGCATTGAAAAAGAGAACACCAGAGTTTTTATACCCATTACTTCTATGCTGCTCATCAGCATAATATTAACCTTACTGATTAATTTAATCAGGTACCTGAAATAGATAAGGAGCCTGGAGCTTGCCTGTGCAAGCTTCCGGCATGAAAATAAATGAAAGTGTGAATTTGTTAGCGAATCAATTTAACCTGAACAGCTATGGGCCCTTTAGGCCCCATTTCCACTTCAAAACTTACGAGGTTGCCTTCCTGGATTTGTTCCAGGCAGTTGTTGATATGCACAAATACGCTTTCCTTGGTTTCCGAGTCGTTGATAAAACCGAACCCTTTCGAATCGTTGAAAAAATTCACCGTTCCTTTCCGGATCGGATCCATTTCCACTTCTTCGTTGGATGGCACACTCACATCAATATCTTCTGCATTAATTTCGGTTTTTGCATCGGGGTCGGGCGGGGTGTCAACAATGTTCCCGTTTTCGTCCACATAGGCAATCATATCATCCAGACTGTTCGATTTGCTCTCTTCTTTTCTGGCTTGCCTTTTTTTCTCTTTCTCTTTACGTTTTTTTTCTTTTTTGTTTCTGACTTCTTTTTTGTTAAAAGATTCTTGTGATCTTCCCATAAATTCTGATATAAATTCTTTTAAATTTTGTGTTAATATAAATGATTTGTTTTAATACTCCAAAAAAGCATAATTTTCTTTTAGCAACAATTTGAGTTTGTCCAAAGCATTCCGTTTAATTTGCCTGATTCTTTCGGCCGACATCTCGTATTTCGATGCAATATCGTGAAGCGAAAACACGGGAGTGTTGCAAAGTCCGAACGACATGGTCAGTATTTTTGATTCGCGTTCGGAAAGCTTGCACATGGCTCTTCGTATGTTTTCTTCAACCGATTCCTGCATCAGGTTATTGTCGGGCGAAGGAAAATGTTCGGTTTGAACAATGTCGTAGAGGTTGAAATCATTATCGCCATCGAGTGACAGCGGCTTGTCGAATGAAACCTGCCTTTTTTTTATTTGGTTTGCTGTTTCCACTTCGGTTTTCGAAATATCGAGGTGGCCTGCAATTTCTGAATCGGTGGGTTCGCGCTGAAATTCCTGCTCGAGGTAGGGGATTGCTTTTTTTATTTTGTTGATTGACGAAAGCCTGTTGAGGGGCAATCGTACCACCCGGGTTTGTTCTGAAATGGCCTGCATTATCGATTGGCGTATCCACCAAACGGCATAGGAAATAAATTTGAACCCCCGGGTTTCATCAAATCTTTTGGCGGCTTTTACCAGTCCGAGGTTTCCTTCGTTGATAAGGTCGGAAAACGAAAGACCCTGGTTTTGATATTGTTTGGCTACAGAAATTACAAAACGCAGGTTGGCCTGTACCAGTTTGTTTAGTGCATCGGTATCACCAGCCCGGATTCGAACGCTCAACTCCACCTCCTCTTCTGCCGTTACCATGGGATATTTGCTAATCTCATTAAAGTAGCGGTTAATGGTGTCGTCGTTACGTTGAGTAATTTGTTTTGTAATTTTTAATTGCCGCATTCAAATTGTGTTAATTTTTACTTTCTTCGTCGTCGTATTCCTCTCGCAAATCGCTAAATACCTTGTTAACAGTTGAAATTTTACTGACCTGTCCTGCGCTGGACCCGGTAAAAACAAAACCATCGGCCAGGTTTCCTTTGTAAGCTGCAAGCAAGGCACTGGCAATACAAAAGGACGTGGTTTTAGGATCACACGATTTAATGCAGTTGTATTTACATACATCGGGGCGTCGTTTTCCTGCCACAGCTTCCCTCAGAAATGAGCCTGAAATTGAACGGCCCGGCATTCCTACCGGACTTTTAATGATTTCAATATCATCGTCACCAGCCTGAACAAAAGCGTTTTTGAACTCTGCCGACGCATCGCACTCTTCAGTAGCCACAAAACGGGTTCCCAATTGAACAGCGGTGGCTCCCTGTTTTATTATTTTAAACATATCGTTACCAGAGAAAATACCGCCGGCAGCGATTACCGGAATATCTTTATTGTATTTCTCCTTCATTTCGCGGGTAACTTTCAATATGTCCGCAACGAGGTTTTCGAGGGTATTGCTTTCTTTTTCAAGCTCATTTGGCTTGAACCCAAGATGTCCACCGGCTTTTGGGCCTTCAACAACCAGTGCATCGGGCAGGTAGTTGAAATTTTGTTTCCATTTGTGGCAGATTAAATTAGCTGCGCGCGATGAGGAAACAATGGGGGCCAGTTTTGTTTTAATTCCTTCGCCCAAATATTTTGGTAAATCGAGTGGAAGGCCTGCACCGGAAAAGATAATATCAATTCCTTCTTCAATTGAGGTGCGTACCATATCGGAAAAATTGGTTATCACCGACATGATATTTACCCCCAGGATACCCTGGGTTTTTTCACGGGCTTTTCTAATCTCTGACCGGATGGCATCGATGTGTCTTTTCCTCAGGTTGCCACTTTGGGTTTCGTCAATAAAACCTATGCCAACTGTTGATATAACACCAATTCCGCCATTATTTGCAACGGCTGATGCCAACCCTGCCAAAGAAATACCAATACCCATTCCTCCCTGAATGATCGGAACGGGTATTTTTAGTTCTCCAATATTAAATGGATTCAAATTGTTAATCCTGATTAAACCGGTTTTACATTTACCGCAAAAAGGCCTTTATCGCCTGTTTTGGTTTCAAATTCTACTTCCTGCTCGGGTTGCAACCCATCGTATGAGTTGGTTAGCCCGCTGCGATGTACAAAAATATCATCGCCGTTTTCTTGTTCAATAAAACCAAATCCTTTGGTTTCGTTGTACCATTTTACTTTACCTGTATTCATCTTTTACTTACTTTCTTTTAAAAATTAGATTTTCTGGGCCTTGCTTCGTTTACAACCATGTCGCGGTCCTCGTAAACAGCTCCGTTCAAATCGGTAATTGCTTTGTTTGCTTCTTCTTTGTTTTCCATGGTAACAAAACCAAAACCTCTGCTTCTTCCGGTAAATTTGTCTGAAATAATTTTAGCTTCAGTAACTGTTCCATACTCTTCGAATACCTCCTGGAGGTCTTGTTCTTCTACCTTGAAATCAAGGTTTCCTACATAAATGTTCATTGTAATAAAAATTAAATTGTTACATTTTAACCGCAGACCTGTTTTTTTATTTGACGGGCCTGTTGTTAAAATCATTTTCCTGATTTAAAAAAAAGTGCAGTGATGAACTAATATTTGGGGGGTGTGAATTAGTAAATGAATGCGCAAATTCTCAAACCTTAAATCGCGACAAAGGTACGATTTTTTTTGACGGAAACAGGAAGTTGCTGGTTTTTATTTTATTGGATGACTAAACCAACCGGGTACCGCGTCCACTTGAAAGGTTTTCGGTATTTGTTATAAGAACTTCTTTTACACCGTTTCGTTTGGCCCTGAACCCGTTGTCAAGCTTGGGAAGCATCCCGGTGCTGATAACGCCTTTTTGTTTATAATCGTTGAATTGTTCGGCCTGAAGTTCATAAATTATCTTGCTGTCATCGTCGGGATCGAGCAAAACACCTGGTTTATCGAAACAATAGAAAAGAAAAGTGCTGTAATGACCTGAAAGTTCAATGGCCAGTTCAGCAGCTATTGTATCGGCATTTGTATTGAGGAGACTTCCTTTTCCGTCGTGTGTGAGCGGAGCCACCACGGGGACCACATTTTCGTTTAACATCAGGCGCAGTTCGCGGCTGTTCACGTCATTTACATCGCCAACAAAACCGTAGTCGATTTCGCCCGCCGGGCGTTTTATGGCACTGATGAGGTTTAAATCGGCTCCAGTGAGGCCAATGGCATTGCAACCGCGCGCCTGCAGACCGGCCACAATTTTTTTATTAACCAGGCCGCCGTAAACCATTGTTACCACATCCAGCATCGATTTGCTGGTGATGCGCCGTCCGTCAACCAATTCGGTTTCTATTCCCAGTTTTCCAGCAACTTCTGTGGCGGTATTCCCTCCGCCATGAACCAGAATTTTATTTCCTGAAAACCGATTGAACTGGTCGAGTAAAAGGTTCAGCTGTTGTGTATCTTCCACAACTTTTCCACCCACTTTTATAATTGTTAATCTATCCATTGTTCGTTTTAACGTTTAAATTTCCAAAAAGTTCTTTAAAATTCGGGCCCCAATTTCCCCGCTTTTTTCGGGGTGAAACTGGGTGGCGTAAAAATTATTTTTTTGAAGTGCTGCACTAAATGGCACAATGTAATTACACGTTGCGGCAGTATCTTTCCCAATTCCTGCATAATACGAATGTACAAAATATACGTATTTATTTTCCAGCTCTTTGGTGAAAAGATTGCTTTTTAACCCAGTAATGGAATTCCAGCCCATGTGCGGAACTTTTGTAATGTATTCTTTTCCGGGCTCGGGAACAAAACGTTTCACTTTTTCGTCGAATATTCCGAGGCATTTGGTGTCACCCTCTTCCGAATGCGAACACATGAGCTGCAGCCCCAGGCAAATTCCCAATACCGGTTGTTTAAGCGAAACAATCAGCTCGTCAAGTTTATGTTTTCGGAGATAATCCATTGTGGTGCTGGCTTCGCCAACTCCAGGGAAAATAACCTTGTCGGCATTTCGGATTTTTTCGTGATCGGCTGTAATTTCTGCATTCACACCCAGTCGGTTCAGTGCATTGTTTACCGATTCGATGTTTCCTGCATTGTATTTTATGATGACGATTTTCATGAAAGTTACATGTTTCAGGTTACATGTTTCAGGTTTTGGTTGCTTCTTAACTTGCAACCTGCAACCTGAATCCTGTAACTATTTCAATAATATTTTTATTACTTCTACCATTTCATTAAATTCCTCTTTTTTGAAAAGCCGGGTCATATAAACGATTTTTCCTGAGCGGTCGATAATTACATTCCGGGTTACACCGGCACCTTGTGCTGCAAAAGTGTAAAATATTTCACCCCCGGGATCGAGTGCCAGCGGATAACTGATTTTCATGTCGCTGGCAAACTTTTTTACTTTTTCCAGCGGTTCATCCAAATCAACGCCAATCAGCACAAAATCGTCGTTGTTTTTGTGTTTCTGCCAGATTTCCTTTTCAATGTGCGGCATCTCTTTCCGGCACACGCCACACCAGCTTGCGGTAAACTGGAGCATCACAACTTTACCTTTCAAATCGGCAGTTGTAATTTTTGTTCCGTCTGTCAGTGTCATTTCAATGTTGGGCATTTGCTGGCCGATTTTGACGATGTAACCGTAATCGGGCGGGATTTCCTGCCGGGGGATACTTGTGTTTTGTGCAGTCACACTTAAATTCAGAAATAAATAAATAAAAAATAAGTATTTTTTCATCTTCAAAAGATTTAATGTTTGAACTTTTGTTTTAAAAAATAAAAATACTCCTGAAGTGGTTTTTTAAAATGGTTAATACTGATTTTACTTTGAATAAAGTTTTCAAATAGTTGTTGGGACAAATCCACTTCCTTAAAGATAAATGCATAATATGATAGTTCTAGTTCATATCTCATTTTTAAAGGCGAATTCTCTAGTTTAGAAATGATATTTTTGGCATCGTTATAATTTTTTTTCTGTGTTTGAAGTAGAGGTGAAAAATCTTTTTGAGAAAAATAAGTTTGATATTCAACTAGATTATTTAAAATTTCAAAGAGCGTAGCAATCGCCTCCAATTCATTATCGTATTCCTTATAAATTTTTAATGCCTCCTCAAGTCTATGTATTTTATTTACTGCTCCTTGAAGTTCTAATTTTTTAAAGATGTAGTCTATATTCTCTACTTCACCTAGTTTACGAAGATTGAGGCATCGATGATTAATACATTCTATTGGGATATTTTCAAAATAGTTACTAAATGTCATTTTCTCTGAATTAATGAACGAAGAAATAATTGATAAGTTTTGGAAATAATTTGAAGGAATTTGATTTCTGATACTTTTCATCAGGTCTAAAAAATCCATGAAAAAGAAGAGAGCTTCAATTTTGGAATTATTTCTTATTATTTCAAAAATATTATTATTGATTTTATCAAAATACTGTTTGTAGTTTAGGTTGTTTGTAATTGCTATTTTGAGTAGGTGAGATATACCAATAAAGTATTCTATTCCCTCTGTTTTTGATAAAAAATGTAATTCAAATTCATTTATGATTTGTGAAATTTTCTTTGTTTGGTTGCATTGTCTATAGTAAGTTATTTCATAATCGAAGATTTTAATCTTATCGTTAGTAGATTCATTTTTGAAAGTTTCTTTGTATTCATTTAAAAGATTAAAAGCATCTGAATTATTTTCCAAGAGATGAATGTCAATCAAATTTTGAAATGCTATATGTGTAATTTCTTTTTTTATTTTTTTGACATTTTTAATGTTTCTTTCATATAAATTCTTAGCTGTTAAAGTGATGTTGAAATTTCTTTCAAAAACAGCATGATTATTTAACGCGATAAAATAAAGTTCATTTTTTTCTACTTCTAAATTGTATATAATTTCATGATTTATTTCTCTTGATTTACTGAATTTGCCTTGTTGGTAGTAAATAAATGAAAGAAGATGGCTTTTAGAAGTATTACTTTGAATTTTCTTAGCGAATTTCTCAGCATTTTTAATGTTTCCCAAATTCAGATTATGCCAGCTAAGTTTTGTTAAAATAAAATCTTTTTCTTTTTCAGTTAGGTTAAGTTTTAATGCTAGTTGGTTTAATTTCAACAGTCTATAATCATAATTTTCTATAACTTTTTCTACGCTTTTTATAAAAACTATCTTTCCAGGTGTAGATAAAAATAGATGTTTGTAGTACCATTCAATATTTTTATATAAATCAGGAAGGTAAAAAATATGATAGAATATAAAGATTTCATTTTTTCTTCTATTTTTTATTTTCACTGTAAGTACATAAGCCAATATTATTTCATGAAATAAAGGAAAATAAAATGATATGCTAATGTTTAATACTATTATCCAATAAATAATATGGGTTAGAATGCCAATTTTTGAATATATTAATGTGTATGTAAAAATTAATACTAATGTGAGAAAAAGACTTTTTAAAAAACGGATTTTACTTACTTTTCGTTTTAGACTGAAAATTATTATTTGAGATAAAACAGCAAGCAAAAGAAGGATAAAAGTTTCTCTTAAAGAGTGTTCTTCCAAAAAGCTGTATAAACTCATAATAAATTCCATTTTTTCAAATTCTAAAATTAGTTAGTTGAACACTACAGTCCTGTTTTTGTAAACGAGAATTTTACGCTGCAAGTGTTTATATACTGCCTGCGAGAGTACGATTTTTTCCAGGTCGCGGCCTTTGCGGATGAGGTTTTGAATGGTATCCACGTGGCTGCAACGCGTAACATCCTGTTCGATGATGGGACCGCCATCGAGTTCGGAAGTAACGTAATGACTGGTGGCACCAATAATTTTCACGCCTCGCTTATGCGCTGCATGGTAGGGTTTTGCACCTGCAAACGCCGGCAAAAATGAGTGGTGAATGTTGATGATTTTGTTTGGAAATTGTTTTACAAAATCGCTCGAAAGTATTTGCATGTAACGTGCGAGCACCACAAAATCAATATTTTTCTCTTTCAGCAGCTCCAGCTCTTTTTGTTCCTGTTCTGCTTTGTTTTCTTTGGTAACCGGGAAATAGTGAAAATCAATGTCAAATCGTTCTGCCACAGGTTTTAGCAGTTCGTGATTGCTGATGATAAGTGGAATTTTTACATCCCATTCACCGGCAGTGTAGCGAGCCAGGATATCGAACAGACAGTGCGGCATTTTTGAGACGAACAGCGCCATTCGCGGAATTTCATCGGAAAAATAAAGTTTCCAGGTCATTTTGAGCGGAGAGGCAATCAATGTGTCGAAATATTCCCCGATTTTACCGGGCGGGATGGCAAAGTTTTCCAGCTCCCATTCCACGCGCATGTAGAATGTTTTTTCCTGCCTGTCCACATGCTGGTCGAGGTAAATAATATTCCCCTTGTTTTTGTTCAGAAACTCGGTTACTGTTGCCAGGATTCCCTGCCTGTCAGGGCAGTGAATCAACAGAATTGCCGTGTTTTTTCGTTCGCGTAGTGGTTTTATTGTCTTCATAGTTAAAGCCCCCTAAATCCCCCGGGAGGGGGACTTTTTGCCGCGAGGGTGACGACTTTTAATATGTTTTGCTAATCTTCATAATTACGATATTCATCTTTCATTTTTCTCCCCTTTGGGGAGATTAAGAGGGGCTTCTTTTCATAATTTCCCTTTTGTGGATGGCAATTCGAAATTAAACAAATCGCGTTTTACGGCCATTTTTATTGCCCGGGCAAGCGATTTAAATATAGCTTCTATTTTGTGGTGCTCGTTTTTTCCTTCTGCTTTAATGTGCAGATTGCACTGCGCGGCATCGGAAAAAGATTTAAAGAAATGCATGAACATTTCGGTGGGCATGTCGCCCACTTTTTCGCGGTGAAACTCGGTTTCCCACACCAGCCAGGGGCGCCCGCCAAAATCGATGGCCACCAGTGCCAGGCAATCATCCATAGGCAGGCAAAA
Organism: Tangfeifania diversioriginum; assembly: GCF_900141875.1. Lineage (GTDB taxonomy): Bacteria > Bacteroidota > Bacteroidia > Bacteroidales > Prolixibacteraceae > Tangfeifania > Tangfeifania diversioriginum. The sequence goes on along the minus strand of NZ_FQZE01000040.1, from coordinate 8,302 downwards.
TCCGTAACGTTCCATGCCTTTTTTGCTACTAACAGCTTTTTTAAATGCTTCACCAAGTGCAAGTGCTGTGTCTTCAATGGTGTGGTGCTCGTCCACTTCCAAATCACCCTTTACTTTTATTTCGATATCGATTCCGGCATGGCGTCCGATCTGCGCCAGCATGTGATCGAAAAAATTCAGACCGGTTGAAATATCCGAAACTCCGTTTCCATCGAGATTTATTTTTACAAAAATATCGGTCTCTTTGGTGGTGCGTTTCACTTCTGCGGTTCGTTCCGGGGCAGCTACGCAGGCATAAATATCGTCCCAGTCATTTGAAATTAGTACACAATGTTCTTCCAATCCTTGTTTTTCCAGTTCTTCCAAAAGGCTTCCGTCATTGAAAAGAATTCCTTTTGCACCCAGATTTTTGGCCAGCTCAATGTCGGTCAGCCGGTCGCCAATTACAAAACTGTTTGCCAAGTCGTAATCACCTTTCATGTATTTTTTCATCAAACCTGTGCCGGGTTTCCGGGTTGGAAGATTTTCTTCCGGAAAACTTTTGTCAATTAAAATATCATCGAAAATTACACCTTCATTTTCAAAAGCCTTCAACATTTTATTATGGACGGGCCAAAAAGTATTTTCGGGGTAAGAATCTGTTCCCAGTCCATCCTGGTTCGAAACAATAACCAGTTCGTAATCCGTATTTTTTTGAATATTGAACAGGTTGCGAAAAACGCCCGGGATAAATTCCAGCTTTTCCAGCGAGTCTATCTGCTCGTCTTCCGGCTCAACAATCAAAGTTCCGTCGCGGTCGATAAATAATGCTCGTTTCATATCAAATCGTTCAATGCTTTTAATAATTGCTCGTTTTCTTTTGATGTTCCGATGGTAATCCGCAGGCTGTCATCGCACAAATGAATTTTTGAACGGTCGCGCACCACAATTCCACGTTCTGCAAGATAATCATAAATTCCCCGGGCATCGTGCATTTTTACCAGCAGGAAGTTGGCATCCGAAGGGAATATTTTTTCAACAAACGGAAAATTTTTCAGCAGTTCAGCCATTTTGGCCCGTTCAGCAATTATCCGCTTCACCCACTTCTCAACTTTTTCACGATTGTCAGTCAGCTCCATTGCCTTTTCCTGTGTAAGAATATTCAGATTGTAGGGGTATTTTATTTTGTTTAGGACCGAGATGATTTCCGGCGCGGCAAATGCCATTCCCAGTCGTATGCCGGCCATTCCCCAGGCTTTTGAAAAGGTTTGCAAAATAACGAGGTTCGAGTGGTTCGAAAGTTCTGGCAACAGCGATTTGCCCGGTGCAAAATCGATGTAAGCTTCATCGAGCACAATAATTCCGTTGAATTTTTTAACTAATTGAAGCACGGCTTCCTTTCCAAGCAGATTTCCGGTTGGGTTGTTGGGTGAACACAAAAATATCAGTTTTGTATTTTCGTCGGCAGCATTTAGCATTTGTTCTGCATCGAGCTGAAAATCTTCGGTGAGCGACACTTTTTTTACTTCCACGTTATTAACCGATGCTGCCACTTTATACATTCCGTAAGTTGGGTCGATAGTTACAATGTTTTCCTTTCCCGGCTCGCAAAACGACCGGATAAGCAGGTCAATCGGCTCGTCGCTGCCGTTTCCCAGAAAAATCTGTTCAGGTTTTACATTTTTCAGTGCAGCTACTTTTTCTTTTAAGTTTTTCTGCAGCGGATCGGGGTAGCGATTGTACGGCTCGTTAAATGGATTTTCATTGGCATCGAGAAAAACCATCGCTTCGCCCGAGTACTCGCTGCGCGCTGATGAATAAGGCTGAAGGTTTTTTATGTTTTTGCGAAGAAGATTGTTTATATTCATAATTATATTTTTTTCAGCCTTAAACTCACAGCATTTTTGTGCGCCTCCAATAGTTCTTCTGCTGCCATGATTTCAATTGACGGTCCAATTTTTTTAAGCCCTTCCGGTGTTAGTTCCTGAAACGTAATTTTTTTCATGAAACTGTCGAGGTTAACACCGCTGTACGTTTTTGCCCAACCATTGGTGGGAAGCGTGTGGTTCGTCCCTGAAGCATAATCACCGGCGCTTTCAGGTGTGAAATTTCCCAAAAACACTGAACCTGCGTTCACCACTTTTTCAGCTAGTTTCGAATAATCCTCGGTGCATAAAATTAAATGTTCCGGTGCATATTCGTTAATCATATCAAGCGTGTCCTGCTGGCTTTTCAGGATAATGGCCAGGCTGTTTTCCAGCGATTTTTTGGCCACCTCTTTTCTTGGAAGATATTCGAGTTGAATAGTGATCTGTTCCCTGATTTCATGCACCAGCATCTGGCTGTTGGCCAGTAAAATCACCTGGCTGTCGGCACCGTGTTCTGCCTGCGATAAAAGGTCGGAGGCCACAAAAGCGGGGTTAGCCGATTCGTCGGCAATTACCATCACTTCCGAGGGGCCTGCCGGCATATCGATAGCCACATCGTTCATACTTACCAGTTGTTTTGCTGCAGTTACAAACTGGTTGCCCGGTCCGAAAATTTTGTTCACTTTTGGCACCGACTCCGTTCCGTAAGCCATCGCGCCAATTGCCTGAACGCCGCCCAGTTTGAACATGTTTTTTACGCCGGCTATTTTGGCGGCGAACAAAATGGCCGGATGAATTTTTCCGTCTTTGCCCGGAGGTGTGCACAGAACTATTTCTTTACAACCTGCAATACGCGCCGGAATAGCCAGCATCAACACCGTGGAAAACAGTGGTGCCGTTCCTCCGGGGGTGTACAATCCTACTTTTTCGATGGCTACTGCTTTTTGCCAGCAGGTAACACCGGGCACCGTTTCAATTTTTTTTATTTCCGGTTTTTGGGCAGCATGAAATTTTTCGATGTTTGCAGAAGTTAGTTGTATCGCTTCTTTCAGTTCCGAGCTGACCTGTTTTTCAGCAGCATTCATTTCTTCGTCCGAAACCTTGAATTCTTCCAGGTCAACACCATCAAATTTTTGAGTGTATTTCCTGAGCGCTGCATCGCCCGTTTGCCGAATGTCGGTTAAAACAGCCTGCACTTTTTCATGTAAATCGCTTACGTCAAACTGTGGGCGTTTCAAAAGTTCAGGCCATTCGCTTCTCTCCGGATTGACAATTGTCTTCATTTTGAGTTATTATATTTTTTTCAATCAAAAAATCATTTTTTCGATAGGAACAACCAGGATTCCTTCGGCACCGGCTTTTTTCAGTTTTCCGATAATTTCCCAGAAATCGTCTTCCGCAATCACTGAATGCATCGAACTCCAGCCTTCTTTGGCCAATGGTACTAACGTTGGACTTTTCATTCCCGGAAGCAGGGCAGCCACTTCTTCAATTTTTTCGTTGGGTGTGTTCAGCAGAATATATTTCTTGCCTTCTGCCCGCTGTACCGATTCCATCCGGAAAATAAGTTCATCCAGTATTTCTCTTTTTTCTGCCGGCAAATCAGGGCGTGAAATTAAAACTGCTTCCGATTTTACAACTACTTCCACTTCTTTCAGGCGGTTGCTTACCAGCGTAGAACCGGAACTTACGATGTCGAAAATGGCATCGGCCAAACCGATTCCTGGAGCAATTTCCACCGAACCGGTAATTATATGAATTTCAGCCTCTACGTTATTTTCGTGCAGAAACTTCTTCAGGATGTTGGGGTATGAGGTGGCAATTTTTTTGCCGTTAAAAAATTCGACACCCGGGTAATCGGTGTTTTTGGGAATAGCGAGAGAAAGGCGGCATTTGCTGAATCCCAGCCGTTTGGAAATCACTACATTTTCCTGCTTTTCCAGCATCTCATTTTCGCCGACAATACCCACATCGGCCACGCCGTCAGCTACCGTTTGTGGAATGTCATCGTCGCGGAGAAAAAGTGCTTCCATTGGGAAATTGCCGGCAGTTGATACCAGTTTTCGTTTTCCCATGCTTAAATCGATGCCCGATTCGCGAATGAGCTCCATCGAATCTTCGTTTAACCGTCCTTTTGTCTGAATTGCAATTTTTAGTTTTTCCATAATTTCAATCATTATTACTATATTGAACAGATCCCGAATCGCTCCCAAAGGGATAAATTCGCTTTCGGGATTTTGTTTGACTAAAAGATTTCACTTCGTTATTCCTCGTGAAATTTAAGTCAAACAAAAAAGGCCTGCCTTGTCGGCAAGCCCTTAGTTTATGTTTTTTACGAAACAATACAACACCAGCCTACCAACTTTGGTAAATTTCAGAATGGCCGTGATGTCCGTGTCCGTAATTCATTTCAGTATTATTTTGTGCAAGTATAACGATTAATTTGCTTGAAAGCAATCCCGAATTTTAATTCTACCCATTTGTTAAAAATTATTTTACAAAGTTATTTTGAAAATGCAATCGATTGCATATATTTGAACCAAAATTAAAATCATGAAGAAAATAGTTGTTACAATTATTGCTATCGCTGCATTGTTTTCTGTTTCCATAGCTCAAACTCAGGAAACCCAAAAACTTTTTGAAGATTCGTACATCAAAAAAACAATGAAAACTGCATTGGACTGGCAGTTGCACCATCCAAAACACAAATTGTATGACTGGACAAACGGTGCTTTTTATGCCGGCGTTTTTGCAGCGTACGAAACGCTCGACGATAAAAATATTTACAATGCCATTGAAGCAATGGGCGAGGCGAACCGTTGGAAACCCGGCCCGCGGCTGCACCATGCCGATGATCATGTAATTTGTCAGACTTACATTGATATGTACCGCGTCTCGGGCGAACGGAAAATGATCCGTCCGTTTATTGAAACCCTTGATGAATTTATGGCAACGCCTTATGAAACTGGTGGCATCCGAAAAATTACCTGGTGGTGGTGCGATGCGCTGTTTATGGCTCCGCCAGCTTTTGTAAAACTGGGAATTACACTCGATGAGGAAAAATACCTCAAACTGAGTGACAAATTATGGAAAGAAACATACGATTTGTTGTACGACCAGGAAGAGCATTTGTATGCACGTGATGTAAACTATAAACTGGATGAGCCTGGAATTGAACCCAGAACAGAAGCAAACGGCGAGAAAATATTCTGGTCGCGCGGAAATGGCTGGGTAATGGGTGGACTGGTGCGCGTGCTGGAAGAATTACCCGCCGACTGGCCAACGCGCGATTTTTATATTCAGAACTACAAAGAAATGGCTGCGCGTGTGGCATCGCTGCAGCAGGAAGATGGTTTGTGGCGTGCCAGTCTGCTCGATCCGGAATCTTACCCCGGAGGCGAAGCCAGTGGTTCAGGATTTTTTACTTATGCGCTGGCTTGGGGAATTAACAACGGAATACTCGATAAAGGGAAATATTTGCCGGTGGTGGAGAAAGCCTGGATTGGATTGAATTCGCTGATTCAGCCTGACGGAAGAGTAGGCTGGGTGCAACCCATTGGTGCCGATCCGCGCAAAAACTTTTCTGCCGATAGCTGGGAAGTTTATGGAACCGGAGCGTTTTTGCTTGCCGGCAGCGAAGTGATTAAGCTGGATGAATAAGAAATTTAAAAGGAATAAGAAATCGGTTCAGAAAAATGAACCGGTTTTTTTTTCTCATTTTTCAAAATCCGAACATTCAATTTCAATGAACGTTTGAATAAAAAAAGTACGTTATGGAATACAGGATTGAAAAAGATACGATGGGAGAAGTGAAAGTTCCTTCAGATAAATACTGGGGAGCTCAAACCGAGCGCAGTCGCAATAACTTTAAAATTGGCGAACCGGCCAACATGCCCAAAGAAATTATTTATGCATTTGCTTACCTGAAAAAAGCTGCGGCATTAACTAATTTCGAACTCGGAGTTTTAGCAAAAGAAAAGGCTGATGTAATTGCAAAAGTTTGCGATGAAATTCTGGATGGAAAACACGACGACCAGTTTCCGCTGGTAATTTGGCAAACCGGCAGCGGCACCCAGAGCAACATGAACATGAATGAGGTGATTGCCAATCGGGCGCATGTGCTGCTGGGAGGAAAACTGACGGATAACGAAAAAAAACTGAGTCCGAACGACGACGTAAACAAAAGCCAGAGCAGCAACGACACTTTTCCCACTGCCATGCACATTGCAGCATACAAACTAACTTATGAAACTACGCTGCCGGGAGTACAAAAACTTAGAGACACGCTGAAGCAGAAATCAAACGATTTTAAAGACGTGGTAAAAACCGGTCGCACTCATTTTATGGATGCCACGCCGCTGACTTTAGGCCAGGAATTCAGTGGCTATGTGCAGCAGCTCGACAATGGTATTGATTTGCTGAAAACGTCGCTTCAGAAAGTAAGTGAAATTGCCCTGGGCGGAACAGCCGTAGGAACCGGATTAAATACTCCCAAAGGTTATGCAGAGGCAGTGGCCGAAAAGATTGAAAAATTAACCGGACTTCCGTTTGTTACTGCTCCCAATAAGTTTGAAGCCCTTGCAGCGCACGATGCCATGGTTGGCCTGAGCAGCGCTTTCCGCCGGCTGGCTGTGAGTTTGATGAAAATTGGGAACGATATCCGGATGCTGAGCAGCGGGCCACGTTGCGGAATCGGTGAAATTTTTATTCCTGAAAATGAACCGGGTTCGAGCATTATGCCGGGAAAAGTAAATCCCACTCAGGTCGAAGCGTTGACCATGGTAGCTGCCCAGGTGATGGGCAACGATGTAACGGTTGGAATTGCCGGAAGCAACGGCCAGTTTGAGCTGAATGTGTTTAAGCCGGTGATGGCGGCAAATGTGCTGCAAAGTGCCCGCCTGCTGGCCGATGCCTGCGTAAGTTTTAACGACAACTGCGCGGCTGGAATTGACCCGAACAAACCGGTAATTGAAGGTTACCTTGAAAATTCACTGATGCTGGTAACCGCACTGAACCGTCATATTGGATACAACAAAGCCGCTGAAATTGCCAAAAAAGCGTATCGCGAAAACCTTACATTAAAACAGGCAGCTACTGATCTGGGGTATGTTTCGGAAGAAGATTTTGACAACTGGGTGGATCCGAAAAAGATGATTGGAGAGGGATGAAATTGAGTGAAAAGTAACCGGGCAGCGGTAAAAAGTAAAAGGAAAAAAGCTGTCTGAAAAGTAATCGGTTGTTCAGGCAGCTTTTTGCCAAATTTATTCTTTTGCTTTTTTTGCGGTGAACGGCAGCGCTCCTTCCGGCGTGTCGGCAGTGCCTTTCATTTTGTCTTCTTCGATGGTTCCTTTAATGGCAATTTCGTTGTAATCAACTGTAAATTTGCATTTTAATTCACCGTCTTCATAAGTAACATCTCTCAACGGCAGTTTGTAACCATCGGCAAATTTTACTTCGCCAGCTAATTTGCCTTCTTTTTCAGAAATAATTATGGAACCTTTTTCATAGCCATAGGGTGCATGCTGGCTTTCGTATTTCCATTCACCGATAATTTCACTTTTTTCAGCGGGGGTGGCGGCATGCAAAAAACAGGGGCCCAATACTGCGATAATCAATAGTACAAGAACTTTTTTCATTTTTTATAGATTTAAGTTTGACATGAACAAATTTCATACGGTTTATTGAATTATCCAAGAAATACTGGAAATTTTTATGCTTAAAAATTTTTTGGTTGCTTGTTCCGTTTTCCCTGGTTAAATTTCCTTTGAATGGTTTATCTATTCTCTTTTCTTACAAGCAGATATTTGTTGTTTTCCAATACCGAAAATCCCTGGTCGTAACAGAAATAATAAACCCTTCCGGTTCGTGTTTTGTAAATGTGGGTAAAGTACTTAAAATTATACCCGTTTTTTTCCAGTACCGATTTGTACAATGTTGTTTTTCCCGACTGGTTGTGTTTCTCCAAAACGGAATGATTTTTTTTGAGAATGCGGTTGATTTTGCGGATGTAGTTGGTAGAACCGCTCAGTTTTTTATTGTTGTAGGCATTCCTACAGGCATCGCTGCAAAACTTTTGATCGGCACGGCCGCGGAGAGGTTCGCCACATTCCAAACATTTTCTTTGTTCCATGGGAGTATTTTGTTTTAGTTTTAAAATGCTAATATACAAAAATATATCCGTTTGTAAACGTTTGCAATTGTTTATAAGCGCTTACAACTATTTAAAAACCGGCTAATTTTTGCATCCCACTTTACCTTTGGTGTACAATTTCGTTTTAGTTAAAAATTTAAAATTTTGAATCATGAATGTATTAAGAAACAGTGTCAGGCTTATCGGTAATTTGGGCGAAGATCCTAAAGTAGGGTTTGCTGAAAAACTAACGATTTATTTTTAATAGGCATTGTTCAACTCCGTTATTAGCAGGTTGAAAATTCACTAATAATTCCATTGTCTG
>NZ_FQZE01000010.1 GCF_900141875.1 Tangfeifania diversioriginum | reverse complement strand
AAAATGCTATACAAAAGCAAAATACATGCTGATTCATTCAGTAAAATTATTAATGATGAAAAGAAACAATCAATTAGCTATACTTTTTTAACAATGCCCAATATTCTAAACGTCATTCAAACTTCGCCTTTTTCACACCGACGCTATAGCCCGGTGGGTTAGAACGCTGACTCTTTGGTTGGCTTTAGCCATTAATATCCAGTTTTCAATAATAATTAAAATACAATTTCCAGGCTTTATTTACTCCAAAACAGTACCTAAACCAACAAAATATAAAAGCTTCACTTCCGGTTAAACCGCTCCATCACTTCCCGCCAGGTGGTTAGAATGATGTCGTTATCTTTAAAAAACTGTATCATTTCCGGGTCGGCAAACATTTCAGCTTCCCACACCCTTTGCTGCCACGAACCGGTGATGGTTTTCAGGTATTCCGTTTCAACCGACGGGTGAAAAATGATTTCCGTCAATCCAGGATCAAGGGCATTTACCAGTTTGTAAAAGTTGTTTTTCACCTCTTCATAGGTATCTCCTTTGGGCACGCTGCCAAAGTTATCGAGGTGTGGAAGGGCGTAATCATTCAAAACACCAACCACTTCTTCATTAACCGGGTAACCTTCTTTTTTATAAAATGCAGCTACTTTGGGATTGGACAAGTCGATGGCATTGGCTGGAATTTTATATTCTTCAGCCACTTTCAGAAATACCTTCAAAAATTCAGGCGATCCGTACAGCGTTCCCATGTGTGTATCGATGTGGGTGGGATTGTAACCCATCGCCAGCATTTTGTCAATTTGCGCCCTGATTTCCATTTCCACCTCCTCCGGGGTTGCATTCATCACAACCTCCATGACGCTATGCCACATTTTCCCATCAGGATCGAGTAATCCCGGTACCTCGGCGGCATCTGTCAAAGTTCCCCAACGCCAGGTTTTCCATTCGCTGGTAAGCGTCAGGTGAACGCCCACATCGGCCTTCGGTTGCGTAATGGCCCATTCCACAAATTCTTCAGCATTGGGACAGGGCATCATCACTGCGCCCGAATGGATAAAGTCGTTTTCAATATAATATTTCCCTGCATCGTTGGCTTCCTTGCACATGCCCAAATCGTCCATGTGCAAAAGCAGTACTTTTTTTCCTTTCGGGAATCCCAGCTTTTCAGCGTTGGTTTCGCCCGCATCAGCTTGTTTAACCCACGAAGGCGTGAACGAAACGTGTTTAATTGATTTTCCATCGGCGGTATGGTGTGAATAAGTGACGTGAACCAGGCCATCCTTCGCTTGAATAGCCGACGGATATGAAAAACCGCCTTTCCCTTTCGGTGTATATTCCAGGTACCTTTTCCATTTCCAGCTTTCCCCTTCGTCGTCGGAAAGCAACACAGCGAGGCGGTTCCTGCCATCTTCCAAATCGTTGCAAACCATCAGCCAGTTCCCGTCATCAAGTGCAATGGCCTCTACACTGGAACCCGGGTTGGGAATATTGGTTTTACGGGAAACACTCCAGGTATAACCGTTGTCTTCCGAAGTGCTGACAATAATCCGTTGGGGTGCATCGCCATTATCGCGCATGTAGGCCACAAGGGTGCCGTCCTCCTTCTGCAAAAGAGCAGGTTGAATATTTCCGCGCCCCACAATAGGCAGGCTGGGCTTCCAGGTGTCGCCGTTATCATCGGAAATGGCCACCAGCGAAACATTGTAGCCATCAGAATAGAGCGGCAGCAACATCCTGCCTTCGGGCAAATCAAGCGGATGAATACGGCCCATCCATCCTACTTCCCTTTTAACAGGATCGTTGGCGGCTTCCACAATCATTCGCTCGTATTGCGGCGCATATTCGGCCCAGGCGAGTCCGGGAGGGTCCATCTCCCTGAACCCTTTTTCGAGGGCTTCGGCAAATTTTTCGCCGGGTTTTAAAAGAATAACATCCTGCCAGTCCCATTTGGGCGGACCTTCATTATGATAATCAGTTGAAATACGGGTTTTCAGCAACGAAGCTTCCCAGCGGTTGGCCACCACTACCACCCAGGTAAGGTGTAACCGGTTTTTCGCATCCAGAAAAAGCACGGGGTTGCAATCGGGATTTCCGGGCGTATCAGCCATTATAAAAGGTTCACTCCACTGGGATTGCCCTTTTTTCAGCCGGGCACCCATTACCGCCACATCGTTGGATTTGCGTTCACCTGAGCCTTCGAACCAACACACCAGCAAATCGCCGTTGGGCAATTCCACTACCGAACTGCTGTGCACATGCTTCTCCTGTTCGGGAAAAATGAACTCCGACCGAAAGGATGAACCTGAATTTTTCTGTGCATCAGAAACAAAAGGCATCATTAAAAAAAATCCCACCAGGAAACAGAGAAGTACCCCGGGGGAAAATAATGGGTTGAAAGATTTTGATCTGATTTTGTTCATGATTTTGGCTTTTAAAAAATTTCAATTTGAAAAATTACATTTCCGGCCACTTGCCGTTTTGCATGGGCTCCGGTTCGAATTTCGCGGGGTCGAGCACCACGTGTTTAATCAATTTGCGATTCCAGGTGTAAGTTACATGCACCATTCCATCGCCGGACTGAATGACTGCCGGGTAGGAATATTCGCCATCGGGATCGGGATCATTTTCCAACAGGACAGCAGCCTGCCAGTTTAATCCGTCGTTTGAAACAGCCACATTCAGGATGTTCCGGTTGCCCCATTCCTCATTTGGATCAACATGGTTGTAAACCAACACATGGCGGCCATCTTTCAGAGTCACCGCATCGGTGCCGGAGTTGGGGTTGGGCAAGTCGATGGGTTTCAGCTTGCTCCAGGTCCTGCCGTTGTCGGTTGACCAGGCCGACAGAATTCGTTTGTTTTTGCTGCGGCACAAAATCTGCAACTTTTCGCCCGGATGTTTCAAAATACTGGGCTGAATGGCTGCAATTTTTTTCCCGTTGTTTATGGGTTCGGTGCGTTCCCAGGTTTTTCCCCTGTCGGATGTAAATTCCATGTGTACCTGCCAGCCATCATGTTCGGTGCTGGTTGGACAAATCAGTTCTCCATTGGAGAGTAATTCGGGTTTATTTTTGATGGGGCCATAAATTTCTTCGGGTAACCTCATGCGCCGCGACCATGTTTTTCCATTGTCGCACGAAATGATGAGCTGCCCCCACCAGTCGCGCGGATTGGGGCCGTCTTTGTAAAACAGAAACAGTTCATCGCCGTAATCGAACAACACCGGGTTCCACGTTGGGTAGCGCAGGTTGGAATGTTGCACGCCGTTAGCCACTTCAACCGGAACCGACCAGCTTCCGTTGATGAAACGGCTGAACCAAATCCCTACATCGGGATGTTTCTCGTACGTACCGCCAAACCAGGCTGCTACCAAACCTTCACTGGTTTCGGCAATGGTTGAGGCATGACAACTGGGAAACGGAACATCTTCCGCTTTGTAAACAAACTCCGATTTCACAATCGCCCGGTCACCTTTAAACGGATTATTTGCGAAAAGATTCATGACTACCAATATTAATATTATTGTACCTGTTGTTCTCATTCTACTATAACTTAGTTAAACACCTATAAAATTACAGAATTATCTCTTTTTCGAAAAAAACTTCATCACACTAAAACCTACCAGGAAGATAATCAGCGTGCCGAAAACAATGGTGAGGTTGCTGTGGAACGGACTGCGGAATGCCAGCAGGTTTTCGCTGGTAAAGTAAAGCGGGCTGAGGCTCATCCACACAATAACCAGTACACCGGCAATTACGCCAATAACGGCATCAATACGGCGGGTTTTGCGTGAAAGAAATGCCAGCAGGAACAACCCCAGCATGCCACCGCTGAAAATGGAAGCCAGAGACCACCAGGCATCCAACACACTTTCCACACCCACGAGGGTTAAGGCAATGAGCACACCCAAAAAGCCAATAACCACCGACGAGATGTACAAAACAGTCATCGACTGCCTTTCGCTTGCATTTTTATTGACGTAGCGCTGATAATAATCGGTTAAAATTATGGTAGCCGTACTATTCAAACTGGTTGAGACGGTGCTCATTCCGGCGGCAAAAATGGCGGCAATCAGCAACCCTGTAATTCCGGTAGGCAAACCGTTTACAATAAAATGCGGAAACACTTTATCGCCGGTGCCGGGTTGATGCAATTCGGCAGGCAACAGTTCGGGCTGGGCTGTGTAATACGAATAAAGTGCAGTTCCGATGTAAAAGAATATTACTGAAACCGGCACATAAAGCAACGCGCCAAAAAGTGCCGATGATTTGGCTTTTTTGTCGGTATTGGTAGCCATGTAACGTTGCACAAAATTTTGGTCAATACCATAGTTTTGCAGATTGATGAACAGACCATAAATGAGCACCACCCAAAAAGTGGATTCGGAAAGGCTTGCTCCGAAGCTTCCGAGGCTGAATTTGTCGTTGGCAGAGGCAATTTCAAAAACCTGGGAAGGACCTTCGGGCATAGAAAAGGTTAAAACCAGCGCTGAAACAATGGCCCCCAGAATCAATACAATCCCCTGGATGGCATCGGTCCAGACCACTGCCCGTATTCCACCCAGCATGGAATATAAGGTAACAGCAATTCCGGTGACAATGATGATAGTGCGGATATTGAAACCGAACAATGCATTAATAGGCAATGCCAGCAAAAGCAAAATAGCGCCGGTGCGCATAAGTTGGGTGAGAAGGTAACAGGCAGATGCATAAATCCGGGCCCACACTCCAAACCGTGTTTCCAAATAATTATAAGCCGAAATGCTTCCGATTCCACGATAAAGTGGCACAAAAAATTTCACGGCCAGAATGGCTGCCACGGGAATGGAAAAACTAAAGACCAGTGCATTCCAATTAGTGGAAAAGGCATTTCCCGGGAGTGCCAGAAAACTTATGCTGCTGACAAAAGTGGCGAAAATGGACATGCCCACCACCCAGGCAGGCAGGTTACCACCGCCGGAAGTAAATTGCCCGGAGGTTTTATTTTTAAAAAAGAAACTCGCTCCAAAAAGCACATTCCCGAAAGAAATCAGGAGAAAAACGACAAGGTCAATCGTTGGCAACTGCATATCAGTTTGTTAAAATTTTTAGGTAATTTCAGTTTTATCGATCAATTCTTTTATTTCTTCCACATAATTTTTGATTGATTTACAATCATTCTCTTCAAACTCCGTCAGCGGATGCGCAACATAACTATTACAAATATTCATAATTGAAAGTGCACATTTGGTCCCTACAGTAAAACGAGATGTAAATTTACCAACATTATAAATAGTATTGTATATTTTCATTACAATCTGACGCAAAAGATGGATCTTTTGATAATCCCGCTGCAATGATGCTTCATAATAATCTACAAACAACTTTGGAAAAAGATTGGCACCACCTGCAATTGCTGCATGTCCACCTTGCAAAATTGTTTCAGGAATTAAAATTTCAGTACCCGTTATTACAGAAAAATCCTGTGAATCCTTAAATGCATCGATTAGAGATAAAAGGTAAAGCATGTCGCCAGAACTGTCTTTTATTCCCAAGGCACCAAGCTCTTTTGCATGCTTAACAGTTTTTATATTCATATGCAATTTAGTATGCGACGGTATATTGTACAACAAAAACGGCAACGGAAGGCGGGGCACCAAATCGTCTAAGTAACAACGCATTTCGTGCTGAGAGATTGGAAAATAATAAGGAGGTGCAACCACAACCATATTGACACCAGCTTCCTTACATACATGAGCCATTTCAATTGATCCGTCAAACGATGTATCAGTTATCCCAACCATTACCGGCACACGAGCATCAATAATACGGCATGCCTCCCTCACCAATTTTTCACGTAATTCATACCGCAAACTAGTAGCCTCTCCGGTAGTCCCCAGTAAAAAAATTCCGTGTACCCCGCCTTCCAAAACATAATTAATCAACTTCTCAAGTCCCTGTTCATCAAGTTCAGTGTCGTTCATTAACGGGGTTACCAAAGGAGGTATAATTCCATGTAAATGAGAATCCATAATCATTTTATTATTGAATATTTATCACTTGTTTTTCTTTATTACAAAAGAAAAGCAAACAAGGTCAAAACACTTGTCGAAATTTGTTCTTTTCGCATTAAATTTTGACTAATATTTGAAAAATATCTTGTATATTTAAGCTTTATGGTTAAAAAAGGATAACATGAAATTTGTTTATGAAAAGATAGACGTGTCGCACAAGCATTCATTTATCACACGTCGGTTAAAAATGGATCCTGATTCAGATAAAATTCATTCGCATAAAAATTTTGAGCTTAATTACATTACTTCAGGGGCAGGAAGGAGAATTGTTGGCAACCATATTTCAAGCTATACCCCGGGAGACTTAGTGCTGTTAGGACCAAATATTTCGCATTGCTGGGAAGTTATGGAGCCTGGTGCAGATGGCCACGGGGAATGTGTGGTAACTCATTTTTATGAAAACATAATTAGTTCGAACTTTTTTAATATTCCGGAACTGAATGAAGTAGTTAATCTTTTGAAAGAATCCAATAGTGGGATTCTGTTTCATGGACCGATTACTAAAAAAGTTTCTGAATCGCTAAAAAGAATGGTTCGCATTGACGGCCTTGCCCGGTACATTGAACTTTTAAAAGTATTCAGCCTTTTACTTCAGGTCGAAAACCGAGAATACTTAGCCCTGCCATCCTCCATGCCAAATACTTACGATAAGGACCGTGAGCAAATTGATAAAATTTACGAATATGTTTTTCAAAATGTGCAAAATGGAATTAACCTAAACGATGCAGCCAAACTGGTTTACATGGAACCAAGTTCGTTTTGCCGTTACTTTAAAAAGAAGACCAACCAAACATTCATGGATTATGTAAAAAGTGTGCGCATTGGCATTGCCGCCCGGTTACTTGCTGAAACTGACAAGCAAATTACGCAAATATGCTACGAATGCGGATATAATAACCTGGCCAATTTTAACCATTACTTTAAAGTGGTGATGAAAAAAACGCCCTCGGAATACCGGAAGGCGTTTCAGCAGTAAGATCGAATTCAAACCTTCAAGGTTTTGGAAACCTTGAAGGTTTAACTAACCGAATCTATCTACCTACTCCCAAACGGCTGAGTTCCCATAATAACTTCTTCGGGGCCAAATATCTCGGCACGGACGTATTTTTCAACTTCGGGATTTTCTTTCAGTGAAAGCTGTGTTCTTCGATAAACTACTTCCCCACCTGAAATCCAGCGGATAGAATCGTGTCCGGTTACATTTACTTCAATCAGGCCTTTCCGGTTGTTTACCGTTATTTCCAGGATTTAAATCTAATAGACCTCCGGCCTTACCGGTCCAGAAAACGGAGCGGCGCCAAATTGTTTTCCCCGATTTTTTTCTACCGAAATTAACGCGGGATCGTTGGTTTCCGGAGCTTCGATAAAACCATGATAGCGTCCTTTCCAATAATCCCGTAAAAACCCGGTAGGTTCCATCACACGGTTTCCGTTTCTTCCGCCATCCAACGCAATGGCGCTCCGGCTGGCTCGGGTCACGCTCATCTCCCGCGGCGAAATTCGTTTTCTTCCCCCTTCATACGATTTATATCCCGGCTCCACAAATAAATCGTCGCGGTGTGAATTTCGGTAATTATATTCTGTACAGTCGAGCACCCACTCGCGCAAATGTTTCACCATTTTACCGGCTTCGCAGTCGTTTCCGGTAATGGCTCCATACACGTAATTGAACCACGGAATTTGTTCCATCCTTTTTACTTCCCACGTGCGTTCGAGGCTGCGCAGGTAAACCGAACGAAGCGCAGGATCATCTGCATAACGAAGTAAGGTATAATAACTTCTGAACGCATGATTGTCATCCCATGTAGCAATACTGGAAGGTGGAAAAACATTTTTCTGGCGAATGGTGTTGATATGGTAGTCCCAGTCGATAAGCTGCTGATTACCTTTCCTGAATTTTTCATCACCAGTTAATGCATAAGCCGTCTCCATAAAAGTAAGGGCTTCCAATCCGTTAATTCCGCGGTCAACATAGCCGTAAGGCCGGAGAAGGTATTCCGGGTTCCAGCGCCCCCAGCGGGTGGTTTCCCCGTCCATGTCGGTGAGCACCCAGCCGCAGTCGATAATATAATTAGCCACTCTTTTCAGCAACTCCCGCGCTTCTTCTTTTTCTTTTCCTTCGGCCACGAGGTCGTGAAAAATGGAAACGGAGTAAAACATAGCAATCACCTCGTCGCTGGAGGTATCGCCTTTCCAAAACCACTTGCCGTCGGATGTGGCGTACCATTTGGCCGGCAGCCCTCCCGACCCGTGCCGGCTTCTTTCATCTTTATCGCCGGTAGCCGACCAGATGGCCCGCGCAAAAAAACCTTCGATAGGCACAATTTTTTCCAGCCACAGCATCGCTTTAAAGGACTCAACTGCTTCCTCCCTCGCTTTCTGGTCGCCGGTAACTGCATATTTAAAGCACATGGCTGCCAGATAGGGCGAAGTGTGGCCTCCGTCGTTGTCGCTGATTTCGCGCACCCATTCCCCGTCTTTTTTATAAACGGTATGAATAAATCCCAGCCGTTTGTGCCCCCACTCTTCGAGGTGGCGTTCGTAGTAATCGGCTTTTTTTCGCAGTGTGTAAGGTTCGTAATCAACAATGCCCAATCCTTTTTCGGTGGCAATAAAAACGGTTTTCCCGTTTGTGGCGATGTCATTAACCTGGTTGCCAGGCAACCAAAGGTCGGCGCCGAAATAATGCCATTCATCGTCTAACATACGAACGGCACCTCTTTCGGTTCCAATCCATACATCCTGTGCAAAACCCTGTTCCAGGCAGGTTGTATTTTCCACGGGGAGACCGTCATCTCCTTTTATTTCGTACAAAGATGCGCCACGAAGAACCGCCAATCCTCGGTCGGTTGCTAAAAACAACCTGCTCCCGAAACTCAACATATCCCGGGTGTTTTTGGATGGAATTGAACCCCAGTCGATAAAATCGCTGTTCACCACCTGCCCGTCGAAACAAATCAGTTCGCCCGGACGAAGAAGGTAGAGTGTACCGCTGTATGAAGCGATCTTCTCCACAGGCCCCAGTTTTACCGGATCGACATGAACCTGGGTGCCGTCTTCCATCACCATGGTTACATTGCTGGTGCGGTATCCGTCTTCCGGTTCAAGGCTGATAAACCGGCCCTTTTCAAACCTAAAAATTTCATCTTCAGTAGCTGCATGAACTGCACCCTGGTGCATACAAATGTCAACTATTTTTCTGTCGTCCGTTTTTTCCCACTTCAACCCATCGTACATAAACAAACCGTCAGCGGCTAAAGCCCATAATTTACCACCTGCCTCTTTCAGTATTTTAGTTTGGCCCGGGGCGTCATTTGCCTTTTGAAGCTTCTCCCCGTTCAAAGAAAAAATTTCATTTTCAACAAGGGCAAAACATTCCCCTTCAAAAGCAGCAACCGACGTTACCGCCGACGAGGTAAAAACTTTACGGGAAACCTCCTGGAGGTAAACTTCATCTTTTTGCGGTTTCCACAACCGGTGAGGGGGATTGAATAAATCCTGCGCCCACCCTGAAGTTGCAAGCACAAGTAAAATTAGGTTAAATGTTACTGTTTTCATAAGTAATTATTTTTGAATGTCAAATGAATCAATGACTTCACCATCGAAATTAACAGATTGATACGTTAGTTTGTCCGCTTCAATACGAATATGCTGATACAACCAGCAATCCTGTTCCCTAACCGCAGCATAGGGTTCATCTGTGATATCCTGATTTCGCCCCGGAATGCCAAGCGAAATGATGTAAACCGTTCCATCGTTGTATGAATCCACCACTTCTCCGGCTCTCATCGGTTTCGATCGCATGTAATAATGAATGTGCCCGCTGAACACCATATCCACGTGGTATTTATCGAACAACGGAATCCAGGCCTCCTGGATATTGGGATAGGGTTCTTCCCAGTTGTAGGGCGGGAAATGAAATACCGCAATTTTCCAGGTTGCCTTTGTATTGGCCAGTTGGTTTTCAATCCAGTCGGTTTGTGCCTCCACAGAAGAAGTGGCGTCAAGCATCAGAAACAGTGTGTTTTTATAGGTGAATGAATAGGTTTGATCTGTGGGAACACCGTCCGGACCATTGGCGGGGTAGCTGAACATATCGCGGTACATTTTGGCGCCCAAACCGAGGCGGTTGTCGTGGTTGCCCGGCACGTTCATCAGGGGTTTGTTGCAGAGAACGTTTTTTGAGAATTCAAAAAGATCATCCCACTGATCGCGGTACAGCCCGTCACCCACCAAATCGCCGGCAATGCTATAGAAGTGAACATCAGGGTGAGCCGCTTCGGCTTTGTGATGCAAATCGCCAAACTCCTTTTTGTGGTGCACATCGCCAAACCAGATAAATGAAAACGAATCATCGGTTTCAGGTGTTGAAAATGTGCAGGCGTTTGTCCAATCGGTTGCAGGAGCAATTAAATATTCATAGTCAGTGCCCGGTTGCAAATCCTGGATTTTTGCAGTAAACCGGTGAATAAACCGGTCGTTCATCAGTTCGCGATCTTCCATCACATATTTTTCTGCTTCAACGGCTTTTTCATCAGTGGTTCCTGCAACCCGGTATTTTACTTCTCCGGTTTCTACCGAAATGTTCGTCCGCCACTGAATGTCGATGCTTGTTGATGGATCGGCACTCCAGGTCAGCAAAACCTGGTCGGGTTCAGCAGACGAAGGGAATTGGGTTTTACGAAAGGCTCCTATGAGGTGTGATTCCTTTCCCCGCCCACGGATAGTGGTCAGCAGTTTTTGGCCTTTCATTTCTTCAGGCACATCCTGCAAAACCAGTTCAGTCCAGTCGTGGTATATAAATGCGCCGTCGTCCAAAACTGCAACATACTGGTCATCGGGAATGAAATTTGACAATTCAAGCCGATCATTTTCGTTTTGTGGTGCCACAGAAACGAAATAATGGTAGGCAAAATTCTCAAATCCGTTGATCCCCAACTCTACCGTCCCCTTGTCAAATTCCTTTTGCCACACTTCATACGTGTGGTATTCGTTTCGCATTTCGAGGTCTGTTTTTTCAAATCCGGCAGGCTTCAGCCAAAAGGGCAAGGTTTTCTGTTGGGTACTGCGCATAACCGAAACCACTGCAGGCACGTTCACATCGAACACCCAATGCCGGGTGGAAAGCACCTCCAAATCTGCTTCAGTAAAAAGCGACATTGCTGTTTGTTGGTCAATTGCTGCCAGCTCCTCTTCATTCATGGTAGCATAAAGCCGTGTAATGACTTCATCCATCACCTGCTGAACCGACCTTTCCGACTCAGGTTTTGATTGTGAGCACGCCAAAATGGCAAGTGCAAATATCCCCGTAAAAAAAAGGCTGAAATAGGGTCTGTTTATTTTTTTCATTTTAAAATTCCTCTTTTTGAAAAAAGAGAAGCGCACCGGGTGTCTCTACAGCCAGATGCGCATTCTCATGCCAACGAACTAAACTTAATAAACAATCTATGGAGTTTTGTTTCAAACAGATATTTTTCTGTAAATATTTCATCTTAAAAACTTTATAAACAATTGAGTTTGTCCTTAACGGCTAAAGCCTGTTTCCTTCCTGATAATTTTACCCCCGGCTTAAGCCGGGGGCTACAAAGCTTAACCTTGACAAAGGCTTTAGCCGTTAATATAACTTTTTAATACGCTTCTGAATTATCTGTTTTAACTATTCAATTACCTCCAGATAGCGTCCCAGCCAATAGGGTAACAACCAGATGTCTCCGGCACTGTTTTCCGAACGACCTTCGCCTCCGGCATCCAGTCCAAATCGGTTGGCATTATGCCTCCTGACGGGCAACTCATCGGGTGGCAAAACTTCTTCGATGGTTTGCCTTCGGAAATTTTCAGAAACGGGCTGAATGTCTTTTCTGTGACTGTTCTTTACGGTCCAGTTGATAAGATCCATTGGGTATTCCTGCAAATACCAGATGGCTTCTTTTAGATCGAATTCATTGCTTACCAGACCGGTAAACAAATTCCACAGTCCGTCTTTTTCTGGACGCTCATGTTCCCAATGGTCGATGATGCTTTTAGCGTACATCTCTTTCAGTGTGTCGTTAAAAGCATACCGGTACAAGCCCCAGTATCCCAGAAAGTACATTTCGTCGTCAGAGTGGTTCCACGATTCGGATAACATTTCGGCCCAATCATCTGAGCCATCAGGTGCTTTGCCAATTTCTTCCATGGGCCGCATCAGATTTTCGAGGTAACCGTAGTCGTGCATCAGTTCGAATGCTTTTTCTTTATAAATCTCTTTTTTGGTAAAATGATATGCTGTTTGCAGCATGGCCACAATGTTGGAACTGTTCAGTTTTCGGTCGCCAACCGACGTAGGAAATCCATTCACGTATTCAGGATTCCAGCGCCCCCAGGTGGTGGGTTTTCCGTCGTAATCCACCAGGTAAAAATCGTTGTCCACAATATGCTGCATCAGTGCATCGAGCAGTTGAACCGCTTTTGCCCGGACCGGTTCCACATCTATCAATTCGGCAATGGCGCCAAACACAAATACATGGCCAATGGCTTCGTCGCTGCTGGTAGTGGCTTTCCAGTCCCACTCGGGGTCGGAAGAATGTTGCCAGCGCTCGGGGTTCGACAATTTTTCAATGTATCCGCTGCGGTTGAATGAGCGCGACGGGAATCCCGGCACAGGATTGACGGTGTAAAGCCGTTCCATGGCATCCAGCGATTCGATGGTATTTTGCAGCGCTTCTTCCGATTTTGTAACAGCATATCGAAAAACCTGACTTCCCAAATACATGGAAGTCCAAAGCCCGTCGTTATCCGAATCATCAAGGTGGCCGGTGGACAGGTTGCCGTTCTCCATTCCGCTCAGTTCCGCATTGAATCCGTGCCTGATGTGGCGGTGGCGCACCTGATCTTCAAAGTACAAGGCTTTTTTATACAATGTGATTTCTTTAAAACAAATTCGCCCAAGCCCCTTGTCGGTTAACACCAAAACCGAATTGTCAGGCCCTGCTGCAATGTCAGTCACCCGGTTTCCGGGAAGCCAGCGCTCGCCGTAATAGTAATTAAATTTGCCGTCATCGCGCAGCATAAAAGCGCCATCCGGGGAACCAAACCATACATTTCCGTTCACCTCTTTTACTACGGTAATTTCGGTAACCGGCAATTTCAATTTGATTTGCCCCTCCTGTTTTTGCGAAAGATTGTTGATTTCGATGTAGCCGTTTGGCGTGCCAATAATGGTTTTCGTACCAAAAGCTACCACATCGAAACTTGTAAATCCGCTTCCTTCAAACACGGTTTTCAATTCTTCTTTTTCAGCGGAAAAAGTGTGAAGTGACCGGGAGGTTAAAATCCAAAATGATTTCGTTTCCTTAGCATATTTAATATCGATAGCCTGTTGCTGAAGTTTTCCTTTCCAAAGTTGTTTCGAATCTTTTATATATTTCAGCTGTTTTCCATCAGAAACCAGGAAGGTAAAATCTTTCCCCCCGGCAAACAACTTCGCTCCGGGCATTTCATGTTTTGAAAACAATTCCCCTGACCAGGCATTAGCCAGTACGGCTTCATCATCGAGGTAAACCAGTTGCTGTTTGTAAGTTGCCAATCCTACAATATTTTTATCAGCCATGGGGCGGTAAGTTCCGTCTTTTTCCAGCGTTCCCGGATAAAGAAACTCCCCGGCATGGGGATGCAGCAAACCTTCTGAAGACAACACCTGGATTTTCCCGTTGCGGTCGGCAGCCACTTTTTGAAGTGCGCCTCCCGGCTGATTGAAATAATATTTGATGCTGTAATCCTGTAAAAAGGGAACATCATGATGAACAGGCTTTCCCTTGTCTGAAGCTGCTCCGGGCAGGCTTCCTGCCAGAAAAACAATGAAAACAAAAAAAACGATTAAAAAATTTTTATTCATGGTTAATTTTTACTGAGTTTTTATTTTTTCCAATTTTCGTTTTTGACCCTGAAAATCCGGTGGCCGGTCCAGGTTTGGTTAAACATATCTGTTGTACGCACCGTAACCGAATGGGTTCCGGCGCGAAGTTCATCCGGAAGCTTACCCTGCCACATGTGCGTGGAAACGCTGGGGTAATCCATTTTATACCCTAAAACATCGTCAAGCGCCTGGCCCTCGAATTCCTTATCCAAAACCGGACTGAGCTGATGCATACGCAAACATTCCGGGTCGATGGTTTTCACCTGCTGCATGGGGATCCATTTTCCCGTTTTCCCAATACGCATTTCCACTTTGGAACGACTGGATCCGGCAAAAACATTAACCAATACGTTTGTTGTGTCCAACTCGTTTTGTGCCAGTTCATCGGGCAGGTAAATGTTCATCTGGTAATCAGCAGGCCGGCGGGCAGCTTTAAAACGGACGCTGTAATCATTTCCCTCAAAAATGACAATGGAATACCCGTTGGGCGCCCCGTCGTTCATGGTGGCATGCGGAATACCTGTTTCATCGTTCAATCCGCACCACCAGCTTCCGCATACTGTGGCGTTGATTAAATGATGGTGCGGCTCGTTGCCTTTCCATCCCATTTCCTCATCCACAAAAACTTGAATTTGCTCATGCACGTGGCCAGAAATGGAAAAGGTATGTTTTCGGTTTTGGAGAATCTCATACAACCTGTCGCGCGTATCGATTCTAACCAGCGGAATGTGCATCATGAGCACCACCAGTTTTTCTTCGGGCACAAACGAAAGGTAGTTTTCAACAAATGAAAGCTGATCGTCTGAAAGATGGGCGTGGTATTTCCCTGTTTCATTAAAAAAAACATTGTTTAGACCGATAAAAGCCACCTGCCCGTATTCAAAAGCATAGGTAGCCGGACCAAAAAATTTACTAAATGTTTTGCCTTTGTTCTCATTGCGCTTTTCATCACGGTCGTGATCGTGGTTGCCAAAAATGTTGTACCACGGAATACCAATCTGCCCGATTCCCTGGCTTACTTCGGCAAAAAGGCCGGGGTCATCGGCCACGATATCCCCCAGCGAAACACCAAAAGCCGCATTCGTTCCCATGCACTCCTCCACCACATCATGCAAAATAAAATTTACCTCACGTAATCCACGTGCCTGCGTATCGCCAAAAAACAGGACTGAAAATTTGTTTTCTTCCTCAGCAGGATAAAGCGGAAAATCGATACTCGTTTGATTTCCTTCGTGCAACAGATGAAAATGCTGCGGAATATTCTCCGGATTGAGTGAAACAGCATAATTGGAAGGTTTAATTACAAAAATAGAATTAGCGTTTTCAACAGGTAATTCCCAATTCCCGGCGGCATCAGTTTGAACTACTTCATTTCCGTTTGAAACACAAATGCCGGAGATGCCAGGTTCGGGATTGTCGTGTATTCCGTTTTTGTTTTCATCCAGGAATACCCTTCCGGTCAGGACTTCATTTTTTGAAGTTCCATATCCGGAAAAAACAATTCCTGCAAAGAATAGGATGAAAATTAAGCGAATCATTTTATATTTATATGGAAATAAACAAATTAAGGAAATACATAAATTGAAAAAAGGGCAAAGGGATGAATTTCCCTCTGCTCTTTTTTAGATTTCAAAATTAATAGGGATTATTAGTACCCTTTAGCAACCAAAATTTTGACCAGGAGCTGTCCTTTCCGTCAGTGGCTGTATAATCTGTTTCTTGCAAATTTTCGATAGCAGAGCTATAATTTTCATAGTTCCTCGATATTTCATTGCTCCCGTACTGAAACCGAATCGGCATGGCATCTCTCAATCCGCGCGGGCCAATGGTGAAATTGGGTAATCCCGTTCTTCGCCAGTCACACCATGACTCATGTGCTACCGTCCAATTAGCAATCCATTTTTGTTCAATTATTTGTTCCAATGAACCATCAAATGCAACACCTTCATTGGTAATATATGTTGAATACTCTTCACTAAGGTCCCAGGTATTAAAAGAGGCTTCAATCCCTTTCTCATACCATTCCTTTTGATCGCCAACATTCCAGCCTTTTTGAGCTGCTTCCGCCAAAATGAAACATATTTCGGCATAAGAAATCAATCGTGCCTTTAACATATCACCCGATGCTTCTTTGTACATATCAGCGAGGGCTGAATTATGAACATTCGGGCCACCCTGAATCGGCTGGGGATTCAGGTTCCATGAGGAGCCGTCCCC
Source organism: Tangfeifania diversioriginum (assembly GCF_900141875.1). Lineage (GTDB taxonomy): Bacteria > Bacteroidota > Bacteroidia > Bacteroidales > Prolixibacteraceae > Tangfeifania > Tangfeifania diversioriginum. The sequence goes on along the minus strand of NZ_FQZE01000010.1, from coordinate 123,955 downwards.
TGTGGAGGAAGCAATTGGCAAACCTGCGTAATTCATTGTATCAACCAGTGTTTTGCCGTTTTCAATATCAGCAACCCACTGGTCTTTATCATAAACCACCAGATCATTTTCGGCCATATATTCCGGATGTAAATACCTGACCCCGTCCACAATTTCATCATCACCATATTCATCAGATATTTTTATGGGCACCCTAACTTCATTGAACCAAACGCCAATACGCGGATCGTTCAAATCAACCAACACATCTCTGAAACCTGCACAAAGCTGAATGCGGTCGAAATTGCTTTGGCTTTCATCGAAGGTGGTATTGGCAGGCCATGAATCATCATTGGATGCACCTACAAAATCCATGGTAGCGTCATCATCAGTGGAAGTAAAAACAGGATATCCAGAAGGGTTCGAAACAATTTCTTCAATTCCTGCCCGGGCATATTCCGGTAATTTTTCTGACAGCCTCATGTAATACCTCAATTTAAGGGAGTTGGCCAGTTTTCGCCACTTAGCCGGGTCTCCTCCGTAAATAAGGTCAGCATCGGCCTTGATTCCTTCGTACTCTCCGGAAGGTTTAGACAGAAGCGAATTGGCAGTTTCCAGATCATCAATAATTCCCTGGTAGATTGTCTCCTGCGAATCGAACGCAGGAAAAAGGTCTTCCTGTCCACCCTCCAATGCATTTAATGCGGTAGTGTAAGGAGCATCGCCCCATGAATCTGAAATGTAGGCAAAGTTAAATGCCCTGATTACCAGCGCAACACCCTGCTGGAATTCCATGCCCTCTTCTTCAGCCCTTTCATAAAGGTGCCGGGCATTTCGCAGGTTTCCGTACCAGCCATCCCAATCACGTTGTTGGCGCCACTCGAACCTGTTAAGTTCGCCACTCCATCCGCTTTTTTGAACATATTGCATTACGCCGGCAATATCACCGTTATAGCCTATCTCGAGATAGGGTTTGACCGTCGATACAATTATAGTAGGCACCATCAAATTAGGGTTAACCTCTTCGGGATCTACTCCGTTGGGATTTACATTAAATTCAGTAAGTTGGTCTTCGCATGAAATAAATGCAACCACAATAACCATTAAAAATATTTTATAGACTGTTTTCATCTCGTTCAATTTTTAGTTCATTAAAAATTTACATTCAACCTAATACCAACAGGTATTGTCCATGGATTAACATTAAACCTTTCAATACCTTGTTTAAACTGAATACCACTTCCCTGTGTTCCACCTTCCGGTTGGAAAGCCATCTCCGGGTCGATATTGACATCGGCTTTTGTCCAAAGAATTAAATTGCGGCTGTACAGGGAGATGGAAGAGCTCTGAATACCAACAGATTGTATTGCGGGAAGCTGATAGGTCAAAGAAATTTCTCTGAGTTTAATAAAATCGGAATCGAACAGGGCAGTCCGGGAGTAGCTCCATCCGTAATAATCCTGAAACCTGATGGTAGGTGTTCCTTCATCACCCAGGTTTTCCCTAACTGCCACAAAATTTCCGTTATCATCGTAATACCCTTCCACACCGGGCATAAATACACCATCGTTCAAGGTTATTCCATCTTCAGTATGGGGCAGACCACCTGTTTCACTTGTGGGACCACCAACCAGAACAAAAAATTCACCATCAGGCGACAAATACTTATCGGGATTTTCTTTCAGGTACCTGGCCATCTCAGATCCACTCATATCATTAATTTTAATCGTTCTGTCAATCCATCTTTCAGTAAGCATATCGGATTCCATGTAACGATAGGTTTGGGAAATAAACTGGCCACCAATCCTCCAATCAAAACTGGCATTTAATGACCATTTTTTATAGGAAAGCGAAGTTTGCATTCCAATCAGAAAGTCTGGATTAAAATTTCCTATCACAGCAGTATCATCTCCTTTTTCCATATAATTTTCCCAAGGTTCAGAATTTTCCCACCCCTGACTGTCAATAATTGGCCATCCATGATATTCCGAATTTGGGTCATCCACCCGAACCAATACGTCATCAACGATCTGACCAATTTCGTCTCCTACCCTGGTTACAGCTCCGCCTTTAGCATCAGTCCAAAGGACAATATAATCAAAGCCTTCAGCCAGTTCTTCAATTTTAGTACGGTTGCGTGAAAACACAAAATTTACATCCCAGTTCCAGTCAGCATTTTTCAACGGAGTACCACCAAGAGAAAACTCAATTCCTTTACTCGAGATTAACCCCGCATTAATTTGTTTTGAATTGTATCCGGAAGAAGGAGGAAGACCGATCCCAAGTATCTGGTTCTCATTTTCTGACTGGTAATAGGTACCATCCAATCTTAGCCGGTTATCGAAAAAGGCAAGATCAGCTCCTACTTCCCATGAGGTTTGAATTTCGGGCTTCAGGTCAGGAAGCAAAAGGGTTCCCGATGTTGTCAACCGTGTTTGATTGCCCCAAGCCCCCTGATTTCCCATTGTTGTCATTAATTTATACGGATCGGTATCATTTCCAACCATTGCCCAACCTGCTCTGAGTTTGGCAAGAGAAACATTTTCTCCCATATCTGCCATGTTATTTAATAACAGGCTCAGCGATGCCGAGGGATAAAAATAGGAACGATTCTCAACGGGCAATGTACTTGACCAATCATTTCTTGCAGTAAGATCCAAATACACAGCATCTTTGTACCCAAAGGATGTCAGGCCGTACAGACTATAAATCCCTTTCTGGCTCCAACCTGAATTATAATCGAGATTATCCGGGGCAATGTTGCTTACATTATAAATACCGGGAACAATCAAGCCAGATCCCCTGTTTTTGGTTTTGGTTTGGTTGTTTTCAGCATACTGATACATATAATTTCCACCCACAGATGCGGAAATACTAAAATCAGCTAAAATCTTGTCAAAGGATAGCAAAAAATCAACATTTTGTTCCCTACGGTAAAGATTTGTCAGACCATACACCCCATTTGCATCGCGTGTATAACTTGGAGCAATTTTGGTTTCCCGCTTTTCATGGAATTGATCGTGAGTATATCTCCCCATTAGAGAAAAATCATTACTTAATTGCCAGTCGAATTTTCCATGTCCGTAAACCCGATCTCTTCTGAAGCCATTATTAACTTCGTGTGCCAGGAAATAGGGATTATCTTCAGGATCTTGTCTCCTATAAGTCCCGTCAGCATTTACCACCAACGTATATGGCCCTCTTTGCTGAAGTCCCTCCTGACCAGGTTCCCAATAATCTTTAAGATCATTAATATCAATATGGGGATTGACTGTTCGGTAAAGGGCGGACAATGGATTTGCCCCCCGGTTATTTGAGGTGCGGTTATCGGCCCCCGAGGAGGTGAAATTAATACTGGAACTAACAGAAAAATTCTCAGCTAAGTTTAAAGTAGAATTAAGACTTATCGAATTTTTATGCAAATCGCTGTTAGGCACCAGTCCCTGGTTCTGCATGTTATTATACGATAAACGGTAGTTCACTTTTTCATTGGCATTTGTAATGGCAAAACCATTGGTTGTCGTCATACCGGTTTGGAAAAAATTCTTTGTATTATCGGGGTGCGACACCATTTCGGTTGCTGTTAATTCCCCGTTTTCGTTGAAATAAGGCCATTGATATGCCATCATTCCTTTATCCAGTTCCGGGCCTACCCAATAAGAATCACCTGCGGGTACCACATAATAAGGCAGTCCGTTGTTTGGCCGGTTGTCCTGGGTAAAAGGACGCTGCCCATTGGCCATCATTGAATGGGTTTCAATAAATTTGTAGGGTGTTTCAAAAACAGTATTCGAAGTAAGCGTAACCCCAAGTCCTTCACTTTCTTTACCCGATTTGGTTGTAATAAGTACTACACCGTTCCCTGCCCTGGAACCATAAAGTGCAGCAGCACTGGGCCCTTTGAGTACCGAAACACTTTCAATATTTTCAGTATTGAGATCGGAAATAGCATTCCCATAGTCAACCGTATTGCGGTCGCCAATACTTTGCACGTTATTAAGTGTATTGTTTACCGGAACACCATCGATTACGAACAGTGGCTGATTATCACTGGTCAATGAAGAAGCCCCGCGGATAACCATACTTACAGATGACCCCGCCCCTCCTGTGGCGTTTATCGCGACACCTGCGAGTTTCCCGGAGAGCGAATTCAGCACATTTTCCTGGGCCACTTTCTCAATGCTCTGTCCATCAATTTCAGAAACTGAATAACCTAATGATTTTTTCTCGCGTGAAATACCCAAAGCAGTTACAACCACCTCATCCATGCCAATGGATGTTGGGTTCATGGTAACATCAATAACTGACCTTCCGTTTACATTTATTTCCCGGGTTTCCATTCCAACAAAAGAAAAGATCAATACAGACATCTCGTCGGGAACGCTTAGCGAATAGTTACCATCCATATCGGTAACTACACCTTGCGAAGTTCCTTTAATCTGGATTGAGACACCAGGTAAAAAGTCCCCTGAACTGTCCACTACTGTTCCTCTCACCTGCACTTGTGCAATAGAATGAAAAGCAAAATGGAGGAACATTCCAATTAATAAAATTTTTAAAACTTTGTTTTTCATAAGGATCTAGATTAAATTAAAATTTTAACATTTTCAGAAATACTCCACAAACACCTATTACAAATATCTATAATGCAAAACCGATAAACTACCATTATTTTATTCGTTTTACATGGAATTTTAACAATTATCATTACACTCGACATACAGACATCAACATAAGGTTAAAATTTTATTACAAAGCAGTTAAAATAGTTTATATTTCAATCTAAAGGCAGCGTAACAAATTCTAAAAAACCAGTAGCGAAAAATCTGAGTTATTAATAATGAAGTAAGCCTGAAAGGCTAAAAATTGTTCAAATTAACAATGCATTAAAGTCTATCAAAAAATTAAAATAATCCATTGTTCCATTATATTTACATGGAATACTTTTTGAACATAAGTCATTATTGATTAACAGCTTATTTAATTTAATAATTTCTTGTCTTAATATACCTTTTTCGGCAAGAAATCGTTGAAACAAAAAACTCAATCAGATTGTTTCAACACCTTACATTTGCATTAAACCAAACACGTTAATTAAGTAGTCTATTAATTCAATAAGCATTCTGAGGGTATTAATGTCTGCATTTAAAAATAGAAAAGATAAAATATATTGCCCTTCTGTGGGATTGAAAAACAGGAAAGAATCCCCAAATTATTGAACAACTCGTTACACATACAAAAACATTAAAACGATAAAATTTTCTCAAATTCAGCCATCATACCAGGTGCATAATAAATGGGAAATGTCCCCCTGAACGAAAACTGTTCTTTTGTTGCAGGCACGACAATGAGCCTATTGCTACGATTTGCATACCCTGCCACCTGCCGGGCAAAAATATAATCGCCCCCATATCGTTTGAACATGCCTTGCTGATTCAGTATATTTTTCATTTTCTGACTTTAAAATATATCCTCATAAACGGCCACACACAAAGCGGCGTAATCGCCAACAGAATCTCCCAGCGATGTCTTCTTCATTACTTTAGTTTATTGCTTTTGAACAAAAATAATCATTTGCTTTGCAGCTCTTCGTTTAATAAAAATTGATTATGTTTCATTCTGGTAATAATTTTTGATTTTTCTTCATTTTTAAAATAATCCACGAGACAACAATCGCATTGACAATAAAAAAGATATCCACAAAAAACCGGTCGCACACCACCTCGCAAAAACTCATTCCGCTTACCGACAAACTTCCGGAAAGGAAAGCCAGCCGGAGCAGTGAAACCGCAATGCAAGCCCAAATTAGCAGCAAAAACAGGTTTATCGTTCTGTTTTCACCCCGGCTGTAATAAGCGGTAAACAGCGCAACAACTGCCGTCATTAAAAATACCCAGAAGAGATGCATGGTAAAAGGCGCCCAGGGATTCAAATCCGGATAAAAATCGCGGATTAAATCGATGGCTGCATGGCAAAACGTAAGTGTGATTCCAATTTGCCAGGCCATTTTTGGAAACCGCATGATGACCAGAACGAAAACAAAACCGTAAAACCCGTAATTCAATAGTACGCGAACAACACCCTGAACTATTGAGAAGGCAAAACCATTTGACGTGCTGCCATAAGCAACAGACTCCAGCAGATTAGGCCACAACCAGTGCGTAAACACGGCCACAGCAAATAAAATTCCCAGTTCACCCGCAATTGATAAAGAATGTTTTTCATAAATTTTATCCGCCTGATTATTGGATTGAATTTCTTTCCTGCTTTTCCAGGCCGCCCATCCCAACGAAGCGCCCAAAAGCAGGCCAAAGGTAAATTCCATAGCTTTCCACCAGTCGCTGTAAATAACCTCAGGAAGATGACTACCCAAAACCATCCAGAAACCTCCCAATCCAAATCCCAGTCCGCCACCAACCAGGCCATAAAGGGCAAAACGTAGCAGCAGTTTAAACTCTTCCTGATTCAATTTGAATTTCAGATAAACGATGATGGCCATAGCGCCAAATAATAGTGCGGCCCACGATTCAGCTCGTGGTTTTGCCGGATCGGAAAAATAAAGCAACATCGGTTCATTCACCAGTTTGAAACCGAGGAAAAATCCGGCCAGCATCAGCAACAACGCGTAAATGATGACTTTTTTGGGAACCCGGTGGAACAAAAATCCCAGGGAAAAAACAGTGCCCCCCAGCAATCCCCAAACCGCACCTTTCAGCGTGATTCCGGCAGTTCCCCACCACACCGTGTCGGGGTTTCGTAAAAAGCCTAGCGTTTGTCCGTAAGTCATTTCGCCGCCAAGGCCAATTCCGAAAACCCCAAAAACAACTACAATGGATGTTGCCGCTGCGGGGAATTTTAGCAACAGGGAAATACTCAGCGCCACCATAGCTCCGGGAATCATTGCCCCAAACGGGCCGCCGCCAATGTGTCCGCGTAGTCCCCAGCCCAGCATCATGGCCAGGGCAGGCAGTGCAATAAACATTCGTTGAGAAATGGGTTCACTTTTTATCATTCTGTTCATTTTATTGGTTCTTGTGAAAAGTAGTAAAAATGTCCGTCCTCGGCTCCCAACAGCAATTCCGGCAATTTGCCTTTTCCCCAATTCACGACGGTTGGAGAGGTGGTGTGGCCGGCAATTTTTTTATCAGACAAAGTTCCCCGGTGTCTGAAATACACTTTCCCATCTTCGGTTTTTTCATTTTCAAAAAGCGAGGCGTTTACACTGTTTACAATTAGGTCAAAATCACCGTCGCCATCCCAGTCGGCAATACACAATTTGCGGCGTCCACTTCCGCCGGCTTCGCTATTATTCAGCCTGAGTAAACCGGGCGATTCGTCCACTACGTTGTTTTTGCTGTCGAACACTGAGCCGTTTATCCCGTAAAAAATCTGTTGACCCGGCTTTAACTTTCTGGCTCCGTTTTCAAGATAGCGTTCATAAAAACTAAGGTAACCATCAGTATCGAGCATAATCAGGTCGGTGAGGCCGTCACTGTTCCAGTCGATGGCAAAAGGCGTGGTTCGCCATTGTGTCACCAGTTGGTTCTTTTCAGGATTCCACCAGTTCCAGGCGGGTTTTGGCGGATTTCCACCGAATTCAGCCTCAATGGGCCGGGCTTTTTCAAGTGCCGGCGCCGCTGGAGTTCCAACATTTTTGTACCAAATTATTTTTCCGAAAATAGAATTGGCAATAATGTCCGGAAGACCGTCGCCGTCCCAGTCGGCTACTGACAACGTAGTGTATCCCCATTTCCGTTCAGCCGGCCCCTGAATGGAACCATTTTCGCCGGCCAGGATGCGGATGGTTTCCCCTCCTGCTTTCAGGTAAACCGGTTTGTTCCAGCGCGGAGGATTTCCACCATCCATGTTTTCAATAAACCCGATGTAACCAGCAGAGTTTCCGGTAATCAGGTCCAAATCGCCATCGTTATCCCAATCCACAGCAAAAGGAGTAGCCAGTGCTCCAAACTTTACCAGATCAGCTTGTTGCTGAAAATAGCGCGGTGATTTAAACACCGGCATTCGGTTTTTCACTTCGCCAGTATTTTCAATAAAAGCAACCCTGCCATCTTCGTCGCCCACAATCAGATCAGCGTCTCCGTCTCTGTCCCAGTCAACCGCCACAGGTACAATCATCTGAAGGTCCATTTTTATGATTTCCTCGTCATTTTCCAGAAACCGACCTTCGGCATAAACCGGATCATCTCGGGTTCCAATATTCTCAAACCAAGACAGCTTGTCTAAAAATTCACCACAAATCAAATCCAAATCGCCATCGTTGTCAAAATCCATGAAGTTGGGCGAAGGGGCACCATAGACATCGATGGGTTTGCCTGCTGCCTGAATTTTTCCGCGGTTTACATATTCACCCTCATTATTTTCAATAAAAAACACATACCCATGCAACGGGCCGTTGGTCCAGTTTCCCTGTTTGTCAAAGGCATTATCCCAGCCGTAATCGCCCCAGTCGCTGATTCCGGTGATTATATCCTGGTCGCCGTCACCGTCATAATCCACATATTTCCACTGGCTGAACCGTATCTTTTTAAATTCACTTTCAATCTCTTTTATGGGGAACAATTCAACCGGTTGACTGAATCCATTCTCCCTGAAATTTTGATATTCCACACCGCGACCCAGCACGATCGGTTCACCATTTATATAAACAACCTGAAGGTTTTTGTCGCCTTTTTCAATTTTCTGTGGAGGGGCAAAAACCGGCATTTCCTCAGTTGTTCCGGAGGTATTTTCAAAAAAGTAAGTTCCGTTAAATGGTGTGTCGGGGCAAGACACCACCAAATCCATGTCGCCATCATTGTCGTAATCCATGGGCAGGGGCCAGGCCCACAAACCAACTCCCAAATCCACCACCAATCCGGGATGGTTGTATTTCAGTAATTCAAAATCACTGTCTGTTTTTTTCTGCTTTTCGGGTGACTGGCAACTCCATAAAAAAACAACAACCAATAACGGGGTAACTGTCCTGAAATTCTTCATAAATTAAGTTTTAATACGTTAAAAACCAGCGCTACTCTACAAATAAACAGCCATCGTCGGTTCCAATTACAAATCCCTTTTTCTCATTATTCATAAAAACAATACCAATTTTATTCCAGGACAACGGGTTCCACATTCCATGCTTTGATTTTAAGCAATGGCTTTTCTCCATTGGAATCTTTCATCTCGAAAGTAGCCGTAAATGTTCGTTCCTCTTCCGGTACCAGAGAGATGTAATTATCGCTCCAAAAAATTGGCAACACAGGTTCTTCAGTTACCGGATTTATTAAATCGAAAAAGACAAAAAATGCGATGGCATCATTCGGATTATTCACATGGAGGGTTACCTTTCCCGTTTCGCCATCAGACTCAAAATTATAATCGTATTCCATCTCTACGGTCGGAAGGCGGTCGAGTGCGGTAAAATCGGCATATTCTTTAGGTGGGGTGTAATAGGGCCACTCCAGTTTTTTCGCCGCTTCGTAATCCAGTATATCCGGCTCCTGCGACAACCAGTAAATACTGTTGTCCACCTCGTTGTTGTTTTCGTCGAAGACCCTGAGATTGAGAAACCAAACCGAGGTACGGCCGTCAATCTCGGGTAATTTATAAATAAATTTCGAGGTATTGGTAGCAATATCCCCTGTCCATAAATCGGAGAATATTTCTTTTGAATGAATATCGAAAGCTCTTATTTTTACGGTTACATTTTCGGCATCCTGCAAATCTTCATTGGTTAGATAAATATCATCGAACCCGTAACGATAGATTGCATGGATGGGATTGCAGGCTTTTCGTACGGCATAAAACGAACCGTTGGGCTGAAGATAGGTGTCGTATAATTGCCAGTACAGTTCGGGCCAGGCTGAATTGAGCATCCATTGAATGAGGCCGGTACTTTTGGGTTTATGTGCTATAAAAGCCTCAAACATGGGGCGCATCAGCTCGTAATTGCTTACCTGACTTTTAAAGGCAAATTCTTCCACACTGTTCGATTTTCCATAACGTTCTTTCAATGCTTCACGGAAACGACTGAGCGTTTTAAAGGCATTTCTTCCGGTATGGTATTCCCAGTAGGTAGTATCGATAGGCCACAGGCTTTCTTCGGGCAGCATCTTCTTCAGCGAAGCCAGCGGCATAATGCTGGGGCCTGGACAGGTTTCGGTATTGAAACCGTACCCTCCGCCCAGTTGGGTGTCGGTAAACCAATACACTGGTGGAGTGTAGGCATAAGGCCCCAGCATTTTCATGCCGGTAGGGCCGCTGATGTCACTTACCAGCGGAACCTCGGCCACAATGTTGTTGTCTTCTGTTCCGGCTCCACCGGCCGATGTAATGTAAGGCCGGGAGGGATCGTATTTTTCGAACAGTTCGATGTATTTTCTTTCCAGCTTCGGTGCAGGCAATTTGTCGCTTCCCAGCATCCATACAAAAATTCCGGGATGATTGCGTAACCAGAGCATTTGATCTTTCCAGTAATCGGCCAGCAGATTGATGTCCTCATCTGAAACCGCACCGCCATACTTCTCATGGGTTGGTTTCAACAGGTATTCATCCCATTCCCAGTGACAGCTCCAGCCAATCATTACTAAAATGCCGTATTCGTCGCATAAATCGTAAAGGGTTTGATCCTTACCCCAGAACCCTTCGCACCGGATGGCATTCAGGTTCATGTGCCGGATATATTTCAACTGTGCCTCAATGCTTTCACGGGTGTCCTGCAAAAGCAGATCGTCAACCCAGCCACCACCTTTTATCAGCACAAACTTACCGTTTATTGTGAACGCCCTGTTTTTATTTTCGTCGAGGTAGCTGTCAATTTCCCGAATTCCGTAACGGCTTTTCACCCGGTCGAGGATTTTTCCCCCGGAAATGAACTCTACTTGCATCGGGTATAAATTGGGATCGCCCATTCCGTTGGGCCACCAGAGCTTTACATCAGTGACAGAAAGCTCACTAAATTCTTCGGGAGTAAACCTACAGGATACTGTTTCTCCGGGTTCGATTACAACTTCTTTTTCAACCACACCCAATTCAAAATCGGCGCGCAAAATACCTTCCATCGTTTTTTCGGTAGTATTTTCCACCTCCGCCTGGACGAACAGATCGGCATCGTTCAGGGTTTCTGTGTTCACCCTCGACCATACAAACGGGCTTCGAATTTTCACGCCTTCGTTAATTTCAAGAAAAACGTCCCTGAATATTCCCATATTTCGGTCACGTGGCAGCGGGTTCCAGTCCACAAATCCGATGGAATATTCACCGTCGGCATGTTGCCAAATCTTCAACGCCAAAGTATTTTGACCTTCTTTTACATAATCGTTTACATTAAAGGTGAACATGCGATAAGTTCCGGCAAATTCATTTTTCCCCGCTACTTTTTGTCCATTCAACCACAAATCAGCACGATAGTTAATTCCATTAAAACGCAATGAAATACTCTTTTCTAAATCGTCCGCATTCAAATTAAAGACAGTTCGATACCACCACGGGCTTTTAAATTTTTGTCTATCAACGCCTTGCATATTTTTCCCGAAGTATGGATCTTCAATAACCCCGTGGGTAGCAAGACCTCCCAACACAGTTCCGGGAACAACTGCCTCAAGCCATTCATCAGTAGAATATTCATTCCGGGAAATTGATGCTTCATTTTCAGCAGTGATCTTTTCAGACGACTGCATTTTCCAGTTTTCAGTGATTTGCCTAACTTCAGATGCAGAAAAAGATAATTCTTTATTATCACAAGCTGTTAATAGCAAGAGTCCGGATAATAAAAAATAATAGATTTTTTTAGAATTTATTTTATGCCTCATAACCAGTTATTTATATTGAATTCCTGACAAAAACCAGATATTCCTTAACAAAGAAAGTCTGAACGACACAAAAAAACTTCTGCTTTTTTACTCAATACAAATGGAATATTGACCTATCGATTGTTTTATTGGTACATTTTTTATCTTTGAGGTTAATATTCTTAAATATCCTAACTTTAAAATCAATAAAACGATGAAGCAATTAAAGTCATTTTCCCTGCTGATCCTTCTTTTGGTTCTCAACGGATATACATCTTTTTTGACGGCTCAGTCGAAAAATCCTGTGGACTACGTCAATCCATTTTTAGGGACTGATTTTTTCGGGCACACTTTTCCGGGGGCTTCCCTGCCCAATGCAATGGTGCATGTCAGTCCGGATACCGGAACGGAAGGTTGGACCCATTGCGCCGGTTATACCTGGTCTGCAAGTTCCATTATGGGTTTCAGCCACACGCACTGGAGCGGCGTGGGGATGGTTGATGGCGGCGATATTCTGTTCATGCCGGCAGTGGGCAACAAACTGCAAATTGTACCGGGAACCGACAAAGATCCGGATGCCGGATACCGTTCAAGGTTCGATCACAACAGGGAGTCGGCGTCACCCGGTTATTATTCTGTTTTTCTGAAAGATCACGGAATTGAAGCGGAATTAACCACAACACCGCGAGTAGCATTTCACCGCTATACGTTCCCGGAATCCGACAATGCCAAAATTATTGTGGATTTGGGCCATCAAATTGGAGAAGGGAATGAAAACGATGTGGCTGAAATCCGCATTATAAACAACCACCGGATTGAAGGTGAAAAAATTGACGGACCGGGAAAGGTCTATTTTGTAGCCGAATTCAGCAAACCCTTTCTTTACTACGGAACTTTTGATTCTAACTATGCAACGCCCGAGTCAGACGCAGGCATTTTCCCCTACAAAAGTGCGGAGAGAGGAAGGCGCGTCGGGGCTTTTGTCCGGTTTAACACATCGGATAAAGAGGAGGTTTTGGTGAAGGTAGCCATTTCGTACACCGGAATTGAAGGAGCGCGGAAAAACATGGAAGCCGAGCTGCCCCACTGGGATTTTGACCGGGTTAAAAACGAAGCCCGTGATATCTGGAATAACGAACTGTCGAAACTAAAAATTGACGGGGCAACCGATAATCAAAAAGAAATTTTTTACACTGCCCTTTACCGCTCGTTACTGGCACAATACATTTCGCAGGATGTGGATGGCAACTATTTTGGCGCCGATGGGAAAATTCAGATAGCCAAAGATTACAACTTTTACGGCTCTTTTTCGTGCTGGGACACTTACCGTTCACAACATCCCCTGCTAACACTTGTTGCCCCGGAACATGTGAATGATTACATCAAATCCATCGTCGCCAAAACAAAACAGTACGGCTGGCTGCCGGGCCAGCATTTTCAGAATGTTTTTGGCGAAGGGATGGTTGGCGACCACCTGGTTCCCGTGGTTGTGGATGCTTACCGGAAAGGATTCCGGGATTATGACGTGGATTTCATTTACCACGCAATGCGAACCAAAGCGCTGGAATTTCCAAAACCACCGGTTTCTGTAGATGCCGCCCGCTCGGGTTTAAAATACACCAATGAGCTGGGCTATATTCCGGCCAACAAAGTGACTGAATCGGTTCCGAAAACAATGGAGTTTGCTTACGACGACTGGTGTATTGCCCAAATGGCGAAAGCGCTGAAAAAAGAAGGTGATTATAATTTGCTGATGCAACGTGCTGAAAATTATAAAAATGTGTGGGATGAAGAAACGGCTTTTATGCGCCCCCGGATGGCCAATGGTTCGTGGTTAGAAGCACTGAACGGAAAGGAACAGGAGATTGTGAATGCAGGCGACCATTCGTATTACAAATATTTCGACCCGCTTTTGGTGGGGCGGAGACCTAACCGCCACTACACCGAATCGAATGCGTGGCAATACATCTGGTCGGTGCAACACGATGTGCCGGGCCTGATAAACCTGTTTGGAAGCACAGAAGAGTTCGTGGAAAAACTGGATACCTTTTTTGACATGAGCCCTTTGATTTCGCCGCCTAAATATGTGGGTGTGGTGGGCACCATCGGGCAGTATGTGCATGGAAACCAGCCTTCGCATCACGTGGCTTACCTGTATAATTATGCCGGACAGCCGTGGAAAACGCAGTTCAGGGCACGACAAATTGCGGAACAGCTTTACAGGCCGGGACCGGGCGGGCTTTGCGGGAACGAAGATATGGGTTCGCTTTCGTCGTGGTATGTGCTGAGCGCCATGGGAATTTACCCGGTTACGCCCGGAAATCCGGTGTATGCAATTGGCAGTCCCCTGTTTGAAAAAATAACGCTTGAAACAGAAAAAGGCGCAACCTTTGCCGTCATTGCCCGGAACAATTCGGCGGAAAACATCTACATCCAAAAGGGCACCCTCAACGGAAAACCTTTTAACCGGACCTGGATTTCTCACGAAGAAATTGTGAATGGCGGTGTACTGGAATTTGAAATGGGCCCGGAGCCCAATAAAAAATGGGGGAATTAATAGTAATACTTATTCTTGTGATTGTTTGAAAAGTCAACTAAATAATTATAACCTATTTATCACTGACAAAAGAAAAGAATACAATCCGGCTTCCCCTCCCCACTAATCAAACTTTATAAACATCCGGGAAAAGTTAATGGTCATTTTATCGAATTGGCGGATGAGGTCCTGCCCAATATTTCCATATACCGATTCGCTTTCTTTCACCTTCTCCTTCAGCAGGTGCAGATTAGTTAAGGTTACTTCACGTCCCAAAATATCGAAAGTTTGAGACACAATATAGCCGTCGAATATTCTACCTCCGCCAGCACCTCCAAAACGAATATTCTCAGGTTCATAATTCTCCTCTATTTCACTCTGATGCTCCAGGTAATATGAATAATAAAGCTGCGTATTATCAGCTCCGGTATCGAAAGAGTAGTGTTTGCCGTCAATGTAAATCAACGGTGTTAACCCGCTCATTGCCATATTTGAAGGTTGGTCAATACGGGTTTGCTCTTCAGGAACAATAAACCAGTCATCCCGGGTTATCTGAATTTCACGCAACGCTTCCATCACCGGAAATCCCAAAACGCCATAAATTTTGTACCCAATTTGAGGGAAAGAGAGCGCGCTATCGTTTAACACCAAAAATACGGCATTGTGAATTTTAATATTTCCCAAATTAATTTCCGGGCAAACAGCCAGCTGGGCAGGAACTTTTGCTCCGGTGATTGTACCCACCTCCAGATCGGCAGGGATTATCTCCATCCCCAAACTTTTGGCGGTTGTTTCAGGAACAGTTGACAAATTGGCCCCGGTGTCGAACACAAAATTGATGGTATCCAAATCATTAAAAATTTCAAGGTTGTTCAATCCGGCCCTGTCCCTTCCCATTTTCATGCGGTTGGTTTCTTTTATGACAACCTTTTGACCGGGCTTATTTTCCAATGCCTTCCATATTTTCAGGCTATTCTCAAACTCAGCTGTTTGATGCTCCGTTAACAGCGTGCTGAAATTTCGCAGAATGAACTCAAGCGAATTTTTCGCTCCTTTATAATCGAACAGTTTGATCGCATTGTCCACTTTTACCTGATACAGTTTTAGGATCAACGAATCAGGAAGATTGTTTTCTGGTTTTATTAGTGTGGAAATCTTGTTATCAGACTCGGTCAATTTGTTAAATGCGTTATCTAAAAAAGCCTCTGTTACAAGCTGATAAGTTTTCGGGATATCTTCCTTTTGCAGGTCATAAATCTCTTTTGCCTTAAAATAATTGTTACGCTCAATCAAATCGTAAATTTGTGCAAATGCTCTATTATCCTCCTGCCCAAAAACATTAATAACCAACAAACTAACGAGGCAGCAAACAAATATTTTTTTCATTTTTCCTTAATTAAATTCAAAATAAACTCCGAAAATCAAAACTAACAGAAAACAGTAAAATTATGGAGGTAAACTTATTTATAAGCTAATTCAGAACAGATTTTACTGATTTTTAACTTTACCTGCATACTTTAGCATTGAAAAAGAAAACTTGTGCTGATGGAAATTTTTTTGACAACAAAGAAGATCGATATGACTCAGTCGGTCACCAGAAATGAATGGATGTTTTAAAAATCGGGAAACAGTTCCTTTAATGAGGGAGATTCCAAATTTGAGACGCTGCATGGCAAAAGTGTATAAAATAGTCTTGCCCTTTTGTCCGGGTGCCGCGGATTCTGGCAATTAATGATTTTACACTTTTAGACTTCTCTTTCTTTGTTGTATTTTGATTTATAGCCAATCGGCGACATTCCCGTAATGCGGCTAAACACTTCTCTGAAAGCTTTGGTATCGTTGTAGCCAACATCATACATCACCTCATTGACCGTTTTTCTTGTATTTTCAAAATTCTTTTTTGCCCTTTCAATTTTTACTCGTTGCAGGTAATTCAGTGGTGTGAAACCTGTCGCTTTGATAAACCTCCTGTCGAAATTTCGCCGGCCAACATTTAATCCTGTAGCAAGCCGCTCAATAGAAATTTTATCCTGATAATTTGCTTCAATGTATGACTGGGCTTTTAAAACAAGTTCATCTTCATGCTTTTTATGCCCATTAAAAATTGAAAATTCAGATTGAAAATTCCTGTCTAAATCAATTTGAAAAACTTTGGAGCAGTAAATGGCTGTTTCCCTGTCAAAAAACTTTTCTACCAGGTAAACAATCAGATTAAGAAACGAGTAGGCCCCTCCATTTGTATAGATTCCATTTTCATCCGTAATCAGTTTATCCATTTTCAAATGCACCCTGGGGAACCTCTGCCTGAATTCGTCGTGCACCGACCAATGTGTTGAGCAACTTTTATTATCCAGCAACCCCGTTGAAGCCAACAGAAATGCCCCCGTGCAAATGCTTGCAACCGATGCCCCCGCTTTATATTGTTTTACAAGCCACTTAACCAGTAACTCATTTTCATTCAGTGCTTTTTCATAATTGTGGTTTAATGAGGGAATAATAATTAAATCGGTATGTTTCACATTCGATATTTGCGTGTGAGGTTTAGCTGAAAACAATCCCTGGTGGAACAAAACCTCATCAGAAACGCCAACCAGTTCTGTTTTAAACCGGTCTGCACCGTACTTTTCCTTCCAAATAGCATTGGCTCTGGTAAAAATTTTATAAGCGCCCACAATGCTGCTGAGGTTGTTTTCTCCGTTCGGAACAATGATGGACAAATGTTTCATCAGAAAAAATTTTTATAAAGATAGGGAAAGAAATTGTCCAAATCAACCACACAGAATGTCTGATTTCACCATTTTGGAAGGTATTTACAGACAATATCTTTGTGAAAATAATTTTAAACAAAAACAAAACAGTATGAACAATCAAAATTACGCTGCAACTATTTTTGCAGATGCAACACCGGAAAAGGCTTATAATGCCATTAAAGATTTCCGTGCCTGGTGGTCGGAAGATATTGAAGGCCCGACAGATAAACTCAACGAAGAGTTTTTCTACCATTACAAAGACATTCATTTGTGCAAAATGAAATTGATTGAAATGGATGAAAACAGCAAATTGGTTTATCAGGTATTGGAAAATGAATTCAATTTTATTAACGACAAAACCGAGTGGGTGGGCACCAAACTGATTTTTGAAATATCAGCCGAAGAAAACAAAACAAAAGTCAAATTCACACACGAAGGATTGGTTCCTGAGTATGAATGCTATGAAGTTTGCAACGATGCTTGGACAGGTTACATTAAAAACAGTCTCTACAAGCTAATTACTTCTGGCAAAGGTGAACCAAATCCAAAGGACAAAGAAGGTTTCAACGCTGAATTAGCAAAAAAATGGAAGTTGGATTAACAGAAAATTGAGTGAGCCCAAATACATTCCTTGCTGTTATTTCAGAAAAATCAAACAATTCGAATATTTTTTTTGTTTTGGTTGGGTAACAGAACGGGCAAGAATATTTTGTCCCAGTTGGTTACTATGGGAAAAAATACAAACAAAAGTGGCATTTCAAAATAGTAAACTAACTCAACCCTGGTCTTTCCCCCTTTGTTAAAGAAGTTATGACTTTTGAAGGGGGCGGAATCGGCAAAAACTAACCTCCCCTTTTTTGCTGACGGGTTTCCGGGATTGGTATATCAGAAAATGGCCAATGGCCTGAAGATAAATTGTCGTCAAAACATTAAAGTTATGCAAATACTTATTTTTGGAGCAACAGGCTCACTCGGTTCACACATCGTTGAACAGGCCCTGGAGAAAGATTATTCAGTAAAAGCATTTACCCGAAACCCTGAAAAACTCCGAGGGCTTAACAATTCGCATCTGACAACTATTCAGGGAGATGTAAACAATCTTTCGGAGGTAGAGAATGCGATGAAGGATGTTGATGCCGTTTTTTGTGCGCTGGGCGACGGTGCCAAAGGAAAAGTTCGCGCTGCCGGGACACGTAACATTATAAAGGCAATGAAAAAATCGGGTGTAAAACGACTGATTTGTCAGACCACTTTGGGGCTAGGCGATAGCTGGAATAACCTGAATTTCTTTTGGAAATATATCATGTTTGGTTTTTTACTGAAAAAGGCTTTTCAGGATCACCAGCTTCAGGAAAAGTACATTTTGGAAAGCGGACTGAATTATACGATTGTCAGGCCGGGTGCTTTTACAAACGGGGAAGTTACCCAAAGCTTTCAAATTGATTTTGATGCCCATGCCAAAAATCTGGCGTTAAAAATTTCAAGGGCCGATATTGCATTTTTTATGCTGGAACAACTGGCTTCGGAAAAGTTTGTTGGAAGAGTTGTAAGTATTTCAAACTAAATGGAATTTAGGGTGAATAAAAAACAGAACGCTGATTTACAGCCTTTAACGTTCGGTTGTATTTTGGATAAACGACAGAGTTACCTGGCCGGAAATTTTTGTATCGGGGAGCTTTTTATCCGGTTTGAAATGAGCATATGAATTGTGGTTTTACTATTCTTCCGGCACAAAAGCGGTGGCATCAATTTCAACCAAATATTCAGGATTTCCCAGTGCGGCAACAAAAAGGACTGTAACAACCGGTGGATTGGATGCTTTTGCCAAATATGGCCGGGCAGCCTGAAAACCACTCGTGGCATCTTGTCCCTGCACCAAAAAAATGTTAAGTTTTACAACATTGTCAAAAGTGGCGCCACTGGCAGTCAGCGCTGTTTCAATGTTTTTCATTACCTGTACGGTTTGTTCCCTGATATTTCTCTGCCCCACAAGCTGTCTATCGGCATCCACGGCATTTTGTCCGCCAATGTAAATGGTTTTCCCGGTTCCCGACGTAGTTACCACCTGCGAAAAAGCCAGACTTTTCATAATTTCTTCGGGGTTGATGTGTTGAATTTTTCCTTTCATAATTTTTCGTTTTTTTATTCTGATTGTCCGGCAACCGGTGTCAGGTGGGTTAAAACACACAGCCAGCGGTCGCCTTCCTTTTTGTAAATGTCGGTTACCAATTCATCCCTTGAAATGATAGCCTGGTTAAATGCTCTTCAATTCTCTAAAATTCCTTAATTCTACTTTGACAGATTATATGAGAGACCGATTTTTCTTATTTTTTACCCCGGCCCCAAGTGGAGAAATAAGAAAAATCTATTTGGTTCCCCTTGGGGTTTAGGGTAAAACGAATAGATTTTTCGATATTAGTGTAAAGTGTCAAAGTAGAATTAATTTGTTTGGTTTTCATGTTTGCCGGCGATTTGTTTCAGTTTATAACACCAGAACAAATTAATTGGTTTACAGGTTGCTTTAATAATGGACACAGCTATCAAAAAACAAAAATCAGTTATTTTTGAAAGACATGGAAAATACAGCGCAATTGCTCTTGTAAAACGTTGTGTTTTGGTTAATTCTGTTTAATGATTATTTTTGAATAAAAATTATTGGAAATGACAACGCTAAAAGTAACGGTAGATAATAAAAAAAACGCCAGGCTTTTAACAAGGTTTCTGCGTAACATGAACTTCGTTAAAAAGATTGAAGAGGAAAATAACGTTGTTAAAGACCAATATACCAACCTGGAAAAAATTTTCAACAGCATCGAATCAAACGACTTATTCCGCGGAGTGAAAGAACCGGTGAAATGGCAAAAAAAAATACGTGATGAGTGGGAAACTCGTTGACACCAATATTCATTATAACTAGCCACAGCGTTGGTAAACAAATTTGAACTCGTTACAGCCAACGTTACCGACTTTTTGAATATAGATTCAAGTTTGGTTATTTATGATCCAATGAAAAATACATCCTAAAACGTGCCGGGATAATTGAATATTTGCACGACTGTATTCCCGTCGAAGTACTGAAAATGTCGATGGGTAACGTTTCCTACGGATAAGAAAATTTTCCTGCCTGTATTACAGTAGTTTCAGCTTGGCGGCATTGCAAGGAAAGTCACTACAATGTCAACCAAAATACATTGCCGATAGTTTAATTTTTCTAACTGCGCAAGTTTCGGGTTTTAACTGAATAAAATGATGTATAAATTTGTGGATATAAATTCATTTTATGGCAACACAGAAAGAATATAATTACCGGCGCATTGCAGAAGCCATCGCATATATTCGGGAGCACTTCAGAGTGCAGCCCAATCTCGACGAGGTGGCCAGTCACATTCATTTAAGTCCGTACCATTTTCAGCGGCTGTTTACCGAATGGGCCGGGGTGAGCCCTAAAAAGTTTTTGCAGTATATCAGCGTGGCGTATGCAAAACAACTATTGAAAACAGAACAAACGACTTTATTCGACGTTGCCCATCAAACCGGGCTTTCGGGCACCGGGCGCCTGCACGATCTTTTTTTATCGATAGAAGGAATGACACCCGGTGAATTCAAAAACGGCGGAAAAAATCTTTCCATCGTTTACGAATTTCTGCACACGCCTTTTGGTCGGGCACTTGCCGCGGCAACTGAAAAGGGCATTTGCTTTATGGCATTCGACGATAACGAAGAAAATGTACTGGACGAATTGTTCTGCCATTTCCCAAACGCAAAGTTCAGGCGGCAATTTTCACCGTATATTTCAGCAATCCATCAAATTTTTGAACCGGATACCAACGGGATGACGCATTTGAAGCTGCATCTCCGGGGTACTTCTTTTCAGTTGAAAGTGTGGGAAGCGCTGTTAAAAGTTCCCAACGGCAACCTGACCACTTACGGAGAGCTTGCAACGCAGGTCGGTCAACAGGGAGCCTCGCGCGCTGTGGGAACGGCAGTCGGTAAAAATCCGGTCGCCTTTTTAATTCCCTGTCACAGGGTGATTCGATCAAACGGACTGGTTGGCGGCTACCGGTGGGGAACTACACGAAAGACGGCCATGATTGGCTGGGAAGCTGCTAAAGTGAAAAAATTTTGGAAAACTCATACGGAATTGGAACAGGAATACACGGCAAAGCTGGGTTGATGTGATTTTCTTTCCGGGTTGTTCCAACGTTTTAGTCAATAAAAATTGTTTGGCTCAGATATCAAATAACTTTTAGTTTTCCAATTGTACCTCCATTTATTGCTTTATTTTTTTTCCAGATTTTCTTTCACCCTGAATTTCGTGATCTCAGCAATTAAATCATAAGGAATTGGCTTGTCTTTATAAAACTTGATTGTCCCTTTGGAGGTTTCAAACTGCGAAAGTTCTTTTTTAAATGCCACAATAGCAGAAGGAGTAGGAAAAAAGCTAATGTGATCTTTAAATGCGGCAAAATGTACCAAAATTCTCTTAAGTCTGAAGGTCGGCATTTGATAGCTAATTACTTCCTCAGCCCCAGGCGCTGCTTTTTGAATCGTCGTCCTGATTTTTTGGAGTACCTTCTGGTCTTCTTCCGGGAAAGAAGCCATGTATTCATCAATTGTTTTAAAATCTGTTGTTGCCATGGTTCTTATTTTTTTACGTAATGCAGTAAAACCAATTCCGATATTTTTCTCATAACCTATATTTATTTTTTGCGCAAGATTTTCTCCATCGCTTTTCCCTTTGCCAACTCATCGACAAGCTTGTCCAGATATCTTACTTTTTGCGTCAACGGATTCTCGATTTCTTCTACACGATATCCACAGATTACTCCTTTAATCAGATGAGCGTTCAGGTTTAATTTTGCTTTTTCAAAGAATGTCTCAAAAGTCACTTTCTCATCGATGAGCTTTTGTAGCTGTTTTTCATCAAAACCAGTTAACCACTCTATTACCTGGTGTAATTCCTCTTTTGTTCTTCCCTTCTTCTCCACTTTTGCCACATAGTGCGGATATACTGATGCAAAAGTCATATTTGCCATACGTTCATCATGTTTCGGTGTTGTTTTCATCGTTATTTTACCAATTATTTATGTAAATCTTCCTTCGCCAAATTCCTTCTATTCAGAATATACCATTCTCTTTGCTACTTTTCGTCAGTATGATGTGAGTTGCTTTTTCTCCCTCCACTCTTTGTATTTTATTCAACCCCAATTGAGGCATATCAATGCCGGAAAATAAGTGTTCTCCTGAACCAAGAAAAACCGGAGAAATCACAAAATGCATTTCATCGACGTAACCTGCCTGCAGGTACTGGCGAATTGTTGAGGCACCACCAAGGATACGTATATCTTTTCCGTTGGCTACCTTTTTAGCTTCTGCCAATGCGGATTCAATACCGCCGGTTATAAAATGGAATGTTGTCCCGCCCTTCATTTTTATTGGGTCTCTTTCATGATGCGTCAATATATATACCGGACCATGATACGGCGGTTCTTCGCCCCACCAACCTTTCCATTCATCATCCGGCCAGGAACCCCGGCTTGGTGCAAACATATTGCGCCCCATAATCCAGGCCCCAATGTTCTCCATGGATTTTTCGGCAAAGTCATTGTCTGTTCCCTCCGTTCCGCCATCTTTCCCAAATATCATCCTCTGGGCCATTTTTGTCGGAATCATCCAGCCATGCAGTTCATGACCTTTAATACCCAGGGGATTTTCCTGGCTTTGGTTGAGTCCGGCCCCAAAACCATCCAATGAAATCGTAAATGCAGAAATTTTGATTTTGCTCATTTTATTGTTTCCCATAATATCATCCTTAAAACAGATTTGTATTTAATCAGAACAAAGTTAGGTAGTTAAGGGTTTATAGAAAAGATGCAGTTGCGACATTGTTGAAGGCAGATTGCGACAAAAAGAATGCTCAAAAAATAATATACTTTCATGAAGCACATAGTTATTCTTGCCTTAAAGCAGGTAAATGTAGGTAGCTTGGAGAATGCCAGGCAAGCTTTTCTCGAAGCCAATGAATGTTTAAAAAACGAGGACGAACCTCCTTTGTTCAATGTGGAGGTGGTGGGTATTGATTCGCCGGTTCAAACCGGCGACGGCTTGTATCACATTGAAGCAGACCGCCTGATAACCGAACCGGTAAAAGCAGATTTAATTATTATTCCGCCGTTACGCGGGGATCTTGCCGGTGGAATACAGCAAAACAGTGCCTTTTTTCCCTGGATTCGCAACCAGTATCAATTGGGTGCGCAGTTAGCCAGTTTATGTTTGGGGGCTTTTATCCTGGCAGCAACAGGGCTTTTAGACAATAAACTGTGTGTTACACACTGGCAGGCTTCGGAGGAGTTTAAAAAATTGTACCCAAAAGTTAAACTGGTCAACGACCGGATACTAACAGATGAGGCCGGAATTTACACCGGCGGCGGGGCTTTTTCGTCAGCCAACCTGGTTTTGTATCTGATTGAAAAATTTGCCGGAAGGGATGTGGCTATCTATTGCTCCAAAATCTTTCAGGTTGACTGGGGAAGGAAGTCGCAAACGCCGTTTATTATTTTTACCGGTCAAAAATCGCATGCAGATGAAGAAATAAGGCAAGCCCAGGCTTTAATAGAAGAGAGGTACCGGGACAGGTTAAGTGTGAACGAGATTATTGCCGACATTGGAATTGGCCGCCGCACTTTTGAGCGCCGGTTTAAAAAAGAAACCGGGAATACGGTGATGGAATACATTCAGCGGGTAAAAGTGGAAGCAGCCAAGCGCGAGTTGGAGAAAGGCTACAAAACGGTGAACGAGGTAATGTTTGAAGTGGGCTACCTCGACAACAAAGCGTTCAGGAATGTATTCCGTAAATATTCCGGAATGTCACCGTCGGACTACCGCCTGAAATTTGTAAAAGTGGCTGTTGGCGCATGATGTCAGTCGATTTTACCCGCAATCCGGCTTAATGTATTCCAGTTGCGGGTGGTAATATCTCCTCCGAAAAATTGTTCCAGCAGTTCCATCCCTTTTGGTGTTTTGGTAACGGAAACATCCAAAACGCTGCATACTTCTTTTCCCCGGATATTCACAATACGGAATGATTTATCTTCTGAAACCCAGGGCAGCGCTAATTTATTTTCGGGAACTTCTTTTAAAAAAGAAACGTAAAGGCGAAGATCCCGGGTTACTTCGATATCTTTAAAAGGATTGGCGGCTGTTAATGCCAATATTTCGCCGGCATTTCGCACCCGAACAGGAATGGAAAATCCGAAAACCTTTTCCAGATGAAGGGCAATGTCTGCTTCCAGCCGGCTTTCTTCTTTCGGCGGGCCGGTAAAAATAATGTTGCCGGAATTGAGGATGGTGTTTATTTTTTTAAAGCCCATTTGTTCCATTTCGGTGCGGAGTTCAGCCATAGGAACTTTGTGGTGCCCTCCCACATTAATTCCCCTCAAAAGGGCCACATAGGTTTGTTCATTTACCATTATTCTAAATTTGAATGCAATACGATTTTATCGCTTTTAATTTTCCGTTTTTGGCGGCGCTGCTAAAAATATACACATCGCAAAAATCAAAAGTCTGTCCGTTTTTCATGTGCATTATTCCATTGGCAGAAGCTATCCAGCCATGCGTTATTATATTTTCAATTTTCAACTCTGCCACTTCAACCTGTTTCAGACTTTCCAGCTCTTTTCTGAAATTTTCAATGCCTTCCAGTCGTTTCTCACCCACGCTTTCCCATGCAATGTCGTCGGTTACGTATGAAAGGATGTTTTCTACATCGCCCCGGGCAAAAGCAATATTGAATTCTTTTAGCAGATGTTTCCGCGGTGAATTGCCGCAATCCTCTTCCACAATAATTCTGGGTTCCATTTTAATTTATTTTTTGTCGAACGACAACATCCACCGAACGCCAAACCGGTCGGTGACCATCGCAAACAAAGCGCCCCAGAATTGTTCCTTCAGCTCATCAAGAATTTTCCCTCCTTCGGCTAATTGTTTGTATAGATGATTGATTTCCTCTTCCGAAGTACAATTCAGGTTAATATCTACCGAATTGCCTGGCGTTAGTTCTCCCATTCCGCACATATCGGAAGCCATAATAAAAAAATCACCGTTCTGAAGGTGTGAATGCAAAACCTGGTCGTACAGGTCTTTGGAAAATTGTTCTTTGGCAGAAGACTCTCCGATGGTCATTATCTCTAATTTTCCTCCGAAAAGTTGTCCGTAAAATTCCATGGCCTCGCGGCAGTTTCCGTCAAAATGAAAATAAGGCTGTGCTGCTTGTTTCATAATAAAATACTTTTAAGTATGAAATTAAATTAGTTCAAATTTAATCCGATAAAATTGAAATTAAAAGTTGTATTTGCGACAATGTGTAAGGTGAATTGCGACAAAAGACGGGCTTTATGGAATGATGTTGTTTTAGGGCACTGAAGGCCGGATTTCCGGTTTTTTTCCCAAAAACAAGGCAAATTGCTTTGCTGCTTCCCCTGTCTGTTCCATGACTTTTTTCGTTTGTTTTTTGAAGAATGTAGTTTCAATCACCACTTTTGCCGGTTTTACTGTTCGCTTCCAGATGCCGGCCACCTCTCCGTTTACTATGATAACCGGACGGAAAATACCGTTGTTTGATATGGCTTTTTGTTGGTCGGTCGCCGTAATCGATGCGCTCCGGTTTTTGTAGCTGATTAAAAATTCGTCGTAAGCAGGAAGGAGATGAACCGTGTTTTTTTCGTCTTTTAAAGATATGTTTTCACTGAGCCAGTATGTTTGCTGTCCGACTTCTTCTGAAATAAAATCGTTCCCGATCATTTCCAGCGCATTCCGTGCATCTTTTAACGGCAGTCCCGACCACCAGGTGAAATCTTCGAGCGTAGCCGGTCCGTGGCTTGTAAAGTAGCTCCGGGCAAGTTTTTCCAGCGCATCGTCCCGGGTTAGTTTGGGCGCTGCCGGTATCCGTTCATTCAGAAGCGCGTAGGTGTGTTGGTTCCCTTTTGTGGCGCCGCTGCAAATAAGTCCATCCAGCTCGGCGAGGAGTAGGAGGTGTGCAAACAAATTATTTTCATTCCTGAACCCCGCCGCTTCAAGCAGCGGATTTAATTCTTTGCGTGTAAGTTGTTTTCCTCCTTCCAGCGCTTCCCGGATTATTTTGTTGCTTTTTGAAATTACTTTGGCGGTCAATCCCAGTTCCTTATGCCTCGTACGCAAACCAGATTTGAGCTGGGGTGCGGTAAGTTCAGTCAGCCAAGGCAAATCGTCTGCCGTAACAAAATGCCACGTTGGCCGGAGCAGGTGGGTTCGAATAATTTCGCCCCGTTCAATGGCTTTTTCTATATCTTCCAAATCCGAATCCTGCAACCTCAATCCAATGGCCCATTTTACCATGTTGTAATCCTGCGCCTGCATGGCACCCATCCAGCTAACCAAATCTGAAGGAGATGTGAATTTACCAGCAGCAATTTGCTGATTTTCCAACCGGGTTTTAGCGATGTCTTTTTTATTCATATTATACAGGTTTAAATTCCGCTATTCATTCAGTTTCGCATAAAATTCAAATCAAACTCTGTAAATTAAAACTAACAGAAAGCATTAAAATTATGAAAGTGAATTTATTTTAAATATTTCAGGCTGAAAAACAGGCAGCATATTACTGCCATCAAATGACACCGTTTTGTCCCAGGCATAATTCCGTTAAAGGGCTATGAAATGATTAAATCAATTCGTACCTAAAAGGCATCAGGCTTATTGTAGCATTTAGAAAATTATTTACCTTAGTTCGCTGAAAAATTTTAATTGTAAAATGCCTGTAAGAAACCAGAAATTTGTTTTCCTGAGTATTTTAAATATCCTATTAAGTGTCATTTTTGCTTCCACCACTCTTGCAGCAGAAGTAAATACTGACAGCCTGATACAGGTATTGCAATCAACTAAAATTGATTCAGTAAAGGCTAATATTCTGGTTAAGCTTGCCAAAACGCAGGAACCTGCAAATAAAAATCAGGCAATTAAGTATTATCTCGAAGCTTTGGAATATGAATCTGACGAAAGCACGAAAGCATTAACCTATAATTCCATAGGCATGAACTACCTGCAGCTCGGAGAGAATTCGGAATCGCTGCAATTTTTTGAAAAATCAAAAAAAATCTACCAGGAACTAAACGATTCTTCCATGCTGGGCAGAGTTTACAATAATACGGCCGTTGCCAATTACTGGCTCGGAAACAGTAACGAGGCACTCAATTTTTACCTCAGGGCGCTGGAAATACGGAAGCCTTTAAATGACACTGCCGGCATCATCAAAATTATGAATAACATAGGTTTGATTTACCAGGACTGGGGGCTTTACAACGATGCCCTTGAATGGCATCAGGATGCGTTGTCGTATGCCCTGGAGGTTAACGCTTATTATGATTTGTCATATACTTATGCCAACATTGGAAAGTGCTACGAGAACCTGGATGCTTACACCCCTGCTTTAAAAAACTATCGGCTTGGCTATAAAAATGCTATTAAATCTGATTCACAAAACAAAAAAAATTCCTACCTCTCCGGATTTTTGGGCGGGGTTTACAGGCGTATGAACATGCCCGATTCAGCACTGTTCCACTTTCAAAAATCACTCGATTATTCTCAACGAATTGCAAATACAAACAGGATTGCCATTGCGGAGTATGAACTGGGGAAAACTTATTTCGACATAAACCAACCGGATTCAGCAAAAAAACACATCACCCGGAGCTACGCTTTGTCGATAGAAAACAATTACGTAAACTTATTAAAAGACAACCTCTTTGTTTTATCGGAATTAGCTGAAAAAGAAGGAAATACAAACGATGCCTATCAATACCTAAAAGAGGCCACTCAATTGAAAGACAGCCTGTTCAATGCTGAAAAGATTTCAAAATTTACCGATTTACAAGTAAAATATTTCAACCAGCAGCAGCAACAGGAAAACCTGATTTTAAAACAGAACAACGAGATTCAGCAAATTACCATCCGCGAGCAAAAACTCAAAATCTGGATTTTTTCGGCATTTGGAATTTTAATCCTCATCACCCTTATTTTTATTGCACGGAGCAGGATGAAACTGATGAAGCTGAGCAGAAAACTGGAAAATTCAGAAAAGAAGTTGAAGCAGGCCAATGCCGATAAGGATAAATTTTTTACCATAATTGCGCACGACTTAAAAAGCCCGTTTAACGGCTTGCTGGGATTAACCACGCTTATTTCTGAAAATTTTGACGAATTACCTCAACTGGAAATGAAAAACCTGCTGCTGGAACTAAAAAATTCGGCCGCAAACGTTTATGCCCTCGTGGAAAGATTGCTGAGTTGGTCGCAAATTCAAACGGGAAAAATCAGCTATAAAAAAGAGAAAACCGATCTCTCGAAAATTAGTACTAATGTTGAGAAACAGTTTGTCACCAGTGCTAAAAACAAGAACATCTCGCTTGAACAACAAATTGAAAAAAACACTTTTGTTATTGCCGATATAGAGTCCATTTCCACAGTGCTCAGAAATTTGGTTTCAAACGCCCTGAAATACACAAACCCCGGAGGGAATATTACAATTTCGGCGAAACAAAAAAATAATCATATTGCAGTTTCTGTTGCCGATAACGGAGTTGGAATCGACGAAGCCAAACTCGGTAAACTATTCAGCATTTCTGAAAAAATTTCGGAACCAGGCACCGGAAACGAAACAGGCACAGGGCTGGGATTAATTCTCTGCAAAGAATTTGTGGAGAAAAATGATGGAAAAATCTGGGCGGAAAGCAAACCGGGAAGAGGCAGCCGGTTTATTTTCACATTACCGGCCGCTGGTTAATTTAACGATTCATTTTAATTCTTCACCTTGGAATTTCCGTTGGCATAAATCTCATTGATAAGCTGCTGGTACTTCACTGCAACTGCATTTCTGCGCAGTTTCAATGTGGGAGAGAGTTCCCCGGTTGCAGGTGTCCACTCGTCGCAAACCAGCCTGATGCGGTTTATTTGTTCGTGGTTGCCAAGCGTTTTATTAATTTCATCAACCTCTTTTCTGATTTGAGCAAACACTTCGGGTATCTTTATCAGCTCTTTATTGTTTTCGAAATGAATTTTATGCTCAGCACACCAGTCGTGCAACAACGGGAAATTTGGAGAGACAAGCGCACTGGCATATTTCTGGTTTTCACCAATTACCATCACCTGTTCAATCAGGTTCGAGGTTTTCAACTTATTCTCAATCATTTGCGGGGCAATGTATTTCCCTCCCGACAGTTTGAAAATCTCCTTTTTGCGATCGGTAATTTTCAGGTATTTGCCCTCTTCCAAAACTCCAATATCGCCGGTATGAAACCAGCCGTTTTTATCAATTACTTCAGCTGTCATTTCGGGCGATTTGTAGTAGCCCATCATCACTCCGGGGCCTTTGCACAAAATTTCGCCATCTTTTGCAATTTTCACTTCAAACCCTTCGAGCACCGGGCCAACAGTTCCAATTTTCATTTCGCCTTTTGCCGGGTTGTTCACCGCAATCACAGGTGAGGTTTCTGTTAACCCATAACCTTCGAGGTTATACATTCCTGCCATTCCAAGTACCCGGGCAATGCGCGGCTGCAGCGCTGCCCCACCCGACACGACATAAACGATGTTTCCACCCAGGGCTTTGCGCCATTTGGAATAAATCAGCTTATCGGCAATTTTTATTTTCAGTTTCAACAGTGGACCATATTTTTTATTGTATTCAAAATGGCGTGTTAACCGCAGTGCCCAAAAATAGAGCAACTTTTTAATCCCCGATAACTCTTTGCCTTTGGCCACAAAACCATCGTAAACTTTTTCGAGCAACCGTGGCACTGAATTAAACATGTGGGGTTTAATTTCTTTTATGGCAGTTACAATCTGATTCAAATTGCCCACATAATACACTCCCATTCCTTTATACTGAAAATGATAGTTTACACTGCGCTCGTAAACATGGCATAGCGGCAGGAAACTGATAACCCGGTGCTTTTTGCCCAGGTGGTGCATTCTGGAGTGTGTCACAAAATTGGAAACCAGATTGTTTTGCGAAAGCATTACTCCTTTGGGGACACCGGTTGTCCCCGATGTATAAATTAATGTGGCAAAATCCTCGGGGAGTATCGAATTTTTAAGTTTATCAAGTTCTGCTTCAAAATCCAAACGTTTCGACTTGCCCAACTCCAGTATTTCTTCAAAATTTTTTACACCTTCCAGTTTTTCAAATGAAAAAACCAGCTTTAAATCCGGTAGTTCCTTTACAATGGGTTTTAGCTTTTTGTGCAATCTATTATTACCCACAATTAACATTTGCACCTCAGAATGTTCCAGAATATATTTATACTCCTCATCGCTAATATTTGGATACATGGGTACATGCACCACTCCTGTCATCGCCATTCCCATATCGGCAAAGTTCCACTCCGGTCGGTTGCTGGTAACCGTGGCTATTTTATCGCCTTTTTTAAACCCCAGTGCCAGCAGCCCCAATGCAAACTGATGTGATTTTTTGTAATAATCTTCGGTAGAATAGGTGTACCACTCTCCGTCTTTTTTCCCGCCAAGGGCATCTTCGCGCGGAAACTCGTGTATATAACGCTCAAGGATATCAAAAGTACGTGTAACTTTTATTGTCATTTTAACCATAAATTTGTTAAACCGGCCAAAGATAAGGGTTTTGTTTAAGGGCTTGATTCTCCCAATGCTTCGAATTAGGTATCAAGAATTATTTAGAACTATTCAAAACAACCATAACAGACAGATAACCAACACCATAAACCTAACACAATCGACCCTAAGAATGAAACAGTCAAAAATTACAGAAATTTGGAATCCATTTTCGGCAAGCAGGTATTGAACCTAATAATTAGCTATTACAAAAAAAAATCAGACTTCTTGTTCTTTCGCTTTTTCATATTTCAAATCTTTTATATAAGCCCAAATCATCAGTCCTGCCAGCATTGCAAATGAAACCGGAACGGCAGGATTTACCCCATCGGCTACTCCCTTCCCATAGGAATGCAAACCAGCGAGATAGTAATTCACCCCAAAATAGGTCATCAGCACCGAAGCGAAGCCAAGAACAGAAGCAAAGTTGTAATTGAAAACGCCTTTCAGCGACGGGATAAGCCGCATATGCACAATGAAAGAGTAAATCATAACTGTAATCAGCGACCAGGTTTCCTTGGGATCCCAACCCCAGTAACGGCCCCAGCTTTCGTTGGCCCACACACCGCCCAGAAATGTACCGATAGTGAGAAAATAAAGTCCCACAGTAGCCGACATTTCATTTATTGTGGTAAGCTGTTCGATAAACCGGTTCACTTTATTCTCGTTCGTATTTCGGCGCAGTACTATTAAAATTAGGACAAGAATTCCCAAAAAGGCGCTCAACCCCAGAAAACCATAACTGGCCGTAATAATAGAAACGTGGATGGTGAGCCAATACGATTTCAGCACCGGAACGAGCGGGGTAATTTCCGGGTTCATCCAGCTCAGGTGGGCTACAAACAGCGCTATCCCCGATAAGAAAGCGGCAGTGCCTACCACCATGGGATACTTTCGGCCAAGAAGCAACCCGGCCAGCATAACCGTCCAGGCAACGTAAATAACACTCTCGTATCCATTACTCCAGGGCGCACGTCCGGAAATGTACCAGCGAATAATAATCCCCGCAGTGTGAACTACAAAAAGAATAATTATGGCACCGTAAAATCCCTTTTTCAGGAGACCCGGCAGCGGTTTCTGCCTGAAAATATTTACAAACAGTACAAACAGCAACAAAAATCCAAACAACAAATAGTACGGAAAAATGCGCTTAAACGGGTTGACCTTATTGTAGAGGAGCTCGGCATTTCTTTTGGATTCTCCCGGGAGCAAATCGCCGCCATACTTTAGCTGAAAATTATCCACAGCATTCAATACTTCCAGCGCATCAGTAGTATTCTGCTGGCTCAGTGATTGCAACAACAGGTTAAAACCGTTTTTTATAAAAATGGAATCGCCTCCGGAATACTCTTGAGCCTCTTCGCCGGGCGAATACCATGAATCTTCACTGTTTTCGCGCGGAAAAATAGTAAACAACGAACCGCGGAATACCATAAAACAGATACTCACCCGTTCGTCAAGATAGATATATTCTTTTTCCAGCTTGTTTCGGAACGCAGCCGGTTTATTGAACGCGGCCTGCACCTGCTGCGCAATCTTGTAATTCCCCTGTTCATCGAATAGTTGCTGAATGGAAATGGTATTTCCGGAAATTCCCAGTTCCCGGGCAAGCGATTTTTCAGCCACACGCACAAACGGAAGCCGCTGCCAGATATCAGGATAGGTCATCATACTCAGCACCACTTCATCGGGCGATTTTCCGTAAAGCGACGATTTGCGGCTCACTTTCCGAACAATTTCACTGGAAAGGGTTGAAATGGGCTCAATTCGCCCGTCGATACCCTGCACCCAAAGCTCGCTGAAACGTGCTGGCACCTCATCGTCAATATCGGGAATGGATGTGCCGACACTCGATTGTGCCTGTGCGCCAAAAGCAAATCCACCTACCAGCAAAATAACTGTAGCCGCTTTTACCGAACTCTGTTTCAGTTTGCCGGCCAAAAACCTGAAATAGGAATTTTTGTTGATTAATGACAACACAAACCCCAGGGCCAGCAAAACGTAACTGATATAGGAAATCCAGGTGCCCCAGAAATCGTGATTCACCGAAAGCACCGTTCCTTTTTCATCCTGGTCGTACGACGACTGAAAAAACTTGTAGCCTTTATAAATCAATGTGTTATTCATAAAAATCCGTACATTACGCTCAACGCCCTCGTCTTCATCAATCAGGGTAACCTCCGAGGCGTAAGAAGAGGGTGATTCAGATCCGGGATAACGTTCCAACTGAAAGTCTTTTAAATGAATGCGAAACGGAAGGGTAATTTTTTCAGCGCCGTAAGCCAGTTTCAGGTTGCCGGTTCCCAGCGGAACATCAAGTGTATCGGCAGCTACACCCGAGTAGCCAAATACAGGAATTGTCTTTTTCCGGATACCATCATCAATCTCAACCATAACAGCATCTTCGTAGGTTTCTGCATCACTTTTCACAGCGGTAAAAGTGGCACTTGGATAGAAATCACGTATTAAAAACCGAAAATTATCTTTGCTGTACAAAAACATTTTTTTAACGGGAATAGTATCACCGGCGGGCAGTTCGGTCGTCTCACCACTGCTCATCGTACTTTCTTCGAGTGCTGATGAGGAAACCATGAATAATTCATCATCCTGCATAAAAAACCGGATCTCATATTTTCCCGAAGTTTCGAAACCCACATTAAATCCGGGATATTCCAGCACATCGCCTGTCGCAAAAGCAAACGACTGCATTCCCTGCTGGCTGGGTGTGGCAAACACAAAATCGATTACCGGCTCACCGTTTGCAGCAGGAACAGGTTTCCGCTCGGCGTGGGAAATGTATCCCACCGATTTCACTTTTACATCGCGTCCATCCACTTCAAATTTTGCAGAAAACTGCCGGGGTGTGAGTTCCGAAAAACGAACACCTTCCACTTCTTTCTGATCGCCCCAGCCGGCATAAAAATAGTCGTTGGTAGAAAGAATGTAATCCGAGCTGTCGTTTTCGCGAATGTGCATTGTGCCCTCGTAGCTGAGCCAGCGTGTAACAGCGGCACCCAGTAACATTACCAGAAAAGCCACGTGAAACAATCCAATAGTGAACCGGCGTTTGGTGAGCAACCGGTACCGAAACAGGTTATTGAGCAGGTTAAGGGCAAAGAGTGCCCAGAGCGCTTCAAACCAACGGGTGTTGTAAATAAGCGACCGGGCTGCCGGTGTACCATAACTGCTTTCAACAAAAGTGGCAATGGCCATTGAAAACGCCAACGTTAAAAATAAAAAAGCCATAAACGGCAGGGAAGTTATAAACTGATAAATCTTCTTCATTTTACTGGAAATTTAAGGCGCTGAAAATAATTGTTATTTGGAACAAATCAAAAAAAGAAGACCAAAACCGGACAAAAAAGTATTTTTCAAATTTACTTCAACCGATGTTCTATCTTTCTTTCACCGCCATAAGAACGGAGCTGCTTTTACAAAAAAGTAAATCCATCAAAACAGGAATATTTACTTCTGAAATTTTGATAATGCATTTGACCTCATCCCCTCACACTTGCTGCAGGTATTTTTCGGGTGAGCTCCTGGAATTCATCAATACTTTCAGAACCGATAGTAAAACTATCTAAATATTCCTGTGCCAGTGCATATTGCAGTGCCTCATCTACTTTACCGCGCAGCTGGCCACCTCCCAAAATTTTCATGCCAATAACACCTTTCCCTTTGGCTTTCATATTCTGAAGCACTTTTACCACAGTGGGTACTTCCGCATCCATGCGCACACCGGCGGGATTCATCCGGGCCAAATCCACCTGCACCCAGGGTTCGTCTGCTGCTGTTTGGAGTGCACCCAAAGAGTGGCAGGAAACGCCGTGTGCCCTGATAATTCCATCCTCGCGTGCCCTGGACAAATATTCCATTGCCCCTTTGCGGTTTTCGTTCCACCGGGGATTGGTCAACGCATGCAGCAGCACCATATCGATGTAGTCGGTACCCATTTCTTTCCTGAAACGATCGAGGTCGGCCTTCATTTCCTTTTCTGTTCTTGCATGGGTTTTGGTTAGCAGCACTACCTTCTCGCGGTCAACCGCTTTCAGCGCCTCTTTCAAATGCGGGTGCGTGCCATACTGGTCGGCCGATTCCCAGAAGAACACACCCTCATCGTAACCGGTACGTAGCAGGTTGGTCAACCCTTTCAGCCCCAGTTTTCGTTTTTGGTTCGAACTGTTTGCATACCCGTTGGTTCCTGTGCCCATTGCCAACCGCGATACTTCAATTCCGGTATCGCCGAGAATGACTTTGTCTGATGCGAATTTTTTGGTTGTGCCGGCAAATGCATGGTACGGAAATGCATCGAACAAAAGTGTTCCGGCCGCGGCAGCTCCCGCTTTAATAAAATGACGACGTTTCATAACTCCCAGATTTATTTTCTTTTGTAAACAAATTTCACAGAGGGTTGTTCGCCGGGAAGTCAGCAGTAGATTGTGACAGTTATTCAGACGATTATTTGACTATGAAGCTTTCAGCGAAAATACATTCTTTTATCGCAGTTCTTCTTTGGGTGTCGGCAGGTGTATGCAACTAAAATTATTCGCACTATCAATGTTCAGGCACTTTCCATTCAAATACTTCTGACGGAGTTCCCAAACCTTCCTCCCGTAAAGTCAACCAATCATTGTAAAATGCACATGGATAAACTTTAACGTACAACGTGTCATAATCTCCCTGGATAAGGCTGCCAAACCAGCTTGTAATCCACATTTCGTATCTTCCGCCGTGAATCAGTCGTTTCAATAAAGTTCCAAAATGGTAATAGAGGTAATTGTCCTTTGAAACATCCGGTGTATTGCTGAAAAAAACCCTCGCCCCATACTGGTGCGCCGGCTCTCCCCGGGTGTTGAACAGTTCCCCGAAAGCCAGCAGTTTATCTCCAAAATCCTGCTCAACAATACTGTCGATAGTAAGCTGAAAGTGGGGAACTTCTACCATTCTGAATTGATGCACCCACACAGAATCGCCTTTGTGGTTAACAAGTTCAGGTTGACTAATGTCTGAAATAAAGCCCTCTTTTTCGAGTGAAACATTAAAAATACCGTAAGGAAAACTGTGAAAAACGTATCTCCCGTTTTCATCGGTAATCCCCGTGTACGCTTCATTTCCGCGGGAAAGAATAATTTTGGCACCTGACTGATCAGCCAGCGGATAATCGTTTTCGTCAATCAGTTTTACCTCAACTTCAATGTCTTGCAATTCTTTTTCGCAGGCAGTTAGCAGAATGCAAACAGAAAGGAAGATGAATCTAAAAAAATGGTGTGGTTTCATAGTTGTGATTTGCAACCAAAAGCCGGTTCGTTATTTTTTAGATTGACTATTTAAAATTACTAATCTTCAAACAAATTGAGTATGATTCATATCACAAAAAACCGTTCCCTCTTTTAAGTTAAGAAGGAACGGTTCTTTCCCGGGTGTGGCGATTTCCCGCGTAGCGATCACTTCGGGACAAATCGCCAATTTATTAATATGCGAATCGGAATTCGCATCACCCATTATTGCAAAAACGACAGCGCTTTTTCGATGGCAGCCGGGATTCCCGACGGGTCTTTTCCTCCGGCAGTGGCGTAAAACGGCTGGCCGCCGCCACCACCTTTTATCTCTTTTCCTGCTTCGCGGACAATCTGCCCGGCGTTCAGTTCTTTTTCTTCCACCAATTCGTCCGAAATCATTACCGTTAAGTTAGGTTTGCCATTAATTTCGGCCCCCAACACCAAAAACAGGTTATCTGCCTCGCCTTTCAACTGGAAAGCCAAATCTTTCAGCATGCCGGCGTTGTCCACATCAACTTTTTCAGCAATAATGTTCACGCCATTTTCGAGCAGCACTTTGCTTTTCAGGTTGGCTTTTAAAATCTTCAAACGATCGCGGCCGAATGCTTCAATCTTTTTCGAAAGCTCTGTATTTTCCCGGAGCAGGTTCATCACGCTGCCCAGAATGTCTTTCGAGCCTTTCACGGTTTCGCGGATGCTGTCGAGCGTTTTCAGCTGGTCATTCACATATTTTTCGGCACGGCGCCCGGTAATGGCCTCAATGCGGCGCACCCCGGCAGCAATTGCACTCTCTGAAACAATTTTGAACAACCCGATTTGCCCGGTGGCTGCCACGTGCGTTCCGCCACACAATTCCACCGAATCGCCAAATTTAATCACACG
This sequence comes from Tangfeifania diversioriginum, assembly GCF_900141875.1. GTDB lineage: Bacteria > Bacteroidota > Bacteroidia > Bacteroidales > Prolixibacteraceae > Tangfeifania > Tangfeifania diversioriginum. The sequence continues at coordinate 87,081 of NZ_FQZE01000010.1, read as the reverse complement.
CACCGCATCGCCGTATTTCTCACCGAACAGCATCATGGCGCCCATATTTTTGGCATCTTCCATGGGCATTTCGCGGTTTTCTTCCCGTGGCGTGTTGGCGCGGATTTTTTCATTCACAATGGCTTCCACCTTCTCGATTTCTTCCTCAGTCATTTTCTGAAAATGAGAGAAATCAAACCGCAGGTGGTCGGCATTTACCAGCGACCCTTTCTGTTCTACGTGCGTACCCAGCACTTCGCGCAAGGCAGCGTGCAACAGGTGGGTAGCGGTGTGGTTGTTGGCGGTTTCCAACCGTTTTTCGGTATTCACTACCGCCCGGAAATGACTTTCGGGATTTGCAGGCAACGCTTTGGCAAGGTGCACAATCAGGTTGTTTTCCTTCTGCGTGTCGAAAATGGTCACCTTTTCGCCGTCCGATTCGATGTAGCCGGTGTCGCCCACCTGGCCGCCCGATTCGCCGTAAAACGGCGTCTGGTCGAACACCAATTGGTAATACGATTTTTTCTTCTGCGTCACTTTCCGGTAGCGGGCAATCCGCACGTCGGCTTCGGTGGTATCGTACCCCAAAAATATTGTTTGATCGATTTTCCGTATTTCAATCCAGTCGCCGGTTTCCAGTTGCGCTGCATTCCGCGAGCGGCTTTTCTGCGCTTCCATCTCCTTTTGAAAACCTTCGGTGTCGATTTCCAGTTCGTTTTCGCGGGCTATCAGGCCGGTCAAATCCACCGGGAAGCCAAATGTATCGTACAACACAAACACATCTTTCCCCGGAATTTGTGCCTCTTTTTCTTTTTTTGATTTTGCGATGATGTCGTCCAGTAATTTTATTCCGGTGGAAAGCGTACGCAGGAACGATTCTTCTTCTTCTTTAATCACTTTTTCAATCAGTTGCTGCTGGGCGCCCAGCTCAGGAAACGATTCGCCCATTGTAATTTTCAGCGTTTCAATTAGCTTGCAGATAAACGGCTCTTTGAAACCGAGGAAAGTATAACCGTAACGCACGGCGCGCCGCAAAATCCGGCGGATGACATAACCCGCTTTGTTGTTGGACGGCAATTGACCGTCGGCAATGGCGAAAGCCACCGCCCGCAGATGGTCAGAAACCACGCGCATGGCAATATCGGTTTTCTGGTCTTCGCCGTATTTTTTGCCACTGAGTTTTTCAATCTCGCCAATTATATTCTGAAAAATATCGGTGTCGTAATTCGAAGTCACATCCTGTAACACCATGCACAGCCGCTCGAATCCCATTCCGGTGTCCACGTGTTTGCTCGGAAGCTCAACCAGGCTACCGTCGGCTTTCCGGTTAAACTGGATAAACACCAGGTTCCAGATTTCAATTACCAGCGGGTGATCTTTATTCACCAGCTCGTGGCCGGGAACTTTTGCAATCTCTGTTTCGCTGCGCAAATCCACATGAATTTCAGAACAGGGACCGCACGGACCGGTGTCGCCCATCTCCCAGAAATTATCTTTTTTGTTGCCATTTAGGATGCGATCTTTGGGCAGGTGCTTTTCCCAGTAAGATGCGGCTTCCGAATCGCGTTCAAGCTTGTCGTCGCTGCTCCCTTCAAAAACAGTAGCATACAAACGGTCACCGTTAATTCCCATGCGTTTCACCAGAAATTCCCAGGACCAGTCGATGGCTTCTTCTTTGAAATAATCGCCAAACGACCAGTTACCCAGCATTTCAAACATGGTGTGGTGGTAGGTATCGAGACCCACTTCTTCCAAATCGTTGTGCTTGCCCGAAACACGCAGGCATTTCTGGGTGTCGGCCACCCGCGGCCATTTCACCGGCTCATTGCCCAGAAACTGGTCTTTAAACTGGTTCATCCCGGCGTTGGTAAACATCAGCGTGGGATCGCCTTTTACCACCATTGGTGCCGATTGTACAATCTGGTGCTCTTTTTCTTTAAAAAAATCGAGAAATGCCTTTCGTATCTCTTTTGAAGTTCGTTTCATCCTTTTCTTTCCTGTTATTTTGTTAATTTTCTTTAAAGCAAAGTAAACAAATTGCCTGTCTGAAAGTTATTTGTTTATTTTTGCCCCGTAAAATTAACGGGTTTTTAAAATTCTTGCAAAGTTAGAGGTTTTAATTAATTTTGTTTATTACGGATAATTAAAATTAGCCGAGAGAATATGGCCAAAAAGAAATACAAATTTAATCCCAACACACTAAGTTACGAACGTGTGGGGATTTCAACGAAAGAGAAACTGGGAAAGATACTTACTTATCTCTCCAGCAGTCTCGCGCTGGCTATTATTATGGTTGTAATTTTCCTGAATTTTTACGAAACACCACGCTCCAAGACACTGAAAAGAGAAAACCAGCGGCTGTTAACACAATACGAACTGATGTCGCGCGACATTGAACGAGTTGAACAGGTGCTGGCCGAACTGCAGCAACGCGACGACAATATTTACCGGGTTATTTTTGAAGCCGAGCCCATTCCGTCGTCGGTACGCAAAGCAGGTTTTGGAGGAAGCAATAAATATTCACACCTTGAAAACCTGAACAATTCGGAGCTGATTATTGAAACTGCAAAAAAACTGGACATTGTTGCGAAAGAGGCATACATCCAGTCGAAATCGTATGACGAAGTGCTCGATCTGGCGCTTAACAAAGAGAAAATGCTGGCCAGCATCCCGGCCATTATGCCCGTTTCCAACGAAGATTTAAAACGGACCGCCAGTGGCTGGGGCTACCGCATGCATCCCATTTACAAAGTACGGAAATTTCATTACGGAATGGATTTTACTTCTCCGGTAGGAACACCGGTTTATGCCACGGGCGATGGGAAAGTTACCGAAGTGAAAGGATCGAAACGCAGCCGTTCGGGATATGGACTGGTGGTTACCATTGACCACGGCTATGGATACGAAACTATTTATGCGCACATGAATGGATTTAACGTCAGAGTTGGCCAGAAAGTTAAAAGGGGCGATGTTATAGGTTACGTGGGCAATACCGGCGGCTCCACCGCACCACACCTGCACTACGAAGTGCACCGAAATGGCAGCGCCGTAAATCCGCACTACTACTACTTTAAGGACCTCACTCCGCAGGAATACGAACGGATGATTGCGATTTCTTCGAATATTGGACAGAGCCTGGATTAGGCCACTTTTTGTTTGTACAGATGTTCCTGAAATTCGATAAACAGTCTGCTGATGTTTGCCACGTCTCCCAATATTTCTTTTGCATCTTCCAACGATTGATACTTGTTTGTCAGCAAGATGGGTAGTTTCTCCTGGTCAAGCTCTTCCACACCTGTTTCAACGTATTTGCTTAATACGAATGCAATAAATTCTCTTTGTTTGTCATTCAGCAATGCAAAAATGGTCGCTTCGGCTGCTTTGGTTCTTGCTTCGCGAGTCATTGCGATATAGTCACCATTGAAAACGTATTCCAAAACATCATACAAGTCGCTTTTTTCCATATCCACCAACTTCTGCAAAGTCAGTAAATCGTCTTTCGGGAAACCTGCTGCATCTAAGTTTTCTAACAATGTTTTTCTTGTTAGTGGATTGCTCCACAATTTCCGCAACTCTTCTTCGTCTTTGAAGAGCTTGGGTAACTCACCAAACAGATTATTCAAAAATTCTTCGGCTGAAATGGGTTTGCCGTCTGCACTCCAAAACGAAGTAGAAATCATGTGTTTGATTTCTCGTTCTTTTCCGTCGCGGAGTTTGACTTTGATTCTTTTCTTTTTGGATTTTGGCTCGTCAGGATCTGAAACAACCGGAGGTTCACCCGGGTCAGGTGTTGGATATGGTTTTGGTTCTCTTGGCTCAGGTTCTATAGGTTCTCCGTCCCATTCGGGATCGCTGAAATGTTTGTAGGCATCCACAAAGTCGTAAATCGTAAAAAATTCTTTGCCGTCAAATAATCGCGTACCCCGGCCGACGATTTGTTTAAACTCAATCATGGAGTTTACAGGACGAAGCAAAACGATATTCCGAATGTTACGTGCATCAACTCCCGTTGAAAGTTTCTGCGAGGTGGTTAGAATGGTTGGCAATGTTTTTTCATTGTCCTGAAATTCCCGCAACATTCTTTCTCCCTCTTCTCCATCATTGGCAGTAACCCGAACGCAATAGAAAGGGTCTTTACTTTTTGCGTATTGATTTACCAAATCCCGAAGCAGTGCTGCGTGTCCCTGATTCGCACCGAAGATGATGGCTTTTTCGTTTTGAATGACTTCATTTAAAAAGATGTTTACCCGTTTGGCTTCTCTCTCTACAATTTCAATCGTGCGGTTAAAGTCTTTTTCTTCATACAATTTGCCTTCTTCAATTTCGCCTTCCACAATGGTATCGTCCGAAGTGTAGCGGTAATCGTCTAAAGTGGTTTTGATGCGTTTTACTTTGAATGGTGTCAGGAAACCGTCATTGATGCCTTCTTTCAGCGAATAAATGTAAACAGGCTCGCCAAAGTATTTGTAGGTGTCCACGTTGTCATCTCGCTTGGGCGTGGCGGTTAATCCCAATTGCACTGCCGGACTAAAATACTCCAAAATACCCCGCCAGTTACTTTCATCATTTGCTCCGCCTCGGTGGCACTCGTCAATGATGATAAAATCAAAGTAGTCAGGGGGGTATTGCCCAAAGTTTAATTGTTGTTCTTGTGGGACAGGTGGGACACCGCGGACAGCTTCGCTGCCCGATGAAGGTGAGGCTGTCATGAATGTTTGAAAGATTGTAAAAAAGATACTGCCGTTGGTAGGCACTTTGCCTTTTTTCTTAATCTCGCTTGGCTTTATCCGCACCAAAGCATCTTCCGGAAATGCGGAAAACGAATTGAAAGCCTGATTGGCTAAAATATTTCTGTCGGCCAGAAACAAAATTCTGGGACGTCTTGCAGGCTCGTTGGGTCGGTGAGCTTGTCGAACCGTCCAGCGGGTTTGAAACAGTTTCCAGGCAATTTGAAAAGCAATGGCCGTTTTTCCTGTTCCTGTGGCAAGGGTGAGCAAAATGCGATCACTGCCACTAGCCAACGCTTCCAACGTGTTTTTAACGGCTATTTCCTGATAATAGCGCAATTGCCAGGTGCCGCTTTTGTCTTCAAAAGGAACATTGGCAAATTTTTCTCTCCACTCCATTTCGGCACTCTGCCCTGAGCCTGTCGAAGGGAAGGTCTTTTTCCAAAGTTCTTCGGGGCCTGGAAAATCAGTTACCAAACCTTCTTCACCTGTTTTCATGCAGATTTGGTAAATGGCTTTTCCGTTGGTACTGTAGGTAGTTTCCAATTGCAGTTTCTCTGCATATTGCTTGGCTTGCATTACGCCCTCGCCCACTTCCAATTCATCACTTTTGGCTTCTATCACAGCCAGTTTGATGCCTTTGTGTACTAAAATATAATCTGCAATAATTTTTCTTCCACGACCGCCACCCGATTGGATTTTACCTTCAGTAATGCGGTATTCACGAAGCACTTTTGAGCCTTCTGTCACGCCCCAGCCGCAGGCTTTTAGCCTGGGGTCAATTAGTTCTGCACGGGTTTCTGCTTCGTTCATTTTGTCTTCTTTTATTTAATTCGCGCACACGGGCAACCAAACGATGGTTTTTCTCCCAAAGGAGCAACTTTTTTGTTCTCAGAAAATCTTCATAATCAATGAGCAGTTCTTCCAGGCTGGCACGGGCTACATTGGTAAGTTTTATCTCTGTTTCTTTCGATGTGCCGGATGCCATGCTGGCTTCTGCAATATTTTGTTTGCCGCTGCGTGCGGCTTGCACCATTTGCCCTATTGTGCGGTCGTACTTATGAAAAAAGCGATTCGTAAAATATACCGTACCATCATAAATAATTTCCGCTTTCTGATAGCTGAACAGATTACGGTAACCACCATGAGTGGGGATAAAGCCTTCGGTATTTTTTTCTTTATCGCTCATTTGTTGGTTCAGCTGCCTGGCTTAAATTATCATTGATTTCATACTTCACGGGCACTGCGCTTGCCGATGTTTTCAACCCTGCCTGTCGTTTAGCCAACTCTCCCGTAAACGCCTTTTGCAACACGCTCTTTTTCAACTCTTCCAAATTTAAAAGTTTTTGCTGATAAATAGCTTCCAACTTTTGCGTTTCGGCTCGCAGGGCATCTAATTGACGGACGATGTTTTGTTGTTCTGTTTTTGAATTTGGAAATAGGATTTTTACTTCATCAAAACTGTAATTATTGATTTGTGGAATTGAAGTTCCATTGCTTATGCTATTCAAATCAATAATCTGAAACCAATGGAAAAAATAATCCGAATCAATTTTACTTCCTGGAATAATTGCCATTGTGTTCAAATCAACTATTGTTGGTTTTATTATTTTGCGTTTTTTATTTGTAGCAATAGCACCACCCCGTTTTGGAAAAATTATAGCACCATTTGGAATGATTTGATTTGCCTTAATTTCATTGCTATTCACAAATCTGCTTGAAATTTTAATCTCAACTTCATTTTCTGGTAATGTCATATCTCCAACTTTCACATAAAGCACATCGCCTTCCGTTCTTTCAAGATTTTTGGATATTGTTGTTCCACTTTTTAATTCACATACTTCTTTAATGATTTTTTCCTCCCAACCTTCACCTTTGTCTGAACCTTGATTTCTCTGATTGCCGTGATGGGCTTGATTTTTAGAATCAGGGGAATCAAGCAAATCATTTGAATCATGGTTCAGACTTCTTTTCTCAAACACCTCCTGCAAATAACTTTCAAAAAGTTCTTTGGCGTTTTTGAGGTTTTGTTCAGCATTGGCTTTTGCCTTGTCTATGGCGGCAAAGCACTCGTCTAAAATGGAAACAATGCGTTGTTGTTCGGAGAGGGGTGGGATGCTAACCTCTAATTCATAAACTTCATTTCTGTTTATACCAGGTTTTACACCTTTTGCTAATTTGGGCAATTCGAGGGAACTCAACAAATGAAAAAGAAAGAACAAGTCGAATTTCGCCCTATCAAAGGTTGCGAAATATGTAACATCAAGTGGCCAAAACTTCTTTTCGGTTAAATTAATTTCACCAGCTGAACCTTTTCTTCCAACTACTATCGTTTCTTTATCATAATAAAAATCATTACTTCTACTTTTTATCCCATTTGCACCATAAACCGGATACTTACCTGCAATAACCCGTTTGTTTTTCGGTAATGGTTTACCATATTTTAGAGCTAGTACTTCCCCCAACTTCTTTATTTCCCAACCTTGATTCATATTGTCTGAACCTTGATTTGTGGGATTGGCTTGATTGCCTGATTTTTTTTCTTTTGTAATCATGTTAATCTATTAATCCTTTAATCATTGTTCAAGACTTTTTATTATGAACCCGCTTAAATTGCAAACTCTTGGCGCCAAAATTTATCAGCAAGCCAATATCTAAATTATAAGCTTCCACATAATTCATTGCTTGAGCTAAATGCACATCTTCTAAATTAATGATGGCTTTTATTTCTACCATAATTTTATCTTCCACAAAAAAGTCAACCCGTCTTGTGCCTACATCATGTCCTTTATACACCAAAGGCATTTCTTGTTCTCTTACAAAATCAATATTCTGTAATTGCATCTCAATGGCTAACGCCCTTTGATACACTACTTCCTGAAAGCCATTGCCCAAATGTTTATGAACCTCCATTGCTGCTCCTATGATTTTATGTGTTAATTCTTGTTCTTTCATTGTCTTGAACCTTGATTATTCCTGATTAATTTGATTTCCTGACTTTTCTTTAATCGTGGTAATCTGCGAATCTTTAAAATCAAGGTTCAAGACTTTTTCAATCACGGTTCGGACATTTTCCGCCTCTTTGTCTAATTCCCGCATCTCTTCCAAAATTTCCTGCGGCTGGCGAAGCGGGGCAGCTTCCGGTGTATTGGGGTTTTTTACGCTCAAATCGGCATCGACAAGTTCAGCCACCTTTCGCCCGTCAACGTTCCAGCTGTTTTCAGTAACTGGTCCTTCGGCTGCATTTCTTCTTTTCTCAAATAATTTAACAAACTCCGCCAAATCTTTTTCGTTGAGCGGATTGGTTTTGCCCAGATTGCGGCCCGGGTTTAGTTGGTAGTACCAAACCTTTTGCGTGGGTTTGCCTTTCTCGAAAAACAGCACTACCGTTTTTACACCTGCCCCGATAAAGGTGCCGCCCGGCAAATCCAATATGGTGTGCAGGTTGCAGTTATGCAACAGTTCTTTACGCAAGGCAATGCTCGCATTGTCGGTATTGCTCAAAAAGGTGTTTTTAATGACCACCCCAGCTTTGCCGCCTGCTTTCAGAATTTTGATGAAGTGCTGCAAAAAGAGCGAAGCGGTTTCGCTGGTTTGAATCGGGAAGTTTTGTTTTATTTCGGCACGTTCCTTCCCACCAAAAGGCGGATTGGCCAGCACCACATTGTAGCGGTCTTTTTCCTGAATGTCGGCCAGGTTTTCGGCAAGCGTGTTGGTGTGGATGATGTTGGGCGCTTCCACACCGTGCAAAATCATATTCATAATGCCAATGATGTAGGCCAGTGATTTTTTCTCCTTGCCGTAGAAAGTTCGTTTTTGCAGGGTTTCCCATTCTTTTGTGCTTAACCCGCTGCCATTATTAGGGATAAGCGGGCCACTGCCGTTGGCAGCTACTGATTTGGAGTTTTTGAGGTAATCAAACGCTTCGCACAGGAAACCTGCACTTCCGCAAGCTCCGTCGTATATTTTGTCGCCAATTGCCGGGGCAACCACTTTTACAATGGTAGTAATGAGCGGTCGGGGTGTGTAGTATTCACCCCCGTTTCGCCCTGCATTGCCCATATTTTTGATTTTGTCTTCATACAGGTGGCTCATTTCGTGCTTCTCTGCATGCGTACGAAAACGCAATTCATCAATCAGGTTGATTACTTCGCGAAGGTTGTATCCGCTTTGCAGCCGGTTTTTCAGTTCGCTGAAAATCTCTCCAATCTTGTATTCAACGGTATTGGCATTTGTGGCCGACAGTTTAAATTTTTTGAGGTAGGGAAAAAGCTTGCCGTTTACAAAATCCAGGAGGTCGTCACCTGTCAGGGCATTGTGGTCAATTTTGCCATTAGGTAGTTTTGGAGCCGCCCAAACGCTCCATTGGTATTCCTTGTCGATAATGGGCGTATATGTTTTTCCGATGAGTTCGGCAGAAGTCGCCCGGTCACGCTCCAGGTCGTCCAAATATTTCAGAAACAACACCCAGGAAGTCTGCTCCACATAGTCCAGTTCACTTCCGCATCCGGCATCCTTCCATAAAACATCGTCAATATTTTTAAAAGTCTGTTCAAACATTATTTATTCTGTGTTTTAAAATTCATTTTTCATGTTACCGCAAATATATCAATATCGGGTGGCGCACTGGCAAAAAAAAACAGTGCTTTTGGTTTTTTATATTAGCTTTAAAAACTGGCAAAAAACTCAATGTGCCTATTTGCATATCCACATGCATTTTATTTATTCACTCATAGATATTTTTGAATTAAAATCAAAATTACCCCGGCAATAACGGGGATTATTAGTAACCACCAAAATTTCGACAAAATGGAAATTATTGGATTTTTTCGAGTTGCTTTTGGAGTCGAAGGATTAATAGTTGTTGTATTATTTTCAAAAGAGTCAGATGATTGCCTTAAATTACCTGAATTATCACCCATGACGAAGTTTCCATGATTTGTGATATGAGTTGATTTATTTTCATATTTAGATTCTAATTCCGAAAGATATTTTTCAATTGAACCAAGCTGAATAACTCTCATTCCGTTATCATTCAGTTTATATTGATGTGGTCTAGATTCATAAATTAAATTTAGTGACATTGCTGTATTAACTGCTTTTCTTGTATTAGGATTAATTCCTTTATACAAGGCTATTGGAGGGTGATTAAAACATTCAATTATTATTTTGTTTAGCTCTTCTAATAATTCTTCATCCATTTTTGTTGAGTTTTTCAAAATGTGTGACAGTGATAAATTGTATGATTACTGACAGGTTACCTAGTCCTTTTCTGTTAAACAGCAATGCAATTTAAGCGGACTAAAAAACCTTGATATTTAGCATTTTGCATGCAATTACTCATACAAATTATTGGCTGTAACTTTTATAATCCAACAGGTACAGGAATATACTCTAGGATTTCCTCTTTATTACAGTTTTTTAAGAAAAAGTAAAAAGTTGAATCAATGATTTTTACAGAAGAAGTTCCTATATCATAATCAAATATTGGTGGTGAAATAGATTTCTTAATCTGATTTGCTACAAGTGTTTGTAAAAAATACCCCATATCAGATGGTCGGACATCATCAGGTCTGTGATGAATCGTTCTTATTTTCTCTTGAATTACTCTCCGTTTTAAGCCACTAGTTATATCATCAAAATCCTCATTGAGTAGTGTTTTTACAAAATAGTACGGAATGTATAGTGGAATTTCGTCTGAACTTTTCGCTTTTTGTTCAACAAATGCTTCTAAACATCTAATATGCCGACTTGAATAATCGCTAAGTTTTTTTTCAATAGCAGTACTAATATTATCAGCAGTGATATAAATAGTATCCTCAGATGTTTCTCTAACACCTGCTGCATAGCAAGACTCTTTACATAGCTCTTGAAAAACTCCAACACTGTCAAAACAAGTCTCTATAAGCTCCTCTAAAACATTTTCAAAACTTACATTTAACAACGGAAATCCTTCATCAATTATAGCCTTTAAGTGTTCTCTTTCCCAAGGTTCTACGGGTATTTCAATTAACCTATCTACTAAATCGCCATTAAATTGAATAAGTCTATTCTTTTCTCTCCATATGCCTAAAACAATAAATTGAATTTTATAATCATCAAAAATTCTCAAATCAATTGAAAGTAGCTTTTGGTTTTCTTCTGTTAAATAATGGAAATTTTCAACTATAATCTTTTTATCGAAATTAATTGCCCTAAGTAGTTCAGATAAATCTTGGGCCAAAAAAAGATTGTAATCAACAATTTTATATGAGGTCTTATCGCCTTCATTAAAAGTTTCTTTTCCTTCAAGATTCGCTTCTCCCGAACCAAAAAATGGGATTTTAATCTTTGCTTTCACTCCTGCTTTAATTTCACCCCCTACTTCTTGAGAGACTTCTCGTGATTCTACAATCTCAATATTCAATTGACGTACAATAGAATTGTATAAATCTTGAATTGTTGACGCCGGTGAGCAATTAACCCTTATATAGTCTTTTTCTTCAAGATGCTTTTGGGTCAAAGCTGTCTTTCCTTGTTTCGAAGCTCCATAAATTACTAAATGTTTATTCTTTTCAAGTCCTTTAATAAATAAGTCATCAACATCGGATCTCTCAATATATGTTGCAATCATTTCATTTGAAACGCCATAGACCTCATGTGTTTTATAATTTGTTACCATATATTTTAATTTATAAGTTTAATGTCAGTTTGTTTTTAAATTACAATCAATGTGTTTCTCTATTCCAATTTTCCAAATTCCCTCGCTGGCGCAAATTTACCATTTGTACCATAATTTATAGAAACGAGGTTTCAATTTTACCAAATTGCACACCGATTACAAATCGGCGCGAGCGGAGTAAAATTTGTACAATGTTACCGCAAGTTTTTAATTCGAAATTTAATAAAGAACTGGAAACTTTGATTATAACCTCTTAATTTTATTGTATTTATATCATCATCTGCAACCCATAGTAACTCATCGGATATTTTTGTCAGACCATGGCTAAATTTAAAACCAATATCATATATATCGAAGATGTTATAAGTTATTCCAGTCATTCCTGAAAGTCCAAATTTTCTAAATAAATCTGTAATCTCTTCAGAATTCGATGTTGTTTTGTTTTTTGCATTTACCAAATAGTCAACTTCAGGTCCAATTGAAAAGAATAGTTTGTCTGACAAATAAAAGTCTAAAAAACTTGATAACTGAAAATAGTAGAGATTAATTTTATTCTCGTTATTATTTTCTTTGTTAGAAATCCAACCCTGTTTTATAATCCCAGGTTCAACCGAAAACCCAAATAGTTGATTTATTCTATAATTTAGGGTTCCATTAATACTATATGAGAAATTTGAAGAGAAAATATCTGAATTACTATCTATGTCAGGAATATTTGTAAAATTAGTTTTGGCGATACCTGCTCCAGTCTTTATCCCCAAATTTATATTTTGGGCATTCAAATTCATTAGAGAAAATATAATGAATCCAATAATAATGGTTAACCTGTTCTTCATAATTCAATAAATGTTATTTTTTTAAAATTTGCGGTAACTTGTTTGTCAGTTCACATTTTCCGAAACCACTGAACACTGTTTGTTTGCCAGGTTCGGGTTTTGGTTTATCTGAATTTTTTCGGTGTAATCCCCAAACGTATTCATCAATTTTAATTTTCAGTTTTTAAAAATAGCAATCTTTGGTTACAAAGGGTGCAGGCTGTTGAGGTGTTCCGGAACCTTTTTTAACAACGGGATGCAGCTCATAGGTGGCATGTAACTTACTGAACGGGTGTTCTTTGAATAACCTTCGATGTTTCCTGAACAACCCGCGGAGTCCTCTGAACGCTTCGCGGAGTGCTCTGAACGCTTCGCGGAGTTCTGTGAACGCTTCCTGACTGTCAATGCGTCGCTTGCGACTGTCAATGCATCGGTTGCCGTGTTCAATTTATTCATCGTGTCCTTCTCTGAATAAAGCGCCGGGTTGTCCGAACTCCTTTGCACCACCTTTGAATGGGTTGGCGGATAGTTCGAACAACTTTCCGGCATCTTTGAAATTATAGTCGTCTGTTCCACACCGCATCAGTCCACAATTGTCCGGGCCCGTTCGTATGCGCTGTAAAATTCGGTGTCAGAATATTTAAAGCGAATCATCAGCGGGTCGAGCCGGTTGTTGAGCAGGTCGTTGGTTGCGTCAAACAGTTCTTCCAACAGGCTCATGGCGGCAAAAGCCTGGTTGCGAATGGTACGCGGCTGTCCAATCAGCGCCTTAAAGTCGTCGAGTGAGGTTTCCGTTTCGGTAATCATCGCTTCAGTTACCCCGTAATCGGCCAGGTTCTCCAGCGCTTTGCGGGCATTTTTGATAACCGGCGTCACCAGTGCTTCCACATCGGTTTCGCGCGCCCGGTCAAAATCCGACTCCACAAGCTTTACCTCTCCGGCCAGCTTCGCGTTTCCGGTAATGGCGGCATAGGCCTGCAGGGTGCCTGCCAGCGTAGTGCACTTTTTGGCCAGCGCCTTCAGCACACTGGCCTTACTGGCGGTTACCGCCTCACTCCTGAGCACTGTTTTCTCGTTGGTCTCCTCAATGCGCTGTATCAGCTCATCAAAATTGTTTTTTACATTCAGCAACACGGGAATGCTGCTCCACAAGGTGGTGTTTTCGTCGAGGACTTCCTGCGTATTGAGAAACATACGCATGTGATTCGTCTGAGTTTTGTTCATAACAATAAATATTTAAGTTAATAATGTGTCCCGGGTTGGGGACGTGAATTTTTGCAGGATTATTTTTAGAAGTTGACCTGTTTGGTTTTCCGGGGGCATGGGTTGCATTTGCAGCAAATAAACGATGTGTCTGAAGCATTTTCACTGTTTTGATTAAAGATTAAAAATTTAACGGTAAGCAAGTTATGAAATCAGAAACAGAAATGCCAGAAAATTGCTGAAAAACATAAAATGCGCAATTGTAAGTTACAAAAACTATTTTGGGGTTCATTTTCTCATTTTTATAATTAACCGTCTAAACGCCGACAAAGACGTTGTTAGGTTCCGGACAAGTGACGGATCACTTTAAGAAATTGTGGAGAAGTAGAGTTGATTTTCAAATAAGAGATTCAAGTTTTCCCATCATTAAAATGCTTTCCATTTTAATTGATATTTTTTCCTGCCGGAGGCCTTCATCTTTTTCTTGAAAAAAAGACGAAGCAGAAAATTCAAGGCTCTTTTTAACCTTCACCTTCCATCTTTATAAAATATAAGTTCGGACGGGTGATTTCCTCGATTCCTCGGAACTTCCCGCTCTCACTAATATTTTATTTTGATTCCAGGCTTGGTTAAAAAAAGGCCGTCCGCAGGGATGAATCGTCCGTAGTACCTACACCTGGCCTCGGCCGGTGAGCCAAAAATCAAGTATTGAATGCGTTAAAAAATTTCGGCTGTTTGAGGAGGCACGACGAGTTTAGAAATTTTAGCAGACAATGCGTAGATTTTTGAGTGAAGCGGGCACAGCCTTGACTTTTTTTGCCATAGGCATCACTACGTGGGTTTACTTTTTGGGTCAAGCCAAAAAGTAAAATCCGCCTGATAAGGCAAAAACAACATAATGAATTTAGAATCTAAAATAGTTCGCTCCACAAAAAGTTAAACTGAGCCCAAGTGACCTTTCAGCGTCCGGCAGAGAAAAAGTAATCGTTAAATCAGGGGCTTAATTATAAAATCAATCATTGCTTGAGAACTGCACCAAAATAATGGTGCAGAAGAAAACCGGCAACAATGAAATCTACATATATTTTTTGCGGTAGTTATCCACCTGTTTTTTCAGGCGTTTATTTTTCAGGGCTTTGGGGTAAATATCGAACAGATAGTTAACCTGCACAAACTCCTGGTCCATAGCGTCATCGAGCACAGCCAGTGCCCGATCTTCTTCTTTGTTCTCCAGCAGAAGGCTAACCAGGCGGTATTTCAGCAGCACATCGCTGTTCTTTTTCAATCCGGTTTTGAGTATGCGCAGTGCATTTTTGGTCTCCCCGAATTTTAAGAGAACATCCACCCAGGTGAGCCAGATTTCAGCGTTTCCGGGTTCGAGGCGTGCAGCTGTTTTCAAGGCATCGGTGGCTTTTTCCAATTTGTTGTAATCGTTGTAAACCCGGGCCAGGGTGAGCCAGTATTCAGAGTTATCATTGTCAAGCTTCAGCGCTTTATTGATAAAAACAATGCTTTCGCCGTATTTTTTTTCCACCCACATAATAAGGCCAATACCAAACCAGGCCGTATCGTTCTCAGGGTTCAGCTTAATGGCTTTCTGGTAAAAAAATTCCGACTGGAAATAATCTTCCAGGTTGAGGTAACATTCGCCAATGTAACACCAGGCATCATCGTTATCCGGGTCGATTTCCAAAAATTCATTATACCGCTCAATAGCTTCATTGAAATTACTGGCATTGGCGTGCGCATTGGCAATATTGAACAGTGCCTGGCTGAAAGTATCGTTCAGTGCCAGTGAAAATTCATACGCTTCAATGGCTTTTTTATAATTTCCTGCTTTGTTGTAGGTAATTCCCAGGTTAAACCAGGTAGAATAATTAAATGGATTGCTGTCGAGGTAGCGGTTGTAATATTCAATACTTTTATCGAAATTGCCCAACTGATCGCTGAAAAAGCCCAGGTCGTACAAAGCCTGTTCATTTGCCGGATTCTTATCCAGCGCACGTTCAAAATAGCTCACTGCTTTTTCCACTTCACCGGCCTGAATATAGGCAGCTCCAATATGGTAGAGAATATCGTCCTCTTCGGTTGCTCCTGCTTTCAGGGCGCGCCTGAATGACTTTTCCGCATTGCGGTCGTCGCCCAGAATCAGCCATGCCGAGCCTTTCATAAGGTGCACATCAGGATTGGCAGCCTCCAGCTGTTCGGCCAGGTCCAAATAGTTCAGGGCATTTTCATATTTCCCTTTGCTAAGCAACACCTGGGCATACTTTAACTGGAGCGGTACGGCGCCGGGGTGAATTTGAATTCCCTGCCGGGCTGCAATTTCGGAGGCGTTAATATCACCTTCATCGAGCAAATACTCAACAATTCCCTCAAATTCAGAAACATCAAAGTATTTTTTTCTGCCTGAAACCAATGACCGTTTAAAACGGCTCAGTGCTTCGTCCAGGTTTTCATCATTAATAAAATTTCGTTCTTCCTGATTCATCAATCCTCCAAAAATGAATGGCAAAATTAACAATTCACACCGAATAAAGAAACTTGTTTTTTTACAAGTGCTGTTCCCTTAACAAATCGTTGACCGTTTTTACCGGATTAAAGGTTTCAACAGGAACTTCCACAAAAAGAGTGTTCCAGTTGCTCATGGCTCCGTTCCACAATCCGGGCAGCTCCTGGGCTTTTAAATCCTTACCGTCTTTCGATTTTTTCGATATAAAACCTGTTGCCGGATCAGTAAACTGTGCCAGGTCGTATTTTTCGCCTTTGTAATTTTTTACCGCGCATACCAAATCAACCGGGTTAAAATGCGTGGCATTTTTTACAATATTTTGTTGCTGAACACTTTCCGGGTCAATTTGCGTGCTCTCCACAATTTGAAGCGAAACGGTATCGTCAGGATTCAGCGCCAGAAATGGCCCGCCACCGGGTTCGCCTTCATTTTTCACCATCCCGCAAACGCGTAGCGGGCGGTTGTATTTTTCCCTCAAATAATGGTACAGTTCCTCTTTTTCAGTATAGTACTGATTTCTTGGTGGCTTAATATTCAGTGTATGCTCCAGAAAATTGGCAGCCTCGGCCAGAAAAGCACTGTCAAGCGCTGAAGGATGCCTTTCGTTCAAAAATTTTTGATACCTGAAAATCTTTTCCTGGAATTTCAAAAGCACACCCGCCAACGCTTTTTTGTAGTCGATGGTAACCTGTTTCAGGTGGTCGGGCACCACATTGTCGATGTTCTTAATGAAAATCAAATCGGCATCCAGATCGTTCAGGTTCTCAATCAGCGCACCATGACCGCCGGGCCGAAAAAGAAGACTGCCATCTGACTCGCGGAACGGTTCATTCTTCAAATCAACAGCAATGGTATCGGTTGAAGGTTTCTGCACACTAAATGAAACTTCGAAGGTAACATTCAATAACTTTTCGTATTTAGCTTTCACCTCATTCAGCAGCTCCTCAAAACCTTTTTTGTGCTCGGGCGACACTGTAAAATGAAGGCGTGCAATATTTGTTTTGTCAGTTGAATAGCTTGAAGCCTCCACCAAATGCTCTTCAAAAGGTGTGCGTTCACCGTCCGGATATTTATGAAATTTCAGCAACCCTTTGGGCAACGAGCCGTAGTTCAGGCCTTTTTCGTTTAGCAGAAAATCAATCCAGCTCCGGCAATTTTTATCTACATGCCCCTCTCCCACGGCAGCTTCCAAATCATTAAAAAAAGCAAACTTTTCTTTATTGACCAGGAACTTCCTGGCAGCGGCGCTTTTCACCAGCGTTTCATCCGGGTTTTCTGATTGTTCGCAATCTTTCAAAGCTTCATATAACGCTTTAAACATCCGGCTGGCAGCTCCCGATGCCGGCACAAATTTAAGCGGCCTCATTCCGCGATCAATCATTTCAGCAAAAAAATCACCGCTTTGTTTTACTTCCTCTTCACTCAGGCTGATGATGCCGTTACCGGGGGTTGCCGCTTCTTTTATCTCAAGGAAAGGGAAGCCTTTCTTAAAGTTTCCAATTTGTTGCAGCACCGTTTCAGAGTGGCTTCCCCGTTCTTTTATTTGTTGTTCATCTTTTTTCGAAAGCATATATAGTCATTTTAAAGTACTTAAAAATAGAAATAAGAATCCTTATTTAAAATTTTTAACACCCTCTGAAGGCATAAAGTTTTCAATATTTTTTGAACAGGTAAATCAAAAAATTGTAACTTGCTCTCAATTTTAAAATAAACATTCTGCGATGTTGACAAAGTCAAAAATAATGGAAGCAATTGAGAATTTTCCGGAAGAAATTTCGATTGACGATATTATTGATAAATTAATTCTTATTGAAAAAACGGAAAAAGGAATACGTCAATCTGAAAACGAAGCGATAATTTCAGATGCTGAACTGGAAAAAGAAATGGAGAAATGGTTCAAATAAACTGGACTTTTCAGGCAAGGGACGATTTAAAAAATATCGCGGAATATATTTCAAAAGATTCTATTCAATACGCAAAAATTCAAACACTTAGAATTAAATCCAGAACAAAAATTTTAATTAAACATCCACAAATTGGCAGGGTAGTTCCTGAAATTGAAAACCCGTCAATAAGAGAATTAATTGTTGGAAACTACAGAATTATCTACAAGGTTATTTCAGCCAACCGGGTAGATATTTTAACAATCCATCATTCTGCAAGAGATTTTTCAAAAAGAACCATTTAAGATAAATTCCAGACATGAAGCAGAAAACCTTCTTTTGGGGGCATTCAAAACGGTACAATGATTTTCCCACCTATTTCAAAAACCTGTTTTCGGAGCGGGTGCAAAAGGTGTCGGTTGACGGCGGATTTACCTGCCCCAACCGCGATGGGGAAAAAGGCTACGGCGGCTGCACTTACTGCAACAACAAAACATTTAAACCTACCTACTGCAACCTCGAAAACAGCGTGACCAGCCAGATAGAACAGGGCATTCGTTTTTTTGAAAAGAAGTACAAATCGATGCGTTTCCTCGCCTATTTTCAGGCTTACACCAGCAGTTACGCACCACTGGAAAACCTGATTGAATTGTATGAAGAAGCACTCCGTCATCCCAAAATTGTGGGGCTGGTTATTTCTACCCGGCCCGATGCACTGCAGGGGGAACTGCTCGAGTACTTAGAAGAACTGAGCAAAAAAGTGTATGTGATGGTGGAGTTCGGGCTGGAATCGCACCTCGACAGCACGCTGGAGAAAATCAACCGCGGCCATACTTTTGCTGAGTCGGTTTGGGCACTGGAAGAAACCAGTAGCAGAGGAATCAATAACGGCGCACATCTCATTTTAGGGCTGCCCGGAGAAACCCGTGAAGACTGGCTGAATCAATCCCGGGTTATTTCACAACTCCCTGTTAATAACTTAAAATTGCACCAACTGCAAATCCACAAAGGCACGGTGATGGAAAAGCAGTTCCGTGATAATCCCGATCAGTTTCACCTTTTTTCTGCTGAAGAATACATCGAACTGGCGGTAGATTACTTAGAGCTGCTCAATCCGAAAATCATTGTGGAACGTTTTATCAGCCAGGCGCCGCCTGACCTGCTCATTGCCCCGCGCTGGGGCCTCAAAAACTTCGAGTTTGTGGCCAAAGTGGAAAAACGATTGAAGGAACGCGATACGTGGCAGGGAAAACTATATTAATGCTTATGCGTTCGGTCGTCAATTACCACCAGCCGGTATTTATGGCCGTTCATCACCACGCGGTGGGCATCGATGTGGAGATGCTTGGTGACTATTTTATTGTGAATATAAAAATCACGAATCAGTACTAATTCCGAGAGGTTGGATCCCGAAAGCAAGTCTCTCATTTGGCAATGCTTACAAAAGCTGTCGTTTGCGTCAAGTTTATTGCCACGTTGCGTACACCCCATAATTTCACAAAACTCATGCTCCAAAATATCGCCTTTATCACTTTTGGTCAGTTTCTGAAAAGCATTATTGAAATACTTCACTTTAAAGTCATGATCGGTCAGAAAAATAGCCTGCGGATGATGTTCTATCAGTTGATTGAGCAGTCCGTTGGCTTCGTCGATGCGTTCAAATTCAAGTCTCATGGCAATCAGTATTAACAGGTTCGCAAATTATGTCAAAAACAGAAACAAAGCTTCAAATAACATTCTTTTTGACAAATTGAAAGTAGCAATTTTTAATTAAAAAGGCAACGGAAAATGTTTTACAATCTAAAAATATTTTTATTTATGTTTTAATCAGCTGCTTACCGAGCCAAAAACACGACGCAGCAAATCGTTCACACGCGCTGCAGGATTTTCCCTTATCTGTTTTTCTTCCTGTTCAATTTTCAGGAACAGTCCCTCGAGAGCTTCGTTGGTCAGATACACATCCAGATTGGCTTCAATGGATTTTAAACCCGCCACCTGACCTACAATCGAGTTGGCCACTTCGTTCCACCGGCCGGTGAGTGTATTCCAGCTTTGCGCGGTAGAAACATTGCCTACCAGTTTTTTATTCAGCGAATTTTCAATTTTGGGACGGTAAAGCGCGAATAAATCGTCGTAAATTGAATTGTACAGATATTGTGTGGCCGCATTATCTTCCCCCCTTAAAATTCCTGCTGCATCGGCAATGGTCATGCTTTTAATGCTGTTCACAAAAATGGGTTTGGCCTCCGTAACCGCGTCTTCGGCAGCACGGTTTATGCGCAGCAATACATCATCGAGCAACTGATTGCCGCCGGGAATTTTACCAATATTATCTACTATTATGTCAGCTTCGGGTGGAAGCAGAATTTTTACGTCTGCATCGCCATAATAGCCGTTGGTTTCGCCCAGAATGTTCACCGACTTGTTGGTGCCCACCACCAATGCTTCTTTCAGGCCTGCAATAATCTCCGACCGGGCAAGCGGACGATTGCTTTCCATGGATTCGTTTACAATCTGCTGTAATTCGGCACAGGATGTAAAAAATATCAAAAATGCGGCAAACAGCGGAATTACTTTTCTCATGGTGGAATTATTATGGTTACAGATTTACCGAAAGATACAAAATTTTATTGGTTAAGGTAAAAATCGAACCAGGCGAATAGGATAATATCATAACTGCTCGTAGCCTTTCAGGCCTTAATTCCATGCACCTCAGACTCATTGGGCGTTGCCCAATGTTATTGCTGTTGCCCCGTTGGGGCAATTCTTAATAAAGCAATACATCCATAAATGTATTCATATTCACAATTGGATTCCCCTGAAGGGCAAAGCCCTCAAAGCTCCAACATCGGGCAGCGCCCGATGATTTCAGACATGCCAGGAACATAGCCCTGAAGGGGCGAAAGCATTCCAACAGAAAACGGAAGTATTTGTGTTTGAAGCACTAAACTACAAAAAACATTTTCATAACTTTATAAAGTATAAATTTCAAAATCATAAAAATATACGATTATGTCACAATCATTATCTAAAGTTTATGTTCACATAACTTTCAGCACCAAAAACAGACTGAATCTAATAAAAGAAGAAAATGAAGAATCCCTCTTTGAATATATTGGAGGAATATGCAGAGGGTTGGAATGCAACCCGGTTCAGGTTGGCGGATATAAAAATCATATTCACATTCTATGCCTGCTATCGCGAAAAATATCTCAAATGAAGTTACTGGAGGAAATTAAAAAGCAGTCGTCCAAATGGATAAAAACAAAAGGTTCGGATTATTTCTCGTTTTATTGGCAGGATGGATATGGTATTTTTTCTGTCAATCCTACCCAAGTTCCAGTTGTGAAGAAGTACATCGAAAATCAAAAAATACATCATAAAAAGGTTTCATTTAAAGAAGAGTTGCTGGCTTTTCTGAAAAAATATGATGTTGATTATGACGAACGGTATTTGTGGGATTAAACCTGCTCGTGGCCTTTCAGGCCTTAATTCTATGCATCTCAGGTTCATTGGGCGTTGCCCAATGTTATTGCTGATGCCCCGTTGGGGAAATTTAATTTAGGAATAGAACGCTATCAAAAACACGTTTACACAATTTTGCGTTTGGGATGAACCCAAAAATGAGGGCAAAGCCCTCAAAGCCTCAACATCGGGCAGCGCCCGATGATTTCAGACAAGCCGGAAACATGGCCCTGAAGGGGCGAAAGCAATTTGAAACTTCCCTACCCAAACAACTTTTTAATCAAATCCTGGCGGCCTTTGGCTTTCAGTTCGCTCATAATTGATTTCCGGTATTCGCGTTTGTACCAGAAGAAAAATTTGCGCTGCTCTTTTTTGGCGGACTGGCTGCGGGCGGTAAACACCTTTTCCATGGTGTACGGGTGGTAGCCCGAGTAGTAAATTACGGTGGCCAGTGTCATTGGCGTGGGCGTAAAATCCTGCACCTGCTCCAGCCGGAAGTTCATGTTTTTGGTTTGAATGGCCAGGTGGGCCATGTCTTCGGCGTTACTTCCAGGGTGGCTCGAAATAAAGTATGGAATCAGTTGCTGTTTCAGGTTTTCTTCCCTGTTTATTTTATTGAATTCCCTGTTCAGCTCTTCAAACAACTTAAAAGAAGGCTTCCGCATAAATTTCAGTACCTCGTCCGATGTATGTTCCGGTGCCACTTTCAATCGGCCCGACACATGGTGTTTGATCACTTCGCGCAGGTATTTCCGGTTGACCTTGTCGGTTTCCGGGTTGCCTGTTTTTGCCAGAATCATGTCGTAACGAATACCGCTTCCCACAAACGCTTTTTTCACTTTCGGATTGTTTCTCACTTTTTCATACAACTCCAGCATCGGCTTGTGGCTGGTATCCAAATTTTTGCAGATGTTCGGAAAAATACATGAGGCTCGCTTGCACTTGCGGCAAATTTCTTCATGAATGCCTTTCATTTTGTACATGTTGGCCGAGGGGCCGCCCAAATCGGAAATGTACCCTTTAAAATCAGGCATCTGTGTTACTTTTTCCACCTCCTTTAACACAGATTTTTCGGAACGGCTAACAATAAATTTTCCCTGGTGGGCCGAAATAGTGCAAAATGTACAACCGCCAAAACACCCGCGGTGAATATTAATGGAATGCCGGATCATTTCGTAAGCCGGAATCGTTTCCTTGTTGTGGTAACGCGGATGCGGCAATCGTGTGTAAGGCAAATCATACACGCGGTCGATTTCCTCTTCGCGGAAAACCGGCCAGGGCGGATTCACCACCACTTTTCTTTTGCCAACCCGCTGCACCAGTTTTTTGGCTTCCATCTTGTTCGACTCCTCCTCGATGTGCATAAAGTTGCGGGCAAACTTCTTCCGGTCGGTCAGGCACTCTTCGTGCGATGCCAGTTCCAGTTCGTTCCACTCTTTTTGCGTGGCATAATCTTCTTCAGCGCCCGCCATAAAAGCCGTCTGGGGAATATTGGTAAGGTTTTCCAAGGGCACGCCGCGCTGAATAAGCCGGGCAAATTCCACAATCGACTTCTCTCCCATCCCGTAAAAAAGTAAATCAGCTTTTGAATCCTCCAAAATGGATGGCATCAATTTATCCGACCAGTAATCGTAATGGGTCAGCCGCCGCAGCGAAGCTTCAATTCCGCCAATAATCAGCGGAACATCCGGGAAAAGCTTTTTCAGAATGTTGGAATAGGTGATGGTGGCATAATCGGGCCGCTGCCCGGGTCGCCCGCCGGGCGTGTAGGCATCGTCCGATCGTTTGCGCTTGTTTGCGGTGTAGTGATTCACCATCGAATCCATGTTGCCCCCGGTTACTGCAAAAAACAGTCGTGGCGCACCCAGCTTTTTGAAATCACGCAGGTCGTCCTGCCAGTTGGGTTGCGGCACAATGGCCACTTTCAGTCCTTCGGCTTCCAAAACACGTCCAATCACCGCCGCACCAAACGAAGGGTGATCGATATATGCATCGCCCGAAAACAGAATTACATCAGCCTGCTGCCAGCCC
Organism: Tangfeifania diversioriginum; assembly: GCF_900141875.1. Lineage (GTDB taxonomy): Bacteria > Bacteroidota > Bacteroidia > Bacteroidales > Prolixibacteraceae > Tangfeifania > Tangfeifania diversioriginum. The sequence continues at coordinate 63,805 of NZ_FQZE01000010.1, read as the reverse complement.
AATTCTTTCATTTCTTTTCGTGATGTGGGCAACCACTCATTCCTATTTCTGTTGATTTTAATCATTCTAATAAAGGACAAAATAAATCAATTTTCATGAAATCAGATAATTCAGTCTGTAATTATTAACAGCAGATGAAGTCAGAAAGTGATGAAAAATAATATTCCGTCAATAAAATTTACAATTCTCTGTTCTGTAAAAATTATCTTTGCAGGCGATGAAAAATTTCGATGTAATTGTAATTGGTGCCGGTGCTGCCGGTTTACTGGCAGCCGGAAGAGCAGCCGAATGTGGCGGCAAGGTACTGGTACTTGAAAAAATGCGGCGGGCGGGCAGAAAATTATTAATCACCGGAAAAGGTCGCTGCAACATTACCAACAATGCCCCAGTAAGTGAATTCATCAAGCACATTCAGCCCAATGGAAAATTTCTGCGGAATGCTTTCTCGCAGTTTTTTTCAAAAGATATAATCGCCCTGCTCCAAAAACACGGGACCGAAGTGACGCTCGAACGCGGTGGGCGCTATTTCCCCACAAGCAACAAATCGACTGATGTTTTGAATGCTTTGCTAAAATGGGTTTCGGATTTGAATGTAGAAATCCACGGAGGCGAAAAAGTAGAAAAGATAGCAGTGGAAGACAATCAGGTTCGGGGAGTTATTTCAAACGGAAAATTCATCCAAGCCGACCGCGTAATTCTTGCCACCGGGGGAAAATCATATCCGGCAACCGGTTCAACCGGCGACGGCTATGAGTTGGCAAAACAGGTTGGCCATTCCTTAGTGCCGGACCGCCCGGCCCTGGTTCCGATTGAAACAGAAGGTGATGTGGCGCAGAAACTACAGGGTTTAAATCTGAAAAATGCAAAGGCTGTGGTTTGGGTGAACGGTAAAAAAGCAGGCGAAGATTTTGGCGAAATGGTATTTACCCATTTTGGGTTATCCGGACCGGTAATTCTTACGCTCAGCCGCATTGTTGTTGACGAATTACAAAAGAAAAACAAAGTTGAAATTACCATTGATTTAAAACCTGCCCTCGACGAGCAAAAACTTGACAACCGCCTGATACGTGATTTAAATGAGCATGGAAAGAAAAAGTTGGGAAACATTATCCGGCACTGGCTGCCCTCGTCGATGATCCCGGTTTTTATTGAATTGCTTGAAATCGATCCTGAAAAGGAATGCCACCAGGTAACGGCTGCTGAACGGAAAAAGATAAGATACCTGCTGAAAAATCTGCGGTTTGAAATTACCGGGCATCGTTCTTATAAAGAAGCAATTATTACGGCAGGCGGAATCCCAACCAAAGAAATTTATCCAAAATCGCTGGAATCCAAATTCATAAAAGGACTATATTTTGCCGGCGAAATCATCGACCTCGATGCAAAAACCGGCGGTTACAATCTGCAAATTGCCTGGTCAACCGGATGGGTTGCCGGTAATGCATGCATGAATGCCGATTAAACGTCTGGCAATTTCAACCGCCTGGCTAATAGACTTCTTATTCTTCAATGATATTTTTCACCCGACCAACTTCACCAGTTTCAAGCAACACTTTTATTCCGTGTGGATGACTTGCTGATTTTGTAAGAATTCGTTTTACAACGCCTTCAGTAAGTTCGCCCGAGCGTTGATGCTGTTTCTGCACAATTTCCACCTCATCACCAATCTGAATATTTTTTCTCTGTTTTCCGTCCATTTGTATTGTTCTATTTTTCGGTGGCAGGGAGCCATCTGTTTTTTACTGAAACTTATTTGTCAGTTCCACTGCCCTTTCGGGAAACAAATTAAACCATTTTTTGCTTAGTATGCGAGCAGAAGCCAATTACCTTTTTCAATCCAACCCGGTTTAATTGAAAAATCCTTCTATTTTTGTGTAGGTGTTTGAAAAAGTTTTTTTTCAAAAAAACCAATAAAATCCAGATGGAACTATTGAAACTGAAGGACATTTTTAAAGCTTCTCCAGCCCTGACCTATTTTGGTGGCGAATACTTCGCAAAATTCCTGATGTACATTCTCCGGTTCAACAAGCTGAACAAAATTTACGAGCAAATAGCCACAAAAAAAGGCATTGATTTCATCGATGAAATTATCAGGATTCTTGAGTTTAAGATTGAATTTGACGAAAATGAATTAAAACGGATACCGGCAGAAGGGCCGCTGATTGTGGTGGCCAAGCATCCGCTGGGTGGCTTCGACGGGTTGTTGCTCGTTAAATACCTGTCGAAAGTGAGGCCCGATGTAAAAGTGATTGGCAACTTTTTGCTCCAAAAAGTCGATCCGGTTTCAGAATATTTTATCAGCGACAATCCTTTTGAAAAAGCGGCAAAAGGGGAAGTTGACACAAGGACCAAAGGAATTACCCGGGCCATAAAACACCTCAAAAACAATGGTGTACTTTGTCTGTTTCCTGCCGGAGAACTGAGCACCTACGGAACTTTTGACACCATCACAGACCAGGCGTGGCAGTTCCCGATGGTAAAATTTGTAAAAAAAGCAAGAGTACCGGTAGTGCCGGTTCATTTTCAGGGAACCAACAGCCGGCTGTTTCATATTATTGCAAAAATTCATCCCTCGCTTCGCCAGGTGCGCCTGCCCTCCGAACTGCTAAACAAAAAGCATAAAACCATTAAAATGCGCATTGGCACCCCGCTTAAAGTGGAAGAGCAGGATAAATTTAAAGACGTTTACCAGTTTGGGCGGTTTCTGCGTGCCAAAACCTACAGCATGGAAACACCACTTGAAGTGAAGCGTTTTTTCAGCTACAACCTGAAACCAAAACCAAAATCGGAGGCCATAATTCCGCCTGTTGATCAAAATAAAATTCTTGCTGAAATTGAAGGTATTAAAGAAGAACTCACTCTGTTTAATTTAAAAAACTACACCGCCTTTTGCGCACCAGCCAGGGTCATTCCCAATATTCTGACTGAAATTGGCCGATTGCGCGAAATTACTTTTCGCGAAGTGGGCGAAGGAACCAACCGCAGTATTGATCTGGATGAGTTTGACCTCTATTATCACCAGATGTTTATTTGGGATGACGACGAAAAACGTATTGTTGGCGCGTACCGAATTGGCAAGGGCAACGATATCCTGGATCAATACGGGAAGCGTGGGTTTTACCTGCAATCACTTTTCCGGTTAAGCGATGAGTTTAAACCCACATTGAAAGAGAGCCTGGAGCTGGGCCGTTCATTTGTAATTAAAGAATACCAGCGGCGTCCCATGCCCCTGTTTTTGCTATGGAAAGGAATTTTGTACTTCCTGCTGAAAAACCCGGAATACCGCTACCTGATTGGCCCGGTGAGCATCAGCAATAATTACTCAAAAATTTCGAAAGATTTGATTATCCGGTTCATTATGCGTAACCACCTGAACTGGAAGATGGCCCGGTTTGTGAAACCACGCAATAAATACAAGTTTACCAGCGTCAACCCGGACATCAACATCCTGATGGAGAATATGGAACACGACATCAACCGGCTCGACAAAGCAATTGGCGATTTGGACGAACTGAATTCGGGACTTCCGGTACTCCTGAAAAAATACATTAAACTGAACGCGAAAATTATCGCTTTCAATGTGGATCCAAAATTCAACAATTGCCTCGACGGGCTGATTGTGCTGGATGTTTACGATGTTCCAAAAAATACTATTGAAGCGCTTTCTAAAGAAGCCAACGACGGGTCGATTCTCGAGCGGTTTTATACGAGCAGAGAGTAGAAATTAATTTGAAAAAGAATTCCAGACAAATCAAACATTTCTGATTTTCAGGGGATTTTGCCGGGTGTCAAAAACAGCAGCAATGTTCACATAATTGTTTTCCTTCCAGTAAATAATTTTGTAATTTCCTTCAACCAAATAGCGGTACTCAAATTTTCGTTGTTCCAGCAGAGGTTCTCGTGGGCCGCTTTGTGGGTTAGTTTTAAGCTGAAGTGTTCGATTTACAATTTTTTTCACCAGGAGTCTGGCAATATCAATATTTGCTTCTGATTTGTAATAGGCATAAATATCTTCTAACATTTCAAGAGCTGTTTCCGTCCAAAACACTTTTAGCTCCATGAGTCAATATCATTTTTCAGATCGTCTGCAGAAATAACTTTTCCATTTTTTGAATCCTCTTCTGCTTTGTCAATGACAGCATTAAATTCTTCTTCACTGTAAGGCCTGATTTCCTCCTTGAATTTTTTCTTTTTTTCTAACTTTAATAAATTATCCAGTTTATTTATAAGTTCTTCGTCTTTTAGCCTTAAAAATTCCTGAATGAAATTTATTTTTTTGGTTTGAATATCCATGTTTCTTTTTTTTCAAAGTTAAAGATTATTCCATTTACAAGTATAAAATTCTTAGGGTTTAATAAGCAAAACCAGTTATTTCCAAAACTCAAACATTTTCCCTTTCGCTCCAAACAGAGGATCATTTGAAGGAAGCGGAACTTTGCGGATATTTTTTACAGCTTCTTGCTTTTCAGCTGCCTCCCCGTAATTCATATCGTACCGCTGACCGTCGGGGTAAGCACCAACAACTGCAAATCCCCCACCCGAATCGATGCGCTTGTGCGCTGTTCCGGCAGGCAACACCACCAGATCTCCTTTTTCAATGCGGACCGGTTCGTTACCCGGCCCTCCCAGTTGAACTTCGGCCCAGCCACTGTAAACTCCCAGTGCTTCATGCGCATTTGAGTGGTAATGCTGGTAACTAAAAATCCCGTTTCGCCACGAATTGTTCCAGTTATTGGCAGCAAGAACTTTTTCTATTGTAGAAGCCGGATCCCCTTCAGCAAAATCAAAAGCATTTTTGTAGAGCAAAACCGGAAGGTTTGAATTATTGGGGAAATTGCCGTTTTCTTCCAGTTGCAACGTTACAATCTCAGCATTTTTGTTCGTTTGTGCATTCATACTACTCAAATTCAAAAGAAACAGTGCAATTAAAATCAATCTTAATTCCATTTTCAGTTCATTAATCCCTTCTGTTTTTCTTAACAATTTATCCTTTCTTTTTGTTATTTTGGCGCCTGAAATATTCAATGTTCAATACTAAATTTACAACAAAATCGAGATGCAGTTGCTAGTGATGATTGGTTATTGAGTATTCGGTATTGGGTATTTCTTAAAATAATAATATAAAATGAAAAGAACAGCAAAAAACTACCTGCTACTGATTTTAAAAGGCATGGGAATGGGAGCGGCCGATGTGGTGCCCGGCGTTTCGGGAGGAACCATTGCATTTATTACCGGAATTTACGAAGAGCTGGTTTTCTCCATCAAATCGATTAACCTGCAGGCAGTGAAGCTGTTTTTTTCAGGTAAGTTTGCTGAATTCTGGAAACACATCAATGGCACCTTTCTTTTGAGCGTTGTGCTGGGAATTGGCATCAGTGTTTTTTCGCTGGCCAAATTGCTGGAATTCCTGCTCAATCAATTTCCCATATTGATTTGGTCGTTTTTCTTCGGACTCATTATTGCCTCGGCAATTTATGTGGCCCGCACCATTAAAGAATGGAATGCAGGAACTGTAATTGCCGGAGTTGCCGGAATTGTTGTTGCCTATTTCATCACAGTAATTTCGCCGGCCGAAGCCAATACAACCTGGTGGTTCATTTTTCTTTCCGGTTCCATTGCCATTTGCGCCATGATTCTACCCGGCATTTCAGGCAGTTTTATCCTGGTTTTGCTAGGCATGTACAAATTTATACTCTCCGCCGTTGGCAACCTCGAGCTTGCAATTATTCTTACTTTTCTGGCCGGGGCAGCAGTAGGAATTATCGCCTTTTCAAATATCCTGTCGTGGTTCCTGAAACATTTTCATAACCTCACTATTGCCGTTTTATCGGGATTCATGGTCGGTTCGCTCAATAAAGTATGGCCATGGAAAGAGGTGACTGAAACGTTTATTGACAGGCACGGAGAAACCCGGCCGCTGGTTGAACAAAATGTGCTGCCCGGCACTTATGAACAGGTAACCGGCAGCGAAGCCTGGCTTTTGGGCGCCATTGTTATGGCAGTTGCCGGGTTCGCAATAATTTTTGTAATTGAAGGTTTAACCAAACCGAAAAAAGAGAAGCAATGAAAAAATATGGATTAATTGGCTACCCGCTCACCCACTCTTTTTCAAAGCGTTTTTTTACCGAGAAGTTTGAAAAAGAGGAGATTAATGCAACCTACGAAAATTTCGAGATTGAATCGATCTCGTGGTTTCCTGAAATAATAAAAAACAACCCCGGACTTATCGGTCTGAATGTTACCATTCCGTACAAGGAAAAAGTGATTCCGTTTTTGGATGAACTTGACGAGGCAGCCGAAAAAGTTGGGGCAGTTAACACAGTAAGAATCAACCGCTCAAAAGACACTATCTTTTTAAAAGGCTACAACACAGATACTTTTGGGTTTGAAGCTTCATTAAAACCACTCCTAAAAGCACATCATACAAAAGCACTGATTCTGGGAACCGGCGGGGCATCAAAAGCCATCAAATTTGTATTGAACAAGCTGGACATCAGTTTCATTTCAGCATCAATCGAGGAGCTGAAGAAGAATGAAATCCGTTATGAAGATATCGACCAAAGAATGTTGGAAGAACGTCTGTTAATCATCAATGCCACACCACTGGGAACCTACCCGAAAACAGAAACTTTTCCGCCCATTCCTTATGAATATATTTCTGAAAAACATTTGCTGTTCGATTTGGTCTATAATCCCGAAGAGACTCAATTCATGAAAAAAGGAAAAGAAAAAGGTGCTGCCGTGAAAAACGGCTACGAAATGCTTTTGCAGCAGGCACTTAAATCGTACGAAATCTGGAACAGGGATTAAGCATGGGGCAGAGAGCATGGAGCAAAGAGCGCAGAGAATTATAAATTAACAGTTTTACAGTTTTACAATTTATCAATTTGACATTTTCACATTTTCATGAATAAAATAAAGATACTATTTGTTTGTTTGGGAAATATTTGCCGCTCGCCAAGTGCTGAAGCAGTTTTCACGGGGCTGGTAAAAGACGCAGGAGTGGAGGACCGGTTTGAAATTGATTCGGCAGGAACAAGTGCCTGGCATGCCGGCGAACCTGCTGATGAACGCATGCAAATACATGCCCAAAAACGTAACTACAACCTGACGAGCATTTCCCGGAAATTTGATCCGGAGGTTGATTTTGACCATTTCGATATGGTTATTGGAATGGACGATGAAAATTTTGAAACACTGAAAAGCATGGCCCGCAACCGGGATGACCTTCATAAAATTTATAAAATGACGGATTTCAGGAAAGAGTGGAATTACACCGAAGTACCTGACCCGTACTACGGAGGCGACGAAGGATTTGAACTGGTGCTCGACCTGCTCGAAGATTCCTGCGAAGGATTACTGGAAAAAACCACTTAACACAGCCTGGTTTTACTGAATAATTTCCACCAAAACCGTAACAATTCCCGGCTCTTTTTCCAGCTCATCGGCCAGTTGTTGCACATTTAGAAAAGGGGTAACGCCAACCAGAAAGGTTATTTTGTCGGTTGCCTCGTGAACGTTTCGATCAAAACCTGTTGAGTTAATTTTTACATCAAATGTTTTAAAAATGTCTTTCAGCGCTTTCAGGTTGGTATGTTTCTTTTTGATAGTTACCTCAACTTTGCGGAGCGTGCGTTCTTTAAAGAAGCGTTTTTCGAAAAAATTCATAATGGTAAGCGCAAATAAAACCACCAAAACGCCAATTAAACTAATGGAATACATCCCGGCACCAACTGCCAGTCCAATGGCAGCCATTGCCCAGATAGAAGCTGCGGTTGTGAGGCCTTTCACATTTGCACCAAACTTTAAAATTGCACCACCACCCAGAAACCCGATTCCCGAAACCACCTGCGCAGCGATCCTGCCGGGATCCCCGTTTTGAAAATTAGCAAATGTTTGCGGAATAAAAATGGAAATGAGCATCACAATTGTGGCTCCAATGCTAATTAAAATGTGCGTGCGGAGCCCGGCAGGCTGGTTGTGCGTTTCGCGCTCGAGCCCCACAAGCATCCCCACAAAAAAGCTGAGCAGTAACCGCAGCGTTGCCGTTTGCCCGTTTATCTCGGTAGATTCTAATAGCTGATTGATAAACTCCATGTCGTTTACTTTTTTGATTATCTAAATTACAAAATAATACAGATATCAAAGAAGAATCACCAGTGCTTAATCTGTTTTGACTAATCCATTTGGGGAGAACCAAACAACACGATTTAATTATTATCGAAGTGATACAGAAATGTAACCAGCGCATCGTAAGCCGGTTTTTTCTGTCCCTCGATTTCAACCACAATTTTGACCTGAATTTTTGCTATGCCGCGCAGGTTGCGGATATTATTGAGTGAAACCCGGGCCCTGATTTTATCATTCACCAAAACCGGTTGCTGAAAGCGCAAATTCTCGATTCCGTAGTTCACAATCATTTTCACATTTCGCACATCAACAATGGAATACCACAAATAGGTAAGCATTGAAACCGTTAAATAGCCATGGGCAATGGTGCTTTTAAAGGGTGATTCTTTGGCTGCCCGCTTCGGGTCGGTATGTATCCACTGATAGTCGAGGGTGGCATCGGCGAATTTATCGATTTGGTCCTGGGTAATTTCAACGTATTCTGAAACACCAATTTCTTTTCCCAGGTAGGCTTCAAACTCTTCGTAATTATTGATTATTGTTTTTCCCATGAAATTTTGATTTAATGGCATACAAAATAAGGATTTATTTTCCGTAAAGCAGAATTTAGGAGGGTAACAAATAATCAAAAATTAAAACTACGGCAGTTAACAACCGAATATTAAGACTGGCTGTTCCAATTTTAAATAGTAAACTTCCTTTCAGAATAAATTCACACCTTTGCACACATTTTTCAGAAGTATGAAAAACTTTTTACAAAGCACAACATTTCTGGCCATTCTGGCATGCTGGCTCTGGTCAACAGCTTTTACCGGTGTTAAAATCGGGTTGGAGTACCACACCCCTTTCCAGTTTGCCGGCATTCGGTTTTTCCTTGCCGGATTGCTTATTTTTATTCTGTGGGGAAAATGGACCCGCTTTTTCAGGGCAGTAAAAGCGCACTACAAATTTATAATTCTGCTGGCCCTGGTACAGGTATTTGCGCAGTATGCACTATTTTACAGCGGGCTCGATCTCATTCCGGGTTCGCTGGGCGCAATGATTATTGGCTCATCACCATTGTTTGTGGCCATTGTGGCGCATTACGCGTTTAACAACGATAAAATGACCCCACTCAAAACAATCAGCATAGCTATAGGTGTTGCAGGAATTGCCATTATCACACTTGGCCGGACAAAAGTGGAATTGAAGGGGGAATATGAATTGCTGGGAATTTCATTGCTGCTAATTAACAACCTGGTGGCCGGATATGCCAATGTGATGGTTTCGAAAAGCCCGAAAACGGTGCCCCCCATGATTTTAAGTTCTACCTCGCTTATGATTGGCGGGCTGCTGCTTTTTCTTGTTTCCATTCCGGTTGAAGGCATTAATTTCGGCCCGTTTCCGGCTGAATATTACGGGGCACTTGCATGGCTGAGTTTCTTGTCGGCTGCTGCCATTTCAATTTGGTACACGCTTTTAAGACGACCGGGTGTAAAAGTTTCCATCCTGAATGTATGGAAATTTCTGATTCCGGTGTCGGGTGCTATTCTCAGCTGGATTATCCTTGAAAACGAAAGCCCTGATTTTCATTCCATTCTCGGCATGGTTGTAATTGCCATCTCGTTGCTTGCACTGAATTATGCCAACCGTCGCGAAACAAAAAACCGGCTCCGCAACACGAAACCGGTTCAGTAACGAATATTTATGAATTGATTTATTCTTCAATTACCAGCAATTCAATTTTGCGGAAATCAGTCGGGTGGCTTTCGGCCTGAATTGAAATGGTTCCTTTCGAAAGTATTTTGTTGCCGTCTTCGGGAAGCAGCTTTTCGTAGTATTGATCCCGCTGATCGAGTTGTGGCTGTTCGTAGCTCATCACCTCTTCGCCTTCCACAAAATGACGCCATACTTCGCCTCCCCTTACTTCCACTTCAACAGTAACCCACTGGTCGCCGTAATAGGTTTCCGAGTCCGATGTAATACAGTGGTCTTCGAGCAAAACACCATCCAGCACAATATTGGTTCCGGGTGTACAAACATTCATGGTAGAACGCTCGTCGGTGCCGTCTCCACCCAAAAGCTGCACCTCAACAGAAACCGGAAAATCCTGATCAACTTCCATTGTTTCGGCAGGCTGGCCATGGAGCATTAATCCGTTGTTGCGAAATGCCCAGCCCGGGCCGCCGGCTACCTGGTCGTCAACAAAGCGGTATTCAACCCGCAGGCGATAGTGCGAAAATTCATCTTTGTAAAACAAATGGCCGAACTGGCCGCCCCACTCGTCCCATTCGTCGTAACGTACCCGCAGCAGGCCGTCTTCAACCCTGAAGGTGTTGTTGAAATTTTCGCCTAACTCGTAGCCGGTAAATTTAACCTGCCAGTCGTTCAGGTCTTCGCCGTTAAACAACTGAATCCAGTTTTCTTCGGTGGCAGTTTGTGCCGATTTTTCATCGTTTTGTTGAGAGTTTGATTTTGAGCCGCATGCAGTGGCCACTGCAACCAAAGCAACAAACAAGGTTTTTGTCAGTAAGTGATTTGTCCGCATTTTAATTATTTATTTAATTGATTTATTGAATCCGTTTATGAAAAGTAAAGGTAAAAATAAATCTGATTTACCAGAAGCAGTGTCAATTTTCATTTTCCAGCACTTTTATGGTTGTCCGGCGGTTCATTCGGCGGCCCTCCGGCGTTTCATTGGTGGCAACGGGGCGATCTTCGCCATACCCTGCAGTACTTAAACGCGTTGATTTTATTCCGTGTGCTGTTAAATAACCGGCTACTGATTTTGCCCTCTGTTCCGATAGCTCCTGATTATTTTCTTTCTGTCCGGTGTTATCAGTGTGCCCCTGAATTTCAACTTTCAGGCCTGGGTTATTTTTTAAAAATTCAACCAGCTTCATCAATTCAGGCTCCGATTCGGGCAAAATTGTAAATGAATCGGTTTCAAAATAAATATTGTATAAATTCATTTCGGCACCAACCTGCACGGGTGTCAGTTCAATCGTTAGCTCATAAGGATCGTAAACCTGATGCGATTCGGTCAATTCAAAGGCATCAGAATAAAACAGGTACCCTTCCCGTGAAACCGAAAAACTGTAATCGGCTCCTGAAGGCAAACAAAGCAACATTTCGCCGTTGTTATCAGTTTCTTCATTTCTCGCAGGCTGCTCTTTATTTGTGAGGTTTACCAGTTCAACTTTTGCTGTTACCGGGTTCCCCGAAATAGCATCTACAACGGTAGCATGAACATAAGTTGCCGGCTCGGGCTGAATGGATTCGTCGAGTGTGAAAGAATAAATATCGAGTCCGGATTTTTCATTTCTTTCCGAAGAAAAATAGGCAGTTTGTCCGTCGGTACTTACAAACAAACCTTGTTCGTTATTAAAGGTATTGACCGGATAGCCAAGATTTTGAGCCACGGAAAATACCGAGTCGTTTTTAATGGTGGACATAAACAGGTCGAAGCCCCCCATCCCGGTGTGGTAGTCGGAAGCAAAATAAAACGACTTGTTGCCGGCATGAATAAACGGCGAAGTTTCGTTTCCGGGAGTATTTATACTGTCGCCGGGATTCCATGGTTCGTCCCATTTCAGCAGGCCGTTTTCATCAACACCCGCAATTTCGGCTCGCCAGATATCTTTTTCTCCTTTTCCGCCAGGGCGATTGCTTGTAAAATAAAGAGTTCGCCCGTCAGAAGAAACAGAAGGCTGCGCTTCCCAGTGTTTTGTGTTCAGTGGCGGACCGGCATTTATCGGGCGGCTCCATTTGCTGTTTTTCCTGAATGAATAATAAATATCGCAGCTGCCCATTCCGCCGGAGCGGTTGCAGGCAGTAAAAAAGAGGATTGAGCCATCGGCCGATAAACTCTGCGCCCCTTCGTTTTCGGGTGTGTTCAAATCTGCCATCGCTTCTGCCTGCTCCCAGCCATCGGGGCCAAATTCTGAGATATAAAAATCTTCCTGCGGCAATTGTCCGGGAGTTTTTACCAGACGTGTTACCACCAGCTTTTTGCCGTCGATGCTCAGGCTGGGCCAGTATTCGTCAAAAACAGAATTGAGGGCATCGGGCAACCGGCGGGGTTGGAATTCCACCGGGTTTTCAATGGCGTCGAGCGCAAAAAGGCAATTCTCAATTTTCCGTTCTACCTCAACGGTCCTCGATGACTCCTTGTTGGCAAGGTCAGAATATTTTTGGTAAGCAACAAGTGCATCAGAATATTGCCCTACAGAAAAATGCACCTCCCCCAAACGAAAATACACGAGTTGATTTTTCACCAGGCCAGCGGCTTTTTGCAAATGCAAAATCTCCTTGTCTGAATTTTGCGTTTCCCGGTAAATATCGGCCAGCATGAGGTGGGCATCAACATAAGAAGAGTCACGCTGTAAAATCCGCTCACAATAGTCGATTGCCGGTTCAAATGATTGTTGCTGGAAATACTGCCTGGCTTGTAAAAACCAACGTTCGGATCTGCGGTCGTTCTGGGCAAAAACAAAATTTGTGCACACCAACAGCATTATAACCACACCCAGAATCTGTTTTATTTTTGCACTCAGGACCCAATAAACAGGTTTGTTTCTTAGCGCCTTGCCCATTTTTCATTCACTATTTAAAAACAATTTAAAAAAGACATTGAATTGTTTTTTGTATTTATTTTTTTTCCTAATTTGCCCTTGAAAACTTAAATAATTTAAATGTTTTATTTTTTTGAACATATCCTGAAATGAAACGGAAAGTAAACAAAAAAAATTTCAACGAAGTGGACAACTTCGACAGAAAAGTAAAAAAGAAATCGCTTAAAAGAGAAAAAAGCTCCAAAAAGAGGCTTTCAATTTACGATGAATTCGATGATGAGGATCTCGATGATTATTCTTACAGCAAACCCTATGACTTTGACGACGATGAAGACGAAGAAGATTTTAATGATTAACCTATAAGCAAAAATTCCTGTTTACATATTGGCATTTTCCCCTCACCTCTCCCTGAAGTGCTTAATTTATGCTTTGTCATAAATGCTATGGGCATTCTCAAAAGAAACCGGTGAAAACCCTTAAAAAACATTCACTTTATTCACCGGTATTAAAAGCCTCGGCACCAGGATAATTGTATTTTGCCCGTGCTATTTTCTCCGGAAAAATGAAGTAAGTGACATTAGCGCTGGCGCAGGGTTTGTTATTGCCATCGTAAAGGGTACATTCCAGCATTGCCGTTCGTTTTTCTGTTGATACCAGTTGGCCCCTCACAGTAACAGGTCCTTTTGAAATGTAAACCGGCTTGTTGTAACTGACATTCAAATTGGTAGTGACACCGGCTGTTTTAAGCTTTACAAAAACCACCCAGGCAGCGACTTCATCCAGCAGTGTGGCCTGAATACCTCCGTGCAACACATCAATCCAGCCTTCAAACTGATGGCGGGGGGTCCATTTGGCTACCACCTCATCATCATCTTCCCAAAAATCCAGGTGCAAACCAATATCGTTGGCAGGCGAGCAGCCAAAACAGTTGTACTCTCCTTTACCGGCCATTTCGGCAAAAGGATTGGAAATTTTTCTCATTCCGGTTGATTTTAAAAGAAAAAAGGCCGGTAAAAACCAGCCTTTATTCAAGTTTATTTCATTTCTAATTATTTCCCAAAATCAGCGGTAAGCCATCATCGCTGCTTCCAATTATAACAATTTTGGCATTTTGCGATTCAGCCAGTTCGAGTGTAGCCTCAATACCTCTCTGTTTCAAAATATTGTCAGTTAAACTATTGCTGATAATTTCGTTATAATTTGAAATACCTTCTGCCTCAATACGTTTCCTTTCAGCTTCCGACTCTTCACTCTGTAAACGGAATTCGTAGGCACGGGCTTCCTGTTCCTGTTTCAGCTTGTTTTCAATGGCGTTTTTAATTTGATCGGGTAAATTAATCGACCGGATAAGCAGGGCACGCATATCAATATAGTTTGCATCTAATACTTCTTCGGTTTCTGTTTTAATGGCAGTTTCCACTTCCGCGCGTTTGGTTGAATATATTTCTTCGGCAGTATAACGCCCTGCAACCTGCCGCACTGTGGAACGCACCTCGGGGATGACCAGCACATTTATGTAGTTGATCCCAAACTGCTGGTAAAGTTCTCCGATATCCTGGTAAACGGGATTAAAACGTACTGTAATATCCATGTTAATAGATAATCCGTTTTTATCCAGCACATCCATGGGTTCATCACGTTGCTGCTCGCGAACATTATAAACGTACATTTTATTCCAGGGTGCAATGATATGGAAACCTTCGCCATAGATATTTTCTTTGTCGAGCCCGGTGGTGTACGGACGGAAAACAACACCTCGTTCACCCGCGTCGATTATTAAAAACATGCGGCCGCCGAATAATAAAAGCACCAACAGAACAACCACAATCACAACGATGTAAGATGTTTTAAAGTTGAATTTCATTTTTTAACCATTTTTAAATTTACACAAATGTAACAAGTTTGCGGTTTATGGTAAACAAATCAATTCATTATTTAGATGAAAAGTTATCCGGGATGACAGGAATGACTTCTGTTTTGTGATTTGTATTGCTTGTTAAAAACAGATTTTCATGGCCAGAAAATGAGGATTCCCAATCGTTCAATTTGATTTATACAAAATTTCGAATAACTTTATAATAATTTTAACAAGAGGAGCTTACTTGATAAAATCAAATTTATGACAGAAAAAAACAAGACCCATCACGACAGTGAGGCCCACCTGAAAAGCAATAAAAAATATTTTGATGTTGATGCTCCGGTTTTTTGGCCGTCGGCGATTTTAATTGTTGCATTCATTGCAATAACCCTCATTGTGGGAGAACCAATGGACAAAGTATTCGCCTCCATTCAATCAAGTATTTCAAATTTTGGCGGATGGTTTTTTATACTGTGTGTCAACATATTTCTGTTTTTTGTGATCTACATTGCATTCAGCAAATTCGGGCAAATTCGTTTGGGAGGCCCCAAAGCCAAGCCAGAATTTTCCACAGCTGCCTGGTTCGCCATGTTGTTCAGCGCCGGAATGGGGATTGGTATTTTGTTCTGGAGTGTTGGTGAACCCATCAACCACTTTATTAACCCGCCCAATGCTGAACCACGAACCATTGAAGCAGCCCGCGGGGCCATGGAAATTACTTTTCTGCACTGGGGCTTGCACGCCTGGGGTATTTATGCGCTGGTGGGAATGGCGCTGGCATTTTTTACCTTCAATAAAAAATTGCCACTCACCATCAGCTCGGTTTTTTACCCTTTGCTGGGCGAAAAAGTACACGGCCCATGGGGAAAAGTTATTAATGTTCTGGCAGTTGTTGCCACGCTTTTTGGGCTGGCCACCTCCCTGGGACTGGGTGTTCAACAGGTTAGTGCCGGGTTGGCCCACCTGTTCAATCTGCCCGACAATATAACTTCGCAGGTGATACTGATTACACTTATCACATTTGCAGCTACCGGCTCGGTTGTAGCCGGGCTGAGTGGTGGTGTAAAACGGTTAAGTCAGCTGAATATGTATGTTGGGGCTATTTTCCTTCTGTTTATGCTGATTGTTGGCCCGTCAATTTTCATATTCGATTCCTTTATTCAGAACCTGGGAAGCTATGTGCAAAACTTTTTCCAGCTCTCCTCGTGGACCGAAACCTACAAACAGTCGGATTGGCAGAGCGACTGGACCGTTTTCTACTGGGCCTGGTGGGTCAGCTGGTCGCCTTTTGTGGGCATGTTTATCGCCCGTATTTCGCGGGGCCGTACACTCAAAGAGTTTGTGCTTGGTGTACTTATTGTACCCACTCTACTCACCTTCCTGTGGTTATCGGCCTTTGGCGGCAGTGCCATTTTTCTCGAGCTCAATTCAATGGCAGATGTGGCCACTGCAGTAACCGATAATGTGGCCACATCACTTTATGTGCTGCTCGAGCAATTCCCCATTTCTATTGTAACATCAACCGTTGGGGTGATACTGGTAATCAGCTTTTTTGTGACCTCGTCCGACTCCGGCTCACTGGTTGTTGACTCGCTGACTGCCGGCGGAAAACTCGATGCCCCGGTGCCCCAGCGTATATTCTGGGCGCTTACCGAAGGAGCTGTTGCGGCAGTTTTGTTGGTTGGCGGTGGATTAGGTGCGTTGCAAACAGCAGCCATTTCTACAGGCCTGCCTTTTGCAATAATTCTGATAATTTTGATGTACAGCCTGCTGAAAGGGCTTAAAAAAGAACATGCAGGAATTATGGAAACCAAACGCGATGTTGAACGTAAACAATATCTTGATACACTAACTCGTATGCTTCAAAAACGCGAACAGGCAAGAACACCGAAAAATGAAAATAAGAAAGGAAAGTAATTGCGGATCTAATAAAAAATTAATGCTATGTACCAACTCGATAATATATTAGTTTGTCTCGACTTGAGCGACATGGACGATTCCCTCATCCGTTACAGTAACTACCTGGTTGAAAAATTCAAACCAACAACTGTTACTTTTTTGCATGTCATGAAATCGTATGACATACCGGAAGAGATTATCAGCGCCTTCCCGCATCTCAACGAGCCGATTTCAGAAGTGGTAAAAGAAGAACTTACGGAAAAAATCAATGAGCTTTTTAAACACGATAAAACCACCAAAACCATTATCAGTGTAAAAGAAGGCACCACAACCGATACCATAGTGCGATATGCACGCGAGCAAAACATTACCCTCACGCTGATGGGTAAAAAAATTGGCTACGAAGGCCAGGGAGGTATCGTACGCAAAGTGCTGAATATCGTACCCTCATCAGTTTTGCTGATAAGCGAAACCTCGCAACCGAAGATGGATCACCTGATGGTACGGATGGATTTCTCGAAAATGAGTGCTATGGCCTTGCGAATGGCTATACGCATGAAAGAATCTACCGGGGCCAAAATATCGTGTCACCACGTTTACAAGCTGCCACTGAAATATTTTCCGCAAAGCTCACCGAAAAATGATAAAAAACTGATGGAACATGTTGAGAGGCACAGCAAAAAAGAGTACGCTAAATTTATAAAGAAAAACAAACTGGAAAGGGAGGAGATCCCCTGCACCAATTCGCTCGATCCGGAAAACGAGGAAGCCAATATTCTTTACAGGCAGGCTTTAACAATTGGAGCCGATCTCATCCTGATAGGGTCGAAAATTAAGTCGGAGATGGCTGAAATACTCATCGATTCCACTTCGGAAAAGCTGGCCGCTGCCGATAAAAACATCCCGGCATTTATTGTGAAAGACAGAAAACAAACCATGGGGTTCCTGAAAGCCCTGTTCAAATAAAAATAAAATAATTGACACCATGAACCGAAAGACATTGTTAAAATATTCCGTTTCATTTTTTACAGCTCTGCTTCTTGCCACGGCATGCACCACAAAACCTGCCGATGAAGAGGACCGCACGCTGCGCATTGTTTATACCGACTGGTCGGAAAGTGTTGCCATCACCCATCTTTCAGCGGTTTTGCTCGAGGAGGAAATGGACTACAAAGTTATCCTGAAACTAACTGATGTTGAAAGCGCCTACCAGAATATTGGTTCGGGCGAATTTGACGTTTTTGCTGATGCCTGGTTACCTGAAACCCACAGGCAGTACATTGATGCACATGATGGCAAAATTGAAGAATTGGGAATCATTTATCCCGAGGCCCGCACCGGGTTGGTGGTTCCTGAATACAGTCAGCTTCAATCCATTGCCGACCTGAAAAATTACCCACACCCCATTGTAGGCATCGACGAAGGAGCCGGCGTAATGCAAAAAACCCACCTGGCCATTGAAAATTACACATTGCCCAATGTTCTTCTCAACCTCTCGGAGGATGAAATGACTCAGCAATTCGAAGATTCCATTAAAAGAAGGAACGAAGTGGTTATTACAGGCTGGGAGCCACACTGGATTTTTGCCCGTTATGAAGTCCGTTTTCTGGCAGATCCCGACAACATTTTTGGTGAAAAAGAAAAAATTTACAGCGTGGGCCGCACAGGCCTCAATAAAGATCATCCGCATGCCGTACGTTTTTTTGAACGCATGCAGCTCTCAGAAAAACAGCTGAACAGCTTGGTTTACCACATCCGGCTGACCGATGACCCCAAAATAGGAGTAAAAAACTGGATGAAAGAAAATGAATACATTGTAAACCAGTGGGTGAAAAACCTGAAACCCGAACGAAAAAAAATAATGTAGAAACCGGAAGTCCGAGAGTTTTTCTCCGGCATTTCTTTGTTTACCACCGGCAAGCAAATCGAACTGCTAACCGGGTAGGTGAATTCTATTTCAATTTTACATCTCTTTTCCACCGAAATGAAATAAAAGTGGCAAACCACTACTGGGTGGAGCGGATTCCGATCCGCTCATTAGTTGAATATTAATCCAATTTTTCATCCCTGCCCGGCGAGATTTCATAAAGACGGGAAACCACAACACATAACGCAAAGCAACCGGAGAAGCCCATGTTATAGCCAATGTTGAAGAAGAGAAAAATTCCTGCAATTATTTTATTGCTAAAAGTAAATTATTATTTACCTTTGGGTGTGGTTTAGAAAAATTTAATTACATGAAATGTTCCGAATTATTCCGAATCTTGAAAAAAGATGGCTGGTATCCAGTTTCACAAAAAGGGTCGCATGTTAAATTGAAACATGACCAAAAAGAAGGAATAATAATTTTTCCAAATCATGGAAGTCAAGAATTAGGAAAAGGACTTGAGAAAAAAATTATGAGAGATGCAGGAATTAAACATTAAAAACAGGAACTATGAAAACGTTTAAGAAAAAAATTAAAATAATAGTTGAAAAAACTAAAACTGGATTTTCAGCATATTCCGAAGAATATCCAATATTTACTACTGGCAGAACTATTCCTGAATTAATAAATAATGCACTTGAAGCAACTCAATTAAATTTTGAAGAAGAATTTGAAATTACTCATGAGAATTTAAAATTTGAAATTGACTTTGCTCAATTCTTTCAATATTATAAAGTGCTGAATTCAAAATTTCTTGCAGAAAAAATTGGAATGAACCCAACATTATTATCTCAATATGTTCAAGGACATAAAAAGCCATCGGAAAACCAAACTGAAAAAATATTAAGTGGAATTCATCAAATTGGACAGGAATTATCTGAAATGAATTTGATTTATAAAAGCTAAAACAAAGGCTATAATCGAGTAGATGGCCGGTGAGCTAAAAGCCCACCGGAGCACCTCTTGGCATAGCCATCCCTTCGGGGCACACCACCGTGCGTACGGGTCTCGTACACGGCGGTTCGTTAAGTCGTCAGGAATATCCAAGAGACAATTTTCCGTCCCATTTAACGGGTTTAATTTGATTGTAGAGTTCCAGCAATGGAACATAACCTCGTTTCTTCAACCGTTCAACTGTGATAGTAGTTCCAAGGATGGGGCTTTGGGCAATTTTCCAGCCACCCATTCGCGAACGACTCCACTGCCAGGCTTTCGCTGGCTCAACTCCTAACCGAATCAGGTTTTTCCTTTTCCGTTCGGGCTTTTTCCAGTGATGCCAAATGCAGTAGCGGAGCCGGTTTCGCACCCAGCCGTCCAGTTCATTGAGTTTGTTTTGAATGCTTGCCATACGGACCGCGTGTCGCTGAAGCTTTAGCGGAGGCACAAAGCATTTATCCATCCGCGCTGGACTTCTCCCAGCTTTTGGATGCGCTCGTCAAAACTCATTGGCGTGGTTTTCCGGGTGATGGTTTTCAACTTTTGTTTCAGCTTTTCCCAGCCTTTTTTTGCTACTACCAGTTGATACTTGCCGCGTTCGCCTTTCCGGTAGGTTGGCACAAAACCAAACCCCAAAACAGTAAATTGTACCGGTTGGCGAATACCACTTTTCTCTCTGTTGATAGGTAACTTCAGTTTCCGTTTCAGAAAACGGTAAATGTTGTTTCCCACCTTTCGGGCGCTTGCCTTGGTCTTCAGGTAAATACTGAAGTCGTCGGCATAGCGGATAAACCGCAGCCCCTGTCTTTCCAGTTCCCTATCCAGTTCGTTTAAAACGATGTTGAACAGCAACGGGCTCAGCGGGCTGCCCTGTGGCACGCCTTTCCGCCATTTGACCAGCTTCCCCTTTATTTGAATCGGGGCGCGCAGCCATTTGCGAAGTTCGTGGTATGTCGTCCACTGGATTCTCGCATCATCGTTCCGTCCTGTCGGACAGGAACGAGCTCCGAAATCCGCAACGACAACTTACAAGTGAATGTTATGTTTCATCTTTAAAACCAAGGGGTTAAAAACAGCCACGATTACGGGATTTTGAAGATGTAAAATGTTCTTTTCCAATTTTATTCAACCACCACTTTTGCCTGGCGTTTTCGATCATGCTCATTCAATAATATTTTACGGATGCGCATATTCTTGGGTGTTACCTCGAGGTATTCGTCGTTACGAATGTATTCCATGGCTTCTTCGAGCGAAAATTTAATGGCAGGCGCAATACTGGTTTTTTCATCCGATCCGGAAGCCCGCATGTTGGTCAATTTTTTTGTTTGTGTGATATTTAAAGTCAAATCATCCTGCCGGGTATTCTCACCAACCACCTGACCGGCATAAACTTCTTCTCCCGGGTCCACGAAAAACCTGCCGCGATCCTGCATTTTATTGATGGAATAAGCGATGGCGGTTCCAGTTTCCAAGGCAATCAATGCACCGCTTCTGCGCACGCCCAATTCTCCTTTCCAGGGTTCGTATCCATTGAATCGGTGTGCCATAATGGCTTCACCTTCAGTGGCAGTCAGCATCTGGTTACGCAAACCGATAATTCCACGCGCCGGAATATTAAATTCGAGATGAGCGCGGTCGTTTTTCACATCGATATTCAGGATATCGCCTTTACGCTGGGTGACCAGTTCAATTACTTTACCTGAAAACTCTTCCGGGACCTGCACGGTTAGCGCCTCGATAGGTTCGTGCTTCTTGCCGTCAATCTCTCGGATGATAACTTTGGGCTGCCCCAGCTGCATTTCATATCCTTCGCGACGCATGGTTTCCACCAAAATGGAAAGATGTAAAATACCACGACCAAAAACCATAAATGAATCGGCCGAACTGGTATCTTCTACCCGAAGTGCAAGGTTTTTTTCTGTCTCTTTATACAACCGTTCACGCAATTGCCGCGAAGTCACATATTTTCCGTCTTTTCCGAAGAAAGGCGAATTGTTGGCCACAAACAACATACTCATGGTGGGTTCGTCCACGCGAATGGGAGTCAACCCTTCGGGTTCGAGTGCGTCGGCAATTGTATCGCCAATATCAAAACCTTCCAGTCCCATCACTGCACAAATTTCACCCGACTGCACCGGCTCTTTGGTTTTTTCCTTTCCCAGTCCTTCAAAAAGATACACTTCTTTGGCAACTGATTTTACAATGCTGCCATCGCGTTTTACCAGCGAAACCTGCGCCCCCGGAGCTAACTCGCCACGAGTAACTTTTCCCACGGCGATCCGGCCGGTATATGATGAATAATCGAGCGAAGTAATGCGCATTTGCAATGAACCTTCTTTTGGAGTGGCTGGTGGAATGGTTTCCAGAATTACATCGAGCAAGTGACTTACATCGGTGGCTTCCTCTTTCCAGTCCGGGCCCATCCAGCCGGCTTTTGCCGAACCGAAAACTGTTGGGAAATCGAGTTGATCTTCGGTAGCATCGAGGCTGAACATCAGGTCGAACACTTTTTCCTGGGCAATATCGGGGGTGCAGTTGGTTTTGTCCACTTTGTTCACCACCACAATCGGTTTCAGGCCCAGTTCAATTGCCTTTTGCAGCACAAAACGGGTTTGCGGCATAGGGCCTTCAAATGCATCCACAATGAGTAACACGCCGTCGGCCATGTTCAGCACACGCTCTACTTCACCTCCAAAATCGGAGTGACCGGGAGTGTCGATAATATTAATTTTGGTGTCTTTGTAACGTATCGAAACATTCTTCGAAAGAATGGTAATTCCGCGCTCGCGTTCCAGGTCGTTGCTATCCAGAATAAGGTCTCCCATATCCTGGTTTTCCCTGAACAATTTTACCTGGTGGAGCATCCGGTCAACCAGCGTGGTTTTTCCGTGGTCAACGTGGGCAATAATGGCTATATTTCTAATCTCTGTCATTTTCAACCTTTTATAAATGTAATTCATTTCCTCTCTTTCTCCTCCCTTTTGGGGAGGTTGGGAGGGGCTTCCAAATTGGCGGGCAAAAGTAAGAAAGTTTTGTTACGCTAAGATGATCAGGAAGTTAATTTAGTGGTTACGGGCGATAAATTAATATCAAAAAGCCAGCGAACAATATGACGCGATTAAAAATCGCATCTTCCTTTGGGATCGGCGAATGCAATTCGCCGATTAAACAACCAGCCCAGGATTGTAATCAAATTCAACAGAAGATATTCTTTTCTTTACAGTATTTTCGTTTCTTGTTGTAATGAAAACCACATTCAAACGTAATTCATAAAAATAAAACTGAGCTAAAGTAAATGACAACCGGCGAATTTGAACAACTGATTGCGAAACAAAAGGATAAATTATACCGATTTGCCTTTAGTATTTTAAAAAATAATGAAGATGCTCAGGATGCCGTCCAGGAATTGGTTGTAAAATTATGGGGAAACAAAAAATCACTAGATAAAACGCGGAACCTGGAAAGTTACTGCTTAAATACGTTGAAGAACCATTGTTTTGATTTGTTGCGAAAAGAGAAACATAAAATTGATTACCAAAACTCGAATGTGCATAATGTTGCAATAGATCCGGATTTGGAAAACCTGGATTTGGTGGAGAAACTCCGGCATGAACTGCAAAATTTGCCCAGGCAGCAAAGGTTGGCAGTTGAGTTAAAAGATTTTCAGGGATATAATTACGAAGAAATTAGCGAGATTCTCGAACAAAGTATAAATGCGGTTAGAACCAATGTTTCGAGAGGCAGAAAAAAACTACACGAAATTTTTAAGGAGGAGTTGAAATATGCAGACTACATTTAAAAAATTCTTAGAAGGAAATGCAGATTTTGGAGACTTTGAAAAAACAAGATTTGAAGATGAAGAGAACAATGAATTCATCCATTCCTATAAAAAATTAATTACTGAATCGAATGCTGAAGTTCCGGATTTCAATCCTTTTGAGAAGGTTAATGATTTGAAGCAAAAAAGAATTATAAACAGCCGTAGAATACTGCTTTATGCAGCCTCAGTTTTAATCATTGTGAGTTTGTTTTTTTTCAATAAAACGTATCAGCAAAAATCATCGGAAGTTGTTTTAAATCAACAGAAATTAAATGAAATAAAAAATAATACCCAGATGGCATTATTTCATTTTTCGAAAGAATTAAATGCGTGCATGGCAAATTTCGAAGATGCGAAAAAAATGCACCAGCCAATTTCAGAAATGCAATCTCTAAAAAACTACAAAATCAATAGTAATAATCCTGTAAAAAATCAAAAATTAATGAATCATGAAAATTAAAGTTGTTATTCTCCTGCTTTTAACCAGCTTAACCTGTTTTTCTCAAAATGGAAACCGGACAATTGATGAGATTTATACACAGCTTAGCCAACATGAAAATGCCAGTTATTTTGAAGTAACAAAAGAAATGTTTAAAATGCTTTCTGAAGCAAAAGAAACCAGTCCTGAGTTTAAGGATTACATTTCTAAACTGCATAATTTAAAATTGATCAAAGTAACAGGCGACAACAGACAATCACTCGGAAATGAATTTTACCACGCCTTTATTCTGCAAGTTAATCTAAAAGACTATTCCATATTAATGACTAAAAAGGAAGGCCAAGATCGGTTATCTTTTTATAAAAAAGAAGGGAAAAACGAAAACGAATATCTACTGATAAGCACCAATATGACAATTTATATTGCCGGTACTATTAACCTAAAATCACTTGGTGAATTTGAACAGGTAATGGATATTGCGGGCAGTGCGTTTGATATGTAGAATTCCAACAATAAGCAATACTGGCAAAAAATAATTTCTTTGTTTAAACCAAACAAAATCCAGCCCCGTCAGGAATTTGAAACCCTGACGGGGCTGGAATGCAAATTTTTGTCATTGACATCCCCTTGGGACAAAATGCTAATTAACTAAGCAAATTAACAATTTCAGCCATTTACAATTCAAACTTATATTCGCCCAAATCGCTCAATTCAGAAACGCGGATGTATTCGGCACTTGCTTTTACCTGCGACTTGGCAAAATTGATATAATTTTTGGCTGAACGCAGGAACGATTCCTCGCGGTTGGCATCGAGCAATAACAAATAGCTCATGATGATGTGGCCTGCCATTTCCACTAGCCTGCGGGCATGGAAATCGAGGAATTCGTTATCGTCTGCTGAAACGACTTTTTTCAATGCCTGCTCAAAATCGTCGGTCAGTATAATCAGCGAGCGCTTCAGGTATTCCAGTTGTGGCGAAACCTTCTCGGCCTCATATACCCTGATTTGTTTCAGGAACTGCCCCGTGGTAATTCCGCGGATGGCTGCCACCACCTGCAATTGAGTGGTTCCTTCGTAAATGGAAGTAATTCGCGCATCGCGGTAAATGCGTTCCACCGGGTAATCTTTCATAAAACCCGAACCACCGTGAATCTGCACCGCATCGTAGGCCAACTGGTTGCTGAACTCGCTGGCCATTCCTTTTACAAGTGGCGTAAAAATATCGGCCAGCCGCTGGTAGTGCTTCATTTCGGCACGCTCCTCTTTTTCCAGTTGGCGTTCTTCCGAAATGTGCTGGTACGTTTTGTACATGTCCACAAAACGGGCAGTTTCGTAAAGCAATGTTCTGGACGCATCCAGTTTTGCTTTCATCATCGAAATCATTTCGTAAACCGCGGGGAAGCGGATGATGGCTTTTCCAAACTGCATCCGCTCTTTAGCATACTCAATCGCTTCCCGATATGCCGCCTCGCATAATCCAACTGACTGGGCGGCAATTCCCAAACGGGCGCCGTTCATCAGTGACATTACATATTTAATCAGTCCCAGTTTACGTGAACCAACCAACTCTGCCGGCGCATCTTTGAAAACCAGTTCGCAGGTTGGCGACCCGATAATTCCCATTTTGTGCTCGATGCGGCGTACTTTCACACCGCCGTGTTGCTTGTCGTAAATAAACATGGAAAGGCCGCGGCCATCTTTGGTTCCCTGCTCGGAACGCGCGAGGACAAGAGAAATATCGCCGTCGCCGTTGGTGATGAAACGTTTTACGCCATTAAGCAACCATTTATTTTTCTTTTCATCCCATGTTGCTTTTAGTTGAACTGCCTGCAAGTCGGAACCAGCGTCGGGTTCAGTTAAATCCATGGCCATGGTATCGCCTTTGCACACGCGCGGCAGGTATTTTTCTTTTTGCTCTTTCGAGGCAAACTCGTTAATGGTTTCGGCACAGTCCTGCAATCCCCAGATATTTACAAATCCGGCATCGGCACGCGAAACAATGTCAGCCGCCATAATGTAAGGCACAATCGGAAAGTTTAATCCTTCATACTTGTAAGGAAGTGACATGCCCATCAAACCAGCCTGATTCAACGCTTTAATGTTTTCTTCGGTTCCGCGGGCATAAACCACATGGCCATCAACCACCTGCGGACCTTCAGCATCAATGCTTTCCGCATTCGGTGCAATGATATCACCGGAAACTTCACCCACAATTTCCAGCACTCGATCGTAACTATCGATAGCATCTTCGTAATCCATCGGTGCAAACTGGAATTCATCTTTAAATGAAAAATTGCGTTCTTTCAGCCTGACGATTTCTTTCATCAACGGATGATTCAAGTGAAATCTCAGCTCTTTATTATCGGTATAAAAATTTGCCATTTTTTCAGTTTTATTTCGTATTCTTTTTGTAATACTTAATCATTTTGGGAATGATGTCCGCAATATCGCCGGTAATTACATAATCGGCGATGGAATTAATCGGGGCTTCCGGATCGGTGTTGATGGCAATAATCTGGGCCGATTGCTCCATTCCTGCACGGTGCTGAATCTGCCCTGAAATTCCACAGGCGATGTACAATTTGGGACGAACCGTTAAACCGGTCTGGCCAATTTGCCGTTCGTGCTCCACGTAACCGGCATCGACCGCAGCGCGGGAAGCTCCCACTTCGCCGCCCAAAACTTCAGCCAGTTCATTCAGCAACCTGAAATTCTCCTTTGATCCCACACCATAACCACCGGCCACAATAATGGGAGCACCTTTAATGTTCAACTTGCTTTTTTCCATGTGGCGCTCGATGATTTCAACTACAAAATCGGAATCACTGACATATTTCGACACATCAAGGTTGACCACTTTTCCTTTGTATTTCGGGTCAAGAATTTCTTTTTTCATCACCCCTTCGCGCACAGTTGCCATCTGCGGACGGCAATCGGGATTGATGATGGTGGCAATGATGTTTCCGCCAAAAGCCGGGCGAATCTGATACAACAGGTTCTCGTATTTTTTATCGGCTTTTTTGTCGTAATGATCGCCAATTAGCAGACTGGTACAATCGGCAGTCAACCCGCTGTGCAGTGCCGACGAAACCCGCGGTCCCAAATCACGCCCGATGGAAGAGGCTCCCATAAATGCAATTTGTGGCTTTTGCTCTTCAAACAATTTTACAACAATTGACGTGTGCGGCAAAGTTTGATACGGATACAGCCGTTTATCGTCTGCCAGATAAAGTGTATCCACACCGTAAGGCATCACCTGTTTTTCAACGCCATCGAGTTTGTGCCCGATGGCAATGGCTTCCAGTTTGCATTTCAGCTCGTTGGCCAGTGATCTTCCCTTGGTGAGCAGTTCAAGGCTCACCTCGGCAACCTGGCCATCTTCTATTTCGCAATAAACAAATATGTTATTCATTTTCAATATTTTTCAAAGATATAACTAACCAATGGTATGACTTTCAAGAAGTTCAAGCATCATACTTTCAATATCGGCATCGGCAGAAGAGATAATTTTCGAATCTTTTGCCTGAAGTACCACATTTTCGATGGATTTCACCTTTGTTGGCGAGCCCGACAAACCAAGCTGTGATGCATCGGTTTCAATATCATTCACCGTCCATTCCGGGATGTTCAGTTCCGGGCGGTCATTATATAATGTGGTGTAATCTTCGTTTTCCTTCTGAAGTTCGGTAACGGTTTTGGCCCGTTTGAAAGTCATCAGCAATTTGGCGTTGCGTGCCCGGCATTCGGGAGCTGTACCGTTAACAGTTATTACCAGCGGTAGTTTGCATTTTACGGTTTCTACGCCGCGGTCAAGCCGCCGTTTCAATACGATAGTATCTTTTTTCAGTTCTTTTACTTCTTCAACGTAAGTTACCTGAAGCATGCTCAGTTTTTCCGCCACCTGCGGACCTACCTGTGCAGTATCGCCATCAATTGCCTGGCGACCTGCAATAATCATATCCACATCGCCGATTTTTTTCAGTGCCTGTCCGATGGCATAGGATGTAGCCAGGGTGTCGGAACCGGCAAATGCCCTGTCGGTGAGCAGAATACCGCCATCGGCGCCTCTGAATAATCCTTCGCGAATGATATCGGCAGCCCGACCGGGGCCCATTGTTAAAATCTGGACTGTTGTTCCGGGATACTGATCTTTAATCCGCAGTGCCTGTTCCAGCGCATTCAAATCTTCCGGATTAAAAATGGCCGGCAGTGCCGCCCGGTTCACTGTCCCGTCAGCTTTCATTGCGTCCTTGCCAACATTTCGGGTATCGGGTACCTGCTTGGCTAAGACAATAATTTTATAACCTTTCATTTATATTAGATTGATTTATTTAAGATTTTATTTTTTTCATGATGAAAAGAGAATAAATGCCTCCTACTTCTTGAACGAAAAGCAGCAAATATAAATATTGAACCCAAAGAAATCAAAAACGGAAAAGTTACGAGAAGTTAAATTATGCTGATGAAAACACATCATAAAATGCCCGCCTGTTCTAAATAATGAAAATTACCTCGGTAAACCCTTTTCAACATTCACTTTAAAACAATCAAACAAAAATTTCCAAAATTTATGTTGTTAACTCACAACAAGTTTATTTAGAACAAATCTATTTAAAAGAAACCTCAAAATGACCTCAACCTACATTTAACCTGGTTTTCAATTTTTGTGATGAAAGCACTTTCAATCCGCTGATGAGCAGCCAAACTGTTAAAATCAAAATCAGTAACGAAATTACAATCAATGTATAATTCCGGTCGTCGATAAAAGCAAGCAGGTTATCAATCATTGCCCAAACGGTCATTACAAGCACAAAAATCATTGGAATAAGTGCAAGCAGAAAATTTCGTTTTTTCATAATCAGGTATAAAACGACTACTCCCAGTGCAAGTGCAGCAACCAGCTGGTTCAATGCACCAAAAAGAGGCCACAGCATCAATGCACCTGTTGCACCGGGTTGCAAAAAAGTAAGCACCATGGCCACCACTACCACAACAGTGGTTGCAGCATATCGGTTATTGAATGGTTTGCGCACCTTCCCGGTTTTATCTTTAAAAATTTCCTGAAATGAAAGCCGTTGAATACGTGCCGACGAATCGAGCGTGGTGTTGGCAAAGCTTACGATGAACACTGCGATGATGGCAGCGCCCAAATCTTTGGGAATTCCGTAACTTTCGAGCAGATTGGCGCTACCCACAATAAACGCTTCGAGTTTGGCAGCAAGCCCCGAGGCAGTGGCCCACGATTCATAATGATGATAGAAAGCATCGGAACCGGTGAACAGCTGGCCATCCTTCACCAAACCAAGTCCCAGTCCGGCGGCCACAGCCAAAATCACCAAAACTGCCAGAAAACTCTCGGTTAACATTCCTCCGTAACCAATAAACAGCGTGTCCTCTTCCTTGTCAACCTGTTTGATTGTAGTTCCGGTACTTGCCAGTGAGTGAAATCCGGAAATTGCCCCGCAGGCAATTGTAATGAACAGCAGTGGCATCATGGCCGGAACATCGGAAGAATTAAACGCATCGTGATTTATAGCAGGCGCAGTCACCTGCGGATGTGCCACAAACAGTCCCAGCAAAATCAATGCAATGGCAACAAGCAGCTGGTGAGAATTAATATAATCGCGGGGCTGCAGTAGTTTTTGTACCGGAATAGTTGAGGCCAGGAATGCATAAACATACAAAATGAGCGCCCAGGTCGTAACCGAAGACCCCATAATTGGAGGGACAGTAATTGGCGGAAACCAGTAAACTCCTGCCAAAACCGACAGGTAAAGCAGAATAACGGCAATAATCGAATAGAACAAATCACTTTTTCCCTGCCTGATTTTCCAGCCCAGCCAAACGGCTACCGGAATCTGGAACCACACCGGCAACACCACTTCGGGATACTGCACAAACAAAACGCCAACAATCATGGCAAAAACCGCCAGCACAATTAAAAGCAAGAGTTGCATAATAAACTGAAAAACGTATCGGGTTCCCGGGTTAATCACATCGCCGGTTAAATCGCCGATGGTTTTTCCTCTGTTCCGCCCCGAAATAAACATGGTGGAAAAATCGTGCATCCCACCCATAAAAATGGAACCGAAAAATACCCACAAAAAAGCAGGCAGCCAGCCCCAGATTATACCGATTGCCGGCCCCACAATTGGACCAAGTCCGGCAATTGTTGTAAAATGATGACCGAAAATGATATTCTTTTTGGAGGGAACAAAGTCAACGCCATCGTTAAACTCATGCGATGGCATTTTTTGTTGTTTGCCAGTGCTGAAAAACTTTTTCCAGAGGTACCTGCCGTATAACCGGTAGGCAATAATATAACCCACAAAGGCCAGAAGCGCCAGAACTAAACTATTCATTTCAGGTTCGATTTGAATGCAACAAGAATTACTTTTTAGCTATCTGCTTGTTATACAAATTTCAAAATATTTTTTGAAAATGAATAGAAAAAAACGAACTCTTCGGGGCGAACGGATAAAAAAGTTTCAGAAATATTATGAACACGAAAAATCAGGAGACCGTTTTCAGGCAGCCTCCTTCACTTTGCTAATTATATTTCTTAAACAAATAGAAAAAAATTAATTGGTCAAAAAATCGAGCACATTACTGGCCCCGCCGGCCCTGTCCTCCCTGTAAAATTCAGTGTACCCGCATTGGGTGCACGACACAGTGGTAAACCTCCGGTTTTGAATGTTGAAATAACGTGTAAACCCGGCTCCGGTTGTCCGGATTTTATCGACATCTGCTTTCTTATTGCCGCATTTGGGGCAAGTGTACTTCAATGTATTCATGGCTGAAATAGTTAATTGATTTTGGTTAATTCGTACGTCAAATGAGTTGACAATTACTGGTCCGGTTCTTTTTTTGATTTTTTGTTCAGGCGCTTTGCATCTTTCAATGCATTGTGAATAATCCACTCCAACTGCCCGTTTATGCTCCTGAAATCATCGGCTGCCCATTTTTCCACAGCTTTCATCATCTCAGGATCAACTCGTAATACAAATGTTTTTTTCTTTGCCATTAAATCCTCCTTTTTATTCGTCCCGGTTCTTTTAAAATGGCTTGATATTTAGGCTACTACTGATAAAGTGATCCTGCATTTACAATCGGCGAAACATCCTTATCGCCACAAAGAACAACCATCAAATTACTGACCATTGTAGCTTTTTTCTCCTCATCAAAGTCAACAATTTCTTTCTTGCTCAACTCATCCAACGCCATTTCAACCATGCTTACCGCGCCTTCTACAATTTTAAAGCGGGCAGCAACAATGGCCGTAGCCTGCTGGCGTTTCAGCATTGCCTGGGCAATTTCCTGCGCATAAGCGATGTAGTTGATGCGGGCCTCGATGACATAAATACCTGCTATTTCAAGTCGCTCCCTGATTTCAGCCTCAAGCCTTTCGTTCACTTCTTCAGTGCTCTCGCGCAACGTAAGCTCAGCTTCTTCATCTTCAAAATTGTCGTACGGATACATGCCGGCCAGTTTACGCAATGCGGCTTCACTCTGCACCACTACAAAATGCTCGTATTCATCCACACCGAAAGCAGCTTTGTAAGTGTTTTCCACTTTCCAAACCAGCACCACGCCAATCATAATGGGGTTCCCCAGTTTGTCGTTCACTTTTATGGGGTCGCTGTCGAAATTGCGGGCACGCAACGATATTTTTTTCCGCACGAAAAAGGGATTCACCCAGTAAAAACCATTGGCTTTAATAGTTCCTTTGTAAGCCCCAAACAAAACCATCACGCAACTCTGGTTGGGATCGACCACCGTAAAGCCCGGTGCAATAAAAAAGAACAGAACAGTCAAAATTACTGATGGAAGCACCATTCCTCTCATAAAACCAAATACAATGAATGATAGAAGCAGCAGTTCAATAAAAACGAACAGGTAACCTGACAACCCTTTATAATCTTTTTCCATGACATTATAATTTAATTATTTTGATATTAAATTGATATCACAATATTACATTAAAAATTTATAAAATGCAATACCCGGATTGTTTTTTCAGAAAAAATCAAACTAAAAAATTGAATTGTATTATGGTGACAGAAAGGTGCAAAAAAAAAGGCGCTGAAATCAGCGCCTTTTTTTTTTAATTGTAATTCATCTCTATTTGCCCGGTGGTTTCTGTTTCCACCACATCGTAGGCGTGGGCAAAATCCAAAATCGTTTTAATGGAATTTTCCGAGGGTTCAAACCCTGTATTTTCCATTTCTGTTAAATTCATTTCATCGTAAAATTCTGTGTTGTCAGAATCAGTGAAAAAACTTTTAACAACATAAAAAAAAGTAGAACTATTTTTCATAGGCATTCTAAATAATTATTTGTCTTAGAACGCCCTGCAGCAGCCAATATTGTGTTAACAAAAGTTAAAACCTTGTGAGACTCAGATTTTTTTCACGTATCAATTTCCGCAGATTAATCAGCGCATAGCGCATTCGTCCCAATGCGGTATTAATACTCACTCCCGTCTGGTCAGCAATTTCCTTAAAACTGAGTCCCTGATAATGCCGCATATAAATAACCTGCTGCTGATCTTCCGGAAGTTCTTTTATCAGATATTTAACCTCGCTCAGTATCTGGCTGGTTACAATCTGATCTTCGATGGTGTCTTCCGAAAATTTCTGCGAATTGAAAATATCGGCTTCCATACTGTCGTTGGAAACTGTTCCCTGAAGTTTTTCTTTTCGGAAATGATCGATTATCAGGTTGTGGGCAATTCGAAGCACCCAGGAAACAAATTTTCCGTTCTCTACGTATTTTCCACGTTTCAGCGAACGAATTACTTTTATAAAGGTTTCCTGGAAGACATCTTCTGCCAGTTCCTGATTTTTCACAATCAGCAGGATATACGAATAAACCCTGCTTTTATGGCGGTGAATTAAAATTTCGAGTGAATTTTGATCACCTTCGATAAACCGTTGAACGAGCTCATTGTCGTTCAGTGTATTTATTCTGAACATTACCTCTTATTTATTTTAAATAAAAAAGTAAAGTTTATCGATAGGCGTATTCTTTTAAGTTAGAGTAAAACTATTTTGTAATTTTGCACGGGTAAAAATGAAACATTTTGCGGAGAAATACAAGTTTTTCAACCAATTTTATTGAATTTTCAATTCCAATATGTTAAAAAACAGAGGGACACAGTCCATTGAAATACAAAAAGCAAGGGTCCATAATTTAAAGAATATCAGCTTAACGATTCCACTGAATAAGTTTATTGTTGTCACCGGGGTATCCGGTTCCGGCAAATCATCCCTGGCTTTCGACACCCTGTTTGCAGAGGGTCAGCGCCGTTATGTGGAAAGCCTTTCATCCTACGCACGTCAATTTTTAGGGCGCATCAACAAACCGGAAGTAGATTTCATTAAAGGGATTCCTCCGGCCATTGCCATTGAGCAAAAGGTAAATACACGCAACCCGCGCTCAACTGTTGGGACATCAACTGAAATTTACGACTATCTCAAATTATTGTATGCGCGGGTGGGCAGAACCATTTCTCCGGTTTCAGGAAAAGAGGTAAAAAGACACCGTGTGACCGATGTGGTGGATTATATTTTTTCTCATCCTGAAGGAACGCGGTTTATGATTCTTTCGCCGCTGAAAACCCAAAAGGGGCGCCCCCTTTTAAAAGAAGCGGAGTTGCTTATGCAACAGGGGTTTTCGCGCCTCGAGGTAAATGATGAAATCAAGCGGATTGATGAGCTGGTGGAGGCTGGTGAGGAAAATTTTTGTAAAGGAAACTGCAATGTGGTAATCGACCGCGTGGCAGTGGCTGATGATGAAGATACGAAAAGCCGGGTGGCCGATTCGGTTCAAACTGCTTTTTATGAAGGTCTGGGTGAATGCATTGTAAAAGTGTTTGAAAATAAAAAAGTAAGTGATTCGCGCCGTTTTTCCAATCTTTTTGAAGCCGACGGGATGGAATTTGAAGAACCATCTGTTCATCTATTCAGCTTCAACAACCCGGTTGGAGCGTGCCCTACCTGCGAAGGCTACGGAAAAGTTATCGGGATCGATGAAGACCTGGTTATTCCCAACAAGTCGCTTTCCATTTACCAGGACGCTATTGCCTGCTGGCGCGGCGAAAAAATGGGCGAATGGAAAAAACAACTGGTTTATTCTGCCGAAAAATTCAACTTCCCCATCCACAAACCCTATTATGAACTCACAGACGAGCAGCGAAAATTACTCTGGACCGGAAATCGCTATTTTAAAGGATTAAATCAGTTTTTCAAATACCTGGAAGAAAAAACCTACAAAATTCAATACCGGGTAATGTTATCGCGCTACCGCGGTAAAACCACCTGCCCCGAGTGCAACGGCTCCCGCCTGAAAAAAGAAGCCGGTTATGTGAAAGTGGCCGAAAAATCAATACAGGAACTTGTACTCATGCCGGTGTCGGAATTACGCACCTTTTTCAATGAACTTCAACTGGATGATCACGATCAGGCCATAGCCAAACGCATCCTCATTGAAATCAACAGCCGGCTGACGTTTCTGTGCGATGTGGGGCTGGGCTACCTCACCTTAAACCGTTTGTCGTCGTCACTTTCAGGCGGTGAATCGCAACGCATTAACCTGGCCACTTCACTGGGCAGCAGCCTGGTGGGATCGCTCTACATTCTGGATGAACCCAGTATCGGGTTGCACTCACGCGATACGCAACGGCTTATTAAGGTTTTAAAGAGGCTGCAAAAAATCGGTAACACTGTTTTTGTGGTAGAACACGATGAAGAGATTATCCGTGCTGCTGACCAGATAATTGACATCGGACCTTATGCTGGCCAGCATGGCGGTGAAGTGGTTTTTCAGGGAACGCATAAAGAACTGAAGAAAAAACCGGAAAGCCTGACCACCAAATACCTGACCGGAGTTGAAAAAATTGAAATCCCAAAACAGCGGCGCAAGTGGAGTAATTTCATCGAAATTCTCGGTGCCAGGGAAAACAACCTGAAAAACGTGAATATCAGGTTCCCGTTGAATACGCTCACCGTGGTTACCGGCGTGAGTGGTTCTGGTAAATCGTCGCTGGTCTCAAAAATACTTTTCCCGGGGCTCACCAAAATCCTTGGCGGTTACGGCGAACGAACCGGCCAACACGATGCCGTTAAAGGCGATTTCAAGATGCTTTCGTCCATTGAATTTATCGATCAAAATCCGATAGGAAAATCATCGCGTTCCAACCCGGTAACTTACCTGAAAGCGTACGACGAAATCCGGAAACTTTTTTCCAGCCAGCAGGCTGCCAAGATTCAGGGACTGAAACCGTCGCACTTTTCATTTAACGTGGATGGCGGACGATGCGATGAGTGCCAGGGCGAGGGAACCATTAAAGTGGAGATGCAGTTTCTGGCCGATGTGTATTTAGTTTGCGAAAGTTGTGGCGGCAAACGTTTTAAAGAGGAAATTCTGGATGTTCAGTATAAAGGAAATAACATCGACGATATTCTGAATCTTACAGTAAACCAGGCAGTGGAGCTGTTTGAAAAAGGGAAATCATCCACCGAAAAGAAAATTACCAAACGCCTGAAACCGCTGCAGGATGTCGGGTTGGGCTACATAAAACTCGGACAATCGTCGAGCACGCTTTCCGGAGGTGAAAGCCAGCGTGTAAAACTGGCCTCCTTTTTGGCGCACGAAAAAGATTCCCCTACCCTTTTCATTTTTGATGAACCCACAACCGGACTGCATTTTCATGACATCCGAAAACTGCTCGATTCATTCAGTGCTTTAATTTCAAGGGGGCATTCCATTATTATTATTGAACACAACCTGGAAATTATAAAATCAGCCGATTGGGTTATCGACCTCGGGCCCGAAGGTGGTGACAAGGGTGGTGAGCTTGTATTTGCAGGCACTCCGGAAGATCTGATAAACCAGGAAAAATCCTACACAGCCAGCGCTTTAAAAGAAAAATTGTTATCTTAACATTCCGAAAAACCAAAAAAAATCAAAATCATGTACAACAAACTTATCAGCAATATTAAACCACTGGGATTCATGTGGGGAACCAGCGATCCGTTTCTGTTCTGTGTTCATCATCTCGATAATTATCCGAAAGGGAATAACCAGCTTGGACCTGCCGCATCGCTCGAAGGACGCAACCTGGGGCAGGACTTCACCACCAAAGACGGCTGGCGCATGTACCACGGCGAAACCATTCCCGGATTCCCGGCGCACCCGCACCGTGGCTTCGAAACCGTGACGGTTGTGTTGAATGGCTTTGTGGATCATTCCGATTCGCACGGGGCAGCAGGCAGGTACGGCAACGGCGATGTGCAGTGGATGACTGCCGGCTCCGGATTGCAACATGCCGAAATGTTTCCGCTGCTGAAAAAAGATGAAGAAAATCCGCTGGAACTGTTTCAGATTTGGCTGAACCTTCCCAAAGAAAAAAAGTTTGCCAAGCCATTTTATACCATGCTCTGGGCAGAAGACATCCCTGTTGTTACTGAAAAAGATAAAAACGAAAAAAAGACCGAAGTCACCCTCATTGCCGGCAAACTGAACGAAACTTCTGCGCCTCCTCCGGCACCCGATTCATGGGCTGCCGCCCCCGGAAACGAAGTGGGAATCTGGCTAATAAAAATGGAAGCCAATGCCAAATGGACTGCTCCACCGGCCGCACTGGAAACAGAACGAACGCTTTATTTCTACAAGGGAAACTCAATTCATGTTGCCGGAATGAAAATCGAGCCGTATCACTCGCTTGAAATGCTGGCGGATCAGCCGGTTATTATTGAAAATGGAAGTGAAGATGCTTACCTGCTTGTACTTCAGGGAAAACCTATTAATGAACCGGTGGTACAACACGGTCCGTTTGTGATGAACACGGCGGAAGAAATACGGCAGGCATTTTCCGATTACCGCGAAACACAGTTCGGCGGCTGGCCATGGGAACGGCACGACAATGTGCACTCCCCGGGGAAAGGCCGGTTTGCAAAATATGCCGATGGAAGAACCGAAAAGCCGGAATAAAACGACTTCTTTGTCCGTTTCACCTTTTTAATTATTTTTGACACCGTCCCGTTTTTACGGGACATTTTTTTGAATTGACTTTATTGATATTCATGAAGTGAATAATTAAAACATGTTTGAGACAAAGTGATAGCATGACTTTGAGTCATACTATCACGTAAAAAAAATATTTATTATGAAACGACACATTCGGATCAGCCTGATTCTGGGCATTCTTGCAATTATTACAAATCCTCAGGTAAACGCCTGCACCAATTTTCTTGTAACCGCGGGGGCAACTGTTGATGGCTCAACCATGATTTCGTATGCAGCCGACTCGCATATTCGCTACGGTGAGCTTTATTTCAGCAAAGCCCAACACTGGCCCGAAGGCAGCATGGTTACTATTTACGACCGCAGCACCGCCGAGCCACTGGGACAAATTCCACAGGTTCCCTACACCTATCAAACTGTTGGGTTTATGAATGAACACCAGCTGGCCATTGGTGAATCTACATTTGGCGGACGCAGTGAACTGGTTGACAGCACCGGGTTGATGGATTATGCCGCGTTGATGTTCATGGCAACCCAGCGGGCAAAAACAGCCCGCGAGGCCATTAAAGTTATTGCTGAATTAATAGAGAAACACGGTTATGCCAGCTCGGGTGAATCATTTTCCATTGGCGACCCCAACGAAGTGTGGATTATGGAACTGATTGGCAAAGGCACCGATTTACAGCATGACGAAGAAACCGGACAACCAATCAACCAAAACAAGGGCGCAGTTTGGGTGGCCATTCGCATTCCCGATGGTTATGTGTCAGCACACGCCAACCACGCCCGAATTACGACTTTCCCAAAAGAAGATAACAAACGCAGCATCAGCAGTAAAAACCTCGATGATATTTTCAATCCTGAAGTTGAAGTGGTTTATGCGCACGATGTCATTTCATTTGCCCGCGCACAGAAATATTTCGACGGCAAAGATGCTGAATTCAGTTTCAGCGATGTGTATGCACCGCTCGATTTTGGCGCAGCCCGTTTTTGCGAACTGCGGGTGTGGAGTATGTTCAGCCAGGTTTCTGATGAAATGGATGAATACTGGGATTACGCCACAGGCGAAGATTTGGAAGCCGAACGGATGCCGCTGTTCATCAAACCCAACCGGAAACTCACCCCGCAGGACTTGATGAGCTTCAAGCGCAATCACCTACAAGGAACCGAACTGGACATGGCAAAAGATGCCGGTGCCGGACCATTTGGCCGCCCTTACCGCTGGCGTGGCCTCACCTGGGAATACAACGGTCAGGAATATTTTAACGAACGCACTACTGTCACCCAACAAACGGGATTTTCTTTCATTGCACAAATGCGCAGCTGGCTGCCCGACCCCATTGGCGGCATTAACTGGTTTGGTGTTGATGATGCCGGAACAACCGTTTATGTGCCATTTTACTGCGGAATTAACCGCGTGCCCGAAAACTGGGCCGAAGGTTACGGAGATATTCTGGATTACAAAGACGATGCAGCTTTTTGGGTTTTCAACCGGGTTGCACATTATGCTTACTTGTTTTACAACCGCGTAATGCCCGATGTCCGAGAAGTGCAAAGCGAACTGGAAAATAAATTTACCGAATATACCCCGGGAGTTGATGCCGCTGCGCTTAAACTCTGGGAAACAGACAAGCAGCTGGCCCGGGAATTCCTCACCGATTATTCTGTAAATATGGGCGAATACACCGTAAAACGCTGGAAAGACCTGGGCGATTTTCTGCTGGTAAAATACTTGGATGGGAACCGCAAACAAGAAGAAAACGGGCGCTTTTTGCGCAACGAGTGGGGATACCCGCAACCACCGTCATTCCCGGGTTATTCTGATGAATGGAAAGAAAATGTGATAAAAGATACCGGCGAACGTTTTGTTTATCCTGATGAGGAATAACAAAAAGCAAAATGTTACACTATTGTTTCCTGTGCCATTTGGGGTAACCTGCGCCATTCGCGTACCAGTAAGAACAAAACCACAAGTGCTGCCAGTGTATCAGCGATTGGATAAGCAATCCAAATCCCGTTTATACCCCAGAACCCGGGCAGAATAAAAAGTAGTGGGATGAGCCCTATAACCTGCCGAAACAGCGTGGCAAACATGGCAATTCTGGCTTTGCCTACGGCCTGAAAAAAATGGGAGGCTACAATCTGAAAACCAACAAGTGGCAATGCAAGAATAACCAGGCGGAGTCCGTTAACTGAAATATTGTACAGTTCCTGGCTGTCGCTGTTAAATAACCGCACGATTGCCCCAGGAAAAACTTCAATTACAGCAAAGGATCCAATTGCAATCAATGTGGCTGCAATGAGTGAAATTCGCAGTGCTGCCTTCACCCTGGAAACCGATTTGGCCCCGTAATTGAACCCAATAATGGGCTGCGAAGCCATGTTAACGGCAACTATTGCCATAACAACCAGCGAAATTACTGAGTTTACTATTCCCATTGCCCCCACGGCCAGGTCTCCACCAAAATCAATTAATTTTTTGTTGAGCAACCCCTGAACCACACTGTTTGCAATTTGCATGGAAAACGGAGCCATCCCAATGGCCGTTATTTCCATCAGGATTCCCCTGTTTATATTTACATTACTTTTTCGTAATTTTACTACTGAACGTTTACCCCGGAAGTGGGCAAGCACCCAAACCATTAAAACAAACATTGAAATGATGGTTGCATAAGCAGCGCCTTTTACTCCCATTCCCAGCCAAAAAATAAAAATAGGGTCGAGTATAAGATTAGTGCCGGCACTCAGGATCATCGACACCATGGCAATGCGGGCATTCCCTTCGGAACGGATGACATTGTTCAGCGAAAACCCAATCACCATAAAAGGTGTTCCGGCAAGAATGATATTCAGGTAATCGCTGGCATACTGAAAAGTTTCATCGGTAGATCCGAACGATCGTAAGATCGGGTCTTTTAAAATATAGGTAACTACCATAATAACAATGGAAACCAGCACCATCATAGCAAAACCGGTTCCCAGGGTTTGTTCGGCACGTTTCATGTCATCGCGCCCCAAATTAATGGAAACATATACACTGGCTCCAATCCCAATTAACATTCCAAATGCCATCATTATCAGCATCACCGGAAAAATTACCGAAATGCCCGATAAAGCTTCGGCCCCAACTCCCTGCCCGATAAAAATACGGTCAACAATATTGTATAGTGCATTAACAAACACACCTACAAATGCCGGGATAAAATATTTCAATATCAACCGGCCAATATTGGCATTGCGCAATTCATCAATATTTCTCATTTGCTGCAAAGGTAAATATTTAAGCAAATATTTGTTTTGGCCTTCAGTTTTTTACTCCCCCTGAAAAATCCTAATTTTGTGGCGTTAATAAAATTACAGCATGACAAATAAAAAACTGAATAAAAAATTAGAGACTGATTTGTTTTCAGCCCAACCGGAAACAGTGATTTCAGCATTGAAATCGTTGAAGAATGAAGGAAATGTACATTACCTTCCACATCTTTTCGAGCTGCTGAACTCCAACCCTGCAGAAAATATTGAGAAGGAAATCATTACCCTGCTCAACAACCTTAAAGTAAGCGAGGCAGCCCCAATACTTGCAGAGGCTTTAACAGCGCAAAAGTACAAACCAATACGAAAAACACTGGCAACTGCATGCTGGCAAAACGGGCTCGAATACAAAGACCACTTTCTTGTATTTTTGGATCTTGTAATTGAAGAAGACTGGGAAACCAGTTTTGAAGCTTTCACTGTTATTGACAACATGGAAAATTACCCTGCCGGCGAAGTGGCTGAACAAGCCAGCGACAAAATCTACCTGGCACTAAAAAATGCAGGAGAACAAAAAAAGTACTTCTTACACGAAATTCTCAAAATGATACGTTAATTAATTGATCCGAAAAGGTTAATTTGAACAGCGGGAAAAAAATAGGATTTTTGCTTCTCCTGATTTGCAGCTGGGGATTTTCGTTGGCACAATCCGATGGAGCACTTCTTTCGTTTTCAAATAAATTACTGCTAAATCCTTCATTTGCCGGGCTTAACAAAAACACGAACCTGTGGACGGGAATTTATTTTGTAGCCGAAAACAAAAAAAACCTTAACAACGAGTTTTTCACCACCTGGGACTCGTGGTCCGAAAAGTTAAATGGCGGCGTGGCCATTAGTTTTCACCAGGGGCTGACAGGAAATATAAATACCAGCACAACCGGTTTGGGGTTCACTTTTACCAAACCATTTAAAAGCACCAAAAACGGGATGTTAATTCCCTCTGTAAATATTAGTTACAAGGGATCCACAAAACACTGGTTTGCCACCTACATTGACGGGGTTTTAAATAGAAAAACAGAACCGCCAAGCCCTCCCGGAGAAGAGTTTTTGAGGTATAACATTTTTCAACCTAAACTGGGCATTTTGTGGGTGTCGCCCATTCGGCAGATTGGACTTTCAGCATCGTTTCCGTTAAAAATCAACATTGCCGAGAGTGGCGATTTGCCTGAAAAAGCCGGACCGCAACTAATTTTTTATTACACACAAAGCCAAATGGGAAAACAAAACGGACTGGTTTCCCAACCATTTAAAGCATCTCCGGAGATAGTGGTTCTTTATTCCGACCAGGTAATTTTATCGAGAGCCGGTTTGCGGTTTGAAAACGTGAACCACAACTATGCTGTTTTCCTGCAAAATAACTATACCAGCAACTTTCACGGATTGGGATTGACTTACGGCTGGAGGTTTGGAAATTTTGAACTAAACCTCACGGGCGGAGGAGCTTATTCATTTTCAACCGACGCTATTGGCGGATTTGGAGAAGCCACGCTGCGGTTAGTTATTCCCTATGTTCATTTCAACAAAAAAAATCCCTGGGCCCCTGTCACAAAACCTTTTTATTGATTTACTTTGCCTGTGTGAATTATCGAAGCGTCTTCTTAAAACAAATTCTATTTGTCGGTACCTTAATTTTCCTTCCCAGCATTCTGTGGGCACAAGATGCCGGCTATTCACAATTTTTTGCCAATCCGCTTCATCTCAATCCTGCTTATGCCGGAACAACCGAACTGCCCCGCATGGTTTTAAACTACCGAAACCAGTGGCCTCAAAAAGGGGCAACATACACTACCTATTCTGTTTCATACGATCAACTTATCAAAAAAAAGAATGCGGGATTTGGTTTTCAAATCACCCGCGACCAGGAACTGAATAACGTTATAAACAGCCATTCCGGCTCATTTTCGTATTCGTACCATTTAAAACTGGATGATGAAAGTTTTATGACCCTGGGATTACAGGGAGGAATAACCCTGAAACAGTTCAACATTCAAAACCTGGTTTTTCCTTCGGGAATCGACCAGCTAAGCGGAGAAATTTCTGAGCTTGTTGCGGCCAGGTATTCTGATGAATCAAAGTTATACCCCGATTTTGCAGCGGGAGCTGTGGGGCAGCACGGCGAGTTTTTCTGGGGTGCCAGTGCACATCATC
Source organism: Tangfeifania diversioriginum (assembly GCF_900141875.1). Lineage (GTDB taxonomy): Bacteria > Bacteroidota > Bacteroidia > Bacteroidales > Prolixibacteraceae > Tangfeifania > Tangfeifania diversioriginum. The sequence goes on along the minus strand of NZ_FQZE01000010.1, from coordinate 21,755 downwards.
TCAACGGTCCCAACGAATCAATAATTGAAGGCGACCAAAAAGGAACACTGCCGGTAAAATGGACATTAAATGCCGGAGCGCGAATGCACCGCTGGCACCACGGGTTGCTGTCGCGAATTTTTACCCTCTCGCCAAATATATTATACCAGCAACAAGGCAGCTTTAAACAACTTAACCTGGGAATTTATATGATTGAAAAATCATTTCTTTTTGGCACCTGGTTCCGAAATAATTTTAATCCGCGCCCCGATGCATTTATTTTGATGGCTGGTTTTGCAAAGGAGAAATTTCAGCTTGGCTACAGTTTCGACCTTACACTTTCAAAAATGTCGAACTACAGTTACGGTTCGCACGAAATTTCAGTCTCTTTCTTTTTAGGCCAAAAAAGTGAAATCCCCATCAGGGACAAACTCATTATTCCGGCGATTTAATGTGATTTTCTGACATGAAAACTTTATTCAGGAAACCATTTCGGTTTGCCTGTTTACGAAACCACCCGTAAAAACAGAAGTGAACTATTCTGATTCCACTTCTTCTCTTTGGCTATGTTCCATTTGCCATGGCACCACAAAGCGCTCATTAGCAAAATGATACCTGGTTTTTCTGTGAAAGTACACCTTGTAGGGCGGATGTTCTTCATACTCGTTTCGATATCTTATCTTTTTTTCCATAGCAATCATTTCTACGATAAGCGAAATGAAATTGTTATGGCCTGTTTCAAAAAATTAAAGTCACGGTTCCCTGCTGGGCATGTTTTTCTCCCAAAAAATCGTAGTACTCAATCACCCATGAATAAACGCCGGCCGGTGCAAAGTCGCCGTTTTTCATCGTGCCGTCCCATCCATTTTCCTGGCTGTTCGATTCAAAAATAACCTCCCCCCAACGGTTAAAAATTAACAATTTATAACCTTCGTTAACTATTCCTTCTGAATGAATACGGAATTCCCTGTCTTCAACTTTGGCTGCATTGGGTGAAAAAGCGTTTGGCGGAAAAACTTTATCGAAGGTAACAGAAACATCAGTAAATGCAGAATCAGAACAGCCAAAATCATTGAAAGCGCGCAATGCAACATGATACCTGTCCATTTCATCAAAACGGTGCACCGGGTTTTCCTCATCTGAATCAGCAGATTCATCGCCAAAATTCCAACTATATTCTGTTGCCCCGGTGGTTTGATTTTCAAACTGAATAACCGGGTTGCTGATTAACACGCTGGAAGGATTTGCATTGAAATCAGCCTCCGGTACGGGATGAACAACAATTTTTCCGGGCAGAAGAAGGGTGTCGTCACAGCCGGTCAGCGAAGAAACAGCTGTTATTTTCACATCGTAATTTTTATCGCTCTCCGAAAAAGAACGGGAAAACGAGTTGCCTTCAGACTGAATACCATTCCCCAGGTTCCAGCTGTAATTCACCTCATCAACCAGGTCGGTGGTGCTGATTTCCATTTCGGCATCAAGTGGCGGGCAGCCCTCGATGGGCTCTCCGGAAACCTCAAAAAGTGGTTTTCGTTTGTATGTTTTTATAATTTCTTCCGTTTCGCAGCCAAATTCGGAAATAACTTTTAGCCCGACACTGGCCGTGGGTCGGTTTAATAAATTGAAACGCAAAGGCCCCGGTGATTTTCCCGGATCTTCAACAATTTCTCCGGATTCAAAATCAGACAAATCCCACTGAAAGTCATCTTTTTCTCCGGCGGATCCGACATAATTAACTGCAGCAGTTTCAGAGTAACAGAGGTCTTCTTCAAAATCGAAATCGATGGCTGGAATAGGGTGAACGGTAATAAAATCCTTTTTGATTCCTTTATTTTCGCAACCTTCGGCAGAAACAACTCTCAAGGAAACATCGAACTTTTTATCGGTTGTTCCGGTATTTTCAAAAGAATGCGTTGGCTCTTTCTCTTCTGTAGTAGTACCGTCACCCAAATCCCAAAAATATTCTTCGATGGGTTCAGAAGAATCAGACAAAATCCTGTTTTCCAAAGGGTTACATCCATCGGGAGTTTCTGCGCTGAAATCGATCACAGGGGTAACAGTTACTTCAATTCTCGTGGAATCTACGCAACCATTTTCATTCACCTTGAGGCCAACAGAACGGCCCGGCTCTCCATAACCAAGCGGTATTTCCATGGATTCATTTAACCCCGAATGAAAAACCGTATCGTTTGAATACCAGGAGAATTGCGCATCATTCAAGACTTCGCCTTCAAAATCAAGTTGCAGGTTGTAGCCTTTACACTCTTCTTCATCCAAATAAAAATCAGCAGTTGGTTGATGCTGGTAGCTCACTTCAAGAGTGTCAAACCGGGAACAGTCGTATTCGTCAATAACTTCAAGTCTAAAACCATAAGTTCCGTATTCCCCGGGTGGAAATTGAATGACTGGTTCCGGCGACGATTCATCGTCAACATTTGCCCCGGTACTGATGGGGCGCAAAACAGTGGAAACATTTGGGGGAATTTGCAATTGTAGTTGCTGCGTGTTTTCGCCACACATCAATTTACTGAAATCATTGACTTCCACAACCGGTTTCGGGTTCCAGGCTACCACGGCAGAGGCCGACAGTTGCACATCCGGATCGCCATTCATTCCTCCAAATTCAACCACAAAACCCTGAGGATAGTAATTTCCGGATCCTCCTTCATTGGGCAAATCGTTCCATGATTTTTTACCAATATCATCATCATTTATATGTGCATAATCTTCATCATTTGAATTATTGGGTTCGCCATTGTTCCAGTAGGAATATGCACCATTTACCCGATAGCCATTGTAATTCCCCTGCCAAAACACCGAATCCAATTCGGGGCCGGTTACCCATTTCCAGGTTCCTTCCTGCTCTTCATCGGATGCACCGATCCAACCAACGACTCCATCAATTTTCGTCCAGATGAACTCATTTTCTATTGAAGAAGTAATGGTGGCGAGATAACCTTGCAATCCGTAATAATCCATGTTGGCGGCTGAATCCCTCGCTTCGGTCCAGGGTATTCCTTTTTCCTCAATATAAAGGTAAAAATGTTCAGTATGCGGCAAATAGTCTGCATCGAGCAGACTGATTGAAAAGGAGCGGGGTTCAGGGGTTGGGTTATTTGATAAATATTCATAATAAACCTGTTGAACAGCTGCTTCGTATTCTTCGGCTGTTCCTGCGCCTGTCAGCTCCAGATTCCCGTAAATGGGATCCCAGTTTTGTGTTAATTCCGTCTCGGAATAAAAAAGCCGATCTTCGCCTTGCTTATAATTCGTAATCGATATCTTAATCCCGTCCGAAGAATTTTCAAAATCTATATTTTCGATTGTAATACCGGGAGCAACCGGAACCAGACCGTTACAATAAAAAACTGTGTCGGCACCTGAATTATCGATTCGGGAGGTTTGCTCCGGCTGGGCATGGACAAAACCGGCAATTAAAAGTAAAATTCCAACTGCTGCAGAAAAAAGCAGTTTTCGTTGTCTCATAAATTTATTTTCCCTTGTTGGAGAAGTATTTCATAAACTGCGACCGCTCGTAAACCATTGGGTCAGGAATATTTTTGTAAGAGAGTCGTCCGCGGAAATCCTCGGGACGTAAAAAATTCCATTTTTTCATGAAAGCTGTTAACTCCGAAATCATGGAAGGAATTACCTCATTTCCGTTAACATACAATGTTGAACACAACTGGGCCACTTTGGCACCAGCCAAAATTTGTTTAATCACCGATTTGCCATCGTGAATTCCGGTTGAGGCTGCAATATCAATTTCGGGAACCTGGGAAGTAACCAACCCTACCCAGCGCAGCGTATGGCGGATTTCCACCGGCGAACTGAAAACTTCAGAAGAAGTGAGTTCCAATTTATCGAGGTCGATATCGGGTTCGTAAAAACGGTTAAACATGACCACACCTTTGGCGCCACCGGCTTTCAGCCTGTCAACCATACCAATAATGTTGCTGTGGTAAAGCCCTATTTTCACTGAAACAGGAATGGAAACCTCTTTTCTCACTTTTTGCAGCACATCGAGATAAAGGCGTTCGATTGCTCCCGGTTCTTCGTGGCGATCAACCGGAACATAAAAAATATTCAGTTCCAGCGCATCGGCACCTGCCTCCTGAAAATCTTTGGCAAAAGTGGTCCATTCACTGGCCGAAACACAGTTTACACTGGCAATTATCGGGATGTCAACGGCTTTTTTGGCTTCTTCAATCAGGCGAATGTGTTTTGTTAAAGTATTGTCGCGCATGTAATGTTTAATGTAGTCCTCTGCTTCGGGATAGCTGGCGTTATGCGAATCCTGCAGTAACATGCTGGTTACTTCGTTGTTGATTTGCTCTTCGAACACCGATTTTAAAATCACTGCCCCAATTCCGGCCTCCTCCAGTTTTTTTATTTTTTCTACCGAATTGGTGATACCCGAACTTGCTGCCACAAGCGGATTTTTCAGGTTTAACCCCAAGTATTTTGTTTGCAGTTTTGTCATTATTCTAAAATTTAATCAGATTATCAATCTTATTATCCGTAATTCCTTGCTCCAAATATTTTACTGCCTACGCGAACGATAGTGCCCCCCTCTTCCACTGCCAGTGGATAGTCGTCCGACATTCCCATCGAAATTTCTTTGAATTCAGGTTGTTCCGCGAAATAGTTTTTTTTCAATTCATTGAAAATCGATTTCAACTTTTTGAATTCTTTTCTGACTTTTTCCGAATCATCGGTAAAAGTGGCCATTCCCATTACGCCGGCAACGGAAATATTTTGCATGTTTTTGTAAGCTTCCGATTCCAAAATTTCACGGGCATCGGCTTCGGTCAGCCCGTATTTCGATTCTTCCTCGGCAATATGAAACTGCAGTAAACACGGAATTACCCGGTCGTTTTTGCGGGCCTCTTTATTTACTATTTTCAGTATTTTGAATGAGTCGATGCTGTGAACCATGCTCACAAAGGGTGCGATATATTTTGCTTTGTTCGACTGCAGATGCCCTATGAAATGCCACTCAATGTCAGCAGGCAATTCAGGCTGTTTGCGAATGAGCTCCTGCGCTTTGTTTTCGCCAAACATCCGGTGCCCGGTTTGGTAGGCCTCTAAAATGGCATCATTGGGTTTTGTTTTTGAAACAGCAATTAGTTTCACTCCTTCCGGCAAATCAGATCTTAACTTTTCCAGGTTCTTTGCAATATCCATTCAAATAAATTTTCACTCAAAAATAGAAATAATGGCGGTAATTAAAGATGATTTGTCCACAATTTCAAGCGATTCAAAAATATCACTTAAAAAGATCGGAATGAGTTCCCGTTCTTGTTAACTCAATTACTTTTGTTAAATCATTCTGCCTCCAGATTAGCAACCAATCTGGTTTAATGTGGCATTCCCAAAAACCTTTATATTTTCCTGAGAGTGTATGTGATTTGAAACGCCGGGGTAATTTCCCTTTATTTTCAAGCAGTTCGAGAACTTCGCCTAAATCATCAGGATTAAGATTTCGTTTCACGCATTTTACGAAATCTTTCTCAAACCTGTTGGTTGTTTTTATTTTGTACATCAGCTTTTTTTTTAAGCTCCGACATCAATTCTTTTGCTGATGAATACGATTTGACTTTCCCCTCTTCTACTTCATTGATGGCTGCCAATGTTTCCTCATTGGGAATTTTTTCCTCAACAACTCTGGCATATCGTGCTGTTTTCAAAAACTCGAGCATCTTTTTTGCCTCATCCGTTTGTGTATCAATAATAACTGTAGCCATAGTTTTTACGCGTATTTTTACAAAGATACATTTTTATAACCATTTTTTTAGTGTTTGCTTCTTTTTCAGTGGCGGAATTCAAGGAAAAAGCATTACCCCCGCCAAGCCGCTACAGTCGGCTCGGCGGATAATAAAACTGATGAAACAAACAATGTCTTTTTCAATTATCCGTCAAGCGGATCAAACCGCTGGACGAATTCTACCGCTACCCGTCAAGCGGACCTTAGCCGCTGGACGGTTTCCATACAAAAATTTTACCTTTGCCCGAGATCATGAAAAAAGCAGAAATAATACAAGGTGAAATGAACCGGCGCGGCAGCCGGGGAATTCCGTTTGCTTTTTTAATTGATTTTGAAGCAAAGTATCCGCAAATTTTCACATCTGAAAAAACGGAGGAAAATATCTTTTGGCAAACTCCCCTTTTCAACAAACTGCCTGAAAATGAAAAAACTCCCAAACTGGAAAGATGGTCAACGCAACCTGTTTCATTTGAAACTTACAAAAAAGGATTCGACCTTGTTCAGCATCATATTCATAATGGCGACACCTATTTACTGAATTACACCCGACCCACGCAAGTGGATTGTAATTTGTCAATCGAAGAAATTTTCCACATCAGTTCGGCACCCTACAAAGTACTGCTGAAAAACCGGTTTGTCTGTTTTTCGCCGGAATCGTTTGTGAAAATCAACAAGGGCAAAATTTCATCATTCCCCATGAAAGGCACCATCGATGCAGAAACCGAGAATGCGGAAGGATTGATTCTGGCCGACTCGAAAGAACTGGCCGAACACAACACGATTGTGGATTTAATCCGCAACGATTTAAGTCTGGTGGCCGAAAATGTGACGGTTGAAAAGTTCCGATACCTCGAACGCATCAAAACCAATCAGAAAGATTTGTGGCAGGTGAGTTCAGAAATCACAGGCTTTTTACCTGAAGATTATCCGGAAAAAATCGGAGATATCATTTTTCAGATGCTTCCGCCCGGTTCCGTTTCTGGGGCGCCCAAACCAAAAACAGTGGAAATTATCCGGTCAGCCGAAAATTACGAAAGAGGTTACTACACCGGTATTTTTGGTGTTTTCGACGGTACCAACCTCGACAGTTGTGTACTGATCCGTTTTATTGAGAACCAAAAGGGACAGTTGATTTACAAAAGCGGCGGCGGAATCACATTTATGAGTGATGCCCAAACCGAGTATGAAGAACTGCTAAAAAAAGTGTATGTGCCAGTTGGTTGAAACCATAAAATGCAAAAACGGAAAGCTGGAAAATCTTCGTTACCACCAGGCTCGTTTTAATCTTGCACGGAAAGAACTTTTCGGGGAAAATTTCGAATTAAACCTTATTGAAGAGATAAAAGTGCCGGAAAAATATCAAACCGGGCTTTTCCGGTGCAGAGTGATTTACGCTTCCGATATTGAAAAAATTGAATTTCATCCGTATGAATACCGGAAAGTGGAAAGTCTGAAACTAATGGAAGACTGCACTATCGATTATCGCTATAAATTTACTGACAGAAAAAAGCTCAACGAACTTTTTGAAAAACGGGGAAATTGCGACGACATATTAATTGTAAAAAACGGCTGCATCACCGAAAGCTATGTAGCCAATATTGTTTTTTTTGATGGCAAAGAATGGTGGACACCCGACACGCCGCTGCTCCGCGGAACGCGGCGCGCCCAACTCATTGAAGAAGGCAAAATCAAAGTGTGTCGAATTACCCCTGATGATATACCCCGCTTTGAAAAAGCAGGCTTAATAAACGCCATGCAGGGTTTGAATGAAATGCCGGAAATAAAAATTGAAAATATTGTTTGAACCTTCATGGTCTCACTCAAAATGTTTTGTTGTACATGCATGATGAATACCGGTTCAATTATCTAAAAAACGATTAAAATTCTCATGCTGCCCGGTTCAATTATCCATAAAAACATCTTCCATAATCCGTTTGATTTTTCGTTCGTTCATACGGCGCGAATAAACAATCAACGAATATTTCAAAACCAGTGGTTCGGTGGTTGACACCGGAATTGTTTTATTGCCAGGATAAGCAGCATTTTGCATGCTGTTTTGGCTGCGTAAAATCCAGGGTTGCGGATAACCGGGATTTTCGGGATGATCGACAATCACCACCCCGGCATTTTTACCTCCGGTGCCCATACTTCCCAAAATATTGATAAATCCTTCCGATTCCACCGCAGTTGTTTGCGGCTCTACTTCACCTTCAGGTCCGGTGAACTCAACATCTTCGGGCAATTTTAATCGCACCGAAAAACCACTGTACCCTTTTTCATCTTCGGAGCCGCCAATTTCCAGATTTTCTGCCAGCGCAAGCAAGCTGATTTCAAAATCGATTCGGCGGTAGTTTCGTTCTTCGGGGTGAATTGTAATTTTTGAGCTTTCCTGCAGATAGGGCGCTTTTTTCCCCTGTTTAAGCCACAGGTTTGATTTCCACTCTACCCTGGTTTTTAAAACGCCTGCCCCATCGGGTTTCAGAAAAAATTCAACCTCCGTTACATTCTGCTCAAAGTTCTCGAGCAACCACGGGTCGCCGATGCGTTTTCCATCGATTTTCACTTGGTGCCAGGCCCAAAATACGCCGCGATGATGCAGATGATCAACTGGAAAATCTTCCGTCAGAACAGCTCCGTCAATTCCCCACAACGGGTGAATATAATTGCAGCGTTCGTATTCACCTTTGTAATTTTTCGGGGCAGACTGGTAAAAAAGTATTTTCTCCCCGTTTTCCAAAAAAAGCAAGCCCCCCTCCTCTTTTTGCAGGGTTACCTGCGCATGCAGGTTCAACGAAAAAATGAGCAGCAATAAAAAAGGTATCGCGATTAGTTTCATTGATATTTAAAGTTTTATTTCAACAGGTTATCAAAAAGCCAGGTATTTCTTTGTTCCCGTTGCTCCGGGAAAGTCCAGTGTTGCGTTTCCTGAAAAATGTGTAGTTCTTTTTCAGCCTCTATAACATTATACGCGGAATAGGTTGAGGTAGGCGGACACACATTGTCGTTGTAGCCCCAGCTATACCAACCCGGCACTTCAACAAAACGGGCGAAGTTGACCACATCGAAATATTTCGAAGTTTCCACCTTTTCGTGTTTGTTGGTGAACCCGTCGCGGAACATGTACGGCCAACCGCCGGCGCGGTCGTTCAGGTAACCCGTTAAATCGGACAACGCCGGATAGAAAGCCGCGAGGTAATCAATGCGGTCGTCGAGACCGGCAGTTACAATGGAAAGCGCGCCGCCCTGACTGCCGCCGGTTACGGCAATATCTTCGCCGTTAAAGCAGTCGAGGGTTTCGATAAAATCGACCGCACGCACACAGCCGAGGTACACCCGTTTGTAATAGTAGTTGTCTTTGTCGTCGAGATTGGTCACCCAGTAATTATTGAGCGCGCCGTAACTTAAATTGTCATACACTTCCTGGTCGAGGTTGACGGGGATGCCGTGAATCCCAACTTGGAAGGTGATAATCCCTTTTTCGGCACTCCACGGATCGCCGTAATACGGCCGGATGCCGGCACCCGGAACATGCAAAATGGCCGGGTAATTTCCTTCGGCTTTGGGTTTGCTCAGAATGCCGTAAATTTTCCCTTTTATGTTGTCGATACTTACGTGATAAACGTCCACTTTGTCGGTGCAGCGTTCGGGCATTAGTGTTAAAACCGGCTTCACGGGCACTTCAGCGAGCTCAGCTTTGGCATCTTCCCAAAACTGCTCAAAATCGGGTGGCAAAGTGGTGGTCGGTTCAATTTCTTCAGGTGAAAACCCGGCTGTGGCGTAAGATGAATACGTTTTGCCGTCCACTTCCACCGAAGCGTGGCAGCGCAAAAAGCCGGCATCCCTGAACCGCTTTGATTTTAATGTAGTACTGCCTTTTTTCAGCGTCACCCGTCCTTTGTCCCAGGCGCTCATCTGCTCAGGCTGAATGCGGTAAGTTACCTCCACTCCGTCAAGCGGCACGTTGTTTTTCAGTACCTGGATTTCAAACTCAGCGCGGTCGCCTTTTTCGTATGTCCAGTCGGCACGGTCGGGTGTTACAATTACCTGCACCAGCTGTTTGGATGGCTGGGCATTGCTTTGGAAAAGAATTCCTGTTAAAAGCAGTAGGAATAGTGATAATTTCGTCTTCATAGTTTTATTGTCTATTTCTGTTAAAAAATTTCATTTCCGGAATATTCAAACCCTAAATTAAAAATTTATTCCTCATGTTTGAAAATCTTTCATTTTTTTGGAGCCAGCCGGAATGAAATTCTGTAAAGCATAATTAATCTTTATTGAATTTATCCTTGTGCCAATTTTCAGGGTTATCGATGATGTAATCTAAAAAATGTTCAGGTATTTCCAGCCAAAATTCATCGGCCTTTTCACCAATTTCTGAAAATATCATTTTGCCATCCTGGATTTCCCAAAAAAAATGGTCCCTGTTTTTTGTGCAAATGGTTACAAAATAAGGTGCATTCCATCCGTAATCCCAATTTTGCAGCCGGGCTGAGGAAATGCGGTATTTATTTTGGAATTTATTCATTTATTTTTTTCGTAATTCTTTTTGAAGAATCCAGCTTTGAAATTTGACTTTAACACCTTTTTTCAAATCAATAAATTTCAGTTTCTAAAAGATCCGGATTACAAGTCCGAACCAGCGAGGGAAATCAACAGCTAATTGATAAATTCTATTTGCAATCATAGGTTTGTTAACTTATTTCAAAATATATTCAGCCAGATCTTGAAATGATATTTTATTAATTTTTAGTTTCTATGTTTAATTAGCTAACGGTGAGTATATGCAAAGTAGGCGATTGCGGGATTCAAACTTATCAAACCGTTACGATTTTTAAGCGGGCAACAGCCCTTGAAATTAAGATTATATCATCTATTTTGTATATACATTGTATTGCGTTATTCTCCTATTCCTTTCTTGCTCGTCATATATATTCAATATAATCTCCCAATTTAATTCAATGGAATCAGAAATCCGTTTATACAAGTTTCTAATCCGCTCTTTTCTGTAAGTTGAGGAAATATTGGAAAGTCTCTCAATCAAGAAAAAAGCTTCTTCATTAGAATAAGCTTTGTCCTCTTTGTCTGGGAAAAAGTATTTTGTGGCTAAAATAATCCCATTTATTCTTTTTTCAAATCTGACAGATGTTAAGTAAAAAGCAATAATATCAGCCTTTGAAAATTGATTTTCATACCACATAGATAGAAGCATTTCAATTATTTTTCTCCTTACTGGATTCTGATTTGATGGAATTAGTAAGGTTCTACATAATTGCATCGTAATTGTTGAGCCTCCACTTTTTAAAAATCCTTTTTTCTTGCGATATTTCTTGGAAAGACTCAATATAGAGCGTCCTATTGATTTCAAATCAACTCCATTGTGCTTGTTAAACCTAGAATCTTCAATTTCAATTAAAACCTTTTCAACGTTATGCGTTCTATATTTCAGTCTATTCTTTTCATTCACTGAGAGCTTTGCTCGATACAGTACATATTCAAAGTCCTTAACCAATTTTATTCTAAGTAGTTTTGAAACGTTTTTCACAATTGAAAGATAAAATGATTCATGAGTCTCATTTAATTGTATTCGAAATACTAAAGCATAAAAAACAGTGATGAGAATATTAATTACATACCAATATTTTGTGATTATATCATATTCTATTGAAGGCAACGAGAAATACCAAAAAACATTTAAAGTCAAGGCAATTATCCAAAATGGACTACTTCCAAATTTCAGCCAGCCAGGAAATAACCTAACTACAAATGGATTTGTTGCCCCTTCAACTCTCCAATTAGGAATAGTTAATTGTAAATGTCCATAATCTAATCCAAGCATACGCCTAAGAGTTATTACTTTTCGACTATTAATTACTATTGTTCTTTGTAATTCAATAAAATATCGAAGGATTACCAAACCTATTATCCCAAGGAAAACATCAAAGAATATCACATTATCCTTAACAACAACAATTGCTTGATTTGTCGACTTATCAGATGTCTTTAAGAGCAAGGTTATACCGACAGTCACAAATGCTATTAGAAAATTTGCTAATTGCCCATATAATTTACTTTGAGTGTTTGCTATTTTCTGTGCTTCCTCAAATTCAGCAAGAACTATATCTCTTTCTTGGTAATTATATGTAGGATAATATTGTTGAAATTCCATGTAATTATCTATTTTTTAATGCAATACAACTTTTTTAACTGTCCTACTTTTCCGAATTTACCACACAACCGGTTGTTGGAACTATTCACATTTGAATTGTCTTTAAAATCCTGACTTTGTGTGGGCAAAAACCCTGCATTCTTTGTTGGTTTCCCGTGGGGAACGTAAAATTCATTTTGAGCTATTCTGGCGTGCATCTCTTCACTCGGTTTTCGGTTGATATTCAGAGTTAAAGCTAACCAACTTTTGTTAAATAAACAAGGAGCGGGTATCCGGATTTGTTAACTGGCATCGTTCCTTTTAGCTGATGAAAAGAGCAGGTCGCCTGCTGAAAAAAATTCAATTAACGGGTTCCCAAATATCCTGGTTTTGGTAGTTCAGGGTGTCCATATTTTGAATGAATGTAGCAATTCCCTTTTCACCTAATGTTTCCACTATTTTTTCGAAGTACGGTATTCCAATCGGAATTAAAGAGGTTATATCAAATTTCCACTGACCTTCTTCAAAATAAAAATGGAAAAAATGCGGTGTTACGTTTCCATTAACAATCAGCTGGCCTTTGGCAAATTGGTCTTCAACTATTACCTCCCCGATTCCAATATTCCTTGCACTGCTGTTGTCAATCATCCCGTTATCGATGGCATAAACCAATAGTGCTTTGCCGTCGAATTTCAGGATATCTTCTTTCGGCACCATTTTTCTGATACTGAAAACCATAAACTTACCCATCAAAGTGAGTGATTCTACTTTTAATGAATCCGCATTTTTTACAAGCTCCAGTATCGTTTCATAATACTTTATTGAACGGCTGTCTAAATACTTAACAGCTTCTACTCCGTTGCTTTGAAGCGATAAAGTTCTGTATTTATTAAAATTATCCCTGATTATTTCTTCCTCGTTTTGCTGAGCGAATACTGCGATTGACAGGATGGACAAGAAAATTACAGTCACTATTTTTTTCATTTGCTAGAATTTTATTGGTTTTTGAAGTAATTTTTATTCTTGTTTCCGGAGTAGTGGAAAATTCATTTTGAAATTTTATTTGAAATGATTTGTTCACTCGGTTTTCGGTTGATGTTCAGGGTTAAAGCTAAACAACTTTTGGTAAATAAGCAAGAAGTAAAAAAATTCCCCGGCTGAAATCAACCGGGGAATTTTTCGTATGAGTTAAACATCTTACAATATTGGTTCCCAGCCGGGTTCGTACTCGCGAGTCCACAGTTTCATGGCATCGCGGTCGAACATGCGGCCGTTGCGGTCGTCGATATCGAATCCTTTTCCAATGCGGTAGGCAATGTTGGAATAGTGCACCATGGCCATACTGATGGTGGCATCGTCGATGGGCGCAGTAAGCTTAGCCTTTCCACGTATTCCGTCGAAGAAGTTCATTACGTGGGTTGTGGTCATGTCGCCACCACCGCCAAGTGCTGTTCCTGCTTCGTTGGACGACGATTCGCTGTCTTTTACTTTTTTGCCCTGGCGGTCGTACAAAATGTATTTTCCACGGTCCACAAAAACAGACCCTTCGCTTCCGTAAATAATTGTTCCGCGGCCTCCGCCATACGTGTCGTAGGCATTGCGGCTTTTACCGTCCCAGTTGATGACTTTATCGCCGGCAAATTTAAACGTGGCGTACATGGTGTCGTACATTTCCCAGCCGTCGTTCATGAAATGGCGTTTAGCGGCTTCCACATCCACATGCAGCGGAAAATCAACCTGCAAAGCCCAGCGGGCTACATCCAGCTCGTGTGTGGCGTTATTTCCGGTTTCGGCGGTTCCGTAATCCCAGCCGTACCAGTGCCAGTTGTAGTCCCATGTTTCCTCGGTGTATTCGCGGCGCGGTGCCGGTCCCTGAAACAGTTCCCAGTCGAGACCATTGGGCACCGGAACTCTTTTCTGAACCGGAACCTCTCCACGGCGGTTGGTGTAAAATGCAACGGCTTTGTAGGGCGTGCCGATTACGCCATTGTGGATCTCATTTATAATTTCGTTGGTGTGGCCCGACGAACGCTGCTGGTTACCCATCTGCACCACTTTGTTGTATTTTTTCCCGGCTTCCACCAAAATTTCATTTTCGAACATGTTGTGGCTGCATGGTTTTTCAACATACACATGCTTGCCACCTTTAATGGCCATTACCGAGCCGGGCGTGTGCCAGTGGTCGGGCGTGGCGTTAAAAATGGCATCAACTTTTGGGTCGTCGATTATTTTCCGGATGTCATTTTCCAGTTTGGGTTCATAATCGATATGTTTGGCAAAATTGCGTGCCGCCCGTTCGCGCTGGCTTTTCATCACATCGCAAAGGTAAGCCAGTTCCACGTTACTCTCTTTTTTGGCAATCGGTTCGTAGTAAGCGCCGAGCCTGCGGCCCAATCCCATAATTGCTACCTGAAGCCTGTCGTTTGCCCCGATAATCCGGCCATAACTTTTGGCCGACATTCCCATTGCCGAACCGCCCACTGCAACTCCTGCGGCACCGGCTGTTACTTTTCGTATAAAATCTCTTCTGTTTGAACTCATATTTTTTTGGTTTAAAATTTTCAACTTTGATTATGATTTTAACTCTCCCTCTTCTCCCTCTCTTCTTGAAGAGAGGGACGATACGTCGCCAGACTTATCAGGGTGAGTTTTATATTTCATCTGACTACAAAACACGAATGTAAAATACCTAAAAATTGAAGTTTATAAAAATTTATAATCATACTTTACAATCCATTACAACATTGCCAGCACACCTTTTGTGTAGCCAAACGATTCCATCATACCGGGAAGCGGATCATTTCCATCGGCTTCGTACTCGAGGGCAATTGTGCCTTTGTAGCCCATTTTTACAATAGTTTCGAGGAACGAAGGAATATTAATTACTCCCCGCCCAACGATGCATGTTGTACCTTCGGCTTTGGCTGCCGTGACATCTTTAATATGAATATCATGAACGCGGTCGAAAAAATCTTTCACATCCTGTTCCGGATCGCGATCGATGCGTTTGGTGTGGCCGATATCGATGCACAGGCCCATTCTTGTATCCATGTTTTTTATGAGATTGTAGGCACTTTCTGCACTTGGATACAAATCGTCGCCCGGGCCATGATTATGAATGGCCAGTTTGATGTCGTATGACTTTACTTTTTCTTCCACATACTCCAGCAGTTCGTGTTGTGGCACCCCCACAATCAACTCCATGCCCGCTGTTTTGGCGTATTCAAATGCCTGATCCACCTCTGCTTTGCTATTCATATAAATAACTCCGCCGCCGTAGAGGGTCACGCCTTTTTCTTTGCAATCGGCCACTGCCTTTTCAATTTCGGCTTTACCTGAATCGAGCGACAGGTGCATGCTTTTAAAGCAAATGCGATCCACACCGCAGCGAACCGTCATTCCCAGCGCTTCTTCGCGCGAAAAATTACGCAGCGAATAGGAAGCAACTCCCAGTTGAAAATCAAACTTGTTTTTACTGCCCGATGTTGATGAACTGGCGCCACTTGCCAGTTGGGGCATGGTTGCAGCTGCCAGACCAATTCCTGCTGCCTTTAAAAAATTTCTCCTGTTCGTCATGGTTTATAATTCTCTTATTTTGATACTCCTGAAATGCACTTCATCGTTGTGATCCTGGATATGGATCGGCCCTTTTTCGGCCATTCCGAAACCTTCTCGTTCAGCAAATTTGCTTCCGGCTACCAGTTCGTTAAATTCTTCACTTCCTCTGGTATATTCCACCACTTTTCTGCCATTCAGCCAGTGTTCCGCACTTCCATCGGGATGCAAAACAATGCGGCCGCGGTTCCATTCGCCAGGCCCTTTTACAAAACGGCCTTGTTTGTTGGCAGGAATTAAATCATAAAGCGATGCGAGCGTGCGGTTTCCATCAATTCCATTTTTGGCATCGGGATGGTTTTTATCGTCCAGAATCTGGTACTCCAAACCAATGGAAGGACCGTTATTCCCCAAACCATATTTTATCCCGCTGTTGGCACCTTCGGTAAACATAAAATCGAACTTCAGTTCAAAAGGACCGAATTCCTCTTTGGTGATGATACTACCACCCTCACCTCCCGGAAGAACAACCAACTCCCCTTCATTTACCTGCCATCCTTCTGAAGGAAATTCGTCGCCGTCAACACTTTTAAAATTTTCGGCCGTTTGTCCGTCGAATAGCAATTCAAAACCTTTTTCTTTTTCGGCTTTGCTTAAATTATTTGCAAGAAGGTTTACCACATAAATATCTTCGCTGGGCGAAGGTTCGAGGTCCTCCGTTTTAATACGGATGTTCTTCCATTTGATGCTTCTTCCGGCCATGGATTCATCTCCTCCGATGGAATGCACCTGCAGGGCGATAAAACCTTCCGGAGTCATGTCATCGATAAGATGGGCAACAGGCACGCCGTTGAGCCAGGTTTTAATTGATGGCCCAATACACTCGATGCGGTAGTGGTTCCACTCGCCATCTTTAAAAGCAGATTTTGCATCCGGATTCAATTCAACCGGGTAGAGCCAGCCGCGACGGGCTTCGTCGTATATTCCGGCGCTCCAGGCCCGGTCAGAGGGATCTACTTCGCACTGGTAGCCGTGCACACGGCCATCCATATAATCAGGCAGACTTTGACTACGGAATTGCATGCCTGAGTTGAAATCTTCTTCGAGAAACATTTCGAGTTCCAGCACAAAATCGGAATAATTTTCTTCGGTACATAGAAATGAATTGGGCGTGTTGGCCACTGTGGTGCCCACAATCATGCCGTCAACGGCTTCGTACTTTGCTTCACCATTCAGTTGTTTCCAGCCGGTTAAATCCTTACCGTTAAAAAGTTCGGTCCAGCCATCTTCCGGTGCATTGTTGCACCCATTCAGAATTAAAACTGCCAGAAAGAAAAAGAGAATCCTGTTCATAATAATTTATATTTAATTTGTTATTGCCTCAGATTATTTTCCGTGTACGAACACGGTATGTGCAAATTTAATTATTTTTTAGTTCGAAAGGGGATGTTCTTTAACAGAAAATTGGAGGAACTATTCCATCTCCAGCAAATCAAACATAAATGCGTATTCCAGTGCGGTGTCCCTTATCCACTGAAACCGTCCCGAAGCGCCGCCGTGTCCGTAGTCCATGTTGATGTGGAAAAGCAGCGGATTATCGTCAGTTTTCAGTTCACGGAGTTTGGCTACCCATTTGGCCGGCTCCCAATACTGCACCTGCGAATCGTGCAAACCGGTGGTTACCAGCAGCGCCGGGTAATCTTTGGCTACTACATTGTCGTAGGGCGAGTAGGAAAGCATGTAATGGTAGTATTTTTCATTGTTCGGATTTCCCCATTCGTCGTATTCGCTGGTTGTGAGCGGAATGGTTTCGTCGAGCATGGTGGTTACCACATCCACAAACGGCACATTGGCAATTACACCTTTGTACAATTCAGGCTGCAGGTTCATGCAGGCTCCCATCAAAAGTCCGCCGGCACTTCCGCCATTGGCAAACAGTTTCTCCTCGCTGGTATAGTTTTCACTGATCAGGTATTGGGCACAGTCGTTAAAATCGGTAAAGGTGTTCATTTTGTTCAGCAGCTTACCGTCTTCGTACCATTCGCGCCCGTTGATTTGCCCGCCACGGATGTGGGCAATGGCATACACAAAACCGCGGTCGAGCAGCGGCAAAATGGAGAGCCGGAAAGTAGGATCGATGGTGTAACCGTACGAACCGTATCCGTAAATCAGTGCCGGATTTTCGCCATCCGGTTCCACACCTTTTTTATAAACCAGCGACATGGGGATTTTCTTCCCGTCGCGGGCCGGGGCGTAAATCCGTTTAGTTTCGTAATCATTTTTATTGAAATCGCCCAGAATCCCTTCCTCTTTCAGCAGTTCGCGCTCGTTGGTTTTCATGTTGAAATCGAAAATGGAATTGGGTGTGGTAAGCGACGTGTAGCTGAAACGCAACACATCGGTATTGAATTCGAGGTTCACATTGGGGCGCACGGTGTACACTTCTTCATCGAATTCAATGTAATATTCATCTCCGTCTTCCCACAACATTACGCGCAGTTCGGTAAGCCCCTCTTTCCGTTCGGAAACCACGAGATAATCGCGGAAAATCTCGAAATCAGAAAAATACACGTCTTCGCGGTGTGGAATCACTTCTTCCCAATTGTCTTTTTCGGTGGCTGTGATTGGCGTTTTCATCAACCGGAAATTGAGCGCATCGAGGTTGGTGCGAATGTAAAAATGATCGCCAAAATGATCAACCGAATATTCCAGTTCGCGGGTGCGCGGCTGAATGATTTTGAATTCGCCTTCGGGCGTGTCGGCATTTAGGAAACGGTATTCCGAGGTGAGCGTGCTTTCGCTGCCGATTATCAAATATTGCTCTGATTTCGTTTTGTAAATGAAGGTAGAAAAAGTTTCATCGTCTTCGTAAAAAACCTCCTCATCTTCTTCCACCGGGGTTCCCAAAACGTGTTTCATTATTCGTTCCGAACGCAGCGTCACATCGTCTTTCAACACGTAATAAACAGTTTTGTTATCGTTGGCCCACACTGCGCCTCCTGTAGTCAAAGGAATGGCATCCTCCAGGATTTCACCCGTTTCCAGGTTTTTAAAATGAACGGTGTATTTGCGGCGGCTGACCGTATCCACACCAAACGCCAGCAGCTTATTATCAGGACTCACCGAAGAACCGCCCAATTGGAAATATTCGTGGCCTTCTGCCATTTTGTTCACATCCAGCATTACCTGCTCTTCGGCATCAAGCGCCCCTTTTTTGCGGCAAACCAGATAATATTCAGTTTCGGGCACCGTGCGGGTGTAGTAAAAATAGCCGTTCTTCTCGTACGGAACCGATTCATCTTCCTGCTTGATTTTCGATTTTATTTCGTCGAACAACTCGTCCTGCAATGTTTCGGTATGTTTCATCACCGCCTCTTTGTAGGCATTTTCCGCTTCGAGATGTGCAATCACTTTCGGATCTTCCCGTTGGTTCATCCAGTAATAATTGTCAACGCGGGTATGACCATGAGTAGTCAGTTCTTTTGGATTTTTTTCAGCAACTGGTGGCACCATTTCATTTTTTGATTTACAAGAGGCCAAAATTAGCATAATCGCAGCAAGGGGAAAAATGATTCGTTTCATTGGTAAAAATTTTCAATTCGTTAGCTAAAATACAATATTGCAGCAGAAATTTCGATATTTGTTCCTTCAAAATGAAAATAACATGCAGCCGGTAACCATCATTATCATCTATTTTATACTCATTTTGCTGATTGGCGTTTATTCGGCTTTCAAAATAAAAAGCCCTTCGGATTATTATGTGGCAGGCCAAAATGCAGGATGGCTGCCGGTTTCGGGAAGTTTGCTCGCTACCATCCTGGGAGGTTCCGCCATTTTGGGGACCATTGAACTGAGCCAGCAAACCGGCTGGCCGGCGTTGTGGTTTTTGTTTTGCGCCGCGCTCGGATTGTTTGTGCTGACTCCGCTGGCAAAATATGTGCGCCGTTTTGGGAAATACACGTTGCCCGAACTGCTGGGCCATTTTTTCGGAAAAAGGGCCGAAACCATTTCGGCGGTGATAATTCCGGTGGCGTGGTTGGGAATTGTAGCTGCCCAGATTATTGCCGCGGCTAAAATCATTGCTGGCTTAGATGTGATCAGCTACAACGAGGCGGCCATTATTTCCGGGGCTGTTTTTATTTTGTACACACTGATTGGCGGCCAGATGAGCATCCTGAAAACCGACACACTGCAGTCGGTTTTGATTGTGTTCGGATTGTCGGCGCTCACCTTTGTTTCGCTGCAAAAAAATGGAACGGGAACTTTTGAAACCCTTCATTTCAGCTCGCTTTTCAACGCATCGTTTTCGGTGCTCGATTTAATTATCCTGATGCTTACCTACTCAGTCACCTTTGTGGTGGGCCCCGACATTTATTCGCGGGTATTTTGCGCGAGAAATGAAAAAACAGCCACGCGCAGTATTGTGACGGTTGCTTTTATTTTGCTGCCCATTTCATTTTTGCTAACTTATTTGGGAATTTTTTCCGGTGAATCGGGTGAAAAAGAAATTCTGTCATTTGCACACACATTGCTGCCCAGCTGGTTTTACGGGTTGTTTCTCGCGGCGCTGCTCTCGGCAGTAATGTCGTCGGCCGATACTACGCTGCTCACTTCATCGCTCATTTTAAGTGAACTGATTTCAGGCAATCCGGATAAAAGAAGTTCCCTCAAATTAACACGGATTTTGATTGTTGCTTTGGGCGGGGTGAGCATTGTAGTTGCACTTTTTGTGACCTCCATTTTGCAGTCGTTGCTGCTGGCACTTACCTTTTTCTCCGGTGCTTTTGTGGTGCCCATGCTGGCCGGTTTGCTGAAACTGAAAGTAGTGAAACCACAACTCACCGCTGCCATTCTTGCCGGTGGTTTTGCAGCACTAACCGGAAAAATTATCAATGTAGTGGTTGATCCGCTGGCTGGTAATATAGTGATTATTACAGCTTTTATTGTGAATGGAATTCTATTATTTATTCCATTCCGGACAAAATATTCTAAATCAGATTAACAAGTAATTCAGAGAGGATTATTTGCCAACAACTTATTTTTGGCAGCTTTTTTATTTCTATATCTCAAAATCCATGAGGGGATAAATGAAAATAAAATCGCCAACACAAATACAGCGAAAAACTGCAGCGAAACATTAAAATCAATATGATTAAAAAATAACGCGAGGGCAATTAAAAACGTGTTGGTCGAGATCAAAATCAATGAAACTCTGAAATGACTGGGAACAAGTTCAAGCAACCTGTAATGAATATGATTTCGGTCGGGGGCAAAAGGTGATTTTCCATTTAAAAGCCTGATTGTAATAACCCTCAAAGTATCGACAAGTGGCACAATTACAATCGCAAAAGAAACAGCCGGAGAATTGGCAATGTAATAGTTTGATGTTTTAAACAGGTTAAATTCATTGAATTTTATCACCAGCACTGACACTATCAATCCAATCACAAGCGAACCGGTGTCGCCCATAAATAGTTTATTCCGCTGGCCAAACACGTTGAATATAAAAAATCCGGCTAAACTTCCGGTCAGGGCCAGCGACATGATTGCAAACTGTATATGTCCGGCAATAAAAAACCAGGCACCAAAAACAAAAGATGCAAGTATGGCAAGCCCTGAAGCCAGTCCGTCAATTCCATCGATGAGATTAAAAGCATTAACAATTGCTAAAATAATAAACAACGAAAAAATGATGCCCGAGATATGATTTATTCCGTAAATACCGAATATCCCATGCAAACTGGTTATTTGAAGATTTCCAAGAGTTATGAGAAGCGCGGCAGCAAATACCTGAACCACAAATTTGTTTCGTGCAGAAATTACGAGCATATCATCTTTCAAACCAATAAAAAACATGAGGATAATTGATGCAATGATGTATTTCAGTGAATCGAAACTATAACCGTCAGTAGATACTATTGTGCTGAGGACAAAGCCTAAAAAAATAGCTACTCCGCCGAGTGGAGGAACTGAAGAGGTATGTATTTTTCGCTCATCCACCGAATCAAAAAGCTGTTTCTGCCGGGCCACCCGTAAAATTGGAGGCACAGAGATTACCACGATGGAAAAACCCAGTACAATCGCAAGCAACATCAAAAAAATTTCCATGGCTGGTATTAATAATTTTTACTTACTGACAGATGGGTTGAATTAATGAATGGTTGCGTCATGGCGATAATTTTTTTGACTTTTTGTTAGATTGGGCATTTCATTTTCTAACCTACCTTATACACAATCATGCAACGTTGTTTAATTGTGCGAGTTGATTCTCAAGAAATTTAATACGCTTTTCTTTAAATGCTGCTTGGT